>CAVYYZ010000011.1:0-475106 GCA_963772835.1 uncultured delta proteobacterium | reverse complement strand
GCGACGTATCGCTAACGCCGAGACCATCATTGAGCTCATCTCGGTCGAGGCCGTGAAAACTGCGCAGATGCACAGTCTTGCGCGGGGCAAGGCGGCGGAAGTGATCGCGCAATTCGCCAATGAAGATTTATCTCTATGGCCCTTTTGGAAACGCGGCGACGGTTACGACTTTCGCGGGCGAGCCCACTCAATCATCAAAGATGGATCGAAAGCCGAAGCCGATCTCACGAAAGCACTACCGTGGGTCAGCGAACCTCGCAGCCGCGATTCCCTGTTGCTAATGATGCTCGCCCAAATCGAGAACGCAATCTCGGAGACGACGACAAAGCATTTGAAGTATTTCCAGCGCGATCGTCGCCGGCCGTGGGTCCGCATTGGTGGGGCAGATGAGTACGGTGCGTTGCAGGGCATCGTGCGTATCCAAACCAGACGCGGTCAGTATGACGAGGCCCGGCACCAACCGAGCCAACCTCGACAAACTGCAGGGCACATGGCGGGAAAACATTCTCAAATCGATCGAAGCGGCGGAGGAAGCACAAAGCGAACGGGAGAAATAGGCGTTCAATGTGTCGGGTGTCTCCATTCAAGCGGACGAACTTTATAGGAAGACGTCGGTCGCTCGCTGTTTTGGTTTAATAACACCCCGATTCATGCCTGCGGAGCAAGAAGTGGCTTTGGTGTCATGAAGCATGCCCCGACTTTACGGCTTCAACTGATAGAAGCCCGCCTTTAGCGACTCAATCCGATAGAACGAATCATCGAGACCCAGCGTGGTTTCGGCGCCGCCAAGCAACAGGTAGCCGTCTTTGTTGAGCACGCGGCTGACGCGGCCGAGGATCGCCTTCTTCACGTCGTTGTCGAAATAGATCATGACGTTGCGCAAGAAGACCAAGATCCCAGTGGGGCATGGCCGGCCAGGGTTGGGCGAGGTTGAGTGGCGAGAAGGTGACCATACTGCGAATGCGCTCGTCGAGTTGCCAGAGGCCCCTTCCTGCCGAAACCATTTGAGCAGCAGCGGCGTCGGCAGCCCGCGATTGACTTCGACCTGCGAATATCGCCCGGCGCGGGAGCGGGTGAGCATTTCTTGCGAGATGTCGGTCGCCGTGAGATTGAGCCGCCAGCCGTCCAGTTCCGGAAAATACTCTTTGAGAATCAGCACTGCGATCGAATAAGGCTCCTGGCCGCTGGAACTGGCGGCGCACCAGATGTTGAGTTGTCGCTGCACCGACGGCGGGGCTCGATCAACTCGGGCAGCACGGTTTTCTTGAGCGTCTCAAAGGGGTGAATGTCGCGAAAGAACGAGGTCTCGGTGGTGACCATCGCCTCGACGACTTCGGTCGTCAGGCCATTGTCGGACCCGCGGAGTCGGTCGATCAACTGCGCAATGCTCGCGATGCCATGTCGCTCCGCCAACGGCAAGAGGCGGGACTTGATCAGATACTCCTTGCCCGGCTCGAGCACGAGCGCACATGCGTTGCCGCACCAGATCGGCGACGAAGTCGAAGTCGGCGGCGGAGATGGTCGTCTCAACCACGGCCGCCTCGGATTCGGCGAACGATCTCTCCGGCATCATCGGCAGTGGCAACACTCGGTCGGCGAGTCCCGCGCGGGCGACGAAGCCGGGCATTCCCCAGACGACGCTGGTGGCTTCATCCTGCGCGAGAATCTGGCCGCCGGCTGCGCGAATCGCCTCGCAGCCGCGAAGACCGTCCTGGCCCATTCCGGTCAGCACGACGGCCAGGCAGTTCGGCCATAGATGCTGGCGACCGACCGAAAGAGCGGATCGACGGCAGGGCGGCAGGCATTTTCGTGCGGGTCCTGGTGGATCTTGGTGCGAACCCGCGTGCCCTCGCGAACGACAACGAGGTGATAATCGCCGGGCGGCGACCCAGGCCTTGCCCGGCTAAAGTTCAATTCCCGAATTTCGCTTCGACGGTCGGGATGTGCGAGTTCTTGGTCAGTCGTTCGGCCAGCATCTGCGTGAACATCGGCGGCATGTGCTGCACGACGAGAATCGGCACCGGTAGATCCGGCGGCAGCAGCAGTGAAGAATTTCGGCCAATGCGTTAGGGCCGCCGGTGGAGGTGCCGATCGCGAAGACGTCGATCCGCGCGGTGGATGGCAACGGTGCGGGAAGGCCGCGGGGCGTCGCTGTTTTTCCGCGGAACGGCGGATTGGCGGCGCCTTCGCAGCTGGCAGCGCAGCGCCGGCGCGAATCGCGGGAATGAGTTCGGCGCGAATGATTTGCCGCGAGGCTTCGAGGCCGCCTGGTCCGCCGGGCTTGGCGAAGAAGTCGGAGGCGCCCGCGAGAGTGCTTCTAGCGTGGCCGCCGCGCCGAGCTCCGTGAGCGAGCTGAACATGATCACCGGCGTCTTCGGGATGGCTTCTGCGAAGTGGGTCAGCGCAGTCAGCCCATCCATCTCGGGCATTTCGATATCGAGAATGACCAGGTCGGGATTGAGCTGGGCCATCTTTTCCAGCGCGATCTGCCCGTGGAGGCCGATGCCGACGACTTCGATATCGGCCTGCGCTTCGAGTTCTTCCGTGACAACTCGCCGCACGACGAGCGAATCGTCGACCACGAGCACGCGAATCTTCTCCATACGCCTATTCCTCAAAGGCTCCGAGCAGCGAAAGCTTGGCGACGAGCACTTCCGCGGTAAATGGCTTCATGACGTATTCATTTGCGCCGGCAGTGATTGCCCGCTGCACTTGTTCGCTTTCCGTCTCGGTGGTGACCATCACGAGCCGCACGTCGTTCCACGTCCGCACTTTCGCACGGCTTGAATGAACTCCAGGCCATCCATCACCGGCATGTTCCAATCGACCAGCACGAGCTTGATTTCGGGATTCTCCTGCAGTCGTTCCAAGCCCTCCTGGCCGTGGCCGGCTAACGACCTCGAAACCCTGCTCGCGGAGGATGTTGCCGACGAGCATGCGAACGGCACGCGAGTCGTCGATCACCAGAGCCTGCATGGTTGAACTTCCCGCTGGCTTGCCGCAATCGTCCGCATCATCGTACGCGAGTTTAGCCCTCGCGAGCTTGGTCACCAGACGCTGCAATTCGACCGCCATCCGGGCCAGTTCTTCGGCGGAGGCCTTGGTATTGGCGGCGCCTTCGGTCGTGCTGCGCGCGGCCTGGGCGACGCCCATGACATTTTGAGCGATCTCGCGACTGCCGATGGCGGCTTCGTTGACATTGCGAGCGATTTCGGCCGTCGTCGCGTTCTGCTCTTCGACGGCGCTGGCGATCGTGCTTTGAATGTCGTTGATCTGGCTGATGATCGTGCCGATCTGGCCGATGGCTTCGACGGCGCCCTTGGTGTCGGACTGGATCGCTTCGATCTTGCGGCCGATATCCTCCGTGGCCTTGGCGGTCTGCTTGGCGAGTTCCTTCACCTCGTTGGCGACGACGGCGAAGCCCTTGCCCGCTTCGCCGGCCCGGGCGGCTTCGATGGTGGCGTTGAGCGCGAGCAAGATTGGTCTGCTGGGCGATCGAGGTGATCACCTTGATCACATTGCCGATCTCGGCGCTGCTTTCGCCCAGCTTCGAAACGGTGGCGTTGGTCTTGTCCGCCACTTTGACGGCGGCGGTGGCGACGCGGGCGGCTTCGTTGGCGTTCTTGGCGATCTCCTTGATGCTCGCTCCCATCTCTTCCGCCGCGCTGGCGACGGTGCCGACGTTGCGGCTCACCTGTTCGGCCGCGGCGGAGACGACGCTGGCCTGCGAAGCCGTTTCTTCGGAGTTGGACGCCATTTGCTGACTGACGGACGTAAGTTCCTGGGCCGCACTGGCCAGGGTGTGCACCGTGTTTTCCAGCGCCGCTTCGACTTGCTTGAGTCTGCGTGATGTTGGTGGCATACTTCACGACTTTGAACGGTCGCCCGGCGTAATCGAGAATCGGAAAGTACGAACCTTGAATCCAAACTTCCTGGCCACCTTTGCCGACGCGGCGGAACCGGCCCGATTGCTGTCGTCCCGCGGCCAGATCGAGCCAGAACTGGCGATACTCGGCGCTGCCCGCATAGGCCGGATCGACAAACATGCTGTGATGACGACCCTGAATCTCGTCGAGTCGATAGCCCATGGCCTGCAGAAAGTTGTCGTTGGCACTTGTGATGACGCCATCGAGTCCAAACTCGATCACGGCCTGCACTCGACCAATCGCCGCGACTTGTCCTTCGTGATCGGCGTTGCGGAGCTTTGCCTCCGTCACATCGGTGGCGTATTTGACGACTTTGAACGGCTTGCCCGCCTTGTCGACGATCGGGCTGTAAACGCCCTGGATGTAGATCTCGCGCCCTCCCTTGGCGAGTCGGCGAAACTCGCCAGTCACAAACTCGCCGCGATTCAGCCGTTGCCACATCTCGCGATACTCGGCGCTGGTCGGATCGCTTCATCACAAACATGCTGTGGTGCTGCCCTTTAATCTCCTCGAGCGTGTAGCCCACGGTCTTCAGAAAGATCTCATTCGCATTCATGATCGTGCCATCCATGTCGAATTCGATCACGGCCTGCGATCGCTGAATCGCCGCGATCTGGCCGACGTAATCGAGTTCCAGTCGCTGTCGGTAAGTCACATCTTCCCAGGCGACGATATAGCCTTGGGCGGTACCGTTGGCCGCCGGGATGCTATTGATCCGGCTGCAGCGTAATGGGCCCAAACTGAACTCGGCCTGATGCGGAGAGCGCTCGGGGATTGGTCAGAATTCTTTCCACCCGCTGAGGATCTTTGTGGAACGTGTGGATTGACGAACCGGAGACGTCATCGACTTCTACGCCGAAGGCCTAGGAATCTCGCTGGATTGTGCTCCACGGTGCGCTCTGGGCAGCCATTGATATAGATAATCTCGAAATCGAGATTGTGTATAAGCACATTCGATGGCAGGCTGTCGATAAATCAATGCCGGTTCTCAGGGTCAATGGCATAGCCTTTCAGGCCAGTGGTGGAGTGGACAATATGGCAATAGTTAATGGGACACCGGTTTCAGGCGGATCATTAATTGAGGGTACAATTGTAGAAGAAGTCCAGAAAGATCGGGTTCTGTTCCAGAGAAACGGGGAAAGGTTCTCTATTCTGTTGGGGCAATCAAACTGATCGGGGCAGAGTCAACGTGCAATGACCTTGATAAACCGGATAAGATAATCAACGCCTGACCATACCGTAAGAATTGTGGCAATCCAGAGATAGAACATTCCTACGTTGTGCATGTTTACTGTCAGCAGAGTGTGTGAAATACCAAAAAACCAATTGTAGTCATAATGCAGTACAAGCCCAAGAATTGCAACAATCTGGAAAATGGTCTTATACTTACCCAGATCACTTGCCTGAATAACAATCCCCTCACTTGATGCGATGCCGCGCAGACCGGTTATAATAATCTCTCGTCCGATAATTACGAGCACCATCCATGCCGGGACACGATTAAACGGCAGGATCATAATCAGAGCTGCAATAACTATCAACTTATCGGCAATCGGATCCAGAAATTTACCAAAAATCGTTACTATACCCATCCTGCGTGCGAGATACCCATCCAGCCAGTCCGTAATTGATGCCACAGCAAAGAGTGCTGCGGCCCAAAAGCCCGCAGACCGAGACGGCGACATAAGAAGCGCAACAAGAAGCGGAATAGACGCAATTCGCATCATTGTAAGAATATTCGGCGGGTTCAAAATTTTAGTATTCCGACTTGCAGTCATTGTTAAATACCGTTTTCCTGATAGTACTTCATGTAGGAAAGAACCTTGTTCACATAGGTTCGTGTTTCATTATAAGGAGGTATTCCTCCATATCTGGCAACTTTATTGAGACCGGCATTGTAGGCCGCTACTGCCAGTGGCACATCGCCACGAAACGTATCAAGCAGAAAGCGAAGGTATTTAACACCACCTTCTACATTATCTTTCGGATTGAATCGATCAACAACTTTCAGCGACTTCGCTGTGCTGGGCATCAACTGCATTAAACCACTGGCGCCTTTACTGGAAACAGCATTCGGATTATAGCCGGATTCGGCATGTATTACAGCCTTTACCAGACTTGGGTTTACACCGTATTTATCAGAACTGGTTTTGATAAACTGTTCAAATTCAGCCGGATTGACCGATGAAGCATATTTAAGCTTTGTCCGAAGTTCTTTATCTTTTTTAAGGTCGCGCATGAAAACTTTAAAACGCTTATCGGTGGGAGCATCAGTAAAATGAACTATATCATCCTCATCAACATACCGGTAGATGTCGGCTTTAACAGAACCCGGAGTTATCAGCCCAGAGAAAAATACCACGCCGAGGCATAATAGTGTAGATATAACATATTGTGAGAATCTTGATATCATTGGGTCAATAATCCCAAACGCCGCGTATTTGTCAAGAGATATTCTGAGAACACACTTTTGATGCCAGTTTGAAATTGACTTTTTGAAGGCCATGTTCTACAAAGATTCTTTGTGTAATAAGGGAGATAATATGAGTGAAAAACCTGTAACCTATAAAGATTCCGGAGTTGATATTACTGCCGGAAACAATTTTATCAACCTGATCAAGCCGTTGGTAAAAGCCACGTCACGGCCGGAAGTTCTTGCAGACATAGGAGGATTTGGCGGTTTGTTTGCTCTTAACACCGCCAAATATAAAAATCCTGTTTTGGTTTCCGGAACTGACGGTGTCGGCACAAAACTAAAGATTGCTTTTCTGACAGACCGTCATGATACCATCGGTATTGATCTGGTGGCAATGTGCGTAAATGACATAATCGTTCAAGGCGCTGAACCGCTCTTTTTTCTGGATTACCTTGCTACCGGAAAACTGATGCCGGAAAAAGGCGCTGAAATTGTGAAGGGAATTGCCGAGGGTTGCAAGCAGGCATGCTGTGCACTAATAGGTGGAGAAACAGCTGAAATGCCAGGGTTTTATGCTGATGGAGAATATGATGTTGCCGGTTTTACCGTCGGTGTTGTCGACAGGGAAAACATTATCGACGGATCATGCATTTCTGCAGGTAACCGCTTGATTGGAATTGCGTCCAGCGGTTTGCACAGTAACGGTTATTCTCTGGCTCGAACTTTAATTTTTGATCGCCTGGGGCTCACTATCCATGATGATTTTCCGGGTGGAGGTGGTTCAGTTGCTGAAGTGTTGCTGACTCCAACCAAAATTTATGTGCGCTCAGTTTTAAATTTGCTGAAAGATTTTTCTATTAACGGTATTGCCCATATTACCGGCGGCGGACTTCTTGAAAATGTTCCCAGGGTTCTCCCTAAAGGATGTCAGGCTCACATTCATACTAATAATTGGGCACGGCCGAATCTTTTCACAGTTTTACAGAAGGCAGGTAATGTTGAACGCGACGAAATGTTCCGCACCTTCAACATGGGAATCGGAATGGTCCTGGTGGTGGCTGATAATCAAGCTGAAGATATCATCGATCGTTTGCATGGTTTAGGGGAAAAGGCCTGGATAATTGGTGAAATTACCGTTTGTGGCGAAGGTGATGAACGGGTTGACCTGGTGGAAGGGTAACGGTATGCCAGCTAAAGACCTCTGCCGGTTGGGTGTCCTGGTTTCGGGAAGTGGAACGAATCTACAGGCTATTATCGACCGGATTGAATCGGGGGAAATCAATGCCGAGATTGCCTGTGTCATCAGCAACAGAGCAGATGCGTATGCGCTTACCCGTGCATCACGTCACAATATTCCGGTTATTGTACATGAAAGCGGAAAATACTCCGAACGACGATTGTACGATGCAGCAACGGTCGAAATTCTGCGGTGCTATAAAGTAGACCTGGTGGTTCTTGCCGGATTTATGAGAATTTTATCGGACGTTATGGTCAACGCCTTTCCACATGCAATTTTGAACATACACCCTGCCCTCCTCCCCTCTTTTCCCGGCCTTCATGCCCAGCAGCAGGCTCTTGACTATGGAGTACGCTTCTCTGGTTGCACCGTGCACTTTGTTGACTGCGGTACGGACACCGGCCCGATTATTCTTCAATCGGTCGTTCCAGTAGAACAGAGTGACACGGAAGAATCGCTCTCCGCAAAGATTCAAAAGGCGGAACATAAGACATTTGCTGAGGCAATTAAGCTGTTTGTAGATGGAAAAATCAAGATTGTTGGGCGTAAAGTTTTGATTTCTATGTAATCCTGCTTATTCGTGTATTCCTCCAAGTTTTTTTATCAGATGACCTGAAGCTACATCCCATTCGCGAATCCAGTTATCTCCACCAGAAGTAAACAGTTGATTTCCGTCATGCGAAAAAAATATTTGAGTGACTGAGTAATCGAGATCATTTTTCCAGGCCACCTTGCCCTCACGTATGTTCCAGAGCAGGATCGATTCATTTTCTTCGGCAAGCGCCATGAAATCATTACCCGGTGAAAGTGCAAGACTATTAATCTGCCAATTGTTAAAATTCAATGTCTCCAGCAAACTTCTCGAAGATACTGTCCAGCTTTTAACGGTCATATCTTCCTGTGCTGTGTAAAGAACCTGGCCATCTTTCGAACAGGTCAAGGCAGTTACATTGAATTGTGACGGCTCTAATAATGTTGCAAGCAATTCATCTCCGGAGATTCCCCATATCCGCAGTGCGCCATCACCGCCGGCAGTTGCCAGTTCATTGTTCCCGGGAATAAACGCGAGAAATCGCACTTCTCCGGAGTGTGCCCTGATTCGGCGCACAACCGAACGGGCATTTCTATTCCAGATAACTACTGTACCTTGAGTATCTCCGGTAGCAATATAGTGACCGTCAGCAGAAAAAGTCATTGAAACAATATCTGCACCATGCCCCTTCTCTTTAGATGAAAGAACTCCGACACGCCTGCCGCTCTCTACATCCCACAGTACCGGCATGATTTTACCGGCACGAGCCCAGAGCAGTTGCATGCTATCTGGTGAAAACGCGGCCGTGACAACCTTGAGGCGCAATGCTTCTGGCAATCCAATTTCCCGAAGTAACATGCCGTTTTTCATGTCCCAGATATAATTATGTTTGTCTTCATCGGCAGTAACGGCAAAACGCCCATCTTTACTCAATACAAATAGAGATATTTCCGCAATATGACCGGTATGCTTCATATTCTTTTGAATTACTTCAGAAGATATGGGTGATATTTTGCCTCCTTCTTGAGATGAGTAATTCTCACTTGTAGACAGATTTTCTGCCATTGCCAATACTGGATGGCTCAGGAAAATAACTGTTAACACAAATCCGAGCATTGCGATGGCCAGTTTCATTTTGTTCCTTTTCTATGTGCTGGAGATAGCTTCTGTTTACGTTATTTCGGAAAACACATGGTTATAATTCCATGGTGAAAATGTGTTATTCGAGCTTCAGTGGTACTTCACCGTAGTTTGCTACTATATAGCTGCTGTAGGTTTAATTAACAATCAATTACAAGTTTAAACTCAGAGCGGTGAGTGGTAATAACCGCGTGTGACCATACTAAACCTGACCTTATATTGCAATTTGTTTGAAAAATCTGTCATCAATCAATCAATTCTTACCGGATATAAAAACAACAAATATGGATTGAAACCGCTCTCTTCTTGACAAAATGTTCAGACGGGGTCAATAATTCGGCAGTCAAATGCCACCATTTTTAAGAAGGAATCAACATGCGCATAGAAAGTGATTTTCTTGTCATCGGCAGCGGAATTGCCGGCCTCTCTTTTGCCCTTAAGGCGGCTAACCATGGCAGCGTAGCCATTGTCACCAAACGTGATATTTCTGAATCAGCTACAAAGTATGCACAAGGGGGTATTGCTTCTGTTTATTCTGTAGATGACTCGTTTGAAGCCCATATTGATGACACACTTGTTGCGGGAGCCGGAATCTGCCATGAAGATGTTGTCAGGATGGTGGTAGAGGAAGGTCCGCAGACCATTCGCAATCTGATTGAATGGGGGGTAAAGTTTACAACCAGCGGCGAATCCTATGATCTGACCCGAGAGGGAGGCCATAGCGCCCGCCGCATACTACATGCTGAAGATATCACTGGTCGCGAAATTGAGCGTGCTTTAGTTGAAGCAGTCAATCAACACCCTTCAATTACGGTTTACGAAAACCACATCGCAATCGACCTGATAACTTCAGCCAAGATCGAACGTCGACTCCTTGAGAAGAACCACTGTCTGGGCGCATACGTGCTGGACATTCTCAGCGATACCGTTGTGACTTTCAGTTCAAAGATTACTCTTCTTGCCAGTGGCGGTGCCGGCAAAGTGTATCTGTATACCTGTAATCCTGATGTTGCGTCCGGAGATGGTGTTGCTATGGCGTATCGTGCCGGGGCTACAATTGCTAACATGGAATTCATGCAGTTTCACCCAACCACTCTATTTCATCCATTGGCCAAATCGTTTCTTATTTCCGAAGCGGTGCGCGGTGAAGGGGCAATACTGCGTCGACGTGACGGAACAGCGTTTATGGATAAATATCACAAACTGAAGGATCTGGCCCCACGGGACATCGTGGCACGCGCCATAGACCACGAAATGAAAACGAGCGGAGATGACTGCGTTTTCCTTGATATTACACATGAACCCGCCGATGTCGTCCGGAATCGTTTCCCAAATATTTATCAGACCTGTATGGATTTCGGTCTTGATATGACCAAAGAATGGCTTCCGGTTGTACCTGCCGCCCATTACCTGTGTGGTGGGGTAGCTGTCAACTTTGATGCAGAAACAGACATTCCCGGTCTTTACGCGATCGGCGAAACCGCATTCACGGGTCTGCACGGTGCTAACAGACTGGCCAGTAACTCGCTACTGGAAGCAGCAGTGTATGCTGGACGAGCGTATCGTCATTCCAGTGAAGTCATTTCATCACTTCCGAGTGACCATCGCGATATACCTGTCTGGGATTCCGGTACCGCAACTAACAGCGATGAGATGGTAGTTGTCTCGCAGAACTGGGATGAAATCCGTCGCACTATGTGGAATTATGTCGGTATAGTTCGATCGGATAAACGTTTAGCGCGTGCCATGAACCGTATAAATTTGATCCAGGGTGAAATAGACGAATATTATTGGAATTTTAACGTGACTTCTGACCTGATAGAGCTGCGCAACATAGCAACCGTGGCAGAACTGATCATTCGTTGTGCTCAAAAGCGCAAGGAGTCCCGTGGATTGCATTATAATCTGGACTACCCTTTTCTTGATGAAATTAACGGGAAAAAGGACAGTTTTGTAAAAAAACTTTTTTAATGGAGCTGTGACGGTGGATATCAACGAAATACGTAATAGAATAGACCTTCTGGATGATGTGTTGTTACGTATCTTCAGCGAACGCGCCAGGTTGGCTCTTGAAATCGGACATGCCAAGAAGGGACTAAATTTGCCGGTATTTGACCCTGCCCGGGAGAAGCGAATTTTTAACCGCATGAAAGAAGATAACCCGGGGCCGCTTGATGATGAAGCAATTGTCAGGATGTTTGAGCGCGTTGTCGATGAGTCGAGGCGCCTTGAACGCATCATGTCACATAAAGAAGAAGTGTAAGGGAGTATATACAATATGCTGATTATAATGAAGAAACATGCTGAAGAGTCTGCACTTGATTCTATAAAGGAGTATCTGATAACCCGTGATTTCGACATCCATCAATCAACCGGAGCCAATCGGACGATTATTGGTGTGATCGGCAATACCGACACTCTGAACGATCAGGAAATTGAGATCATGTCCGGAGTAAGTCAAGTGGTTAGAATCAGAAAAGATGACTAGTAATAGATCACGCGCAAGCAGTAGCAGTTCAATGTACGGAAGTACAATTTGCTTGACACCGGTTGAGATATAGTGCTAAACAACAAGCTTCAATTCCGTTATTACTCAAAGAAAATTTTGGAGGTGTAGTTTGGCTCATCATAAGTCGGCAATCAAGAGGATCAAACAGAGCATAAAGAAAACCGCACGTAATCGTCACGTATCATCGACGCTGAAAACATATATCAAGCGGGTTCGTGAAGCAGTAGAAGCCAAAGACAAAGATGCCGCTGTTGCAGCTCTTAAAATAGCTATTCCGGTCATTGATGCCACTGCCACCAAAGGTGTGATCCATAGCTCGACAGCTTCCCGCAATGTTTCTCGCCTGACAAAACTGGTCAATACTCTCGGCTAGTAAGAAGTTAATCGATATATTTAAAAGGGGGCATGCGGTAAAGCAGCCCCCTTTTTCTCGTTGTAGTTCCTATTACCGCCGTTCCCCACTCTTTCACCTGATACCGCCATTTTAGCGGGGCTGCGCGTTCCTCCGGCCCAGGCACTTACCCCCTCACGCTTGTCGCCAGCTCTCTCAACATCAGTAATTGTATCGAATCGTCGCCGGAAACGCGGTCTGATTCCACAAGAACGCCCTCATTGTTTGGAATACCAGGGATAAAGACAAGTAGACAGAAATTACCAGCCGCCGGTACAGATCCCCATGGTTAATCCGTGCAGGAGCGTATATGACTGTCCTCCCCCGGTTTTTGAAGCAACATCACAACGATAGAACTCTTCAAAAATCCGTTTCAAATCCCTGCGCGGAAAATTCCTGGCCTGAGTGACAATATCACCCAGAAAAAACGAATTTATGGACAGCTCTTTACCGATATCAGTCGGAGATACTTTTTTGTCGAGCCGTTCTCTGACACGCCAGAGCTTTCTGAAATGACTGGTGAGTGCGCCAACCATCATCGGTACATCTCCGCCATTCAAAAACAATGCGTCGAGGCTTCTGATCGAATTCTGCAGATCACGCAAGCCCAGGAACTTTGCCAGTTCAAATGCCGTGAAGGCCTTGCTGCTGCTCGCCATGATGCGGACATCATCCACAGAAATCCGCTGCCTGGTTCCGGCGTAAACCACCAGTTTTTCAATCTGGGAACTCAGTTCCTGGAGGTTATTGCCGATCAATGCGGCCAGAAGTTCAGCCGCAGCGGTTTCTATCGGCTTCCCTTGAGCCACGGCTTCCGTTTGAATAAAACCGGGCAATTTGTTTTCGTAAAAGCATTTATATTCGACCAGCTCTCCATGTTTTTTGAATTCAAGAAAAAACTTCTTGCGTTGATCAATCTTGGTGCCGGTCATCAGCAGGCAAGTGCCGAGTGCCGGATTCTTGATATACGGCAGCATAACTTCGAGAGCATCCGCTTTCAGCTGATCGGCCCGTTTAACAAGAACGGCGCGCCGCTCAGAAAACATAGGCAGAGTCTGGGCGGCATCGATGATGTCAACCCCTTTGGACTCATTGCCGTAGAACACATTGAAATTGAAATCCTTAAGAGATGGGTCTATTGCCCGTGAAAGCAGCTCATGGACCGCCCGTTCGACCAGAAATTGCTCTTCTCCGTAAATGAAGCAGACGGTTGGCACGAGGCCTTTCTTAAGTGATGTTTCAAACTCCTGTGGTGTCATTATCAATAGGACTCTTCTAAAGCAGAAATGAATTTATGAGCAATTATACGGGAAGCGCCATCAAGAGCCTTTTCTTCTGCGTTGCGCTGCAGAGCGAGATTTGTGTTGGCAGGATACTGCTTCGATCCTTGAAGCTGGCCTTTCCAGAGAGGTGATACATCACCTTTTCTGAGTATTTCAAGTTCAACATTAAGTGACAGGCTGAATTCCCGGGCTTTATCCACGGAACTATACGACACGGCCTTATTGGAGTAGGAAATAATCCGTGCCTTCATGACAAGATCGGCACTCCCTTCGCTGCCGGCGGGCATCAGTCCGCGCAAGGCATGTAATTCTTCATAAAACGTTCTGCGTAGAACTGTTTGTGCCGTTGGGCTGATGCTTTCATTAGCGAAGAAAGGCACCCATATCTTCTGAGAGCCTCCAAGCCGTTGTGAGTGGGTATTCGTCAGGTGATATCCACACCCCATAACAGCAGTCAGAAGGAGTACAAGCATCAAACCACTGCGTAATATAGACATTGACATCCCCTACCCTGCCACAATGTTGACAAGCTTGCCCTGCACACAAATAACCTTTCGGACGGTCAATCCTTCAATAAATTGCATGATTTTTTCATCACCCAGTGATAGTGCTTTAAGTTCATCCTCACCGGTACCCGCCGGAACAGTGATCTTTGAGCGCAATTTTCCGTTAACCTGAACAACTACAAGAAGTTCCTCATCAACAACTGCACTCCGGTCGTAGTCCGGCCAGAAGACTTGAGTCAATGGTTCGGTATTGCCCAGACGTTGCCAAAGCTCCTCAGTGATATGGGGGACAAAAGGAGCCATAAGCAGAATAACGCTCTGAAGCGCTTCTTTCATAACCGCCGGGAATTGAGGAGTTGAAAGATCTGCCGGCTGAAGAATATTAAGTAGCTCCATTACAGAAGCAATTGCGGTATTAAAATGGAACCGTTCTTCAATATCTTCTGAAACCTTACGAATCGTTTTATGTACGGCTCTTCGCAGGGCGCGCTCGTCGCCGGACAGTGAGCCGGAATCAAGCGGACCGGCATTTTTGACCATGTCAAGGCGATCATGCACGAGTTTCCAGATTCGACAGAGAAATCTGTAAGAACCTTCTACACCCTGATCATTCCAATCCAGGTCCTTTTCAGGCGGTGCGGCGAAGAGTGAAAACAAACGAGCGGTATCCGCCCCATATTTTGAGATTAATGCGTCCGGATCAACGACATTGCCTTTTGACTTACTCATTTTGGCGCCGTCTTTAATGACCATCCCCTGTGTCAGAAGGTTTATAAATGGCTCATCAGCAGAAATATGGCCCAGGTCACGCATCACTTTTGTAAAAAAACGAGCATACAAAAGATGTAATACGGCATGTTCAATACCCCCGATATACTGGTCCACCGACATCCAGTGGTCGACAGTGCTGCGATCAAGGATGCCGTCCTTGAAATCCGGACAGCAGTAGCGAAGAAAGTACCAGGATGATTGGACAAAAGTATCCATGGTATCGGTTTCACGACGGGCGTCTTTTCCACAAACGGGACAGGAGCAATGTACGAAGGGCTCCATCCGGGCCAACGGACTCCCACCCTCACCACTGAACGCCACATCTTTCGGGAGAACTACCGGCAGATCCTTTTCCGGTACAGGAACTACACCGCAACTGTCACAATAGATGACCGGGATCGGGTTGCCCCAGTATCGCTGTCGAGAAATTCCCCAGTCACGGAGACGAAAATTTACCGTCTTGGTACCTTGTCCTCTTGTGTGCAGAAAATCAGCTATTGCCTCTTTTGCGTCGGTGCTTTGCATCCCGGTAAACTGTCCGGAATTCGTCATAATCCCGGCCTCGGTATATGCCTCGCTCATAGTGGTCGAATCGAGAATTGTACCGGGCTTCTGAATTACAACATTCAGAGGAAGATCATATTTTTTTGCAAACTCGAAATCACGTTGATCGTGGGCCGGTACGGCCATGACAGCACCTGTGCCGTAATCCATCAGGACAAAGTTTGCCAGAAAAACAGGCATCCGTGTACCGGTTACAGGATTGGTGCAGTATGAACCGGTGAAAACCCCCTCTTTGTCTAAATCATCCGCGGTACGTTTAATGCGGTCGGTTTTTCTGATTTTATCGATAAATGCCACGACGGCGTCCCTTTTATCAGGAGTGGCCAGTCCAAGGGCACGCGGATGTTCGGGAGCCAGTGACATAAAGGTCGCACCAAAAACGGTATCCTGGCGCGTAGTGAAAACCCGGATTATTTCCGGGCTGTTTTCAACCGGAAAATCGATTTCGCAACCGTAACTTTTTCCTATCCAGTTGCGCTGCATAACAAGAACCCGTTCAGGCCACCCGGGAAGGTTGAATGTGTTTTCAAGGAGTTCTTCGGCATAATCGGTTATCCGAAAAAACCACTGATCAAGTTCTTTCTGGTTAACGTCACTGTCACAACGCCAGCAACCGCCATCCTCCACCTGCTCATTGGCAAGAACAGTCTCACACTTGGGACACCAGTTTACGTATGAGGTTTTTTTATAGGCCAATCCCTTGGCATACATTTCCAAAAAAAGTTTTTGTTCCCAACGGTAATATTCAACATCACAGGTAGCCAGTTCCCGGTCCCAGTCGTAGGAGAAACCCATTTTTTTAATCTGTTTCCGCATATATGCAATGTTTTCGTACGTCCAGGTTGCGGGATGGCTCTTATTCTGGATGGCCGCATTTTCAGCCGGCATACCAAAAGCATCCCATCCCATCGGATGCATGACATTGAATCCGCGCATCCTTTTGAATCTGCCGATGACATCACCGATAGAATAATTGCGGACGTGTCCCATATGAATACGTCCTGAAGGATATGGAAACATCTCCAGAAGGTAATATTTTTCCTTATTATTGTCTGCAGACACCTTGAATGTTTTCTCGTTTTCCCAGATGGTCTGCCATTTTTGTTCAATGTCTTTTGGTGAGTACTTCTGATCCACGGTAATATCCTTTCATGTCAAATAAATTTCTGATCGAGTCTCCCCATCCCGTTTTAATCGGATGGAGATTTACATTTTCCTCAAATGTGCCTAGGAATTCTCTCTTCTGATGAGTTTCCCAGAATAAGCATATAAGAAAGAGGGTTACGTGTGAAATTGCTTTTTACTGCATCGGTTGCGGCCGCCAATCCGACTCTTTTTGATGGCAACGTTCACAGGTTGCCGGATCTTTGACGCTAAACGCCATACTGAAACCGTGACAACTGCCGCAGAACTTCCCCTGGTCCATCTCTTTCATCACCCAGCGTTTGTCTGATGTGCCCGATGGTATGACCGAATAATGGCAATCGGTGCAGACATAGCCTTTATCAATATGCGGCTTATGGCCAAATTCGACATTTCCGGTACTTGGAGACAGCTCATAACGGACAGAAAGCGGAGTACCGGGATGGCACTTAACACAGTTTGACTTAACACTGAAAGCGGTTTTGTCATCATGGCAGCTTCCGCAGGATTTTCCCTGTTCCATCTGACTCATGGAGAAATGTTTATTTCCGGTTCCTGGAATAAAGAGTCCCGGATGGCAATCCTTGCAGCTGTAAGCGGCTATGTGAATCGTATGGCTGAAAACAGCACTGCCGGGACGGAACTGAATCTGTTTGACCGTATGACATTTTTGGCAGTCTGATTTAACACCAAAGGCGGTCTTTCCATCATGGCATGTACCGCATGAACTCCCTTTTTCCATATCAGTCATTCCTGACCGAATACTGTCTTTGCCGGCTTTGAAAATTGCATTGTGACACTCAACACATTTGTACATGCTTGTATGAACCGCATGACTGAAAGTCGTAGCTCCGGTCTCCCTGACTTTAAAAACAACATTGACGGTAGATTTGTGACACATCCCACAATCGCCTTTTACGCTGAAAACGGTTGAACCATCGTGGCAACTCCCGCATGAAGTGCCTTTTTCCATCTGGGCCATAGTTACGCGCTTGTTATCCGGTCCTGAATTGAATAGTTTGTTATGGCAATCAGAGCAGGAATACACTTCAAGATGCTTGTCGTGACTAAAACGGGCATCATTAGAAAACAGAACTTCTTTAACCGGATGACATTTACTGCAGGACTTGACACTGAAGGCGGTTTTCCCATCGTGACACGCCCCGCATGACAGTCCTTTGTCCATCTCATTCATTGTGAAACGCCTGGAAGCAGCCCCCGCAGAAACAATGCCGTTATGGCACTGTCCACAGGAAAAACTGCCGCGATGTTTCGAGTGACTGAATGTAACTGTTCCAGCATCCTTGATTGTAAAAACTCTATCTGGTGGTGCCGTTGTGTGGCATTGTTCACAATTGCCGGTTACCCCGAAGGCTGTTTTGTCATCATGACATGTTCCGCACGATTTTCCTTTCTCCATTTGCGGCATCGTATACCGGATACTTTTCGTCCCACCGATAAAAACGGCACTATGACATTCCTCGCACTTGAACATTTTGAGATGGTTGTTATGGCTGAACCTGGCGTCAAATGCCTTGAAGCGTATGTCCATAACATTTTTATGGCATTTTTGGCAGTCACCTTTGGATGAAAAAGCTGTTTTCCCGTTGTGGCAGGCGCCGCACGATTTTCCCTTCTCCATATCAAGCATGGTATAACTCACCCGGTTTGGTCCGGGAACAAATATTTTGTTGTGGCATTCCGAGCAGGCATATGACATCTCAAGATGAACGCTGTGACTGAAAACAGAACCACCGGCAAGCGGGACATCACTCACCTGATGGCATTTTACGCAATCACCTTTAACGGAAAAGGCGCCCGATCCGTCGTGGCAACTGCCGCAGGATTTCCCCTGCCTCATCTGGGACATGCTTACATGTTGTGCGTTTTTCTCTGCTTTAAACAACGCGTCGTGGCAGTCCGTACACGTAAACATACCGAGATGTATACTGTGTTTGAAGGTCAACGTACCGAAATCAGGAATTGTGATCGCTACAGCATCAGCAGTATGACAAACTGAACAGTTTTTCAGTTGCGGTGTTTTTGGATTATCCTTGTTGTGACATGCTCCACAAGATCTGCCCTTTTCCATTTCAGCCATGGTAACAGTCGGGTTGTTTTTCCGGATGATATGAAAAATTGAATTATGGCAGGCAGAGCAATTACTGCCCAGACTTTTAAGGTGATTATCATGGCTAAAGGAAACGTTTCCGACTTTTTGAGTTTTAATTTGCAGTATCTGCTTGAAATCGGCACAGACAGATCCTGGAGCAGCGGCTATTGCAGCCAATAATAATAGATGTAGAAACCTGTTCATAAATAGATCACCTTTTTACCTAGAATCAGGAAAAACCACCCTGGAGAATAATCTCTGAAGCAACTCTATCCAACGGAACAATACTATCAACAACGCCGGTTCCTACGGCTTCACGCGGCATGCCGTACACTATGGCGGTCTCCTCTGATTCTGCAATCACACACCCACCGTGCTCCTTGATCATCTTGACCCCTTTGCTGCCATCGTTGCCCATTCCGGTCAGGATAACAGCCGCAACCCGTGAACGATAAATTCCGGCGCATGACTGGAGCATGACATCTACAGAGGGAACATACCGGTCAGACTCGGCAGGTTCTACGATGCGGGCAGTCACCTGACCTCCTCGCACTTCGAAGACCATATTCCTGCCGCCCGGGGCGATTAGAATCCTGCCGGGAAGGATAAGGTCGCCATCCTCTGCCTCTTTTATATCAAAGAGTGAGGTACGATTAAGCCTGTCCGCAAAGGCTTTGGTAAATCCGGCGGGCATATGCTGGGATACAACTACCGCAAAAGGATATTTCTGTTCAAAGGCGGAAAATATCTGCTGCAAAGCAGGTGGCCCACCGGTTGAAGAACCGATTGCCACAAGATCAATGGAATGATGTGCACCAATTCCCGTCTTTCCTGTTAGTTTTGATATAAATGTGCTGCGCTCCGGTGATACTTTCTTAGTGATTGAGCGGACAGAACTACTGGGTTTAAGTGCAAGAACCTGCTGAACTTTTTTTTGAAGATCTTCTTTTATTGAGAGTAGATCTATTGAAGCGCATCCGGACGGCTTTGCCACAAAGTCAAGGGCACCAAGTTCAAGCGCTCTAAAGACCTTGTCAGCGCCGCTAAGAGCACTAATCACAATAACCGGCAGCGAAAAACGTGTTGTCAAAATTCGTAAGAGTGTAAAACCGTCCATTTTGGGCATTTCTAGATCGAGAGTTACCAGATCCGGCTTAAGGGCAATAACCTTTTGAATGCCTTCTTCACCGTTTATCGCGTACCCGACGACCTCTACAAAATCGAGGTCTTCCAACATGCGTGTTATGCTACGGCGGCTAAACGCAGAGTCATCAACAACAACTATCCTGATCTTCTTCACAGTGAACCTCCCGCAAAACAACGATCAGGTTTTTGATATATCATGTCATTTTTAAAGTGCCGGAGTGTAAAAAGTGTCGTGATATTCATGAGAGATTCAGAGTGCCCCAGAAGGAGATAGCCCGCATCATACAGTGAAGCGTGAAAAGATTCAATAACGCGCTTTTTCGCCGCCTGATCAAAGTAGATAATTACATTACGACAAAAAATAAGGTCAACCTTGCCGAGCATGGCCAGACGATATGTGTCGAAGAGGTTGAGATGGCTTATGGTCACCATCTCCCGGATGGAGTCATTTACTTTGTAGCCGCCATCATGTTGATGGAAAAACCGCCGCAGGTCGCTCTCTTCTGTCGCCCGAAACGACGATTTTCCGTATACGGCTCGACGGGCCTGCTGAAGGACCTTCTGGCTGATATCGGTACCGATTATTTCAATATTCCATCCCCTGATCTCTGGAATTGTGCTCAGCAGCATTGCAATAGTGTATGGTTCTTCTCCGGTGGAGCAGCCGGCACTCCAAATTCGCAGTGAACGGTTACCACAGGCAGTTTTTCTTTTGATCAGTTCAGGGATTATCTCATCGGAAAAAGCTTTGAGCTGGAACATTTCACGGAAAAAATATGTTTCGTTTGTTGTAAGAACATCCATGATATCAGTAAGTTCTTGGTCTTTATTTCTGTTATACTTTAAGAAATGATAGTAATCATAAAAAGTAGGCAAATTCAGGTCAGACAAACGGTGATAAAGCCGTTTTTCAAGAATATACTTCGAATCCTGACCAAAATAAATGCCGCAATGTGCGTAGATACAGTCCCTCAAAAGAAAGAATTCATCGTCGGACATACTATTGTCATGTGCAAAGGAGAGCGTCATGAACGACCTAATTTGATGGATTTAAGAGAAGATGTTCCAGAGACTTTGCCGCTTGCCGGGAAATATCCCGGTCACTGCTTTTTAGAGATTCCCGTACGATTCTCTCTGAATCAGCGCCACCGATTCTCTCGAGAATCTGTAGGCATGTAATCATCAATAAGCCTTCTGTTCCTGAATGAATACTTTTGATTATTGAGCACGCGCGAGTCGGTTCAATCTGTGCTATCGCTTTTAAAACCGCAGACTGTACCCATATGTCCTGATCATTAAGAGCAAGTTCTAGAGTTTCAAGTGTTGAGGGGTCCCGTACCTTTCCAAGAGCATCGGCAACAGCAATGCGAACATCCGGATCTTCATCAGCAAGTGCTGATAGCAACATCGAACCGGCTGTTTCTACCCGGTTGGCTCCAATTGCTGAAACTGCAGCTTTGCGAACCTGTGGATCTTCATCTTTGATTAACAGTAACAGACGGTCCCGCTCCCCCAAAGAAGCAAGTAACAACGCTGCAGCTTTGCGATGATTCGACACTGTTGATGAGCAGAAAACACCGACTTCAGACAATATAGCCGAACGGTTAATCATTACAAGTGACTGCAAACTGGAAACAGCCGCCGAATATACATGTTCTTCAACATCATCTATCAACAAAAGCAGGTCGGGAATCAATGTAACCAGGGCGAGCTTTCCTGCCGCCATCGCGGCCGACTTACGGACCCTGGCAGATTGATCGATTAACGCTTTTTTAATTACATCATTGAAACCGGAATATCCGCATTCAGCAATCAGAAAACAGAGGCCGCTTCGTCCCCTCTCATCCAGACTCGAATATCGGGAAATAATTTCATACAATGCTTCCCGTCCGAAGCACTTTAAGGCGGAAAGCGCGGCAGCGGCAGTACGCTCGTCAGCATACGCTTCAATCAGAAGCGGAATGAAACGAGCATCTTTGGTCTCGATACCGGTCCAAATCAAAGCTTCAGTCAACTCACTGTCCAGATGGTTGAAAAGTTCCAGTAAACCGGGAATTATTTCATTTTCCTTAAGTAGCCGGAGCGCTTCATGGATTTTCTCCTGAGTTGCCGGTAAAGACCTCCGGTATATTTTATACAGAGCCTTTACTGCTGCGGCACGACTATTTTTTTGGCGGCAAGTAAAATTATTCAGAAGTAATGTAACGGAATCTTCACCCGCAATGCTTCCCAGACAGGTAAAAACGGCCTTTTTAAGTATGTCCTGATCTGACAATTCCAACAGCGCTTCCGGCACCCGGGCCGGTTCTCCCAGAGCCTCCAAAGCCCCAAGCGCACTAAAGCGAAAAAGAACTTCATCTCTCTCCAGAATTGCCTGAATCAGGTATTCTGCAGCTTTCTTATCGCCCAGTGCGCCCAGTTGCTCCGCAGCCGCCGAGGCAACATTCACCTCGTGGTCATTCAAAGCAAACAATAACTCAGGTACAAAAGCCGTATCTCCGATTGCCCCCATGACGTCAATGATAAATTTACGCACGTCGGCATCCTGATCCTTCACCATTTGTATCAGAAGCGACGCCGATGAAGACCCGAGACGAATTACAGCTTCAGCAGCAGAGTTTCTCAAACCGGCATTTTCTTCATTACGGAGAAGATTCAACAACTGCTCAACGGAACTAAGATCAGGTTGTGAATAAACATACAGTTCAACTGCCTCTTTTCGTACCCTCCAACTTTTGTCACCCATTGCGATGAACAAAACAGCTTGTACTTCATGGCACGGAAAATCCTTTAAAGAATGCAGGGCCGATCTGCGCACTTCTTCATCATCGGATTGAATGGCGCAGTGTATATTTTGAAGATCCATCACCTGGCTTCTCCTGACATGGTGTTAAGGGTTCGGCTTATGACCTAATGGTCAACGTCGTAATTATGAGGATTTCGGAGTGGTATATTATTTATGACTACAAAGGAGTGAATCAATATTTAAAATCATTACGACCCGGTTATTTGAGAGGCACACTCCCAATATAAATTCCATTCCTACTCCCGGCACTAGCTGGATAGGCGGTTTTATGTCAGACACCGGAACGGATATAACCTCCATAACGTCATCTACAATAAGAGCCAATAACTGCCCGGTTAACGCCAAAATCAGCAGTTTGCCTGCCGCCTTATTTTCAAATACGGGCATCCCGAATCGTTTACGCATGCTCATTACCGGAATAACTGCACCTCGAAGGTTAATAACACCTTCCAGAATATCTGAGTTACAAGGTAGCGGAGAAAATTGCTGAGGCACAATAATTTCACGTATTCTCATAATATCAACAGCAAATAGCTTGTCTTCAAGACTGAAGCAGGCCATTTGGATATGAGGTGTTGACTCATCCATGTTACTTACCGGCTCCTGATGAAGCCAAAAGTCTATTAATTTCATCAATAATCATGGCCGATTTAAAAGGTTTTACAATATAGGCGTTGGCACCGCATAAAACGCCTGTGTCATGGTCATTCTGGGTTTTTTTTCCGGTCAGCATAATGATCGGTATTGCGGCAGTGCGGGGATTTTTCCGGATTTGCCGGCATACTTCATACCCGTCAATATCGGGCAGCATTATGTCAAGTAATACGAGGTCAAAATCTTCCACTCCGATTTTGTCTATTGCCATTTTTCCGGTAAATACTCCTGTCACATCAAAACCTTTAACTGTCAGGAGAATTGTCTCCAACTTGAGCAGACTCTCTTCGTCTTCAACAATCAGAACTCTTTTTTTTCTCAGCATGCCGCCCCCTTCTTAATATAGATTTATGTCAGCAATATTTTCCAGATTTAAAATTATAATCAAACGTCCATCAGAACGGCCAAGTCCGCTGATAAATTCGCGATCGATTCCTTCAAGAACAGTAGGAACATCCTCAACAGCTTCCAGCGGAATCCTCACAACCTGAATCACTTCATCTACCAGAAGTCCGCTATATGAATTAAGGATTCTTATGACAACAATCCGTTCCTTACCGGTCGGCTCTTCACGAGCAAGGCCCAGACGGACACGCATATCAATAATCGGAATTATTGTGCCACGAAGTGACAAAACACCCGAAACAAAAAGCGGTGCTCGAGGAACTTCTGTTACCACTCTCGGCTTTATTATCTCTTTAATATCCATGATATTTATACCATAGATCTCATCAGAAACCCGAAAGCAGAGAAACTCCTTACTGGATTCTGCAATTAACACGTTGGTGGATTCATCAGCATCAATAAATTCAGCGTCGCACCCTGCAGCGCTTCTACCTGCCATAATAGCTTCCAATGGAGTGTACATCGGATCCGGAAGCACGTCGGTATTTAATTGTGGCGCGGCTACTTTTGGTGCAAACGAAGTATAATCCGGCTCTATTGAAAGAGAATCTGCCGTTGGTGAAGCAGGACCGGCCGGAATCGCTTCGGGTAAGTCCTTGAACGACTCAGGTAAAGCCGATGGAGTCATCTTGCCTTCTGCAACAGAATCTACCTGAATTAATAACGCTTTTTTTCTGATTTTCGCGAGATCCATAACTGTTCCGCCTACATCATTAATTCATCTTTAATATCGTTGATTATGCCCGAATCAATCAACGCGGCATCGTATCCGTACGCAACAAGCAAAGCATTAGTTGCCATTGAATTTATTTTACGCGGCACCCCGCCACTCAGTTCATGAATTCGCTGTACGGCATCCGGTGTAAACAATCCGGGAGAGCCTCCGGCGGCTTCAAGCCGGAAATCAAGGTATTCCATTATTTCATCAAGTGATAACGGTTTCAGATGGTAATGAAGTGAAATCCGCTGACGAAGAGGTTCGAAGCGGCTTGATGCCATCATTGGACGCAGCTCCGGTTGCCCCATAATTACAACGCTAAGCAGATTACGGTCATCCAACTGAAAATTGGTCAGCAGCCTGATTTCATCAAAAACTTCGGCATCAGTTATCATCTGGGCTTCGTCAATTACCAGAACCGGACAGATATCACGTTGATTCAGTGCGTATACGGCTGTGTGAATCTGATTAATCAAAGTATCTTTCGCTTCTGCCGGAAGTTCTACTTCAAGAATTCTGGCAATAGTTCGAAGAAATTCAATGGCATTAAGGCGAGGATTAATAATATAGCAAAAACGAAACCGGGAGCCGAGACGATCCATGAGAGCACGTGATAATGTGGTTTTTCCGCAACCGATATCACCTGTTAACACTGCAATTTCACGTTCTTCAACTACAAATTCAAGCCTGGCAAGAGCCTCTTCATGTCCGCGGCTCAAAAACAAGAACCGCGGGTCGGGTGTTTTGCTGAATGGTTTTTCCTTAAAGCCGAAATAACGCTTATACATGAATGTCAGCTCCCGGAACGCATTGATTCATTAATTATCCCGCCAATATCCAATACAAGAATTGTACGCTGGTCTCCAAGGTCTGCCGCTCCGGAAACTCCACGGAACTGCTTGAATGATTCGCCCAGCGGTTTTATGACAATATTCTGCTGGCAGACAAGATCGTCTACAGCAATTCCGAGACGCTTTTCTGCAACGCCGACTACTACGACATAAAATTCCTTTGGTGGTTCGGCTGTGCGTTGGATATCAAAATAATGAGTAAGTCTCAACAGAGGCAGCGTCGATTCACGAAGCTGTACTACCTCTTTTCGCTCTACGGTCATGATGTCCTTATCAGACATTATAAACGATTCAAGTACTGACGTGATCGGCAGAGCATATGTTCTTTCGTTACAATTAATTATAAGGGCCTTTATAATAGCCAGCGTGATCGGAAGTGTTATTATGAAACGGCTCCCCTCGCCTTTTCGCGTTTCAATATCCACCATTCCTGAAATTGCAGAGATGTTGTTTTTGACAACATCCATGCCGACTCCTCGTCCGGAGACCTCGCTGACTGTTTCATTGGTTGAAAAACCGGGTAGAAAGATAAAATCAATCGCATCTCGATCGGACACTGCACTAATGTCGCTTACCAACCCGTTTTGGAACGCTTTATTTTTCACTTTATCGACATCAATACCACCGCCATCATCTTCAATTTCAATAACAACATGATTTCCTTTTTGATATGATGAAATCTGGATGGTACCCTTTTCATTTTTCCCCTGGGCAATGCGGACGTCACGTGACTCGATACCATGGTCTATGGCATTTCGGATAATATGCATCATCGGATCAGAAATATCTTCAACGATCAATTTATCAAGCTCAGTATCCGCACCGATAAATTTTAGCTCGATGCGTTTCCCCTGTTCCCGCGATATCTTACGAACAATTCGTGACATTTTTTCGTACAACTGCCCGATAGGGATCATTCGGATTTCCATGACGCCTTTCTGAAGTTCTGAAAGTTTCCGGTCAAGCCCTTTTGCCGCTTTACCCAGCTCAATTGCCGTGTGCGAAAACCCTGTATTTCGCATCTTGATGGCAACATCGGTAATAGCCGAGTTGGCAAGTACAAGTTCCCCGACGATATTCATCAATTCATCAAGCTTACCGATATCAACTCGAACCGTCCTGCTCATGCTTTTTGCACTAAGCACAGCCTCATCGGGCGGGAGTGGAGTGCCGGTAATCAGAGAGGTCGTCGGTGTGTCTGGTTTGGCAATCTCCGAAGAGGAATGTCCGATGACGATACTGCAGTTGTTTTTTTCATGGGGGGGCGTAGCGGCCGATGTATCAGATCTCTCGTTGTGGCCAAGTTGAGTGACTGTTACACTATCACGTTCGACAAGCGCTTTTAACTCATCAAGAGATCGTTTTGAACCGAAAAGAATTTCAAAGTCGATATTGGTTTCAAGGTTTATCCCGACGCTTGGCAAGGTACTGATAACTTCTCCGCACTCCTTCAGAATATCCGTAACTTCAGACAATTCGGTATCAAATGAAGTAAGATTAAATGAAGTATGGACGCTGAATATGCATTTCCCTTTGGCCAGGTTGTCTTTCAGGCGGTGTGCTTCATATTCAGTCAGAGCGTCATGTACGTGGGCAGGGATGCCGATGGTATCAAAAGGAGATTCACCGAACTGTTTATCAGGCGATTCAAGACAATTATTTATTTTTGTCACACAGGCTGCAATTTCCACAGCCATGTTTGTCTCTTCGCCTAAGGCAAGCACGCGGACAAGAGTGCTCAACAAATCTTGAGATTCAAACAAAACAGCCATAAGTTGCTGAGTTATATCCAGTTTTCCGAGTCTCAACAAGTCAAGCAGATTTTCCATGTTATGAGATAGTTCCGCGACATCGCTAAAACCGAACATCCCTGCTAAACCCTTCAAGGAATGGGCTCCCCGGAAAATGGAGTTTAGGACATCAGGATTCAAATCACCACTTTCAGCCATATCGGATAGATCGGCAAATTCAGAACCAAGCTGTTCAACAATCTCCTCCGCTTCAGCAAGAAAATCCTGAAGGATTTTCGTATGTGTGGTGTTCTGTTCATCCATTACGCTGTACCTCAAACCACCCAGTCAGAGCGTTTTATTTAAATAGCTTTCAATTAATTGCTGGAGAGTTACAGGAGAGAAAGGCTTAACAATATACTCGTCAGCTCCGAGCCGTTTACCTTTTTCAACATCAAGTACGCTTCCTTCCGTTGAAATAATGAAAATGGGAATGTTTTTGTAATTCGGGTTGGTGCGAAGATAGCTGATCAATTCAAGCCCGTTGATATCAGGCATATTTATATCTGTTAAAATCAGGTCAACATGTTCTCGTGGAAGAAGCCGCAGCGCCTCAAAGCCGCTGGAGGCCTCAACTGTCTGATAGTTACCGATTTCTTCGATAATAGCAACCAGCATGGCACGCATTGTTGGTGAGTCATCGGCGATCAGGATGGTTTTGGAACTCACGATGTACTCCTCTCATTCAACTGTCGTTCAAGCAAAGATTTCTCAATTGAAATCCCCGCCTGCGACAGGAAAATAGCAAGCGGTTCGATATTTCCTACGGGCTTCTTTTCCGGAAGATTGTCTCCGTAGAGAAATCCGATGACACGGGACTGGCTAATTAATGGACCGATGAAAATCTCTGCCGGCAGACCACCGCCCAATTGATCAAAAATATGAGAATCCACCGGAGAGGGGGTTGGAGTGAACGTGAGAGACTGTCTGGTTTGAAAAGGTTCATCAAACATAGACCCGGATTCCTGAGAAAAGTGTATTGCACGTACTTTTTCATCGCCGCTGATTGTTCCGCCGGTGATGCCGAATTGTCCAAAACCGGAAATAATCTGATTGTCGATGGTAAAAATAATAGCCCTGTTTAAAAATTCCGAAGCGAAACGAAGTACCAGCAGCAGCACCCCTCCTTGCAGTTCAGGATTAGTCAGCTCCTCAAGCATGCCGCGCAACAGGGAAAGCCCGCCGTTCCCGTCCTGTCGAGCGGATTCGGCCGGGCGCGGCATGTCGTCATCTTCACCCATCTCAATGCGAAGCTCATCACCAAGATTGAATCGTTCCTGCCACTCTACGGAAGTCAAGGCGTCTGAGTAATGACGAATGTCATGTGTAATCTGCGAAAGAAAATTATTCATGATCTCAGGAGTGTGTATTTCAACACGCCGGGGTTTCATGAGAAAAGGATATCCACGATCACGTATTTTTTTCTCGGCATCCGCGTGATGGTAGTCGGTCATGATTAATAATTGAAGATTTTCAAAGTTGTTATGCAGAAGATCAAGGAGTTCAACGCCGCCAAGAACACCTGATCCGTCCATCTTCGGCATAATCAGATCAATGAGAACGATTGGATTCTCTCCGCTTCTGTTCAGTGAGTCTACCTTGATCAGCGTGTCCTCACTTCGCGTCATTGCATGAACGACAAAACCGTTTTCTGTCAGCCCGTCAGAAATTGCCTGCAGAGTCGGGACGTCATCGTCAACCAATACCACTGTTTGCTGAGTCACACGAGGAGCCGGCTTTGGTGTATTTGAGTCTTCAACCGATTCAATGTCAAGATCAGCCGCATCGTCAGCAGAGTCATCATCATCACAACCCGTTTCTGCTGCATGACGTTTTTCATCATGGATCCTGGTGCCTTCCATAGCGAGAAACTGAGGGTTTAATCCCTGATTCAGCATGAACTGCAGTGGGTCCATCATTGTACCGTCAACCGTTTCAACCGAGTCCTGAGTTTGAAAATCGAATGTACCCTTTGTCCAGGCAAACAGTGAGAAGACAACATTTTCTATCTGTTCTCTGACCACTTCTTCGATAATCTCTTGTGAAATACCAAAGTTTTTTACAAGAATCACCCCGAGGCGCTCACAAAACCCGTGTTCATTCTGAAAAGCAAGGGCCTTGCGCAGTACAGGTGGATCAAGGACCCCTTTTTGAATCAACACCTCGCCCAGGCTTTGTTGGCAGGTGCTCGAGGTCGCTCTGACAACCTGTCCTTTACGAAAAAAAACCGAGCCATCTCTTCCCCTGCTGCTGAGGATAAGAACGCCGGTTTTTCTGCTGAGGCTGACGATCTGTAATATCTCGCCAAGTCCAAGCTCTTCAAGGGTACCTTCCAGGCTCATTCGTCACAATCCAATTAGTACTTGAGAAGTTATTCCGGACACTTTAAATGAATGGTAAAAATCATATCTGATTTATTTTGCAGACATGATTTCTAGAACGAACAATCCGCTTATCAGAAGCCTGGAAGAACAATTAAGATAACGTACTTAATTTTGCCGGTCAAGGCAGCGTAACGCCGGATAAAACTGGAAGAATATATCGCAACAGAGGACCCAAGTAAAGTCTTTATAGGGATGACGGGCGATCGGATCCTCCTTTGCGGGAAGTATCGGTTTTATCTCTGCCACGGAACATTAGCCGCAACGGAACGCCGTCGAAGCCGAATGCTTCGCGAAATTTATTAATAAGATACCGCTCGTATGAATAGTGAATATTATCAGGCTGATTGGTGAAAATGACAAAGGATGGCGGCCTGGTTGCAACCTGTGTAGCAAAGTAGAATTTAACCCTGCGACCGTGAGATAAGGGAGCATGGTGTGATTCAATGGCATCGGTAAACACGTGCACCAACTCAGATGTAGTAACGCGACGACAGAATTGCTCCATAACTTCATCAACTGTAGTAATTATCTTGCCTGAGCGTTGACCTGTTTTAGCAGAGACGCACACGATCGGGGCGTACGCCAGATATTTGAAGCCGTCCCTGATTTTGGCTATATATATTCCAAGTGTGGCATTATCTTTTTCAAGCAGGTCCCATTTGTTGATGACAAATACACACCCTTTACCTGCTTCATGAATATATCCTGCGATGCGCTCGTCCTGCTCAGTCACACCTTCCTCGGCGTTGATAACCATCAGCACGACATCGGCTCGTTCGATACTGCGCAAGGCATCACAGACGCTGTACTTCTCGAGCTTTTCGGTCGTTTTACCCTTGCGACGAATACCGGCGGTATCAATCAGAACGTATGGTTTTTTATTACAGGTGAATGGAGTGTCGACCGAATCACGGGTTGTGCCGGCGGTAGGATTCGCGACGACCCGGTCAAAGCCGAGCAGTCGGTTGACAAGTGACGATTTGCCGACATTAGGCCGTCCTACCACGGCAATACGAGTGACATTCTCTTCGGGGTCGGCACCATCAGCCGGCGGGAAAACTTCCAAAATGTTTTCAACGAGGTCGATAACTCCTCGATTATGTTCGGCCGAAATGGTGTACAGCTCTCCAATGCCGAGGGAATAAAATTCCGCGGATTCATTCTCCAGTTTTTCGCCATCAACCTTATTAACCACAAAAAATACCGGTTTTTTGACGCGCCTCAGCATTTCGGCCACTTCAATGTCCGCCGGGGTGAGACCGCTTCTGGCATCCATCATAAAAATGATGACATCTGCCTCCTCGATGGCAAGACGCGATTGTTCGCGCATCTGCTGCAGTAGCAGATTCTCCGTTACCGGCTCGAATCCACCGGTATCAATGAGGATGAACGGCTTTTCAAAACGGGTGATGTTGGCATAGTTGCGGTCACGTGTGACTCCGGGGGTGTCATCGACAATAGCTCGACGATGTCCCAGAAGACGGTTGAAAAGGGTTGATTTGCCCACATTGGGACGGCCGACAATGGCGACTAAAGGTTTCATTCGTATCCCAGTTCTCTCAATTTTGACGGCCGTTCACTCCAGTTTTCAACAACTTTTACGAACAGCTCAAGATAAATTTTAGTGTCCAGCAATCGCTCGATATCCTGCCTTGCCTGACTCCCGATCTTTTTAAGCATTTCACCCTTTGAGCCGATTATGATGCCCTTCTGGGTAGCACGTTCCAGCATAATTGCCGCCGAAATTGCGATTACGCCATTCTCCCGTTCGATAAAACTCTCTACGACAACCGCCGTTGAATACGGAATTTCATCACGTGTCAGCCGGAAGACTTTTTCACGAATCATCTCAGCCACGATAAATTTTTCAGGCATATCAGTCAGAATATCATCCGGGAAAAGCGCAGGGCCTTCGGGGAGATAATTGCTGACAACTGTTACCAGATGTTCAACACCGTCATTGCGACCGGCAGAAATCGGAATGATTTCCCTGAACGGATAGAGCGCAGCCCAGTCGGCCATTTTTTTCAGGACCTGATTCTTGTCAGAAAGCAGATCAATCTTGTTGATAACCAGCACTACCGGAATCTTCGCTTTACCAAGGACGTCCTGTACAAAGTCAGCATCGGCAGACGTAGTGGCTTCAACAACCAGCATCAATAGATCAACTCCGCTGATAGCAGAGCGCGCCACATCCACCATGCTTTTGTTGAGACGCGATCGTCCGCTATGGATACCGGGGGTGTCGATAAAAACGATCTGGCCGCCGGGGATGTTGTGGATCCCCTGAATCCGGTTGCGTGTGGTCTGCGGCTTGTCCGACGTAATGACAATCTTCTCGCCGATAATACTGTTCAGAAGAGTCGATTTACCAACGTTCGGGCGCCCGATAATAGAGACAAAACCGGATGTAAATTTTTTATTATTCATGTAGTTATATACCACTCTTTCATTATTTACTTCTTAGCAGTCCATGCATCCCGCAATGTGACTATACGGTTGAAAACAAGCGAGCCGGGGAGTGAATCTTTCGGGTCCTGACTAAAATAGCCTTGCCGCTCGAACTGCCAGCGGGTCTCAAGGCCTGCTGCAGCAAGAGATGCCTCCAGCTTACAGTCGATACGTGACTCCACTGAGTTCGGATTAAGAAACTGTTTGTAGTCCACTCCACCCCGGTCAGGGTTAGGATCACTGAAGAGGCGGTCAAAAAGTCGCACTTCAGCAGTAACGGCATGAGCGGCAGATACCCAGTGGATAACACCTTTGACTTTCCGGCCGTCGGCTGTGTGGATACCTTCGAGAGATGCGGGATCATACTCACCATGCAATTCAAGAATATTTCCCTGATCGTCCTTGACAACTCCCGTGCACCTCACAATATAGCCAAATCGAAGTTTAACTTCACCGCCTACAGTCAGACGATGGAAACCTTTGATCGGCACTTCCATGAAGTCATCAGCATCAATCCAGAGCTCTCGGGAAAAACAGACGGTGCGGCTTCCCATCTCAGGCCGTTGCGGGTGGTTGGCAGCGGTCATGTTTTCAGTCAGGCCGGCCGGATAATTGTCAACAATCAGTTTGATCGGCCGCAAAACCGCCATGGCTCGAGGTGCTGATTCATTCAGTTCAACGCGTACACACTCCTCAAGCGTGGACACATCGATCCATGAATCACTCCGGCCAACGCCGATCTGTTCGCAAAAAGTACGTACTGCCGCCGCCGTGTATCCACGCCGCTTAATCCCGGCCAGAGTCGGCATTCGCGGGTCATCCCACCCATTGACTATACCGAGTTGCACCAATTCCTGCAGCTTTCTTTTACTCATTACAGTGTAAGTCAGATTCAGCCGCGCAAATTCATATTGGCGCGGTCGGGAAGGTACCGGCAGATTATCCAGAAACCATTCATACAACGGTTTGTGTGATTCGAATTCCAATGTGCAGATGGAATGCGTAATCCCCTCAATGGCATCAGTCTGTCCATGAGCAAAGTCGTACATCGGATAAATCTTCCAGGCATCACCGACATGCGGATGCGGTGTATGTAAAATCCGGTAGAGGACGGGATCGCGCATACTCATATTTGGTGAAGCCATATCAATCCTGGCCCGCAGCACGCGGGTGCCATCCGGGAACTCACCGGCACGCATACGGCTGAAAAGGTCCATATTTTCTTCAACGGAACGGGTGCGATACGGGCTTTCAACTCCCGGTTCAGTCAATGTGCCCCGGTGGGCACGGATCTGCTCTGCGTTCAGATCTTCGACATACGCTTTTTCCTGCGTAATCAGGAAAACCGCCCACTGATATAACTGTTCAAAGTTATCTGATGCATAATAGAGATGTTTCCCCCAATCAAATCCGAGCCAGCTCACGCTCTCCTTGATTGAATTGATGTATTCCATCTCTTCCCGTGCCGGATTGGTATCATCAAAACGGAGGTGGCATCGTCCACCGAAATCGCGCGCCAGACCAAAGTTGATGCAGATAGCCTTGGCATGACCGATATGAAGATACCCGTTCGGTTCCGGCGGAAAGCGGGTCACTATACTACTGTGTTTGCCGCTTTTGAGATCCTCATCAATAATGGTACGCAGAAAGTTGTTGGCTGTTGGTGATAAGTGTTCAATACCGTTCATGATAGCCTCTTGAATATTTGGTTCATAATTCACCCAGCAGTGAGTTCGGATAGGCTTTGGTGATTCTGACATCGGCAAAGCTGCCGATCATGGAACTGTCACCGGTAAAATTAACGATGCGGCCGATTTCGGCCTTGCCGGAAAGCTGCCCTGGAAGTTTCCCCTCCCCTTCAACAAGTACTGCCATTATGCTGCCGATATAGGTCTGACTGATCTCGCGGGTATGCCGGCGCTGAAGTTCCATAAGACGATCAAGCCGGGCCATTTTTTCAACTCGAGACAGATTGTCACTCAGTTCGGCCGCTTTTGTCCCTGGGCGAGGCGAGTAGACGAAGGAAAACAGGTCAATATAGCGCACCTCTTCCATTAAGGAGAGGGTCTGTTCGAAATCCGCATCGGTTTCGCCGGGAAAACCGACAATGATATCACCGGTAAAAACTATATCGGGGCGAATAGTCCTTAGTTTATGTACGTTATCAAGATAAGAATCCCGGGTATATCCGCGCCCCATCAACGTAAGGACGGCATCGCTTCCGGACTGAGCCGGTAGATGGATCTGCCCGCTCAGCTTTGGAATATCTCCAAAACAGGCGATCAGTTCATCCGACATATCCTTTGGATGCGAAGTGGTGAACCGGATCCGGTCTATTCCGGTTACTCCGGCTACCTGCCGTATTAATTCAGCGAACGTCGGTTCATTATCGGTGCTAAGGCCGTATGAGTTAACATTCTGGCCGAGCAGAATAACTTCTCTTACCCCTTCCGCTGCAAGCTGACTGACTTCTGCCAGGATATCTGTCGAACGGCGGCTTATCTCCGGACCGCGCACTAAGGGGACAATGCAGTACGAGCAATAGTTGTTGCACCCCTGCATGACCGTCACAAAACGGGAAAGACGTGACTCCCCCTTAATTGCGGGAAAAAGGTCCAGACGCTTGTCATTATCAATAAAGGTCGTCTCGGAACGGCGTTCGCCTCGTTCGGCGCCCCGCACCATTTCCGGCAGCAGATGAAGATTGTGGGTGCCGATAACAAGATCAAGATAAGGCAGCTTTCGGAGGAGTTCCTCACCTTCCTGCTGGGCCACACACCCGCCCACCGCAATAATCTGTTTTTTGCCGTCCCGTTTGTAAATACGCAGGTTGGCAAGACGTCTGTACACCTTTTCCTCTGCACCTCCGCGCACACTGCAGGTATTGAGCAGAATCATGTCCGAGGAAGCAGGATCGTTCGTACGTGCATACCCAAGGCCGGACAGCATGGTAATGATCCGTTCAGAATCATTTACATTCATTTGACAGCCGAAGGTTTCGATGTAGAGGAGTTTATCAATCATAGGTGATCGATCTTTATACGCGGTTGATGACCATAAAGTCAAATGAATTGGACTGATGTGCAGGTGTCATTCGAGCAGTGACCATCAAAGAAGAAGACGGGATATGTATATTGATCAGGCAGGTTCAGGGCGGGAACACCACGGGTAGTGATTTCAAATTGTTACCATTCCGGCACCAGCGTTTGATCTTTTATGAAATTACGAATAGAATTCATATCGTCCAGCGATAAATCAAGAAACTGAAGACCCATCCCGACCGGGAGATTCTGATTGATAAGAGACTCCGGATGATTTATCCAGGCGACCCTTGCCGAGCAATGTATAGCTTTCCCGTCATTCGGCAACACAAATTCAATATTGAACTGAGCGTCAACCGGGTACAATTCTGTAGAAACAATAAAGAATCCGCCAGTGCTCAAATTGACCGTATAATCAGAGAGATATTCATCAGGATTCGTACATGATTTGCATTGTATATGCAGACGGACCGGAGCCCTGAGTGCTTTTCTGAACGGAATATCCAGATATTTTCTAACCATGGACTGAAACAGAAACTTATTTAACGGCTTCGGGATTATATCATCACACCCCGCCTGCCAGCAGCGCTCAAAATCGACGTCACTGCCACCCTGTGTTACCATTATTACAGGTATATGCTGTAGTGCGTCATGCTCTTTTATCAGGCGGCAGCAGACATCACCATCCATGACAGGCATAAACAGATCCATAAAAATTATATCCGGATGGTCGGTAATAAGAATCTCAAGGGCTTCTTCGCCGTTACCAGCCTGTAGTATTTGAAATTCCTCCCGGTCAAAGAACCCCTTTTCCAGTTCAAGGAAAAAGTTGACATCATCGACAAGCAAAATCTTTTTAATAGCCATGTCTCTACTCTCCCTGTTGAATCTATGAGTACTTTTTCTCATCCAAACTGCTGGTAAAAAACAGCGGTATTACTTCGCCCGAAAAGCGGGATAACGGATTGATCATGTCGCTATCAATACCATATATTGTCTGAAATACAACATTTAAAATATCAAATCAACCAGGAATTGGAGCAGTATAACGGCCGGAATGTGACACATTCAGCGAAGGGACAAGAAGATATTTTACTACAGATATTTCCCACGGCTTGACAAGTCACCGGCGTAGGACATATTGTCTCAAAGCCGTGCCGGACCGGATTTAAAGGATTAATGCGCCTTATGCTGATTGACTGGAATGACATAGATACCGTACTGCTTGATATGGACGGGACACTGCTGGACCGCCATTTTGACGATCACTTCTGGCTGGAGCATGTCCCGCTGCGCTGGGCAGCTCGCAATGGGACTTCAATCGAAGATGCCAAAGTGCATCTCTATAGACTTTTCAGATCCCAGGAAAACACGCTCAACTGGACCGATCTCGATTACTGGTCTGACCGTCTCAGGCTCGATATCCCGCTGTTAAAACTTGAAGTCGAGCATTTGATAGCCGTTCATCCGTATGTAATCGAATTTCTGCTCTACCTAAAGCAAGCCAACAAAGCCGTATGGCTTGTCACGAACGCTCATTCGAAAACACTCGATCTGAAGATGAATAACACCCGTATCGGTCCGTATTTTAACGGAATTGTTTCTGCCCACCAGGTTGGGCTGCCAAAGGAGGATGCCCGTTTTTGGGGGGAATTGCAGAATTATATCAATTACGATCCGAAACGGACGCTTCTTGGAGAGGACAGTGAAGTGAATCTGGCAACCGCTGACAGTTTTTCAATACGCTTTCTTATTTATATCAGTCGCTATAGTTCAATGGTTGAGCCTCGCATGTCAGAATTATTCCCCACAATAGACTATTTCAACAGACTTATTCCGGAAAAAAACAGCACCTGTATACTGATTTAAAACCCATGAAAGCACGGATCCTTTGCTTCTTGGCATTTCAGATGTAATTTGGTATGTTCAAAAAAAATCCCGGAGGTTCTCCATGTTTCGCACGCTGACTATTGTACTTTGTCTCACCTCATTTGTTCCAGCGGCCGTGAACGCTCAAGAAGTCGCGGCGCTCATGTCCTCGCCGATCGGGGCAGGTCCAGCATCTGAAAACGTAATACCCCCTGCACGTCCGATTAATCTGACTCTGCCCACAGGTACAGTTCTTATGGCCGCCGCGCAAACAACAGAGGGTGAAGCGAAAGCCGCACCGGAACAAAAAAGAGAATCACGAAGCTCTTTCAATTGGGGAAATTTTGCAGAAGTCCATTTAGGGGATTATCGGTGGGTCTGGTGGGTTGGCGCTGCAGCCGTTCTGGTAGCGATACACGCCGGAGCAAATTAAACTCTTCTTCAAGGGGAAACATACAACGTCATTACAAGAGAAGCCCGCTCACTGCGGGCTTCTCTTGTAATGCAACGGTAACCATGTGTATTCACTCTGGCGACTTTACATCCTGCTCAGTACCGTCCTGAACTTTTCAAGTTTCGAAGCACCCTCCTCTATCAACCGGATCAAATCTTTACGGGCACTTCCAGCCACATCCTTGCCTTTATCCAAAAGATCATCGGTCTTCTCACCTATCACCTCAACCAGACTGGATACATGTGCGGCAAGGTCATCCATTGCATCATCGGCACGGTGACGGGCTTTTTTTGAGTACCGAATAATATCTTTTCGAGTCCTGGCGCCCGACTGGGGAGCAAACAGCAGGGCCATGCCGGCTCCGATTACGCCGCCAGCAAAAATCAGTAAAGCCGCTCCGGCAACTTTTTTATCTCTCTCTTCCATATGTGACCTCCTTTTTGAATGTAGTTGTATAATAATAGCGCATTCAGGGTCATTTGCAAACTTCTTACCACTGTTTTTTTGTAATTAATAATGGTACAAATCGAACGGAAACTTCAGATAATCGTTAAACCTGTATTTTTGACCTGAAATAGTTTTCAGCCTCATACACTGAGTAGGAAAAAAATGTATAATTATTTGTTGCGAACTATGCGCAAGAAAAACTTTCCGGATGAATACACAACGAGGGCGTTCTTATGAAAAACAAAATCTATGATGTTCTGATAATCGGAGGAGGCCCGGCCGGCCTCTCAACAGCCTACCTGTGCCATAAACATGGCCTTTCATATCTGGTTCTTGAATCAGGAAAAGCAATATTTCAAGGGATCGCAAATACGTATCCTGAAGGAAAACTGGTATATGCCTCCCGGCCAAAGGATGCACCTGAACCTTTCATGGTGGATGAATTGCGGCCGCCGGACAAGCCGGTAACCGTTGAAAGTTATCTTCAATACGTTCAACATTTTGTCCAGCATGAGAATCTTCTTGTGCAGACGGAAGTGGATTTTGAAGACATAAAGGACGAGCGGGATTGCCTGGCGGTCATTACCTCAAAAGGAAATTTCAAAGGAAAGAAAGTTGTACTTTCTTTCGGCAGCAACATTCCTCGTGAGCTTTCCGTATACGGCGATGCCAAGATGGTCGCAAAAAATGTAGATGATCCAGGGAAATATGTCGGCATTAAAACCCTGGTTATCGGAGGCGGCAATACGGCGGCTGACGTGATCATCAACATCCTTAAGGCCAAGCGTGAAGCCGGAGATACCCACCCGGTCTACTGGGCACACAAGGCGGAAACGTTTGACGTCAACAAAGAAACCGCCCAACGCCTGGGTGAAGAAATCCTTCTGGGTGGAAATATCCGTTTATTGCCTGGAGCGATGCCTCGTATTGGTGAGGTCGATGCTCTGGGAGTCGACAGATTGGTAATTCGTATCAACGTTTTTGAACAGGCCGACGGCATTGATCTCTATCACGCCCTGAGCTTCCCGATGCAGAATGTCATCGCCTGTATCGGCTCTCAGGGGCCGGTGCCGATCTTCGATAAGCTGAATATCCAGAGCATTGCCTGCACGTCCGGCGTCTGCAAAATTGCAAAAGAGGGAGATCGCCTGGTGCTGCTTTCATCAGAATTCGAATCCACGCGAAAAGGTGTGTATGTTATCGGCGGTGCAATCTCCCCCTCCTACATGAAAATAAGCGGTGGAACTATTGCTGAGGAAAGACATCCAAATCTCATTTATACAGCAATCAATGATGCGTATTATGTCGTTGAGGCAATCAAATCAAAACTTCTTCCTTGATCTGAAAACTGGAGAATCTACCGGTGCCGCGCGTAAAACAAGAAATGGGGGATGTGCTGTGTCATGGGCTGTTCTGTTTATTAGCAAGTGAGCCTTGATTTTATCCAGCACTCCCACTACATTCAGGACAGCATGCTGATACATTCAAGGCAGCAGATATATTCAGTTTTCAAAGGAGTTAAAAAGATGAATACATACTCGCTCAGATTTTTCACACTGCTTGCTGCCGTATTGTTTCTTTCTGCCACAGTTCTTGAGTTTGAAGCAGAGGCAAGAGCCGGGGGTGGAAGCCGATCCATAGGGAGCAGCGGATCACGCAGCTATTCCTCCCGTCCCGCCACGCAACCGGCACCATCCCGTACGCCGCAGACAGCGCAGAGTCCCGGCTATCAACCGCCTGCATCCGGTGGGTTCATGAGAAGCATGGCGGGGGGTATTGCCGGCGGTCTGCTTGGCGGGATGCTTTTCAGGAGTCTCGGGTTTGGCGGAATGGGTGGGGGCGGCGGTGGAACCGGTCTGTTTGATATTTTATTACTTGCCGGAATCGGCTACCTCATCTATCGCTATATCAAGAAAAAAAGAGAAGGAAATTCTATTGAACCCGGCCCATACCAGGGGGGAAATGTAACACCGATTTCCCAGGGATATCAAAACACATCTCCGGAGGTGGAGGACGTTGATACCGGCCTTGCCCATATTCGTCAGTTTGATTCCTCCTTTGACGAGAACCGTTATAACGACCTGGTAATGGATAACTTCTTCAAGATCCAGGGTTCATGGATGAATCGTGATCTGACGCCGGTGACCGGAATTCTGACGGACGAGATGCGCCGCGTTTTTCAGTCGGATATTGATAAACTGATCAGGGACAAGCAGATCAACCGGTTGGAAAACATTGCAGTTCGAAAAGTTGAAATTGTTGAAGCGTGGCAGGAATCAGGTCAGGATTATATCAACACCCTGATTTATGCCAATCTGCTTGATTACACGACGGATGAAGGCGGTGTGTTACTGACCGGCAATAAGAGTGAACCGGTCAAATTCGAGGAATATTGGACCTTTACCCGTCCAGTCGGCAATAACCCCTGGAAGCTGTCTGCTATAGACCAGAAATAGATCATGAACACTCTCCCCCTTTCTTTGAACCCGGAGAAGGGGGGAGAATCCTCTTTCGTCCGTGACCTCTTTGCCATGCAAACCCCATGAAACCCCTCAATCTTGCTACAATACAACTATCCGGCCTTAACCTGGTCGAAGCGAGCGCAGGCACCGGAAAAACCTGGACTATCGCTGCACTCTACATCCTGTTGCTTCTTGAAAAAGAACTGCGCCCCGAACAGATTCTTGTGGTGACCTACACAAAAGCCGCCACCTCTGAACTGCGCGAACGAATCAGGCGGCGGATCGTAACCACACTTGATATGTACTCAAGCGGGCGTGCTCCGGCCGATGACGATCTTGAACGGCTCCTTATGACGGTTCGCCTGCAGAACGGTCTGAGAGCCAGGCAGCTCCTGACCCGGGCACTGTATTCATTCGATGAAGCCGCAATCTTTACCATTCACGGATTCTGCCAACGGGCGTTGCTGGAAAATACTTTTGAAAGCGGTTCACTCTTCGGCTGTGACATGCTCAGTGACCAGAGTGCTATCGTAAAAGAGGTTTGTGACGACTTCTGGCGATCACACATTCTTTCGCAGTCGGATGATTTCATTGAGCACCTGGTTGCGGGAGGCTATACTCCAGGGAAGCTTGTAAAGCCGCTTGGCGGGCATTATCAGAATCCCGGCCTCACCATCATTCCCCCGGTTTCTGATGTCCCGTATGCACACCTCATACGTGATCGTAATAACCTTTACGAACTGGTTTGTTCTCTCTGGAACGCAGAACGCAGCACAATAACCGGGCAGCTGGAAGAGAGCCGCCTGAACCAGCAAAGTTATAAACCATCTCAGATAGAAGCGGCTTCCGCTGCTTTTGATAATTGGGTCACGGGTGGAAAGGCATCCCTGCCAAACGGAAAACTTGATTTTTTTTCGGCCCGGAAGATAGCTTCAAAAATAACCAAATCATCTCCTTTCACTCCTGACCACCATTTTTTTATCCTCTGTCAACGGTTATCTGAAATTTCATCTTCAATTACCCAGGCTTTTCAGAACAAAATATTTACCTGCCAGCACGACTTCAAAAAGTGGCTTGAAAAGGAATTAAGTCAGCGCAAAATAAAGTTAAATGTCCGCTCATTCGATGACTTACTGCTTGATCTTCATCTGGCACTTGAATCAGAGAGTGCGGATGCCCTTGTCAATAAGCTGCGTCAGCGCTACAAGACCGCCCTGATCGATGAATTTCAGGATACGGACCCTCTACAGTGGAACATTTTCAATCGAATAGGAGCAGATCAGGAGTATCCACTGTTCCTTATCGGTGATCCGAAACAGTCTATTTACAGCTTTCGCGGGGCCGATGTATTTTCCTACCTGAATGCCTGCAAAAAAATAATCCCGGAAAATATGCATTCGCTGGGAACAAACTTCCGTTCTGACGCAGCTTTGGTGAGAGCGGTTTCCACTCTTTTCACAGCGGGTTCTGATCCATTTATCTGCAAGGACATCCCCTTCCACCCGACACGGTCAGGGCGCTCTGTGAATGACCGGTTATTATGCGATCGCGAACCGGATACACAGCCGTTCAAAATCTGGATTTACCCACGCAGTGACGGGTCCAAAACTGAAGCCAGGACGGTGGCCACCCGCAGCATCGTTCAGACAGTCGCTGAAGAAGTCGCCCGTCTGTTGGAACAGGGGCGCGTTTCCATCATGAAGGCCGGTCAGACACATCCGTTAAAAACCGGTGATATTGCCGTGCTGGTGAAAACCCACAAACAAGCCAGCCAGGTTCGGGAAGCGCTGTCAGCGCTCGGAATCCCTTCAGTCCAGCAGGGAGGCGCAACAATTTTTGAGACATCCGAGGCACTTGACCTGCTGCGTATTTTGCGGGCGGCCTCGGAACCGCATCGTGAAGCTCTAGTTCGAGAAGCTCTGGTGACCGCCAGTATGGGTGTGAGCGCCAATCTGGTTTCTCAATATGTGGAAAGTTCCGGTGAACATCCTGATTGGGAAACATGGATGCTCCGTTTTCAACAACTGCATACTTCCGTCGAGGCCGGCGGAGTGGTTGCCCTTGTATCTCGTCTGCTGGGGACCTGCGGAGTACGGACGCAGGTTTTGTCACGAGTCGGCGGAGAACGCAGGCTGACCAATATTCTGCACTGCTGTGAAATACTCCACCAGACCGAGCAGGAACAAGGGAAAAGCCTGACCGGACTGATTTCATGGCTGGAGAGAAAAATAGGGACACCAGACAGGGATGACGCGTCGTTGCTGCGCCTTGAAACTGATGATGATGCGGTTATGATCTCAACCATTCATACCAGTAAAGGTCTGCAGTACCCGGTGGTTTTCGTACCTTTTGCCTGGGATGCGCCATCCGGCAGACCTGACAGGGCTCTGTTTCATACGGATGAGGGGGCACTGGTTCTGGATCTTGCGGGAAGCGAAGAAAATATGCGGCGGGCTGAAACAGAGTCGAAGAGTGAGGCCGCCCGGCTCCTGTATGTCGCTCTGACCAGGGCAGAGTTCCGCTGTTATACCGTCTGGGGTGGGATCAACGGAGCAGGCGACTCGCCTCTTTTTCAGTTGCTGCATGGTGGAACAGCGTCAGAGCAGAGCAAGAGCTTTTCTGAATTAAGCGATCGGGCGATTCTCGAGGACGTGCAGACTCTTTCAAACAGCGGAGAAAATGGTATTTTCACCGGGATGATGCCCGTGCATGAGGCCTTTCCGCCGTATCTGTCACACGAATCCGACGTTTCACCATATACCTGCAGAACACTTGCCCACCCTCCCCGTGAAGATTGGCACATTGCAAGTTTCAGCGGCGTGACTTCAAAGGCCGGACATATTTTTGAACCGCATGACCATGATCCGCTCACAGATGATCCGGCAGAATATTCAATGCAGTCAGAGTACATTTCAGGTGGAAGTACGATTTTCGACTTTCCGCGCGGTGCACAAGCCGGAACGTTTCTTCATGAAATTTTTGAACTGCTGGAATACCAGCGACTTACCAGTGATTCTATTTCCTCCATTGTACGTTCTTCACTGGCCGGTCACGGCTTTCACGAACAGTGGCTGCCGGCAGTCAGCGGCCTGGTCGCTGATGTGACCTCCGCCCGGATTATCCCGGAGTATCCGGATTTCACCCTGTCACACCTGAAAAAAGGGGAGTGGCAGACGGAGATGGAGTTTTATCTGCCAATCAGGCAGCTTAGTCCGGATACCCTGCGGTTGTTGTTTGAAGGGCTGCTGGATGAGAATCTCTTCGGCGAATATTACGAGGTACTGAGCCGTCTTTCCTTCCGGCAGAGCAGAGGCATGCTGCAGGGTTTCATTGACCTTGTGTTCACGCATAACGGACGTTTCTACATTCTCGACTGGAAATCCAACCACCTCGGTATGAAAAAGTCCGACTACAGCCAGGGTGCGATGCATGAATCGATGTGTCGGAGTGCCTATATCCTCCAGTATCATCTCTACACGCTGGCGCTGAACCGGTTATTACAGGCGCGTCTCCCCGGCTACAGCTACGAGACACATTTCGGAGGAGCACTATACCTGTATCTGCGTGGAATATCTTCAGAAACTGTACCTAATGGAATTTATATTGGCAGGCCGCTGCCGGAGTTTATCAGACGTGCAGATGAGATGATGCTGGCTTGACCTCCACTACAAAACCTCAGGTAGAATCACCACGAGGCAGCCGGCGTACAGGTTATTTTTTCAAAACGCTGTTCAGGGCTTTCAGCAGCTGGTCAATGGCAATCTTATGTACGCCTGCTCCATGTCCCAATGTTTCGAGATCGGCAATCTGGCATTCGTAACAGTCGAGATTATACTCTTTGAAAACCGAAAGCGTCTCGGGATGCTGCGTGATGATGTCGGCAATTATCATATCCTGAGTAATCATGAAGCACCTCCCTGGTGATTGGAATGTATCGGCGACTACAACAGACCGTATTTTTGCCGCAATGCTGTTTTTACTTCCGGCGGCACAAATTTGTCAATATCGCCGTTGAGCGAACACACCTCTTTGACAATCGAGGAAGAGAGATATCCGTACTGCAGGGATGTCATCATGAAAAGCGTTTCAATCTGCCTGCCAATACAGCTGTTCATCTGGGCTATCTGAAATTCATATTCGAAGTCTGATATTGCCCGGAGGCCGCGGATTATGACATGGGCCCCGCGGGAGGAAACGTAATCAATCAGCAGTCCACTGAACGTGTCAACCGTGACCCTCCCCTCCCCTTTTACGACATCCTGAATCAATTCGACCCGTTCATCAGTGGAAAAGAGGGCATTTTTCTGAGAGTTCTTTGCGACGGCAACGATAATCTCATCAAAGATAGTCAGCCCTCGATTAATTATATCAATGTGGCCATACGTGATCGGATCAAATGACCCCGGGTACACGGCGATTTTTTTCATTATTCCTCCAGCGCAAACAATTCGAGTGCAGTCTGTCCATATACCCGCCGGTCAAAGCGTTTTAGGCGGCCATATGCTTCCAGCAAGCAGTTTCGTGCCGAACACTCCGCCACCAGAATAGAGCCGGGACGTAACATGCCTGAAGAGTCGAGTGCTTCAAGTACTCCCTGGTACAATCCAGCATCATAGGGAGGATCAAAAAAAACAAGATCAAAGACTTTCCCCCGACCTGCCATAGCTCGAATCGCCTTTACCGCATCCATGATTATAATATCAGAGTGGTTCAGGTTGTTGGTAACTATCAGATTTTTAGATAGTATTGTTTTAAGCGATAGATTGCATTCAATAAAACAACAATGCGAGGCGCCCCGACTGAGAGCTTCGATGCCAAGGCTGCCGGTGCCGGCGCAGATATCAAGAACGTGCAATTCAGCAACATCGATGCGGCTCGTCAGAATACTGAAAAGAGCTTCTTTAACACGATCAGAGGTCGGCCTTGTCGCTATACCTGGTGGTACAGACAGTTTTCTGCCGCGACAGGTTCCTGAAATGACTCGCATACATATGATCCTCACACTCTGATTTCGTGGGAGGCTAGCGTAAATAGTGTGATTGGTCAAGTGAGAAGAGTAGCCTGCAATATGGCGTCGCAAAAGAATTGCATATGAAAAATACAGAGGTTGTGTCGTATTCGTTTTTTGTGGCCTTATTTTCATTTAATGTTAGAATATCGCCATGAATCCCCAATCAAATGACATACCGTCCGACACTGGTGATGCCAGGTCGCTGGCAACCCTGATCATCGAGCTTAACATCGCCCGCCGCAACTGCCGCGCCTACCCCGCAGGGCATCCGGTTGTTGCTGCGTCTCTGGCCAAAGTGCTCTCTGTCTACGAGGAACTGCTGAATAAGCATGATGAACTGATTCTGGGGGTCGCCACTGATACCTTGATGGTAGATGGTGTCGCTCTTGAAAAAACGAACCTGGTGTATCGTGATTTTTCACGCGCCCTTTTTGAACGCGGTATCGGAGCGATTCTCTTCCACCGTGGCATTACCATTGAAGAACTTACCGCCTTTACGATCATCCTGGGCCATAAACGCGAACAGATCAATCTCCTTGGTGGCATTGAGCAGGTATGGGCCGAGGCCCGGATCACTTCAATGTCAATCAGGCCGATACGCTACGATCTTTTCAAGTCAACTGATGAGGATACTATTTCACCCGGCAGCGACCTCCCGACAGGTGAACAGCTGTGGGAACGATTTGCACGAGAGCTTACCCGTGGTGACCTGGATGGTCCAGGCAATGAAGAGACGCGCCTTGACCCGGAGATTCTTGCCGAGGTTCTTAACCTGCAGCATACTCGCGGCGCCATTGACAGCGCCGATCTGAACAGGATTATCTCCGCTTTTTTAACACCCGGCGGTGATGGCACACATCCGGAATCACTGGCCGGTCAACCCGTCCAGAAGCTTGCCGCCTTTATCAGCAATCTCACCCCCGAACTGCGCAGACAATTCATTGCCAGCTCCTTCGGAGGGGGAAACCGGAATATGCAAAACGTCGCGGAACCCGTTCTCGCCGGTCTCTCCGACAGCGCGATCATTGAAACCCTTGAAGACATCAACCAGAGCCGTATTACGGTATCTCCCGTTGTTCTGGCTCTTCTGGAGCGTCTCGGACAAAATGCCGGCGGTTCCCGCAGCGCAATTGAAGAACTCTCCGCGGAAGATGACCTTTCAGCAAAGATGAAGACCATCTTCCGCGAACATGCTTCGGAAGAGTTTGTCCCTGACGATTACCAGAAAAAGCTTAATCTCATAATTGCTTCCGATAAGATGTCACGCCTTAATATGGAAGAGGTGGACGAACTGCTGACAACGGTTGAAAACCGCTCCATTGAAAGCAGTATCGGTCAAATTCTGATAAACCTGATCCGTGAAGGGGCCGAATCACCGGAAGAACGCGAACTGCTGACACAAAACCTGACTGATATGCTCGTTTATTTCCTGCAGACCGGCGACTATGCTCAATTATGCAAGATGATTGACCAGTTGAACGACAGTACATTCCCGGATGAAATCCATCAGCGTTTGCGAGACGAATACGGCCGCAGAGATTTTTTGGATGAAATTCTGGATGGACTGGTTATCTGGGGGAAACCCTGCTATAGCGACATCCGTTCTCTCATTCATAAAATCGGCGGGGGTTTCGTCGAGGCTATTCTGGATCGCCTGTCGGAAGAAAGCAACATGTCTCTCCGTCGATTTTATATGGATTGTCTGACCGAAATGGGCCCCCTCTCCAGAGAAGCGATTGCCGGCCGCCTGTTTGATCCGCGCTGGTATTTTCTGCGCAATCTGCTGATTATACTCACCGCCCAGAACGACCCGTCAGTTGTATCGATGATACGCCCGTTACTGCGCAGCGAAGATCCGCGACTGCGTCAGGAAGTCCTTAAAGCGCTGGTGCATTTTCGTGATCCGCATGTCGAAAAGCAGATTCTGGAAGATCTGGACAGCCAGAACGCAGAACTGCAGACAGCTGCAATTCTGCTGGCAGAACGTTGCACGGCCCCGGCCGTTGCGTCCAGGTTGACCGGCATACTGACGCAGGGTGGGTTTTCCCAGGCGGAATGTGAACGAAAAAGCGCAATTGTACATGCGCTGGGTGAAATCGGCCGGGCGGAAGTATTACCGGAACTGGCAAAAATCCTCGGTTCCAGGAGCATGCTGCATTCACGTCAGCTGTCCAATCTGAAAACAGAAATCATACATTCTCTGCCAAAATATCCACCCGGAATATCACGTCCTGTTCTCGAACATATTGCGAACGGCTCCGGCGAGATAGCCCGCCTGGCGGCAGAAACGTTGCGAATAATATCCGGGAATAACGCATGAGCAGCCAGAGTCAACATATCAATGAGTTTATACGTCACCTGTTGTCAGCCACCGCCAACGCGTCTCTGTACGGCATGGGCCATCCCCAGGTGGTACGCCTTTCAGCCCATGCTTTTGACAGCATCTGTCTGCTGCTGGAATCCAGACCAGAAATCACGCTTCTGGTTGTGGAACATGAGCTGGTCATTGACGGCCGCCCGCAGGAACTCAGTCTCTTCCTCAATCGCTTCACCCACATTCTGAAAACGCGCGGAATCGGTACGCTCAAATTGGTGGCGGGAATTACAAAAAACGAAGTGGATGCACTGATCGGCGGACTTGCCAGACAACAGCTGGATGACGGCGCGCAGACGATGACATCCACTGACCACATCCGGCTCGGAAAAGTTGATTTTCGCGTAACGGGAGCATCGGGTGATGCAGCATCCGGCAGTCCGCATAAGACGGGGCTTTCACTGCCCGACATGCCGCGCGAGGAACTGGCGAGTTTCATGGAGATCTATGAGACCGTCAGGAAAAAGCATACGCTGCAAATAAACGGCGTATATGACGTCGTATCCGGCTTCATAGATGTATTCCGGAAGGAGGGAAAACCGCTTCTTGCCATGGCATCGCTGCGTGATACGGACGAATATACGTTTACCCACTCCACGAACGTCTGCGTCCTTAATCTTGCCCAGGCGATGGCACTCGGAATTGATGGACAGCTATTAAACGATATCGGCGTGGCCGCCATGCTTCACGACATCGGTAAACTCTTTATCCCGGAAGAAATACTGACAAAAAAAGACAAATTAAGTGCCAGCGAATACGACATCATGAAACAACATCCGGTGAAAGGCGCACGACACCTGCTCGAAACAACCGGGGTACCGCGGATGGCGGTTATTGCCGCCTACGAACATCACCTGAAATTCGATCTGAGCGGTTACCCGCAGGTTTCTCCGGACTGGCAGCAAAACCTCTGCAGTCACATGACGTCAATATCGGACTTTTTTGATGCGCTGCGGACCAGACGCTCCTACCGGGAACCGGTGTCGCTGCCGGAAATAGCCGCGATGATGCAGGATATGGCCGGAACCGGGCTGCACCCCGCCCTGACCCGTAATTTTTTACGGGTCATTTCCGGGTTGATTGACCCGACAGACTGAACCTGCATTATCACTGCCACGGGCGGAACGGCAACAGAATCTATTATTTTTTCGTGACCGCCCGCTCCGTTGTCGCAATCGCGTACACCTGCTCCGCCTCATTCAGCAGGGTAGTGGCGGTCAGCCACACGTTTACAACGGCGCCATCTTTGGTGATCCGTGTTGTACGATACGGTTCCAGTTCGTCATTGCGGCTTAACTGATGTACCCGTTTTGATTCCGCCTTTCGCAGCTGTTCCGGAATCAATTTGCTGATATTCATCAGCAGCGCCTCTGAATCACTCCAGCCGTACAACTTTTCCGCCGCCGGATTCCAGGCCAGAATGCGCCCTTCCAGATCATGAACCACGACCGCATCGTGAGCGTCACGGGCGAATACGGCCAGACGCTGCAGTTCATCGGAAATTCGCAGAGCCTCCCGTGCCCGCTTGAGTTCGCTGATGTCCATGAAGGTTATTACCGCACCCTCGATAACATTTTCAAGCGTCCGGTAGGGACGGATACGGAGCAGATACCAGGCATTTTCCCTGTTTTGCACCTCGGCCTCAATCGGAACCAGTGTGTCCAGAACGGTATTTATGTCCGCCACCAGCGTTTCATAATTAACCAGATTGGATACGATGTGCCCGACCGGCCGGCCGATATCGGACTGGATAAGGTGAATGACCTGGGTGATTGACGGGGTAAAGCGTTTGATCAGTAACTGGAAATCCACAAAGACCGTACCGATCCCGGTTCCTGCCAGCAGGTTGTTCATATCGTTATTGGCCTGTGACAGATCAAGCACCTTTGTCTGCAGTTCAGCGTTAACGGTGGATAATTCTTCGTTGACCGACTGCAGCTCCTCCTTGGAAGTCTCCAGCTCTTCATTGGTGGATTGCAGCTCCTCATTGACCGACTGCATCTCTTCATTGGATGATTTGAGCTCTTCGTTAGAGGTCTCCAGCTCTTCGTTGGCACTCTGGAGATATTCCTCATTGGCCTTCAGCTCCTGCTTCAACCTGATGATGGTAGTCTCTGCGTCCGTTGCAGATTCATCCGGCTCTTCAACCAGAGTTGCCGTCTGGACCGGTGCCGGAGGGATGTGGGCACGTGCCTTACACTCCTCGAGGACAACCAGATACAGCATCGAGCTGTTACCGGTATCTTGGTTTTGCGGTGCCGGAAGCACCGTCAGATTGACAGTGCTGAAATCGCCGTTGGTTTTTACCCGCAAGGAATGTCGCGTTACCGGTTTATTATGTTTTACAACACTGTGCAGGGCGGTGGTCAAATCACGTTTCAGTCCTTCCCGGGCCATCTTGAGGATATTCATGCTTGGCTCACCTGAAGCCGCTTCCAGATAGCGGCCACTCCGTCCATGCAGATAGAGAATCTCCCCATGTCCGGTCACCAGCAGACCGACCGGTGTGAACCGCTCCAGCAGGACCTGTTCGGTTGTTTCGCGCAGCGAAACCTTGCCGGCATTGGATACCGTAACGGAGGCAGCGGGATGCTGTACACCCTGGATGGGAGCCGGGATAAAGCGGCCAAGAGTCAGGCGCTGCAATGCGGAAAGATCCTCTTTACGCTGGTACAGTTTTGCATGGCGATCAAGCGTGGAGAAGAGCAGGTCAGAATCACCGACGGTCTCGGATGTACCCAAAAAAAGTGTGCCTCCCGGATTCAGCGAATAGTGGAACAGCGGGGTCAGTTTTTTTTGCAGGTCGCTGTTCAGATAAATCAGCAGATTACGGCAGCTTATCAGGTCGAGCCTGGAAAAGGGGGGGTCTTTGATCAGATCCTGCTCGGAAAATATAAGCAGGTCGCGAATACTCTTTATGATGCGATAGCTGCCGTCCGATTCCAGGGTAAAAAAGCGCGCAAGCCGCTCAGCGGAAATATCGGAGTCGATGCTGGCGGGATAGCGGCCGGTCCGGGCCTGATCAATGGCCCGGTTGTCGATATCGGTGGCAAAGTACTGCAGTGTATAATTGTTTTTCAATGTATCCATATGTTCCTGAAGCAGGATGGCGATGGAATAGGCCTCTTCTCCGGTGGAACAGCCACAGGTCCAGACTCTGACAGTACTTCCGGCCGGTTTGTTGGCAAAGAGACGTGGAATGACGGTATTTTCAAGCGCGGCAAAGGCAAGCGGGTCCCGGAAGAAACTGGTGACGCCGATCAACATATCACGAAAAAGCGCTTCCACCTCTTCCGGTGTCGTCTGCAAAAAACGGACGTAGCTTGTCGGATCGGCAATCTGATGCACCGCCAGACGTCTCTCGATCCGGCGCTTGACGGTATTCTGCTTATACTGCGAAAAGTCGTGCCCGGTCTGGGCACGCAGCAGGATGAATATTTTTTTCAGAGCGTCATCCAACATGGTGCGCGACGAAACCAACGATAGGTCGATTTTCCCGAATGCATGGGATGAGTAGGAGATAAGCCGGGCCGGCATTTCATTCGCCGGTAGAACAAAGTCGACCACACCGGTGTTGATGGCGCTGCGCGGCATGCCGTCATACTCGGTTGAGTCGGGGTTCTGTACCATTGCCATGCCACCCTCATCCTTGACAGCCCGCACACCCCGGGTGCCGTCACTGCCGGTACCGGAAAGCACGATGCAGATTGCACGTTCATGCTGGTCCTGGGCAAGCGAGCGGAAGAAGAAATCGATCGGCAGTCTCTGACCGCGCGGAGAAGATGGTTCCAGCAGCTGCAGCGTACCGTTCAGAAAGGCCATATCTCTGTCTGGCGGGATGATGTAGACGCAGTTGGGCTGGACCACGACACCATCTATAACCTCGAAAACCTGCATGCGGGTGTAGCGGCGAATCAGTTCGGAGAGGATACTCTTGTGGTCCGGCGCCAGATGCTGCACCAGAACAAATGCCATATCCGGATCCTTGTCGGCAGGCATCCCGGAAAAAAATGCTTCAAATGCCGCCAGTCCGCCGGCCGAGGCACCGATACCGACGATGGGGAAAATGGGTGATTCCGGTGCTTCGTTGGCAGTGTCAATAAACTTTTTCATGGCTTCACTCGTATTCGGTGGATTAGGTATACTCGATACGCCTGCTGATGACGCCGCTCATCATTCTTTGGAGCGCGCTTCTTCGGAGATCGGACCGAAAAGCGCCATTAACCGCGGATCAAAATGTGTTACCGCCATTTCCTGCATTAACTCGATCACCCGTTCGAATGTAAATGCCTTGCGGTAGGGACGGTCGGAATACAGGGCATCAAACACATCCGCAATTGCCACGATACGTGCTTCAATCGGAATTTTTTCACCCTTGAGACCCGACGGGTAGCCACCTCCGTTAAATTGTTCATGATGGGAGAGAATCACATTGACCACCGTTTCGGACATCCTGGCCTGCCGGGCAACATCAGCACCCCAGCGGGGATGTTGTCTCACCGTCTCCTGATCCTCTTCCGACAGTCGGCCCGGAAAGTTGAGGACCGCTTCCGGAACCCCTATCTTGCCGCAATCGTGCAGCCAGCTGCCATGTTTGATATCAGTAATGACCTGTTCATCCAGGTTGGCGGCGCGGGCCAGGCTGACCGAATAGCTGGCCACGCGGTCGCAATGCCCCTTGGTATAGGGATCCTTCAGTTCGACTGTCTGCGCCAGAGAAAGATACAGAGACTCATCATCCTTTCCCAGGGTCTGGATCAGTTGATACCGCATCAGCGCCTCATCGATGGTCGCCATCAATTCCTGATTATTCCAGGGTTTGGTAACAAAACGATACGCCTCTGATTTGTTGATGGCGTCAATGGCGATGGATATATCCGCGTAGGCTGTCATCATGATCCGCACGGTATCCGGCCGGACCCCCCTGGTTTTTGAGAGAAACTCGATCCCCCTCATTCCGGGCATCAGGTAGTCAGAAACAACCACCCACACATCTTCCTGTTGGATAATATCCAGTCCCTCCTGTCCGGATGAGGCGAACAGGCAGCGTACGTCATCACGTTCCATGTACATCCGCTCGATGGCATTGCGGATAGATTTTTCATCATCTACAAACAGAACGGTCTTCATGTTTTCTCCTTCGGATTACCGCGTATAATAACTCATTTCATATAGTAACCGATCAATTACAAAAATCTATCAATCCAGCCGATTTATGCCGGCGTGATTGCCGGTTTTCAGGGGAAGACGTACCGTAAATGTTGACCCGATCCCGATGTTACTTGTCGCCGCGATTTCTCCGCCATGTTTGCGTACTATCCCTGCAGAGATCGGCAGCCCGAGACCGGTGCCTTTGCCTATCTCCTTGGTTGTGTAAAACGGCTCGAAAATTTTACTCAGATTTTCGGGAAGTATGCCGCAGCCGGTATCGGATATGGATACGAAGACATTGTCATGGTCACTCCAGGTCCGGACGGATATTTTTCCGACCTCTTCACCCTTGGTCTGGATGGCATGGATGGCGTTTGTCAGCAGATTCATGAAGACCTGGTCGATCTGCTGCACATTGCAGGATACTGGAGGAAATTCTCCGTAATCGCGTGTCAGCTCTGCCACATATTTAATCTCGTTGGATAAGAGATTGATGGTCCCGTCCATACATCTGTTCAGATCAGTCGGACCGGTGGCTGCGACATCAGAATGGGAAAATGTCATCAGATCCTGAACGATATGTCTGACACGGTCGAGTCCTTCGTTGTTTTCATCTACGAGCAGATCAATGTCGCGTGCAATAAAATCGATTTTGAGCGACCGGCGCAAAAGCTGAATCGACTCGGGCAGTTTTCCGGATGAAACTGAGCGCAGTTCCTGCTCTATTCCATCGATATAGCGGTTGTATTTCCCGATGTATTTTTCAAGCGTGACCATGTTGCTGCCGATAAACCCCATCGGGTTGTTAATCTCATGAGCCACTCCGGCCGCCAACTGGCCGATGGTGGCCAGTTTATCCTGCTGCATCAACTGGGTCTGCATGGCATGAAGAGTCTCTTCCGCCTGCTTCCGCTCGGTGATATCAATGGTGTATCCTGCCAGCAGCCGTGTTCCATCGGCCCGTTCGATGGGAAACTTGTAGGTTATGTAGGTGCCGTTATGCAGATGCTCTTCAAGGCGCTGGACCTCGTTTAAGAGGACGGTACGCTGGTCATCGGCGGTAATCTTGTCGGCAAATTCGGCCGGAAAAAGCTGGTGCATGGTTTTACCGATCATATCCTGCGAACTGATCCCGATCATATCCTGATAGTTGTCGCTTGCCTGCAGCACACGGCTTTCTGTGGCGCTGACTTCCTTGATGAAACTATAAATGGGTGAATGCTTCATAAAGAGTCTGAAGAGCTCGTTTGCATCTTTGAGTGAATTGACGAGACCGATCCGTTCCGTGACATCACGAACGATATGAACCGCTCCTGTCATTCTGCCTGACTCTGACAGCAGCGGATCGACCGTCACCTCGAGCCAGCGGTCGCTGTGTCTGATCGTCGAACTTTCTGAATGGAGAGAAATCTTCGCTTTACCCATCGGGCAGTCGGGAGGAGGCGCATCAGTGCCATGAAACAATTCCCAGCAGGGCTGACTGATGATGTCGGCAAATTCGCGGCCAAGAAGTTTACTTGTCGCCAGATTGCAGCGGATAACCCTCTGGTCCGTATCAATGAGCGCAATACTGTCGCTGATGGAATCAAATGTACTCTTCCATTCCCGCGCGGCATTCAGAACCTGCTCTTTCAGCATGACAAAATCGGTCTCTCTCCGTTTATCGTCCAGAGCTCTGGTAATTGACGGATTAAGCTTCGCGAGACTCGTTTTGAGGATGTAGTCCGTAGCCCCTTTTTTCAGCGTCGCGACGGCCGCTTCTTCACCCATGGCTCCGGTCACAAAGATAAAGGGCGTATGTACCGCATACCGACCGGCATACGAGAGGGCAGACATGCCGTCGTAATCAGGCAGTGAGAAGTCGCACAGAATTGCGTCAAAATCTCCGCCCGCAAGCGAGCCGGACAGCTCCTTTTCTGTAGAGATAAGCGTATAGCGGCAATCGGGCCATTCCTTGCGCAGTTCTGCCTCTACAAGTTCTGCATCCAGGAGATTGTCCTCAATATGGAGAAACCGGAGATTTTCAGTCACACTACCTCCTCATGCATGTTCGGGGTCGGCGCCCCGTCATTAAACAGTGATCGGCGGTGCTTCGTTCAGTACCGCCCAGAACACACCGAGTGACGCTACAGACTGCATGAAATCGGCAAAATTGACCGGTTTGACCACGAAGGCATTGGCCCCCTGATCGTACCCTTCAATAAGGTCACTCTCCTCACGTGATGACGTCAGGATGACAACCGGTATGGATCGAAGTTTCGGATCCCCCTTGATCAGCTTCAGCACCTGAAGACCGTCAATCCGCGGCATCTTGATATCCAGCAGGATCAGAGCGGGATTGATGCTCTCACGTCCCTCCCAGGAATCTCTGCAGTACAGGAAATCAATGGCTTCCTGCCCGTCTTTCAGCCAGATCACTTCATTGGCAAGATTTTTCTTGCCCAGTGCTTCCAGCGTCATTTCGGCATCATTGGGATTGTCCTCAACAAGCAGAATTTTTCTGATATGTACCGTCATGGCTGTGTCTCCTTTTCATTCGGAAGTGTGAAATAGAACGTCGCACCTTTGCCCAGCTCCCCTTCGGCCCAGGTTCTGCCGTTATGCCGGGCGATAATGCGGTGGACGTTGGCAAGTCCTACCCCGGTTCCTTCGTACTCAGCAGTCGAATGCAGCCGCTGGAACAATCCGAACAGCTTGTCTGCATATTTCATATTGAATCCGGCACCGTTATCCCTGACAAACAGGGTATAACCGGCATCCTCCGTCGGCAGCACGTCCACCTCGATGAGCGGAGTTTCTACTTTGCCGGAGAATTTAACGGCATTTGAAATCAGGTTGACCAGTACAAGCCGCAGCATGGCCCTGTCTCCGGTTACGACCGGCAATTCACCGATGTGCCATGTAATCACCCTCCCCTGGGGAAGATTTTCTGAAATTTCGTCGACGACCTCACGGGTAAGAAGTTTCATATCGACACTGGTTTCCATCATTTCGCCGCGCCCCATGCGTGAAAACGACAGCAGGTCGTCTATCAGGCAGCCCATTTTCATGGCGGAAGATGAGATGACATCGAGATAGTGCCTGCTCTTTTCATCCAGACCGCTGGTGTCCCGTTCATTCAACATCTCCACAAAACCTGTCAGGTGGCGCAATGGTGCCCGCAGGTCATGCGAGACGGAGTAAGTGAAGGACTCCATCTCCCTGTTTGCCTCCTGCAGCTTGAGCAAGCGGCTCTCCAGCTGCAGGTTCAGTGTGCGCACTTTTTCCTCTTTCACTCGAAGCTGCTGTTCGGATTCAAGCAAAGACTCCTCGGTCCGCGTGCGCTCTTCAATTTCATCTTCCAGCGCTTCATAGGAACCCTGCAGTTTCTGCGTCATCTCATTGAGAGAGCGGGTCAGGTCTGTCAGTTCATCGTTGCCGGTCAGCTCAAGCCGGGTTGTCATATCGCCGGCGGCTATCCTGGCGGCCCCTTCCGTAAGTGCCCCGATCGAGAGAACAAATCTTCGGGAAAAAAGGAAGGCCGCCAGAGTAAGAAGAGCAAAGGAAACAATCATGCCGCCCATCAAAAGGCGCTCATAAAAACCGATATCTGCAACCTCCGTTTCCGCCGATAATTTCAGCAGATACTGGGCGGAGGTCACCAGTTTCACCGCACTTATTGAGAGGCTGGCGGAAAGATCCTGAATTTCCTGATAACTGAAGGCATCAATATCTTCATTTATTTCAGACCGGAATTGTGCGTGGAAGGCCGTGTGAAGCTCTTTGAGCCGGTCAAACTTCTTCCCGGCGAGCGCCAGTTCCCGCTGCATGTCAACCAGTACCGCCACCCGTCCTTCGCGGACAAAGCGAATCCGTTCCAGCGGCTTTGCGAGGGTATGAATGCGACGCTCCATCTGTTCCAGAGCCCGATCATTGTGTCTCAGCAGATAGTCGCCGGCGGCGATATTGAATTCGAACACCTCCTTGATTACTTCTGTCAGCAGCAGACCTCTGTCCCTATATTGACCGGTAACCCAGTTTGATCTGGCGGCAATGCCGACCATCACGGTGAAAATGATGCCGATAACTGCAAGGAGGACCCGTTGTTGTGTTTTGATAGTCATGATTTCCGCCTTGTCAGTTAATAATGGTTACCGATTCCGGGCGGGTAGTCTTGAGTGCATCAAGATACAGATAGTTCAGAAAGTTATGCTGCATTTTTTCCGAAATCTTCTGTGAGCTGTGGAGCCAGAGGGATTCATCCTCCAGAGTCAGCAGCAGACTGCGGTCGAGGAACACCTTGAACTGATTGTCCTCCCAGATCTCTGCAAAGTACTTCGAGGCCATCCCGAAACGTTGAGCGAGTTCCTGCTGTACCGGGGCCGGGTCCGCGGCAACAGATTTTTCGGCCATGATCAGAGCCTTCATCAGTCGTACCAGTGCGGCCGGCTCTTTCCTGATGAAGCCGTCACGGGCAACCAGTACCAGATGCCACGGTATTTCGGACTGTGCAGGCCACGTGATGGCAGCAGCGCCGAGATCCTGTTTGATACTCTGTGCAATCGGATTCCAGACTATTGCCGCATCTATGGTTCCTGCAGCCATCTCTTTCTCCATCACCGACGGAGACATATCGACCATGGTTATTTCATCCATCTTCAAGCGGTTTCTGTTCAGGAACTTCCCCAGGACATATTCAGCGATGCTCGTACGTGTCACCCCGATCCGTTTACCCTTCAAATCGGCAGGGTTTGAGATGCCTTTATCCTCACGGGCGATCAGCTTGATACTGTTAATTTTATTTATTGCCGCGATTATGCGGAGGTCCGGATGGGTGTGGATATTGGAAGTAAAGACAAAATCAGCCGGTGCGGCTATATCGATTTTCCCCTCGTTAAGTGCCGCCACCGCGGCCACGCCGCTGTCAAAGACCTGAAGACCAACCTCCAGACCCATCTGTTTGAAATAGCCCTGCTGGTCGGCAACAATAACAATCGTGGCACTTTCACCCTTGGCGATGCCGATGGTCATCTTCACCGGCGGACCGGTATAGGCCGTTTTTTCCTGTTTTGTACATCCCTGACAACACAAAGCCAGGCTGATGGCAGTTACCGCCACTATCCTGATTACCGCGTTCCATGAATTCCGCATGACCACTCCTTTGTGCCGACAGCCGGAATGTTTCAATCGATCTTTACGCCATGACATCACTTACTCTGATACGTTCCTTCGGACGCCTTCTCCAGAACGCCTATATGTTCATAATCGTTATTCATCATCGAGGTGAACAGGCGCGCAAGGCTTTCATCGGTATAGGTTGCCAGTGCGTTCATATGATAGTCGGCCATGAAGTGTTCCAGTCTGACGGCAAACCGCAGCGCATCGGTAAGAGGCGGCGGAGTTTTTTGTACACCTTCATACACGGCATGAATTTTGGCGAGGAGAGCTGTTGCCCTTTTCAGATCGGTCTTCAGCGATTGAATGCCGGCGCCCTGGAGATTATAGGCCAGGCGGAACTGGGCGGCGTGACTATCCTCCTCCTGTGACGTCTTTTCCCACAGTGCGCTGACCTGGGGGTTCTCCGCGTAGAGTTCGGAGAAATACCGGTATAGTTTTGAACACGACTCTTCTATTTGGCAGCAGATGTCGAGGATGTGCGTGTCACCGATACTTAACTTTCCCATAATATGCCCCCTGTCCGGTTTTACAGTTCTCCAAATTTATTTTCAAAACATGTCGGGCAAATGCCGTGGCTGAATTCAGCTTCGGAATGCTCCGAAATATATTTTTCAATCATCTTCTGCCTCCGATCAACAGCATCACGGTGCATCAAGCATTTTTCTGACTTTATCGGCCAGGACTGCCGGAAGAAACGGTTTTGTCAACATTTCCGAACCTTCCTCCAGCGCCATGTCGCCATGAAACTGCTCCACATTGAACCCACTGACAAAAAGTACTCTGCATTCCGGTTTAATGAGCCTGATCTCCCGGTAAGCCTGCAAACCGCTCTTCTTGCGCATCTGGACATCAAGGATCAATAACGTGATGTCATCGCGGTTGGCGGTGAATTTTTCGACCGCATCGGCGCCGTCTGTAGCCGTAATGACATGATAGCCGATCTCCGAGAGGACATCTTTGAACAGCTCCAGCAGAGACGGTTCATCATCGGCAAGCAGGATCGTTTCACTGCCTCCCCGAATGGATAGATGTGAATCCGTACCAGTACAATTTGAAACCTGCTGCTCTATCAACGGTATATACAACTCAAAGGTTGCACCCTGCCCCGGTTCCGAAGAGACACATATGTAGCCGTTGTGCTGTGAAACAATTCCGTACACGACCGACAGGCCGAGTCCGGTCCCCTTGCCGATATCCTTGGTGGTAAAGAATGGCTCGAATATTCGTGCTATGGTATCCACATTCATTCCACACCCGCTGTCTGATATCGAGATTTGAGCATATGCGCCGGAAGGAATAGTGCAGAATGGAGATGAATACGGTTCGGTGAAGATCGAACGTTTGGTGCTTATGTTGAACTCACCGCCGTTCGGCATGGCATCACGGGCATTGGCCATCATATTCATAACAACCTGGGTCACCAGTGCCTGGTCGGCATAAATCATGAGAGGGTCATCGGTTCGCTGTTCCGTGATGTATATGTCATCACCCATTATGCGGCTGAAACTTTTCAGTGTATTGTGCACAACATTTGTCACATCCAGATTTTTCAGTGAGACATGCTGTTTGCGGCTGAAGGCGAGGAGACCCTTGGTGAGAACAGCGGCACGTTCGGCCGCCGTCAGTATCTGATCAAGGTCATTCATGGCTGTTGATTCAGGTTCACACCCCTTGCGCATGACCTGACCATACCCGAGGATCACCGCAAGTAAATTGTTGAATTCGTGCGCTATTCCACCTGCCAGAAGTCCAATGGATTCCATTTTCTGGGCATGCAGCAGCTGCTCTTCAAGCATCTTGCTCTCTGTCAGGTCATTGATCGTTTCAATAACGTGAGTCATATTCCCCTGGCGATCGTATACGGGTGAGGCTTCGATCAGTAAAAAGCGATCTTTGCCATGTACCTGTGTGAACCATCCCTCTGCCTTGTACCCATCCGGTACGTAGTCAGATTTTGAAACGTGCGAGTACTGCCGGGACAACCTGCTGAAATCGCCATCGAGAATAACATCTGCCAGAGTCGGCTGCTCTTTGTCATAGAACGCCTTCCACTGGTCATTACTCCCTATCATATCGGCATGAGAGAGGCCGGTCAGATGTTCACAGGACATGTTCCAGACCTGCACGTGATGGTTGCTGTCCAGTACGAACATTGCAGACACAGAACCCCGAATCAGGCTGTCGGTAAAATTCTTCTGTTCCAGCAGGTCAAGTCGGGATTGTTCGTGGAGTTTTTCAAGCTTTTTGTTTTCGGTCACATCTATAAAAAATGCCATTATATGCTCTGAACCATCGGCTGGACGAAGCGCGGAGGTCCAGATGGCCGCAATGCGATCCTCACCATCCTTGTTGGTAATCCGCCAATTTTCACCGGCCAGATGTTCCCCTTCTCTCATCCTCTCCATGCGCTCCACTGCGCGTGTCTGTAATGCCTGGTCGGGGTACAGTGTCTGATAATATCCGCCGGCATTGATCTCTGCCTTCGTATATCCGGTTATGACGGCCATGCGATCATTCCAGACGGTAAACCGGACATAGGGAAATTCAGGGACGGTATGACACACGCAGAGCCCCTCCGGGGCATTATCAATAATTGATCTGTTGAAGGACGATTCGGCACCCAGTTGCAGCTCGGTCTCTTTGCGTGAGGTTACATCGGTCGCAATATGGATTATTTTATCCAGAGTGCCGTCTGAAGCCAGTATCGGGGTGCATGATACAAGAAAAGTCCCGTCCAGAGCCTCAATCTCCATATTGAACGACTCCATGACGCCGCTCCGCAGCATTTTAGCCATGGGGCAGCCATCAGGCGCTCCGTTCGTGCGGTGATGAAACACCTCAAAGCAGTATTTTCCGATAATGTCAGCAGACAACATGCCGGTCAGGCGCCGGCTGGCACTGTTGGCAGCGACAACCCGGTGGTCCGGGTTGAGGATGATGGCGGGCTGGCTGATGGCATTAAATAGTGCATGCCACTGGATTACGCCGGGATCCCCGGGTGTCGGTACGCAGTCTGATATTTGATCCGTATTCACTACACATCTCTCCCGGGCAGGTTTATTTCACTGTAATTGTTTACGTGCCGCTGCATCGACCGGCAGCCGCACCGTAAATGTTGTACCCTTTCCTAATTCACTTTCCACACTGATATCGCCGCCATGTTTCTGGATTATTTCGTACGAGATGGAAAGTCCCAGCCCCGTGCCTTTGCCGACCTCCTTGGTGGTAAAAAACGGTTCAAAAATCCTTTGGCGGATATTTTCCGGGATGCCGCATCCGGTATCAATAATCGAGACACAGACATGGTCACCTTCTACCCGGGTGCGAATAGTTAACGTGCCATCCTGTTTTTCCGTCATGGCGTGAGCAGCATTTACCAGCAGATTGAGAAAGACCTGATTCAGTTGCTGTGAAAAACATTTAATTTCAGGTATGTCACCAAATTCGCGCTTGATAGTGGCGATATACCTTATTTCGTTGCCGGCGAAATTGATTGCCGTTTCCAGTGCTTCGTTCAGATTGGTCAGAACAGGCTCGACCTGATCGGCCCGCGAAAAACTCATCAGATCCTGCACGATACGCCGCACTCTGCCTGCGCCATCCTGACTTTCGGTAATAAGCAGACGGGCATCATCGGAGATATAGTCTATCTTCAGACTCTTCCTGAGATTTTTAAGCTTTTCCGGTTCGCCGCCGCTGCATGATTCAACCGCGATTTCTCCGGCGGCGATATATTCGATAAGTCGCTCCACATATTTATTGAGGGTTGTCAGGTTGCTGGAGACAAATCCCATCGGATTGTTTATTTCATGCGCCACACCTGCCGCCAACTGACCGATGGAAGCCATTTTTTCCTGCTGGAAAATATGCATCTGCGCTTCCTTCAGTTCCAGGTATGCTTTTTGAAGTTCCCGGGAGGCGGCCTGCAACTCGGTGGTGTCGTTGATCGAAACCACATACCCTTTTACCTCCGCGGCATCTTCTATCGGATACACCGTAATATCGTAGGTGCTTCCCGATTTTTGATGGATCATTTCTCCGGTTGAACCATTGAAGTTTAAAAAATGAAAACCAGCATCACGGAGCAGATTTCTCCAGTCAAGCCCGGCCAGTCCGTTGAGATGCATACCGGTAGCATCGGACAGAAGCTTGTTACAACGCCGTATGCGGTGGTCAGGATCAGTCAGGATGATGAAATCACGCAGGTGATCAAGGGTTTCCTCCCACTCGCGCTTGCCGCTGGCCACTTCGGCAAAAAGATGTTCAAGCTTTTCGTGATTTGCTTCTAATGCCAGCCGGCTCTCCGCCAACTCTTTTTCTATCACCTTGCGTTCGGTGATATCCTCTTTGACGGCAAGGTATCCTGTGATCGTACCGTCTTTATCGAACAGTGGTGAAATGGAGGCAAACTCCCAGAAGAGGGTACCGTCCTTGCGTTTGTTATGAAATTCACCGTGCCACTCCCCTCCTGAGGTGATGGTCTTCCATAGCTCTGAATAATTTTCCGGTGACATTTCACCGGACTTAAGTATGCGTGGATTCTGGCCGATTGCCTCGTCGAGGGTGTACCCGGTTACCTGGCAGAACTTTGGATTAACATAATCAATTATTCCGTCCAGATTCGTGATGGCAATAGTAGCCGGACTCTGCTCGACGGCACGGGTAAGGCGGGACAGTGACTCTTCCAATAACTTGCGTTCTGTAATGTCTTCCAGGGTCTCTACGGACGCGATGATCTCATGGTTGCTGTCTCTGATCGGTGCAGCTTCAAAGAAGATATAGCGGCGCTTGCCGCCGATATTTTCGTACCACCCTTCGGCGCGGAGAGAGCCTTCCTTGAGCGATGAAATGGCATATTTCGAATAAAATTTATCTGCACTGCCGGTATCCTGGTCTATCACCAGATCGGCAATCAAGGGGCGCTCGGTAGCGTAGAATGGAGTCCACTGCAGATTGGTGCCGATCATTTCCGATGAACTTTTACCGGTCATTTCAGACAGCGCGGCGTTCCAGAAGAGTATCTCGTGGTTGTGATCAATGACGAGCATCGGTGCCGCAGTATGCTGAATAATGTCGCTGAAAAAATCCTTTTCATTCCTAAGCAGCATTTTTGTGTCATTCACCTCCTGCATCAGGTTATTAAAGGCATCAGCCAGTCGTTCAATCTCGTCACCGGTACGGAGATCTAAAGGGTGCCATACCTGACTGTCAATACCGGCAGCATCAACATGACCGGTAAGCTGACGTATGGGGAGTGTCAGGCGACGGGCAACATACCAAAGGACAGAAAGCGCAAACAAAAGTCCGAATACTGAAATGACGATGGTATTCATAATAAGCTTGTTAACAGGCCTGAACGCATCGTTATAGGGAGTATTGGCGCCAAGAACCCAGTCTGTTTCTCCGATTTTTTTGAAGGAGCTGAGCATGTGCAATCCTCTGGAATTGACATTGTCCAGGGAACCTTCAACGCCTTTTATCGCCAGGTCCACACCGCGGTTGCTCCCCTCCGGAATAACTTCCATAACCCGCGATTTATCGGGATGCATCAAGATGGTGCGGTTATGAAGAATATACACATAGGATGAATCGCCGACCTGCTTTGTTGACAGATCGGTGAGAAATTGATCGGCGCCGAGTGAATGATACCCTGCCAGCAGACAGATGACTTTGTCAGTATTGTCCCGGACCGGGGTTACCATGGCGATCATGGGGTTGTGCGGGGGAAGGCTAAAGCGGAATGGCCCGGAAATAGATGGTTTGCCGGTAAGAAGCGCTTCTTTCACATAGTCCCGATAGTTCAGATCCATCCCGATAAGTTCTTCATAGCCCATGCTTTCAGCTATGACACGTCCATCGGTGCCGATGACAACAAACCCCGCATCGAAAATCATATTGATAGGGCTGAAATCGGTAAATATTTTTTCAATTTCCCGGGGGTTGGCCAGAACCTGACTGGTAATTTCTGTAGCGGCAAGGGATAGTTGATAGCGGGCGAGTTGAATACGGCCATCAAGTTGTTCTGCAATTTCAGAAACCATAAGGAACTGCTGCTTGAAGATGCTGTCACGCAGCAGTCCGTGAAAATAGAAAAAGAGTGCAGATGAAACAGAGACCAGGACTATCGATACGGTGACAAGAGTCGTCAGGGCAATCCTGGTTTTGATGCTTGTCTGCCGCTTTGTATGATGGTGTGTCATATTCAGCTCCCGGTCCGGTACGAATATCCGACAGAACACGCACCAGTATACCTCACATTCAAATGTAAGCAAGTCAGGTACTTTGAATGTTTTGTAGGATTAGTCTTACATGGGGTCGTGGGGAAGAAGGTTGTTTTTAAGCGTATAAACAATCAGATCTGCATCATGTTTAAAGCCCATTTTTGTGAAAATACGTTTTTTATACGTGCTGGCCGTCTTGATACTGAGTCCAAGATCAATTGCAATTGCTTTCAGCGACTGACCTGAGGCTACCGCTAACATGATCTCAGATTCACGCCGGGAAAGTGACTCGTGGAGTCTGCGCACTGACTGTGACGGGAGCGAGCGCACCTGCGAATCATCGTGCTCTGCTTCACGGCGCATAGTAGTGAGGACATCGGTAAGAAGAGCGCTCAGATTCTCGTTGGTTCGGGAAAGCAGCCGGTTGTTGCGTGCAACTTCCTCCGCATGATGGCGGAAATCCACAATAAGCCGGTATTCCTCAAGCAGTTCAAGGGCAATTGTCCTGATGGTGTCATTGTCCCACGGTTTGACCAGGAAGCGATGGACTCGCCCTTCATTGACCGCCGCCAGAAGAACATTCGAGTCGGGAAACCCGGAAAGGATTGCACGCCGTGTATCCGGCCATTGCTGCATCATCCGCTGCAGAAATTCGACTCCGTTCATTCCGGGCATGCGAAAATCAGAAATAACCAGTTCAACCGGTCCGGATTCCTGAAGCAGCTCAAGCGCTGCCCGCCCTCCGGATGCAGTCAGTACCTCTATGGAATCATCATGAAAAAGCCGAATCATGGAGTTCAGGACACCCGGTTCATCGTCGACAATTAATATGCGAGGGGAACCTGTCTGTTTACTATCCATAGTGTACCCTTGTAGCGGCGTTTAGTGAGATTTTACGCACAATGTACATATCAGATATCACCATCATTATCCATCGGAAAGAGTAACGATCTCTAACCGTGCTTGACTTCCGTGCAGCCAGTGCTTAACTCATAAAGTAGATACTGAAAATATGCAGTAAAAGAGGCGCTGACATGGAGTTAAACAAACTTACCCAAAAGTCTCAGGAAGCTTTTACCGAAGCACAAAACAAGGCGGTTTTGTTCGGACATGTGGAGGTGGACGGTGAACATCTGCTCTGGGCTCTGCTGGATCAGGTCGATGGCCTGGTACCACGCCTGCTGCAACGAATGGATATTCAGCCTGAAATGGTCAAAAAAGAGCTCGAATCAGAGCTGAATCGAAAACCACGCGTCTCCGGGCCGGGAGCAGAGGCCGGTAAGGTGTATATTTCCCAGCGTCTCTCGCGCATCATTGTGGCGGCTGAAAATGAGGCCAAACGACTTAAAGATGAATATGTTTCCGTTGAACATCTCTTTATGGCACTGCTGGCTGAAGGAGAAAAGGTGCCGTCCGGACGAATTCTCAAACAGGCCGGGATTACTCACGAACGCTTTCTGAAAACATTAACCGACGTACGCGGCAGTCAGCGGGTGCAGAGCGCCAACCCGGAAGCAACGTATGAAGCGCTGGAAAAATACGGGCGCGATCTGGTCAAGATGGCCCGCGCTGACAAGCTTGATCCGGTAATCGGGCGGGATGAAGAGGTGCGCCGGGTTATCCGGGTATTGTCACGTAAGACCAAAAACAACCCGGTACTGATCGGCGAGCCGGGTGTCGGCAAGACCGCTATAGTCGAAGGTCTTGCACAACGCATTGTGCGCGGGGACGTACCGGAGGGATTGAAAAACAAGAGTGTCTTTGCTCTGGACATGGGGGCGCTGGTAGCGGGTGCCAAGTATCGGGGTGAGTTTGAGGAACGCCTGAAAGCGGTCCTGAATGAGATTAAAGAGGCCGAGGGGAGCATCATACTCTTTATCGATGAACTGCACACGATAGTCGGTGCCGGAAAAGCCGAAGGTTCTATGGATGCCGGCAACATGTTGAAACCGATGCTGGCACGGGGGGAACTGCACTGTATCGGCGCTACCACTCTTGATGAATATCGACAGCATATCGAAAAAGATGCCGCCCTGGAGCGCCGCTTCCAGCCCGTACTGGTCGAACAGCCGACCGTCGAGGACACGATTTCCATCCTGCGCGGATTGCGTGAGCGCTTCGAGGTACATCACGGGGTCAGGATTCAGGATAATGCTCTGGTGGCCGCCGCCACTCTCTCCAACCGCTACATTACCGAGCGGTTTCTTCCGGACAAGGCCATCGATCTGGTCGACGAGGCATGTGCCATGATCAGGACTGAAATAGATTCACTTCCTTCGGAATTGGACACCATTTCACGCCGGGTCATGCAGCTTGAGATTGAAGAGGTCGCACTCAAAAAGGAGAAGGACAAAGCCAGCATGGAGCGTCTGGAGACACTGCGCAAAGATCTGGCTGATGATCGCGAAAAAGCCAACACATTGCGGGCCCGTTATGATTCTGAAAAAATTGCAATCCAGCGGGTACAGACTCTGCGCGAACAGATCGAGAAGACACGTCGTGAAATTGAACAGGCCGAGAGATCGGGGAATCTGGAGCAGGCATCACGCCTCAAATATTCCGATCTCCCCGGCCTTGAAATTTCCCTGAAGAGCGAAGAAACTGCCTTGAATGAGAAACAGGGAGAGCAAAAGCTGCTGCGTGAAGAGGTTACCGAGGACGAAATCGCCGAAATCGTGGCCCATTGGACCGGAATTCCGGTGCTGAGGCTTGTAGAGGGAGAACGGGAAAAGCTGCTCCGTTTGGAGGATATCCTTCACCAGCGGGTGATCGGGCAGGATGAAGCGGTGCAGCTGGTTTCAGATGCCGTACTTCGGGCCCGCTCCGGAATCAAGGATCCGCGGCGGCCTATCGGCTCCTTCATATTTCTCGGCCCGACCGGTGTCGGCAAGACCGAGCTTGCCCGCACCCTTGCAGAAGCGCTCTTTGATTCCGAAGAGAACATGGTGAGGATCGATATGTCAGAGTATATGGAAAAGTTTGCCGTATCGCGACTGATCGGTGCACCTCCAGGGTACGTCGGATATGAAGAGGGTGGACAACTGACCGAAGCGGTCAGGCGCAAACCATACAGTGTCCTGCTTTTTGACGAGATTGAGAAAGCCCACCATGACGTGTTCAATATTCTTCTGCAGATACTCGATGATGGCCGGGTAACCGACAGTCACGGTCGTACGGTCAGCTTCAAGAATACGGTCATCATCATGACCTCCAATATCGGTTCAGCGTATCTTCTGGATGGAATCACCGCTAGCGGCGACATCAGGGAGGATGCCAGGAAGAGTGTCATGAACGAACTTAAAGCAGGTTTCCGCCCCGAATTTCTTAATCGCGTCGATGACATTGTGCTTTTCAAGCCGCTGCATATCGAAGAGGTGAAAAAAATAGCCGATCTGCTTGCAGAACAGCTCAAGCATCGCCTGAAAGAGCAGCGTATAACTCTTCAGATAAGCGAAGAAGCTTTAGGTTTTATTGCCAGGGCGGGGTATGATCCGGTCTACGGTGCGCGGCCGCTGAAGCGCTATCTGCAGCGCGAACTGGAAACCCGGGTAGCCAGGGCGATTATCAGCGGGGAAGTTGTTGAAGGGGGCACATTAAAGGTGGTGCTGGAGAAGGGAGCGCTCTCTATTACAAGCTGAAATTTCATTTTTAGATGCCGGTTACGCAGTATCGGTATATAGTGGCAGTCATCACCAACTTAATTCGTCAGCACAATCTATAGGGGAGATGTATATGAAGACAGGAATCACAGGTATCATGCTGGTTGTTTTTTTGATGACTGCTGCAGGAGTCCGTGCAGAGGAGGGTATCGGACTCGGCGTCATACTGGGTGAACCGACCGGAATCAGTGTAAAGAAATGGCTCAGCCATGACACCGCCATCGACGGCGCTGCTGCGTGGTCATTTTCGGAGAATGACAGCTTTCAGCTTCATGCTGATTACCTGATCCACAACTTCGGATTACTGAAAACCGCTCAGGTCGGGGGGCGTCTGCCGGTATATTTTGGTGTAGGCGGACGTTTCAAGTTACAGAATAATGACAACTGGCATGGGCGAAACAATAACGATGCGTTACTTGGCGTCCGCATCCCGTTCGGCATTTCCTTTCTGCCGGCGAAGGCTCCCGTCGAAATATTTGCCGAGATCGTACCCATTCTTGATGTTTTTCCCGCCACACACTTCGACCTCAACGGGGCAATCGGAGCACGGTACTACTTCCGATAATCATCAATTCACTCAGGCACACTGCCGACAAAAAAAGGCCCGCATAACGCGGGCCTTTTTTTGTTTTACAATCACTTGTCTGAGAGTCAGGCCAGATCCTGAACCCCCTGGTAGATAATGTCGAACAGTTCCTGAATATGCTCTTCAGCAATACAGGAGAAGGCGATACGAAGGTCGGTCTTGGTGGTGGAAATTGCGCCCACCCCGTACTTGTCCAGCAGGTGGACGCGCAGTTTTTCCGCTTCCACCGTTTTCAGTTTCAGGCACATGAAGTAACCGGAGTTGAACGGATAATAGTCCCATGCTGAACCGTATTTCCCGCTGTCCAGGACCTGCTTGGTTTTCAGGGCGCGACCCTTCATAACCTGGAACTTTTCTTCCTTCTGGGCAAGGAACTGCGGCGACCGGAGCGCCTCGATAACAAAGGTCTGGGAGGGATGCGGGCAGTTGGAGATGCGGGCTCGGATGATCCCCATGGTTTTCTTCTCGAGTGCCGTCATGACCGGTGTATTTTCGTATTCGTTGCCGTCGGCAAAGGTGATGAATCCGGTACGGAAGCCCCAGACGAACTCCTCCTTCGTTGCGCCGTCAAGTTTAACCGCAAGAATGCGCGGATGGAGGTTGGCAAGTTTTCCGAACAGGGATTCCTTGAGGCTGTCCTCGTAAAAGAGCCCGAAGTAGGCGTTGTCGGCCACGGCAACAATGTTGCATCCGGATTCAGCGACTTCCCTGATGGCTGCCACCAGGGCATCCCCTTCGGCCACGGTCGGCGTATACCCGCTGGGATTGTTGGGGAAGTTGAGCAGGACAACAGCTTTCCCTTTTTCTTCGGCACTGTTTTTAAGCACCGCTTTGAAGGCGTCGATGTCGTAGCCGCCGGTCACCGTGAACGTCGGGTGCTTTTTGACGATAGCGCCGCTGCAGGTGCCGAAGGTCAGATTGTAGTTGCCCCAGAGCATGTCGGGAAGGATCAGGTGGTCTCCCTTGTCGATGAACAGATCGGCAACGATGGAGAGGCCGTGGGTCAGCGCATTGGTTACTATGGGATTGCTGAAATGCTTGCCGTTCTGGCTGGGATTTTCACGCAGCATTTTCTCCCGCCAGAGTGAACGCAGTTCCGGCTTGCCGGCGGGAGGGGCATAGGGATAGATATCTTTGGGATCAAAAGCAGAGAGCTTGTCCTGGATGCACTGCAGGAACATCGGCCCGCCGTTTTCAGTGGCGATGCCGATAGTGGCATTGAATTTGTGTGCCTTATCCTTTGCTTCGGCCGACTGGGTCAGGATTCCCTTGGGAAAGAAGAGGTTTTTCCCGAGGTCGGACAGCATTTCCAAGACATGCGGGCTGTGCTGGGTAAGTAGATCGTTCAGTTCCTGTGCTAAGGGGTTCATCGATTTCCTCCTGGAGGTGGCAATAATTTTAATACGCATGAGCGTATGTTGTGACGAAAGCACAATGTTCAGTAGAACAACACCGCTCCCGTTTTGTCAATAGGGAATTAACCCGTCAGAATACATTTTCACGTCCTCCTACTTCCGCACAAAAATCTCTTTAGCCAGATTTGAGTCGATCGCAAACTCCGAGTACCCTACCCTGAAAATATAAGAAGGGTAGGATTGCGTCAGTATAATACGATTACCCGGCAGCACACCCATCGCCATCAGTTTCTGCATCTTCTTGTTATCTTCGGTCTGGATGTAGGCAATCTCACCTTCCTGACCCGATTTAAACTCGGTCAGCGGCACTACTCCCAAATCGCCTTCGGCGCGGGCCTGATGGCAGCACTCTCCAGGGGGAATCGGCTTGCCGTGCGGACACGTCGTCGGATGATTAAGCATGGTGCAGATTTTCTCATCGACACCTTCGTTCAGTAGATGTTCAAACTGGCATGCCTTGAAATCACCATCCTCTCCCCGGATGTTGAGCACATCCATCATCAGTCGTTCTGCCAGCCGATGACGTCGGATGGTCATTCGCCCCTCATCACGTCCCTCCGGCCTGAAATAGACCATCCCCTGCCTGATTTCTATCAACGCCCGCGTGGTAAGTTCCTGATATGCGGGATCATCAAGCGGGATTGCGGATTTCTGTGGATCCAGCGACGATAATTGTTTTTCTTCAACCGCGATCCACAGAGCTTCAAGTATCTCTTCCGCATTATCAGACAGTTTCATTTTGTATCTCCTTTGTTCTTTTCATTGGTACTGAAAATGGACCGGATTGTTTTGAAGAATGCAGGTTCAAGCGGATTTTTGTAGTTGCAGCGCGGACAATGTATTGAATGACAACCGCCGGGACAGCCGCCACACCCTTGTATACCGTCTTCCTCAGCGAACTCATGCCCGCAGAATCCGCACCTCATGCCAGTATACGGGTCAACAGCAAAAATTGATTCAGTACATACCCGCTGCCAAATGCCAGTATACTTACAAACAGACCGATTCCACCCGCCACCTTCCAGCCGCGCTCCTTCTTCATGACCAGAAACTGTGCGACACAGGGGATAAAGAGCGTCAGAGTTACGGCTGCTACAGTCAACTGTCGTGCATCCAGCAATCCCTGCGTTTGCAGGTCATACAATCCCGCGGCCCCGTAATCACGTCGAAAAAAGCCGAAGATAAAGGCCACCGCCGCCTCTTTAGGGAGCCCTATGGAGGCCATAAGAGGGGTCATGGCGTTTACCGCCGTACCAAAGAACCCTGTTATCTTGCCAAGCCACAGAAGCACTGAAGCGATCACAAACAGCGGCAGTATTTCAAGGAAGTACCACTGCATGCGGGTATAGGTTTTGGTCAGGACGTTCGACAGCTGAGGAAGGCGCATTGGAGGGAGCTCCATATAGAACATCGGGGCTTCACCCGGCATAACCCGGGCAGCGAGGACGCCGACCAGAACAAAAATCAGCAGCAGACATATACTCCAGACAGCCAGAGCCCCGGGCGCCTTGGCGAGCAGAGCGATAATTACCCCCAACTGTGCAGAGCATGGAATTGCCAATGCCAGAAGGAGTGTCGCGATTACGCGCTCCCGAACGGTTTCAAGTGTACGGGTAACCATGGTTGCCATTGTATCGCAGCCGAATCCTAACACCATCGGTATAACCGCCCGCCCGGTCAGGCCGAAGTATTTGAACAGACGGTCAACGAGCAGTGCAAGACGGGGAAAGTACCCGGTATCCTCGAGAAACGAGAAAAAGATAAAAAACGTTGCCACAATCGGCAGAATAATGCCGACCGCATACCGAAAACCGAGCGTTATGATGCCGTATTCCCCCACGAAGAGTTCCTGAATGGCAACCCACGGTATCAGTCCCGTAACGGCAGAGATCATCCAGGGGTTAATTCTCTCGACAAAAAGCTTCTTTTCCAGCAGATCAACCACAGTGCCGGCGCCAAATTCGCCGACAAATTTGTAGAGGCCGAAATAGAGTACTATCACCAGCATAGGAATACCGGTCATTGGCCTGACCGACCAGTTGGAAATCCTTTCGGATAGGGTTATTATCCGCTTTTCAGGTGAAATAAATACATCTTTGATGATTGTTTTTACTATCGCATTCCGTTGCAGTGAAAGATCTAGATGGAAAGAGTCCCGGCGTTCAAAGGCCTTCTCACGGATTATTTCAGCCAGTACGGCATAGCCGTCGGCTTCCCGATGTCGTACCATTTCAGTAATTTCTTCATCCTGCTGCAACAGCAGAATAGCTAAAGATCGGAGCGACAACAGATACTCACCCTCCATGAATCCGACCACTTCACTGATGTCATGTTCGAGAAGCCGGCTGTAGGGGAAACGTGATTCAATACGGGTTGGAGCGGTGTATGAAGCGATAGCTGCACGAATTTCATCCAGTCCCCTTTTTCTGGCGGTAGCAGCACCGATTACCGGAATACCGAGCCGCTTTTGCAAGAGAGGCAGATCGATTGAAAGCCCCATCCTCTCCGCTTCATCCATGATATTGACAACCAGAATGACCGGCAGATTGGCTTCAATCAGCTGGATTGTCATCGCCAGCATCCGCTCCAGATTCCGGGCATCCAGAACATGCAGTACGACATCCGGCGTTTCGTGCAGCAGAATCTCACGTGCAACACGCTCCTCTTCAGTAATAGTATGAACAGAGTACATACCGGGAGTGTCGATTACCTGCCAGGACCGACCCTGTAAGACGGCATTTCCTCGGGAGACCTCAACAGAGGTGCCCGGATAATTTGAAACGGTCACATAGGATCCGGTTAACGCGTTAAACAGTACACTCTTGCCGACATTGGGGTTGCCGACTAATGCCACTTTCCTTACGGAATGCACACTTCCTGTTTCCTCAGACACCTTGTCAAAACGCGAAGACATTCAACACATCCTTTTCTGCTTTTGAAATTCATTTTCATTACAAGTTCAAAAAAAAGCCGAAATAATTAAAAGATATTAGTCAGATCCATTCATTTTCGGCAGGCGGCACACAATCCGTAAATTTCAAGTTTGTGACTTTTGATAAAGAAACCGTGATCGGTCGCAATTTTTTTCTGCAGTTTCTCGATGGTTTTATCCTCAAATTCAATAATCGTATCACACCCGGTACATACCAGATGGTCATGATGTTCACCAGCCACCACATGTTCATAGCGGGTCTGACCATCATGCAGCAACACTTCCCGGGCCAGACCGGCCTCCGCGAAAAGTTTGAGAGTACGGTACACCGTGGCTTGACCGATGCCGGGAGTGCTGTTTTTTACGTTCAGATACAGTTCTTCGACGCTGACATGCTGATGAGTGGAAAGGAAAATATCGAGTATAATGTCGCGCTGGCGGGTAGAGCGGAGTCCTTTTGAGGTTGCGAAATCGTTAAAGGCCTTCTTTTTTTCGTGTATCATTCGCCCTCCTTATTGAACTTGAAAGTCAATATAAAGAAAGCCCGACGGAGTGTCAATCATAAACTATCACATATAATGATTGAGCCTCAGCTTCAAAGATACGGGATAAAATCAGGAATAGATCGCATCAAGAGAATCAAAATCGAAGGAATCCTCGGCTAGTTTTCTAACAAGGTCAAGCTTTTCGGTGTCTTCCGCCGTTAATTTGGAGACGTCTTCGGTGATGATACGATACAGTTCCGCTGTTGATTGGTCATGTGTTCGCAAATACGGAATATTGCTCCGGTCGATGATCTGCTGGGTAATAGAACTGACCGGAACAATCCCTGGAATAAGGAGCCCCGCAATCTTGCTGCGATAGGCAGGAAACTGATACAGGTTGGCCATGGTCACCAGAAGCTCATCGCGGCTGCTGGTGACAATCAACAGTGTTGATTCTTTGAGTATTTCCGCAACTCTCTGGGTCGAGGCCGCACCGATCTGGATTTGATTGATTATTCGCTGTGCATCTCGTTTGTTTCCGTGCAGCGGCAAAGCCAGCAGATTGGCGATACGTCGCAAGGTCGGGTTGGCGAGTACCGGTTGATAATCAAACCCTGCAAGCACCTTGAACGGTTCTTCAACAAAGCAGCGCCGCAGGTAATCAAGTGAAATGTCGCGTTTTTCAGGGATCAGTTTATTAGCGAGAATTGCCCGGACATCAACACCCTCTTTTTGAAATAGCGCAAGGTTCATGTAGACTGAATCAACAACGTTGCCCAGCCCGCCACCGGTTACCATCAATACGGGAGCATTCAACAGCTTTGCAATACGGGCATTCGACAATCTGATGACAGAGCCGACACCGGCATGCCCTGCCCCTTCTATGATAAGATAATCACACTTGTTTTCAAGTTCTGCACATGCGTGGATAACGCGTTGCTGCAGATCATCAACGGAGATCTCACCATCAATGACCTGTCTGGTTGAACCGGGTTTCAATACAACCGGCGACATCAGGCGGAGATCTTTTTCAAGACCGAAAACCTGCGCAATCAGGGCGGCATCCTTATCAACAACAATTCCCTTAAGAATCGATGGTTTTGGTCCAATCGGCTTTATGAACCCGACGCGCTTGTACTTTTTGCGGGCCAGGTGAAGCAAAAACAGACTGGCGGTGGTTTTACCGGTATTTTGACCGGTTGCCGCTATGAATATTTTTTTCGCCATGTTTTTCTCAACCCTTATGCTTCATTTGAGCCCCTGAGAAGGCAGCAGGTGCCTGCCGACCCAGTTTCTGGCAAACTGGAAGGCGGTCCTGCCGCACCGTTTACTCTTGTCATGCGACCACTGGATTGCATCTCTCTCTATATCACTGTTCCAGGGAATCTGCACCTTGCGTAAACTGCACTCCTTCTCGACATTCAGACGTACTGCATCCAGATAACGATCCTGGGAGAACGCATAGAAGGCAACCCAGATACCGAAACGATCAGAGAGTGATACTTTCTCCTCCATTGCTTCACTCTGCTGCAGTTCACCTCTGACAAACTTGCCCCCCAGATGATCGGATTCATACTCCGGCAGCAGATGACGTCGATTGGAAGTTACGTAAATAAGGACATTTTCAGGCGCCGAATAGACTGATCCGTCCAGGGCACTTTTAAGCATCTTGTAACTCAGTTCGCCGACTTCAAATGTCAGGTCATCACAAAGCAGAATAAAGCGGTATGGCTGGTTTTCGACTGCGGTGAATATTTCAGAAAGATATATAAGGTCTTCCTTTTCAACCTGGATAAAACGCAACCCCTGCGGGGCGAATTCGTTCAGCAATGCTTTGACCAGAGAAGATTTTCCTGAACCACGTGACCCCCACAACAGGGCGTTATTGGCCGGAAGTCCGGCCAGAAACTGCCGGGTGTTGTTAACCATGATTTCTTTTTGTTCTTCCACACCGAGCAGTTCCTTCAACATGGTCGTATCAGTCACCCTTACCGGTTCAAGATATCCGGAAAATGAGTGTCTACGCCAGTTTGCTGCAGGGCAGTGTTGCCAGTCTATCGGGGCAATTGCTTTGGGGAGCAGCATTTCTACAGAGCCGAGCACGCGTTCGAGCTGGGCGACTACTTCAGGTTTCAAATTAAACATGGTTCCGTTTCTCTCTTTTGGTGGATTATAAGGGTGGCACTCAATGCATGTCACAGACAGCTAACTAGCTGGGAAAAAACAGTAAAATGCGGGCCACCTGTATACGTTATCAGGTTGTACACTGTCAAATCAAAAATCCCGGAATAAAATCTTCTATTGCTATTTGTTTTGTTTTTTATATAAAAGAAACAGTCTTGTAATTCGAGTACCAGAATATTACCGGAGAATCATGAAAATCATCGATGCCATCAAACCGGATTCACAATTTATCTCACTTGAATACTTTCCGCCAAAAACACGTGAAGACTGGCCCGCTTTTTTTAAGACGGTCCAGCGGCTTGAAGTTCTGAAGCCGCTTTTTGCTTCGGTAACGTACGGCGCAGGCGGCAGCACTAATGTCGATTCGCTTGAAATAGTCACCCGGATCCAACAGGAATTCGGTCTTGAAACAATGGCTCATCTGACCTGTCTCGGCTCAAACACCGCCGAAGTTACCCGGTTTTTGAGCGCTCTTGCTGACGCTGGTGTCGATAATGTTCTGGCCTTGCGCGGCGATCTGCCGCAGGATGGAACGGTCGAGACCCCTCTCCCCTCTCCTCTTCAATACGCATCCGATCTGGTGAGCCTGATTCGGTCAGAGTTCCCCTCCATGGGAATCGGTGTTGCCGGATACCCCGAAGTACACCCCGAGTCCTCAAATAGTGACGCTGATCTCTCTTATTTGAAACTGAAATGTGAAAGTGGCGCAGACTTTGCCGTCACCCAACTGTTCTTTGACAACAGCATGTATCACTCATTTGTGACGCGGGCACGAAAAGCCGGAATCACCAGACCGATCATTCCAGGCATCCTGCCGGTCGTCAGTCTGAAGGTCATAAAAAGAATCGTATCGTTGTGCGGAGCATCCATACCGGCGTTTTTTCTTGCTGAACTGGAAAAAGCGGATCAGGCAGGGGGTGCGGCTGCGGTGCAAAAAGTAGGAGTTGCCTATGCCCGGCGCCAGGCTCAGGAACTTCTCGAAGCCGGCGTACCTGGCATACACATATACACCCTTAACCGGGCTGAAGTTGTATTAGATCTGGTAGATGGGTTAGTGCTGTAGTCGACCCTTAAAAAAACATGCAATAGGCCGAAAACATCGGGAAAAGCCGAACAAGGCATCACGTCTTTTCCCGATCCTGTTTCCCAGGGTTTTTCCTTCTTTTCTTGACAACGCCGTCCGGTTCAACGGTTTTCTTACGATACCCGCAATCGCGGGGGAGCCATCGCAACGTCTTAACTAATTCCGGCGTCAATTTTATACAACCGGGATTGATCTCAAACCGGCGTTCAAAAATCTTGCACTCCCGACTGACCACGTCAAGAAATCGGCACGAGGAGAGTGTGTAGAAGATATTACCCCGTTCATCTTCAATTTTTTCAAAGCAGCAGCGGCCGCAGTGCAGGCAGCGACTGTCCCATTCACGATCTTCAGCAGAAACGTCAACCATCGGCTATTTTTTACCCCTCTGGGGCCTGGAACGCATCATATCAGCCAGTGTGCCCATCCCCCCGGGAGCATCATCCGCCTGTCGGCGAAATTCATCCATTGTGGCCGCTTCCTCAGCAGCGGCACGGGCCGGGCCGGCCAGAGCGAGCGAGATGCGACGGTTTGTGCGATCGATGCTCTCAATTTTGACTTCGATCTGTTCTCCTTCCCTGATAATTTCCCGTGGGTGGTTGATGCGCTTTCCGCCACCGAGTTTCGATATATGAAGCAGGCCGTCTATGCCGTCACATAAGGTAACAAATGCTCCAAAGGTGTCCAGACGGGCAACCGTGCCGGCATGAAATGAACCTTCCGGGAATCTGTCAGACACCTTTTCCCATGGATCGGCAAGTGTATCCTTGATGCTTAAGGAAATCCGCTCCTTTTCTCTGTCGATTGATTTTATGACTACATTCAATTGCTGCCCGACGCTCAGTACATCGCGAACATCTTTAACACGGCTCCAGGCGATCTCAGAGACCGGAATCAGCCCTTCCAACCCACCGATGTCGACAAAAGCACCATAATCCTGGAGTGATGTCACCGTCCCGGCCACTGTCATCCCTTCACTGATGCCCGCCTGCGCCTCCTCTTTTAACCGACGCTGTTCAACCTCGAGAAGAGCGCGCCGTGATACGATGATGTTGCGACCGTTTTCAGCATATTCGCTGATCTGAAACGTCAGTCGTGTGCCGATCAGCGTTTCCGGATTTTCAACGCGCCGGAGTGCAATCTGCGAATACGGGCAAAAGGCTCGGGACACACCCAGTTTAATTTCATACCCGCCCTTGATTTCTTTTTCCACGACCCCTTCCACCGGTACGCCCGCCTGCCAGGCCTGCTCAAGCTGGGTACTGCCGCCCCCAGAGGCACCACCGCCGATTCTGGTCGTGAAGCGCATCTCCCCGTGGCTTGAAGAAAGGAAATATGCAGATATGGTGTCACCTTCCGCAACAGTGAGGTTGCCGTCTATATCCAGGAACTCCTTCCTTTCAATGACCCCCTCCCCTTTCTGGCCGGTATCCATGAATATCCATTCATTGCCGATCTTAAGAACTTTTCCTGTCAGCTTTTGACCAGGCTCCAGCCAGCTTCTGCCCTTTTCATCGCTTTGCTTAAAGAGTTCGGCAAAACTGCCGTCTTCAGATTCCGCTTCTTCCATACTGATGTCTTCATCACTCGCATTTTTATCTATCATATATGTATTACTCCTCCGGACAGGTATTGTTCGGGACTATAGCATAACTGATTTGATAATCAATTATCTGTTTAGCAGGCATCCGTTAATGTCTTCTATCCCGGGGCCGGACGTTCTTGAAAAGATACATCTGTTCCAGGACCGGGGAATGTGAGTAATTGAGCACGTTATGTCAAACTCAGCACCCTCGGTATACGGTGCTTCCCTATGATGGGGCCGTTTCCCTTCGCAATGTCTAAATATTGTAAATCCGGTTTTTTTTACGGCGCTTCCCCTTGAAAACCTGATGCATTGTGATTATGTTGGACCTATCATATTTCATCACACCGAAGGAGACGCAGAAGCTATGGCTAAAACCACCAAACAGTTCCAGACCGAAGTGCAGCAACTACTTGATCTGGTTATCCACTCACTTTATTCCAACAAAGACATATTCCTGCGTGAGCTGATTTCCAACGCATCCGATGCCATCGACAAAATCCGCTTTGAATCACATTCCGACGAAACCCTCCTTGAAGGGAACAGTGACTGGAAAATCAAACTGATTCCAGACAAAGAAGCAGGTACTCTGGTTATTCGCGACAACGGCATCGGCATGAATATGGCTGAGGTTGAAGAGAATATCGGCACCATCGCCCGCTCCGGTACTAAAGCGTTCATGCAGTCTCTTAAGGAAAAGGCCGCCAGCAACAATCCTGAGATGATCGGTCAGTTCGGCGTCGGATTCTATGCCTCATTTATGGTTGCAGACCGGGTAACGCTGGAAACCCGCAAAGGTGGGGCTGCTGCTGACGGATGCCGCTGGGAATCAGCCGGAGACGGGAGTTATACGGTAGAGGAATGCACACGCGAATTGCGTGGCACCGAAATCACCCTTCACCTTAAAGAAGAGTTCAAACAGTACCTTGACGAATGGAAGATCCGTTCGATCGTCAAAAAGTATTCCGATTACATCCAGTATCCGGTGGTCATGGATATCACCCGCAGTGAAACCCCGAAAGGGGTAAATGGGGAGGAAATCGAGGGTGCCGGCACCATCGATACGACCGAAGAGCAGACTCTTAATTCGATGAAAGCGATCTGGACACGTGCAAAAAGCGATGTCACCGAAGATGAATATACTGAGTTCTACAAGCATGTCTCCCATGATTACGACGCGCCGTTTCGCACCATTCATTTTTCAGCAGAAGGCGTAAGTGAATTTAAAGCCCTGCTCTACCTACCGGCCAAGAAGCCGTTCGACATGTTCATGAATGACCGCAAAAAGGGTCTTCAACTGTACGTTCGACGCGTTTTCATCAGCGATAAATGCGAAGAGCTGATTCCTGACTACCTCCGTTTTGTCAAAGGTGTTGTTGATTCATCTGATCTCCCGCTGAATGTGTCCCGCGAAATCCTCCAGGAGGATGTTCAGATCAAACGGATTCAAAAAAGTCTGGTCGGAAAAATTCTTTCGACACTTTCAGAGGTTAAGGATCAGAACTTCGATGAATACATTACCTTCTGGAAGGAGTTCGGTCAGGTCATTAAAGAAGGGTTGCACTTTGATTATGCGAACAAGGAAAAGTTGCAGGAACTTATCCTGTTTGAAAGCACCGCTACCGATACCGGATCCTTTGTTTCGCTGAAAGAGTATGCCAGCAGAATGCCGGAAGGGCAAAAAGATATTTATTATATCACCGGTTCAAGCCGCGAGACCCTGGAACAGTCCCCTCATCTGGAAGTTTTCCGGGCCAAAGGGTACGAGGTCCTCTTCCTGACTGATCCGGTCGATGAGTGGGTTGTTCAATCGCTGACCGAATACAATGAAAAAGCGCTTAAAGCGGTTGACCGCGGCGATATCAGCCTGGACAGCGAAGAGGAGAAGAAGGAAAAGGAAAAGAAACGCGAAGAAGCACAGAAGGAATTCAGTGATCTGATTTCTCTGATTACCGATCGTCTGAAAGACAAGGTCAAGGAGGTTCGTTTTTCAAACCGTCTAACCGACAGCGCTTGTTGTCTCGTTGCTGACGAATACGGCATGAACGCCAACATGGAACGAATCATGAAGGCTATGAACCAGACTGTTCCGGAATCGAAACGTATTCTTGAGCTGAACCCTGATCATGCCATTCTGAAGGCCATGGCATCTATTCATCAGAATGATGCGGCTGCGCCGGCTCTCACCGATTACGCTGATCTGCTCTACGATCAGGCGCTTCTGACGGAAGGATCCGCAATTAAAGATCCTCTCCGTTTTACAAAACTTGTAAGTGATCTGATGGTCAAAGCTGCCCGCTAACTAAGACGGGAAAATATATTACGTATGCACGGCCTCCGGAGATGTGTTAAACCGGAGGCCGTTTCTTTTTCAGTCGCACCGGTTCACAATTCTCTCCATTTAAGTGTGCCTGATCACAACGACTGCTGTACGTCACAGTATCGATCTTTCCGTGACGCACATCACATCCGTTTAAACGCCGACCGTGTAGCCTGATTTACTGGTCAGGCTTAACTGAACAGACCGGAGGAGGCGTTACGTACCTATTTCGCAGCACAATACATCCGCAGTCGATGGGCGTGTTGTTTCGTACCGTTGTTCTGTCCTTATTCAGCGTGTGTTTCTTATATAACACGGTCCATGCGGAGGATATATACCTGCCGCCGGTACCGGGGCAGCTGTCGATCTTGCGCAGTGATGAATTATCCTCAGCAGAGAAAACTGCAGCGGTAATACCTGATCGTATTTCTGCGGATTATGTTTCGGGATATATAACCGATACAGGAAAACTACTGACCGCGCCCTTGCGAGCCGATTCGGGTGACTGGCTGATTGCCGGGGGGGGTGGTCGCCGTTACCGGCGGTCTCTTTCTTGCCGATGCCGGTATAAGAGATTTTTCTCAGCGAAACCAGAGTCCCACTGGAGATACACTTGCTTCAGCGGGACAGATATTGGGAAGTCCAATCTACACTCTTCCCTCTCTCGGAGCTTTTTATCTGTACGGGCATCTCCATGATGACAGTAAAGCCCGTACGACCTCCCTGCTGGCTGTGGAGAGTCTTGCCATCAGCGCGGTATTCACCGAAGTGATAAAGGCGACTACCCAGCGGGACAGGCCGAACAGCGGTGCCTCGCCCTACCGGTGGGAGGGACCGAACTTCAATCTGAAAAACGTTTCATTCTGTTCAGGACATACCGTTACAGCCTTCTCAATTGCAACTGTGTTTGCTGAACAGTACAAGGATTCTCACTATGTGCCGGCTTTCGCCTATGGACTGGCAACTCTTGCCGGTCTGTCACGCATCTATGATAACAAGCATTGGACGTCAGACGTTTTTTTTGGTGCTGCTCTCGGGTACTTTATCGGAAAGTCTGTAGTCAGCTTTCACAGAAATACCACTCCGAATAAAATGAACATACAGATATCGCCTGATATCCGCTCCGGCTTCAACGGCATAACGGTTCAGTACACTTTTTAGTAATCGGTTTCCTGTCACCACTAAAACAGGTAGTCATTGTCCTTAGTACACAGCGGGATCGGGTGATTCGATCATCGGGTTAAGCCGGACAGCCAGTGAAAAGAGATACGGGTAGTCATGTTTTAAATGCTGCATATACATGACCCATTCGTGAGAGAGATGCCCGTACACCCGTTTGATATCTCCGTTTATATGATCTACATCACTTTGCGGCATATTTACGAACGAATCTCTCGCTTCAAGTTCCTCTACCAGATGAAAAACCGACCAGAGCAGGTCAGTAAATTCTTCATGCTCCAGGAGGTTCTGGTTTTCAAGCAGACTGACCAGAAAACCCCGTTTTTCAACCAGAAAACCCTTCAGGGTACGTTTTTCACAGCGGCTTGAATCAATTTTTATATCGCTTTTATGTAAATATTCTAAGGCATTGAAAAAATCATTCTCTTTCCACGTTCCGTTAATCAGTAAATGCCCTTTCAGCTCTTCACAAGAGACAACATATACCGACAACTCCTTGAGAAGGCGGTTTCCAACTTCACTGAAAAAAACCCCGATAACCATATTCAGTTTGCGCATAACAGCCTGACGTTCTCTCTCTTTCAATATCCGCTCAATCATCAATATAACTATGATTATATACACAGGCAAAAATGCGAGATTACCCAAAAACCAGATGGTTAATTCTTTCGCGCTGCCGAGCAATACATAATCAAACCCGTAGAGAACAACCGAAACAGAAATAAGTGCCATCAACATAAGCTTTTTATTCAGCATCATTTCACGGAGCATACTTGATTCTGACCTCCAGAAAATTGTATTAATGTTCCCTGAGCGCGTCGACAATCTTGAGTCTGCTGGCCCTGATGGCCGGTATGACACCACCGATAAACCCCATTGCAACTGAGAAAAGAAGTGATTTCAAGGCAATTTCAAGTGTCAGTGTAAAGGAGAATGCCAGCTCTGAAAAGGTCTGCCAGTTCATAGTGGAAATGGTTATCAATTGCATAAAAGAAGCGAAGATAAGGCCGGTGACGCCGCCGATCAAACCCAGAAAAACGGCTTCAAGCAGAAATGCCGACAGCACGCTTGAACTCTGAAAACCAAGCGCGCGAAGTGTACCAATCTCCCCGACCCTGTTTGCCACGGCAGCGTACATGGTTATCATGGCTCCGATGATCGCACCGATAGAAAAGATAATTGTCAGTGAAAGGCCGAGAATGCGAAGAAATTTGGCCATTACTTCTGACTGATCGCGGTAATAGGTGACTTCCCGTCGCACATCAACTGTCAGACGCGGATCTGCGTCAAGTGCAGCCTTGACAGTTGTAAAATCGGAACTGTCCCGCAAACGAAATGTTATAGAAGAGAAGGCGGGACGACGAAACGCCTGCATTAACTGGACTACATCACCCCATATTTCAGAACTGAACCCGGTCGCACCGGCATCAAAAATTCCGACCACTGTCCAGTCACGCATACCGAAGCGAAGCGTTTCCCCTATCCCCCCGCCTTTGAAGCGTGCAGCTATACTGCTGCCCGCAATAATTTCAGATGATCCGGCCTTTGGCATCCTCCCGTCACGTAGTACCACCTGTGGCCTCAGTTGCAGTGAAGCCGCCTGAATACCACGGATAACAACATTGGCCGGTTTGTCACTCCCTCTTTTCGAAAGGCTGATCAACACCACCAGTTCCTTGGCAAGCAGTGCCTCCCCGTGACTGCCGGTAGCGATTTCCGGAAGACTTTCAATAATTGACGCCTGGATCCGCTCAACGCCGCTTTGCATCTCGGTGTTGGCAGATTTGCGCGTAATTATGACATTGTCTTCCGATCCGGTTTCAATCAGTGTTTTTTCCAGTCCGGCCGAAAGCATCAGGATCGATGCAAATACGAATACTACCAGAGCCATTCCGGAAGCGGTTAAAACCGTTGTCAATTTGCGCGTGGTCAGGTTGCGAAAACTGTAAGAGATCGGGATAGTCATATAGATCCTGTAACCTGCTGTTTATCCGTGAATCTCCGCGATTAAACAGTTTTATGACTGCAGTGCCGGCAGAGTGATAACGAACCTGCATCCTCCATCATGAGGAGATTCAACGGATAGATTCCCGCCGTGTGCTTCAATAATGCGATAGCTGATTGCTAAACCAAGTCCGGTCCCGGCAGGCTTTGTCGTCCAGAACGGTTCGAACAGATGCTTGGTATCCTCTTCCGCAATCCCTGTACCGCTATCGGTGATGCTGATGCACACAGTTGACGCGGCTGTACTGAATTCTATCAGAATATTTCCACCTGCAGACATAGCTTCTGCAGCATTTTGCATCAGATTGATGATGACCTGATGTAGCTGGCTCGGGTCAATCTCAACCTCTGCCGACTTCGGCACCACATTTAGTAATGTTATGTTTGCAAAACGAGGGTCATGTGCGAGGAAAAGAATCTCCTCATCAATATATGTATGCAATGTAACACGTTCAAGATGAGGCGTGGCAGGACGTGCATACATTAAAAATTCTGATATCAACGCATCGAGTCGTTCGGCTTCGCGGGTTACAATTGTCAGAAGTCTTGCATCAGCTTTCGTAATATCTGCAGCACCGGTCAGCAGTTGAACCGACCCGCACAGCGCAGCAAGCGGATTTCTGATCTCATGTGCCATGCGGGCAGAGAGCTCGCCCAACGCCGCAAGTCGATCAGCTCTTTTCAGTGCCGCTTCCATTTGACGGATTTTAGTAATATCCCTGAAGTTTACTATATAACCGGACAGCTTTCCCCTGCTGTCGTTAAATGGTGATATGCGGTACCCCAGTGTCATGACAGTCCCGTCTGGAGACTGATATTCAAATTCTCTCTGAGCTGTGCCTCCATGTGGATTTGTGAGTCCTGACAAATGAGGGAATATGACGTCAATCTGTTGATCATAGGCATCGGATTGGCTGAGACCGATAATTGTTTCGGCATACGGATTACATACCCGGATACGACCGGATATTGTTGTTGTCAGAAGACCGCTTTCACTATGGGCAACAATTGCGGCGTTGAGCTGATTCAACTCAAAATAATCGATCGAAGAGCGCTGCAGAGCCTCTTCGCTTAATCGAGCACGCTCAGCTAATATCCCGGTAATAAATGATGTCAACCCGAACGCGATCAAGTTTAATGATATCGTGTAAAAGAGCCGTAATGAGCCGATCTGGTGGGCATCTGCCTGGCTCAAACCAAAAAACGAAAGATACCCGAAATACTGAAAATCAAGAATCGCACCGTACAGAATACCGCATAACGATGCGGTATAAAGAGCCTGGCGGCGCCCGAGGAGCATGCCGGCAATCATGATCGACAGAAGATATAACAGTGAGTACGGGCTGAGGACTCCTCCGGTTAGCAGTATGAGGACTGTGACAAAGGAAAAATCCCAGATAACCTGGAGATTGGTAAGGAACTGAGTAAACTTCAGTTTTTGAAGCGCAAGCAGCGAAACTACTGAGAATACAAAAGAAAACGCCATCAACCAGATGACACCGGGCTGAAAGCGTTCGATTTCAGGAGATAAATCCTGATATTCAAGAAGCAGTGTTACGACCAGAAAAAGAAAAGAAAATATAATTCTGGCGTAGATAAAGAGCCTGAGCCTTCGTTCAGAACCCATATTAACCGCCAACGGCACCCGCCAGTTTGAAAATAGGCAGATACATTGCGACAACCAAACCTCCAACGGTTGTCCCCAGAAACACCATCAGCAAAGGTTCCATCATTGCCGTCATTGCGCCTACGGCATCATCAACCTCGTCGTCATAAAAATCGGCAATTTTATTCAACATAGTATCCATTGCCCCGGTCGCTTCACCAACAGCAATCATCTGAACTACCATCGGTGGGAAAACACCGCATGCCGCCAACGGTTCCGACATGGTTTTACCTTCAGAGATCGCCTGACGGACAGCGTAGATCGCCTCTTCAACAATTTTATTGCCGGCTGTTTTAGCCACTATTTCAAGACCATCCATAATCGGCACACCCGAACTTACCATTGTTCCCAGCGTTCTGGTAAATTTTGCAACTGCAACCTTCCTGATCAGCGGGCCGGCAATTGGTGCCTTTAGTGCAAAACGGTCAATATTTTTCTGCCCGATCGGTGTGGCATAATATTTTTTTACGGCCCAGATAATTGCATAGAAACCACCGATGAGAAGGAGAAAATATTTAACCAGAAAATTACTGAGAGCGATGACAAATTTTGTCGGGGCGGGTAATTCTCCGCCAAATTCTATAAACATTTTTGCGAAGGTAGGAATGACAAAAATGAGAATTACGCCTACAACAACGACTGCGATGGACATGATTGTAATCGGGTAAACCATGGCCCCTTTGATCTGCTTTTTTAATTTCATTGATTTTTCAATATATGCAGCCAGACGCGTCAGGATGGTGTCCAGAATACCGCCGATTTCCCCGGCGGCCACAAGGTTCACAAACAGCTGATCAAAGGCCTTTGGATGCTTCCCCAGGGCGTCAGCAAATGTAGATCCGCTCTCAACGCTTTCCTTGACTTTGTACAGAATTTCCTGAAAAGCCTTGTTGTCCTGCTGACTTGCCAGGATTTCAAGACATTGAACGAGAGGTAATCCAGAGTCAATCATGGTAGAAAACTGACGTGTAAATATTACAAGATCTTTTTCGTCGACCTTTCCACTGCCTCCGAATGAAGGTAACTTGAAGTTCAGACCCTTGGATTCCGATTTTATAACTATATTGCTGAAACCATATTTTTTCAGCTGCGCTTCCACAACATCAACAGTTGCCGCCTCGATGACACCTTTTTGCGTGCCGCCGGTTCTTGTACGGGCTTCCCAGTTAAATTTAGGCATTACGGTTCTCCTTCATTAATTCAATGCATCTGGGGGCTGCGCTGCATATTTGCCGCAGGGTTGCTGATCATTTTTTTCAGTTCTTCCGGATCCTGTGAGCGTCCGAGCGCTTCCTCAAGCGAAATGATCCGCTTCTGAAAAGAAGATAAAAGTGATTGATTCATGGTCTGCATGCCGAATTTATCCTGCCCGATCTGCATCTGGGAATAAATCTGATGGACCTTATCCTCGCGTATCAGATTTCTGATGGCAGCATTCGGAACCATTATTTCAAGGGCCAGAACACGCCCTTTGGACCCCATTTTGGGAATCAGTATTTGCGATATCACCCCTTCAAGCACAAATGAAAGCTGCGCCCTGATCTGTGTCTGCTGATAGGGAGGAAATACATCCACGATACGGTTTATTGTTTGTGCGCATGAATTGGTATGAAGTGTGGCCAGACAGAGATGTCCTGTTTCAGCCAGGGTAAGTGCGGCTTCAATGGTTTCAAGATCTCGTAATTCACCAACCAGGACGACATCAGGATCCTGTCGCAGCACGTATTTCAGCGCATTTTTAAAGCCTTTGGTATCAGCACCGACTTCCCGTTGATTTACAAGACAGCCTTTGTGCGGGTGGAGATATTCTATCGGATCTTCGATAGTGACAATATGCTCACGCCTATTGATGTTGATGTAATCAACGATTGAAGCAAGAGTGGTCGACTTGCCGCTTCCGGTGGGGCCGGTTACCAGAATAAGACCGCGGGGGCGGGCAGCAAGTTCAGGAATAATCGGTGGTAAATTCAACTCTTCAAACGTCATGATTTTATACGGAATAACCCTGAATACACCGGCCACAGCACCCCGCTGTATAAACATATTTCCCCTGAATCGTGAAAGGCCCTTAACCCCGAACGAAAGATCCAGTTCATTTTCTTCCTCAAACTTATGCTTTTGTGCATCAGTCAGCACACTGTAACAAAGCTGTTTGGTTTCGACCTGATTCATGGGGGGAAAATCCATGGGCATCAGATGACCGTCTACTCGCATCTGAGGAGGAGAGTTAGTGGTAATATGAAGGTCGGACCCGTTTGATTCTACGAGGATTTTTAGCAGCTGATGAAGGTTGAGCATCGCAAGTCCTCCTGATTAGTCGTCAGCAACGGTTATTCTCAACACTTCTTCGAAGGAGGTTACCCCTTCCTTAAGTTTTGTCAAGCCGGACTGACGCATGGTTTTGATGCCGATTCTCATGGATTCCCTTTTAATTTCTGCTGTGTTGGCACCATTTAAAATCAGTTCCTTGATTTCTTCGCGCATCGGCATGACCTGGTAAAAACCGACACGTCCCTTGTACCCGGTGTTGTTGCAGGTCGGGCACCCTTTGCCGCGCATGCAGACAAATGACGACGCTTCATCCGGCGATACTCCGGCGTCAATTAACGCCTGCACTGGGATTTCCTCAGGTTGTTTGCATTCACCGCAGACCCGACGGGCCAAACGCTGAGCAGTTATAAGATTAACTGCCGAAGCGACCAGAAACGGTTCTATACCCATGTTTAGCAGGCGGTTGATGGTTGCCGGAGCGTCATTAGTGTGCAGTGTAGAAAGAACCATATGGCCCGTTAAAGCAGCTTTAATGGCTATTTCAGCAGTTTCAAAATCGCGTATTTCTCCGATCATGATTATATCGGGGTCCTGACGCAGAAAAGAGCGCAAAGCTGCAGAAAAGTTAAGGCCGATATCTTCGTGCATCTGAACCTGGTTTATCCCGGCAAAATTGAATTCGACCGGATCTTCGGCAGTTGAAATATTTTCCGATACCTTGTTGAGTTCGGCAATAGCTGAATAGAGGGAAACAGTTTTGCCGCTACCGGTCGGGCCGGTTACAAGCACCATACCGAAAGGCTTATGTATTTCATGCATAAAATGCGCTAACGCTTCGGGCTCATATCCCAGTTTGGTCAAATCCGTTTGCAGGTTGCCCTTGTCAAGAAGACGCAGTACAATCTTCTCGCCAAAAAGGGTCGGAAGACATGAGACACGAAAGTCCATGTCCTTGCCTCCGCCGAGTTTAATTTTTATACGTCCGTCCTGTGGGAGCCGCCGCTCGGCGATATCAAGTTCCGCCATGATCTTGATGCGGGAAGTAATCGCGTTCTTCAACTTAAGCGGGGGTTTCATTACTTCGTATAAAACACCATCAATCCGATAGCGAACTCTGAAAAGTTTTTCGTACGGCTCTACATGTATATCGCTGGCTTTTTTACGGATTGCATCCTGCAAAATAGCGTTGACCATCTTGACAACCGGAGCGTCCTCTGTTGCCCTTTCAAGAGAGCTAAGATCAACCTGCTCTTCATCGCCGATAATTTCCATATCCTCGACATCGAGGTCGCTCATCACGTCGGCAAGCGATGCTGACTGATCATAATACTTGTCTATTGAAGATTTAATATCATGTTCCGACGCTACAACCATCTCAATGTTGTAGCCGGTCATAAACTTAATGTCTTCAATTGCAAACAGGTTTGATGGATCACTGACCGCAATAATCAGGGTTGCACCAGCTCTGTTAACCGGCAGCAGCTGATATTTTTGGACAACTTCCGGTGGGATTATTTTTATGACGGCGGGATCTATTTCATAGTCGGTAAGATTGACACTCGGCACACCATACTGCTTGGATAAAAATGAAGTGAGTTGTTCTTCCGTAATCAGCTTCTGACTGATTAGTATCGAGCCAAGACGAATCTGATTGCCGGAAAGCTTTTGTTCTTCTAATGCCTTACCGAGCTGGTCACGATTAATCAGATTGTTTTTTACCAGGATTTCTCCCAGTCTGTTTGACTGCATGATTGCTCCGTTTACGTTTCTAAACCGCCATAGTAGGGAGAATGCCGCTTATTGTCAAGCTGTAGTTAAGACCATCAAATACTGACTAAAGCCCGACGCATAACACCTTCAGGCGGTTTCAGACCGGTCCATATTTCAAAGGCGCGTTCACCCTGAGCGACGAGCATTCCCAACCCGTTAACTGCATGCAAACCGGCAGCAGAAGCCTCCTTCACAAGCGGTGTACCGGAATGGGAATATACCATGTCATATACTTTGGCATGTTCCGGTAAACAGGCAGTATTAATGTTTTCAATCCGTTCTCCGTTCATACCAAGTGATGTGGTATTAAGCAGTAGAAAGGTCGAGTGCAGGTGTTCAGCACTCACCTGATTAAGGCTGATCACGTCGATGTTTGTATCGGGATAACGGATGTTCATATCACGCATTAAGACGCGCGCACGCTCAAGCGAACGATTACAGATACATATGCTTTTGGCGCCGGAACGGCACAATGCTGCTATCGCCCCGCGTGCAGCTCCACCCGCTCCAATGACCAGAATATGCTCAGTGCCGGGTGAAAAACCCACATCAGAGGCAAGAGAATCCACCAATCCTTCACCGTCTGTATTGTAGCCGATCAGGGAGTGACCACATAACTTTACAGTATTGACGGCCCCGGCAGCTTCGGCACTTTCATCCAGACGATCCAGAAACGGAATTATGTTTGTTTTGTGAGGAATGGTAACATTAAAGCCACATACCCCGAGCGCCTTCAGTCCGGTCACCGCCTGCTCCAGATTTTCAGGATTGACGGCAAAAGGAATATAGACATAATCAAGATGACTGGCCGAAAAAGCGGCATTCTGCATAAACGGCGAAAGCGAATGCCGGATAGGATTTCCGATGATGCAGACAACCCGGGTTTTCCCGTGCACGACGGGCATCTGTTCAGCGGCCCAAAGCATAACGCATCCGTATCTGATCGGCAGAAACCCGCATATCGGAAGAAATCTGCTCAGCCTTTCGTAACATAACGACAGCCTCCTGAGACATGTTAATTCCCGCAAGAAATTCGGCAACTTCTAAGTAGCTGTTAGCATAAATCATGATCGCCTTTCCAGTATCCAGATCGAGAAAAGACTGTTTTTCCAAAATACCGCGATTGTTATAATTATCCCACAACGATATATCGGGCATCCCTAACGGCTCATTGTTTTTCCGTATCTGGTATACAATCCCCCGCTGAACCGGTTGGTAATCTTTAAACTCAACTGAATATCGTGTTGAAAAATCGATAAAAACCGGCCTGGATCCCAGGTTTTCAGTTATCGCAATTCGTAAAGCCGCTTCAGGACCTAAAGAGGTCATATCGAATTTTCTCAAGTTACTGTCTTTAAACATGCGCGGCATCGTATTGAGATACCAGTCAAAGACGAGGTGTGGAGTATGGGGCAGGTCAAGATCCTCCCGCATCCGTTCAACACCTTGAAGGTACCACAGCGGAAACGCACCGCTGTCTCCCCACGTGAACATGATTGCATTCTGCGGCAAAGACCGCAGTGAATTTGAAGCATAATCAAAAGCGATATAATTATCGTGCTGATCGTTTTCATAATAGTTGACGGCACAGAGTGAAACCGGCAATGAAAACATCATGATCAAAACCAGAACATACACTTTAGTATTATATCGTTCCCGGGTATGGGCATTCCGAACTGCATACGCAAGGACATTGAAGAGTCCGGTTCCCACCAGAACAGCAGACAGAAGATACAACGGTGTAAAAAACTCCTCAGTAAGAAAGATCAAATCGGGTAATGCATCAAAGTAGCCTGCAATAACGACAAGAAAGACTGCAACTCCTGCCAGATACGCAATAACAATATCCCGTTGCCGTTTCCACAGGCAGAATAACGAGATAACTACCAGAGCTGCACCTATCCAGGAAAATTCGAGGGGTACATTAAATGCTTTGATTTGCGCCCACAACAGAGCCAGATCCCGCGGATGACCTTCGCCGGGGTAGCCTTTGCGTAGAAAATGCCACAGAAACTGATCCAGAGTTTTGGAATCACCCCAGTTGAGAAGTGGATTACGTAGAGCCCGAATCGGCAGATAAAGATTAACCGAGAACCCGAGCAGAGCGAAAGCCGTGGCGATAATGAGTTCCTTGACGCGCATGATCATGCGCCAGTCGGTCAGCACTATCATCAGAAACCATGCGGGCAGCAATAGTACAATCGACTGATGAAGAGCCATGGAAAGTCCGGCCAGAAATGTACAGACATACACATACGATGGACGTTCGTCTCCGTTTTTATAGTGATCACGCCACATCAGCAAAAGATAGAATATTATTGCTGAAATGAAGGCAAGCAGCGGATACGGCTTGTCATGATTAGACTGAAGCCAGAGACGAGGGGTAACTGAAAAAGAAAGTGCTGCCGCTAATCCGGATGCTTTGACAGCAAAACGGGAAAAATGTTTATTTTCGACGAGTTGTTCGTTATTCAACAGCTTTAGCGTTAACAGGTACACTGACAAACATGCCAGAGAGGATGAAAAAGCGGTCGCCATATTGATCCTGAATGCAATATTACCCAGAGGAATCCAGGTAAACGGCTTTGAGTACATGAGAAACAATGGATAACCGGGTGAATGCGCAGAACCAAGGGAGGCAATTGCAGTCAGAAATTCACCGCTGTCAAAAAAAGTGACCGAAGGAGCCAGCGTCAGCATAAAAATGCCGAACGGGATAACAAACGAGAGGATCAAAAACAGATCTAGTCTGTAATAAGATTTGTTTCGCTCACGCTTCACATCTGCTCCTTTTTTCTGGCAGCAACAAAATATCCCATTCCGAGGTCTGTGTTGTAAAACAATCGCTGCAACATATACAGGGGAAACATGGTCACATCATTGAAGAGTATCCTGAATAGTCGACCCGCACCGTTCATCAGTCGCATTCCACCGCTTTCCGAGGTTTTTTCCATTTGAGCTGCCGTCGGAGATGCCTTTTCACGTATTGCCGCATCGTAAAACGGCTTCATTAGATTGTAAATCGGAACACCATAGGAATAGATTACGATATCATCAAAGCCCGCTGCCTGAAAGGTCGCATACAAATCGTCACGTCCATAACGCCGGACGTGACCGCAGAGATCATCGTTCGGGCCCCACTTTTTCATATGCGCGGGAACAGTCAGTAGCAGTTGACCCCGATCACATAAACGATTCCGCAATTGAGAAAGAAAATATATATCATCCTGATGATGCTCCATGACTTCCGATGCGATTACTATATCGAACGTATTCGGAAGATCTTCGGGGGTACAGCACGCAACTTGTATGCGATTGCCTACGAAACCGGCACGTGCGACCGCCAGCGCATCTTCAGAAATATCAATGCCCACTCCTGAATATCCCCTGCGTTCAAGTACATGCAGCAGGTCTCCACATCCGCACCCTACCTCAAGGATGCGCGTGCCGGGGCACTTTTCCAGATATTCCAGAATAACACGCCGCTTCGTCAGATAACTTGGTGTCGGGTACCATTCCATTTCACTTTCCCTGCCTGGAACCGGCATTACGCAATCCTCTCAGACTCATCTTGCTCTGCCAGAGATGGAAAAAACCCGCAATAATAACCGGAAAAAACCCGATGGCGTGAAGAACAAGCGCAATACTGACAGCGGTAGGTCCTGCAATATCAAACGCAGAAAGCCCCTTGAAACAGGCATAATGGTAGGTGCCGATAAATCCGGGCGAAGCCGGCACCATCACGGCAAAAACAAGCAGCACCAGTATGAACATGGAAGCGGCAATGGGGAGATGGAGACCAAAACCCCGCAATACCATATCCACCGGAATAATACAAAACACCCAGATACTCAGTGAGGTCGCCAGCACCGCTGCAATATGCCCACCCTTTGAAGAGATCCTGATCCCGCTTATAAAAGAACCAAGCAAAGGTATAAGCCGGTCTGAAAAACGTTGTGGAAAAGGTTTCAGTATAATTCCTGTCCATGCAAGAGTCCGCATTGTCTGGCTCTTCAACAGAATCAGAAAAGCAACAACTGCCGCATACAGAACAAACATGACAATTCCACCGGTACGCAATAGCGTCGCAGCATCGGCCAATCCCTCGGGCAGCTTCAGGGTGAACAACGTTAACAACAAAATCAGCAGAACCGTAAATCCGTCGAAAAGACGGTCAATGACCAGCGAAGCAAAAACGGTCGGGGTTTGCAACCCTTCCCGCTGTGCCAGTACATATGCACGTACAAATTCACCGAGGCGGGCCGGAAGCAGATTGTTTGCCATGTAACCAATAATTGTGGCCGGATACAAAGAGGTAAGGGGAATATGCTTCTCGGGAATGAGAAGATAACGCCAGCGAACAGCCCTCAAAAAATAACTGATAAAGGTAGATGCAACCGCCAGAAGAATAAAGCGATAATCGACAGAAACAAGGGCTGAAACCAGTTGGTTAAAATCAATTTTCCTGAACAGCAGAGCCATGAAAAAAGCACTGACGGCAATCCCAAGCCAGAATTTAAGATTAATTTTAGTGCTCACTGCATTCCGTTCCGCTGTTAGGCTTAAGATAGTTTTTATCAATATTTTCCAGAATGACGCGGCTGTTTATAACATCCTGGCTGATTGCACTTTTCAGCGCGGCAACGTCAGGAAATTTGAGTACCGGTCGCAGTCGCTGCACAAAGTGAATAATAATCCCGCAATCATAAATGTGTTCAGAAAAATCCAGCAGAAAAACCTCAATAGTCCGCGTGTTCTCACCAAAAGTTGGATTACAGCCGATATTACAGGCACCTTTAACCCGTTTGCCATCAACTTCAACCATTACTGCATACACGCCATCCGAAGGGATCAGTTCGTTAATTGTCGATATATTTGCTGTCGGAAAGCCGAGCTTGTGGCCAATTTCATGGCCATGCACGACAGTCCCGGAAATCTGGTAATAGCGGCCCAGAATTCTCGCTGTTGCTGCCATATCTCCTTCTGATACGGTTGATCTCACCAGACTGCTGCTGAAGACAACCCCCGCTTCTCCGATGGGGGGGAGATCTTCAAGGGTAAACATGTGTAGAGCGCCCAGTTTTTGCAGCGTTTCGAAAGTTCCTTCCCGTCCCCTGCCAAACGCATAATCATGACCGATAATGATATGCCGCATACCAAGTGGAGTGCAGAGAATATCGAAAACAAAATCATTCGCAGAAAGCTGTGAAAATTCTTTAGTAAATGGGATAACAACCAGATAGTCAATACCGGATTCCGCAATCAGCGTGCATTTTTGTTCAAAAGTAGTAATCAGGGAGGGAGCTGACCCGGGAGCCAGAACCTTTAACGGGTGCGGCTCAAATGTAACAACAACGGAGGGGAGGCCGCGAATAATGCTATTGTGCTTAAGGTGAGCAAAAATTTCCGCATGCCCTCGATGAACACCATCAAAGTTGCCGATAGTAACACAAGACGCATCAAGGATCTTATCATATATATTTTTACCAGTAACAATCTTCATTGCCGACCCTATCCTATTGTCGCTAGTTCCAGCCGCTTGCCCCAGCGGCGCAGCAGTTCATCATATATCGGCACATGAGACGGACAGGTAAGTTGCGGATCGCTTTCCAGCAGGTCAAAAGCTGCTTTACGCGCTCTTTCCAGCAAAAAGCCGTCTCGCAAAATATTGGCAATTCTGAAATCAGGAATACCCGCCTGGCGGGTGCCGAGGAAATCGCCGGCCCCCCTGATTTCCAGGTCGGCTTCTGCAATCCGGAAACCGTCGCCGGTCGATTCCATAACCCTCAGGCGTTTTTCACCAACTTCAGAGGTTTTTCCTGTTGTCATCAATATGCAATATGATTTTTCTTTTCCGCGCCCTACTCTGCCCCGCAACTGATGCAGCTGAGATAGACCGAAACGTTCCGCGTGTTCAATCACCATCATGGAAGCATTCGGGACATCGATACCGACTTCGATGACGGTTGTCGAAACCAGAATATCAAATTCACGCGCCGTAAAGGAGGCCATTACCGCTTCCTTTTCAAGCGGGCTCAACCTGCCATGCAGCAGTCCAACTCGTAATTCGGGAAAAATATCTGTCTGTAAATGTTCTGCCATTTGACTGGCAGCTTTCAGATCCGATTTTTCAGTCTCTTCGACTAACGGATATATCACATAGACCTGCCGCCCTAACCGGACTTCATCCAGCATCATACCATAGAGTTGCGAGCGACGTGATTCAAAAAAAACCCTGGTCTCAACAGGAATCCTTCCCGGAGGCATTTCATCTATTACCGACAAATCAAGGTCTCCGAACAGCGTAAGGGCGAGGGTGCGAGGTATCGGGGTGGCTGTCATGACCAGGATATCAGGGTTGAGGCCCTTCTTTTTCAGGAGACCACGCTGCAGGACTCCGAAACGATGCTGTTCATCGATCACCCCCAGCCCTAGTTTCGCAAATTCAACTTTCTCCTGAATAACCGCGTGAGTACCGATGACGATCCTGACACTGCCGGCGGCAATTCTCTCCAGCGCTTTTTTTTTGGCGATGCCCTTGAGGCTGGACGTTATCAGCATCACTTCCACCCCCATCTGTGCGCACCAGCGGTGAATCGTGTGCCAGTGCTGTTCAGCCAGGATTTCGGTCGGCGCCATGATGGCCACCTGATAATCGTTCTCAACAGCGATCAAAGCTGCCATCAGAGCCACAAGCGTTTTGCCGCTTCCCACATCACCCTGAACCAGACGATGCATTGGATGCGGTGCCATCATATCTGCTTTAATTTCCGCCAGCACCCGCCGCTGAGCCGATGTCAGTTCAAAAGGGATCAGGCGGACCAGTTCTTTGGTATAGCGGTGAGTTACCTGAAAGGCTATCCCATTTTCCTTCAGCACCCCCTGCTTCTTAAGAGCAAGCCCCAATTCCCAGAAAAAAAATTCGTCAAATACGAGGGTCTGATGAGCCGGTGTAGTTCCGTCATTCAGATCGGCAATGTCCGCTTCAGGTGGTGGTACATGCACCTGACCAAGCGCTTCCCGGAGAGTAGGAATCTGCGCGGGATATAGTTCTGCAGGTACAACACTTATTATGTTCTGCAGAAAACCATTGACGACTTCGCGCATAACACGTCGCATCGTCTTCTGATGTATCCCCTCTGTGAGTGGATAGACGGGAACTATTCGCCCGAAATTTGCGGGGTCAGAATCAAGCAGTGAATTCAGACTGGCTCCTTCAGGCAGCCATTCTACATCGGGATGATGTACCTCTCTCTGATATCCGAACTGATTAACTTCACCGCAAAAAACACCGGCTCGTCCGATTTTCCAGGTACGTTTCATCCAGACACTATTGGCATGAAACCACTTGAAGACGATTGAGCCGCTCTCATCCTGCACCAGCGCCTCAAATACCCGCCGTCCGCCCTTTGTTGTGCCGGCGTCAGCGGACAGAACCTTGCCAAAAAATACCGCACTCCGGCCGGGGCTGAGTGACGAAATCGGCGTCAACTCACGGCGGTCTTCATAGCGGAGCGGCAGTAGATAGAGTGCGTCCTCAACTGTACGTATCTCTTTTTTTTCGAGGAGAGCAGCAAGCTTTGGTCCTATTCCTTTAATATGCTGGATGCCGACCTCGAGATTCTTGCGGGAGATATCATCTTTCAGGTAGTTACCGTCAACTGCTGCCACTGCAGAGGATGTTTTAGTAACAGGCCCTACACGAACAGGCCTGGCAATAAAACCACCGTTTAACTCTTCTACTTCAAAAGCATCACCTGGCTCTATACCAAGTTGGTTCAGAATTTCGGAAGGAATTGTAATAGAATTTTTTTCTGATAACCTGACGGTAACCATACACTATTCCTGCACATGGACAGAGTGGACTTAAGCGTGGAACATAATATTCTTTGACACGCATTGTCCACTTAATTTCAACCTGTTTCATTGACAATGTTATTCACAGCGGGCATATCTGTGTCGGTAAAAGTAATATCATCGAAAGGGAACAACTATGAACTCTCTCAATTCCTTTGAACAACTTCTGGACATAATGAGAAAATTGCGCGCACCAGGCGGCTGCCCATGGGACGCGGAGCAAACACATGAAAGCCTGACCCGCTATCTGTTGGAGGAAACCTACGAAGTTATTGAAGCTATCGATGAGAAATCTCCTCAGCATCTGAAAGAAGAGTTGGGTGATCTGCTTCTTCAACCTATTTTCCACGCCGCTATTGCTGAGGAGTCCGGTGATTTTACTATCTATGATGTTATCAGCACGCTGATTGATAAAATGATCAGGCGACACCCCCATGTTTTTGGCGATCTTGAGATCAAGGACAGCAACCAACAGATTGAAAACTGGGAAAATATCAAACGAATTGAGAAAGGGGACGAACGACCATCAGCTCTTTCAGGAGTTCCTGATCACCTTCCTGCCCTCCTGAAGGCTCATAAAATCAGTGAAAAAGCTTCCCGAGTCGGTTTTGACTGGGAACATTCAGACCAGGTATTTGCAAAAGTTCTGGAAGAACTGCATGAATTCGAAGAAGCCTGGGCGGATGGAGATCCAACAAAGATGGAAGATGAGTTGGGAGATTTGCTGTTTGCTATTGCAAATTTGGGGAGATATTTATCTCTCAATCCCGAAGAAGCTCTTCGTAAAACCATATCCCGCTTCCAAAAGCGCTTCAGCTTTGTAGAAGCAGAACTGTTCCGTCAGGGAGTGCATATGCAAAATGCCACCCTTGAGGAGATGGACGTGTTATGGGAAATGGCAAAAAGCGTCGAACGCAATAGTAAGTTTTAATTAAATAACGCGAAATAACTGTTTTTGCTAGGTTGTTGTTATTATCCACAAAATATGTGGATAACCTGTTGACAACAATGTTGACGATATTCGTAAGTGATATTTTAGCACGTGTTTTGTACTAAATGCCGTTTTTTTATACAGCATATTTTTTCTATGATTTCGGATAGTTACAATCATTGTCAGTAAAAGTAGCTGGTTACGCTGTCAAGCTCTTTTATCACTATAAATTTTTTTTATGAGAGCGTAAACCTGTGCATAACCATCTGAATTACAATTCCGAGCACCCCAATGAATTCAGCACGTTCCATCTTAAAAGTGTTTTTAGCAGCGTCGCACCCTCTCCGGTTAAACCGGACTGAAACCCGCTTGATGCAGCAGGTAATACGGCTGGATACAATACATGGAACCACCGGTTACCCTTTTAGTAGTTTACTCCGCAACAGTGCTACCGACTCCAGCGCTTCTTCGGAACGGAAAAGTTTCGCTAATAAGAAATAGACTGCACTTCCGCAGATGATGGAACCTCCCAGAACAGCACCTTTCAACATCTTATGCCCATCCTGAGACCAATCGATAAAAGAACAGCCATACCAGACTGCAGCAGACATTGGAATTGATGCAGCGCTCGATTTCAGAGCGGTCATCATGATCCTGTTCCCGCCAAAAGAACCGATCTTTCGCCTGAGGAGCCAGAGCAGCATCAGCATATTGCAGAACGCCGAGAGTGTCGTTGCGAGGGCCAATCCACCGTGTTTGAGCGGGCCCATCAATAAAAGGCTTAAGCAGAAATTAATGATAAAGGCAATAAATGCTGTAATGACAGGGGTTTTAGTATCCTTCAGCGCATAAAACACCGGCGCCAGTACTCGAGTTAACGCAACAAAGGAGAGTCCTACAGAATAGTACAGAAGTGCCGAAGCGGAGTTAATAACTGTAACAAAATCGAAGGCGCCACCCATGAATATCAGACTGAAAATAGGTGTTGAACAGACCATGAGACCTGCCATGGCAGGAATGGTAATAAAGAGCATCAAGCGCATTCCAAATGAGAGAGTCTCCTTCATACCGTCAATATCACCTTCAGCAGCCTGCCTGCTCATTGACGGCAGAACCGCCTGTGCCACCGAGACCGTAAATATGCCTTGTGGAAATTCGAACAGCCGCTGTGCATAATAGAGGTACGAAACGCTCCCCTGCGGGAGTAGAGAGGCAAGGATAGCGCTGACAGTAATATTAAGATAGTAGACACCAACTCCGAAAACAGATGGGAGCATCAACGTGGCAATACTGCGAACTTCAGGATTGTTAAAATCAAAGTTAGGTTTAAGCTGATACCCTTTGCTTCTGAGAACCGGCACCTGCATAACCAACTGAATACAACCGCCGATCAGAACTCCGACAGCCAGAGCAGTAATGGGAGCGTTAAAGAAACCACGCAGGAACAGAGCCGCAAGAATCATGGAGACATTTAAAAAAACGGTCGATATTGCGGGTGTAAAAAAATGCCGCAGAGTATTAAGGATACCCATACAGAGCGCTACGAGACTGATAAAGAATATATAAGGAAACATCAAGCGGTTAAGGAGAATGGTCAGTTCTAATTTCCCCGGCTCAGCCTTGAATCCGGGAAACATCAGACCAACAATAACGGGAGAAAAAATGACTCCGGCAAGAGTAATAAATGCCATGATGATGGTAAGAAGGGTGAAGCAGGTATTGGCAAGTTCGCGGGCCTTCCCGCTTCCACGTTGGGTGAGGATCGCCGAAAAGGTTGGAACAAAAGCGGCCGTCAAGGCCCCCTCTGCAAAAAAACGCCTGAGCATGTTTGGAATCTGAAACGCCGCAAAAAAAGCATCTGTGGCAAGACCGGCACCAAACAGGCGCGATACTACCATGTCGCGAACCATCCCCATGATTCGCGACAGCATCGTCGTGCTGCCCAAAACTCCTGCCGCCCTGGCTATATGCCGTTTTTCTGACATGGTGTGGGTTGTTACCCTATATGGGCAATGAAAAATTCACGAACTTTACCTATGTCGGCATCCATGATTTCACATCTGGTAGGTTTCCCGAATAATTCCTTGACCGATTCAGGCACCGGGACCTGCATTCCGAGTGTGTGCTCTACAGTTTCACTGAATTTGGCAGGGTGAGCCGTGGCAAGACATACTCTGGCAGAATCCGGAGGTAAAAGATCAAGCGCAGCTTTTACACCAACGGCGGTATGAGGATCAAGCAGGTAGCCGGTATTCCCATAAAAATCACGGATTGTCTGAAGCGTGGCAGCCTGGTTGACCGAAACTGAGCAGAAGTCTTTTCGAACCTGAGCCATTTCGTCGGAAGTGCATAAAATGCGGCCATGCTCCTTTAGTTCGACGAACGCTTCTTTTACACGAGCAGAGTTTTCTGCAAACAGATGAAACAGGTATCGTTCGAAATTTGATGCAACCTGTATATCCATGGATGGCGATACTGTTGCAACGACTTCACCCAGAGAGTAATCAGCTGCGTTAATGAAGCGGGTAAGTATATTGTTTTCATTGGTTGCAAGTAAAAGCGTATGTGCCGGCAAACCCATTCTCTTCGCGACATAACCGGCAAAAATATCGCCAAAATTTCCGGTAGGCACCGAAAAATGAACCGGACTACCGGTTTCCTCTGAACCATCGGTTACCCGAAGCCATGCGTAAAAATAATACACCACCTGTGCCAGTACACGTGCCCAGTTAATTGAGTTTACCGCCCCGAGAGAATATTTCTCTTTGAATTCAAGATCGCCAAAGAGCTCCTTTACCATATTCTGACAATCATCAAAGGTGCCGCGCAGAGCAATATTATGAACATTGGCGTCAGTAACAGAGGTCATCTGCAGGGCCTGAACGGCAGAGGTTTTTCCATACGGATGAAGAATGAAGATTGAAATTCCTTTTTTACCGCGCACACCATGAATAGCAGCGCTGCCGGTATCACCCGAGGTTGCGCCAATGATGTTCAATATCTGATTACGTTCCGCGAGTATGTATTCGAACAGATTGCCCAGAAACTGCAGGGCGACATCCTTGAAAGCCAACGTTACGCCGTGAAACAGCTCGAGAATATAGACGCCGTCTTTTTTGACTAATGGAGTGACTTCAGGGTGAGAAAAGCTCTCATAAGAACGATTGATCAACTCCTTCAGATCGTTGGAGGGAATATCATCAACGTAACAAGATATGATTTTAAATGCCAGCTCCGGATAAGTGAGTCCGCGCCAGGATTCAAGCTGATCTCTGGTGACAGTTGGGTAGGATTCCGGCAGAAGCAGACCTCCATCAGAAGCCAGTCCCATCATGACAGCATCTTTGAATGGAATGGGGGTGATTCCGCCACGGGTACTTATATAACGCATGATAGAAACCTTTCGCTCACAGAATATCGCGGGTTATAGCAGATAACGATAAAATATGAAAGGGGCGTCACCCGCCCGCAGCAGTCGGCAGTACGCTTTCCCGAAGATCTCCGGGTGCCAGAAGAAAAAACATCCGGAACATGCAGTATTTATAAAACTCTCGGAACAATAAATGAAAGCTGCCACCATCGCTCCACCATGACTCCTTCAGGTTTACAGAATCTACAGGGTACGGAATTATAGTAATATCTTTAGGCAGAGAATTACGAAAAAGAATGGATGCGCGTTTAAGATGGTAGCGAGAAGTGATCAAAAGTACAGTATGAACACCGCTGCTCACGATAACGTCACGACCGAAGATTGAATTTTCAAGAGTATTACGGGATGATTTTTCAAGAATAACATTATCTGCAGAAGGATCCCCGGGTTTAGGTCGATACAGGTCGCTTTTTCTAACTGACGGGTCGACACCCACAAAAATGAGAAAAGTAGCTTGAGACTCCCGGAAAAGACGCACCCCTTCCTCTACGCGGCCCTTGCCGCCTGTCAAAACCACTATTGCATCTGTTTTCTGATTTTTTTGACGATACGAAAAGGTTTTATATGTAAAATCAATAAAAAGGACCGCAATAACAACCAGTCCTATGATACATAGTGTGAGGAATGCTTTGATTATATTCATACCTTGTCCCATATTTTTCTTGCAACAATCACATCAGTCTGCTATAAAAATTTTTTCAGTAATCAACGGAGGACAACAATATGTCAAGAAAATGTGAAATTTGCGGTAAAGGCCCCAGCTTTGGAAACAATGTCAGCCATGCAAACAATAAAACGCGTACGGTCTGGTATCCAAATCTCCAAAAAATCAAGGCCGTCAAAAACAACGGCAGCATATCTACAGTTAAGGTTTGTACCCGTTGTATCCGGTCAGGATTTGTTACTAAATCTCTTTAGTAAACCGGATTCATTCCATCACTTTTATGCCTGAGACCCGCTTTACGGCCTCAAACGCATGAGCACACTTTACTATGTAGCCGCACCCCCACCGGGTGCGGCTTTTTTTCGTTGCCACGTTTATAAACCGGCGATTACTTCTATTTCCAGCAGCACCCCTCGCGGCAGGGCTTTTACGGCAACAGTGGAACGGGCCGGTTTATGGCCGGGAAATCGATAACCGTATACTTCATTCACCGCAGCAAAATCTGCCATATCAATCAGATATATTGTGGTTTTAATCACATCATCAAATCCGGCGCCTGCTTCTGACAGCACAGCAGCGATATTATTCATGACCTGCTCAGCCTGACGGGTAATATCACCCGTCACCAATTCTCCGCTGGCAGGATCAAGCGGGATTTGACCGGAACAAAACAGTATGTTCCCGTATTTTACGGCCTGTGAGTATGGACCGATTGCCGCCGGTGCTTTGTCAGTTGAAATAATTTCGAGTTTCATAGTTTGGGCCCTTCCTTTATCGCTTGATCCTTTCCACTTTAATTACGCCTTTTATTTTCATAAGTGAATTCATTACTTTTTGCAGATGAACCAGATCGGTAACATTAACCTCAAAAATATTTTCTCCGCGCTGGTCAATAGTGCTCTGGATCTGGGCACTGGCAATATTTGCCTCGCAATTTGTTATCGCCAGAGTGATCGTCGCCAATATTCCTTTTACATCATGGCACAGCACCCTGATTTTAACCGGCAGTACCGCATTTTTGATTTTATTCCAGGCCACATCGACACATCTCTCAGGATCACTCTCAAGAGCAAACTGGCAATCAGAAGTATGTACTGTCACACCTTTTCCCCGTGTAATAAAGCCAGTGATTTCATCCCCGGGCACCGGATTGCAACATTTGCCAAAACGTACCAGCACATCATCAAGCCCGCTGATTTCGACCGCACTGCTTGATCTGCCCTTCAACTTATTTATGACTGACTCAAGTCTTGATTCCTTATGTTCGGAGCGCTCTTTTAGTTTTTCTCCGGGGAGAAGTTTACCGACAATCTGACCGCTTGATATTTTGCCATAACCGACTGCCGCTAATAAGTCATCATCTGCAGCGTAACCGAATTCTGCAGCTATCTTTTTGAACTCGCCACTTTTTTGAATTTTTTGAAGATTAATTGAATATCTGCGAAAATCTTTTTCACAAATATCCCGTCCCAGAACAATACTCCGTTTGCGCTCCTCAACTTTTATCCATGATCTGATTTTATTGCGTGCCCTCGAGCTTTTTACAATTTTCAGCCAATCTTTACTGGGTGTATGATGAGGCGATGTTATAACTTCGACAATGTCGCCATTTTTCAATTCGTATTTAAGCGGCACTAATTTGCCGTTAACCTTAGCACCAACACAACGATGCCCGATATCAGTATGGACGCTGTAGGCAAAATCTATCGGAGTAGAGCCTTTAGGATATCCCTTTACATCTCCTTTGGGAGTAAATACGTAGACCTCTTCCGTAAACAACTCAACCCTGACTGAATCCATAAACTCTTTGGAATCCTGCAGATCCTGCTGCCATTCCAGGAGCTGGCGCAGCCATGCAAAGCGTTTGACCTCCTTCTCGTCATACCCTTTGCCCTCTTTATACTTCCAGTGTGCCGCGATCCCGGCATCGGCAACGCTGTGCATTTCATGAGTCCGGATTTGAACCTCCATCCGGTCACCCTGCGGCCCTATGACAGTCGTGTGCAGGGATTGATACATATTCCCCTTGGGCATGGCAATATAGTCTTTGAAACGCCCCGGAATCGGCTTCCAGGCGGAATGTATTACCCCCAGGACCTCATAGCATTCACGGATATCATCAACCAGTATACGTACTGCAATCAGATCGTAGATTTCTTCGAACTCAACATTACGTTTTTCCATCTTTCGATAGATTGAAAAGAGATGTTTACTCCGCCCTGAAACCTCGCCATTAATACCATAAAACTTGAGTTTTTCTGTTATGATAGCTTTTGCTTCTTCAACAAACGCTTCACGTTCATGCTTTTTCTGGGATATTTTCTTTACCAGATCAAAGTATATTTCAGGATGTAAATAGCGAAAGGAAAGGTCTTCCAGCTCAACCTTTACCCATGAAATACCCAGTCTATTGGCGATAGGGGCGTAAATATCCATCGTTTCACGGGCTATTCGCCGCTGTTTCAGTTCATCCTGAAACTCCAGCGTTCGCATATTGTGAAGACGGTCAGCCAGCTTGACCAGAATAACGCGAATATCGATGGCCATTGCCAGCAGCATTTTTCGAAAATTTTCAGCCTGGCTTTCTTCTTTGGTTTTAAAGTTGATCTTGCTGATTTTGGTGACGCCATCGACCAGTGCGGCCACCTCAGCTCCGAACATGCTGGTCAAATCTTCCGAAGTTGCCAGTGTATCTTCGATTGTGTCATGCAGGAAGCCTGTCACAATACTGGGAACATCCAGCTTAAGATCAGCCAGGAGGCCGGCCACCTCCATAGGATGAATGATGTACGGTTCTCCCGACAGTCTTGTCTGTCCCTGATGCACCTTGGCACAGTACACGTACGCCTTACGAATCAGATTATGGTCTGCCGTCGGATTATACGCTGAAACTTTATCAAGAATGTCGTTGAGCCGGATCATACGCTATTGGTCGCCTGTAGAAGACATTGTGGGAATGTACGAGGAGTGGATAAAAAAAAGGTGAAACCGGAATAAATTCCAGTTCCACCCGGAGTGGCAGGTTAAACGCGCTGTTTTTTTGAAACCTCGTAACCGATTTTACCGGCAGCAATTTCACGGAGAGCAGTGACAACCTGGCGGTTATTTTTTGAATCAATCAACGGTTGCGCTCCTTTATAGAGCTGCTTTACCCGCTTTGATGCCAGTATTACGAGCTGGAACCTGTTTTCAACTTTTTCCAGACAATCTTCAACTGTTACTCGAGCCATATATTGCCTCCTTACTGCACTTTAGATGAACGGAAACCATACGCTAAATCATTTCAGAGATCAAACAGTTTTCCTACTTTTTCCATCATTCTGAAGGTTTTGCGGCGATGGGCTATAACTATGGCCGCCAATTCCTGACAGGCAGTTTCAAATACATCATTAAATATTATGTAGTCATACCAACGTGACTCTTTAATTTCATCTGCAGCCCTGTGAATACGCCGCTCGATTACCTCTTGAACATCTGATGAACGGCTTTCAAGCCGTCTCCTCAACTCAGAGATACTGGGCGGCAAAATAAAAATATATATTCCGCCATCAAATTGTTCCTTCAGTTTAAGTGCACCCTGACAATCGATATCCAGAACCAGATCAATACCTTTTTTTCGAGCTTCTTCAAGCGTACTCAGTGCGGTTCCGTACATATTGCCATGAACCAGAGCCCATTCGGCAAAAGCGTCTTCATCGACCATTCGCGTAAATTCTTCATTTGAAACGAAATGATAGGCCTCACCTTCAACTTCACCCGGTCTCGGCTTCCGTGTAGTATAACTTACTGATTCTCTAATATCGGGGAAAATTTTAAACAGCTCACGACACAGCGATGTCTTTCCGGCACCGGACGGAGCAGAAAGAATAATAGTTAGTCCCTCTTGTCTCATGAATCAGCCTTTATTTAATGTATTGGGTATAATCACGTTAGACTATACCATTATTCAACGTTTTGAATCTGCTCCCGCATTTTTTCCATTTCAGCCTTAATCTTGATAACCATGTTCGTAATACCGGCATCGTTTGATTTTGAACCGATCGTATTAATTTCACGATTCATTTCCTGCATCAGGAAATCAAGTTTCCGGCCTACCGGTTCGGAACTACTGAGGGCCTCGTCAAACTGCATATAATGGCTCGAAAGGCGAACAAGTTCTTCTGTTATATCCGAGCGGTCGGCCAAAAGAGCCAATTCCTGTGAGAGCCTGCCTTCATCCATTTCAGAACCTTCAAGCAGCTGTTCCAACCGCGTTTTTAGTTTCAGCCGGTATTCCATCACAACCTGTGGCGTCCGCTCCCCTATAATGTTCGACCACTCGGCAATCTGCAGCCTTCTGGCCTGCAGGTCAACCGCTAGGGCCTCACCTTCCCGGAGCCGCATTCCGTCAAGTGATGAAACGGCGGCTTGAACAGCGGCCAGAAGCTGAGGTTGCAATTCTGTTGTATCAACAGAAACGGTGCCCTCTTTCATTACGCCTTTTAGAGACATGATATATGACGGGGGGGCATCCTGCGGCAGGTTTAGCTCTTTTGCCAAACGAGAATAGGCTTCGTAATACCCCCTCGCGACATCCATGTCCAGTTGCGGCGCAGAATTGGCGGTAGCAGTTTCATCCCACTGAACCGATATGTCAATCTTGCCCCGCTTGAGTACCGAACCCGCCAATCGCTTTACCTCATTTTCAATTTCATAAAACGCTCGCGGCATCCGGACCGAAATTTCACCGTAGCGATGGTTGACTGAGCGAATCTCGACCATAAAAATACCGGTCGGTTCAGATGTTTCCCCTTTACCATATCCTGTCATGCTTTTGAGCACTTAAACTACCTCCGCTAAACTACTTTCGTCCTGAATATCCGACGGAATGCTTCTTAACGTTCACATACCGTAATTCCTGCTTGTTTGTCCAGCCAATTCCGGTATAGTTTGGTGCATGTCGACACTTAGACTCATTACCAGCTGCTCTCAACGACGCCTGCTTGAAGCCTTTGCTGACAACCTCTGTTCCTCTCCACCGTCGCCGCTGGAAAAAGATAATATCGTTGTCCTCAGTAACGGCATGTCTCGCTGGATGTCGATGGAACTTGCCGACCGGCTGGGGGTATCTGCCGGCCTTGAATTCAGCTTTCCGAACGACTTTCTCGACCGGAGCTTCGCAGCGGTGCTTCCGAGGATTCATTCTTCGTCCCTTTTCACCCAGACATCATTGACCTGGCGCATCGCTTCACAACTCCCTTCACTGTCTCAACAGGATGGTTTTGAGCAGATAGCAACCTATCTGGGGGATGGGCGCGACGATCGTCGCCTGCTGCAGATTTCCCGATCCATCGCCTCCTGCTTCGATCAGTATACGATATTCCGGCCGGAAATGGTCCTTGCCTGGGACGATGGCAATGCCAACGACTGGCAGGCGCATTTATGGCGCGCGATCAACCGCGACTGTCCTGGAATCCACCGTGCGGCTATGCTGAAAGCGCTGCACTGTCACGTTTCAAGCGGCGCAGCGCCTGACGGCATTTTACCCCGCCGGGTCTCTCTGTTTGGCATATCCTATCTCCCCCCGTTCCATCTGGAAGCGCTACGATTGCTTTCTACCTATTGTGATGTGACCTGCTATCTGCTGAATCCCTGCGGGGAGTACTGGGGAACGATCATCTCCAGGAAAAACAAGTCTCAAATAACTCTGCAGTCAGGGCTTCCACCGGAAGCGGAAGAATATTTCGAGACCGGCAACCCGCTTCTTTCTTCACTCGGCACATTAGGCCAGGAATTTTTCGAGACACTTCTGGGTTTCGGCTTCGAAGTAGAAGAACTTGACAATGCACCGGAACATTCTATCCCACATAGTGTTGCCTCCCCCTCTCTTCTGTCCGCTGTTCAAAACGACATCATCACCCTTTTTGACAGACCTTCAAGCGAAGCTATGGGTGTTGTTGCTTTAGAAGACCATTCACTCCAGATTCATTCGTGCCACGGAATGCTCCGTGAGATGGAGATTCTTTACGACAATCTGTTGGCACAGTTTGACGAGCTACCTGATCTGGAGCCGCGTCATATAGTTGTAATGATTCCGGATATAGAAGCGTACGCACCCTATATCAGCTCGGTTTTCGGCAGTCGTTCAACAGGCAGGACGCAGCTTCCCTATACAATTTCGGATCGAAGCGTCCGTCAGGAAAGCCTTTTTGTCGAAGCCTTTCTCAAAATTCTTGATACAGTGTCAGGACGATTTGCGCTCCATGAAATCCTGGCTCTTCTGGAACATCGTGCTGTTATGACCCGATTTGATCTCGACGCAGACGAACTTATTGCAATCAGAAGCTGGCTTACGGACTGCAATGTGCGATGGGGAGTTGACGCAGAGCACCGGGCGAATCTAGGATTTCCGCACTATTCTGATTTTAGTTGGAAAAACGGTCTGGATAAACTGTTTCTCGGTTATGCCATGTCGGCGGATGAATCTACTACATTTGATGGCATTCTGCCCTACCCTGCCTGCTCAGGGCGTCAGGCAGAGGTACTGGGTAAACTATCAGGATTCATTACAACTGTCAGTGATAGCATCAACCGGATGCGTGTACCTCATACACTCCCTGAATGGGCTGACATCTTCACAGATACCGTTGTGCAGATGCTTCTGGCCGATGAAAACGACTCCACTGGACCTCTCGTAATTGCCAAGGCCTTACATTCGCTTCGTGAGGCTTCATCGCTCTACGGCTTCAGGCAGACCATAACACTCGATGCAGTGCGCGACCATCTTGCTGAAACTGTGGCCAGAAGTGGCGGCGGCTACGGATTCATGGGAGGTTCGATTACGTTTTGCGCCATGTTACCAATGCGAAGTATTCCGATGCGCGTAATCTGGCTTGCCGGAATGAATGACGGACAGTTCCCACGAACCGAGAGACCTCCGGGATTCAGCCTGATGAACGGTGCCAGACGACGCGGAGACCGCTCTTTACGAGATGAAGATCGCTATCTGTTTCTTGAGGCTCTTATGGCGGCAGAAGATCGCTTTTGCATCAGCTATAACGGACAAAGTGATCGTGATAACAGTAGTATACCGCCATCGGTCCTGATCGCCGAACTGATCGACTATATTTCTAATGGATTCATCCGGTCTGATGGCAAAACAGCAGCGTCAATTTTTGTCCGGCATCCCCTTCAGGGATTCAGCCCCATTTATTTTGACAATTCCGATCCTGGCCACCTGTTCAGTTACGACAGGGAAACCTGTCAGGCAATTGAATCAAGACGTGCATGTGGGCGAAGCATTCGTGAGTTTACCAGTGGGCCTCTTGCATTAGACAGTACATCGGTCCATCAGATAGACCTGCAGCAGATGCGTCGCTTTCTGGCAAATCCGTCCACCGCTTTTCTTGACCAGCGACTTCGAGTTACACCATTCAATCCGGTGGAGGAACCTGATGACTCTGAACCGTTTGAATTGGACTCGTTATCACGCTACAGCCTGTCACAGGATCTGGTGAGCGCTCTACTGAAGGGAAGCGGATATGATGAATGCCTGTCTGCTGTCCGCTCACGCGGGTTACTTCCACCTCTGGCAGCCGGCACGGCTGCATTTGATGCCGTCTGGGAGAGGAGCCGTCAGTTTGCCGCGATGCTTGAGCCACGACTCGGCCATCCACTGGAAGCGCTTTCAATCACATGTACCGGCGACAGAATTCAGCTGCTTGCAGTTCTTGATAACTGTCGGAGCGGTAAGCATATCCGCTGGCGAAATGCAGTGATGAAGGGTAAGGACATGCTCTCAATCTGGCTTGATCACCTGATTCTTAACATCGCAAAAACCGACGGTTACCCTCTTCAGAGTATGATAATTGCATCTGATATGACTCTGGAACTGCCACCGGTCGAACATGCTTCGGATATTCTGAATGATCTACTTGATCTCTATTGCGAAGGGATGAAGAGGCCGCTCCGTTTCTTTCCTGAAACGTCCTGGCTTTTCATAAAAGATGGGCAACTAAAGGCGGAAAGGTCCTGGCGTGGTGATCAGAGGATCGGATTACCCGGAGAATGTGACAATCAGGCGGTGGCCCTCTGTTTTGGCTGCGAGGACCCGTGGGGTGAAGAGTTCAGTGCGCTGTCGAAGCGGATATACGGTCCGCTTGTTGCAATCATGAAAAAGTAAGCTGCTGTACCCCACACAAAAGCCCCGCGTACACATCACGAGGGGCTTTTGTGTGAGTCTATTTGAGCCGACTACAAACCAAGCTGTTTAAAAAAGTCCGTGCCCTTGTCATCAACAAGAATAAAGGCAGGGAAGTTTTCCACCTCAATCTTCCAGACCGCTTCCATTCCCAATTCCGGAAAGTCAATGCATTCAACCTTTTTGATATTCTCTTCAGCCAGAACTGCAGCAGGTCCGCCGATTGAACCGAGATAGAAGCCGCCGTATTTTTTGCAGGCGTCTGTCACCTGCTGGCTGCGGTTCCCTTTTGCTATCATGATCAATGAGCCACCCTTTGACTGGAGTTCATCAACATATGAATCCATCCGGCCGGCTGTAGTAGGACCAAACGATCCTGACGCCTTGCCTGGGGGGGTCTTGGCCGGGCCGGCATAGTATATCGGATGATTGAGCAGGTATTCGGGAAGCGGCTTGCCGCTGTCCATAATCTCTTTGAATTTGGCGTGCGCGATATCCCGGCCGACCACGATGGTACCAGAAAGGAGAAGTGGTGTGGAAACCGGATGTTTGGACAGTTCGGCAAGAATCTCTGTCATAGGCTTGTTCAGGTCTATTTTGACGCCGTGTTCGTGCTTGCCGCGATACTGCGCAGGAATCAGACGCCCCGGATTTCGGTCCATCTCCTCTATAAACAGACCATCTTTGGTGATTTTTGCCTTGATGTTGCGGTCAGCCGAGCACGAAACTGCCATGCCGACCGGACAGGAAGCACCGTGCCGGGGTAAACGGATGACACGGACATCATGGGCAAAATATTTGCCGCCAAACTGAGCTCCGATACCAAGCTTCTGAGCGGCTTCCAGCAGCCTTTTTTCAAGCTCGACGTCGCGAAAAGCCTGACCATGCTCATTTCCCGAGATTGGAAGTCCGTCCAATTCTTTGGCTGTCGCCAGCTTGACCGTTTTCATGCAGGCATCGGCTGAGGTTCCGCCGACAACAAAAGCTATATGGTACGGCGGGCAGGCAGCCGTGCCGAGATATTTCATCTTTTCAACCAGATACTTGAACAGTTTGTCCGGTGTCAGAAGCGCTTTTGTTTCCTGATAGAGCATGGTCTTGTTCGCTGAACCGCCACCTTTTGCCATAAACACAAATTTATAGTAATCGCCGTCAGTTGCAAGAATGTCGATCTGGGCCGGCAGATTGGTTCCTGTGTTGATCTCTTCATACATATCAAGCGGTACAGTCTGCGAGTAGCGAAGGTTCTCTTCCGTATAGGTTTTGTAGATTCCTTTGGAAAGCCACTCCTCGTCCTTGACACCGGTCCAGATCTGCTGCCCTTTTTTTGCGGCGACCGTTGCAGTGCCGGTATCCTGACAAACCGGCAGATCAAAGCGGGCGGCAATCTCGGAATTGCGCAGGAAAGCCAGTGCCACCCCCTTGTCGTTTATGGAAGCGTCCGGATCACTGAGGATGGAGGCAACCTGCTCATTGTGTGCCGGGCGAAGCAGAAAAGAGACATCACGCATGGCTTCATTGGCAAGTATTGAAAGAGCCTCAGGGCATACTCTCACCACATCTGTACCGGCGAATTTCTCGACCAGTATATATTTTTCTGAACCTTCGATTTTGCGGTATGTTGTTTCATCTTTCGCAAGCGGGAAAGGATCCTGATAAACAAACGGCTTGACAGACATCGGTACTCTCCTTTTCTGATGGTGGGTGGTCGATATGTGGCACAGATTGCAAGTGTGTATACAGAACTGAAATAATTTAGTAATTCAAAAATCACTACAAATCAAGGCAATTTTTATTAATTAGATGTACTGGCAACGAAGCAGTTTGATCCCTTCTTTAAAGAGGACCTGCATCTTATTCGGAACGGTGACGGATTTTACTATGCCAAGCCCGAAAACAGGGTGAAGTATCAGGCGTTTGGTCAGATATCTTCCGTTCATGTCGTAGGGGAGTGCTTTAGCAAGATCAAAAGTAGGGTTGAGTGATGCCCACTCTTCACGCTCGATTTCTGAAGGGTCCTTTTTTGATGCTCGCGTGACTGATGGACCTTTGCTGGCTTTGCTTGCGGCTGCGGCCCGCGGGACTTTAGCCTCTTTTACTTTTGGAGGTGCATGATAGTTGTGAACACCGTTACACGTGTTGCATTCAACCCGTACGACTTTTTCTTCAACCATGGCAACAATTCTGTGATTCAGCACTTCACGACACTTGGTACAACGGGCTTCAATAATGTCGCCTGCCGATAGTTTTCTGGTAGTCATTTGTTACCTTCTTTTTGTTGCGGGTTATTTCGTCAAGTATAAACGATTGGAATAAAACATTCGAAAAAAAGCCGCTCCACAGCATCACAGCTGGTGAGCGGCTTACATAGTAATGGGGAAAACGAGCTCCGTTGCCGGCTATTCTGAGTGCACCTGTGCTTCATCTATCAGTTTTTTAACTGTTGTTGCCACTTTGTCCAGTGAAAGCGTCAGAACTTCGCCTGTCGAGCGTATTTTTACTTCAACATTTCCCTCGGCCAACCCTTTACTGCCGACAACTATCCGGAGCGGAATTCCGATCAAATCGTTATCTTTAAACTTTACACCGGGACGTTCGTCGCGATCATCAAAAAGCACCTCTACCCCCAGTTTTTCGAGGCAGAAATATATTTCTTCGGCTGCAGCCATAACACCTGCATCTTTGGTGTTTATCGCAACAACCGAACAGTGGAAGGGAGCGAGCGGGAGCGGGAATATGATGCCGTTTTCATCATGGTTCTGCTCAATTGCCGCTGCAACGGTGCGGCCAATGCCGATACCGTAACATCCCATGAATATAATCTGTTCTTTGCCATTGGCATCAAGATACGTAGCGTTCAGTGCCTTGGAATATTTGGTCCCCAGCTTAAACACATGCCCGACTTCAATTCCGCGCCACATCTCAAGTTGACCGGTATCGCAGCGCGGGCAGGCGTCGCCGGCGGCAACAGTCCGGATATCGACAAACCCGGTAACCTCAAAATCCCGACCGAGATTGGCATTGATATAATGCAGATCCTTTTCATTTGCACCTATCACAACATTGCGCATATCCTGGAGAACCAGGTCGGCAATGACCGGAATATCCTTTTTGAGACTGATAGGCCCAAGAAAACCGACAGGTGAACCGGTACAGGAATAAATCTGCTCTTCGGTAGCCATTCCTATTTCGGCCCACCCCAGATGATTCTTAAGCTTAAGTTCGTTAAGCTCATGATCTCCCCGCAACAGCGCCATAACCAGATCACTATTATCTGAAGCGTATACGAGTGTTTTTATGGTTTTATCCGATGGAAGATTCAGGAAAGCCGCTACATCGGCGATAGTTTTCATCTCAGGTGTCAGAATCTTCTGTAACACATCAGGAGTTGTGTCGCATTGCACTGTAAACAATGGAGATTCAGCTTTTTCAACATTCGCGGCGTACCGGCATGCACTGCAGGAAACAATTGCATCTTCGCCGGACTCTGCAAGCACCATGAATTCATGTGAGGATGAGCCGCCAATACTACCGGTATCGGCTTCTACCGCCCTGAAATTGAGGCCGCACCGCTCGAAAATGCGCATATAGGCGTTATACATCTTGTTGTAGGATAAATCCGCGGCAGAACTGTCTACATCAAAGGAGTATGCGTCTTTCATGATGAACTCACGGCCACGCATCAGGCCAAAGCGAGGGCGGATCTCGTCACGGAATTTAGTCTGAATCTGATAGAAATTAATCGGCATCTGACGGTAGCTTTTAATCTCACGACGTACCATGTCGGTAATGACCTCTTCGTGAGTCGGACCCATACAAAATTCCGCCTCCTTACGGTCTTTAAAACGCAACAGTTCTTTACCGTAAAATGCCCAGCGGCCTGATTCCTGCCACAGTTCGGCCGGCTGGACACTCGGCATCAGCATCTCGATGGCATCGGCTTTGTTCATCTCTTCACGTACGATGTTCTCGAATTTACGTATCGAACGCAGCCCAAGGGGCAGGTAGTTGTAAATTCCGGATGCAAGTTTCCGGATCATCCCGGCCCTCAGCATAAGCTGGTGAGAGATCACTTCTGCGTCGGAAGGAGTTTCCTTGATGGTCGGTATAAAATAACGTGAATACAACATAAAAACCCCAGACTGGTACTTCCATACCATACGTATTTTGATTAAACCGTCTTTACTGCATCAACCATGAAGCGTCAGATTAAAGCCGCTGTATTTTCTGTATTTCTTCCATTAATGCATCTGCAAGCTGATCTTCCGGCACTTTACGAACAATTTCACCATGTCGAAATATGAGTCCTTCCCCTTTTCCACCCGCAATACCGACATCCGCTTCACGTGCTTCACCCGGGCCGTTAACCGCACATCCCATGACAGCCACAGTAATCTGTCGGTCTACACCCTGCAGTCGTTTCTCAACATCCTCAGCTACCCGAATAAGGTCAATTTGGCACCGGCCGCAGGTTGGGCAGGAAACAAAATTCACCCCACGGCGGCGTAATCCGAGTGCTTTCAATATATCATAACCAACACGTATCTCATCCCTCGGGGCCCCGGTAAGCGAAACCCGCATCGTATCACCGATCCCGTCAGCCAATAGTATTCCAAGCCCGACAGACGATTTGATTGTACCGGAAAAAAGTGTTCCTGCCTCGGTGATGCCGATATGCAAAGGGTAATCAGACTGTTCCGAAAACAGGCGGTATGCAGCCACAGTCTTCATCACATCAGACGCCTTAAGAGAAATCTTTATCTCCTGGAAGTTTAAATCTTCAAGGATACGAATATGTCCTATGGCCGATTCCACCATTGCCTCGGCTGACGGGTGGCCGTAACGCTGAAGCAGCTCTTTTTCGAGAGAACCGGCATTAACTCCGATCCGGATTGGGACCTTTCGATCATCCGCAGCCGCTACAATTTCGGCAACTTTCCACTTATCTCCAATATTACCTGGGTTAAGACGCAGGCCGTCTATTCCCCCTTTAAGTACCTGTAGAGCCAGTTTATAATCGAAGTGAATATCGGCTACCACAGGAATGGGACTATTCAGCTTGATTCGTGTCAATGCATGGGCAGCATCAAGATCAGGAACCGCACAACGGACAATTTCGCAGCCGACCTCTGCAAGGTCTTTGATCTGGGCGGTTGTTGCTTCTATGTCCCGGGTGTCGGTGCTGCACATTGACTGTACAGAGCAGGGAGCATCACCGCCGACAGCTACCCGGCCGATAAATATTTGCCTGGTCAATTTTTTCATGGTTTGACATAGTGCCAAAAGCGGGCGTGAAAGTCAAGAACGGCGCGTATTTTCACAGCTCACAAGCTCACGAGTGACTTTTATTTAACGTCAGAGGAGGTTCGTTCGATTAATACAGAAAAATGCATGTAAGATGGGATCGTGCCAAACAACGAGCATTGTCCGACTTATGGTATACAGCGGATAATATGCGGCCCTAAAATATTTGTTATCATCAAGGGCAGCCGTTGCCATGCTTGAATTGCAAGGCGGAATCGTGGGTTCTTCGGATTGATTTCAGGAAGTGCATCACCTTCATGAAGCAGATACTGCCAGTAAAGCGGCACTGATCTGGCACCCCACTGTTTCTTGAAGTTGAAGGTTCCTTCACCTGGAGTAGAACGGCCGAAATCAAACATGCCTGCTCCCAAACCGATGGCAAAACGGATTGCATCCCAATACAGAAGATTATTGGGGCAGAACTGTCGATAGTCTCTGTTTGAGGAAGCCCACGGGACTTCAAGAGTACCCTTGTGCCAGGTCAAAAGAGCTGATGCAATAGTTTTTCCATCAAGCGTTATCGTAAGAATTCGTGTGGTATCAGGAAATTCCTCCAGAACGTTGCGGAAAAAATCTCTCCCGTATACCGGTGTCCCAAGATCGCGCATATTTCGACAGAAAACCTCGTAAAATCCGTCCAGCAGATCAATGTGCCCTATAACAGACTTTAAACCATTCTTTTCCGCTTTGCGAACCTGATTACGCACTTTGACATCAAGACTGCCCCACTGCTCTTCTACATTCTTTTTTAACTCCAGTATCATTGTTACTTTGTGCTGTTTCGTCGCTACGACTTCATTACACATTTTAAGGTTGCGGAATTCAATATGATCTACACCTGTTCCAGAAAGGATTTTTCGCGAAGCGTCCAGTAATGCGGAGATGGCAGCAAACTCGGAAACAAGCATACCGCCATAGTTTAAAAATGGAAGTGAAACCAGAAAACTGCCAAACAACCTGCTTTTCACCTGGACAAATGGCAGAACTCCACAGATTTCGTTATGACTGTCAATAGCAGCCAGATACATAGTTCTGTGACCGAAACTTTTTTCAATAACTTTCCTCCACCCATATTGGTGATAGTTGGTGCTGTCCTGATGTGACGAGACAAATGTATTCCAGGCATTACCGTCTTCATTATATAAATGAGTTGTTATTTTCATTGGCATTTATCTCACGACACTACAAAAACTTTTAGAGCGTTAATTATTTCAATGTTTCAGAAATTTAAAAATCTGCACATGCTCGAATTCATTTTTTCAAGATTCAAGTCATCAACTGCACTCAACGTACTCTAATCACATTGTGTGCCATATTGAATATTGATACTTGTTAGGGTGTTACAACTGTTTCGATTAAAATAATATGTTAATACAGAACATAACAGGGGGTTCAAAAACATGGTAAAAGCGTATTTAACGGGTACGTCTAAGGATTGTTAAATTTGTTCATCCTGTTACATTTTCAGCATATTCATGTGGCAATCCAAACAGATATTCCCAGCATTGAAATTGTCGGTTTTACCACTAAATCTGTCGATTCAGCTTACGAAATGTTTATCCGCTTTCCGACTACGAATGAATTATCTCATATTTACGAACAGTTATGTTACGGCGTGGTATTTGCTTTCTGAACGTGGAAAGGGAGGTGGGGGCTATGGCCGAAAAAAGAAATCACCAGAGAATCAATTGTGCTGAAAAATGTCTTTTGTATTTTGCCGGATCAAAATACTGCGGTGCAGTTATGAATATTTCCATTACTGGTGCTCTGGTAACATTGTACAACCCCGCTCCCGACACTATTAGACCAGGAGATACATGCAGCCTGATATTTAACAATGACCACTCAACTGCATATTTCAAATATAAGAGTCGCATCACGCGAGTCAATTCTGTTGGATTGGGCCTGGAAATCCTTGAACATGATTTTTGACCACAACATCCACATAGAATCTGATTTCTTATCATTCCAGATCGACACTACTTGTAGGGAGTTGAATCGCAGCCTCTACTGAATAGAGGGATGGCGGATTGCACAAGCAATCGGCTGTCTGAGGTTCTGTCACAGAGGTTGAAGCAGAAAACGGGAGATAACAGTCTCTTGTGTTGTCATGCTTTCAATCGCCGGAAACTCTGTCATCTCCAAAAGTTCAATGAGTACTGTTGTCAGAGGGCTCACGACCTATCCTGTCGGTCTTGACACGGACACCGGCATCTACTCCACCCCAGGCACCCCACTCCATATTCCCGAAGGTGTTCCGTGTACGCGGGATAGAACCACCTTCATCGGTTCGACCCGGGAACGCACTGAACTACATGCGACCTTTCAAAATTGCACCCTCACACAGGACAAAAAAACAAATTACCCGCGGATTAAACTTGAAGTTGTTAGAGCGATTCGACAGCTGAAGTTGTCAGAGGAAAGGTCCTGATTGGGACTTGTCCGACGCCTGCGGTTTTAGATTAACTCAGTAAGGAGAATACTCATGTGCAGGAAAAGTCATTGACTTCAGGACGTTTGCATTGACTGATCGTTTTTATAGAATTGTATTATTCACCTGTGGCTCGCTTTATAACATTTTCCATGTCCATTAGATTTAGGGAAACCTGCTCTTGCAAGGGTGTTGAAAAATGTTCTATAGTACGATCCCGATAACCGTTTTATAGTTGTATTATCCCTGCCCTTTCAAATTAATATAATGGAGAATTACTGTGAATCCACGATTACCTGCCGAATGGGAAATTCAAGACGGCGTGCTGATGGCCTGGCCACACGAAGGAACCGATTGGGCCTATATGCTGGATGACGTCCGTCCGGTCTTTGCAGAGATTATAAGAAATATTTGCCGGTTTGAACGGGTACTTCTTACTGCACCCCATGCAGCCTCGGTTGTAGACTATCTTAGCAAGGCCGGAGTCGATTTGACAAAAGTCACTATCTGTGAAATTCCGTGCAACGATACGTGGACGCGTGATTTTGGACCAATTACTGTTATCTTCAACAACAAACCGACACTACTTGACTTTGGTTTCAACGGCTGGGGGTTAAAATTTCCCGCTAACTTTGATAATATTATTTCGAAAAAGCTTAAACAGCAGGGTCTGTTACTCCCCAGACTGAACACAATCGGATTGATTTTGGAAGGCGGCAGTATTGAAAGTGACGGCCTCGGAACGATTCTGACAACGGCTGAATGTCTGCTTTCGCAAAACCGTAATCCACAGTTGGATAAGAGCGAAATTGAACAGGCGCTGGCCTCTCTAATCGGAGCAAAACGAGTTCTCTGGCTCAACCATGGCGGCCTTGCAGGTGATGATACCGACTCCCATATCGATACCCTGGCCCGTATCTGTCCGGACAGCACCATTGTCTATCAGGCCTGTGACCACCCTCTTGATGAACATTTTGAACAACTGAAACTGATGGAAGAAGAGCTGAAATCGTTCACTGCTCCGGACGGTTCTCCATATCGCCTGATACCCCTCCCCTGGCCAAAAGCTCGTTTTGATGAGCATGCCCATCGGCTTCCGGCAACCTACTCAAATTTCCTGATAATCAACGGTGCAGTACTGGTACCGACCTATCGAGATACGGAGAACGACCGTACGGCACTGGAACGAATCTCACAGGCCTTTCCGGGACGGGAAACCATCGGCATTGACTGCCTGCCCCTGCTTGAACAGCATGGTTCTTTGCATTGCGTAACAATGCATCTTCCTCAGGGGGTTCTGGCATGAAAACGCTCAAAGTTGCGTTAATTCAGCAACGCTGCAGCAGCAACCGTGATGATAATCTTTCTAAAACAACTCAGATGATCCGCACAGCTGCGGCTTCCGGGGCACAACTTATCGTGCTTCAGGAATTGCACACATCCACGTATTTCTGCCAGATTGAGTCTCCTGACCTGTTTGACCTGGCCGAACCGATACCGGGGCCAACTACCGGAACATTGGGAGCACTTGCAGATGAACTGGGAGTAGTTATTATTGCTTCTCTGTTTGAGCGGAGAGCTGCCGGGCTGTATCATAATACGGCGGTAGTACTCGAAAATGACGGTTCCATTGCCGGTATCTATCGCAAAATGCATATCCCTGATGACCCGGGATTTTATGAAAAGTTCTATTTCACCCCCGGCGACACCGGCTTTAACCCGATTAAAACCTCTGTCGGCAATCTCGGTGTAATGGTGTGCTGGGACCAATGGTATCCTGAAGCTGCCAGGCTTATGGCCCTGGCTGGAGCGGATCTGTTGATCTATCCGACCGCCATAGGCTGGGACATGGAAGATACAGATGAGGAGAGGCTGCGGCAATATGATGCCTGGATCACGGTACAGCGCGGGCACGCGGTGGCTAACGGACTGCCGGTTCTGGCCGTCAACCGGGTCGGTTTTGAAAACTCGCAGCAGCAGGACGTCGGCATTCAGTTCTGGGGCGGCAGTTTTGCTGCCGGTCCGCAAGGAGAAATTCTGGTGGAAGCATCCCAAACGAACGAAGAAATTATAGAGATTGAAATAGATGGTGAAAGGAGCGAACGGGTCCGGCGCATCTGGCCCTTCCTGCGTGACCGAAGGATCGACGGGTACGGCGATTTATTGAAACGTTTCAGGGACTGAATACTGATGACTTCAAAAACTGTGTGAACTCTTCATCAACATGCTTACACCCATATAGGTAAACATCATTATGAACACACCAGCAATTCCAAGACAGGCCAAAATGGTATCCCAACGAGACCCCTTCAGCCTGACGTGCAACACCAGAGCATAAAACAGCCAGAGAATAGCTGTCCATAATTCTTTTGGTGTCCAAAGCCAGTATGTTCCCCAGGCATAATACCCCCAGATTCCACCCGATATCATTGAAACAGAAAAAAAAGTCCATCCTGTCAGCGCAGTTTTGTAAAACAAACCCAGGTGAGCCCGTGAGCCTGAACAGAGATAGGCGGCACTCATTATACCCCCGATAAAAAAAAGGGCATAACCGAAAAATGCCACAACAACATGCAGCTCAAACCAGAGTGTGTCAAGTATCTGCGGCAGCGGCATGTTGAGCGGGCTGAACAGGAGTGCACCCGCGGTGAAAATTCCCGCCGGAATTCCCACTGCAGCCATAAACCATCTCTTACCGCGAATGATCGGAGAATATGATGCGAGCAGCCCCATAAGTGTCACTGACATGCCGAAGAACATCAGTGTGTCATGCGGACCGAGCAGAGGAAGACGGCCAAGCATAATACCGCGGCTGAATAGATAAATCAGCTGGGCAACCAGTGCAACCGCCAGACCGATGCGCACGAACGGCCCGATAAAGAGTACTGCGACAGCAAACCAGGGAAGAAACGGCAATAGCGTTCCAGAAACCATTTCAGAGAGTGACAACGGAGGTTAATTTTTTTTCGTGAAGATAGCGCTCGAGTAGATACAGAGGCACTCCCACAAGAGCGCCCATGAAAAGTATATTCAAAATTTCAATCAGATAACCGCTGATTGTGTGAGGTATCGGAGCCAGAACCCAATATATAAATCCTATACTATATGATAGCGGCACAAGGACAATAGTCACCCACAACAAACCACTCATGGCTTTCAGACTCGACTTCTGACGTTTCATGAAAAGGATCGCGACAACCAATGCACCACATCCGTAAATCAGCTTGACCCAGTGGATCAGACCATAATCCAGAAAAACGGTAAACTTTGAAACCGGCGTGTCCCGCTCCGCCATCAGCAGAGCCTGTATTTTGGAAGCATCATACCCGACAATTCCCCACAAGCCGAGGCCAAGAATAAGTACCGCGGCAGCTGCAACCCCCCAGCTTATAAGATTAACCGGGTGAAGATTATCGATAAAATCGGCGACAGGAGTATCGACAACTTCCGGTTGAACAGCAATATATTCAGGATTGTTTAACTTTTTTCCTAACAGTTCCTGATTATGTTTCAACCGTTGTTCTTCGCGTTGACGTTCAACGAAAACCTTGACAGAAACACCGCATTTGGGACAGTCACTGAATGTTTCGTCACCAAACGTACTGAAACTGCATGAGGGACAGGTATCAACGAGATAGACATCAGATCCTGAACGCTGCCTGGCAACCGTAAACCCCTCGTTACAGCGAGGACAATTGAGAAACCGCCCTGACTCAGGTACCTCGTGATCAGGAATAGTTCCACTTGCGTTGCATTTAGGGCAGGATATCTTCATATCAAAGGCTCCTGATGGGATAATTTCATTTTAAAGCATTTCATACTAGTATCAAAACATTTGTAGCATGTCACTAATACTCTGAAAAATTGCGGAAACAATCTACACAAAATAACTACAATGTGCGATATAGTGACGGCTGTTTACGATTAATAAGAGGAGTTTATAATATGTCGTTTAACGGTGATCTTGAACATTTCCCTTTGGTAGATGTCATTCAGCTTCTACACATGACCAGTAAAACCGGCGTCTTATATTTGAAAAGCCCCAAAGGCGAGAGCCAGCTTGTTTTTCATGAGGGCTATTTTGTCAGCGCCAACCATCTGAATAACAGCGTACGAATCGGCAAAGTGCTGGTTGATATGAATGCCATTACCCAGGAGGCTCTCAATCAGGCACTGGCAGAACAAAATGAGGCTGGAAGAGATCGCAAACCGTTGGTCGCAACTTTGATTGAACAGGGGACGATTGACAAAGAGACCGCCTTCAAGGGGCTGGAAACATTGATTGAAATGAGTATTGTTGAAGTTTTGACCTGGTCAAGCGGAACCTTTTCTCTCGATGTTTCAAAAAAATACATTTCAGATGAATATCGTTATTTCCCTGAAAAGCTACATCAGGAAATTCTGCTGAACGCTCAGGGCGTTCTGATGGAGTCACTCCGGATTTATGATGAAAAAATGCGCGACGGCTCACTGAGCAATATTTTCTTTACCGATGCAAGCATCGGGAAAAGCGAGCCCACTACTTCTGAATCCGGAACGCAGAAAATTACAGCCGATCTGCTTGGCCTCGATACGCTCGACACGGTTATCCGCAAGCTTCCGGATGTTTTTATCGGCCTGAAAGATTATGATCCGGTTGATGAACACCGGCAGATTGTTACCCGGGCGCTTCCGGAAACAACCATCGATCGACAGGAGCAGCTGGTCTCTTTTCTGACCGGCATGTCCGCACCTGTGCATGCGGATTCAACCCCACCGGTTACAGCTATTATTCTGCTGACGCAAAACGAACTTCTTTCCCATTCTATAGCGACAACCTGTAAACATGATAATCTGTTTATATTTGCCTCTGACGAAGAAAGTTCTCTGGACATTGTTATCGAGCAGTCTCTCGGCAGAGATCTCCATCCGATTCTTATTATTGATATTTCTCATGAAACCGATGGAGCGCAGTCACTTTCACTCGTGCGCCAAAAAATTTCTGCTTTTCCTCAGATTTCTATACTGATAACCGCCTGCAGCACGACTTGGCGCAACATCAGCATGGATGCTTTCAGAGCGGGAACGAGATCAATACTTCCGCGTCCCTGTGAACGCTGTCATGAAGATTCATTTGTACCCCAGATGATCGCATTTCTTTCAGGAATTGGATCAATTATGAAAACGATCCTACCCGTCGCGAACGGTGAAGTGGACCGCCGGTTTATCGCAGCATTCAATCAATTGAAATCACTTTCAAACCCTCCTGAAATCGCGTTGGTAATGCTCCAGTTCGCTGCAGGCCAGTTTGAACGGGTTTTAACGTTTGTTATTGCTAAATCAGAATTGATTGCAGAAAAATCTATCGGTGTCATCACAGAAAAAACTGAAGGATTAACTGCACCGCTCCTTTTCCGAATTCCGCTAGAGCAAAATTCTGTTCTTCGTGAGGTTGTTGATAAAGGTCGCCTGTATTACGGCCAGCGGAGTGATGCGGTGCTAACAAATATTCTGTACCGAGAGATCGGAGCGCCTCGCAGTCCAAAAGTCCTGGCAGTTCCGTTGATAAGCAGGGGTAAGGTTATCGCAATAACGTATGCCGATTTTGGTGCCAAGCCGGTTTCTCCACCCCAAATCAATCTGCTTGAAGCCCTTGCTCAACACGCCGGGTCGATTCTTGACAACGCCCTGTATCGCAAAAGTATTGAAAAATCGGTGTAAGAAAGAGGATCTTCTTCATATATTACAATTTCAGCGGAGGTAAGATGGATATCAATATTCTGCATCAGATTCTGGAAATAGCATTTCAGAAGAAAGTTTCTGACCTCCACTTCGAGGTAGACAACCCACCTTTTTTTAGAGGGAGGGGACAATTAGTCCGTGCAAAGATGCCCAATCTCATCCCGGCTGACACCCGGTTTATTGTTGAAACCATACTTACTCATAATGGCCGTCAGGTGAACGACGACCTAAAAGAGTGCGATGCTTCATATTCACTGTCATCCGGTGGTCGTTTCAGAGTCAGTATTTTCCGTCAGAAAGGTTATTTCGGCGTCGTCATGAGGGTGATCCCACCGGTCATCGGGACGTTTGAAGATTTGAACCTTCCGAAGGTTCTTGGTGAAATCGCACAGGTTCCTAACGGCCTGATTCTGGTAACCGGTCCGACCGGCAACGGCAAATCAACATCGCTCGCCTCCATGCTGAGACATCTTAACGAGAACTTTAGCTATAATATTATAACTATTGAGGATCCAATAGAGTTTTTGTTTACATCACAAAAAAGCTGTATTATTCAGCGTGAAATAGGAACCGACACCGACAGCTTTGCATCAGCGCTGAAAGCTGCGCTCAGAATGGATCCGGATGTCATAATGGTTGGCGAAATGCGCGATAAAGAGACAATTGATTCATGTATTAAAGCGGCTGAGACCGGGCATTTGGTACTTTCAACCCTACACACTCAAGGAGCAGTTTCCACCATCAACCGAATAATAGGACACTTCCCACCCGAAGCTCAGGAAATAATGCGTCACCGACTGGCCGATATTCTGGTGGCAACAATTTCAATCCGCCTGATCAAGGATAAATCCGGTGAAAACATACTGCCGGTAGTTGAGATAATGAGGGCAACGACAACAATTCAGTCCTGTATTCGTGAAGGTCGCCTCGATGAGATTGAACAGCATATTGAAAAAGGTGCAACCCAGTATCACATGCAAACTCTTGATATGCACCTTCTGCAGCTCTATCGACAGGATTTGATTACTCTACAGGATGCACAACGCCTTACTCATTCAATGGATTTTGAACGTAAATTGATGTTCGACAACTAACTAAGGTATACACACCGGAACTATGGAAAAAATACTTATTATTGATGACGAAGCATTCATCCGGGAAACAGTCTCGAGAATTTTATCGGATGATGGGTATCAGGTATGTCAGGCTTCCAATACCGTGGAAGCGAGTGAACAGGTCGCTTCCGGAGATGTAGATCTTGCTCTTCTTGATCTGAACCTTGGTTCTGAAAATGGCATAGATGTCCTGAAAATACTGAAAGAACTCGATCCCGAGTTGCTGGTTATAATAATTACCGGATTTGGATCGGTTGAAAGTGCAGTAGATGCCCTTAAGATGGGGGCGTTTCACTATATGAAAAAGCCGTTTAAAGCCGATGCCCTGAGAGTGATTGTAAAGCTAGCGCTTCAGACACAGACACTGAAACGTGAAGTACGCAACCTGAAACGTGCCGACAGTTGCCTGCCGGGACGTTCACCGATGATAGGCAGGAGCAAACCATTTCGTGAGGTTATAGATCAGGTCCGTGAAATCGCACGCATTCCGTCAACAGCTCTTATCACCGGTGAATCAGGCACTGGAAAGGAATTGATTGCGCGGGCCATCCATGACCTTTCCGACCGCCACGACGCCGCTTTTGTAGCAATCAATTGTGCCTCAATACCTGCTTCTCTATTGGAGAGCGAACTCTTCGGACACGAAAAAGGCTCCTTTACGAGCGCTAACGCCCGGAAAACAGGTCTGTTTGAGGAGGCACACCACGGTACAGTTTTTCTTGATGAAATCGGTGAGATGGATTTGTCAATGCAGGCTAAACTTCTTCGGGTACTGCAGGAGCGAACAATCCGTCGTGTCGGCGGTATCAAGGATATACATATTGATGTTCGAATTATTGCGGCTACAAATCGTAACCTGATTGACAATATATCGAGCGGCTCTTTTCGTGAGGATCTCTATTACCGCATTAATGTGTTCCCGATTCATATTCCGCCGCTGAGGGATCGCAAAGAAGACATCAGTCTCATAGCATCCTTTTTTCTTGATACCTTCAGTCGCTCTTTCGGTCGCGATTTTAAAGCGCTCTCACCTGAAGCTGCTTTATTGATGGGGCAATATGGCTGGCCGGGCAACATTCGCGAATTGAGAAATGTCATCGAGCGCATCTGTATTATGAATTATGGACCGGCACTTCTGCCGGAACATCTGCCCCTTGAAATACGCGGGATCACGCCGTCCGCCGGTTCATTGACCACCGGTCAGGCCTTTCAATCAGCACTACTACCGGCAGATTCCGGATTGGATGAGACCGTAATGAATTTTGAAAAAAACATCATCCGACAGGCATTAGAAATAAATCGAGGCAATGTACTTCAGACGGCAGCAATTCTTAAAATTCCTCGCGGGACGCTCAGATATAAAATGGATAAATACGAGCTGTAATTCACTTCTCTTTACCCATCTGAAGCGGTGGCACGTCCGCATATCAGAGAGAGCACTAATAAATGACAGATAAACACGCAATTAAACCGGGACAGTCGATTGAACTGCTGAAAGAACTGCACATCCTCACCCGGGACGGAAAACTTAATCAAGACAGCAAACGCAAACTCAAACAGGTCAACCATCTGTATCAGTTCATAGAACCGCTATTAAAAGAAGTGCTCCAGGATCAAGCAGGCCTATCACTGGTTGATCATGGAGCCGGGAAATCGTACCTAGGATTTATTCTGTACGACCTGTTTTTTAAATACCGTGAGGATTGTTCCCATATCTTCGGCATTGAAACTCGTGATGAACTGGTTGAAAAATCGCGGGCACTTGCTAAACGGTTTCAATTCCCCTGCATGTCCTTTCTAAACCTGTCTGTTGCCGATTCAATTTATTCTGAGGCACTCCCCTCTACGGTGGATATCGTTACCGCACTCCACGCCTGCAATACCGCCACCGACGATGCTATCCTTTTTGCAATCAAAAAAAAAGCTCGTTTTATCGTACTGGTTCCTTGCTGTCAGGCGGAAGTTGCTGTCGTTCTTCGTAAAAACAAAGCCACCGCACTGTCTTCGAGCGGCCTTACCGAATTATGGCGACACCCTCTGCATACCCGCGAATTCGGGAGTATGGTCACTAATACTCTTCGTTGTCTGCAGTTGGAGGCACACGGCTATCAGGTTAACGTAACCGAGTTAGTAGGTTGGGAGCATTCGATGAAGAATGAGCTGATTATCGCCAGCTACAAAGATTTGCCGCGGCGTCGTTCATCGGAACGCCTTAATGATCTCCTTGCTTTACTGGGACTTGAAGAGATGCGGCACCGTTTTTTCACTCCCTGATCATTTTTTTAATTGATTGAATTTCCCTTATCAGCTTTTCTCCATTACAGTTAAATAGAACAATATATCGGTTGTTATTCGAACTGCACCTCTTGGCACTTCATTTGTAAATATATAACAATATCTTATTATTCGGGTAAAAATCCGCAGTTTTACGGTACGGCACCAATTTAGAATAATATATATTTGAAACTGAATTACCCCCATAATTTTTCAGTCCGGTTACTAGAAACTAACCATATTGCCCCGTACATTCTCAAAAGGACCATACATACATTCATCAAAATGGCTAATTACCGCCATCACTACTGGCCGGTTTTAGCCACTAGCCACATTTTTAACACACATTATTTACCGTATATTTTAAAATAGAACGACATATCAGTTTGTTATGGGATTAGAAACTTTTGGCACCTTCATTGCATTAAAACGATAGTTCACTTGCCTGTCTACGTTTCCAGGCCAAGTGTAACAAAATATCCCATCAGGAGGAATACCGCATGAAAATGAATCACGTCATTAAAAACATGTCGATCGCAGCAGCAATTCTTGCATTGCCGCTGACCGCTTTGGCCGCTCCGGAACCGATTTTAATCAAATTCAGTCACGTTGTAGCCCAACACACACCAAAAGGACAGGCAGCTGATTATTTCAAGAAAATCGCAGAAGAGCGCACCAAGGGACGCGTAAAGGTAGAGGTTTATCCAAACAGCCAGCTCTTCAAGGACAAGGAAGAGATGGAGGCACTGCAAATGGGTTCTGTTCAGATGCTGGCTCCATCACTTGCCAAGTTCGGCCCTCTGGGAATCAAGGACTTCGAAGTTTTTGACCTGCCGTTCATCTTTGACAGCTATGCAGAACTGCACAAGGTAACTCAAGGTCCACTGGGAGCAAAACTACTCCACAAGCTCGAGTCAAAGGGACTGATGGGTTTAGCCTATTGGGATAACGGTTTCAAGGTCATGAGCGCCAACAAGCCACTTAGGGAGCCGGGCGATTTCAGAGGTCTTAAGATGCGCATCCAGTCATCCAAGGTCCTTGATTCCGAAATGCGCTCCGTTGGGGCTATGCCGCAAGTAATGGCCTTTTCTGAAGTGTATCAGGCGCTGCAGACCGGTGTTGTCGACGGTACCGAAAACCCGCCTTCAAATCTTTATACACAAAAGATGCATGAAGTGCAGAAGTACGTCACCCTCTCCAATCACGGCTACCTGGGCTATGCAGTTCTAGTCAACAAAAAGTTCTGGATGGGACTGCCGGCCGATATCCGCACTATTCTTGACGGCTGTATGAAGGATGCCACCAAGTTCGCCAATGACGTCGCCCAAAAAGATAATGAAGAAGCATTGGCAGCCGTGAAGAAATCCGGCCGTTCGCAGATCATTACTCTTACTCCACAGCAGAAGGAAGCCTGGAAAAAAGCCATGGACAAGACACATAAGGAAAACATGAGCCGGATCGGTGCTGACGTTGTCAATGAAGTCTACAAGGTAACCGGCTACAAGCCATAAATCAGACTAACTTGTGAGCGTAAAGCCGCTACGGAAAACCGTAGCGGCTTTTTAACGACCTTTTTCAGGAGATTCCCCCATGATGAAATATCTCGACCAGCTTGAGGAACTTATAATCACCTTCCTCATCGGTGCGGCAACGATCATTATTGCCGTTGCCGTCACCCGCCGTTACCTCATGGGAATCCCCATTCCCGCACTGCAGGACTGGCTTCTCGGCTTCAATATGGCGTGGGCCCAGGAACTCTGCATCTACATGTTTGTCTGGATGGCCAAGTTCGGAGCGGCCTACGGAGTGCGTACCGGCATTCACGTGGGGGTCGATGTTCTGATCAACCGGCTGCCGGAAAAATGGTGCAAAACATCGGTGCTGATCGGTCTTGGCAGCGGCGCGCTCTTTACCTGCATCATAGCTGTGCTGGGGACGCGTTTTGTCTGGGAAAACGGCATGCATTACTACATGTTTAATCTTTTTGGCATGGAAATGGGTGACCTGTATGAGGGGCCAATCACCCCGGACCTGGAGTGGCCGACATGGATTGTCTACCTCGCAATTCCGCTTGGATCGTCCTTGATGTGTTTCCGCTTTTTACAGGTCGCCTGGAGTTTTGCCCGCACCGGTGAACTGCCCAAGCATGACCATTCCCATGTGGATGGCTTGGATGAAGAGACCGTCAATGCAACTGAAATGCTGGAGGAGTATGAAGAGCACAGACTTGATGATACTAAACATGCAGGGGGTGCCAAATGAGCGCACATGCTGAAACTCAAGAGCGTATGACCCCCAAAAAAGCTGCTATCTGTATTGGCGCTATAGTTATATCAATGGCTGCAATAGCCTCTTTTGGCAGTGCCGGTATTATCTTTGCCCTGCTGATCGGCCTGATGCTCACTGGTATGCCAATCTCGATTTCACTCGGCCTGACGGTTCTAAGCTTCCTCTTTTTCATGTCGAACGTACCGGTGGAAACAGTTGCCATGAAACTCTTTACCGGAATTGAGAAGTTCGAGATCATGGCGATTCCGTTCTTTATTCTGGCCGGTAACTTCCTGACCCACGGTGGTGTGGCCAAGCGAATGATCAACTTTGCAACGTCCATGATCGGGCACTGGTACGGTGGTCTCGGCCTGGCAGGTGTCGTTGCCTGCGCACTGTTTGCCGCCGTTTCCGGTTCCAGTCCGGCAACCGTTGTGGCGATAGGCTCCATCCTGCTTCCGGCCATGGTCAAGGCAGGATTCCCGCGGAAATTCGGCGCCGGCGTTATCACAACCTCCGGTTCGCTGGGAATTTTGATTCCCCCTTCTATTGTTATGGTTATCTATGCCGTTGCCACCAACTCATCGGTAGGTGCACTCTTTATGGCAGGAGTAATTCCCGGGTTGATGTTAGCATTACTGCTTGGCTCAGTTACCTGGTATCGCGCCCGCAAGAACAACTATCCACGTTTGCCGAAAGCAACATTCAAAGAGCGTTTATTTGCCTTTAAAGAGAGCGCCTGGGGACTGCTCCTGATTGTCATCGTGCTGGGCGGTATCTACAGCGGCATGTTTACCCCTACTGAAGCTGCCGCCATGAGTGCGGTCTATGCTTTCATTGTTGCCGTGTTTGTGTACAAGGACATGCCGCTCAAAAATATCCCCAAGGTATTGCGGGATTCTGCCAACATGTCGGCCATGCTGCTGTACATAATTACCAATGCAGTGCTGTTCTCCTACCTGATGACATCTGAGCAGATCCCCCAGATCATGGCTGACTGGATCATTAATCACAATCTCGGGGTAGTCGCCTTCCTTGCCGTCACCAACATACTGCTTCTTCTTGCAGGCAACGTCATGGAGCCTTCTTCCATCATCCTGATTCTGGCACCGATCCTGTTTCCGGTTGCCATGAAACTGGGGATCGACCCGATTCACTTCGGCATACTTATGACGGTTAACATGGAGGTTGGTATGTGTCACCCACCGGTCGGGCTTAATCTGTATGTGGCCAGCGGTATCACCAAAATGGGTATATCGGAACTTACAGTGGCGGTACTTCCGTGGCTGCTTGCCATGATCGGCTTCATGTTGCTTATTACCTATGTGCCGATCATATCACTTTGGCTGCCGCGTTTGATGGGATACTGACAGTGATATCATGCATGTACCTCAAAGGGCCTGTCAATTGACAGGCCCTTTGAGTAAGAAATGAATGCTGGTTGCTCAAGCAGATTTTATTCAGAACACCCTTTATTTCGTCATCTACCTGCGGTTATTCATGATCATGCAGTAACATTATTTTTTGAGAGTGTATCAAATAAATGGAAAATCGCACTTTTTGTCGCGGCATAACATACTTTTCAATCCGCTTTATTGTTTGAATTCGAAAGATTATTAAGCAATGCTATACCGACCCAGTCGGTAGCAAATTGATACGCTATGCGGCCACTGTTATCACCCTTACTGTATGCCCATTCAATTGCCGCTTTTTCAGCTTTTTGGTTCCATACCGTTACAATATTAGAGAGATTAGAAAGTTTTGCAACCCACTGCTTGGCAACTTCTACGTATTGATCCTGAGAAAACGGATGGAAGCCGATCCAAAGCCCGAACCTCCCGGAAAGGGATATCTTTTCTTCCGCCCCTTCCCCGTGATGAATTTCATTATTGACAAGCATTGCGCCTCTATTGTCGGTCTCATACTCTGGCAACAAATGGCGACGATTGGATGTGACATAAATTCTGGTGTTTTCCGGTGGTGCATATACGGAACCGTCAAGAGCACTTTTTAACATCTTGTAACCTACTTCGCCTACCTCAAACGAGACGTCATCCGAGAATATTATAAATCGAAACGGTTCTTTCTTAATTGAATCAACAATAGCAGGTAAATGCACGAAATCGTCCTTGTCTACCTGGATAATTCTGAGGCCTTCCGGCGCATAATAATTAAGGAGTGCGCGGACAAGAGATGATTTGCCTGTGCCTCGTGTACCCCACAGCAGAACATTATTGGCGGGGAATCTATGGAGAAATTGGGAGGTATTCTGAATTAGAATCTGCTTCTGCTTTTCAATCCCGAGCAGGTCATCAAGGTGGATCCCCTCTATTTCAGGCACCGGATCAAGATAGCCGGCAAATGAGTTCCGTCGCCAATTAGCTGCATGGCACACCTTCCAGTCAATCTTTCCTATCCGGCGGGGCAAAAGATCTTCAATGGAGTCAAGAACACGTTTCAATTGTTCATATAGTCCCGGGTTCGCACAGTCACCATCTGATACTGTTGAATTCATCACAGCGGTTTTTTCTCCAGGCGGTTTCATCATTACCTTTGCCGGCACGGCGTTTCCTGCCGTAATTTATTGTTACTACCCTACTGTGCATCAACCAAAATTACAACATAGTTCCGGTCGACTCGGTCAAAATTACCTCCGTTATTACGGAGAATAAGACTCGTTACGTTTGTCCCTCTTATCACAATGTCTTTAAACTTGAAAGAGGTTCCCCATTCAGATATTCTGCAATTTTTTAAAAATATATTTAAAATCCTCGGAATATGTATGCCAAATATATTGGTATGTCAATGTGTGCGGGAATGGATTCAACAGCTCTTTTCCGGCATTCAGTTATTACCGGCACATCCTGAATTTTTTTGAACCATTTTCACATTCAATCATTAACTGCATCTTTTCGCAGTGCTGATAATCGCCATCCACTCTTTTATACCTGCCGGATATTGCCGAAAGTACCGCACTTATCCGAGGTCTGGGTGTCCGGATTCTTCAGCAGCGGTATGAATCCGGCCTCTCAAAAAAACAGCTGCTGCTGAACTGAGAGGACCAAAACATGAAATATCGCTGTAATAGCAGTTATAAGATAGAATAGCCCCGTGAATATAAAATTTTGAAATGAAGGCATAACCCGGCAGCTCATATTCATATTTTATCGATATTGTAAGTACGGTTATTGACTTCACTGAGATACTTCTGTTTCTCTCAGCAACCCTAAAAAAAATACTTTGACGATGGCTCGCCCAGGATGATATTTCTACAAATCAAATTAATTTTTATTTTTATTTATTTCACGCGTGGTTATATTCATACGATTCAAATCGGGAACATAAAAGTAATTAAATATAATCCATACATCATTTTTTTTGTGTTGCCGGTGTAACACATCACTATCTAAGAGGGATTCATGCCTGGAATCAGCGAGGACAGTTTTTTCTTCATTACAGTCGACGCCATCTGTCATCGTCCTGCGGTAACCTGTCCACCCGATTTGGGATTGGTTGAAATGGCAGGTATCATGCAGAAGGATAATATCTCCGGAATCGTTGTTGTTGACGGGGAGAAACCGGTCGGGATTGTTTCCCTGCGTGATCTGCGCAACCTGATCGCCGGAGGTGCCGAAGACTTTTCCGCATTGACTGTCCGCGACATCATGAATGTCGGCTTGATAACCATCCGCAACAATGACTATCTCTTTAAGGCAATTTTTCTGATGGCCAGGCACAACATTCACCGTCTTGTAGTACTCAATGAGCGAGACCAACTGGTCGGAGTGATGACCGATACCGACCTGTTCCGCATTCAAACCCGCAGCCCTCTCTATTTGATCCAGGAAATTGAATCCGCCACTACTATCGAGCAGTTGACGATTCTTGGGGAAAAATTGACCGGCATGCTTCAGTATGCAATTAAAACTAATGCGGACGTTCAAAGCCTGATCCAACTGATCGCTCACTTTAATGACGCCATGACCCGTCGTTTGGTTTTTATTATGGATTGCCGTGAGGACATCAGGTTACCGGCAGGTGCCGCCTATCTTGTACTTGGAAGCGAAGGCCGTGAAGAACAGACACTGCGGACCGATCAGGACAGCGCTATCGTATACAGGGATGATCTGGCAGCAGATAAACTGGTGGAAGTACGTCGTTTTGCTGAACGAATTGCTCTCGCTCTGGAGAGTCTCGGTGTTCCGCTCTGCCCAGGCAACATGATGGCCAGCAATCCGGAGTGGTGTCACACCCTGTCGGAGTGGAAACAATTGACAGAGCGCTGGATAACGATGCCAAGCCCCGAACATACTGTTTTTTTTGGAGTATTTCAGGACCTGCGTGTACTGCATGGAGATATAGTTTTTGAAGAAGAGTTGCAGACACATCTCTGCGAATGCGCTCGCAATAACACAATAATTTTTCCTAACATGGCACGCACTATAGTCGGATTCAAGGCGCCTCTCGGCATGTTCGGACGATTTCTGGTCGAAAAAAAAGGTGCGCACAGCGGCAGGTTGGACTTGAAAAAAGGCGGGCTTTTTGCTTTGACACGCGGCATCAGCCTGTTAGCACTTGAGGCGGGTATAGTAGGGGGAACAACATGGGACAAGATGGAGCGTCTCAAACATCTGAATACCATCTCGACGAACGACTTGGAAGCAATCAGAGAGGCATTTACATTTCTGATGAAGATGCGCCTGGAAAGACAGCTCAGGGCGGTTGCATACGGAAAAGAACCGTCGAACTACGTTGATCCTCTGGTCCTTTCCGAAAAAGAGCAAAACAGGCTCAGGAAGTCCTTCAAAGGTGTAAATATCTTGATTTCCGTCCTGCGCAACCGCTATCAACTTGACAGCGTAGCCAGCTGACAGAGAAAATCAGCGTTTTACGCGAGGGTCAAGCGCATCACGGATCCCTTCTCCAAGAAGATTGTAAGCCAGTACCGTTACCAGAATGGCGAGCCCGGGAAATAGTGACAGCCACCAGGCAAATTCAATATAATCCTTACCGGATGTGAGAATGTTGCCCCAGCTTGGTGTCGGCGGCTGCACACCGATGCCGAGAAAGGAGAGTGCAGATTCTGTCAGTATTGCACCGGCGATGCCGAGTGTTGCGGATACGAGTACCGGTGACATAGCATTGGGCAGGATATGGCGAAATATGATTCGGAGGTTTGAACAGCCAATACCCCTGGCAGCCAGGATATAATCCATTTCGCGGATAGAGAGCGTTTCAGCCCTGACAAGCCGTGCTACTCCCATCCAACCGGTTAATCCTATGACCATCATGATATACCAGATGGATGGTTCAAGAAAAGTGATGATCGCCAGAATCAGAAAGAAAGCCGGAAAACAGAGCATGATATCCACAAACCGCATCAGAGTGGCATCAACCAGACCACTGTAATATCCTGACACCAGCCCGACTACGGTTCCTATTGAAACTGCGATCCCTACCGCTACAAAACCAACCTTGAGTGAAACCCGGGCTCCAAATAAGATCCGGCTGAGCACATCCCTCCCGAGTTCATCAGTACCGAACCAATGCTGCAATGAAGGTGGTGAAAGAACCTTCCAGGCATTAATGGCACTGGGATCATATGGAGAGAGCAGAGTTGCAAACAACGAGATGCAAAAAAGCGCCAGCACAACGACGCCGCCGAAAAGGGCGAGTCGGTTGCGGCGGAGGCGTGGCCAGAAGATAGAGTAGAAATATGAGTGTTTGAAGTTCATCACCCTACCCCTCTCCATGTCGGATACGCGGATCAGCCAGTGCATAGCTGAGATCTGCTATCAGATTACCGATCAGTGTTAAAAACGCACCGATTACCAGAATCCCCATGACCACCGGATAGTCACGAGACATGACCCCCTGATAAAAAAGCTGTCCCATCCCCGGAATGGCATAAATTGTTTCAAAAATTACGCTTCCTCCAATCAAACCAGGTATAGAAAATCCAAGCAGCGTTATCAGCGGCAGCAGGGCATTGCGCAGGGCATGTTTCCAGATAACAACCCGCTCGGAGAGACCTTTTGCGCGAGCGGTAGTTATGTAATCCTGGCTGATGACGTTCAGCATGGCAGAGCGCATATACCGCGAAAGACCTGCCAGACTGCCGAAAGAAGCCACCATGACCGGCATGACCAGATGCTTCGCCAGATCAGTCAAATACCTGACCATTCCCCACGAATCACTCCCGAGTGAATGAAGACCTGAGATGGGAAGCCATCCCAATTTGACTCCGAAAAAATACATGAGTAACAGTGCCAGCCAGAAGGTCGGCACGGCAAAACCGACAAACACAAATACTGTAATACCTTTGTCAAGCCATGTATCACGCCTTGTTGCCGCTAAAACTCCGATTGGTATCGCCAAGCCGAATTCGAGTAGCAGTGCTATCACATTCAAGGATATGGTAACAGGCAGACGCTCTTTGATTTTGTCCATGACCGGGCGATTATCCGATGAAAAAGACCGTCCCAGATCAAGCCGCACAATTTTACCAACCCAGGTGAAGTACTGCTCAGGCAGCGGTTTATCAAGACCGTAAAATTTGGTGAGTCGCTCTCTCGCCTCTTTGCCAACTTTTGGGTTCATCGCCATCTGCATCTCGACCGGTTCGCCGGGAGCAAGATGAATAACGGAAAAGGTGATCAACGTAATTCCGATCATCATGGGAATTAACATAAGAATTCGCTTACAGAGATAACTGGTCATTTTAATACACCTGCTCGTTTTTCGGCACATACCAGCGAATCTGGTTATGACCGATGCCGGCCGGAGACGGTTCAACGCCACGGATTCGAGAACTTACTACCGGCAGCGAATCAGGCACGTACAGGAAGGTATATGGCTGTTCATCCGCCAGAATTTCCTGAATTCGAAAATAAGCACGCTTGCGCTTTTCAATATCAAAAGTGTTACGCCCTTCAATCAACAGGCGGTCGACTTCAGAATTATTGAAGCCGATAAAATTCAATTCACCCGGCTTATTTTTGCTTGAATGCCAAATATCGTACATATCCGGGTCTTGCGAGATACTCCAGGCCAGCATGACTACTTCAAAATTCCCCTTGTTTACGAATTCTTTCAAAAAGGCGGCCCACTCAACAACCCTGATCTTGACGTCTATTCCGACCAGTCGCAGGCGCTGCTGAACTATCTGTGCGGTCATAAGGCGCTGCTGGTTCCCCTGATTTGTTAAAATGGTAAACTTGAATGGCTTGCCATCCTTTACAAGGATACCGTCGCTGTTTTTTTGAGTCCAACCTGCCTGTGCTAATAACTCTGCGGCATGCTTCGGATCATATACGATGTCCTTGACCGCAGGGTTATAGGCCCAGCGACCTGGGACAATGGGGCCATACGCCTTTTGCCCCATCCCGAACAGCACCCCTTGAATCAACTCGTCCTTGTTGATTGCAGCGGTCATAGCCTGGCGGATACGCTTGTCACGGAAGAGAGGGTGACGCAGATTATAGCCCATGTACAAATAACTGGATGAAGGATAGCGGAATTTGTTGAAACGGCTTGTAAAGCTTTTTGCAGTAGTCTGGCGTGCGTACTGAACCGGAGTCAGGTTCATCAGATCAATTCCGCCTGCTTTCAGTTCCATGTACATGGTGGAACTGTCTGGAATTATTCGATAAATGTAACGATCAATATAAGGCCGACCCTCAAAATATTCCTTGTTTGCTTCCAAAACTATTTTTTGTCCTGGCACCCACTCATTGAAGCGATAGGGTCCGGTACCAACCGGCTTTCGAGCCAGAGGACTTGTGGCAATATCCTTCCCTTCCAGAAGATGGGCAGGAAGAATATTTACTCCCCATGACGCCAGGGCAGGTGCAAAGGGCGAGTCGTACGTCACACGTATTGTAAGAGAATCAAGAGCCGTAATGTTTTTAACCTGTTTAAAGTCTTCGGCGTACGCGGTAGGGGTTTTAGGATCTATCGTGACCTGATATGTGTACAGTACATCCCTTGAAGTCAGCGGAGCGCCATCATGCCACTTCACACCGGGATGGAGATGAAATATTATTACCAGGCCGTCAGAGGAAATTGTAAACGATTTTGCCAGATCTCCAACAATATTCAGATTTTTGTCATACTTGACAAGCCCGTTATAGATCTGCCCGGCTACAGCATGAGATGAAGCATCTGTTGCGAGGAGAGGAATGAGGGTGGAAGCTTCTCCAATGGTGCCTTCAACGATTGAATCGCCGGTTGCAACGGCAGGATTGGCTGATGATACAGCAGCGACAGGAGCAGGTTGAGTCTCAGAGCGGTCGCACGCCAAAAGTACGACATTGCAGAACAGCGCCAAAAGCAGGCATCGCGCGCCCGGCGACAGTATCATTTTTCGCTTTGCTCCCCTTTAAGCTTATGTATCTTTTCAACCAGCTCTTTACGCTCAGGGGTTAGCTCCAGGGCCCTGTGATACAGTTTCAGCGCTTTTTTAACAGCCCTGCGGGCTGCATATACATCACCCAGATGTTCAACAATTGTAGAATCATCACCGACAAGGCTAATTGCCTCTTCCAGAGCCTTAACTGCATCATCATAGCGTTTGAGCTTGAAGTAGGTCCAACCGAGGCTGTCAAGTATAAACGCATCACGCGGGCGTATCGCAATAGCCTGTTTGATATATTTCAGTGCTTCCTCAAGGTGTATTCCCATTTCTGCATAGGAATACCCGAGATAATTGAGTGCCTGGGCATCATTTGGATCAAGCAGCAATACTTGTTTCATCCGATCGATTGATTCAGCACGTTTACCCATTTTGTCAAGCAGTACTCCGACTCGGAAATGCAGGCGGGGATCTTTCTGGAAGCGCTGTTCATTCTCGATCAGAATTTCGAGGCCGGCTTGAGGCCTGTTTATAGATTCATAGAGAGAGGATAAATTCAGATACAGCTCGAGACTTTCTGGATTGGCAGTAATGGCTTCTTTTAAAACCGAAATTGCCGTGTCTGATTTACCCTGTTCCTTCAGTATCAATGCGATATGACTGACCGCTTCAAAATACTGGGGAGAACTGTGAGAGACCTTACTGAACTCAGAATAAGCTTTATTCAGATCACCTTTTTCCTCATAGGCAATGCCGCTATAAAGTCGAATATTCTCAGCTGATGGATCTTTAGCAAGCATATCACCAAAAACTGCAATCGCAGCGTCATACTGTTCAAGCTCGAGATGAACCAATCCGATTTTTCGGATTGTTTCTCGACCGCCCAGGCCGGCTTGAGCTGATAACTTGAGATATTCCAGTGCTTCAGCAAATCTGCGCTGCTGGAGCAGTAACTGGGTCAGGCGCTGAAGTACAGCGACCCGATGTTCATCTCGGTCAAGCAGGGTACGGTAGGTGTCTATTGCCTGAGAATAATCGCCCATTGCTTCGTATGTTGCAGCTTTATCGATGACTGCCTGGTCAAATTCAGGCCTCAGTTCCAAAACTTTTGAAAAATAACCGAGAGCATCCCGAAAGAGTTTCATCTGGCTATAGGTACGTCCCAGATAATAATACCCGAGAATGGAATCAGGATTGATTTTGACCAGCGCTTTGAGCGCAGTGACAGCTTCTTCATACTCAAACAGGCGTGTAAGAGACAAAGCCAGGTGAAGATACGCATCTTCCTTGGATGGATCAATTTTAACGGCTTTACGCAGGTATTCTGCCGCTTCCAAATCTTTACCTACCGAAGACATCAAGACGCCCCCCAGCACATACGGTGGGCGATAAGTAGGATCAAGGGCAATTGCCTTGTTGATATATTCAAGGGCTTCGGGTATCTGGCCGATTTTGAGTTTTATATCGGCAACTTCTCCGTGAAGAATAGCTGACTCCGGTTCGAGCGTGATCGCCTCGCGCAGAAGATTCAGTGCCGCGGGGTAGTCACCTTCCAGGACTGCAATCCTCGCACGTGAATACAGATACAGTGAGCGGGCATGATTATCGTGGATTTTTGGAGTTGGGGACGTGGCGGTTTCCGGCACTGTATTGATACCGGAACACGCGGATAAAAAAAGGAATAAGAGCAGTATCATCAGCCGCATATACATCGGGGTAAACTTCCAGTTCAAATAAAATATTTGTAAAAAAACTAGCATGAATTCATAGTGTCGGTCAAACGATAATAATAATTGTAATGTTGCAGTTGACATCGTTCACTTCCGGATGGAATATGCAGCCATGAATTATACGTTACTCTATCTCTTTTTTGTACTACTGCTGGTGACCGCAAACGGGTTTTTCGTTGCCGCTGAATTTTCACTCGTTTCGGTTCGCAGATCTCGCGTGGTCTCTCTTGTGGAAAGTGGTGATACTCGTGCCGTTACACTGCTTGGATTACTCGACAATCTGAACACCTATATTTCTGCGACTCAACTCGGCATCACTATGGCTTCGCTGGCATTAGGATGGGTAGGTGAACCGGCACTATCAAAGCTGTTGGAAACTCCACTTCATGGCCTTGTAACCGACACTGTACGCCACACGATAGCTATAGCCGGTGCTTTTACCATTATAACTTTTCTGCACATTGTACTTGGTGAGCTTGCTCCAAAAACACTGGCACTGGACCGGGCGGAACGGGTTGCTCTGGCAGTGGCATGGCCGCTGAGACTTTTTCACACTTTGTTCAGTTGGCCGATACGCTTGCTTGATTTTGCCGGCAGAAGCACGGTTAGATTATTTGGATTGCAGAGTTCACCGGACCATTCCAGCGTATATACCGTAGATGAATTGAGACAGATTATTAACATATCTCACACGAGTGGCACACTGGAGGCAGACGAACAGCAGCTGCTTCACCGCATCTTTGAATTTTCAGACTCGGAAGTTCAAGAAGTGATGATTCCTCGAAATGCAGTTACCGCCCTTCCTGCTTCAGCGACTCTTAATGAGACTTTAACCGCCTTTAATTCGCTTGGTTATTCAAGAATACCGGTATATCAGGACCAACTCGACAATATTATCGGCATTGTTGTCAGAAGGGATCTTGAACCGTACCTGTCACATGCGCATACTCCCGACTTCAATCTTGCCTCACTCATTCACCATCCCAGCTTTATTCCTTCCAATGCCCAGTTAAGCGCAGCCTTGAAACAGATGCAGTCGACACGCACCCACATGATTTTTGTTGTAGATGAATATGGTGGCTTTGAAGGAATTATTACTCTGGAAGATCTGCTTGAGGAGATAGTGGGCGAGATAGATGATGAGTATGATGACATCTCACCTGATCAATGTGTAGAGGATAACAATGATTTTCTGCTTGATGGAATGCTGACCATGAGAGAAGTAAATCTCAGGCTCAATCTGTCGCTGCCGGAAGATGCTCCCTATACTACGATTGCCGGCTTCCTGCTCGCACAGGCCGGACGACTGTTACAGCAGGGTGAAAGTATCGTATTTGAGAATACCCGTTTCACGGTAGAAAGTGTTGACCGGAAAAGAATCCGTCGCGTCAGGGTAACAGCAGGGGAACCACTGTTGTGAAGATGTCTTCCCGATTTATAAAACTATCCGGTGTTCTGCTTACAGCAGTCGCTTCACTATTGACCGCCACGGCTTTTTTCCTTCCCTACCTGTTGGACGTAAATGCCTACCGTACTGAAATTGTAGCGGCTCTTCAACAAAGCCTCAATCGACCTGTCAGCTTTACGTCCGGATCATTTGCATGGCATTTCGGACCATCGTTTGAATTCAAGACATTTTTAGTCAAGGAACGGGACGGTAACTCAGACTTTATTACCGCTCGACAAATAACCGTGCAACTGGCCCTGATGCCTTTGCTGGAAAAAAAGGTAGAATTAAAAAACCTGATTTTGGATGGAGCGACTGTTTCTGTGATCCGCAACTATGACGGTACATACAATATTGATGATTTGATAAAACAAGACGGGGATAACGCACGAATAAATTTCAAAAAAATACGCATTACCAAAGGTGCTGTACTCTGGAGTGATATGGCGGGCAGAAAAGATCCCTTTACTACTGCTCTACGCAATATTTCCCTCACTGCGAACCATATAGGCCGCGGACTAAACGGGCATCTCAAAGTGACTGCAGACATTCCTGATATTAGTGGTGACCCCACTCATATCTCTCTTTCAGGAGCCTTAAACGTTCCCCGGGAAGGTACATCTATACTGGAAACTGACTTGAATTGCGATCTGTCTGTTAAAAAGGCCGATATCGGCAGATTCTGGCCATATTTTGGACGGTTTATTCCGTTTGTAAACACCGGTGGGCGACTGGATATTGCTACCAGCTTCAAGGGAACGATGCTGGAATTTTCTTCTAAAGGTAATATTCTGATAAGTGGTGCGACTTTCAGGTGGCCGAGAGTATTTCATGCGGATCTATCACCCAAGTCCCTTCAGCTTGAGTATAAAGCGACTGTATCAAAGCAACTGATTGACATTTCCGCCGTGGATCTCAGCATGGAAGGGTTCAAGATCAAAGGTAACTTTAAGTTGCAGGATTACCTGACTAAAGATCCGCGCATCATAGCCAAAGCCAGTACACCATCAACATTCCGTTACGAGGATGTTAGAAATTATGTGCCTTACGGAATCATTGATAGCGACACCGCCGATTATATTGAAAACAAGATTAAAACAGGAATATTCAAGCTTGATACCGGAGTTCTGGACGGTAGAATAAGTCAAATTACTCATATGGAAATCGGCCAGAACTGCAATACCATCATGATTCGCGGCCCTGTTGAGAAAGCAGTCTTGAGTTATGGCCCGAAAGCCCCAACATTCAATGACTTAAAGGGAATAATTGAACTAAAAGGTAAGAATTTCAATCTTGTCGGCATGACAGGAAACTTCGGAACATCCCCCTTTACATTGGACGGCTCAATCACTGAATACAATACTGACAAACCGGCCGATTATCCTATGAAAATGAATATTTCTCCACACGCTCCTGAGATGGCCTGGCTGGCTAAAATTGCCGGCATTCCGAAACTTGAGTACAGTAACAGCTCTTCGTTACGGTTGACCGGCGGCGGTCATTATTCGGCCTATAAACTTACGGGTGGCTGGGACCTCAATCAAGTGGCCTACTCTTTACCCGGTTATGTGTATAAACCGTTCTCAATACCGAATACTCTTAATTTCAGTGCTGTTATTGGCAAGGAATCTACAAAAATAACTGCAATAAATTATAATTTTAAGCCGATGATCATCACCGGTAGCGGGCTTATCGGCTATGGAGACAAACCATACCTCGGGTTTGATCTCCAGACCAACAGGTTCTCCATGAGTGAATCCCTGCCAATTCTCTCAATGTGGCAAAAATATAAAATAGAGGGGACGGTGCAGGCTCACATAAAAGGTGGGGGTGATCCAGTGGATATGAGCGCCATGGATTATTTTGGAACTGTAGAACTTCACCGGTTAAGCTTCCAACCGGATGAGCAGCTTAAGCAGATCAGTGGTATCAGCGGCTTACTGACTTTCAAGGGAAACAGCCTGGAATCATCCCGTATTGCTTCACGTTACGGCAGTTCAGTGATCACCATGAAGGTCGATATCAAGAGTCTGAAAAACCCTGAAGGTGACATAACTCTCTCATCACCACAATTATACCTGCGAGACCTGAACCTGGCTGAAAGTCGTCCTGATACCAGTATCAGACGTTTCAATGCCAACATTTCTCTTCGTAAGGATTCCGTCTCCTTAAAAAGCGTGTCAGGACTTATAAACTCTTCAAATTTCAACCTGAATGGAGTTTATCTGACGGGCCGCATTCCACAGGCAAACATTACCGTGACTTCTTCAAAACTCGACCTGGATGACCTGCGCATGTTTTCGTCATCATCTCAGAAGAGAGACAGTTCTAAAAGTACTGGTTTGGATGTAAAGCTTGCCTTAAATGTCGAAGCCGGTAATTTCGGGGATTTGGTATTCAGCAAATTGAACGCTTCTGCTCAACATGAAAACGGCACAACTTATCTACAGAGCTTTACAGCCGGGGTTTATGGCGGCACGTTAACTGCCAAGGGGAGAATTGCACCGACCGGTGACCAGGGAGACCGTTATGATCTGACAATCGATATTTCCCGTACTGATGCAGAAAAACTTTTTGCGGCGCTTGACATATCCCATGAGGCAACGGGTACGTTGACACTCCAGGGAGACCTGACAGCTCGCGGGAATACACTTCTTGATATCAAAAAGAGTGCGTTGGGGAATATTCGGCTCAGTATGATCAACGGAAAGTTGCGAAGATTTAATTCACTCGCTAAAGTTTTTTCGATTTTAAATGTTTCACAGCTCCTCAAATTTAAGCTACCTGACATGGCTTCCGGTGGCATGCCCTACAGCAGTATAAAAGGAAGTTTTTCTGTTAAAGACGGAATTGTTGCCACTCAGGATCTGTTTATAAACAGTAATGCCATCAATGTTTCGATAATCGGAACAGCTGATATTGTAAAAGAAGAACTGAATCTTACCCTTGGAGCGCAACCCCTTCAAACTGTGGACAAGATTGTCAACCGCATACCGATTGTTGGCTGGCTTCTAACCGGGAAAGATAAAAATCTGGTGACAGCTTATTTTGAGGCTAAGGGGAAATGGACTGATCCTCAGGTAAGTGCTATCCCTGTTAAATCGATGGGCAGGGGGATACTGAATATTTTTATTAGAGCGTTTCAATTACCGGTGAAGCTGTTTACTGACACCGGCGAGGTGATTTTAGGTCAATAGATGTGATAATTCAGAGGATCTGAGAAAAGTTCCTTAAGCAACATATTGTTGAGATAGTGTCCCGTTTTGTTTGCCTCGACTTTTCCAAGGATACGATATCCGCTTGTGTAAAAATCACCAATCAGGTCAAGAATTTTGTGATTAACCAGTTCTTTTTTATACCGGAGTCCGCGCGGATTCATAATTTCATCACTTCCTATTACAACTGCATTGTCAAGTGACCCTCCCCTAGCCAGTCCGATCTTGCGTATGGCTTCGATCTCTTCCTGCAGCACAAAAGTACGTGAATTTATTATAGCAAAAGCATTTTCTACGTCCGTTACCCGTTTTTTCTGTTTCCCCACCGGAGGGCGAAACTCGATTGACATCGAGATTTCAAGAGTATTAAGCGGCTTGACTTTGACCCAGGAATCGTTGAGATGCACTTCTATCGGGCGCAGCACTTTCAGATAGACTCCTGACTCAGGAAACTCATATACCCCGGCCTTCCACATCCCCTGATAGAACTCCCAGGCTGAACCGTCCAGAATTGGAACTTCAGGGCCGTCAATATAAACAAGACAATTCGTGATGCCGGAAAAATAGAGCGCCGCCATAAGATGTTCAATAGTCGAAACGGAAACACCGTCGCGGCCGATCTGTGTAGAGAGGCGTGTGTCACCAACCATATCGTAGCGGGCAGGTATAAGCTGGTCTTTATACACAAAAGCGATGCCGAATTCACGCCGTGGGAGAAACTCCAGCGTCACGTTCTGACCACTGTGCAGACCGATCCCGGACACCTTGAAAATGCTGTTTATTGTTCTTTGCCGTTTTATCATTTAGCGGTGATCCTGTTTTTCAGCTCAACATGTTCAGCGGCAAGAGCATCATATTTTCGTTCAAGCTCACGAATCTGATCGAACAGACAGGCAATCGCCTTTGCCTCAGGGTCCGGCAGTTGACCATGCTGCAGGTCGGCTCTGCCAACATCTTTTTTCTCCTGTTCCATAACCATTCGGCCGGGGATACCGACCACCGTGGCATTCTCAGGAACCGCCTTTACAACAACCGAATTGGATCCGATCTTGGCCCCTTTCCCCACCGTAAAAGGCCCAAGGATCTTGGCACCTGAACCTATCACTACGTTATCCTGAAGAGTTGGGTGCCTTTTTACCTTGTCCCAGGTGACCCCTCCCAAAGTGACACCGTGGTAGAGAGTCACATTATCACCGATCTCTGCGGTTTCACCAATAACAACCCCCATTCCATGATCAATAAAGAATTTACGACCGATCTTGGCCCCGGGATGGATTTCAACTCCGGTCAGGAACCGACCGATATGGGAAGTAAAACGACCGGCAAAAAAGAATTCGTGAATCCAGAGCCAATGGGCAATGCGATAGAACCAGAGTGCATGGAGGCCGGGATAGCAAAAAACAATTTCCCATACATTTCGAGCGGCCGGATCACGTTCAAATACTGAGTTGATGTCTTCTCGAATATTTTTAAACATGTACTCAAACTCCTTCATTCACATAAAAACACTCAAGAGGTAGCACAATGCCAGTAAAACTGTCAAATTCATTTCATGACGTTGTACCAAGGCAAATTGACCGCGTAATTACATAACTATTCAATGCCGGACCCGATGGTTAAAATAATGCTGTTCAGGAAATATGAGTTTAAAAACCTCAAAGCAGTATCTGTCGTAACGTAGTAAAGTACAGATCATAAATTCACACTCACCAATCACTTCCTGCTCGACAAATTGACTATTTATTCATTATAACAAGCATGGTTGACAACTTGTCACTACTGGAGTTCACTTGGATACACTGACCCTTTCCGCACCGGCAAAAATTAACTACCTCCTTGATGTCATCGGTAAGCGACCTGATGGGTATCATGAACTGCGCATGGTCATGCAGCGCGTCAGTTTATGCGATGAGATTACCATTACCCTGACGCACCTTCCGGGCATCCGCGTGATCTGCAACTCTAAAGGTGTGCCGAACGGATCTGATAATATTGCCTGGAAAGCTGCGCGGGTATTACTAGAACGAGCTGAATCCAAAACCGGCATTAATATTGAAATAATTAAAAACATCCCAGTTGCCGCCGGCCTTGGAGGTGGCAGCAGCGACGCTGCAACCGTGTTGATGGGAATAAATGAGCTTTTACAACTCGGCTTGACTGAACAGTCACTTATGGAGATTGGTTGCACACTTGGTGCGGATGTCCCATTTTTTATATTTAAACAAACGGCACTTGCTGAGGGAATAGGCGAGAAACTTACTGCTCTCCCAGAAATGCCGAAGTGTTGGATTCTACTGGTTAATCCCGGTGTTCATATTTCAACTGCCTGGGTTTATCGATCTTTACAGTTGACAAGAAAGGGTGAGCTGAATAGACTGCCACAGTTTTTCGAGTCAATTGAGCAGATTGTCGCGATTTTATCAAACGATCTTGAATCGGTTACAATCCCGGCATTTCCGGTAATTACCGACATCAAGTCCCGACTTAGAAATCTGGGTGCATTTGGTACATTGATGTCAGGTAGCGGATCGACCGTTTTTGGTATTTTCAAAAGCTTTGAAACTGCAGAGATTGCACGCCGGGGAATTACAAAGGACACAAACTGGTTTGCAGTAACTACAGAAACACTCATATAGTACGCAATTTATAATTTGTATTGGGGCGTCGCCAAGCGGTAAGGCACCGGATTTTGATTCCGGCATTCCCAGGTTCGATCCCTGGCGCCCCAGCCAATAAACAAGCGGGTTCACAGTCTTTGTAAATCCGCTTTTTTTGTGGTTTATTCGGGATTAAAATCAATTCGGGTTTTTTTGTTTTTCCCGGCATTTTTTCGCACTTTTCAGTATTCTGGTCAGCGCGGTGGTGGCGAGCAGGCTACCATCAAGTTTTTGATCCGCCCTTCGAGATCTTCTGCACTTTCGACTCCGGCAGGACTATCACCGGGGTCAGTCACAGCCAGCAACTGTTCAAAACGCTGCTCGATAGCAGCCCAGTCTCCAACAACAATATGAATTTTCTCATTGCGTTTCTCCTGTCGGTCCGCCCCGGCTCTTTGCCATTATCTCCGGGATGTTGCCAGAACAGTAATGAACGCTATCAACCCTGCGTAAGAACCCCAGTGGTTACTCTTCACACATATACCTTAAAGTGAAATAGTGAGGTCACTCTTAGCTAAATATCAGAATGTACTTTATATTCATCAATAACATCAATTCATTGTCTTTATGGCTTCCCATTCTTTCACTCAATTTTCATTCCAAATGAGCAATCAAAATTGTCGAGAGGTGGAATTTTGGGCCAGCCTTTTTGGCCTAGAGCCTGTGACTTCGGCTCCAAGAAATGGTTCATTTTATTTAGGTGAATATCATCATGAAGTTAATTAAACAAACAAGAAAAATAATCCGCCGCTACTATATTTCAACTTAAACATCTTGAGTCGTTATTTCTAGCTAGACTATTAAAGAAATATATGATATTCCCTCACCATATTTTGCTGCACAAATGTGTTGCTAAATAAACACAATCGCCAATCTGTTGGTAATTTATGAGTGTCCTGAGCTTTCGCAAGTAGCATTTATATGTACATGCAATCTTACCTCAGCTTCAGATATTCAAGCGTTCTCAGGCCTTTACTATGGCGCCCCAGTCGATCTAAAACACATTTATATAAAATAAGAAATGTTTTGACTTTTGCATTTTATTTAGACATATTTTGCGACATAAAGTCTTTGAAATAGGTGTGTAAGTTTTAGCATCAGAGTATGTCAACTTACTTAATCGGCTTAATGGCCATCAAAAAATTGAAACCCCTTTTTCACGAATCCAAATGGCAAATTTGTATTTCATAAATCCTACTCGTAAGTTATTTCTGATATTTCATGCATTAACTGCAATTATAAAAGTTCAGATTGCCAGATCGACCGTTAATCAGACCCTGCTCCGTCTTCCTTTTACAGGGGAACGACTGACAATTATTTCACGGTTTGCTGAAGAACAGGAACTAATCGATCTGGCTGATTGGTGTACAAAACTGTTAGTCAGTAGAACAAGTCAGCCATGTCTTTTTCAATCATATGTTAGGGGAGTTGTATTGCGGCATGGCGGATGCCCTGTTGACTTAAACATTGGCATGAGGAACATGGGGAGTGCTTCGGTGTATGGCCATTGCTGGCTGACCCTTGATGATGTTCCTTATCACGAAAAAGAAGCGGTTGAAACTGTATACCCTTTTTCATTGGGTAGATCTAAAACAGGTATACAGTTTTGGGCCGGATCAGTTGATACAAAAGAAATGCTTCGCAAGAAAAGGGAGGAGTGAATTAATGACGAAGGAGCAGATGAAAAGTAAGGGTATAGCGAAACGTATTATTAAACTTGACGTTCTACCTGAGAGTTTAGAAGTTTCAAGTGACGTCTCCTGGAGGGATGTTAATGATGAAACTATCATATTAAATCTTAAATCCGGGGAGTATTTTACCCTCAATGATACTGGCAAATTTTTATGGAAAGGGATCTGTGAAAATAAACAACCGCGTGAGTTGGTTCTTTTGCTGGCACAGGATTACAATCTTAAACCCGAGGAAGTAGAACCTGATGTTTTAGACTTCATTACGGGTCTGATGCAAAAAGATGTCTTTGAGAGTGGGAGTTAAATCTACAGGAAAGGGGGTGAAGAAAATGAAACCTTACGAGAAGCCGAGTTTCGTTTGCCACAAGCCATTAGAAACTGTCAGCGCCACGTATTACTACTACACGTACTACTACTATTACTACTAACGCGTACCTGCAATACCTACTGATTGGACATTTTCCCCACGGCATCGGTTCTCCGATCCCGTGGGGAATTTTCTGCCCTCGAATATTTATTTCTCAGATCACAAACTAACGAACTTTTCTAATATGAATTGGGTCCCTTTGTTTTATGTCATTTAACACACAAATTGCACCAAAACTGTACCATTTTCCCGATTTTGCTTTGAAAGTGATTGGGAATCCTTCCCCAGTGAGAGAGGCCGTAGATAACCTCTTCAGACTGTTTCAAAATTCCTCAGATAGTTGTTGCCGACAAATTGAGATGCACGTTTGGGATTTGTTAGACAATACGACAACAGTTCTCCCGGATTTCCTTTCCCCGTATCTCAACGATACAGAGGCAATTTCAGAACCCACGATGGTACAGGGAGAAACGATTTCGATCGGTTTTGTCCATGCTCATGATGGTGTTTTTACCGCCTGTTACTACATGCCTGAGTATTCACGGATTGAATTTGTTGCCGTAAGGAGAAGTTACAGCGAGACTGCACCGTCAATAGAGACTGAATTGTGCATGGAGACCACGTTGTGCATCACTTCTGTGCTTGTGCCGCTATTGCGGGAAATTATTCTTGATAATCGACACGTACTCTTTCACTCTGCGGCGATTGCCTGTCCCGATGGCACAGGAATGCTTCTTTTTGCCGATTCCGGCGGTGGAAAAACCACGACTTCTCTCAGCCTCATGCGGCTTGGGGCCAAGCTCCTCGGTGATGACCTTGTAATGGTGAATGAAGAGGACGACAAACTCCTCCTCCATGGTTTTCCAGAACCTCTTAATCTTACTGATCAAACCATATCATTTTTTGATGAACTTTCTCATCTTAAGCACACAGCTACTCCGGTTGGAACGAAAGTCGTCTTTTCTCCCCAGGATATTTACGGCCCTCGCTGCTTTCAAGAAAAAGTTCCTCTCAATGTTGCCTATATCGTCCACAAAAGCCCAGGAGATCCTTACGTTGAACGGCTTTCCTCTCGCGAGTCTCTGGGTTTTCTCTTACGTGCCCATACATTTGCCAGATGTCAGACGATTTCTAGGATTGCTCTTGACAGAATGTATCAAATTCTTGACTCGATAAGTTTCTATCGTCTTTATACCGGTAGTGACCCGGTCGCTCTTGGGAAATGGCTTATTAACTCGGCCCGTGATCATGCACGTGGCACAATTACCTCCTTGTAGCATTGTTTAATGAAACATGATTCGTGATGATCTTGATATAAAACGGCATTAAAGTATCCATTTTTATTAAATAGAGAGATTATGTCCGAGTCCCGCACAAATAGTTTCACCATCGGTATCTCCAATGAGGGTCAATATATCAGGGATTTGATGGGTTCTTTTTTACAGGCAAAGCCATTAGGCTCAGTCCCTGAAAAGCTGCACTGGCACGGAATTGACAAAATTGCACAAAATCAAGCGCTAGTAGCTATCTGTAGACAGCTGATCCCTGTCGATAAAATACCCGATGAAATCCGCCTAAAATGGGATCGTATTTGCGCTGAAAATTTTTTGGATACCTCCATGGCTCTTAAAGGGGCCAGAAGTATATTGTCTGTACTTGAAAATGGAAAGATTCCGGCGGCCGTGCTCCGGGGGATCAGGATGGCGTATGAAATGTATCCTGACCCGGTAATGCGTCCGATGGGTGACGTGGATATTCTCATCCCACCTGATTCCCACTCTGTTGTAAGGACTCTTCTCGCCAAGGCGGGTATGCAGCCAGAAAAAATACTTAGAAGCCAGCTTGTTTACCGTATTCATGGCAAAGAGTATGAAATCCACTGGAGTTATGTAACACCCCGGCGTTATCGTGGCGTTGCAAATTATCACGAATGGTTGAATGATACTCGATCAGTTGATACTCCTCAGGGAAAAGTTAGTTGTTTAAGCCTGGAAAACGAATTACTGGGACTGATCATCCATTCCTTTGTGCATCATGACTTGGATCGAATATCCCAGGCAGTCGATATTGCATTAGTCATGAGGCGAGAGACCATCGACTGGGATTACATAAAGCGCTGGGCCGCAGATGCACGATTGTCAAGAATGATTGCGTTTGTTCTGGCTTATGTTGAGTGGCTTTTCACCATGGACCACGGTAGGTGGACTGCATGGAGCCGCGGTTTTCTGCCGGCCGGTCATGAATCTGTTTTTACTTCGTATGCGACACAGTCTCTTGGCCAAGATGCCAGACAACACTATCTGAATCGTAAAATGCATCTTCTTGATGTTGCCGAAACGTACCCACTAAAAGTTAAGCAACTTCTGCGTTTTCTGACGTTGAAAGATCTGAAGATTCTCGTTACCACCGCTTTACCGGGCAACAAAGCAAAACAAATGAAAGGAAAGTCGTGAAGACAGAAATTCAAATTGAAAATACGAACCGGATGGAACTTGAAATATCAGGCAAAATTTGGCCAGCTACATCAGCCCGCACAAGAGTTCTCCTGATTGCCCTCAACGTCCCCGGTTATTACTCACTACCTGTGAGGATATTAAGTCTGGTTGCCAAAAATGATTCCAGGCTTGGCGAATTTGATTGCCGTTTTTTAGAAGAAGAACTGCAAGTCCCGGTTATCCTTCTCGCAGAGCGTATTGCCGAATGGAGACCGGGCATTGTTGGTATGTCCATAAACATCTGGAACAGGAATGAATCGTTTTATCTGGCCAGCGAATTGAAACGGTTGCTGCCAGGACTTAAAATCCTTGTAGGAGGTCAGGAAGTTTCCCATTCGGTGGAGGATTACCTCTTAACTACGCCTGCCATCGACTATATTATTGACGGTGAGGGAGAAATTGCCTTTGGTCAATTTCTCAGAGCCTGGGATAACGAAAGTAACATGATAATGGATCCCCAGATGGTCTCAGGGCTCCGTTTTAGAAACAATGGACTGACTTCATTCACCCGACCGGTAGAACTGGTCTCATCCCTTGATGATGTTCCTTCAGCAATTTTGGCCGGACTGGTTCCTGTCCATGGAAAAGACAAACTTGGCGTTTTACTGGAAGGTGCCCGAGGGTGCCCGTATAAATGTGCATTCTGTTTTGAAGGCGACAAGTTAGGTGGTGTCAGACTCAGCTCCATTGAACGAATTTGCCAGGAAGCCGAATACATGTCTTCTGCAGGCTCAAAATATTTCCACGTCATGGACCCGATTCTTTGCAACGGGAAGCTGGAGCGGATTCAGAAAATTTCTGATTTTTTTCTAAAACTGCGCGAACAGAACAAGAAGATTAATATCACTGTAGAGGCATATGCAGAGCATATCACCGAAAAAGTTGTTCCTTATTTTCGAGCATTCACATTCATTGACATTGGATTACAGTCCATTAATCCTGATACAGTAAAAGCCATTCACCGACATTATGACGAGGAAAAGTTTAGGCATGGCATCGACCTGCTCCGACAGACGGGTACAAAAGTAAATATTTACCTCATATTAGGTCTCCCCTATGAGACTCCGCTCTCCTTTTTAAAAGGTCTTGATTTTGTTCTGAGAGAATTACCAATAAAAATATTTGTCAATGAACTCTGCCTTCTTAACGGTACAGAATTGCGCCATCGTGCCGATGAATTCGGGTATGTTTTTTCCCCGGATCCTCCGTACCTTGTTTCCGAAACTCCGTGGTTTTCTCAACGCTATCTCACGCTCTTCCAGCGACTTTCAAAAGATCTGGAGTCGTGCTACAACTTGTCGATGCAGTCAATCTATTCCGACACCCCTGGTTTATTAAATCAGCTGCCTTCCACAACCGAAACCCATTCAATCTGGATTAGCGGACAATGCAGCCAGGGGTGCCATGGGTGCAGGACTGCCTCTGAAACAGCCACGAGAAAAGATGTTGCGAATGCTCTTAACAATGTTACCCCAAACAGCGATGTTGAATTGATGGTTGGCGAAGAACCGGATTCGTCACTTTTGTACAATGTTCTTGTCATGCTCAAACATGCCGGTGTAGTTAGAATCCGTCTTGTTGCCCCACCACTTTTTTTTCGCAATCGCTCGCGTCTGGCCGAATTACTGACACTGGGCGTCTGGCATATGAGAACCTTCTTCCCCGCTGAATATCTACCGGAAAACGAAATGCCTCTATCAGATGAAGTTTTAGAAGTTTCTGCGGTATTTAGAGACTTGAATAATATTTCTCCATTACGAAAGCCAATCGGGCTGAGACCCTATTTTGAAGTTGTATTAGTTGGCAACTCACTATCGGCAGATGACGGCAGTAAGTTATATAATCATGTAAGTGAATTAGCATTTACGTCTCTCACTATTCCAGATACGTTTTTTGAGAAAGATAGTTCGGAAAGGTATGCTGAATTGTTTTGGGAAACAATTGAAAAGGAGAAATGGCTCCGTCTTCCGGAAGAGGAGTTCAAAAAAGCTATACTTGCGGATGAAGAGATCTGTCAATACATAAAAAAGTTCGGGATGTTCAACCGTCATGGTGACCGACGACCATGTTTTGTAGCGGAAAAACTCTCTGAATAACGACATGCTTGTAAATTATACTACATGTACTCGGGTTCATCGGCACGTGGTACAAATGGTTGCTCATGAAGGTTGCTAAGCGGTGCATTAAATCGGACCCCGACGCGTCAATACTCTGTAAGACGCCCGGAGGAGAGTAGCATGTGTGGAATCTGTGGGATTTTCTTCCCGGCAGAACAAAGCTCCAGAACACCTGACAGGGGCATCCTTGAGTCCATGATTGCTGCGCTGCGTCAACGCGGACCCGATGGGACGGATATATATCTGGACACTTCCGTCGGACTTGCTTCAAGCAGGCTTGCTATACTTGATCTCTCAAACAGAGGAGATCAGCCTATGGTGGTGGATGGAGGAGATTATGCCATCACATTCAATGGTGAGATATATAATTATCTGGAGCTACGTAAGGATCTGGAGCAAAGCGGAGTTACATTTTCGTCCGATTCCGACACTGAAGTCCTGCTCCGCCTTTACATTAAACACGGAGTCAGCTGTCTCGATGCTCTGAGAGGGATGTTTGCCTTTGCTATCTGGGACCGGAAACAAAAAAAACTATTTTTGGCACGGGATCGAGTAGGCGAAAAACCTCTTTTCTATTACTACCGTAACGGCATGTTTGCGTTCGCATCTGAAATTAAGAGTTTGCTTAAAATACCTGAGGTACCGAGAGAAATAAGCCCGATCGGCTTGCATTACGGACTCCATTATGTAACCATTCCCCCGCCTTATTCCCCGTTCAAACATATTCATAAGCTCCGTCCTTCGGAATACATGATTGTTTCTAACGAAGGGATTACGTGCGAAAAATACTGGAAACCATGGACCCGGAATGTCTCAAAAATAACTGATCGGCATGAAGCCGCCTTTGAAGTACGTCAATGCCTTGAGAATACCGTAAAAATCATGTGCCGAAGCGATGTACCGATTGCGGCCACCCTTTCCGGAGGACTCGATTCCAGCAGCATTGTCGCCATGATGAGCCGAAATAGCATCCCGTTTGAAACCTACTGCGTCAGTTACGACAACCCTGAACGAGATCCTGAGTTCGCAGCCGCCAGGCTCGTGGCCACATACTGCAACACCACACACCATGAACTCACATATGACAACTCTCACCTTGCCAGTGCAGCCGAGTTCATAAAGTGTTTCGATGAACCGTTTGGCACCTTTGTGCCGTTACACGCTTTTGCGCTTTCGAAGCTTATCGGAAGTCGTGTAAAGGTTGCCTTATCCGGAAGCGGCGGGGATGAACTGTTCGGAGGATATGCAGACCATCGTATCCTATACGAACTGGACAAGAATCTGCCATCATGGAATGCTATGGGTAAAGCCGGAATCGACTGGATTGCAGAAAATTCGCCAAACCCTTCTTTCAAACCTTTTTGGCAAAAATTTCGTAACGTCGTAGGACTTTCCAATAGCAGAGTTCTTGCTGAATTTCGTTGGCTTGAAGTGCAAAAGTTGTGTTCTGAAATATACACTCCACAAATGAACAGGGAAATCGGTTGCAATGATCCTCTTGCTCTACTTATGGAATCGTATGAGGAATGTCAGAGTACGAATCTCTTTGACGGATTTATGTTTCAACAGCTCTTTGTCGGAAGTCATCACAGCCTTGTCCATCTTCCGGACATAATCGGCATGGCCCATTCACTGGAATACAGGTCTCCCTTTCTTGACAGAGAGATGATTGAGCTGGCAATGCGAATCCCGGCAGAAATGAAAGTTGATTTGCATCGCGGAGATGCAGGAGGCAAGATGGTACTGCGGGATGCGTGCAAAAATTTGCTTCCTCACGAAATTCTCACCATGCCTAAATTGCCATTTGGTTCTCAGATTCCCTATCATACATGGATGGTTGGCAGTTGGGCGGACTACATCAAAACAAGGTTAGGAAGCTGTAAACTCACGGACACGGGACTTTTTAATACCGAACTTCTGGTTGCCAGACACGAGAGGGCATGCAGAAATGGTGCTCCTCAAATGGAACTGGATATGCTCTGGGGAGTAGCAATGATCAGTCAGTGGCTGGAAGAGTTTTTTTAATTCAACGGGACCACCCGGTCTATTTAAAGGAGATATAATGCCAAATATTCTGATTACCAATGTCTGTTATCGAGCCTGTACTTTCTGTTTTGCCCGCCAACGCCTCGGTGACGGCGCTCAGGAAGGTTCGACCATGCATATGTCAATGGAAAATATCCGCTATGTAATGGATTTTCTGGATCGCTCTAATGACAAGAACCTGCGGCTCCTCGGAGGAGAACCGACACAGCATCCGCAGTTTGTTGAAATCGTCAAGGAGGCACTGGAACGAAAATTTCATGTTCACATTTTTACAAATGGCATGATGACACGCGAGATTGCCGATTATTTAGGCGACCTTACACCAGAGCAGTTTTCCGCGTTGTGTAATGTATCGCCACAGGCGACCCTTACAGAAGCTCAAAAAGGAGATGTGGAGTATTTTCTAAGCAAGATTGGCCACAAAGGAAAACTGGGCATCACAGTGACTTCGGAAGACATTGAGTACCAGTATCTTATAGACACTATCGAAAGGCATCAGCTCGGCAGACAGCTTCGGGTCGGAATTGCTCAGCCTATTGTCGGTGTTTCCAATGAGTATCTGCCGGTGGGTAATTACAAAACAATCGGAACAGCAATTCTTGCCATGGCCAGAAACCTTATTGAGCGGGACATCATGATAGGTTTTGACTGCGGAATGACTATGTGCATGTTCTCTGAAGAGGAACTTGGTGGAATAATCACATCAACACAGGGGTTTAACAGTGTATGCAAACCGGTCATGGATATTGGTCCTAACCTCGATGTATGGAATTGTTTCCCGTTGTCGGGAGTCCTCAATACACGCCTGGATGAGTTTAAAGACATTAAGGAACTTGACGAATACTATACCAGTCAACTCCTTCCATATAAACAATTCGGCTGCATGCCGGAATGTATGGATTGCGGCTATCTTCGCAGGAGACAGTGCAGCGGGGGATGCGTTGCTCATACGATGCTTTCTTTCAACAGAATTCCTCCGAAACATGGCAAAAAGCGTCAGAATCAGCCCGAAATATGAGGTAAGGCGGCATGATGATCAATCTTGTTTCGATTCACCCATGCCCTTCGCCGCAATCAATTCCACTGGCGAACGCGTTCCTGAAAGCGTATGCGCTGAAGAGCGCCGTTAGTATCAATCTGGTTGATTTTTTTCTTGGAGAAGAGGTATCAACATGCGCTGCGAAACTTGTTGAGCCTCCCCCGGTTGCAGTCGGTTTTTCAATATATCTCTGGAATCGCACATTCAGTTGTGAAATTGCAGCAGAATTACGGCGTAATAATCCTGCTGTCATCCTGTTTTGCGGGGGGCCTGAAGTCACCGCGGATCCCGAATCTTTTTTAAACCTGGAGATTTTCAACTTTATCATTATAGGGGAAGGTGAGGTCCCTTTTTCATCATTTTGTCAAGCGCTTGAATATGGTAGAGATTATTCGAAAATACCGGGCGTTGTGCTCCCCGGTTCAGTTGTTCTCACCGTCCCTCCCCCTGTTACAGACCTTGATTCAATCCCGTCACCGTACCTGACTGGAGTGATCGACTCCCACAAATACTCAGGTATTCTCTGGCAATTATCACGCGGCTGCAGCTTTACCTGTGACTTTTGTTTTGATGCAAGAGGAATTCATGGCGTTCGTCAGTTTTCTTTAGAGAGGCTGGAAGCAGAATTACACCATTTTTCCGCATCCGGAGTCAGCCAGATTTTCGTGCTTGATTCAACCTTCAACTTGAATCCAAAACGTGCAAAAAATCTTCTGCGGTTGATAGAGAAAAATGCACCTGATATTCACTTTCATTTTGAGATTCGAAATGAGTTTATAGATCGCGAAATGGCGAAGCTCTTCGCCCGAATTGCATGCTCATTGCAGATTGGACTGCAAAGCGCCGATCCTGTGGTTCTCAGGATTGTGGGCCGTTCATTCGATAAAGCCGACTTTTCGGTAAAGGTCGGCCTGCTTAACGAAAGCGGTGCGGTTTTCGGTTTTGACCTGATTTACGGGCTTCCGGGAGATTCTCTGAAGGGCTTTCGGGACACTCTCGATTATGCTCTGTCGCTCTATCCGAATCATCTTGATATTTTTCCACTGGCAGTTCTGCCGGGAACCCGGCTGGCGAAGCACGCGACAGCACTTCATATACAATGGGTCAATACCCCCCCCTATATAGTGGAGGCGACCGACAGTTTCAGTACGGCAGACATGGCCGCAGCTTCTGAACTTGCTGCGGCATGTGATATTTTTTATACGCGGGGCAAAGCGGTTGCGTGGTTTAACGCCGTAGCTGCCGCTCTTAGAATGAAGCCGGCAGATGTATTACAGAAGTTTAGCCTCTGGCTGATTGAAGCCCGGGGAAAAGACACGAAAGAGTCAGATTTACGTGATGATGACATCTGGAAAATGCAGCAGCTTTTTCTGAAACATATTTTTAACCTCAAAAAACTGAATCAGTTTCTGCCCCTTGTGTTTGACCTCCTAAATTATCACTATCATTATTCCTCAGTACTACTCGCTCCTGCACCGGATACACACGCAGATACTCTGACATCTGACAACTGGTGTGATGCCCGCTTCAGACTTATTTCTTCAGTCCGTATTGTCGAATTTACGTATGACATAGAAGAATTACTCGAATGCGGAGAACCTCGCATATCCTGGATGACCAAGAATCTTTGCCAATCCGGCTCTCAGGCAGTTATCTATAGTAATGACAGAGCCGTTCATACAGAAACACTGGCGACTCCCTACATAAATTTGTTGAAACAGATTCAAAATGGTGACGGCAGAATCATCGTATCCGGAACGGAATTAACCAAAGCAGAAGTCAATGAATTTCTTTTATTCGCTCTGCAGGAAGGAATTATTGAGAAATACTGACGGTAGAGACAGAAATTTCTCCATCCATCTTTAACAGAGCAAGTCGAAAGAAGTTGCATTTCAGTGTTTTTTTTAGTATATCTCTCTTTTATTTAGCGCACAGCTTATCACTCTGCTCCAATTTCGAAAGGTGTTCGAACACCATGTATGAAAAAATAAAGATATTTTCCGGCAACTCGAATCCTGATCTCGCTCAAAGAATATGCGACAGCCTGGGTGTACCTCTAGGTGCAGCACGGGTACGGAGATTCTCAGATGGCGAAGTCATGGTTGAGATCGGCGAGAATGTACGCGGGCGGGATGTGTATATTGTCCAATCAACCTGTGCACCGACCAATGACAACCTGATGGAACTTCTGGTTATTACTGATGCCTTGAAGCGGGCATCAGCAGCAACCATTACCGCTGTAATCCCCTATTACGGCTACGCCCGCCAGGATCGCAAAGCAGCTCCACGGACTCCGATCACCGCCAAACTCGTTGCGGACCTGATCACAACGGCCGGAGTCAGCAGAGTTGTCACCATTGACCTTCACGCTGGGCAAATCCAGGGATTCTTCAATATCCCGGTTGACAACCTATACGCAGCTCCGGTTATTCTCGATTATCTTAAAGACCGATTCAGCGGCGAACAAGTAGTCATGGTTTCCCCGGATGCCGGAGGTACGGAGAGAGCCCGGGCATTCGCCAAGCGACTTCAATACTCTCTTGCCGTAATTGACAAACGCCGGACCGGACCTAATGTGGCTGAAGTAATGCACCTGATCGGCGATGTTCGTGATAAAATTGCAATTATCCTAGATGATATGATTGATACGGCCGGGACACTTACGCAAGCGGCTAAAGCACTCAAGGCAAATGGCGCCAAAGCAATCTATGCCTGTGCCACACATGGAGTGCTGTCTGGTCCTGCTATTGAGCGGATCAATGCTTCTGACATTGAAGAAATAGTTTTAACTGATACAATACCTGCAATAACCGGTGATAATGGATCTTCAAAAATCAGAATGCTTTCTGTTGCTGGCCTGTTGGCCGAAGCAATCAGGCGCATTCATGAGGATGAGTCAGTAAGTTCACTGTTTGTATAAAATATATTTATTTTGAATAGGGCGGATTGACCCGTCACTACACGTGGAGGAACGTATGCAACAGAAACAAATGAATATTGAACTACGCACAAAGACCGGTACCGGTGTAAGCCGAAGACTTCGCATGATTGATATGGTTCCTGGCGTTGTTTACGGCAAAGGACTCGACCCGGTGACGGTCAGCATAAAAATGCGTGATCTACAGGATGCCATTTCCGGTGCCGGAGGACAGAACAACCTGATCACTCTGATTGGAGGCGGAAACCTCGATCAGAATATTGCAATCGTTGCAGATATTCAGCGTGATCCGATCAAGCGTACTTTTAAGCACGTTGATCTCCACCGCATCAATCCGAATGAAAAACTCCGCATTACCGTTCCTGTCGTTCTGACGGGCACTGCAATCGGTGTTAAAGAAGGTGGACTGCTCGATCTGGCTCATCATGAACTGCACATAGAATGTTTGCCGGGAAACATCCCGGACAGCATTGTTATCGATGTAACTGATCTTAAAGTGGCCCACTCGATACATGTCTGCGACATTCTTCTGCCTGAAGGTATTGTTATTCTTGACCAACCCAAGATTCCTGTAGTCAGCGTTCTTGGAAGAATCAAAGAAGAAGAAGCACCGGCAGCCGAATAGCAGAATAACTATTGAGTATGAATACCTATATAATTGCGGGGCTGGGCAATCCCGGCCCCACTTATCAGTGGACCCGCCATAATGCGGGTTTTCTTTTTTTGGATCGCCTTGCTTACCTGGAAAATATTTCTATTTCAAAGAAATCTTTTTCAGGTTTTTGCGGTGAATGGAATTTTTCCGGTAACCGCCTGATTCTGCTTAAACCGCAGACGTTCATGAATCTGTCAGGAATCTCAATCATGCAGGCTCTCCAATTCCACAAACTGCCGATTTCAAATCTCATTGTCATCCATGATGAACTCGATCTTCCGTTTGGAGTTGTCCGTTTCAAGCAGAGCGGAGGTCATGGTGGACACAATGGTTTGCGCTCCATAATGGAAAACCTTGGAAAAGGAGACTTTACACGTCTTCGCATAGGTATCGGGAAATCTGCAGAAAGGGACACGACCGGTCATGTATTGGGAAAAATTCCTCCAGAACAGATGCAAGTCTTGACCAGAATTCTTGATGGTGGCAAAGAAATGATCGAAGTAATGCTTAAAGAAGGACTTCCTAAGTCGATGAGTCTTTTCAATAATAATAATTTTTTAGAGGAATAGTGCCATGGGTTTTAACTGCGGAATTGTCGGGCTGCCGAATGTCGGCAAATCTACCATCTTTAATGCTCTCACATCAGCAGGTGCCGAATCTGCAAATTATCCGTTTTGTACAATTGAACCAAATATCGGGATCGTTCAGGTACCCGACCCCCGAATGGACAAATTATCCGCGATCGTTAACCCACAGAAAATACAACCTACGACTATTGAATTTGTCGATATAGCCGGCCTTGTCAAAGGTGCAAGTCAGGGAGAGGGTCTCGGAAACCAGTTTCTGGGCCATATTCGCAGTGTTGATGCGATAGTGCATGTTGTACGCTGTTTCGATGACGACAATGTCGTCCATGTGAATGGACGAGTCTCACCCGCCGATGACATAGAGGTCATAAACACCGAACTCGCTCTTGCAGACCTTGACACCATCGAAAAGAAATTACAGCGGGCTGAAAAAATGGCTCGTAGCGGTGACATTAAAGCCAAGGAAGAAGTGGATTTATATCTACGGGTTCGGGCTCTTCTCGAACAGGTCAAAAAACTTCAGGGTATCGCCCAGAATGAGGACGAGAAAATCTGGATGCGCGACCTTCACCTTCTGACCGACAAACCGGTACTGTATGTTGCCAACGTAGCTGAAGATGACCTGGAAGGCAGTCACCCCAACGTTGCCACGGTTCGGAACATTGCCTCTGCCGAAGGAGCCGGTGTAGTAGTTATCTGCGGAAAACTGGAGGCCGAAATTGCGGAGCTTGATACTCCGGAAAAACAGGCTTTTCTAGATGATATGGGCCTTGAGGAAGCAGGTCTTGACCGTCTCATTCGCAGCGGATATGCGTTATTAGGTCTCATTACTTATTTCACCGCAGGTGTCAAGGAGGTTCGCGCCTGGACAATCGTCAAGAACACCAAGGCGCCGCAAGCGGCCGGCGTGATTCACTCGGATTTCGAAAAGGGGTTCATTCGTGCCGAAGTAATCAGTTTTAACGATTTCATATCCTGCTCGGGAGAATCCGGGGCTAAAGAAAAGGGATTGATGAGATTGGAAGGAAAAGAGTATGTCGTTAAGGATGGCGACGTTATGCATTTCCGGTTTAATGTCTAACTGTTTCGATACTGCGGGCTTCATCGGCACCACACGCGACGGAGAAAGCAAAGCCTTATGGCAAATATTAACGATATATGGTAGTGATTAATGTTGTTTCCACTTATTTAAACCTTCGGGAGATAATCACATGTTCAGTTCCCTTTTGAAAAAGTTTATCGGTAGCAAGAACGAACGCGAAATAAAAAAAATGTGGCCGGTTGTTTCAAAAATAAATGCCCTTGAAGCTTCCACCTCGGCACTTTCAGACGCACAACTTACCAATAAGACCGTGGAATTCAAGGAGAGGTGCGCAAAGGGGGAATCTCTAGATTCATTGTTACCTGAAGCATTTGCCGTCTGCCGCGAAGCGGGTAAACGAGTTCTCGGCATGCGTCATTTTGATGTTCAGTTGATTGGCGGAATGGTACTGCATGCTGGCAAAATTGCCGAAATGAAAACCGGCGAGGGGAAAACTCTGGTGGCCACCCTCCCCGCCTACCTAAATGCAATTTCCGGCAAGGGGGTTCACGTTGTAACCGTCAATGATTATCTGGCAAAGCGTGACTCCGAATGGATGGGGCGCCTGTACAATTTCCTCGGATTGACGGTAGGGATCATCGTTCATGGTGTTGAAGATGACCAGCGACGCATGAACTATGCTGCCGATATTACATATGGAACAAACAACGAATTTGGCTTCGATTATTTGCGTGATAATATGAAGTTTAACCTTGATGACTACGTTCAGCGCGGTTTTAACTACTCTATCGTGGACGAAGTAGACTCTATTCTCATCGACGAGGCCCGCACTCCACTGATTATTTCCGGCCCGACGGAAGATTCAACCGACAAATATTACATTATTAATGCCATCATTCCAAAACTGGAAAAAGGTGAAGTCCTTGAAGTTGAGGCCAATACTCTTTCAGGCAAGCGAAAGGAATATACCGGGGATTTCACTATTGATGAAAAAGCCAAAAGCGCAACCTTGACTGAACAAGGTGTTCTGAAAGTAGAAAAACTTCTGAAGATAGACAACCTGTACGATCCCCGTAATATAGAGATACTCCATCATGTCAATCAGGCCTTGCGCGCTCATGCCATGTACAAGCTTGATGTGGACTATGTGGTAAAAGATGGGGAAGTGCTTATTGTTGATGAGTTTACCGGCCGCCTCATGCCCGGTCGCCGCTGGTCTGACGGGCTCCATCAGGCGATCGAGGCAAAGGAAGGGGTAAAGATAGAAAATGAAAACCAGACTCTGGCGACAATTACCTTTCAGAACTATTTCCGCATGTACAGCAAACTATCCGGCATGACCGGGACAGCTGATACTGAAGCAGAGGAATTTCATAAAATATACAAACTTGAAGTATGTGTTATACCAACGAATCGGCCGCTTGTACGACCGGATTTTCCGGATGTAATTTACAAAACCGAAATGGAGAAGTTCAAAGCGGTTATCGAGGACATAAAAGATCATTACGCTACCGGTCAACCCTGTCTTGTTGGAACCATTTCGATCGAAAAGTCGGAAGTTCTGGCAGAACTGCTGAAACGACAGGGCGTTCCTCACAACGTGCTGAATGCCAAGCAGCATGAACGGGAGGCGGAGATCGTATCCCAGGCCGGTCGAAAAGGTTCCATAACGATCGCCACCAACATGGCTGGGCGCGGCACAGACATTGTGCTGGGGGGTAACCCTGATGCTCTGGCCAAACAGTGGCAACGGTCAAATCCGGAAGCCACCGAAGAGCAGTATGAAACTGTTCTTGCCTCATACAAGAGTGAATGTCTTGCCGAACATGATGAAGTGATCAAACTCGGCGGACTCCACATCCTCGGGACAGAACGGCATGAGTCACGCCGCATTGACAACCAGCTTCGCGGCCGCTCCGGACGTCAGGGTGATCCCGGTTCTTCAAAGTTTTACCTGTCACTTGAAGATGATTTATTGCGTATTTTTGGATCTGAGCGCGTTTCTAAAATCATGGACCTTCTTAAAATCGAGGAAGGAGAGGCAATTACTCACGGCATGATTTCACGGTCGATAGAAAATGCCCAGAAAAAAGTCGAGGCGCATAACTTCGACATCCGAAAGCATCTCATTGAATATGACGATGTCATGAACAAGCAGCGCGAAGTCATTTACAGTCAGCGTCGTGAAATTCTTGGCGGCCAGGATATTCGTGAAAGTTTTCTGGAAATGCTGGACGAGACGATAGAGGATATTGTCTCGGCGTTCGCAATTGACAAGGTTCCGCCGCATGAATGGGAATGGCAGGGGATCAGTGAAAGCGTCTACAAATCCTTTAACCTTCAACTCGATCTGCCACAGGAGATGGTCGGCCGACTGACTCCAATCAACTTTCGTGACACACTATACGAGCAGGCTCATGCCGTCTTTACTGCTCGGGTGGATGAAATGGGTGACGAACTTATCGACCATCTCATCAAAGTCATGATGCTGCAGGCCATTGACACTCATTGGAAGGATCACCTGCTGAACATCGACCACCTCAAGGAAGGTATCGGCCTCCGTGGTTATGGGCAGAAAGATCCCAAACAGGAATACAAAAAAGAAGCCTATAACCTTTTTATGGAACTGATAGTCCGTATTCGTGAAGAGGTTGTAGAACGTGTTTTTTGGGTACAGATAAATAACGATGGAGAAGAAATCGAGGCGATGGAAGAGGAAATGCAAAACAAGAAGCTGGTATTTAATCTGGGAAGCGGTGAAGAACGGGCCCAGGAACCGGCAAAAAGCCAGAAAATAGCGGGACGAAACGATGCCTGCCCGTGTGGAAGCGGCAAAAAATACAAGAAGTGCTGCGGAAAATAATATCATTATTTCCTGAAATACCGGGTCATTAAGAAGGTATAACAACAAACCGGCTGAACATTATTTTAACTACCGGATATATATTCTCTGTGTCTCCGCATATCCGAGGGTATCGAGGTTTATATGGACATCAAGGGATTTCGCTTTTCAACGGTTGAAGCCGCCATTAAGAAACCAGGGCGCAAAGATCTGGGGCTTATATTTTCAGAAGTACCTGCCACGGCTGCTGCTGTTTTTACCACCAGTACCGTCAAGGCTGCCCCGGTACTGGTATCCCGAGAACATATCGCGGGAGGATTCGCACAGGCGCTGATTGTTAACAGCGGCAATGCCAACGCCTGTACCGGTGAACCTGGAATGGAGGTATCTCGGGAGACAACTCGTTTGGCTGCACGCGAGCTTGGTATAGATCCCGGTGCAGTCCAAATCTGTTCAACCGGCGTGATTGGCGTGCAGATGCCGATGGAGAGGATTCGGGTCAGTATCCCTGCCCTGATTGATGGTCTCGGCTCCGGTACTCTGGACGACGTTGCACAGGCCATCATGACAACTGACACCTTCCCGAAAATGGCATCCGAAAGCGGAGAATCCGGAGGAGTCAGGTATACCGTGGCAGGCATTGCAAAAGGAGCCGGCATGATAATGCCCAACATGGCTACCATGCTCTCTTTCATCCTCACAGATGCCGCCGTAGAACCGGCATTTATGCAGAAGACTTTCCGCCGTGCCATTGACACATCTTTTAATGCCATCACAGTTGATGGCGACATGTCAACTAATGACACATGCCTGATTATGGCTAACGGGATGTCGGGAAATCCGGTCATCATGGCAGATTCATCCGAAGGAAAGGTTTTTTCTGCAATCTTGAATGACGTTCTGCTTTCACTGGCCAAACAGATAGTGAAAGATGGAGAAGGTGCAACAAAGTTTGTCGAAATTCGGGTCAGCGGAGCCAAAACCGATTCAGATGCGAAGCGGGCCGCTATGGCCATTGCTAACTCAAGCCTGGTTAAGACGGCTTTTTTCGGTCAGGATGCCAACTGGGGGAGGATCTTTGCAGCAGTCGGTTACTCCGGTGCCGAAGTAGATCAGTCAATGCTGTCACTGCATTTTGATGATGTCTGTATGGCAAGAAACGGCATTTTTGCAGGCGAAGATGCTGAAGTCCGTGGTTCAGAAGTTCTCAAAAAGATGGAATTTGCCGTTTCCGTTGGTCTGGGTGCAGGGAGCGGGTGCGCCACCGTGTACACCTCGGATTTGACACATGAATACATCAGTATAAACGCCGACTACCGATCCTGACCTTTCCGGAAGTTTTTTTCATCCTTCAGCCTCCGCATGCGGAGGCTTTTTTGTCGTAAGAAAGAGCAACAGAGCGAACCCGTGATTATTTTCCGCTTTATCCTTATCGCCGTATTCATTTCGCTTTCGCCCACACTCTCCGCTGCTGATGATCTGATGGATTTCGGGCGTGCCATATCTATCGACGTCATACTGGAAAATGCTATCCGGCGCGGTATGATTTCCGGTGCAGTTGTAGTTGTTGGCAATCATACCGGCCAGCTTTACGCCACCGCGCAAGGCCGGTTGTATCCGGATGCCGCCCTCCCCCTGCTTTCGGAGCGGACGCTCTTTGACATCGCATCTCTCACCAAGGTCATTGCAACTGCTCCTGCCATCATGAAACTACTCGAACAGGGAACAATTACCCTGCTTGATCCATTAACCCGCTGGTTCCCTGAGCTTGAAGGAACAGATTGTGAAGAGATAACGATTCTTAATTTACTCACACATACGTCCGGACTGAATGATGTTGAAATTTCAGCTGAAGAACCGCTGAAGAGTTTAATAAAAAAAATGATTATTCAAAACAAGGGAACCTTGCCCGGAAATCGCTTTCGTTATGCTGACATTAACTTCATACTACTCGGGGAACTGGTAAAACGTGCAGCCCACATCCCGTTAGACAGATATTGCGCTGAATTTATTTATGCTCCTACCGGCATGGCAGATACAACCTTTCTACCACTGGCAGATTTTGCCGTTATCGCACCAACGGCAGGAATGAACAGAATTCTGAAAGCCGGGGTTGTACAGGATGTTAATGCGCAGCGTTTTAACGGAGTGGCTGGACATGCCGGACTATTCAGTACTGCCAGTGATTTGAGCAGATTTGCAACCATGATCCTTAACAAAGGAACATACAGCGGGATTCGCATTTTCAAAGAGCGTGTCATAACCCAGATGACATCTCCCTACTTTTATAATAACGGAAAAATTATCAGGGGTCTGGGGTGGGACATCAACTCTCCATTTTCGTCACCCCGCGGAGACTATTTTTCTGACATGTCATACGGCCACACCGGGTACAGCGGTTCATCAATCTGGATTGACCCCGAACAGGATTTATATGTTATTCTTTTAACTGTGCGCCTTGACTATACAAACGTACGCCAGTTTAGCCAGTTGCGGAGGGATATTTCGAGTTTGGCCGTTTCCATATTTTCTTCTCCAAAGATTGCTGAAGAGATTACCAACAGCATGAAAACCCCTGAAACGCTAATGCCTTGACACGTTATTGCGCCTGTGATAGTTGTTTCCGCATTAATTATTCTTGCGTATCCATTCAGCAAGGGAGGGTTCGATGAGCATTAAAGTGCTGGTCGCCGACGACAGTATCACCATCCAGAAAGTAATCGGTATAATTTTTGGAGGAGACGAATACTCTCTAACAATCGTTGATAACGGCAAAGCCGCTGTTGATAAGGCACATGAAATCAATCCGGATATTTTACTGATCGATGCTCTGATGCCCGGAATGACCGGTTTCGAAGTGGCGGAAGCTGTGCGCTCGACTCCCTCTCTGGCTGCCAAACCAATTTTAATCCTGACAGGATCATTTGAAGCATTTGACGAGGAAAAAGCAAAAAAAAGCGGCGCTGATGATTTTATATCCAAACCGTTTGAGTCGCAGCAAATAATCGCCAAAGTAAAGGCGCTCCTGGAATTAGGAGCCTCCAGAGAAGCAGCATCGTTTATCTCACCTCCGCAACATGGCCTTGAAATGTTCAGCGAACAAGCTCCTGAAGTTACTGCTGCCGTTTTTGTGGCGCCGGATAGTATCCATCAGCCAGAAGTTTCACAACCAGCAGTTCCGGATGATATATGGGGGGCCTTTACACCTGAGGTTGAAACGTCAGTTGAACCAAATGTCACTACTGCAGATTCAGCTACTTCTGCAGTAGAGTTTGAACCGGATGTATTTGCTATAGTCACCGAAGAAAATGATGCGCAGCTTCTAAACACCTCTGTTCCGGCAAATATATCGCCACAACATACCGGATCCAAATGGGTACCGGTTGAGGAAAACACGTTTGAATTCGAAGAAGAAACAGTTGCTGTCCCTCCTCTGAGGACCTTGACGGAGCAGATGGTCCCGGACCAGGAATCATCTTTTGGTGATATTGCTTTTGAAAATAACACAACAACTCCGGGAACACCGGTTTTCTCACCAGTCCAGGATCCGGAATTCACCGTTTCTGCTCCTGATTTAGCCGATATTGCCACTCAGCTTCCGACCTATGAAGAATCGACCGCGCTGGAATCAAAAACTTTCACTGAAATACCAACCCCCGTCGTAAGCACTCGTCCCGATTCTCTGACAGAAGAACAATTAAAAGCTGCCATATCTAACGCATCAAAGGAAATCATACAGCGAATCGTTTGGGAAGTGGTTCCTGATCTGGCTGAAGCCTTGATTCGTGAGGCTATCCGAAAGATCAAAGCAGAGGCATAATTCCTCTTGCTGACATAACAACCGTGAGGGGATGGCAACATCCCCTCTTTTCGTATGGAGGTACAAAAATGATAAAAAAAGCCATCGCTAAAGTTGTCGACCGTGAAGATCTGACCGAAGGCGAGATGATCGAGGTTATGAATCAGATAATGTCTGGTGAGTGCACCCCGTCCCAGATCGGTGCATTCATTACCGCCCTTCGAATGAAAGGTGAAACTGTCGAGGAGATTACCGGCGCGGCACGCGTCATGCGGGAGCGGGCCACACCGATCAATGTTGGTAAAGGGGTGCTGGGGATTGACCGTGACGATATCAATATTGACCGGGAAACTATTCTGGATGTAGTCGGAACCGGCGGAGACGGTACCAACACCTTTAACATTTCAACAACCGTGGCCTTCGTTGTATCAGCCTGCGGTGTCAAGGTAGCGAAACATGGCAACCGCTCGGTATCTTCAGCGTGCGGAAGTGCAGACGTGCTGGAGAGACTTGGCATCAATCTGGAGGTACCACCCATAACGGTAGAGAGCTGCATTGACCAGATCGGTATAGGCTTCCTCTTTGCCCCCGCTCTGCATGGTGCAATGAAACATGCCATCGGCCCGCGTCGAGAGATAGGCATCCGTACAATTTTTAATATCCTAGGTCCTTTGACCAACCCTGCCAAAGCCGACTGTCAGGTGATGGGGGTCTATCGTGATGATCTGGTAGAAAAACTTGCCGGTGTTCTACACAAGTTGGGATGCCGCCACGGTTTTGTGGTTCATGGCTCAGACGGCATGGACGAGATGACTTTAACCGGTGAAACCATGGTAGCTGAGGTTACTCAGGCTGGTGTCACGCTGAGTAGCATCACTCCGGAGCAGTTTGGCTTTACTCGCTGTACGATGGCTGACCTCAAAGGCGGCGATGCATTTGCTAACGCCGAGATAGTAAAAATCGTACTTGGCGGTGGACGGGGACCGCGGAGAGATATTGTCCTCCTGAATGCCGGTTTTGCTCTTGTGGCCGCAGGAAAAGCTTCCACACCGGCAGAAGGTATGATTCTGGCTGCCGAGTCTATCGATTCTGGCCGGGCATTGCAGCAACTGGAAAAGCTGGCGATGTTGACTAATGTGCAGTAATAGGGAGAATATCTTCACATGACTACCGATACGCCCGACATCCTTAAGAAAATTGTCGCCCACAAATTAAAAGAGATTGCAGCCACAATGGCAATCGCACCCATCAGCGAACTAAAGTCCCGCATCAGCGACCTCGAGGATCTTCCACGCGGTTTTGAACGTCATCTGCGCGAAGCGGCTGCTTCAGACTGGACGGCAATCATTGCCGAAGTCAAGAAGGGATCGCCGAGTAAGGGAGTTATCCGCGAAAACTTTGATCCAATAGAGATTGCAGAGGTTTACCAACAAAATGGCGCGACCTGTCTCTCGGTACTGACCGACGAAACTTTTTTCATGGGGCATTTACGTTACCTGTCTCTTATTCGTGAGACGGTATCCCTGCCTCTTTTGCGCAAGGACTTCATCTGTAATCCATACCAGATATTTGAGGCTCGTGCCGCAGGAGCTGATGCGATACTGTTAATCGCATCAATACTTGATCTGAACCAGTTGCGCGAGTTTTATGCTATAGCTAAAGACATTAATCTTGATGTACTGCTCGAAGTTCACGATGAAGCAGAGATGGAAAAAGCTTTAAAAACCGACTGCACTCTTATTGGCGTCAACAATCGAAATTTGAGGACATTTGAGACCGATCTTGGAACAACCGGTCGTCTGGCCCTCATGATCTCTGCAGATCGTCTGCTGGTAACTGAAAGCGGCATCAATAGTCGTACTGATATAGTCCGGCTGCAGGGCGAAGGAGCCGGTGCATTTCTGATCGGTGAAGCATTGATGCGGGAGTGTGATATTGGGGCAAAACTGCGGGAATTATTGAACGACTGAGAGAGTAAGAGGTAACACATGGCTAAAAAACAGGGAGTCGGTCTGGCAGTTATTGCCTTTGCAGCCTACATTATCGGAGGAGTCGGCACTTTTGGCGGCTTTGCCTTGATATATTTCATGAAAAACAAGGATCTGTGGGGATGGGGTGAAGGACGGTCAATAGGCTACCTGCTCCTTTGTGTTGGTCTTTGTCTCTCGATCATGGGAGTTCTTCTGATGAGAGTGTTCAGAAACCGCGGGTTAAGCTGATTACCTGTCGCATATGGGAGCGGTTAATACCCTTTTTCCTTCAGTAATGTGAGGGAATGCAACAACTCGACTGCCCGACTAAGCTGATAATCTTTCCGCAGGTCAGTATCTTTGGCTGCTGCACCATGAAGCGACTCTTGAAACTTTGGTTGCGGAGCGACCTCCTTGTCTTCAGAAGCAAAACTCCTTTCCAGATTTTTCTCCGTGACCTCCATACCCTTCTCTTTTACCGGCAACGGAATTATGTTTGGCACCTCTACATCCGGAACAATCCCTTTGGCCTGAATTGAACGGCCACTCGGAGTATAATAGCGAGCGGTTGTCAGCTTGAGAGCGGCATTACCCCTCATCGGAAAGATTGATTGAACAGACCCTTTACCGAAACTCTGTGTGCCCATAATGATTGCACGTTTATGGTCCTGCAGAGCTCCGGCAACAATTTCGGATGCGCTGGCACTTCCGCCGTTAATAAGTACTACAATCGGGTATCTTGGTTCCTTATTTCCCAACGTCGCATTGTATACTCGATTGGATTCGGGCGATCGTCCCCGGGTACTAACGATCGCAGTATTGTGTATATCATCGCCGAGAAAGCAATTGACTACCTCGACGCATGAATGTATCAAGCCGCCAGGATTATAACGCAGATCAAGAATCAACCCCTTAAAAGATCCGCCGGATTTTGTATGAAGTTCTTGCAACGCCTCTTTGAACTCATTTCCGGTACGCTCCTGAAACTGAGATATCCGGATGTATCCATATCCTGATTCAAGCAATTTTGGTTTCAGACTTTTCAATTTTATTGTGTCGCGAACAAGTTTAATAATAAGCGGCCGGGAGTTCTCTGAGCGGATTATGGTCAGAGTGACCGGTGTCCCTTTCTCTCCCCGCATCAGCTTAACAGCTGCAGAAATATTCATTCCATTAGTCAAAGTACCATCGATCTTCCAGATGTGGTCATTGGCCTGTATTCCAGCCCGGAAGGCTGGTGTATCATCGATCGGGGCAATAACCATCAACTTGCCCTCTTTTGTACCGAGTTCAATACCGACACCACCAAAAGAACCCGACATATTAACTTCCATCTCGTGATATGGCTCGGGAGGTAGATAGGCGCTATGCGGGTCGAGTGTGGCAAGCATACCGTCGACCATTTTAAGTACCAGTTTTTTAGGATCAGGTTTTTCAACATGGTTTGCAAGTACAACTGCATACGCTTCGCGTAATAGATTTAGCGAATTTATATCAGGTGTAGAATTTTGTATGTACCAACGACCGTAGAAAAGAGCGGCTATGCTGGCAGTTGCAACTAATATGACGCAGAGCAGCAGCTTGGCAGAGCGGATTTTAAAGGCTGACAGCATTAATATTGTCTCCGTACATCTATCCCGTAACTTTTTATTTTACGATGTAAATTGCTCCGTTCCAGGTCAATCAGTTCAGCAGTGCGGGAAATATTCCAGTCGTTTTCCTCCAGTTTGTGAATAATGAACTCGCGCTCAAATTCCTCCCGGGCGTCCCGCAACGCTGACCGCGAAAGAGCTCCACCCATTGAGGGGAGAGGTGCTTCCGGCTCTCCAGAAAAACGGGGAATATCATCGGCAGAAAGAACACGTCCAGGTGTCATGATAAGTAACCGCTCCACAACATTCTTTAATTCGCGGAGATTGCCAGGCCACGAATATCTCTGGAGTCTGCAAATCGCATCGGGTAGAAAAGCCTTTGCTTCTCCTCCTTCCCGACGAAAAAATTGAGCAACAAAATGCTGGACGAGAGCCCCGACATCTTCCAAACGATCACGTAAAGCCGGAGCCCGAAGCGGTATGGTGCTCAATTGATAAAAAAGATCAGAACTGAATCTGCCCGCCGCCATATCCAGCTCCAGTGACCTGGAGGAAGCTGCAATTAAACGAATGTCTGCAGAAATTCGACGGTTACCGCCGACTCGCTCAAAACGGCCATCATGAATAAATCGAAGAATTTTTATTTGGGTGGACAATGGCAGTTCGCTTATTTCATCCAAAAGCAGTGTGCCGCCGTCAGCCTGATCAAAACGCCCTTTCTTGTGTGACATCGCGCCGTTAAATGCACCTTTTTCATGGCCGAACAGCTCACTTTCGATAAGTTCTTCAGGAATGGCCGAGCAATGTACCGTTATAAAAGGTCGTTCACGTCTCGGACTGCTACAATGTATTGAGCATGCTATCAATTCCTTCCCGGTACCGTTTTCTCCGCTAATCAGCACTGGAGCGGATATTGATGATACTCGCCTGATTTGCTCCCGAACGGATATAATTTCAGAAGATTCGCCGATAATTTCAGAATCGTCAGAAACTGAACGCTTGAGTTCGGCATTTTGTACTTTTAATTCCTGCAACTGCAATGCATTGGCAACACTGATCAGCACTTTTTCGAGTGAAAGCGGCTTTTCGATAAAATCAAAAGCACCCAACTTAGTAGCACGAACCGCTGTTTCAATCGTTCCATGTCCGGAAATCATGATGACAGTCACCTGTGGAAGCTCTTTCTTGAGAATTCCGAGAACTTCCAGACCATCCATGCCCGGCATCCAGATATCTAGAAGAATCAGGTCAGGAAGTTCCTGTTGGGCAATTTCGAGACCTTCGGCGCCACTTTCCGCATTCAGGACTTGATACCCCTCATCTTCAAGAATCCCGGTAAGTGCGGTTCTGATATCCTTTTCATCATCAATAATCAGTACTGTGTGGTACATAACAACTCCTCATCATCATTTAAATCACAGCGGCAATAGTCAAATATTTATTCCTGCATTTAATCCTACGGGCAACTCTACTATGAATACGGCTCCGTGCGGCATATTGTCACGAATTCGTACAAAACCGCCATGATCTGTCACTATACTGCTCACTATGGCCAAACCAAGACCAGTACCGCTCTTTTTGGTTGAAAAGTAGGGTTCAAACAAACGCGGTTTATCTCCCGCTGAAATACCTGGACCATTATCAGCAATGTTTATGGTCGCCATTTTCAGAACATCATCAAAGACCGTTGTAATGGTTACAATCCCCTGCTCTGACATGGCAGCGACGGCATTTTCAAGTATATTGATCAGCACACGCTTGATTTGATCGCGGTCAATCATCAATTTCGGCATCCTGGAATCCATAGTGAATTTGAATTGAACGCCCCTATGTGCTTCCTGATACAGTGTCAATGACTCTCGAATCAAACCGTTAAGATCGTTTGGTTCAGGTTGAATAGCCGGCAAACGGGCAAAATTTGAAAATTCATTGACTAGATTTTTCAGATCATCAACCGATTTAATAATCATTTCTGTACATTCGTCAAAGACCTTCTCATCGTCATCAAAGCGTGAAAGATATCGCTTTCTGAGACGTTGGGCAGAAAGCTGTATCGGAGTAAGAGGGTTTTTAATTTCATGGGCTATTCTGCGGGCAACCTCACGCCACGCGGCCATACGTTGAGCTCGCATCATCTGGGTCAGGTCATCAAGCACTGCAACCATACCCAGTATTTCACCGTTTCCGGCTCGCAGAAGAGTTAAATGCAGCTGCAGAGCCATACGAGAACCACGAAGATCGAGAAAAACCTGCTTGCTGATCGTCCCCTGTTTCGACTGCAACAGGTCTCTAATGGAGTCAGTGGCTATTTCGAGGTGTTTATCAATAATTACGTCGCGGAAATTTTTCCCCAGAACATTTATGGCACTTAATCCGAGTAAACGCTCGGCAGAGGTGTTTATTGTTCGTAATATTCCTTCACTATCAATTGAAATAACACCAGCTGCAATATTACGCAGAACAATTTCCATGTACTGCTGACGCCGCTCAATTTCCTGATTACTGCGAAGCAGTTCGAGATTTGATATATTCAGTGCGGACTGCTTGGTACGTAAGTCTTCAGTCATTAGATTAAATGATTGCACCAGCATACCTATTTCATCAACAGAATAGGACTCAATCCGGACATCTAGGTTACCACCCGCGACAGCATGGGTTGCATCGACAAGTTCCTGAAGCGGTTTGGTCATGCTGTTTGCCAGATAGACTCCCATCCAGTATGCAAAAAAGACAATGACCATCGCAATTAAAAAAAGAGTAATTATGTAGCCGGCCCGGATTGGATTTTTCAGGATTTTGAGTTGACGAAATTCATGATATGACTCGGTGATCTCTTTCATTTTGTTTACAAGCGAATACGGCACATAATAATTTACGACAACTACTCCAACAATATCAGACTCGTTCCATGTCGAACGGACCGGCACAATTCCCCGGATCAAATCGGCTTTTCCCGCCTGATTGACCCTTGTCAGCTCCTCTCCTGAAAGACCTCGCTTGATATCTTCTGATGTCGGATTAGTAAATTCACCTTTGGGAACAGCCGGATTTGAGGCCCTGACCAACTCCTCTCGCTGAGCAGAGTATACCTCAACCACTCCGAGATTGTATTCACTCTGTTTCTGATGGATCAGCTTTTTGAGCTGCGGGAGATTCGCCTCGTTCAGCAGTTTTTGATCTTTAATGAAGTTGCTGATCTGTTTACCGTAATAGAGAGAATTCGATGCTGAACTTTTGTAGTATGTCTGTGCGACCTCAAGCGACTCGCTTAAAGATGTTTCTACCTGAGCGTTAAACCAGTTATGAACGGTGTTGTTTATAAATCCGGCAGCGGCAAAAAAAAGCAACAGTGTTGGCACAAGAGAAAGGGCAACAAATGAAAGGACAAGTTTTGTTCGCAGTTTTTTTGCAAAGGGGTTAGACCGGCTTTCAACAAAAAGTTTTACAATATTGCGGCTGACCAGATACACAAGTAAAATTACGAGAAGAATGACTACATTTATCACAGCAAAAATAGCAATATTACTTCCCAGTTTGGCGCCTGCACTTAGCTGGGTCAGACTGATCTCTGCACGGGTCAGAAAAACAATCAGAATGATGGCAAGAACGATAATAATCGCTTCGCGATATCTTTTTTTCCTTTCTTCCATCGAAACTCTGGCATTCATACTGTCGTAAATTCCTTTCCAGTGGCAGACATGCCGATATTAGCATAAAATAAAATATGTTTAAAACTCATTGTTGCATAATTGCATCAATTGCCGATTAAACTCAGATATGATATTGTTCGAAATTATAAACAATATAGACAATGAAGGGAACAGAACATGAGTGATATTGAGTTGGACGCAACAGTTAAAAAGGGACTTGATCTTCTCGATCGCGGAGAAGTAAAACAGGCAATTTCTCTCTTCGAAGCTTATTGGGAAGGCAATAAAAACCAACCGGACAGCTGGTTTTATCTTGGCGATGCATTTGCTGAAGACGGGCGCCTTGAAGATGCCATTGCCAGATACCGTGAAGGGCTCAATCTGGCCCCTGATGATGCCGATGCACTGACGACACTGGGGGACATGCTGCTCGAAGCGGGCAACCATAAAGAATCACTGGGCTGTTATAAAAAAGTTCTCGAAATAGACCCGAAAGACGCTGATGCTCTCGTGAGTATCGGCCTGGTCTACAACAGTCAGGATCGATGTGAAGACGCTATCCGGGCATTTAGACAGGCGCTCGAGCTTGAAGCGGATAACGTTTTCGCTCTCAACGCTCTGGGAGATGCTCTTTATGGTCAGGGAGACGTCGAAGGTGCTGTCGCTGCCTTCACTAGAGGAGTTGAAATTGATCCCGAAGATCCTGCTGCCCATTTTAATCTGGGCGAATTATATTATGATCTGGAAGAACTCGAAGAAGCCGAGGATGCCTGCATTGAAGCTGTGCGGTGTGACCCGTCCTACAGCATGGCGTACCTGACACTGGGTGGTATTTGTATGGACCAGGATCGTACGGGCGATGCAATTCTGCATTTTGAAAACTACCTCAGACATGAAAAGTCCTCCCAGGCTGCCGACATGATTGGCGAAGTCAAGGCAGTAATTGAAGGTCTCAAAGAGGAATTAAAGGCTTAATTATGTTGGATAAAAAACATGTCCTGATTGATTCCCACGCACATATTTACTACAGGGACTACGCCGGAGACTTTGACGACATGCTGAAACGTGCTGAAGATGCAGGTGTTTCTGCCATTCTTGTTGTCGGTACCGATATTGAATCCAGTTGGGAATCAGTAAAACTGGCAGAGAAATACCCTCAACTGTACGCAGCTGTCGGCATTCATCCCCATGACGCAGGGCGGGTAACCGATGCCTGTTACACAATCATCAGGGACCTTGCTGTCTCAAGTCTCAAGGTTGTTGCCATCGGTGAGATAGGTCTTGATTTCTACCGCGACCGTTCTCCGCGAGATCTGCAGGAGTTGGTTTTTCGCCGTTTTCTCCGGATTGCAGCAGAACTGGACAAACCGGTTATCATACATGATCGCGATGCTCATATCCGTGTCATGACAATTATTCGAGAGGAGTCGGTACGAAAAGGCGTCCTGCACTGTTTTTCAGGAGATGCCGCTATGGCTTCCGAAGCGATCTCGCTCGGATTCCATATATCAATACCCGGAACAATCACGTACCCCGGTAACCAAAGCCTGCAGGAAGTCGTACGGTCAGTCAGCATAGACCACATGATGGTTGAGACTGACTGCCCTTACCTGACTCCGGTTCCACATCGTGGAAAACGCAACGAACCGGCATATGCGCGGTTGGCTGCCGAAAAACTCGCCGAATTAAAAGGGTTGACCCTGGATGATGTTGCCCGGATCACAACCAAGAATGCCGGTGACCTATTCGGCATACGCCTCTGGGACCAATCGACCAAGATTGCCTACAGAATTCGCAACTCGTTGTATCTGAATATCACCAACCGCTGTTCAAACCGATGTTCCTTCTGTGCAAAATTCGACGACTTCACGGTAAAGGGACATAACCTGCTACTCGAGGCGGAACCTACCTTTGAAGAAATAATTGCAGCAATCGGTCAACCGGAAGGGATTGATGAAGTGGTATTTTGCGGCTACGGAGAGCCACTGATCCGGTTGGACCTGGTCAAACAGGTGGCTGGCGTCCTCAAATTGCGCGGCTACCACGTGCGTATTAACACCGATGGCCAGGCCAACCTGGCACATGGTAAAAACATCCTGCCGGAACTGGCAGGCCTTGTGGACAGCATCTCCATAAGTCTGAATGCCGCTGATTCCGCCACGTACAGACGTCTCTGCAACACCCCCTTTGGTGAAGCCGGTTTTTCCGGCGTTTGCGATTTTATACGGTCTGCATCGGCGCACATTCCGCAGGTTATTGCCAGTATAGTGACGGTACCGGATATTGATGTAACAGCCTGCCGGGTACTAGCGGAATCACTGGGGGCGGAATTTCGCGTGCGCGAGTATACAGAGGTAGGATAGTACGACAGGAAACGATCGAAAAAAAAGGCCGCGTCAATCGACGCGGCCTTTGAGTTTTTGGGGTGGCTGGAGGGTATCGAACCCTCGAATATGCGAGTCACAGTCGCACGTGTTAACCGCTTCACCACAGCCACCATATAAGAACGGATTTAATAGCCCGAATCGAGGTTCCAAGTCAAGGTTTTTTTGCCTTTCCTCTCTTAAAAGCTGCAAGAATCTGCTTCAAATAAAGATACTCGTTATCCGTAAGTTTTCGGTCGTGATAAATCGCTCCGGCATAGATGGCAACAAATTCAGAGACATGAGAGTTATCTGCCGCTGAAGCAATCTCAAATAATCCAAAATCATCAACCGATGGTGCAATATCACATTCACTGCCAACAGATTGAAGAAAACGATTGAGGATCCGACGTTCACGGGATTGGAATAGCAACGCTTTCCTAGACGCAATCAGCAGAACGGCAAACAGGAGAGTGGCGGCAATAAACGGCGCAGTTCTACGCAGAGTTGCTATAGATCCAACTCCCTGCAGACGTGTCCCGACTGAACGGGCAATAGTAATCTGTTGCTCTAAGTCGTACGTTATAACAGACCGGTTCCACATGTGATTCAAAGAATCAATAGTCTGATTAATACGGAGTTTAAGACTGGATGATACTGTAGATTTCCAGACTTCTCCGGCGTTGGCAGCAAAACTGCTGGGATCGATACGTACCCATCCGCTCCCATCTATATAAGCCTCCACCCACACATGAGCCTTATCGTCACTGACAAGATAATAACCTCCCAACTGGTTATATTCGCCGCCCAGATATCCGCCTACCAGTCGGCATGGCACACCGGCAGCGCGCAGCAGAACGGCAAAAGACGATGCAAAAAACTCACAATTTCCCTGTTTTTTTTCAAAGAGAAACTGTTCAAGTGCTCTGTCCCCGGTCGTCAGGTCACTGGTTGAATAGCGGTATCCTCCGTTACGGAAATGGTTCTCCAGATATTCGACTCTGGATCGATCACCTTTTCCGAATCGAACAATTTTCGAGGCAAATGCCTGTATCCGGGGAGACATCTTCTCAGGAAGCTGCAAATAAAATGGTCTGTTAACTGGGTTGCGTTGTGGTACTACACCGCTTGAAATTGAATTGGCGATATAACTGAGCCGCCTTCCGGTTGTTCCTACAAGTTCAAAGACCCCGTCAGGTGCGCGTTTTACTCGTTGCAGAGCGATTGTTGCAGGACGGTCAAGCGCTATCAGATTCCGGGCGGCAGACGGTTCAGGATAGATCGTCTGAGCTACTGTTGTGCCGGTAAAATCAGTCTGCTCAGATGGAATCTGAGTGGAGCGGATCCATTTGATTCCGTCTGTCCTGTTGAAGACTGTCCCGCGCCAGTAAATCTGTGACAGCGATATTTGCGGCATTTCGGCACGGAAGGCCAGTGTACGAGATTCAACAATACTGCTGTGGCCACCAGGATCTACCGTATCAGAATATCCGGTCGTACGCGATGCCGGCGGATTGAGAAAATGCCAGAGTGGTACCTGGGTACGCGGCATTATCGGGAAAAAAAACAGCAGCAGAGGAACAGCCAGAACAGGCATCAGCAATCCTGAAAGCAAAATCCTTTTCAGATCTGGTATCGATACCGTCATGGCGAAGTCCTGATTCTGGAAAGTCAATAGTTCCAGGGCAATGGCGCCCAAAAAAATGAGTAAACCGAGATATATCAAAAACACAGGGCTCAAATCAAAAAGAGATGAAGAAGCTAGACAGAATATCGATAGAGCATAAATTTGCACGCTGTGACGAATCGTTTTTTCACCGCTGAACCGGACTGCGAGCATTATTGCCAGCACACTGATTACCGGTTGAGTCGGGTTGGCACGACTGAATTGGAGAGCGTAATACAAAAAAACCGGTACAATCAAAATGTTCTGCATCCATGGTCTCATCGGCCAACTCCCTCTGCGATCCTGCCAGACTCCGGACAACAGTCCGGCCACCAGAATCGCGCGAGGAAACATCGTCAACCAGGGGAAGAGTGGGATTATCCCGCACAAACCGATGAGATAGGTCAATAGTGATGTCAGAGATCTAATCGCAACCATACAACGCCAATTCCTTCAGCAGCATAAGACCGTGCTGCCTTCCGATGCCGGTAGACAGGACACGGGCGCCTAGCTTAATCCCGACCGGACGCTCACGCACCCAGCGCTGAACCAGCCAGGCAGCGCGGGACAACCTTTCTTCCACACCCTGCCCCGTTATTGCGTCCAGATCTATCATCAGTGGAGCAGCAACAGATCTGCCGAAACCCTTTACCATAAAATCATTGCTGCGTGCTGATAGCTTCCAATGGATCATCCGGAGCGGTTCCGATCCGGAATACGGATATATCCGTTCTAATTCTCCGCTTAAACCACGATCCCGGCGCAGTCCTGATCCGGTTGCCGGAGATTCATCACCGCCAACGCGTAGCAGGAATGCTATCGGGCGTGGAAATACCGTTACCATAGTGCTGTTTTCAAAACTCCAGAAACGGGTAAAAAAACCGACCGGATATGGTGAGCTGATTGTTATTCTTCCAAGTGGAGCCGGCCCCCGTTGGTTGAATGTAACAAAAACAGTCCCATGAGTTGTAGAGTTCTGCAGCAGTACGGGAAAAACAAGAGCGTGCCCGCCCTGGTTCTCGACTCGGATAAGAAAGGAGGGAAGATATCGTTTATTATTACGTACGGATAAACGGAAAGGGGCGGGAATTCCGGCGTAAATTTCTTCAGGAGGGAGAAGGTCGGGAATGAGTACTTTGATATTGTACATTCCTGCCAGACCGGTGACCGACATAAATGCCAGTAAACCGGAAACGATCAGAAACAGCAGATTGTTGCCGGTATTAACCGCAGCAAAACCGAGCAGGAGCGTAATCAGAATATAAAGTGCACCGGATTTACTTATTTTCAGGCCAAAGGCAACGCTATACCGGCGACGATTGTCCGTATCACCCCTCCCCTGTCGGAGGCTGACATGTCACTCCGCATAATCAACCGATGGGCACAGACCGATACGACAATGTTCTTGACGTCGTCCGGCGCAACATAGTCGCGCCCCGCCAGATACGCGGCAGCTTTGGAGGCCTGGGCCAGATTTATTGCAGCCCGTGTCGAAAGTCCGGTCAGTATCAGATCGTGGCAACGAGTTGCCAGAACCAGATTATGAATATAGGAAAGCACCTTGTCTGAGAGATAGATCGCCAAAACGTCTCTCCTTGCAGCGGTTATTTCAGCAGGTGTTATCAGCGGTATCATACTGCTGATCCGTTCACGGATGCCGCCTCCTGCTATAATTTCCCGCTCCAGCGGTTCCGCAGGATATCCGATACCGGTACAGATCAGAAAACGATCCAACTGAGATTCAGGAAGCAGAAAAGTGCCGCTCTGATCAGAAGGGTTCTGGGTTGCAAATACCATGAATGGATCAGGGAGTGGGTGTGTTACGCCTTCAATTGTTACACGCCGCTCCTCCATCGCTTCAAGCATGGCGCTCTGGGTACGCGGCATGGCACGGTTTATTTCATCAAGCAGAACAATATTGTTGAAGATTGGACCGGGTTGAAAACTGAATACCCCACCTTCGCGCTTAAAAATTGAAAGCCCGGTGATATCAGACGGGAGAAGATCGCTGGTACACTGTACCCTTCCGAAGCTGAGCCCGGTAATCCCGGCAAGCGCAAGGGCTACGGTCGTCTTGCCAAGTCCGGGCAGATCCTCAACCAGAATGTGCCCACCTACCAGAAGAGCGATTGCCGACAAACGCAACACTTCATCCTTCCCCTGCAGATACTGCCGGGAGAGAGTATCAAAGACAGTCGTGAATGCATGGGGCCGAGCCGGTCTATTCAAAGAAAACCTCGCAAAAAGTGACACTTTATCGGGAGTATACCACCAAACAGATCGACCCCCACAAAGCAATTCATGGGGGTCGCGGTGAGTATTTACTGCAGTCCGGTTAACCGATTGCTGCGTTTAAGTCACTGAGCAGTGTGTCAACATCAAGGCCATGCGCCCTGGCACCCTGTTCAAGGCTTTCATTCTGGGCTCCCATGCATCCTACACAGCCAAGGTTATGTTTCTGAAGCACCCTGACAGACTCAGGATAGGTACGCATCAGTTCAAAAAACGTCATATCTTTAGTAATTCCTGCCATTGGTGACTCCTCTTATCTGGTATCAATCTAATTCTATTCGTATTTAATATCAAGTATTTCGTATTCCTTTGTACCTGACGGGACAATCACTCGTACCGAATCATCAAGTTTGTGGCCGATCAGTGCTTTTCCGACAGGTGACGTACAGGATATTTTGCTTAATTTAATATCGGCTTCGTCCTCGCCAACAATCTTGTAGGTTGCCTCTTCTTCAGATGCCGTATCGTACACCGTCACCGTGCAGCCAAACACAACTTTATCCGGTTTCAAACCAGAGAGATCAACAACGTGTGCACGGGCCAATTTGCCGTTTATTTCCTGTATGCGCCCTTCAATAAAACCCTGACGATTTTTAGCAGCATCATATTCAGCATTTTCTGACAGATCTCCATGATCACGAGCTTCGGAAATATCCTGAATCACCTTGGGCCGTTCTTCACGAATCAGACGCTTTAACTCTTCCTGCAACGCTTCAAAGCTCTCTTTTGTTACCGGTATAGAATGGGACATCTAGTGGTCTGCTCCTGTACAAAAATATTTCAACGTGCCCTGTAAAAGGGATACATACGAACATGAAAGTATCTATAAAAACAATAGCATCTTGTTTAATGCCCTAAAAGCGCATAGCACTTTCTACCGTACTAAAGATAATCCTGAATCGGTTTAACACCCAGCTCCTGATTTTTTAACAGTATAATACTGTCGGCAACGGCTTTTGCCCCCGCAACAGTCGTATAATACGCAAGCCCATGCATTAATGACTCTCTCCGGATTGAGAAAGAATCAGCCACCGCCTGGGCTCCTTGAGTGGTGTTAAGAACCAGCTGAACCTCTCCGTTCTTGATGGCATCAACAATATGCGGACGTCCCTCCAGCACCTTGTTAACGCGCCGGACCGGAATTCCTTTTTCTTCAAGAAACAAAGCAGTTCCACCTGTTGCAAGTATACCGAATCCGGCTTTATACAGTTTTTCGGCAGCGCTGACAACATGTTTCTTGTCAGCATCCCGGACACTGATAAAGACATTTCCGGACAGAGGCAGATTTACATTTGCCCCCAGCTGTGATTTGGCAAAAGCTTCGGCAAAAGTTTCACCAATCCCCATTACCTCTCCGGTTGATTTCATTTCGGGACCAAGAAGAGTATCGACACCAGGAAATTTTACAAACGGAAAAACAGCCTCTTTTACAGAAATATGCTTTGGAATGATATCTTCGACCACCCCGAGTTCTTTAAGGGTTTTCCCAGCCATGATGCGAGCGGCTATCTTTGCCAGAGGCCGGCCGGTTGCCTTCGAGACAAATGGTGATGTGCGTGAAGCGCGGGGATTTACCTCCAGAATATAAACGACAGTTCCTTTAACGGCGTACTGTACGTTCATCAGACCTATAACGTTCAGCTCAAGTGCCATAAGAACCGTCTGCCTGCGAATTTCGGCCACAATTTCCTGGCTGATCGAGTATGGAGGCAGACTACAGGCCGAATCACCGGAATGAATGCCCGCCTCTTCGATATGCTCCATGATCCCGCCGATAACCACATCGGTTCCGTCACAGAGTGCATCGACATCAATCTCGATCGCCTCATCCAGAAAGCTGTCAATCAGAATCGGATGTTCGGGAGAAACCAGCACAGCCGTTTTCATATAGCGCTGCAGGTTTTCAGAATCATACACAATTTCCATTGCGCGGCCGCCGAGAACGTATGAGGGGCGTACTACGACCGGATAACCAATGCGTTCCACTACTTTTTCCGCTTCTTCAAAAGTCCTGGCCGTGCCGTTTTCCGGTTGAAGAAGACCTAACTTGTGAAGCATTTCCTGAAAACGTTCACGATCTTCAGCACGGTCGATCGCGTCAGGTGAAGTCCCAATTATCGGCACACCGGCTTTTTCCAGTGCTACAGCCAGCTTGAGAGGCGTCTGCCCGCCGAATTGAACAATCACGCCAACAGGCTTCTCTTTGGCCACAATCTCAAGGACATCCTCCAAAGTTAACGGCTCGAAATAGAGCCGATCCGATGTATCGTAGTCAGTGGAAACAGTTTCCGGATTACAGTTGACCATGATAGTTTCATACCCGTCTTCAGCCAATGCAAAGGCACCATGCACGCAACAGTAATCAAACTCGATTCCCTGCCCGATCCGGTTTGGTCCCCCTCCCAGAATCATGATTTTTTTTCTATCGGTTGGTGCAGACTCACACTCTTCCTCATACGTTGAGTACATATAGGGAGTGTAGGCAACGAACTCGGCGGCACAGGTATCAACGCGCTTGTATACGGGGCGTACTCCCAGCCTCCAGCGCATCTCACGCACCTCATCCTCACCGGTTTTCCAGAGTTTCGACAGAAATTTGTCTGAAAAGCCGTACTGTTTCGCTTCGCGCAGCACCGCACCTGAAATTTCCGTAATGGCAAGAGACTTCAGTTCATCCTCTTTTTCGATGATCTGACGGATATTATGGAGGAACCAGGGATCAATAGCGGTATGTTTTTGTATTTCTTCCACGCTCATTCCGCTCCGCAAGGCATCGCCGACATACCAGAGTCTGTCTGCATTCGGTACCCGCAGTTTTTCCAGCATGAGTTGCTGTTCCTTGCCGGTCAGCGCACGTCTCGTTTCAGATCCAAGATCAAAAAGCTTTGAGTCAAAACCGCTGACTCCAATTTCAAGCGACCTGATAGCTTTCTGGAATGATTCCTTGAAAGTCCGTCCAATCGACATGACTTCACCAACCGATTTCATCTGGGTTGTCAGGGTTGCATCAGCGGCCGGAAACTTCTCAAACGTAAAGCGCGGGATTTTGGTAACAACATAGTCAATACTCGGCTCGAAGCAGGCCGGTGTTTCTCGGGTGATGTCATTGGTGACCTCATCCAGAGTATATCCGACCGCCAGTTTGGCTGCAATTTTAGCAATCGGAAAGCCGGTTGCCTTGGAGGCCAGAGCCGATGATCGCGACACTCGAGGATTCATTTCGATAACCACAAGGCGCCCATCACGCGGGTTTATGCCAAACTGGATGTTGGAACCGCCGGTATCGACACCGATCTCACGAATGATTTTGAGCGATGCATCGCGCAGGATCTGATATTCCTTATCAGTCAGGGTCTGGGCAGGAGCAATGGTAATCGAGTCACCGGTATGTACTCCCATCGGATCGAAATTTTCAATTGAGCAGATTATTACAACGTTATCTGCGGTGTCACGCATGACTTCCAGTTCGTACTCTTTCCAACCGATGACCGACTCCTCAATAAGTATTTCATCAGTTGGCGAAGCGTCAATTCCTCCCATCGCCATTTTTTCATACTCTTCAAGGTTATAGGCAATTCCGCCGCCGCTACCTCCCAGAGTGAATGACGGCCGGATGATAGCCGGAAAGCCTATTGTCTTGATAACCTCCATCGCTTCTGCGTTATTATGCGCCAAACCGGAGTTGGGTACTGCCAGCCCGATCTTCCCCATGGCCGCCTTGAAAAGCGTGCGATCTTCTGCCTTCTTGATTGCCGGGAGTTTAGCACCTATAAGTTCCACACCGTATTTTTCCAGAATACCCATTTCTGCGACGGAAACGGCGGTATTAAGAGCAGTCTGACCACCAAGGGTCGGAAGCACTGCGTCAGGACGCTCCTTCTCAATGATTTTGGCCAGAATCTCAGGCGTGACCGGTTCTATATAGGTGCGGTCGGCAAAATCGGGGTCGGTCATAATTGTGGCCGGGTTACTGTTCAGCAGTACAACCTCGTAGCCCTCTTCCTTTAATGACTTGCATGCCTGAGTACCGGAATAATCAAATTCGCAGGCCTGTCCAATGACTATCGGTCCGGCGCCGATGATGAGAATTTTATGAATGTCTGTTCTTTTAGGCATGTATACAATACTCCTTCGTAATTTTATCGAAATATAAAGAAAACGGCTCCGGCCAAACAACATCCAGCCCAGAGGAAATTCCACGACAGGCTTGTCCCCATGTATAACACGGCAAAAGGGACAAAAACACACAGTGTGATCACCTCCTGAGTGATCTTGAGCTGGGCCAGTGAGAAACTTCCGGAATACCCCATCCTGTTTGCCGGCACCTGAACAAGATATTCAAAAAAAGCAATCCCCCATGAAACAAGAACAGCAATGAACCAATGCCTGTTATTCAGATTTTTCAGGTGGGCATACCAGGCGAATGTCATAAAAACGTTGGAAATGATCAGAAGTATTATGGTCCTCATCCGGTCATAACAGATTTCGGCAGCATCAGAATTGTCTGAAGTCGTTTTAACGATGTGACATGTTCCTGATCAAAATCTCTCATTGCCTGAAACATTTCCCTGATTGAATTGTCATTGAATCGAACGGAGCTCTCCATATGCAAATCCGCAAGGTATTCTTCCATCTCAATGGCTTTCGTGAGAGCAGTAACGATATCGGGACTATGCTTACGGACATGTTCAAGAAGCTTCCGCAGCTTGTCGTAAATTCTGTACGTTTTGTCCATGTCTGTATCTACTTCAAATATTGAGTTATCACCAAGCCGACTGGCCAATTCAAACTGCCTCTTATGATTTTCCTCTTCTAAAGCAGTTTTTTTCCACAGTTGAGAAGCTTCGTCGTACTCCTGAAAAACATCACTGTAATAATGGTACAGTTCCGCACACAGACCCTCGATTTTTGCACAAATATCGAAAAAAAGTAACATTTTGTCTTTCTTGCTCCGGTTCATAATTACGTGCTCCCGATACATTTCACCCGTTCTCTTGAACCCATCCGTTATCAAGATCACAAATCTGCAGGATCTCTACGGCCTGATCATATTCTTCTTCAGTAACTTTACGATGCATTCCTGTGCTATGATGAGCCAGGTGTGCAGGAAAATATTGATTCATCAGGGCAATATGAGTTTCACGGCCTAAGTTTTCAGCGATCCATTTGAGAGTTTCTCCCGTACCTGCCTTCCCTTCAGGAAGCACGAGGTGGCGGATAATCAGACCACTTGCGGCAATGCCGTTCTCATCCAGAGAGAGATGGCCGACCTGCCGCAGCATTTCTCTCACTGCTGTGTGATTGGTTGAGCTGTACCCGGGCGCTGATGACAGCTGAATAGCAATCGAATCATCAGAATATTTCATGTCCGGAAGGTAGATTGACACAATTCCATCAAGAAGTTGAAGAACATCAATCTTTTCGTAACCGCTACTGTTCCAGACAATCGGCAGTTTGAAACCCTGAGGTATCGCAATCCAGAGTGCAGCAAGAATCTGAGCGATAAAATGGGTCGGAGTCACAAAGTTGATGTTATGAACACCCTGACGCTGCAGTTTGAGCATACGGGACGCGAGCTCCTTCGTGGAGACCGCTTCTCCGTTACAAAACTGGCTTATAGGGTAATTCTGGCAGAAAACACATTTCAGGGAACATCCCGACATAAAAACAGTACCGGAACCTTTTGTCCCCGAAATCGGAGGTTCCTCACCATAGTGAACATTGGCAGAGGCTATCTTCGGCTTCAACCCTGCACTGCAGACACCAAGCTCTCCTTTAATACGATTGACACCGCACTCATGTGGGCAGAGATCGCATGCAGATAGTCGCTGATACGCCTCGCGAACTCGCGCCAACAAATCGCCGGATTGAAAAAGAGCATGGTAATTCATATCAGATTCAAACCTATAATCGGGCACTTCGTCCCCAGACTACTGTCCCTTACTCTTTTCCATCAATTCGACGAAACGCTGGAACAGGTACTGTGAGTCATGAGGGCCGGGTGAAGCTTCCGGGTGATGTTGAACTGAGAATACCGGCAGATCGCAGTGGCGAATGCCTTCAACGGTCTGATCATTCAGGTTCTCATGCCCCAGACAGGCAACATCACCGAGCGAATCAAGATCAACTGCAAAACCATGATTCTGAGACGTAATCTCGACCTTGCGCGTCTGCATATCCATAACCGGCAAATTTGATCCGTGATTGCCGAAAGGGAGTTTTGACGTTTTGCCCCCCAGGGCGAGTCCAAGCAGCTGATGGCCAAGACAGATGCCGAAAACCGGTTTTTTCCCGATAAATTTTCTGATCTCAGCCTGAATCGCAACCAGAGGTTCCGGGTCGCCCGGACCGTTACTAAGGAAGATACCGTCCGGATTCAAAGCCAGCGCTTCCTCAGCCGGGAAATTGGCCGGGACCACGGTCACGTCGCACCCGGCATCAGCCAGACAGCGCAGTATATTATATTTGATTCCAAAATCATAGGCCACGACCTTATACTTGAATGTCGATGGATCAATCTCGGGATATCCGTCCTCCAGGTCCCATACACCCTCAGTCCAGTGATACGGTTTTTCACAGGAGACGCCGGATGCCAGATCGAGGCCGGCCATGCTTGGCACCGCGCGCGCCTTGGCGATCAGGCTGACATGGTCCAGATCTACGGTAGAGATGACACCGTTCTGGGCGCCCTTATCACGCAGATGCCGTGTCAGTGCTCTGGTGTCAATTCCCTGAATACCAACTACACCGTTCTCCATGAGATAGGAGGCAAGACTCATGGTGGCACGCCAGTTTGAATAGCATTCAAGATACTCCTTAACAATAAATCCTGACAGGAAAAGCCCGCGGCTTTCAATGTCCTCGGTGTTGATGCCTGTGTTGCCGATCTGAGGATAGGTCATGGTGACCATCTGCCCTTTGTAAGAAGGGTCAGTCAGAACTTCCTGATAACCAGACATGGCTGTATTAAAGACAACTTCACCGGTTGCCTCACCCGTTGAACCGAATGACTTCCCTTCAAAAATACGCCCGTCGGCGAGCGCAAGGATTGCTTTCATAGACTGCCTCTCCTGATTTTGTTTTTAACGTTTGTACACAAGCATGCCGCCTACTATTGTCGCTGCAGCAGCACCAGTAAGTTTTTGTCCAAGCCAGGGTGAATTTTTTGATTTGCTGGCCAATCTGTCCGCATCAACAACCCACTCAATCGCCGGGTCGATCAGGGTGATATCGGCAATTGCACCGGCTTTCAATGTAGCCCGATTAAGGCTGAGTATATTCGAAGGGTTACATGACATTTTCTCAATCAGTTGATTAAGAGTAAGAATACCTTCGTCAACCAGTGCAAGAGATACCGAAAGAGACGTTTCCAGCCCGATTATGCCATTCATGGCAACATTAAACTCCACATCTTTTTCATCCTGATGGTGAGGCGCATGATCTGTGGCGATCGCATCAATGGTGCCATCGCTCAGTCCTTTCTTAATGGCGGCCACATCATCTGCTTCCCGTAACGGTGGATTCATCTTGGCGTTGGTGTTGTAGCCGCGCACGGCGTCATCTGTCAGTGTGAAGTAGTGCGGAGCCGTTTCACAGGTCACCTTGACTCCGCGCGCCTTGGCCTCACGAATAATACGTACAGAACCTTTCGTTGAAACATGGGCGATATGAATCGGCGTACCGGTATATTCTGCCAACAGAGTCTCTCTTGCCGTTGCAATATCTTCCGCGACACGCGGGATCCCCTTCAGCCCGAGTTCGGTGGAAGTGAAGCCTTCATTCATAACCCCCTCTCCCACCAGTTCCAATTCTTCGGCATGGGAAATAACCATTATTCCGATCCCGGCAGCGTACTGTAGAGTTCGCATCATCAATTCACTGTTATTGACCGGCTTGCCATCATCGGAGACAGCAACACAGCCGGATTCCTTTAACTCACCCATTTCCGACATGCGATCCCCGGAAAGTCCGTAGGTAATTGAACCGACAGGGAAAACATTGCAGGACCCTTCAGATTTGGCCTTATGTATGATGTAGCTGGCAACCGTTTTGTTATCGATTACCGGCTTGGTATTGGGCATACAGCAGACCGAAGTAAAACCACCGGCAACCGCAGCCTTTGTACCGGTAATGATGTCTTCCTTGTACTCCAGACCCGGATCACGCAGATGAACATGCATATCGATCAGACCAGGTACGACATACTTTCCGGTTGCATCAATCGCTTCAAAACCGGCCGGTGCAGCCAGCCCCTTGCCGATCTCCCTGATCAGTCCGTTTTCAACCAGTACATCCAGTATGTCATCAATCTTCTGGGAAGGATCGATTACCCGGCCGTTTTTTATCAAAAGATTCATATAGTCACCTCGTTCCAAAATAGTTACAAAGCTGATTACTTGTAAAATCGGGTAATTTCCCGTCAGATCAAGGCTGTCGAGGGATGGCGAGGAGGCGTAGCACCGCTACGCCGCACAAGCAATCCCGAAGACTTACGCCGAGCTGGCGTTAAATTGACCGATTTATTCCAGTTCGCCGCCGCAGACGTGATACAACATCGACATCCTTACCGCCACGCCGTTTTCAACCTGCTTCAGAATCCAGGACTGGGTGCCGTCAACCATGCTGGAGGACATTTCCACCCCGCGGTTGATCGGACCGGGATGCATGACAATGGCGTTCGGTTTAGCCAGTTTAATATTGCCCGGATTAAGCCCGAAATATCGGGAATATTCGCGGGCGTTCGGCATGAGAGTCTTGCCCTGACGTTCCTGCTGAATCCGCAGCATCATAACTACATCCGCGTCCTGCAGCGCTTCGTTCATCGTCGAGCAGACCGTAACATCACCCAGCTTTTCCACCCCTGGTGGCATCATGGTTGGCGGCCCTGCCAAAAACACCGACGAACCAAGCTTGGTCAACCCCTGAATATTGGAACGGGCAACTCGACTGTGAGTTATGTCCCCGACTATCGCCACCTTCAGGCCATCAAGTCGCCCGAAACGGTCCTTCATGGTCAGCATATCAAGCAGCCCCTGCGAAGGGTGTTCATGGGCACCGTCACCGGCGTTGATGATTGAACAGTTTATCTTGTTCGCCAGAAAATAATGAGAACCGGAGACGGAATGGCGCATGACGATGATATCAGGTTTCATCGCAAGCAGATTCAGAGCCGTGTCTGCGAGAGTCTCTCCCTTGGTTGCCGAACTGGAAGCTGTCGTAATATTGACGGTGTCAGCTGAAAGCCGCTTGCCGGCTATTTCGAACGAGGTGCGTGTACGCGTTGAGGCTTCGTAAAAAAGGTTGATGATCGTCTTGCCACGCAGTGTCGGAACTTTCTTGATGTCCCGGCTATTGATCTCCCGCATGTTTTCTGCAGTTGATATTAATAATTCAATATCCTCTTTCGACAGGTCCCGCAGGGCAATAATGTGCTTGTGCTTGAATTCGGCCATTCCCGTTTACCCCCTATTTTTCGAGTACCACTTCAATCGGTTGATTAGATCCATCAAAAACAACCTGGACATTCTCTTTCAAACTGGTAGGAACATTGCGACCCACAAAATCGGCCCGGATCGGCAGTTCCCTGTGACCCCGGTCGATCAGCACAGCGAGCTGAATGGACTGGGGACGTCCAAAATCCATCATCGCATCCATGGCTGCACGGATAGTACGCCCTGTGTACAGGACGTCATCCACCAGGATAACCTTTTTTGCTTCCAGGGAAAACGGAATGTCGGTTTTTCCGACCGGGTGATGCGGCAGCTGACCGGAGCAGTCATCTCGATAGAGGGTGATATCGACCGCTCCGACGGGCACGGCCCCGCCCTCAATAACACTTATCTGCTGCGCGATTCCGGCTGCCAGAAAAACTCCGCCCGAGCGGATTCCGATAAGTACAATATCAGCAACTCCTTTGTTGCGTTCAAGAATTTCGTGAGCGATTCGTGTCAATGCGCGCTTGATTCCGGCGCCATCCATCAGTACAGTTTGTTCAACAGGCATGAGACATTCTCCTTAGGCACAAAAAAAAGAGCCTCCCCGCGCCAAGCGGCAAGACCCTCTTCAGTATGAATTCAGTGTAAACCATTGTGTCGCCTTTGTTAGTCTCTCGGACTAAATTAAAAGGGGAAATATATAATGCGGACACACTAGCATTTAAAATCGAACCAGGTCAAGCATGATATCTGCAAAATACAATTTAACACAAAATTCAATGAGAATAATACGTATCCTACTGATATAACTATACCGCAAGCATTTCAGCTGAAAGGCCCAAATCAGAAATATGCCCCATAACTTCAAGATGCAGATAGTCACTCTTGATCAATTGTTGCGACACCCTCTGGATATCGTTGCTGCCGACAGCATCATAGTTGGCGAGAACATCTTCAATAGATTGTTGTTTCCGGAGATATATCTCGTTTTTGGCCAGGCGGGTCATCAAACTGTCGCTGCTTTCGAGCGACATAAGAGTTTTACCTTTCAACTGTTCACGGGCGGCGTCAAGCTCATCCTGCGGCACCTCTTCAGCAACAAGTCGTGACATCTCATGTTGTGCGATATCCAGTACTTCAATGCAATGCTCTCTCTCTGTACCAGCGTACACCACCAATGCCCCAGAGTCTTCATGGGAAATTATGTAAGAGTAGACAGAATATGCCAACCCCTTCTTTTCGCGAATTTCCTGAAAAAGTCGTGAACTCATCCCGCCACCAAGAATTGTCGACAACAGAAAAAGTGTATATCGATCCTGATGATCATAGCGGAGTGATCGCGTGCCAAGACAGACAAGCGTTTGCTCCATCTCCCGTTCGATGAGATTGACCTCTTTTCCAGTGGAGGGAAATGTATCCTTTGAGTCAGGCTGCCACTGTGAAGAACACCTGGAAAACAGGGGTGCCAGAATGTTTACAAGCTCATCGTGACGCACGTTGCCGGCCGCTGCAATAACAATATCCTGGGGACGATAGCGGCTGTTCTTATGGGACAGGATTGATGCTCGTGAAAATGCGGAAACCGTTTCATGACTTCCCAGCACCGGCATGCCCAGCATTTGACCTCGCCAGAAATTTTGATGAAATCGATCATGGATGTACTCTTCCGGAGAGTCATCACGCATTTTTATTTCCTGAAGAACAACTCTGCGCTCACGTTCTATTTCTTCAAGCGGAAAAGTCGAATTCAGAAAAATATCAGCCAGCAGGTCGGCAGCACGGGGGAGATAATTAGCCAGAACTTTTGCATAATAACAGACATACTCGTGTCCGGTAAATGCATTCAGGATTCCCCCCATAGAGTCTATCTCCCGGGTGATCTGATGAACACTGCGTCTTTTTGTCCCTTTAAACAGCATATGTTCGATAAAATGAGCAACACCGTTATCAGCAGGAGCTTCATGACGTGTGCCGTTCGCCACCCAGATGCCGGTTGTTACTGTATGCATATACTCAATGTTTTGAGTGACGATGCGGACGCCATTATCGAGAGTTGTTGTAGTTATCATGTGCAAAGCATACCTTAGTTTTTTGCATTTTCAATCAAAAACAATGTTATGAATATTTCATCATACTATTAAACTCCGATGAGTTATTTATTAATAGTAAATATACTGTCCAGCATTAATTATATTTAAATACAATAAGATTATAATTATCTATCTGTTTTTTATACAACTTTTACACTATTTATGTAAAAAATAACATGAATGATGATAATCATCACTGGCATGTTAATGGCCACTTTTTTTTCAAATAACTAAAAAGAGTTGACTTTAAACATTCAAAGGAATAATTGGTATTACCTTGCCATTTAACTTAAAGTATCCCGCTAGAGTAGCCAATATAGCCAGCGGACCCGATGTTCGCCCGGTTACATAAGACCGAAGCGGGATACCAGTAATCACAACAGGAGCTTTTTATGAATATTCACGAGTATCAGGCAAAAGCTATCTTACGAAAGTTCGGTGTACCGGTCCCCGACGGGCACGTATGCTACAACAGCGCCGGAGCGCGCGAGTGGGCAAAACGTTTAGGTGATGGTCCGTGGGTTGTCAAGGCACAGATTCACGCCGGCGGCAGAGGCAAAGGGGGCGGCGTCAAGCTTGCCCGCACCGCCGACGAAGTGCGCAACATTGCCCGCGAAATGCTCGGCATGACCCTCCGCACCCACCAGACGGCCCCGGAAGGTAAACTGGTTACCAGGGTGCTGGTGGAAAACGGCTGCAACATCGCCAGTGAACTCTACGTCAGCCTGCTTGTTGACCGTACCACCTCCAGAGTCACCGTCATGGCCTCCACCGAAGGAGGCATGGACATCGAAGAGGTAGCAGCTTCGACTCCCGAAAAAATCTTCACCGAAGCGATTGATCCTCTGGTCGGCCTGACTCCGTTCCAATGCCGCAAGATCGCCTTCAGCCTCGGGATGAGCGGAAAACTCGTCAACAAAGCGGTGGCAGTGTTGCAGGGACTCTATGAAACCTTTATCGGCTGCGACTGTTCCATGCTGGAGATCAATCCACTCGTAATCACCGCTGAAAACAACCTGATCGCCCTGGATGCAAAGTTCGGCTTCGACGACAACGCCATCTTCCGTCACCACAAGATCGGCGACATGCGTGACTATGATGAAGAAGACCCGAATGAAGTCGAAGCATCCCAGCATGACCTCTCCTACGTATCCCTCACCGGCAATATTGGCTGCCTCGTAAACGGCGCAGGCTTGGCCATGGCAACAATGGATATTATCAAACATTACAGCGGTGACCCGGCCAACTTTCTTGACGTCGGCGGCGGAGCAACCATCGAACGCGTCACCGAAGCATTCAAGATCATTCTCTCTGACAAAAACGTCAAAGGGATCCTGGTCAATATCTTCGGCGGCATCATGAAATGTGACATCATCGCCACCGGAGTTGTAGAGGCTGCCAAACAGGTGTCCCTCAATGTGCCGCTGGTGGTCCGTCTCGAAGGAACCAACGTAGCCAGAGGCAAGGAAATCCTGGCCGAGAGCGGATTAAATATTGTTTCCGCCGACGGCATGGCCGACGCAGCGCAAAAAATTGTCCAGGCCGTGAAAGGAGCCAACTAATGAGTATTCTGATAAATAAAGACACTAAAGTTATCACCCAGGGGATTACCGGTGCTACCGGACTGTTTCACGCCCAGGGAGCACGTGAATACGGCACCCGGATGGTAGGCGGCGTCACACCCGGTAAGGGGGGCACAATCATCGACGGCTTTCCGGTATATGATACCGTCATTGAGGCCATACAAAAGACCGGCGCCACGGCCAGTGTCATCTACGTTCCGCCTCCGTTTGCAGCAGATTCGATTATGGAAGCTGTCGATGCCGGCATAGAACTGGTCTGCTGCATCACTGAAGGGATCCCGGTACTCGACATGGTCAAGGTCAAACAGTACATGGTCGGCAAAAACACCCGACTGATCGGGCCTAACTGCCCCGGCGTCATCACCCCCGGCGAATGCAAGATCGGCATCATGCCCGGCTATATCCATAAACCGGGAAGGGTCGGTGTTGTCTCCCGTTCCGGCACATTGACCTATGAAGCTGTCTGGCAGCTCACCTGTCTCGGCCTCGGCCAATCGACCTGCGTCGGTATCGGCGGCGATCCGGTCAACGGCACCAATCATCTCGAAGTGCTGAGAATGTTCCAGGAGGATCCGAACACCGATGCGGTCATCATGATCGGAGAAATCGGCGGTACATCCGAAGAAGAAGGGGCATACTTCGTCAAGGAGCATATGACCAAACCGGTGGCGGCATACATAGCCGGCGTCACCGCCCCCCCCGGCAAACGCATGGGTCATGCCGGAGCAATTATCTCGGGCGGCAAGGGTACTGCGGCCGAAAAGGTGGCGGTGCTGGAAGAGTGCGGCATCAGCGTAGCTGCCAGCCCGGCTGAGATGGCGCAGGCGCTTATGAAAGTGTATAAACCGTAACAATTATGCTGGTATTATAATAAAAAGGCGACCGAAAGGCCGCCTTTTTATTAATTCTCCGTCCCCGCTCAAATTCGTCCAGCGGTTATCCTTATCAAGAAATATCAGTTAATAATCTCCGTGACAAACAACATGACGTTTGAGTGTTTTTTATAAATCCAATTGTTCCGCGAGAATCTCCGCAGTATGTTTGACTTCAATTGCGGATCCTTCCTGATCCATCCCACCCCTGATCTGCATAACGCAACCGGGGCAATCCATTGCAACTATAGGAGCACCGGTATCCTTGATATTTCTGAGCTTGCGTTGAAGAATCGGCGCTGATATTTCCGGCAGCTTCATCGAATATGACCCGCCCATGCCGCAGCAGGTATCACACTCGAACATTTCGGTCAGTTCATACCCGGCTTTCTGCAGCAATTCCCTTGGCTGTTCAGACACTCTAAGCGTCCGTTTCAGATGGCAGGAATCATGATAGGTTATTTTACCAAGCTTTCGCCCCTCCTTCAGCGACAGACGTCCCTCATTGACCAACTTTGTCACCAGTGTGGACAAGTCGACCGTTTTTGCCGCAAGAGTTTTTGCCTTGGGAATCCATTCCGTCTGGCCGAGGCTTTCAAACGTACTGATAAATTCATGATCAAGCGCCACGGTACAGGTCGGGCAGGCCGACACCACATACGTGACATCTTCCCGTAACAGGGCTTTGATGTTGTCGACAGCGTTACTGGCGGCCACCTCATAGGCGCCGTTGTAACGCGCCGGTGCACCGCAGCAGGTCTGGTCGTCAGGAAATACGACCTCGATACCACCCTTATTGAGTATTTTTATCAGAGATTCTCCCATTTCCGGATATGCAAAATCAATCAGACACCCCGCATAAAACGCTGCTTTTTCTTTCAGTTTCGGCTGTTTTATTTTTTTAAAACGATCTCTGAATGGTTCTGCTGCAATTGCCGGAAGGCTGCGACCATCGGTCAAGTCGGCCAGAAACAGCGGTAGATGACGGACAAACTTACCCGTTGTAAACGGCTTTCCGGCAATTGAGGCGGCGCGCAACATTCCGTGGAAGAGTTTTCGGTTATTTACCACCGCATAGATTGTTTTCTGCAACAGTGGAAGCCCCTGATCCTGAACCAGTCGTCGCCGGATCTCCATAATCAGATCCGGAATATCTATCTTTCCGGGGCAGACATCCTTGCAGGCGCCGCACTGAATACAGAGTCCCTGGATTTCCTCTGATTTTTTCAGCTCATCGAACCAGGCGGTCAGAATTGTTCCGATACCTCCGGTATACACCTTACCGAATACATGTCCGCCAACAAGCCGAAAAATCGGGCATACATTTAAACAGGAAGCGCAGCGGATGCACTGCAGCGCCTGTTTGAATTTCGGGTCTGCCGCCATCTCGCTGCGCCGGTTATCCATAAGTATAATATGCAGGTCTTTCATACTCCCGTCCGGATTAGGCGTCGGGCCGGTAATAATTGAAACATAGCTGGTCAGCAACTGCGCGGTGGCGCTTCGTGGTAATGCTTTTAAAATTGTAGCGACATCTGCATACTTTTCGATCAGTTTTTCGATACCGACAAGTGCGATATGAATGCGGGGGAGTGATGTGACCAGACGGGCATTACCCTCATTTGTCATAAGAACGATGCTGCCGGTCTCCGCAACTGCGATATTCCCTCCCGAGATACCCATATCTGCGGCCAGAAAAGAAGGTCGCAGTTTTTCACGGGCTACCTTGACAAGCCTTGGAATATCCGACGTCAGCCGTTCATTGACCTCCTTGCTGAACAGGTCTGAAACCTCCTCCTTTGTCATATGAATAGCCGGCATAACCATATGCGAAGGGGTCTGCCCGGCCAGCTGGATAATCCACTCGCCAAGATCGGTTTCCACTACTTCGATACCGGCTTTTTCCAGATACGGATTGAGGTGAATTTCCTCGGTTGCCATCGATTTAGATTTCACTACAGACGCGACGTTGTTGTCCTTGGCAACCTTCAGGATATATTCCCTGACCTTGGCCGGGTCTTTTGTCCGGAACACTGTGGCGCCGCAGGCTTCGGCGTTCCTTGTGAACTGTTCCGAAAGTTCATCCAGATGCGACGCGGCATAGGATTTAAGATCGGCTATTCTCCCCCGCAGTTCCTCAAAATCAATCCCTTCATACGCCTTGGCACGGTTGACCTTATACGCCTCGGAAAATTTACCAAGAGCTCCGGTCAGGTTGGCATTATGTACCGCTCTGGAAATAGATTCCTTGAATTCAGTACCCATCAGTTAGTACCTCCAAGCTCATCAATAAAAACGATAATCAGCCGGTCAGGCCCATGCACACCGATTGTCAGCACTCGTTCAATATCTGCCGTCCGACTCGGTCCGGTTATAAGAGCAAGGTACGCGCACTCTTTCGGGCTAACTCTCGATAACAGTGCCGACATATCCGGAAGTATTCCACTTGTCGGCACCAATGCAATATGAATGGACGATAGAGACGACACAAGGCGTTGTTCAATAGCGGTGGAGTTCTGCGCCAGAGAACCCGTATCCGCCAATGCCCACTCCATCTGGCTTATACCGAAGCGGGCTTTCGCTGCCAGCTCACGCGTAACCTCAATCTTCAATCCGTCAACTCCATGAAACGCATTTCGATCTATTCCGGTAAGAAAGGGACATTCAGCCCAGAGGGCAAGAGAATCGGGCCTATCGGCAATACCTTCTGCATGCAAAAACCCAATCACATGAGCAAGTGCCTCTGCCTTCGTTTCAAAACGGTATACTTCTGCACTCACAGCTTCCGCCCTGGCTTTAAATTGCTGGTACATAGTTCCCACCTCTTGTTTTCAAGTATATACCTGTTTTTTATTTACATCTATTTTTAGATTGTTATTACATATTGGTAAACAGGTAAGTTTGATATATTTATTTGCACTACAGGAACTGCCTTTACGGTAAATCATCTACATTACTGTGTCAATAAGGTTTTTTATATATTTAAAATATATCTTGACAGACATTTGAAAAAAGATTAATTGGTAAGACATGTTTTGGAAACGTTGTATCAAAACTTATTATATATTTATAAAACAAGTTTTGAAGACACTAAATATTTGGAGGAATCCAGTATGAACAGGCTGATCAAGCCACTTGAATGGATCGAAAACAGTATTGCAGTCATTTCAATGACAATTGTTTCATTGCTGGTCTTCGCCAATGTCGTGTCACGCTATGGTTTCAGTTATACCCCGATCTGGTCCGAGGAGCTGTCACGCTTCCTGGTGGTCTGGTCAATCTTTATCGGTGTGGCAATAGGAGTCAGAAAAAATCAGCATATCGGCGTCGATGCAATAATACGTTTCCTGCCGCACAAGTTGAAACTTGCTTCAGAGGTGCTGCTGAATCTGATCGGGGTTGTTGTAATCGGGATCCTGGTCTACACCAGCATTGATTTTATCAAGGATACCATGGAGTACGAGCAGCTTTCTCCCGCGATGCGAATTCCTATGTATATCCCGTACATCGCCATGCCGGTCGGGCTTTCCTTGAGCATAATTCACTTTATCCACAACATCATAAAACTGTTTACCGTATCAGATCAGCCCGAGTTGGCGCTTTATGCAAGCGAACATCCAGATGAGCTGGAAAGCACATATGGAGGTGAGCAGAAATGAACAGCGCAATAGTCTTTCTGATATTAGCAGGTATACTCGCCACCGGCACACCGATCGCCGTAGCCATGTGCGGAACGGTCATGCTGTCGCTCTATTTCTTCAGCGATGTTCCGATGCTGGTTATCGTTCAGCAAATGTTCAGTTCAGCCGATTCTTTCACCCTGATGGCTATCCCGTTTTTTGTTCTTTCCGGCAACATCATGACCGCCGGAGGCATTTCGAAGCGTCTGATCAGGGTTGCAACCGCCCTCTTCGGCGGCATGTCTGGCGGTCTGGCCATCGCAGCCACAGCTGCTTGCGCATTCTTCGCCGCCATATCAGGTTCATCACCCGCTACGGTAGCCGCCATCGGCGCCATCATGATACCGGCTCTGCAAAAAGCCAACTATGATGACAAATACTCCGTCGGTGTCATTACGTCAGCCGGATCCCTGGGAATCATGATTCCACCATCAATTCCGATGGTAGTTTATGCCCTCGCCACCGGTGAGCCGATCGGCAAGCTCTTTATGGCAGGTGTTGTTCCCGGCCTGATGACCGCAACCGTCTTTGCAGGTATGTGTTACTTTGCAGCCAAAAAAGGTGGTTTCGGTCAGGCTACCGGGGAAACAAAGGCAGACTTTAAAGAAATTGCCGGGTCTCTGAAGGAAGGCTTCTGGGGACTGATGATGCCGCTGATAGTTCTGGGTGGTATTTACACCGGCGTATTTACTCCGACCGAGGCCGCCGCAGTTGCCGTCGTCTACAGTGCCATCGTCGGCAGCTTCATATACCGGGATATCAAATTGAAAGACTATGTCGATATCCTGACTTCATCTGCCTCCGTTTCGGCCATGATCATGTTCATCATCATCTCGGCCAACGCCTTCAGCTGGTATCTGACCAGCGAAAGCATCCCCCAGAATGTTGCCGAGTGGATCATTTCAGTCGCTCCGCAACCGTGGATGTTCCTGGTGGCGGTCAATGTTCTGCTCCTGATCGTCGGCTGCTTCATGGAACCTAACTCGGCCATCCTGGTGCTTGCACCACTCTTCTACCCGATTGTCATGAAGATGAACATCAACCCGATCCATTTCGGCATCGTTATGATCTACAACCTGGAGCTCGGCATGCTGACTCCTCCGCTCGGTCTGAATCTGTTCGTCGCCTCCGGCATGACAAAGTACCCGCTCGGCAGAGTTGTAACTGCCTGTATTCCATTCATTATAGCCATGTTTATCCTTTTGGCCGTGTATACCTATATGCCGATTTTTTCAACCTGGCTCCCCGACCTGCTTTCAGCAGTACCGGTACCAACACCACCATAGGAATATGGTCAACCACGCAGTTCAAAACCCACAGGAGGTAGAAAATGAAAATTTGTAAAAAGAGTCTGTTGTCTGTTCTGTTACTCGCAGTCGCAACAATGGTTGCCGCCCCGGCTTTTGCCGCTCCCAAGTATTCTTTCAAACTTGCCCACGTTATCACCGCAGGCACCCCGATCGACGTAGGTGCTAAAAAATACGCCGAACTGGTCAGCCAACGAACCAATGGCCAGGTCGAGATCAAGGTATTTCCGGCCGGCCAGCTTGGAGGGGAACGAGCCGTAATCGAAGGCGTACAGCTCGGCACTATAGAGTCTACTTTTGCCACAACCGGTGCCATCGCCGGTTTCGCACCGGAATTCCAGGTACTTGACCTGCCGTTCCTCTTCCCTAACTACGAAGCCGCCTATACCTACCTGGATGGCGCGCAGGGCAAAAAACTGCTCGCACTGCTCGACCGCAAAGGAATCCACGGTGTTGTTTTCCTCGAAAACGGCTGGAGAAATTTCACCTCCAGTAAAAAATCAATCAACTCCCCTGCAGATGTTGTCGGCCAAAAAATTCGCGTCATGGAAAGCCCTATGTACATGGGCCTGATATCAACTCTGGGAGGCAGCCCTACCCCTATGGCCTACCCAGAACTTCCCAATGCACTGCTGCAGAAAGTTATCGACGGTCAGGAGAACCCTTCCGTAAACATCTATTCTGCCAAAATGTATGAATCACAGCCTTGGATGACTCAGGATCAGCACACCTATAATGTCATGATCATGATGGTTAACAAAAAGAAATGGAATGCACTTCCGGCAGATATCAAAAAAATCATGGAAGACACCGCTGCTGAAGTAAGCGCTTTCCAACGCAAGCTGAATCGTGAGTGCGACGATGATTTTATTGCAAAACTGAAAACAAAAGGAATGAAAGTTCACGTTCTGACAAAGACCGAAAGAAGTGCATTCGAGAAAGCACTGATGCCGATGTATGATAAGGGCCGCTCTGTTGCCGGAGCAACCTGGGTTAACGATGCCGTTCAGTTCAGAAAAGACTGGGATGCAGGCAAATACAAGAAAGAAGAACAGAAATATATTTCAGATTACAAAAAGATCTCTGTTCCGGTTAAAGAGACCATGGCCAATTTCAAGTAATAATATGTCATTGCGGCAGGTGTTCTCAGGCACCTGCCGCTTCGGTATAAAGCGAAACGGATGCCATGTTTTTTAAGCCGATCAAACCTCAGAAAATATCCATTCAAATCGCAGACCAGATCCGGTCTTCAATTATTACCTCAGTCTTCAGCCCGGGCGAAAAATTGCCACCTGAACGTGAACTTGCCGAGCTTTTCGGTGTTTCACGACCGTCACTCAGAGAAGCGCTCAACATTCTTGCGGCGGCCGGATTGATTGAAACCCATCAGGGTGGCGGATCGATTGTCAAATCCCTGCTCGAAATGTCTGCCGGCAACCCGCTTGCAGAATTGATAAAACATCAGCGAGAACGGGCGCTGGATGTTATCGAGGTACGGAAAAGTATTGAATCCAGCACAGCGTATTATGCGGCTGAACGTGCACAGCCTGATGATGTGCGGAAACTGGAAAAGATCGTTGTGAAAATGGCAGAGAATGTTACCCGGAATGAACCGTCACTGGAACTGGATGCGCTGTTTCACATCACGGTGGCGCAAACGACTCATAATGTGGTATGGCTTCACCTGATGCAGAGTATTTTTGATGCCATGAAAGAATTTCAACGCGACGTCTGGCACGCGGTATATTTAACTGATGAAGATCACCGCACCCTCTTCGACCAGCACCGCGCCGTTTTTGACGCTATCAGCACCAGACAGCCGGAAATTGCCCGTGATGCAATGCTTGTTCATCTCAACTTTGCAGAGCGGCGAAGCAACAAATATGTCCTCCTGAAACAGGAATAACCGGCACCATATTCTTTTCTCTCCCCGTTGGCACACTTGATTTTTTTACGTGGATGGTAATGGAAAACTTTGTACTGATAGCTGTCTTCGTGATTACAGGGATGCTGTTCCGGCGTCTGGAGGCTTTCCCTCCTGATACAGTCAGGGTCCTCAATATGTTTGCTCTCTACCTGTCGCTGCCTGCAGTGATTCTACTCAAGGTGCCTCACATATTATTCACCGGCGATGTAGTTATGCCGATCGGCATTGCCTGGGGTGCCCTGATTTTTTCAGCAGCATTGATTTTGGCTGCAGCGCGCATTCTCGCATGGCCACGCTCCGCGACAGGCGTGTTACTGCTCGTGGTCCCGCTCGGCAATACCTCATTTATGGGCGTGCCTATTATCCAGGCGTTTTTCGGTGAGTCAGGATTGCAGCATCTTATCGTGTACGATCAGTTCGGCACCATGCTGATCTTTGCAACCTATGGTTCGCTGGTACTGGCCCTGTACGGGAAGGAAGGTGTTGTCACCCTTCAGGCCGTCATCCGGCGTGTGTTCTTGTTTCCCCCAACTGTAGCATTGGTTGTCGGCCTGGCACTCCTTCCCTGGAAATACCCGACCATGTTTGAGCAACTATTGCTGACCACTTCAAGCACATTGACTCCGCTGGTCATGACCGCCATTGGTTTCCAATTGAATTTCAGACTGAAACCTACGCTACGGACACCACTCAGCTTTGGACTGTTTTTGAAACTGGCTCTTGCACCGCTTGTAGCATTGCTGATCTGCAGAATTTTCGGTCTACGTGGTCTGGCAGTCGATGTATCGATCCTGGAAGCCGGCATGCCGCCTATGGTTACGGCCGGAGCACTGGCAGTCGTAGCTGGAATGGACGCAGAACTTTCTGCCGCCCTGGTTGGACTCGGTCTTCTCCTCGCGTTTGGCACTCTGCCTTTATTCTATTGGTTGACGAGTTTATAATTTACCTGAGCCACGGGGTTCAATTAAACAACATAAGTTGATATGGCGCATGCCATCACTACAGGCGTCAATAGACCGGTTGTACGACAGGGTAATTACTCCCGTCTATCCATGTTAATTAAATTTTTTTTTATACTTTTATTTTACCTAAAATGATTTGGGGAAGCTTTTTGAGGCCAATTTGCCTTGCTTTTTTCTTTAATTCTGGTTATATATCAAAAAAATAAGAGATATATTCCAGCTATTGACAGCCGAGCCTCCTCACCTCGAAGCCTGCCAGACAAACCAAGCAGCTCATATTTTTTAGTACTATTAAATAAATGTCTGATAGCAGTACACAGGGTACGGTTCCTTTTTTCAGGGTGATGGTGGTTTATCAGCCCTTGACAACGGTTTTTGATTCTGCTGGCGACTTTCCTGCCTTGACACCAAGGAAACAGGTACACAAATTGTGGCTCCTCTCAATTATAGTATTGAAACATATGCTGTGGCGTTCTCGTATACATGTACTGGCAAAAAGCAAAGCGACGTGAAGGCCCTTGACGGCGTCTGCCTGAACATCAAAAAAGGCGAATATGTCGCCGTTATCGGAAGAAACGGTTCGGGCAAAACTACCTTTGCAAGACTGCTTAACGGCCTGCTGCTGCCAACAGAAGGCGTCGTTCGGATTTGCGGGATTGACACCTGCAATAATGAACAGATATGGAATATAAGAAGATTGATGGGGATGGTTTTTCAGGACACCGACAGCCAGATTATCGGAACAACTGTTGAGGAGGATGTGGCTTTTGGTCCTGAAAACATTGGGCTTCCTCCGGAAGAAATCCGCAACAGAGTTCAGGAAGCACTGTTTTCAGTTTCCCTGGTGCACCATTCTCATACGGCTCCCCATCTCCTTTCCGGCGGAGAAAAACAGAGAGTATCATTGGCCGGCCTTCTCGCCATGCAACCCGAGTGCATTATCCTTGATGAAGCTACCGCGCTGCTCGACCCGACCGGCAGAAAAGAGATCCTCGGACTGGTGAGGAGTTTCAATAAAAAAAAGGGCATCACAGTTCTCCACAGCACCCACGATATGGAGGAAGCTAGGCTTGCGGACAGAATTATTGTACTGGATGCCGGAAAGATTGTTCTGAATGGCACGCCGGATGAAGTTTTTTCACAACGAGCTGTTATTCTTGAGGCAGGTCTTGAACTGCCTCAGATCGCAGAGTTGTTTTACCAATTGAGACAGGAAGGTTTTGAACTTCCAAAAGATGCTTTCACAATTGATGAAGCGTTGGAAATGCTGGTTAACGTACTAGGTCGCGGCAGAGAGCAGCATGTCTATCAGCATTGAAAATCTTACACACATTTACCAGCCTGGAACTCCATCAGAGAAGTCCGCCCTCCGCAACATTTCCCTTGATATAGAAACAGGTATGTGTATCGGAATTGCGGGACATACGGCATCAGGAAAGAGCACACTGGTCCAGCATCTCAACGGCCTCCTGAAACCAACTACAGGCAGGGTAACAGTTAACGGGATGAATGCAGCCGCCGGGAATCTTACCGAGTTGAGAAAACAGGTGGGAATTGTATTTCAGTATCCTGAACAGCAGTTATTCGGCGAGACTGTTTTTCAGGATATCGCCTTCGGATTGTCAAACACCGGTATCAGCAGCGCTGAAATCACGATGCGGGTTCGAGAAACAGTGAACGAAATTGGACTTGGGGAGGATCTTCTCGACAAATCCCCCTTCAAACTGTCTGGCGGGCAGAAAAGAAGGGTGGCAATTGCCGGAATCATTGTCATGCGTCCTCCGGTCCTCGTACTTGATGAACCTGCAGCAGGACTTGACCCTCAGGGGCGCCGGGAAATATTTGATTTTATCGGCAGACTGCACAGGCAATTCGGCGTTACGATCATTCTTGTCTCACACAGTATGGACGACATCGTTCGACTTACTGACAGAGTAGTCATCTTGAAACAGGGCGCAGTTGAAATGGAAGGTACAACAAGGGAAGTTCTCCGTGACCTGGCCGTTTTTGAGCGTTCCGGAATGACTGCTCCTCCGATCACCACTTTCATGAGCAGACTGAAAGAGTCTTTGCCGGAAATTCAAGGGTGCCAGTTGACGATTGATGAAGCCCGCAACGAGTTGATGAGAATTTGGCGGATAAACAAAGAAAAAGACCGGATATGCTGAAAGCGATCTCCACGTGCAGGTATAACCATGGAATTTCTTTTGCCCACCGGCTTGACCCCAGGACTAAAATTATCCTGACAGTCCTTTTTATGGTGGCTGTGTTTCTATCACAGAGTTTTCTGACTCAGCTGACTCTCCTGTTGATCACACTTACAGTTTCACACAAAGCGGGAAAACCGTGGAGTCAGTCCCTGAGGGGACTCCGACCGATTCTCTGGTTTGCACTTATTTCCGTATCTATAAACGCTTTTTCCATGGGAGGAGCCCCGATGTCAGAATCAGGGGTTCTCCGGCATATTTCACGGGATGGTGTCGCCCTTTCTGTCAGGATTTTTTTGCGATTGATCCTGCTCGTGAGCGGCACATCGCTGCTTACCTTCAGTACTTCTCCACTGGCCATGACGGACGGACTGGAAAAACTGATCAAGCCGCTGAACCGCATCGGGATCCCGGTGCATGAGATCGCCATGATGATGTCGATCGCCATGCGATTCCTGCCGGTAATAGCTGAAGAGGCTGAAAAATTGATCAAGGCCCAATCGTCGCGTTTCGCCACATTCCATGCCGGCAGCCTGCGGCAAAGAGCCACAAACTATTTGCCGCTGATTGTGCCTCTGTTTGCCGGTGTCATCAAAAGAGGGGACGCTCTTGCAACTGCCATGGAAGCTAGATGCTACAGAGGGGGCATCGGCAGACAGCGAATGAGGCCACTGGAGTTTTCCGGAGCGGACCTTGCCGGTGCCGTGGGAGCACTGGTTGTTTTGACGTTGCTGCTGCTGATTGAATACCGCCCGTTTTAGAAAATATTTCAGGAGAACTATTAATATGAAAAAAGCAAGCTTCAGGGGGGGAATTCACCTGGACGGACACAAGGAGTTGACCAGCGGCCTGGAAACTGTTGTGGCGCATATTCCGGACCGGGTCTACATTCCTCTTTCCCAGCATATCGGCGCGCCTTGTGTGCCGCTGGTCGTCGTTGGCGATCAGGTCAAGAAGGGGCAGAAAATCGGTGTGGGTAAAGGGTTTGTTTCAGCCCCCATTCATGCCAGCGTCAGCGGAACGGTCGTTGCCATCGAGTTGATGGAACACCCAGGCGGCAGTTTTGTCCCCTGTATCGTTATTGAAAATGACCGGAAAGAGGAATGGGCCGAATCTGTTATACCCCGCAGTGACCCGTCGAGCCTGACTCCGGATGAGCTGCGGGCCATTATTCTGGAAGCCGGCATCGTCGGCAAAGGGGGGGCTACCTTCCCGTCCCATGTGAAGTATGCCCCGGTGGAAGGGAGGATAGTTGATACGGTGATTCTCAACGGCGTGGAGTGCGAGCCGTATCTGACCACCGATCATCGCCTGATGCTGGAGCGGTCTGAAAGTATAGTCGCCGGTCTCGGTTACATCATGCGTAGTGTCGGCTGTGATCGAGGCATCATAGCAATTGAAGAAAATAAAATGGATGCCGTGGCGGCGATGGAGAAGGCTGCCGCTGAGTCAGAGAATATTTCCATTGTCGTACTCAAGGAGAAATACCCGCAGGGCTCGGAAAAACAGCTGATTTATGCCTGTACCGGCAGAGAGGTACCGATCGGGGGGCTGCCGCTGGCAGTGGGGGTTATTGTCAATAACGTCGGCACTGCTTCTGCCCTGTCCCGTGCAGTTGAGCTGGGAATACCGTTTATAGGGCGTAACGTAACCGTGAGTGGTCCCGGCATTCGCAATCCCGCCAACTACCGGGTCAGAATCGGTACGCTTTTCAGTGAATTGATCAAGCAGAGCGGCGGGTATGCCGGCGAAGTAGAAAAGATTATCGCCGGCGGACCGATGATGGGCAAGACTGTCTTTTCCGACAACCTTCCGGTAGTCAAGGGGACGTCCGGCATCATTGTTTTCACTAAGGCGGAGAACCACAGTTGCAAAGAGTTCGCCTGTGTCCGCTGCGCCAAATGTATCAATGTCTGCCCCGCCTTTCTTGAACCAACCTCGCTGGTCCGGCTGGCAAAGCGCAAGGCCTGGGAAGAAGCGGAGCAGGCTGATGTCATGAGTTGCATTGAATGCAGCTCCTGTGTCTATGTCTGTCCGGCGCGGATACCGTTGATTCAGCACATCCGCAGGGCAAAACAGGCCATACTGGCCGCAAAAGCCAGACCCCAGGGTTAATTACGGAGGATTCGTCCACAATGACCACCAGCAATGATCTTCTTGTTGTCACCTCATCGCCGCATGTGCACAGCCTGGACAGTGTGCCCAATGCCATGCGCGATGTGCTGATAGCCCTTGTTCCGGCTCTGCTTGTCGGTCTCTATTTTTTCCGCCTTTCGGCGCTGTCAGTCATTGTGGTCTGTGTGGCCAGCGCCTACGCCGCCGAAATTGTCTGTCTGAGAGTCATGAAAAAACCGCTGACCGGCGAAGTCAGCGCCATTATCACCGGCCTTCTGCTGGCCTTCTGTATCCCGCCGCATCTGCCGCTCTGGATGGCGGTGCTCGGCTCGGTTTTCTCGATCGTGATAGCGAAGCATCTCTTTGGTGGACTGGGGCAGAATATCTTCAACCCGGCCCTGATCGGCAGAGCCTTTCTGCTGGCCTCCTTTCCGGTCGCCATGACCAGCTGGAGCAGACCGCTGGACGGGATGAGCACAGCTACACCTCTGGGTATTATGAAGGAGGCTGCCGGGCAGGCGCTCCCCTCCATTGGTGAACTCTTTCTGGGGAATGTCAGCGGCAGTATCGGAGAAACCAGCGCCCTGGCACTTCTGCTCGGGGGGGTTTATCTGCTTTACCGTGGGCATATCGACTGGCGTATCCCGGGGAGTTTTCTCGGCACTGTTTTTATTCTGATGTCGATTGCCGGAGCGATCAAAGGAGCGGGGCTCTGGTATCCGTTCTTTCATCTCTGTGCCGGCGGTTTATTGCTGGGAGCTTTTTTCATGGCCACTGACTGGGTTACCACTCCGGTGACTAAGCTGGGGAGACTTATTTTCGGGGTCGGCTGTGGATCCCTGGTGGTGCTGATCCGCCTCAAAGGGGGTTACCCGGAAGGGGTGGCCTATTCGATCCTGTTAATGAATCTTGTCACGCCGCTGATCGACCGCTACACCAGGGCGCGGGTTTTCGGGAGGGTGAAAAGCCATGCGTGATATAGTTAAACTGTCGTTATTCCTCCTGGTCATCGCCGGAATCTCCGGCGCCGGTCTCAGCTATGTCAACGACCTGACCGGTCCGCTGATTGAAAAACAGATTCTCCAGAACAAGATTGACAGCTTCAAGGAGGTCTATCCACAGGCAGACAAGGTGGAGAACGAGTCGGCAGCCTGGCTGAAAGCCCCCTATGATCCGGCGCTGAAAGAGGTGAACATCGCCTACCGCAATGGTGCTCCTGCTGGTGTTATCTATGCCGTTGAAACGAAGGGGTACAGTGGCCTGATCAGCACCCTGATAGGGTTTGATATCGCCACGACCAAGCTCACCGCCATCAAGGTCCTGAATCAGCGGGAAACGCCGGGACTCGGCGCCAAGGCCAAGGAGAGTGCTTTTCAGGATCGCTACAAGAACAAAAACAGTGACGTTCCTCTGGAGGTAACTAAAACGGTGCCGCTCAAAGAGAACCAGATCCAGGCGATAACGGCCTCCACCATAACATCGAAAGCAGTCACCAAAGGTGTCAACGCCGCCAGAGAGCATTTTGCCGCTAACTTTACCAAGGGGAAACAGCCATGATAACCATGCCGTGGAGGTCTGCGCGATGAGCTTGATGAATGAATTTACCAAAGGGATAATCAAGGAGAACCCTCTGTTTCGGCTGATGCTGGGGTGCTGCCCCTCTCTTGCCATAACCACTTCTGTGGAAAACGGGCTCGGCATGGGAGCCGCATTTACCGCAGTCCTGATTGCGTCCAATGTTGCTATTTCTCTCATGCGCAAGATCATTCCGGATAACGTCAGGATACCGGTGTATGTGGTTATCATCGCCTCGTTCGTTACCATGACCGACCAACTGATGCACGCCTTTACCCCGGCACTGTATACGGCTCTGGGGATTTTTATTCCGCTGATCGTGGTCAACTGTATTATTCTTGGGCGGGCGGAAGCATTCGCCAATAGAAATCCGGTCATTCCTTCTGTTGTCGATGCTATCGGCATGGGGATCGGCTTCACCCTGGCGCTGGTACTGGTAAGTACTTTCAGGGAGGTGCTCGGAGCCGGTACATTTCTGGGAATTCCGGTTCTGCCGGAAAGTGCGCCGGCCATCCTGATGATCCTGCCTCCCGGCGGCTTCATAACGCTCGGCTGTCTGCTCGGCCTCATGAATAAACTCCAGAAAAAGACAACCTAGGAAAGGAAGGACTAAGCTATGCAGGAATATTTCATCATCATAATCAGCGCCGTGCTGATCAACAATATTGTGCTCTCCCAGTTTCTCGGAATCTGCCCCTTTCTGGGGGTATCCAAAAAACTGAGTGCTTCACTCGGAATGGGTGGCGCAGTTTCCTTCGTGCTGGTGCTGGCCGGAGCGCTGACCTGGACTGTGCAGACCTACATCCTCAACCCGTTCAAGATCGGCTATCTGCAGACGATAGCATTCATCCTGATCATCGCCGCTCTGGTGCAGTTTGTCGAGATGGCCATGAAAAAATACAGCCCGCCGCTTTACAAGGCGCTCGGTATCTATCTGCCGCTGATCACGACCAACTGTGCGGTTCTGGGGGTTGCGATCATCAACATCCAGAAGGAATATACCTTTGGCAAAGTCATGGTGCACAGCCTCAGTCATGCAGCCGGCTTTACCCTGGCGCTGGTACTCATGTCGGGGATCAGGGAGCGTCTGGAAGATGCCGATATTCCGGAAAGCATGCAGGGGACACCGATTGCGCTGGTAGTAGCGGCTTTGATGTCAATGGCGTTCCTCGGTTTTTCAGGACTGATTTAGGAGATTCATGGAGGTAGTACAATGCTGGTTGCTGTAGTTACTCTGGGGTGCCTGGGGGCGATCTTCGGGATTGTCCTTGGTTTCGCCGCGAAAAGATTTGCCGTGGAGGTCGATCCGCGGGTGGAAGAACTGATGAAGGTCATGCCGGGTGCCAACTGCGGCGCCTGTGGAATGCCGGGGTGCGCCGCTTTTGCCGAAGCTATCGTAATTGATGCAGTCAAACCGAGCGCCTGTTCTCCCGGTGGTGCGTCTCTCTATGAAAAGATTGCCGCCATCATGGGAACGGAAGTATCCGCCTATGAAGAGCGCAAGGTTGCTCAACTGCTCTGCCAGGGCGACAAGGTTCATACCAGGATGTTGTACCGCTATGAAGGGGTCAGTGATTGCCATGCCGCTCTGGCCAACTTTAAAGGGCCGAAGGCCTGCAAATTCGGCTGCGTTATGCAGGGATCATGTTCGCGGGTCTGTCAGTTCGGGGCTATTCAGATGGGGGTAAACGGCCTGCCGGTAGTCGACTATTACCGCTGCACCGGCTGCAACAAATGTGTCGTGGAGTGCCCTCTGCAACTATATAAACTGGTCGGTGTTTCGCATCTGGTTAATGTCCGCTGCGTCAATACTGAAAAAGGAAAGGATGCCAAGGCAAACTGTCCTACCGCCTGCATCAAGTGCAAGATCTGTGAAAAGAACTGTCCTGAAGATGCGGTTCATGTTGTGGCAACAGGAGAAGGTACCGTTGCCCTGATTGATTATGAAAAATGTACCAACTGCGGCATCTGCGCAGCCAAGTGCCCCACCAAGTCGATTGACAAAATAATGCCCCTATCGGAAGAGGTGGTTCTTGAAGTCGGCGAGACTCCGGCCCCCGGCTGCACGCAGTGCGGAGTATGTGCTCCGTTATGACCAGAAAGATCGGCCTCCTGATTGTTGCACTCCTGCTGATCGGCGGGCTCGCAACGCTGCAGTACTTCCGCCGATCCTACGAATACAGCAGCGAACAGTTCCTGATGGATACACTGGTCAGTATCAAAGCCTACGGCAAAGATCCGGCTACGGTTAAAAAAGCGGTGACTGCTGCCTATGCTGAAATGCACCGCATTGCCGAACTGGCAGACGGCTTTCCGCTGCCGGGAACGTCCGCATATCGCAGCAGTGATGTGTGCCGGATTAATGATCAAGCCGGAAAACAGCCGGTGCGGATTGATGATGATATTCTGGCGATGCTGCGGCTGGCTAAAAAATATTATCTTCTGAGTGACGGTGCATTTGATATCACCATCGGGCCTCTGATGGATTTATGGGGCTTTGGCGGTAAAAATCCGCACGTTCCTTCACCGGAGCAGATTCGCGCCGCTCTCCCCCTGGTAAACAGCAACGATCTGCTGCTGGACGAAGAGAAACGTACCGCTTTTCTCCGTAGAGCCGGTATGAAACTGGACCTGGGGGCGGTGGCGAAAGGGTATGCCACCGAAAAGGCGCTGCAGCTGCTTGCACAGCAGGGCATTGACAAGGCGCTGATTGACGCAGGTGGAAATATCAGGGTACTGGGCAGCAATACCCAAAATGCCCCCTGGAAAATCGGCATTAAAGATCCGCGCAAAGCCGACGCCATTGTGGCTGTCCTGTCGCTGATTGACAGTTCGGCGGTGACTTCGGCTGATTACTACCGCGCCTTCGAGCAGAATGGCAGGCGCTATCATCATATTCTCGATCCCCGCAGCGGCTATCCGGCCACCCATACCATCAGTGCCACTGTGGTGGCTAAAGACGCCGGTCAGGCCGATATCCTTTCAACAGTTTTCTTTGTTATGCCGCCGGATAAAGCTATGAAGCTTGCGGCAACTCTCCCCGGTGTGGAACTGTTTCTCGTTACCGCCGACAAACGCATCAGTCACTCAGAATCTCTGCTTGGAACAATCGAAGTCAGGCAGGGTGAGGCGTATCGTTATGACCAGGGGCGATAAATTTCTAATGGCGGGATTGCTGCTGATCTCCCTGTTTTCACTGGCGCTGCTCTACTGTCGCTTCTATTCCTTTTCAGGCTCAACTAAAGCTGTAAATGCCGTTATTTCAGTTAAAGGTACAGTGGTCAGGAAAATTTCTCTGCCGGTGGAAAACCACGTAACGTTTACTGTCCAGGGGCGTGTCGGTCCTTCTGTCGTGGAGGTGGATGGGTGGCGTCTGCGCATGCAGGAGGCGCCTTGTCCCGGTCGGGTCTGTGTCAACCAGGGGTGGATAGAGCATGCCGGAGAATCAATTATCTGTATTCCCGGGGAAATTGTTATCCGTATTGAAGGAACGGCTCCCGTGGACGCCGTCACCCGTTGATGAGAACAAGTACCCGCCGACTGGTTTTTCTGGCCCTGCTGGTTGCCATGGGGACCGCCCTGCATCTGGTGGAAGGGATGCTGCCGATCCCATTGCCGATACCCGGTGTGAAACTGGGGTTGGCCAACATCATCACCCTCCTGACACTCTTTCTTTACGGCTTCCGGCCCGGATTGACCGTGGCGTTGATGAGGGTGGTGCTGGGATCACTGATCAACGGCATGTTCCTCTCTCCCGGTTTTCTGCTCGGCCTGAGCGGAGCACTCTGCAGCACAATGCTCATGGCTCTGTTGTTGAAACGGACAAGCTGCTTCAGCATGATCGGCATCAGTCTGGCTGGTGCCGCCGCTCATAATATCGGCCAACTTCTGGCCGCAGGTCTGCTTCTTCAAAGTACGGCCATTGCCTACTACCTCCCGGTTCTCCTGTTGGCCAGCATACCGACCGGCTTTATTACCGGGTATCTCCTCAATGCGCTGCTAGTGCACGATAAAAAGTCAGGCATTCTTCGTGATTTTTCACGATCCTGATCCCCCGAATCCGATAATTTATAATTTGTCCCCAACAATCATTTCTACTCATTGTTAATAATAAAACTGTTTGACATGCAGATATTGAATCTCTCACAAAACGCCTATAATCTTGCACCATTTGTCATGAACACAACACGTATAACCAAATATAAAACCAGTTTTGCGCACTGATTATTCTTCCAATACAGATAGATACCTTTATAAATAAATGTTGTTGACAGTTCTTGTCCTGATATGGTAATTGGTAATACCAATATAAACAACAGTGGTTTTGCTGGCCTGGTTCAGAGGTCGCCAACCAAGATAAAGAGACAGTAATGGAGTCAGCCATGCAACCATCATTCATAAAAGAGCTGCAATCAATTGTCGGAGAGCAGTACACCCTGACCGATCGAGAATCACTTGCGGTATATGGTTACGACTCCACCCCGGAGTTGGAAAGCCTTCCGGGGGCGGTGCTGCTGCCTGGAACAACCGATGAAGTTGCACGCATCATGCGTCTTTGCCATGCTGACGGCGTGATGGTCACCCCCCGCGGATCCGGCACCAACCTGTCGGGCGGCTCCCTGTCAGCCGGGGGAGTTGTGGTTCAAACCAGCCGCTTGAATCGGTTGTTGGAGATCGATGAGGAGAACCTGACCGCTACGGTGGAGCCGGGTCTGATAACCAGTGCCCTGCATAGAGAGGTTGAGTCGCGCGGCCTGTTCTATCCTCCCGATCCTGGCAGCATGAATATCTCCACCATGGGGGGCAACGTTGCTGAAAACTCGGGCGGACTGCGCGGCCTTAAATACGGAGTCACCGCTGATTATGTCATGGGGCTTGAAACTATCCTCGCTGACGGGGAACTGCTGCGCACGGGCGGTAAAGTGGTCAAGGATGTGGCCGGTTACAGCCTCAATCCACTATTAGTTTCATCAGAAGGTACGCTGGGGTTCTTCACCGGTATTACCGTCAAGTTGATCCCCAAACCCCAGGGGAAGATCACCATGCTGGCCCATTTCCCGGTGCTTCAGGATGCGGCCCTGGCGGTTTCAGCCATCATCGCCGCCAAGGTTATTCCGGCCACTCTGGAGTTTCTAGACAAGGTCACCATCAAGTGCGTCGAGGATTACGCCCATATCGGGTTACCGCTGAATGTGGATGCGGTGCTGCTTATTGAGGTGGATGGTCACCCGGTGGTGATCGCAGAGGAGGCCGCTGCCGTGGCTGATATCTGCAATAAGTACCGCTGTTCCTTCTTTCAAACGGCGCAGAACACTGCCGAAGCACTCAAACTGACCGAGGCCCGTCGTACGGCTCTTTCAGCCCTGGCACGACTCAAGCCGACAACCATCCTGGAAGATGCCACCGTGCCGCGCAGCTGTATCGCCCCCATGCTGCAGATTATTCAGGCCGCCGCTAAAAAATACAATGTCACCATCGGCACCTTCGGCCATGCCGGTGATGGCAACCTGCATCCGACCTGTCTGACTGACGAGCGTGATAAGGATGAAATCAAACGGGCCCACGCCGCGTTTGAAGAAATCTTCGACGCAGCAATCGCCATGGGCGGCACCATTACCGGCGAACATGGTGTCGGATTGGCCAAAAAGAAGTATCTGCCGCGTCTGGTAGGTGAGTCGGGGATCCGGGTTATGCGGGGTATAAAAAACGCGTTTGATCCGAAGGGGATACTGAATCCTGGAAAAATATTTTAAAGCGATAGAATTGTTGTCCACCACCAAGGAACGAACTGCACAAAGTGTGCGTATACAAACAAAGTAACGATTTGCAACTCCTGAGACTGAATGGAACGCTAATTTTATCACTTAAGGTCTGTTCAGGCAGTTTAACTTCGTGTTCTTAATGTCTTTGTGGTAGGTGGGGTGAGGTTATTATGGACTATGTCAAACTTATAAACTGTATGCGCTGCGGCATGTGTCTCCCCTCCTGTCCGACCTACAAGGAGACATTCCTGGAAACGGCGTCACCCCGCGGCCGGGTCGCTCTTATCCGAAAACTGCAAGAGGGTGAACTGGACCAATCGGAGCAACTGCTGGAGTATATTTCACTCTGTCTGGATTGCCAGGCATGCGCTTCGGCTTGTCCCTGCGGAGTGAATGCCGGCGAACTGGTGGCGGAATTTACCTGCGAGAAAAAGAGTGGTTCCGGACTCAGCTTCATGGAGGAGTTGATTCTACGGAAACTGGTTCCTCACCCCGACCGTCTTGAATCATCCATGGTGCCGATGCGGCTCTACCAGAACAGCGGACTGCAGAAGCTGGTGAGAACACTCGGCGTCCTCAAAATGTTCCCCAGACCATTGGAACGTATGGAAGGTCTGCTGCCTCCTCTCCCTCCGCGGCCGCTTCGTCAGGAAATCAATGAGATAACACCGGCGGTCGGCGCTGAGCGCGGAACGGTCGGGTTCTTTCTGGGATGCGTTATGAGCCTGATCTTCTCCGATGCAAGCCGTGCAACAATAAAGCTGCTTTCCGGCCTGGGCTACAACGTTATCACTCCCCGGAATCAGGTCTGCTGTGGCGCTCCCAACATGCTGGGTGGCGACCTTGAGGGCCTCAAAGAAGCAGCCCGTACCAATATCGATATTTTTAGTGACTATGGGGTAGATGTTATCGTCACCGACTGTGGCGGTTGCGGTGCTGAACTGAAGAAATACGGGCATCATATCGATGGAGAAGCTGCATCGGAGTTCAGCTCAAAGATCAGGGATATTTCTCAGATTCTGGCACTGCACTCCGACGAACTTCGTGCCAAACTGAAACCACTGAATCGGAACGTTACTTACCATGATCCTTGTCACATTGCGCATTGTCAGGGGATTCGCAAGGAGCCGCGCGATCTGCTCAAACTGATTCCGGATTTGCACTACAAAGAACTGGAAGCTGCCGATACCTGTTGCGGCAGCGCAGGAACGTACAACATTTCCAAACCGGATATGTCGGACAGGATCCTGCAGCGCAAACTTGATTCGGTACGCGCCAGCGGTGCTGAAATCCTGGTAACCAGCAATCCGGGATGTCTTTTACAATTAAAGAAAGGTCTTGCAGACCAGCTGCCGAACGTTCAGCTCATGCATCTGACTGAAATACTTGTGCAGAGTATGGATAATTGATATCTGCCGGTTGCAGAACGGCACAAAATACTATAAAAAGAAGGGGTGCCGTTATGACACCCCTTTTTGATTGGAACCGACAATGAATTTTCAACCGATTAAACCGAAAAAAGTTTCAACACAAATTGCAGAACAGATCCGCTCCTCCATACTGTCCGGTGAGTTCGCACCAGGTGACAAACTGCCTCCTGAACGCGAACTTGCAGAAATGTTCGGCGTATCCCGACCCTCGGTCCGGGAAGCTCTGAATGTCCTAGCCTCTTCCGGCCTGGTCATGTCGTATCAGGGGGGCGGCACGGTTGTCATGTCTCTGGTAGAGACCTCCTCTACCAATTCTCTCAGTGAATTGATCCGCATTCAACAGGATCGGGCGCTTGACGTCATAGAAGTCCGTAAATCAATGGAATCCTGGACCGCCTGGTACGCCGCCCAGCGAGCTCTTCCGGATGACATTCTCCGTATGGATGAAATTATTGCCGGAATGAAACGTAACCTTGATTTGAAGCAGCCTTCGGAAGATCTTGATGCCAACCTGCACATTGTTATCGCCCGGGCCACTCATAATATCGTCTGGCTGCACCTGATGCAGAGCCTGTTTGATGCCATGAAGGAGTTTCAGCAGACAGTCTGGCGGGCTGTCTACCTGACTCATGAAGACCATCAGCTTCTGTATGCCCATCACCGTGCGATTGTTGAGGCGATTAAAGCCAAAGATCCCCAGGGCGCCCGCGATGCCATGGTTCACCATCTGACTTTTGCCGAAGGTCGCAGCAGCGCATATGTTGCACAAAAACAACAGTAACCTGCTTTCACCATCGCCTGGAGATGCGCCTGATGCAGATTTTTCCCTCAACAATACCTGATGTCATGATTATTGAGCCGAAGGTTTTCGGCGATGATCGTGGTTTCTTTTTTGAGAGTTTCAATGAACGTGTCTGGCGCGATCTTACCGGACACGACCTTCGATTTGTCCAGCATAACCACTCCAGATCTTCAGGCGGGGTACTGCGCGGACTGCACTACCAGATCCAACAACCCCAGGGAAAACTCGTCCGGGTTGTAGCCGGAGAGGTATTTGATGTCGCAGTTGATCTTCGCCGAAGTTCAACAAGCTTCGGACAGTGGTTCGGCACCACGCTTTCTGCAGAGAACAAACGTCAGATCTGGGTTCCGCCCGGATTTGCCCATGGATTTTGTGTTACATCCGACGTTGCCGAATTTCTGTACCTTGCAACGGACTATTACGCACCGGAACATGAGCGCTGCATCAGGTGGAACGACCCCGATCTGGCTATTGGCTGGCCGATGACCGCAGAGCCGAATGTTTCAGCCAAAGATCGCGAAGGCATTTCATTTAAGGGCGCCGACCTGTTCCCGTAATTCTCTGTCTATTGTTACTGCGCTGCTGCATCTATCCCGATACAGGTCACGTATTAGCAAACCGGTTGATATATGATTATTTCGGCTTACTATCGTTCGATTACGTACAAAAGAGGTGAATTAAATGGCGAGAGTTCTCATGCCGCTGGCGCATGGATTTGAAGAGATTGAAGCCATTGCGTTAGTTGACATACTCCGCAGAGCTGAAATAGATGTCGTTCTTGCCGGACTTTTACCCGGCCCGGTGGTCGGTGCCCATAATATCAGCGTTATCCCGGAAACCACAATAGATGCTGTACATGCTGATGCATTCGATATGATTGTCCTCCCCGGTGGCCAGCCTGGCAGTGACAACCTCAACGCGGATCCTCGTATTCATACCCTCCTTAAAGAGTTCGCCTCCAGAGATAAACTGATCGGCGCCATCTGTGCAGCCCCTATCGTACTTGCCGCTTCCGGGCTGCTCGATGGGAAGAATGCAACCTGTTACCCCACCTACATCAGGAAACTTGACGGGGCCATATATGAAGACAGGCCGGTTGTCAGTGACGGCAAACTGATCACCAGCAAGGGTCCGGGTACCGCCATCAGTTTCGCTCTTGAACTGGTTTCCCGATTGGCCGGACGAGATGCAGCAGATGCCATTTCCAAAGCAATGATTGTTATTGAATCATCGCATCACGACATGTGGGATCAACGACTCTTTAACAGCACCATCCAGGCATTGGTAGGAGCCCTGGAAATGAAAGATACCTATACTCAAGGTCACGCAAAAAGGGTAACTGAATTTTCACTCAGCATCGGATCAAAGCTGAATCTGTCCGAGAATGAACTGCGGGATCTTTACCTGGGAGCAATATTGCATGATATTGGAAAAATCGGAACGGATGAGGAAGTTCTCAACAAGCCGGAAAGCCTGAACCGGCGCGAGGAGATCCTCGTTCGCGAACACCCGCTGAAAGGAACACTGTTTATTGTCGGCATTGAAAACCTGAGCCACATTGTACCGGTGATTCTTCATCATCATGAACATTGGGACGGAAGCGGCTATCCCGGACGTTTAAAAGGAGAGCAGATTCCGCTCCATGCCCGTATTGTCGCCGTCGCGGATGCATTTGACGCGATGATCTCGAACCGTTCGTATCGTGAAGGACTTCATAAGGACAGCGCAATCAGCGAACTTATCAAGAAAAAAGACTCTCAGTTTGACCCGTTTATCGTAGATGTGTTCATTGAATGCCTGAACGATTCACCGTTCGAGATGAAAGATTTCAGTTACTATTTTTGACCTTTGCGGCAATGAGACTTTCGATCCATTGAGAAAGTGCCTTTCCGCTCTGTAACATCTCCGCCGGAATAACGAGACTGTTTTTTTGTGCCAGATCATTGGCGTACTTAAGCTGCGCTTCGCTCGGTCCTCCCCCAGCGGCTCTGACGGGCGGGATGGAGAACCCCATCTTGTTGTGCACCCCCCGACAAAAGCGCTGCCAGGTCTCCTTATTCTCAACTACCAGATCCAGAAAGTTTTCCATCTTGCCGGTCAGCTCATAGTCTATAACCCAGGCATGCTTGTCCCGGAGATAATCAATCAGCGTCTCGCCCGATTGCAATGGAACTACCCGTCCCTTCTCATCCTTGACGTATCCACGGTCGGTAATATTTTTAGTGATGGCGGCATAAGTGGAAGGTCGACCGATATCGAGACGTTCCAACTCCTTTACCAGTGAGCCGAGCGTAAACCTCCCCGGAGGTTTGGTTTTTTTCTCATCGAGTATTTCCTGCACCTTCGGCACCAACTCACCAACATCTACCGACGGGAGCAGCTGCATTTTGGTGTCCTCCTCCCCCTTTCTATCTTTTTCTTCGTCTACCTCAGCGTACACCTTGAGAAACCCATCAAAAATCAGTACCCGCCCGGCGGCCTTGAACCGTTCACCGGCAACAGTGAAATGTATGATGGTGGAGTCGTAGCGAGCTGCTGCCATCTGACTGGCGACGGCTCGCTTGAAGATCAACTCGTACAACCGGCCGTGGTCAGGCGTAAGCCCTTCCTTTTTGATCATGACGGCAATATCGGCAACTGAGTGCATGTGAGTGGGTCGGATACCCTCATGAGCCTCAGCCTGCGAGTTCTTTGATTTGTGCTGATTCGGCTTCGCGGGCAGGTAGCAGCCGCCGAAACTCTTTTCCAGAAACTCCCGGATCTCAGTAATAAAAGCATCATCCATCCTGACGGAATCAGTACGGTGATAGGTAATAACGCCACCGTCAAAAAGCGCCTGCGCAAGCTTCATTGTCTGTTCCGGGGTAAATTTCAATCGGGCGGCCGCGGCAGCCTGAAGGTCGACGGTTGTGAACGGGGGCTTGGGAGATTGCCTGACCTCCTTTTTTTCAACTTTATCAGCCAGGGCATGGGTCTCGGCACTGATTGCGGCAATGATCAGTTGCGCGTCCGACTGCCGGGTGAACTTGCCATTAACATGCCTGGCCAGAAAGGTCGTGCCGTCTTTATCCAGCTGGATATCCAGCATCCAGTAAGGAGCTGAAGTAAATGCCCGGATTTCACGTTCCCGATCGACTACCAAACGGACAGCCGGAGATTGGACACGTCCGACGCTGTAGCTTTTGCGGAGACTTTTACTGGCGATGGGAGAAAGAATATACCCCACCAGGCGATCTCCTATCCGTCGGCCAAGGAAGGCGTTATAAAGTCCCGTATTTGTCTGTTCAAACGGCACCGCTTTGGCAAGCGCTTCCTTCAAACCTTTTTCGGTAACTTCATATATCTCCATGCGAAGACACTCTTTTGCGACCGATTTCACCTCTTCATAAATATGGCAGCTGATGGCATACCCTTCCCGGTCCGGGTCACCGGCAAGCATGACGGTCTCGCCACGCGCCGCCGTGCGAAGCTCTTTTGGGAGGTTTGCCTTCTTCTCGTGGTAGACAAAAGTCGGTTCATAGGTGGTCAGATCAACACCAATCTGTGCATCGGGCAGATCCTTGAAATGTCCCACCGTGGACATGGCTTTCACTTTGAGGATTGACTGTATTTTTTTCGCCTTGGTGGGTGATTCAACAATTATGAGCATGCAGCGAAGACCTTTTCCCTGTTTCCGGTTATTTCATCTCCGGCAGATACGCCGGAGTGAGCGCCGGAGCCGAACGGACGTACTGAGCCGGCCAGGGTATCAAGTGACCGAGTTCGCGAGCTGCACGGAGCGGCCAATTGGGGTCACGGAGAAGTTCCCGGGCGAGCAGCACCAGATCGGCCTGGCCGGAGCGAATAATGTGGTCGGCTTGAGCCGGGCTTGTAATCATTCCCACGGCTCCGGTCTTACTTCCTGTTTCACGCCGGATCTGTTCGGAAAATCGTGTCTGATATCCGGGCCCAACCGGAACTTTGGCGGTCGGCACGGTTCCGCCGGAAGAGCAATCAATTAGATCAACGCCCAGGGGGAGGAGCTGACAAACCAATTCGAGTGATTGTTCAATATCCCATCCACCTTCGACCCAATCGGTTGCGGAGATTCTCACCAGGAGCGGCAGATGGTCCGGCCAGACATCCCGGACAGCGACAACGACCTCCCGGAGTAGCCTGGTACGGTTCTCGAATCTGCCGCCGTAGCTATCGTCACGCCGATTGCTGAGCGGGGAGAGAAACTGGTGCAGCAGGTAACCATGGGCCGCATGCACTTCGGCAACCTGAAATCCTGCAAGTAAAGCCCGACGGGCGGCCTGGACAAAGGCTTCCGTGACTTCCTGAATATCCTCTTCGCTCATCGACGTCGGCACGATGCATCCGTCGTCAAATGGAACGGCGCTCGGGGCTGCAATCGGCCACCCCCCCTCAGCTTCAGTCAGGGTTACACCCCGATTCTCCCAGGGAGGGGCAGTGCTTGCCTTGCGCCCGGCATGGGCCAGCTGAATTCCGGCAACACTCCCCCGTTGTTTGATAAAACTGACGATGCGGGAAAGTGGCTCAATCTGATCGTCACTCCAGATCCCGAGGTCGTGCGGGCTGATTCGTCCCTGAGGAGTTACTGCTGCTGCTTCGGTCAGCACAAGACCCGCACCACCGGCCGCCCTGCTGCCGAGGTGGACCAGGTGCCAGTCATTGGCGGTGCCGTCAACGCTGGAATACTGGCACATCGGTGATACGGCGATACGGTTGGGGAGTGTTACACCCCGCAGGGCAAGTGGTTGAAAGAGATGAGACATGATGGATTCTCCTTGTCTGGTTACGGTATTTTTCCGACAACTCTTAACTCCTCCACCATCGAGTGAAGTTCGTAAATTGCGACATTCTGGGCATCAAGAGTCTCCATTATCGCCCGAATCTCGATTTCCGCCTTCAGGTTTATTTCATAATCGTTATGCGCCTCAATGCGGTCACGTGCTGCCTGACGATTTTGACTCATCATGATCATAGGAGCCGTGTATGCGGCCTGCAGCGAAAGGACCAGATTCATGAGGATGAACGGATACGGGTCCCAATGTCTGATCCATGCGGTGATGTTGAGAATCGCCCACACGGTGAGCAGCGAGGATTGACCGATGATAAAACCCCATGAACCGACTCTGGCAACGATCCAGTCTGCAGCTCTCTGACCAATGGTCAGCTGCTCTTTTATCACCTCATTAATATTCCGTACCGGAACATGGTCGTGACGATACGGCTGAGGAAATTTTAGCTTTGTCATGTCTTACTCCTGAAATTCATTTACGGCTCTTCTCGCCATTCCTGAAGAGTACGAACAGCAGATAGGACACCACGCCAATGTTAACGATAAGCACCGTAAATTTCGGCCAGGTCGCGCTTCGAACAACTTCAAACAGTTCAACGGGTATATACATACCGCCGGTCAGGACGGCGAACCACTCCGCCCAGGACTTTTTCAGCCAGAGCCCGACGGCTTCAATTACCCGGACAACTGAGTACATGGCAGCAGCTATGGCCATGCCCCATAGTTTTGAATCGTTTATATGTTCAGTCAGATCGAGAAATATTCGTGGATAGTGGCTGGCAGGATTAAGGTGGATCTGCGTAACCAGTTTCATTGCCGCTTCATGAACGTCTTTGTGGAGGAATGTCAGCAGCTCGAAGCCAACCAGGAGAACCAACACCCCCTTGATTCCTTCAAAGACCGCAACTACGTGCAACCCTCGAATATATGTATTTTTACCGGCCATGCTGTCAGTTACTGTGTGCCGGATAGATAATCCGGCGAATGGCACATGCTGAGGCAAAAAAGAGCAGATTCACCATAACTATGGAGGCACTGGCAGGGAGGTTTGACATAATGGAAATAATAATGCCGATGATAACAGAGCTGCATCCCTGGATCGCGGCCAGTATTATGCAGACCTTGAAACCGCGGGCCAGCTGTAGCGCTCCCGCAGCCGGCACGATCAGTAGTGACGAAATCAGCATGATGCCGACCAGTTTCATCGCGAGAACCACCGACAGGGCTGTCAGCAGAACAAGTATGGAATTTATGAAGGACGTGCGGATCCCGGAAACTTTGGCCAGTTCATCACTGAATGAGATGGCGAAAAGTTCGTGATAATAGAGAGTCAGCATAAGCATGACTCCGAGGCAAAGAAAGGCGGCGATCACGACCTCTTCACTCCGTATCGACAGGATATTTCCGAACAGATAACTCAGCAGATCAACATTGTAACCGCCGCCGACACTGGCCAGAATGATCCCGGCTGAAATTCCGAGCGCAGAGACCAGACCGATCGCGGCATCACCGCTTAACCGCCCTTTTTCAGTGAGTTTCAGTATGCCGAGAGACGCAAGCAGAACAATCGGCATCGTCACAAGAAGTGACATGACAGAATAGAACTTAAGCGCCAGGGCGATAGCGGTGCTGCCGAAGGTGACATGCGCCAGCCCGTCACCAATCAGCGACAATCGCCGCAGCACGAGAAAAACCCCCAGCACCGAACAGAGCAGCGCGATCAGTGTGCCGGCGAGCAGGGCTCTTTGAATAAATCCGTATGTAAGGATTTCAAGTAAATTCATGGTCAGTGGCGATGGCACATAAGATGCTGCGAATGTTCGCCGAACAACGATGACATCTCCGGTGAACAGCAGAATTCGTCAAAACTGCCGTAGAAAAGCATCTTTTTATCAAGGTAAAGCATTTTAGAGGCATGTTCACCGATAGCTCCGCTGTCATGGGTTACCAACAAAATTGTAACCCCCCGCGTACGGTTGATTTCTGCGATCATGGCATAAAAACGGCCTCTGGTTTCCGGGTCAAGAGCAGCGGTCGGCTCATCCAGGACAAGCAGTTCCGGATCGTTTACAATGGCACGAGCAAGCAGAACACGTTGAAGCTGACCACCAGAGAGTTCACCTATTAATTTATGTTCTAACTCTGAAATACTTAATTCATATAGAATAGTACTTATTTTATCGTTATCAGCACGATTCAGTCTTTTTGGAAAACGCTTAAGACTTAACAGACCAAGTCCGACCGTTTCACGCACTGTCGCAGGAAACACAGGGTTAACCAGATGGAGGCTTTGAGGCAGATAGCCGACTTTGTGCCAGCTGCGAAAATCGGCCAGAGGGATGCCGAAGAGAGCTGCAGAACCGGCGCTGATCGTCACCAGGCCGAGCAGCGCCTTGATCAGCGTACTCTTGCCGGAACCATTTGGACCGACGATACCGACATAATCACCGCGCTCGACCTGAAAGGACACATCTTCAAGCACCCTCCCCTCGCGGTAGCTGCACGAAAGCAGTTCAGATGAGACTATTTTTACCGGCATAAAAGCCCTTTCTGCAGCTGTGCCAAATTACGATCCATCAGATCAAAAAAGGTAACATTCCGTGACAGGTCATCCCGTGACAGGTTATGAGCTCCGTGAAGCATCAGCACCCCTACCCCCGCCTCCTGTGCAAGCGCTTCGGTTAGACGTGGCGACAGCAGCTCTTCAGCAAACAGGTATCTGGCGCCGGAGGACCTGATTTCTTTTACAAGTGCAACCATTCGCTCTGCAGAGGGCTCGGAATCTGAGGAAACGCCGCTGAGAGCGTGATACTCAAGGCCGTAACGGCCCGCAAGATAGCCAAATGTATAATGGCCGCCATGCAGTAGTATCTTGGTCGAGCAGGTTGAAAGGCTGTCCCGGTAGCGCCGATCGAGTGCAGACAGTCTGGTTTTCAATGCTTCCGCATTTTGACGGTACAGGTCAGCATTGCGAGGATCTGCGGCGATAAATCCGTCAAGAATTACATCAACTATACGTGCTGCGTTGTCAAAATCAAGCCAGATATGCGGATCCATTCCTTCTTCATCATGGCCATGCCTGCCGTGCTCTTTCCGGCTGTTACCATGTATATCTTCTCTCACGACTGCCCGATAGCTGACTCTCTCTCCGGCGTTAACAACGCGGAGAGTCCTGCTATCAATACCGGTGATGATTTTTTCCGCCCACGGCTCCATGTATCTGCTGGTGTAGATAAACAGCCCGGCTCGGCTTATCCTGATCATGTCCTCCGGCTTCGGTTCAAAGGTGTGCGGCTCTACACCGGGGGGGAGCAGCATGGTGACCTGTGCCCTGTCGCCGGCAATCGAACGGGCAAAGTCATACAGAGGAAACAGGGTGGTGACCACCTGCAAGCCGGCAACAGGCTTCTCACCAGCCTTTTTACAGCCGGTGATGAGTACGAGAGCGCAACATGACACCACCACGACTACTATAGAAATCCGAATTTTCACATTATTTCCTTCACGTTCCGTAAACAGGACAGACTGAAAGCATATTTCACGCAACAACGCGATGAATGTTCTTTACTCAAAATAATTTCATGATGTTACAGCGTTTCTCCGGTGAAACGTCGCGTGATAATAATTGTCTTATGTTATGTCGTTTGTACGCTGCGCAGTCTTATTCCATCAGCGGCTATGTTTACAGCTCCCTCTTTGTACAATCCGCCGAGCGCTTTTTTGAAGCTCTTTTTGCTCAAGCGAAGGAGTGATGCAATCGCTTCAGGAGAGCTTTTATCCGTCAAAGGGAGAAAGCCGTCGTGGGCTGCCAGAGCATCCAGAACTTTGCCGCGATCTTCTGCAGCCTCTGTGGCACCCCCCTTGCGCAGTGTGACATCTACCTTGCCATCATCCCTGATTTTTTTGACGAAGCCGCGCAGACGCTCACCACAGAGCGGTTTGGCAGCCATCTCCGTATGAAATATCAGTCCGCCGAAGCGGTTATTGATAATAACCTTGGCACCAAGTTCAGTGAAGGCATAGACCAGCAATTCAACTTCATCGCCCTCCGAAACGCTGTCATCCACCGGAGTGATGAATTTATCAAGTTTTGCCGACGCCGCAATCCGTCCGCTACTATGCAAAAAAATATGAACCGGAACCTGGTTCCCTCTCCTGACCGGTTCCATCTGCTCACCGAACGGCAGGAGCAGGTCTTTTTCCAGACCCCAGTCTAGAAAGGCTCCGACCGTTGTCGCCTCCACAACCTTCAGGAGCGCAAATTCACCCACAACAGCACGCGCTCTTTTGGTCGTGGCAGTCAAACGCCCGTCAGAATCAATATAAACAAAAACATTCAATTGCGAACCCGCCTCTGCATCTTTCGGGAGGAGGCGCAACGGAAGCAGCACCTCTCCTTCGGCAGACGTGAAGACAGCTCCGGATGCGGTGATGCGGACAATTGTAAGCAGATTATAGTTTCCGACCTGAAGCATCAGTTCTCCCTGTGTGTTTCCGTCAAAGTCATTTCACGCACTTCCCGGGCAAGCGGCAGTGTGATCCGCCGTTTTTCGGCCATCGAGAAGCGATACAGACGGTGAAAACCGGCAATTAATTCACCGACCTCACGGCTGGTTGTAGTCAGGACATAGTCTATCACTTCATCGGGTATTCTGATTTGGTGGTCATCAGCCACCTTTTTGATAATCATTCTCCGCGAGTTGTCATCCGACGTGTCGAGGCGTGCGACAAGCCCCCACAACAGCCGTGAAGTCAGATGCTCATCCATTGTGGTCAACTCGCGAGGCGGCGGTGCTCCCGCCATGGCTATCGTGCGGCCTGATGTGTGAAAATCATTGAAAAGCTGCCACAACGCCCTGCGCAGGTCAGGATCATCCGGCATATTCTGTAGGTCATCCACCACTAATCCGGCGGCAGTGCTGAATGTCGAGACGAGACGTTCAGGGGTAATCGCCTCGGATAGAGAAAGGTAGGGAAAATTGCTGCCGGCAATGGAACGGAGTAGATGGGTCTTGCCGGAACCGGAAGGTCCGTAAAGATACAGCAGGCACTCGGGATCAGAAGAATCGGCAATCCTCAGTGCAAACCGCAGTGCAGCAGAGTTTCCCTCACAGGGGATAAAGGTGTCAAAACTGAAACTCGGGACAACTGGAAAATCAAAAAACTGCTGCATGCTAAAACAGGTTCGCCTGGGAGGATTCCGGAGCGATCCGGCCGAAATGCAGGTAGGCGGCACGGGTAGCCACTCTGCCTCGCGGGGTACGGTTGATAAATCCGTTCTGGATAAGGAACGGTTCGTAGACATCCTCTATAGTATCACTCTCTTCACTGATAGCAGCAGCAATGGTGTCCAGACCTACCGGCCCGCCTCCGAATTTATCAATAATTGTGAGCAGGATCATGCGATCCATCTGGTCAAAACCCAATTCGTCTATTTCAAGCAGCTTCAGTGTTTTGCGCACAACATCGAGAGTGATGACTCCATCGGCCCGCACCTGGGCATAGTCGCGCACACGGCGAAGCAGTCGGTTTGCAATCCGGGGAGTACCCCGACTGCGTCGGGCAAGCTCCGAGGCTCCGTGAGGATCGATTTCCATCCCCAGAATACCGGACGAGCGGCAGATAATTGTGGACAGTTCGTCATATGTGTAAAATTCAAGTCGGGAAATAACACCAAACCGATCACGCAGCGGTGAAGAAAGGAGTCCGGCCCGGGTGGTGGCACCCACGAGTGTAAAACGGGGAAGATCCAGTTTGATAGAACGGGCGCTCGGCCCCTGGCCGATGATGATATCGAGTTGATAATCCTCCATCGCCGGATACAGGATTTCTTCAACTATATGGGAGATCCGGTGAATTTCATCGATAAAGAGGACGTCATGCGGTTCAAGATTAGTGAGAATGGCCGCCAGATCACCCGGTCGTTCAATAACCGGCCCTGAAGTGGACTTGATGTTGACTCCCATCTCACAGGCAATGATGTTGGCCAGCGTCGTTTTGCCAAGTCCTGGCGGGCCATACAACAGAACATGATCAAGCGCTTCACCCCTCCCCTTGGCGGCATCAATAAACAGGCGAAGATTGTTCTTAATCTTTTCCTGACCAATGTAGTCATCAAAGGAACGAGGGCGCAGCGTAGCGTCATACTGGGAGTCATCATCCCGTTTTTCAGGGGTGATTGTGCGAATAGTGCGGGAGTCCGTCACTGTAACGGTTTCCTGACAAGCGACTGGATACCGGCGACAGACAGCGCCTCTTCAACCTGAAATCCATCTGCCATCCGCTTGAAGACGGCTCGTCCAGACGCCGCCTCATTTTCACCGATTACAACACTGTAGCGTGCCTTGATCTTATCAGCCCGTCGCATCTGACTCTTTAGACTTTTCCCTTCGTAATCCATCTCGACGCGAACACCGGACTTCAACAGACCATCCATCAGGCAGAATGCGGTGTCACGCTCCCCTCCCCCATGGTTGCGATGAACAGATCAGGGTGAGAGGAAAACTCCTGGTTTCCAAGCAGCAGTGCAACCCTTTCAAGACCCATCGCAAAGCCGATTCCGGGTATGTCAGGACCTCCCAACTCCGTGATCAGCCCATCATAGCGGCCTCCGGCCGCAACAGCAGATTGAGAACCAAGCAGGCCGGTAACCATTTCGAAGGTCGTGCGGGTATAATAGTCAAGACCCCGCACCATACGACAATTGATGCTGTACGGGGTGGACGAAAGGTCAAGATAACGCCGGACGCTGCTGAAATGTTCGTCACAATTGCTACAGAGATGATCCAGTACTGAAGGAGCCCCGACAGTTGCCGCCATACATCCTGGAACCTTGCAGTCCAAAGCACGGAGCGGATTAGTGGCACAACGCCGTATGCAATCGTCGCAGAGCTGACCCGACCGCTCTTCCAGAAAGCTTCGCAACGCCGAGCGGTAGGCAGGACGGCATTCCGGACAACCGAGTGAATTTATCTGCAGAGCCGGCTCAGTCAATCCGATTTCGCGAAAAAAAGACGTCAGCATATTCAAAACCTGAGCATCTGCCAGCGGATCGTGAACGCCGGTAATTTCGGCGCCGATCTGATGGAACTGCCGGTAGCGACCTTTTTGGGGACGCTCATAGCGGAACATAGGACCCAGATAATATAATTTTGCAACCGGGTCCTGTGCATACAGCTTATGTTCGATGAACGCGCGCATAACTCCGGCGGTCCCTTCCGGACGGAGTGTGACGCTGTTTTCACCCTTGTCAGTAAAAGAATACATCTCTTTTTCCACGATATCAGTGGCATCGCCGATGGAGCGACAGAAAAGTTCGGTTTTTTCAAGCACCGGAACCCTGATTTCACCAAAACCATTCAGCTCAAAAACCCGGCGGGCAGTCTGTTCAATATACTGCCAGCGGCCGGATTCAACCGGCAGAATATCATTAAAACCTTTAACCGCTGTAAGTGCCACAGATCACCTCATAAAATAGATACAACGTAAAAAGTCCGGACTGCACGGCATAATAACAGGCCCGGACTCGTACTTATTTTGAATCGATCAGGAGACTACGCGCCGTACGCAGTTTTTTCCGGATGTTTTACCGGCATACATTGCCCTGTCAGCCATTTCAAGCAGTACATCCTTTGATGCTGTATCATCAGGACAACAGGCGTACCCGATACTGCAGGTCAAACGGATGATCTGCCCCTCTCCCCCCATAAAAGGGTGGGACTCAACCTGCCGGCGGACTCGCTCGGCAACCATCTCAGCAGTTTCACAAGCCGTCTCAACAAGTATGGCGGTATATTCATCTCCGCCGTAACGGATAACGATATCCACATCTCTCACTGTTTTTTTGATCAAAGCTCCGAATTCTGCAAGCACCCGGCTGCCGACCATGTGTCCATGAATATCGTTTACATTCTTGAATGAATCAACGTCGATAAAAAGAACCGCCAAATGCGAAGCATACCGCTCTACGCGCCTCATTTCACGTTCAAGGGCAATTTCTAGATAGCGATGATTATACAGACCGCTTATATCATCTATAAACAGCAGATCATTCGCCTTGGAAAATGTTTCAGCATTCGTAAAAGCACGCAAAGACTGTTCGATCAAAAACAGAATATTCTTCTTGTTTTTCCCGACATCAGGAAGCGGGCAGGAAACGTTATTCAGAAGCACAATCATACCGAACGGCACTGAATTGCGGTAAAACGGAATTAATAAGGCTTCCGAGAAGCCTTCAGAGCTGTACTTTGCTGAAAGAGACAGGTGCTCGACGGAAAGATCAGTGTTAGGCGATGAGATGAGGCGTGTTTTAATTTCTTCTGTCAGGGACGCACAGAGAGCAGGAGTAATTCCTTTGGCTGCCTTAATTTCCAGAGCGCCCTCTACCATAAATAATCCGATAGTGCGGATGAGCCCCACTTCCCGCGCGACCGCCTCAACCAGCAAGTGATAGAGATGTTCAACGTCCAGGCAGCCGGAGATGGCCTGGATGGCCCGAAACAGTGACAACATGTTTTTAAGCTCTTCATTTTCATCAAGGAGATGACGCTGCTGGATACACTTGGCAACGGAATGCTTGAATTCATCAGGATTAACCGGTTTTACGAGATAATCACGGGCACCAAGCTTGAGAGCAACAATTGCAGACTCAAGATTCGCATTACCGGTAACCATGATGACATCCACCGTCGGATGGGTTTCACGAACTCGCGACAAGATCTCAAGTCCACTGATATCAGGCATGACCAGATCGGTAATGACCAATGAATACTGCCCATTAGCGAGCATTTCAAGACCATCTCTCCCGCATGAAGCTGTCTCGACCTGATACCCTTCAGCTTGTAACAGATTGGAGAACATTTCACGAAAAAACCGGTCATCTTCCACTAATAGGATTATATCCATTTGACGTCGCCCGATATAGGAAATATCATTGAGTTACCTTAGTACATGTACTCTATTTCAGTGTATGTAGTCAACGTCATTCGGGTTATAGGGAGTTGTAACAGACCAACTGTCGCCATCCGTAACAAGCAGGATCGTTCCGTCACGATCCGTACGATACAGCGGAATCCCTTTTGACCTCAGCAGATCAACAGTATGAAACGACGGGAGGCCAAACCGGTTTCCGGCGCCGGCAGAAATGAGTGCCATTTTCGGGTGTACCCGTTCAAGAAATTCTGCTGATGTCGAGTAGCGACTTCCATGATGTCCAACTTTAAGTACCGTCGATCTCAGATCATGCCGACCGGCAAGCATTCGCTGTTCAGCCTCAAAACCGGCATCTGCACAGAATATCATGCTGAAACTGCCATAACTGAGACGAAACACAAGCGACTGTTCATTTACGCTCGACTCGTCACTATCAGCAGCCGTTCGTACTATTTCTGCCGGGGAAAGAACAGTAAATATAACCGGACCGGGCAACGAGATCACGTCTCCGACAACTAATGTACGCAACGGAACTCCCTTGTTTATCAGTTCGTTCCGTATTTCGGCAGACACATCAGTCCCGCTCCAGAACTCTCCAACGGCGAGGTTTTTTATAACAAAAGGGAGACCGCCGCTATGATCGGGATGATTATGTGTGGCTATCATCCTGTCAACCCGCCCGACATGAAGAGCTCCCAACGCCGGGGTCAAAATCCGCTGTCCGAAGTCCTGGCCTGTGTCGTGGAGGTATCCGCCACCATCCACAAGCAGAGTCGATCCATCCGGCAGTCGTACCAGCAACGATTCCGCCTGTCCTACGCTGAGCATCGTAATGTGGAGACGTCCATCCGTAACTGAGGCAGAATACAGATGAAGAGCACAGGCGCTGATCGGTATCAATACTCCCGAAACAACCCGTATAAACCTGCTCTTGAGGAAAGTCATGCAGAACATGAACAGCAGAAAAAAGAACAAATCCTGACCGGTAACGCCATGATAGGTAAGAATCGGAAGAGAAGTGCACCACATGATAAACTGGTTTGAGATAACAATCAGAGTCGCTGCCGGCCAAAGAAACAGGGGAGCACATGCCGGGAACAGGGTCACCAGTGGCAATGCAATGAATCCGGCAAGCACCGCACCATATCCCAGTAGCGGCACAATCAGAAAGTTGGTCAGAATTCCGTTGAGCGAAGCGACTTTGAAAATATAGAGTACCGGCAGCAGGGTTACGCATGATGCGGCAACTGATACAGAGACAAACTGGATCATGCTCTTCAGCCAGGGAGGGTCCACAGTTGCGGCAGACTTCATGATCAACGGGACAGCAATAAGGATTCCCCACAGCGACAGGAAAGACAGTTGAAAAGACACATCAAAAAGGGTAGGCGGATTGACGGCAACCAGAAAAAAAGCGGCAAGCAGGAGTGTATTGACAGAATCCTGTTCCCTCTCGGCGAACAGTGCAACGGCAAAAACAGTCAGCATAATTACCGAGCGCGCCGTCGCCGGTGCATTACCGGTCAGAAAGAGATATGCCAGCATAACCGGAACGGCAATCAATACTGCAATTCTCCGGACATTCCAGCGAAGTGCGATGTATTCAATCCGGGTCAGAAACCATATGAGCAGAAGAGTTATGAACGCCGCTATAATACCGATATGGAAACCGGAAATTGAAAGGATATGATTGACCCCCGCTCTCGTATAGGCATCTGCCAGGTCACGGGGAATTCTTCTTTGATCTCCCACAAGTAACGCTGTCAGAATCGAAGACACACGTTCATCAGGGACAGAGCGACGGATAGCATCACCCAGAAATCGAGCAGTCAGATCAATTGTGCGTTGCACAGATTCTACAGCTGCAGCACGAATAAGTACAATTTCATGTTGTGATACAACACGGGCGGTAGCGGTTATACCTTGTAACGCAAGGTACCGTGGGTAATTGAATTCACCAGGGAGTCCGAGTCTACGCGGCACAGAGATACGTGAAACAAAGCGGATTCTGTCACCGCGAGCCAACGTTACATCATCTTCACTGACATACAGCAGCAGTAAACCGGATACCGTTTCCTGACGATTTCCGCGGATTATCCGTTCTACCTGAACAGTCAGTCGACTTCCTTCGGGAGCGACGGTAGGACGTGTTGAAATAACACCTTCAATTGTTATTGGGGTGACATGTCCCTTAGCCCGAATAGAAGTGGGAGATAGGTCATAAGATAACCATGGAAGGAGGGCACACAGGCCCCAGAAGAAGAAAAAAAGGGCGGAACAGACAGAAAAAACCCACTGGTACGGCAGAAAACATGCAAGCACCAGACATAAGAAGACTGCTGCAACGGAGGTAATATCAGAAGTAAAGCCCCAGCATGCAGTCAGGGCCATTCCTGCCGTCATGAATACAAATGGGATCAGGAACGGCCAGCGACGTAGCATGGAGTACAATTATTTTCGGACTGACACGTAATCCTGAATTTTTTTCAGCAAGGCGGCAGCTTCTTTCGCCCCGATTAAGCGGTCCGCAGGTCCTGTAACTCCGGCCAGTCGCAAAAAATCATCCGGCAGAGTGCTTTTTTTGTTGAATTCGATGGTGTCGATTCCACCAGTCGGAGGAAGAGAGATCGAAAGAGTATTATCTCCGGATTCAAGACGGTAGATTCCAAGATTTACTTTACTCAGATAAGGTTTTGCAGGCAGCCTGAACGATGTATCGTTTATATTCCCGGTAATTGTTTCTCCCATGACATTAACGGTAAGGCCATAATACCCTGCGGCAGCAACCACAAGCGGAATTTTGAGAGTCACCCCACGGTAGTCGGCCCGGACCCACTCAGCAGAACTAAATGGACCCAGATAAGAGACTTTTGTTGTAACGGCTTCCGGTGGAAGGGCAATTTTTTCGAAAACCGCAATTGTTTTGGGTGGTGCATCTTTTGCAGAATCAGGCAATCGGTCATACCGGTTTGTCAGGGCAACCAGAGTTTCTGCCGCCCGCACAGCGGTTAGCGGTTCTCTGAATCTCCAACCGGAAAAAGGCTGTATCGGTGTATGGTCTGATGCCGTCAATGAAAAAGAATCTACGGCTCCCTCAGGAGGAATCGTAACCTTGATAGTTACAATACCCGCAGGTAACGAAACCTTTGCAATGGCCGTATCGCGGAAATTCACCGAATTTGAATCCGCACGATACTCTTTATCATCAATTGCCCAGATAAAACCATTTCCTTTCAAAACACCCTTAAGCTCATATTCACCGGCAGCAGGCAGTAAAATGGTAAAGTTGGTGCTTGTTGAATCAGAAACCCCCAATATCCATCCTTTTCCGGTAAATGCCCCGAACAGGGGGAAATCCCTCATGGTTACTCGATCCGTCTGTTCATTGTAGGCATTTTCGGCCTCATACCGAAACGTGCGTTTGCCACCAAGAATCAAGAGATAGTCACGATCAGCAGGTTCGCTGGGAAGACCGGACGTCCAGGAAAAGGTCTGAAGTATCATCTTCGCGAAATCTTTTTGCGTAAAGACAGGTGCTTTTTCTGCTCCCCATGAAATTGTTTGAAATATTGACAGGAACGTGATTATTACAAGTGCATTACGGAGCATACCCCCCCCTGAAACGGTTGAAAGTAATCTGCATCTTTGAATTGAAAACGGGGATCAGACGGATCCGAACCCCGTTACAGGCGGTCAATAATTTTTAACTACTCTTCATCTTCCCATTCGTCACTTACTTCGCATTCAGAATTATCCATTGTGCACGATTCATCATCATATCCGTCACTATCATCACCTTCTGATTCATCAATATCGTCAAAAACATATCGATCAGGAGCCCGAAGTTCTTGTTCTGCAGTCTTTTCAAATCGACTCAGCAAATAAAGGTCAGTACAGAAGCGACCACTCTTGTGATGACACGAATCCAAGTCACACAGATCGAAAAGTTGAATTTCACTGCAAAAGCGCTGAGGCAACATATCAGGATTTAGCTCAGAATCAGACATGTCTCCGTCCCGGTCAACAGATACCGTTCAAAAAATCAGCGGCTTTGGCAACATCCTCCCTGCAGCCGATATATACGGGGCACCGTTGATCAAGGCCTTCAGGTACGATATCAAGAATCGGAATATCACCATTTGTTGCGGCTCCACCTGCCTGCTCGATCAAGAACGCCATAGGGTTTAATTCAAACAATAAGCGCAGTTTGCCATTTGGGTTATCACTAAGTGCCGGGTACATGAATATCCCCTTCCCTTTCATCAGAATCTGATTGAAATCCGGGACAAATCCACCAGAATACCGCAGTTTGGCTCCTTTTTCTTCCAGATAGCGGATAAATCTCTCATTACCTTCACTGTATTTTTTGCGGAGACCACCGGGGGAATAAATGTCGCCTGACGGCTTCATCTGAATATTTTCACGGGTGAGAGTATATTCCATTAACTGATTCATCGTGAATTCAAATACACCTTTACCAACGGAATAAACCAAAGAGACGCGAGGTCCGTACAGAATATAAATGGCACCCACCATCTTTCGACCAGGCTGAAGCAGATCATCCCCCCGATATATGCCGACGATTGTGCCGACAGCAAGATTGACGTCAACCAGCGAAGAGCCGTCTAGCGGGTCGTAAGCGACTGAAAACATACCCTGGGGATTGCTGGTAACCTGAAAAATTTCCTCCATTTCCTCTGATGCAATGTTGCACACCACTCCTGAGTGCTGTAATCGCTTTCGCATAATGCGATCGGAAAGGACATCAAGAGCCAGCTGTTCTTCACCGTACAGATTGGATGTACCGGCAACACCAAGATCTCCGGTTCGAACTGCGTTGATCACATATTTGCTTGCCTCGGCAATTTCGCAGAGAAGATGTACAAGATTGCCGCTAATATTCTGGTCACGCAAATGCTGACGGAAATCAATCTGAAATTTTGTCTTGCCTGCTACACTGGCCATGCTTCCTCCGGACTGAATAAAATGAGAGTGTCACTGCGTAGAACATACTGAAAAGTATCTGTTTAAGCAAGATTAAATAAAATTACAGATAATGAATGAAAAGGACAGATTAAATGGATCTTATTTACTATTTTTTCAGATGTCATACACGGAACCGTCGCGCAGAAGTTCGGCGCCGGCAATCGCCAACGCCGCTACCTCCTTGTGAATAAGATCGTAATACTGTGGTTTGGGATGAGTTATAAGAATTCTATTGGGCAATACGTCTATTTTCGCAAGCTCTTCTACCAGCATCGATGCGGTTAAATGTTTTGTCAACTGCGCCAGTTCCTTCATGGAGTCAGGAAAAGAAACCTCAACAATCAATACATCAGCACCGGAGCAGTACTTCCATATTTCCTCAGTCGGCCCGGTATCTCCGGTATAAACAAGCGTTTTTCCGGCGGATTTTACCCGATATCCAACGGTTGGAACTGTGTGGTTTACCGGAATAGGCGTAATAGAATATCCGTTTACGATATTCTCCTGGTACGGAGCGATGGCCGAAAGCTTTATGACAGGATTCTCTGCAGAGGGAATTTGGGTGAAATCGGGCCAGATGATATTATTAAACAGATGATTTTGCAGCGCTTCAATGACATCAACGGTACTCCTGATCGAAACCGTATGCAGCTGATTTTTGATGATTATATTGTCAGCCAGAGCGGGAATACTCCGGATGTGATCAAGATGGGAATGGGTGATATAAATAGTATGAATTTTCCATTGTTCCTCCTCACTGAGCACCGAACCGATCGTACCGGCATCGAGGAGAAGTTGATCATCAAGTAAAAAAGCCGGGGGCCTGAAGTCAGGCAGCTCTGCCCCGGCACTTCCCAATACCCGTAATTTCATAAAACCCCCATGTGAACCATTTGTACGTGCATAGGTGAGACAAGGTACTCTGTACCATTTCCTTCCGGACAATGTCATCTCAAATTGAAGTTACGGACGTTAAATAAACCACTGAAGCGTTGAAGAATCTCTTGTGCTACGGGCTGAAGTATATTGAATAACGCTTGAGATATGCTACAAATCTGCTACTCTAGCGTAAATTCGATTCCCTGAACCTGACAAACAGGATACGTGCGTTAAAGAAGATCTTCTAACAGGAACATCTTCTATCTTACGAAAACAGGATGATGCCATGCCTCAGGAAACAGACGCATTACGACAGCAGCTTGAGTATCGTAAACGACTGATGGATAAGATCAATGAAATCCACTCCGCCGACAATCTCAACACCATCCTCATAACTATTAAGGACAGTATTGCAGGCCTCTTTAGCGCCGAACGTATAACGATCTACCTGGCGGATGCCAAACGAAATCTGCTGATTTCAAAAGTAAAGAGCGGGATTGAAGTTCAGCAGATTGTGGTGCCGATCAGCGATGCGAGCCTTGCCGGGTACTGCGCAATAAGCGGGGCCATTATCAACATTAAGAATGCGTATGATCAGCATGAATTGAAAATGATCGGCAGCAATCTAAAGTTCGACGACAGTTGGGACAAAAAAACCGGTTATGTCACCAAACAAGTGCTCTGTGTACCGATGAAGTTTCAGAAAACATTAATCGGCGTCATCCAGATTATCAACAAAAAAGCGGATACTCCTTACGACAATACCGACATCAGCTACGCCATGGAACTGGCAACTTCGCTCTCAATCGCCATCCACAACATCTACCGCCTTTCGGTCACCACAAAAGTCATCCGTCACAAAGCACGCTACAATTACCTGTTGGACAAGAATCTGGTTGACGATAAATTGCTTGAAAAAGCTTCTTCTCATCCTGACGTTGCAAAGGCAGGCATGGACGCTGTCCTGATACGTGACTTCGGGATCAGCAGAGAGGATATGGCGAAGAATCTTTCCTTCTTTTTTGGAACCGAATTTATTGGTTACGACCCGACGGCACCGGCACTTGACGATGATTTACTCAAACGGGTTAAACCGGAACGACTTACTAAGGAGTGGTGGGTTCCGTTCAAGATAGAGAATGGCATTCTGCATATAATCATTGATGACCCGACCGATCTCGGGCGACAGGATATGCTAAAGTTCGTCTATCCTGAGTACAAACGCATCAGCTTTATCGGTGCCTTCCGTGAAGATATCCTGAGCTATATCAACCTGTTTTACTATCATGGTGCTTCAACTTCTTCAAATAGCAGTATTGATGAAATTCTAAACAGGCTCGACTCCAGTGATGATCCTGAAATTGATTCTGAATCTCAAAGAGTTTCAGAACAGGACAGCGTTATCGTCCAGTTGGTCAACAAGATTATCATCGATGCTGTCAACAACAAAGTTTCTGATATCCATATCGAACCGTTTCCCGGGAAAGAAGATATTCAGGTAAGGATGAGGGTCGACGGACGGTGCAAAGTCTACCAGAAAATCCCCTATAAATACAAATACGCTATTCCATCGCGCATTAAGATTATGTGTAATCTGGATATTTCTGAACGACGTAAACCGCAAGACGGCAAGATTGACTTTAAAAAGTTCGGCCCGCTCAATGTTGAACTGCGCGTTGCGACAGTCCCGACGGCCGGTCAGCTTGAAGATGTCGTCATGCGTGTGCTTGCATCAGGTGAACCGATCCCGTACGACAAACTCGGCCTGACAGAACGTAACTCGCGCGTGCTGGATGCTTGTGTCAAGCAACCGTACGGGCTGGTACTGGTTGTCGGGCCAACCGGTTCGGGCAAGACTACCACACTTCATTCGGCTATCTCGGTAATCAATACTGTCGATACAAAAATCTGGACCGCCGAAGACCCGGTAGAGATAACCCAGCGCGGCCTGCGCCAGGTTCAGGTTCACCCCAAAATCGGCTTCACCTTTGCCGCGGCCCTTCGTTCGTTTTTACGCGCTGACCCTGATGTCATTATGGTCGGAGAGATGCGCGATCAGGAAACGGCAGAAATTGGAATAGAGTGTTCTCTGACCGGTCATCTGGTTTTCTCAACCCTTCACACCAACTCAGCACCGGAAACAATTACCCGACTGCTTGATATGGAACTCGATCCGTTCAGTTTTTCTGATGCAATCCTTTGCATATTGGCACAGCGTCTGGCGCGCCGACTCTGCTCCTGTAAAGAGGAATATGTTCCATCGCAAAAGGAACTGGAAGATATAGTTATTGAGTATGGGGTAGAACATTTTGCAAAGACAGGAATTATCCCTTCTGACATACGGCTTTTTAAGGCGGTCGGCTGTCAGAAATGCGGTGATACCGGTTACAAGGGAAGATTAGGACTTCATGAATTGCTTGAAGGAACTGATGCGATAAAAGCGCTGGTAAAACGGAAATCTGAAATTGAGCACATCAGAAAACAGGCTATTGAGGATGGAATGACAACACTGAAGCAGGACGGAATTCTTAAATGCTTCCAGGGCTTGACCGACTTGAAGGAGGTTCGTAAAGTCTGTATCAAATAGTTTCGGAATCGGAAATTGCGCTCCCGCAGTATCTGCACACCCTATCATTCCAGGGGAAAGTCATACCGCAATGACCACACTTCCGGAAATGCCCGCGTATTTCATGAGTCGGTCTGTGGAAATGCAGGACAACCAGAAAAAAAGGAAATATCCCGGATAACATCCCCCAGATCAAAGGATTCTTCCCACGGGAAAGTGCCAGCTTGAACCCGATTGCGGCAGGAAGTCCAAAAATCAGCACTAAAAAAATAATTTCACTCACAGCCTGCCCTCACTATCAGAATCGCGCCTTCCCCGGTGACTATCATTCACATGCATCATCCCGAAACAACTCATCCCCACCTGCTGTGCATAATCTCCAAAAAAGCTGCAGCCGCCGGTGAAAGCACCCGTTCATCACGGCGGGCGGCATAAAATTTTCGGGTGATTTGTACCGCAGGGATTCTGATCGCCATTAACTGCCCGTTTTCCAACTCATCAGTAATCGCACGCTCGGAAATGAATGCATACCCGGCACAATTCAGAAGCGCTCGTCTGATGGCTTCACTGCTTCCAAATCGGGCTATTATTGTGAGTGAATCTTTGTTGATCCACGTACCAGCCAAAGCTTCCTGTACCGATTTTTGCGTACCTGAACCGTCCTCCCAGGCAATGAGAGGAACTTTGCAGAACTGAACCTGACTCAGACTTTCTTTTCGCCCCGGGTTCAGATCAGGAGATACGGCACAAACAAGAGGTTCCTCACCCATCGACTCGAATAATATACGCTCGTCCTCAAAACGACCTCCGACAAAGCAAAGTTCAACCTCCTCGGCAGCAAGATCACGAAGTATCGAACGACTATTGCTCTGACGCACTTCCAGCCGTACTTTAGGATGCTCTTTATGAAAAGTTCCAAGCACTTCCGGTATCATCCATGAGCCTGGAACGTCACTGGCCGCGATTTTCAGCGTAACATCCTCCATATCGAGAAAACGGCGGATGGCTGCACGGGAACCGTCACAATCGGAAAGAATCCTTCCTGCACGGGTAAAGAATAGTTTGCCGGCTTCCGTCAACAAAGCACCTTCTCTGCCTCTATCAAAGAGTCGAATGCCCAGTTCTTTCTCCAAACCCAGAATATGCTGGCTTGCAGTTGACTGGGTTATACCGGTTTTTTCGGCACCTTTTGAGAAACTTCCCGTCCGGGCAATCGCGACAAAAACTTCTAATTGTTTTAACGTCATGGATTTCCACTCTTATTGATTAAAACGATATATGTCATCTATCAACAAACGGCGCATACAATCCGAATAAAAAGTGTTCTCAACTCTTTTTTGCCCTGCTACTGCTGAATGAACAGCTACTCACACGTTGCCATAAAATAAAAGGCCGGGCTACTGCCCAACCTTTTTTTGCTGCGGAAGGATTTCATCTAGAACGATCAGGTAACCGTCCGGATCAAAGCACCACATCTCTTTGACACCATATGGCTTGATATCAAGCGGGTACAGAACCTCAAGCCCCTCTTCCATAATTGCGTCACGGATATCCTCTATCTCAGTAACTTCAAAATGGAGTGTAACACCTATCCCTCGAGGAAACATGCTGAAGCGCGGTTCAAGCACCGGATGGGCTTTGATGACATCAGCCTCCTCCACGAAAACAATGGCCATGCCGTCCATGTCAATAACAAGATGATCCGGAGCACCTTTAGACGTGAACGACCTCCGCACCGGCAACTCAAGGATACCGCTGTAAAAGGCCTCGGTCACGACAAGTTGCGAAACGGTCAACTGGATTGAATGCGGGGAGCGATGTGCCTTCACTCAAACCCCTTGTAAAAAATAGAAACATAACCGGAAAGGCGTGAAAGCAAGTTGGTATAGATCAGCACTCCGATTACCATCAAGAAAACCCCAGTAATTATTTCAAAAACATGGATATATTTTTTGAATCGGTTGAAAACAACCAGAAAACGGTGCATGGCAAATGCCGAAAGAAAAAACGGCACTCCCAATCCCATTGAATAGAGCAGCAGCAGCAGAATGCCCTGATACACACTTTCTTCGGTTGCCGCCACAGCAAGTATTGCGGCAAGTATCGGTCCAATGCAGGGAGTCCATCCGGCAGCAAATGCGATGCCGACAAGAAAACTTCCAACGTATCCGGCAGGTTTATGTTTTATGGATACCCGTTTTTCTCCCAGGAGAAAATTAAGATGCAGGATTCCGGTGACATGAACTCCAAGCATCACCAGCAGTACACCACCTATTTTTCTGATGATTGTGGCATTCTCGTGAAGGAACGATCCCAGATAAGTTGCAGAAGCCCCAAGCAGAACGAAAACAGCAGTGAAACCTAGTATGAAGCTGAGCGAGTGGAGAATGGATTTCTGGCGGATGATGTGTGTAGGGTGCTCAGCCTGCAGGTCAGCAAACGAGATCCCGGTGATATACGTAATATAGGAAGGTATCAGCGGCAGTACACACGGAGAGAGAAAAGACAACAGTCCGGCAATAAAAGCCCCGATATACGTTACTTCATGACTGATCACAAGAGTGTCCTATTTCATCAATCCTTCAATAAAAGCTACAACTTCCGGAGAATCCCAGGCGGCTCCGCCAATAATTTTTTTAACCAGAACACCCTTCTTGTCGATAATGAACGATTCCGGAACGCCGGTAATTCCATAAGATTTGGAAGATGCACCGCTTTCGTCAAGATATACCGGAAGAGAAAAACCGGTTTCTTTGAAGAATGCTTCAATATCCTTCTTTCCCCCCTCATCAATAGATACGGCAACCATCTGAAATGGTTTACCTGTCATAAAACCGTTCAGTTTCATCATGGAAGGTATTTCCTCACGGCAGGGGGGGCACCAGGTCGCCCAGAAATTAAGCAGAACCACTTTACCTTTTAGTTCTGATAATTTCAAAGGAGTGCCGTTCGCCAGAGATACTACCGAAACGTTCGGAGCAGGACTCTTTTCTGTTGCGACTGCACCTGCACCCATTTGAGGCGAATCCGCTTTTTTACAGGCAGTCAGTGCTAGAAACAGACATGCTATGATACTTAAAAGAAACCGCTGCATGATACCTCCGGAGAGTGAAAATGATATCGGGGGAAAACGTAATTGGCTAAAGCGGTCAAGCAGGATGAGGATGCGTTGAAATTAAGTCGTTTTCTGACAGTTCTGGTGATTGGAAAGTAACACAGAAAACTTCTAACAGCAGACTCATTTGCTGCGTGTAACCACATACTCGGACAGGCTGCGTAAAGCTTCTCTAACCGGTGACGGCTCAAACCGGTCAAGATGTATCTTGCAGCGATTTATGTAGAAGCGGGCTGCATCGACTGTATAGGCAATACCGCCGTACTTTTTAACAAAGCCGGAAACTGCGCGGAAGTCATCAAGTGACATTTCATCCTGTTCAACCACAGCGGCAATAACTTCACGTTCGGCATCATTGCATTTTCGCAGTGTATGGATGAGCGGGAGTGTTATCTTACCCTCTTCAAGGTCATGGCCGATGCTCTTGCCGAATTCTTCTTCAGTGGCAACATAATCGAGAATATCATCCATCAACTGAAATGCGATGCCAAGGTCCATTCCGAAACCGGCTAACGCCTGCTGTTTACTTTGTTCTGCAACACCAAGAATTGCCCCCGCTTCACAGGCGGCAGACATCAGAATTGCAGTTTTGGAACGGACAACATTGATATATCGCTCTTCAGTAAGATCAATTTCACCGGTACAGAGCAATTGCATAACCTCACCCTCGGCTATAACGGTTGTCGCATCGGAAAGTACCCTCAAGATATCAAGACTTCCGACTCTCACCATAAGTGAGAACGATTTTGAAAACAGGAAGTCACCCACAAGTACCGAGGCTTCATTACCCCAGAGTGTATTGGCGGATGCCAGCCCGCGCCGGAGCGTGGCACTGTCGACGACATCATCGTGCAGCAGAGTAGCGGTATGAATAAATTCAATAACACTTGCAAGCGGGACAGCCTTGTCATCAATGTATCCGCACAAACGGGCGGCGAGAAGAAGCAGAGCGGGGCGAACACGCTTGCCTCCGCTAGAGAGTACATACTCACCGACTTTGCGAATCAGTGGTACATCTGACTGCAGATCTTTACGGAACTGCAGCTCGACCTGCTTGAGATCTTCACCGATTATGTTAAGCGCAGCCTGCATAATGTAATATCCTTTAAGAAAATTCGGGTAATAGTAAAGGAATGGCTTCTTATTTGTCAAAGCATTTCTGGCAGGAATGGTGCGATTTTAAGGGCCTGTAACGTCATGTTTCGATTGCCAGACGTGATGTCACAGTATATGGTGACAGTACGTAGCATCAAGAGATGTAACGTAAAGGAAAATATATGCGATTTGATGAACTCCCGATTCCGGGACTGGTGTTGCGCGGCATTGCCGATGCAGGCTTCAGTGAATGTACACCCATTCAGGAACAGACTCTTCCGATAACCCTGACGGGAACTGACATTGCCGGACAGGCTCAGACCGGCACCGGCAAAACTGCTGCTTTTCTCATTTCACTTTTTACCCGGCTGCTGGCAAGTGAACAGCCCGCCGGCCGCCCGCGGGCGTTAATTCTGGCACCGACACGGGAGCTGGTAGTCCAAATCGAAAGTGATGCCAAACAACTGGGGGCTCACAGCGGATTCGTCGTCCAGGCTATTTATGGCGGCGTTGATTACATGAAGCAAAAAAACGCCCTTTTGGACGGCGCTGATATTATCGTCGGTACTCCGGGACGCCTGATCGATTATCTCAAACAGAAGATTTACAGCCTGAAAGATGTTGAAGTTTTGGTGATTGATGAGGCTGACCGTATGTTCGACCTCGGATTCATTGCAGATCTCCGTTTTATCCTCCGCAAACTTCCGCCGTTTGAAAAAAGACAGAACATGATGTTCTCAGCAACGCTCAATCCTCGTGTCATGGAGTTGGCGTATGAGTTTATGAACTCACCGACAAAAGTTTCGGTAACACCGGAGAACATGACCGCCGAACGGGTGGAACAGCTTCTTTTCCACTGTTCACGCAAGGAAAAGTTTTCACTTTTGTTGGGCCTTCTACGACGTGAAGGCATGGCACGTTCCATGATATTTATGAACACCAAACGAGAGGCGGAACATCTCCACAACCTCTTGAATGCAAATAATTTTCCCTGCAAAGTCATTTCGGGGGATGTTGAGCAACGTAAGCGGATGAAAATACTTGATGATTTCAAAGATGGTACACTCCCTATTTTGATTGCAACCGATGTCGCATCTCGAGGATTGCACATAGATGGTGTTTCCCATGTTATTAATTATGATTTGCCGCAGGATTGCGAAGATTATGTCCATCGAATCGGACGGACTGCGCGGGCGGGAGCAGAAGGCAAGGCTATTTCACTGGCTGATGAAGATGGCGCTTTTTTTCTTGAGGCCATTGAGGGGTATATAAAAGCAAAAATTCCTACAGAATGGGCAGATGATGATCTGTATGTTCTCGATTATGTGCGGACAGCGCGGCCGAAAAGGGTTCAGGATATCAAGCGGGACAAACCGGGAGGTGCGAGGGTCCCTGACCGGGGAACCAGAAAACCGCCACCGCGCGTGAAACCGCCGGCGGCTAAACCTGTAATTGTAAAAGCAGCAGATGAAACAGCCGACGGGAGTATCGAAAAGAAAAAACGTAAACGGCGGAAAAGGAAGCCGGCGGGGGACAAGCCGGTTGAGCAGGCCGGGCAGGAATAATCGTACAGAAAGGGGGGGCACTGCCCCCCTCTTTTTTTATGGCTGTTTCAGATACAGCCCGTTTACGACATTCACCGGTACACCGGCCAAATAGGCCGCTACGTTAGCAGCAACAATCCCCATCAAACGTTTACGCGCAGCCAGTGAAGCCCAGGCGATGTGCGGCGTAAAGATACAGTTGGGTGCGCCCAGCAGAGGATTGTCAGCCAGCATCGGTTCGTGGGCGACAACATCCAGTCCGGCACCGGCCAGTTTACCTTCGCGCAGAGCCTGAGCCAGATCCGCTTCATTAACCAGGCCGCCACGTGCCAGATTGAGCAGGAATGCACTTGATTTCATCAAGCCAAGCAGCCGGTAATTCACAAACCCGCCATTGTCGGCAGTTTGTGGACAGTTGAGACTTATAGCGTCCGCCGATGCAAACAGTTCTTCTAAAGCCACAAAACGGACCGGGACAGTTCCGGCTTCCTTTGGAATACGAGGAGCGTACGCAATAATCTTCATGCCAAAGGCAGTTCCAATGCGCGCAACAGCCTGACCAATCGTGCCATAACCGACGATACCCAGAGTCCGGCCATCCAGTTCAAGCAGCGGCGTCTTCCAGTATGCATGATCCGGGCAACTGATCCACTCTCCTGCCTTTACCGAGGCATCGTGCAGACCGACATGCATGGCCAGCTCCAAAAGCAGCGCAAAGGTTGTCTGGGCAACCGACTCGGTTGAATATGCCGGAATGTTCGAAACAGTAATACCGCGTTTTCCTGCTGCCGCAACATCAACATTATTGTAGCCGGTGGCAAGCATTGAAATATATTTGAGTTTCGGTAGTGCATTCAGCGCAGCTTCATCCAGCTTCACCTTGCTGAGCAGGACAATTTCAGCATCGCGGGCGCGTTCGATCTTAAGCTCCGGAGAAGTCCGGTCATAGATGATACAGTTTCCCAAAGACTCAAGTAGATTCCAGGGGTTATCACCCGGGTTGATCGTATAGCCGTCCAAAATTACAATATTTGCCTTCTCATTCATAAACATCTACCTTTATATTGAGTACGTGTGATGTTACTCCGGTGCAGCTACTGATTCGCTGCCTTCAGCACCTTCCTCCTGCACAGCACCGTCATCATTCTGTTCACCCTTGCGGGCCTTCTTCTCATCTTTCTTCTTCTGACGATCCAGTTCCTTCTTACGCTTTTCAAATGAATAATTCGGCTTGGCCATAAAAATCATTTCTCCTTTTTTTCCAATTCTCGATTGGAGTTATTTTTCGCCGGTTGCTCTTCAGCCTGCCGTATGATGACTCTTCGAAAGATAATAATCGTAGGTCCCTTCATACACCCGCATCTCGCCATGATCAACCTCAAAAACACGATCGACCAGCAATCGCAAAAAATGTCGGTCGTGACTAACGAGAACTATCGTTCCACCGAAGTTTTTAAGTGTTTCCAGGAGCATTTCGCGTGATCGTATATCAAGATGATTAGTCGGTTCGTCAAGGATTAGAAAATTTACCGGGCGGGCCAGAATTGTAGCAAGTACCACCCTGCTCTTCTCACCACCCGAGATGTTTTCAATACGTTTATCCACTGAGTCACCCGAGAAAAGGAAAGCGCCGAGCAGGTTTCGAATTGTACCTATTGTGGCAAGAGGCATATAATCCTGCATGGTTTCGAAGATTGTCTTCCTTGGGTCCAGCAGTTCCATGGCGTGCTGGCTGAAATATCCGATTTCAACATTGGCACCGATCGTCATGGTTCCGACAGTTGGATCGGTCTGTCCCGCCAGTATCTTGAGAAACGTCGATTTCCCGGCGCCATTCACTCCTACGACAGCGATTTTATTAAGTCGCTTAACCATGCCTGAAACTCCATGAAAGACAGGATTCTCCTGGCTGTCCGGCGTTATCCAGGACTTGCCCAGACCTTCAAAAGCGGCCACGTCATCACCGCTGCGAGGCGGGTCAGCAAAGCCGAAGCGTACCGTTCTCTCTTCGGCAGGAATTTCAATCCGTTCGATTTTCTCCAGCTTCTTGACCCGGGATTGAACCTGGGCGGCATGAGATGCTCTAGCCGCAAAGCGGGCGATGAACTCCTCTTCCTTGGCCAGCATATCCTGCTGACGCTTGTGAGAAGCGATCAACTGTTCCAGCCGGATATCCCGTTCTCGCTCATAGAAATCATAGTTCCCACCGTAGGTTGTTACCGTACTGTTGGCAACTTCAATGATCCGGGTTACAACCCGGTTCATAAAGTCGCGATCATGGCTGGTCATCAGGAGCGCACCTTTGAATTCACTTGAAAGCCACTCCTCCAGCCAGATGATCGATTCGACATCAAGGTGGTTGGTTGGTTCGTCGAGAAGCAGCACATCCGGCTTGAGGGTTAAAATACTGGCCAGCGCAATACGCATCTTCCAACCGCCGCTGAACGATTCTACCGGATGATTATAGCGATCAGGTCCTATCCCAAGCCCCGTTAGAACAGCCTGAGCCCGTGAATCCAGATCATATCCCTCCATATGTTCAAACTCTTCAACTGCCGTACCATAGCGCTCAAGCAACGAAGCCATCTGGTCATCGGACTGAGGCTCACACATCGCCTCCTCCATCACCTTCATTTCCGCAGCCAGCTGTACGGTCGGCCCACAGGTGGCCATAACCTCTTCCAGTGCTGTCCGCCCCGACATTTCGCCGACATCTTGGGAAAAGTATCCAATTGATGTCTTTTTGGGGAGGATGACTTCACCTGCATCAGGTTCCTCCTGGCCGGCAATTATGCGGAAGACCGTCGTCTTTCCCGCCCCGTTCGGCCCGACCAGACCGGTATGCGTTCCTGGCAGAATCTGGCAGGATGCGTCCCGAAACAGAATCTGTGAACCATGCTGTCGGGATATGTTAGACAATTGAATCATATCAAAAACTCCTGTAATTCTGTATAGGTATGTATCTACCCAAGTTGCACCAGCCATACATACGGCACCATCCCATAATTCCAACCGAGGCAGAGTCTCCGGTAACCGGAGAAGAGCAGCCCCTCCCCGTTGCTGCATAGAACTATCGGAGCCGTGAGGGTCAGGGAACCGGTACTTTGCAGCGCATCTTCCATGCGGGAATAATTTTTACGGTAGCCCCGTTTCGCTCTGGCGAGGAAAGTCTGATAGTCTTCATAGCGGTGGTATGAATGCGCCACCGGGATTTCCCCGATAGTCGCAGCACGCGGCCATCCGACAAGAGACCCGCCTAAAAAGCCGGTTTCAATCTTCTCCCATGTGACGGCATAAAAGCGGTACCACTCCTGCTTGGCTGGATGATTAAAAAACTCCCAGCGTTCTTCTTCGAGTTCAGGCTGTATCCAGGTAATTGTCAGTGCTGAAGGGGAAATCATGACATCTCCACGGCATAAAAAACCACAGGGCGGATAACCCTGTGGCTGGTTTACGGTGGCATATTACATTACTGCCGTCTGTCGAGCAATGATTATCGAACTGTACGTGTTTAAATAACACACACCGTTACTTTGAAGGAGAATACTCCTCGAGCTCTGGCTTCATATTCACCATATCGCGGATCTCATTCCATTCTTTAAAGTCAACGGCTGCATCTTCGCCTTTCATTGTGGCAATGATATCAAAATAATCCATCTGGTACTTGCTCTTTTTCACTTCGGCTGCAGGCTTTACTTTGACCGCATACACCGTCTGAATCGACTGATGGTCAAATTTGCGCCATTGCTGTTCATCTTTCAACCCGATGTACTTTCGCCCTTCTAGAACAGAAATAACAGCCTTGGTATTGAAGGTTTTCGCCTGCTCAACGGCCGCTTTATATTCATGCATAATGACGTAGGCAGAAGCACCGGATGTCGTCGGATAACGGTTGAAACGCTCCTCGAATTTCTTTACGAACGCAATACCCCGAGGGTAATTATATTTGAAGGGTACACTCCACATCCATGGGGTTGCCCCGACAATCCCTTCCATTGCTTCCGGACCGGCCCCTTGGGCCATATCCTCATTCATCTGGGGGACAATAATCTGCATTCTGTTCTTGAGCCCCATTTCGTCAGCCTGTTTGACAGCAATCTCCATATCGCGTCCGAATAGTGACAATACCAGAACCTCGGCACCGGCGGCCTTGGCATCAAGAAGAGCGGCTTTAAAATCCTTGGCTCCCAGTTCAGTAAGAACTTCAGGATATTTAACTGTGTCTTTGGTGTCCGTAAAAGTGCGCAGCACGGACTCGGTTGTCCAACCCCAGGTATAATTTGCGGTTATATAAAAATATTTCCTGCCTTTAAAGTTTTTATTAAGATAATTAGCCATTACTTTCCCCGCAAAATAGGCGTCGAAACATTCACGGAATATATGTCGGTGCCCGTATTCACCGGTTGTTTCGGTTGAGTAGGAAAGAGTTGCAAAAAACAGTCTGTCTTTCTGCAGTGCTACTTCTCCGGTTGCAATTGCAACTGCGCTTGAGGAGCCTCCCAGAATCATCGGTACTCCTTCATTATCATACAGCTCGACAGCATTTCCTTTGGCTATCTTGGCATTGGATTTGGTATCGCGCATTACCAGCTGCACTTTTTTCCCCAGGATGCCTCCCGAAGCATTTATCTCTTCGACCGCAAGTTCGGCAGAACGCTTCTGATCAAGCCCCTGTTTTGCATACGGCCCGGTTTCGGGATAATTGAGGCCGATTTTTACTATCCCGGAGTCTGACGCCACTGAGACCGATATATAACATACCGTTAATACCGATACGGTGAGTACGATTACAAGCATTCTGATTAACAATTTATTCACTCTAATATCCTCCAGACACGGATTCTCATTAATAGTAATACGTTGTTATATCCTACATCTTTTCCCTGAATTTATACACAAAAAAAAGAGGCGATATCTACCGCCCCCCTTTCTATATTCAGCATCGAAATGATGAAATTGAAATACTTCAGTTACAGACTCAAGTCTGCATGACCATGGTATAGTTCGTCACGCTCCCGCGACACATCAGTATTATCCAGATACTCTTCAAACCCCATCGTCCGGTCGATAACGCCTCCCGGAGTAATTTCAATAATTCTGCTGGCAACTGTTGAGACGAATTCATGATCATGTGACGCAAACAGGACAACTTCACTGAAAGCAATCAGTCCGTCATTCAGAGCTGTGATCGATTCAAGATCCAGATGATTGGTTGGTTCATCAAGAATAATCACATTGGCGGCGGTCAGCATCATGCGCGACAACATGCAGCGAACCTTTTCGCCACCAGAAAGCACGGTAGTCTTTTTCATGGCCTCTTCGCCCGAGAACAGCATTCTGCCAAGAAAGCCGCGGGCAAAGGTTTCGCCCTCCGTAGGCGGTGAATACTGTCCCAACCACTCAATGAGCGTCATTTCACGCTCAAAATACTGGCTGTTTTCCTTCGGAAAATAAGCACTGGTAATGGTAATACCCCAGCGGAAACTGCCGCTGTCCGGTTCCAGTTCACCGGCCAGGATCTGAAAAAGAGTTGTGCGGGCAAGAGTATTACCCCCGACAAAAGCAATTTTATCCCCCTTGCGCACTATCAGGTCAAAGTTATTCAACACCTTGACTCCGTCAATGTCCTTGGTAAGCCCCTGAATTTCCAGTATGATGTCTCCGCAGGCTCTCTCCGGCTTGAAGACCACATGCGGATATTTACGGGATGAAGTCGGCATATCTTCAATGGTAAGTTTATCGAGCAGTTTTCTGCGTGACGTCGCCTGCTTTGCCTTGGATGCATTGGAACTGAAACGCTGGATAAAAGCTTTAAGTTCATCAGCTCTTTCAGATACTTTCCGGTTTTCGTTCTGTTTCTGCTTTAAGTTTAATTGACTGGCATGGTACCAGAAATCATAATTGCCGACATATATCTGAATCCGCCCGAAATCAATATCAGCAGTATGCGTACATACCTGATTCAGAAAATGACGGTCATGTGAAACAACAATGACGGTATTGGGAAACCGGAACAGAAACTCTTCAAGCCAATTTATTGACTTCAGATCCAGATTATTGGTTGGCTCGTCCAACAGCAGCACATCAGGATTGCCAAAGAGAGCCTGCGCCAACAGCACGCGGACCTTGTCACCAGCCTCAAGATCCTTCATCTGTTTCGTCCGCAGTTCTTCGGATATACCGAGTCCGTTTAAAAGCACGGCTGCCTCGGATTCGGCTTCATACCCGTTCATTTCGGCAAATTCGCCTTCTAACTCGGCTGACCGCACCCCGTCCGCTTCACTGAATTCAGCTTTGGAGTAAATTGCCTCCCGCGCGGCCATGACATCATACAACTGTTTATGTCCCATTATGACCGTGTTGAAGACGGTTTCGTCGTCGAACGCGAATTGATCCTGACGGAGAACGGCTATTCGTTCACGGGGACCGACAACGATTTCCCCCTTATCGGCATCGAGTTCACCGGCAAGAATCTTGAGAAAAGTCGATTTTCCCGCTCCATTTGCGCCGATCAGTCCGTAGCAGTTACCCGGAGTGAACTTGATGTTGACATCTTTGAAAAGAACCCGCTTACCGTAGGAAAGGGTTATATTGGATGCTGCAATCATGCTGTATGGTGCTCCTCTTCAATGGAAATAAAAAACCACAGGGCATGGTGAGCTCTGTGGTCCACTAACATCTAAAAATATCACATTTCCTGGCTTAATTGCAATATATTTTCGCAACAAAACGAGCCGCAACACCGGTTTACAATATCAGGATTCCCCCGTTACATCGATTTTTCATCGTCTCCGATACAATTCAGAACGATGCGGCAAAAACCACCCGCGCTGCAGATATCTGGTACGCGTTCCTTAGCAAAGAAGAAATTGAGTTCGCGATGCTTATTACCCTGCCGGTTCCGCTTCTCCCGAAACAACAGCCTGGTGGATAAGCAATTAATCTCAGTTTTTCAGCCGATTCAAGCCGTTTTTATAGATATAATTTGTCCCCTGAATGTAGGCAAGAGCGTCCAATAGCAGATCCTCCCGGGGTTGCAGTACGTTCGTCTCGCCGTCTTTCCGGACAAAGCTGAAGTAATCGGCCTCTTTTTTAGGGCCGAGAACCAACAGTTTGTCATCCTGGATATAGCCGATTTTCTGATAGGTCGATATGAACGCCCGTTCACTCCACTTTTCTGTGGTCATAATATCCTTGCCGATAAATGCGCTGGTGTATGTAAAGTTGAGCATCCCGAGGACTGTTGGAGCGACATCAATCTGGCTCATCATTCGATCGACGACCTGCGGTTTAACGATTGACGGAGCATAGATAAATAGCGGGATTTCATAATTTTTTACCGGCAGAGCAAGCTTTGCGGCACTATCTCCGCAGTGATCTGCCACAATGACAAAAATGGTGTCATTGAACCAGGGTTTCTTTTTTGCCTCTGCCAGCAGGCGTCCGATTGCATAGTCAGCATACTTGACTCCGCCGCTCCGGCCGGAATGTGATGGTATATCAATCTTGCCGTCAGGATACGTAAATGGGCGGTGATTCGAGGTAGTCATCACGACACTGAAAAATGGTTTTTTATTTGAATAGGATACATCCCCCTCCTTGATGACCTTCAAGAACAGGTCTTCGTCGCACACCCCCCATGCATTGGTAAATGTTATTTCATTTTTGTTAAAATTAGTCCGGTCAATCGTCGAAAATCCGTTCGTTCCAAAGAAATAGTTCATGTTATCAAAATATCCGTACCCGGCATAAATAAACTTATTATCGTAACCCTTCTTCTTCATTATCGAACCCCAGGAAACAAAGTTTTCATTATTGGGGCGTTTAATGATTGAAGTCCCCGGCAGCGGGGGGATGGAGAGCGTAATAGCCTCCAACCCGCGCACGGTACGGGTGCCGGTTGCATACAAATGTGTGAAAAAGAGCGATTCCCTGGCCAACTTGTCCAGATTCGGAGTTAATCCATTTTTGTTCCCGAATGAAGTAAGAAACTCTGAACTCAGGCTCTCTTCAACTATAACAACAACGTTCAATCGCTTTTCTGCTCCACGTGGCTGTATGATTCTTGAAACGGAAGTGACGTTCTGAGACTCAAAGCGGCTGTTCCTTTCCTGCAGCATCACTTTCAGTCGTGTGAGCACCGTTTGATCGTCCTTGTTGACGTAAAATTTATTGAAATCCAGCTCATTATTTCTGAACGCAGCAAAAAGACAATATATGCCGTTTCCGGCCAACTCGTTCGCATAATTGTTTGGAGATATATGTGTCAGTGACAGATCAACTGCGGCAAACGAGAACAGTGGCAGGAGGAGCAGTACCCCGCCATTCCTCAGGCGACTGCCGATACTTGATTTGAATGAAAAGGAGTGTGAAAGATGTTTCTTAACGGGAAGGAAAACAAATAGGCACAACAGCAGCAGCACGATAAGGATTGTATTGACCGGGTATGACTCCCTGATATTGCTGATCACTTCATTGGTATATACCAGATAATCCACCGCGATAAAATTGAAGCGGGTGGCAAATTCATCAAAGAACGTGTATTCGGCAACGACGTTGAACAGCATCATGTACGTAATGACAAATCCTGCTGTGTAGGCACAAACCTTGGACAAGGTGCTGTTGAACACTTTATCCGGCAGGATGACCGCAACCAATACGAGCGGAATTGCACTGTACGAAAAGGTTACACAATCAAATAAGAAACCGACCGCATATATTTTCAGCAGCAGCATTGGATTCAGATCGAGTTGGGGAAGCGACTTTACCAGCAGAATAGTCCGGGTTACGATTGAAAAAGTTATAATAATCAGCCAGAGAGTATAAATTGAATTAAATCTGCTTTTTACCTGCATGTATTGAAGTCCTTTTAAATATTTTAGAGCAACGTCACGGAGCTGTCACGGTAATAGCCTGACTGCCATCTCCTCCGGGATTGACGACCTGAAGGCGAAAGTCTTTATTAACCGGAGAATAGGGATGACGCTGATAAATTAATTTTGTGCAGCTGATAAAGATAAGTTTTTCCCGCTCGGTCATATCCTGTCCGCCTCGTCCGCCGATCTGCATACCGTCGACATACAGCGATGAATTTTGATTGAAATTCCTGCCGTCAATATTCAGTTCATAATAGCTGACATGCTCGTTTCCTATCGTCACCTGGTCAATTTCCGGTCTGGATTCGACAGCAAGCGTAAGAGGTATCGAACTGTTTTCGGGTGCGTTTTTCACCTGCACCTGGTGAATTCCTCCTGGTAAGGCCGGAACAGTGAAAGAGATTGATTCTGATGAAAGTAATGTGCTGTTGAGTGCAGCTCCATCAAAGAAAAGCATCGAGCTGCTGTTAAAATTACTGCCATGGGCAGTCACTTCCCGCTCCTTGCCGGCGGCGCAGAAACTGATCTGGGGCGGCTGCAGAGAATTAAGTACTGGTCGGACAGGGAGTACCGAAAAGTTATATGATCTGCCGGTCATACCATCAGAACGTTTCAGGTACAGGGCGTATATACCGGCCTCCAGTTGCAGAGGCACATTGAATTCAGCCTGCCTGGCAGCGGTTATCAAGGCAGGGATTTCAACACTCCCGAGAAAAACACTGGAACGTTCTCCAAAACCGGATCCGGAAAGTATGACTTTTGCACCCGGCTCAGCCTGGGCGGGAATAATGCTGAGAATAGTAATCGGAACGGACATCGGGGCGGGTGTCATAGTGGTTTCATTCTTTATCCGCTTCGGACGTTCAGCGGCAGAGGCAAAACACGCCAGACCAATGCAGAACATAAAAACAAACGTTCGTAAAGATGACAGATACATTTGAACTCTCCCGATAAATTAGATACAGTCAGGCTTGTCACAATTATGAACCCGGAATGGTCTCACTCCATTGCCAGGAGTAAAAGCATAGAATCTTTGCACGTGACTCACCCCTTAATTGACATCGACATCCATATTCCGCTCATCATAAACAGGACATTAGCCCCCCAGGCGGCAACAACCGGATTCAAGACGCCGCTTCGGCCGTATGAGAGAAGAACTGCATTGACAACAAAATAAGCAAAGCCGATGCCGATACTGGCACCGATTCCCATGGCAACACCCCCGGAGCGACTGTTTTTCAGCGCAAAGGGAATTCCGAGCAGCACCATTATCAGGGCCGCAAAAGGAGAGGCAATTTTGGTGTGCATCATCGTAAGATAACGGTATGCCTGATAGCCTCCACGTTTAAGATTCTCTGCATATTCTCTCAACGTACGGATACTCATGTTATCAGCATCAATATCAAGAACCTGCAAATCCTCAATTTTAAGCTTGAGATCCAGTTCCATCTTTTGTGAAGAGTTCGTCTCATATCCAGAAGTATTCTGGAAGTTTTTCAGAGTTGTAGAATTCAGTACCCACCCTCCTTCACGATAGACTGCCGTCTCGGCGTCAATCCTGCTGACCGGACTCATAAAGCTATCTACATTCCAGAGTACGACACCACTCAACGTCCGTGTTTTCGGATCAAACATACGTGCCTGCAGGATCATCGTCGGGGAGCGGAACCAGATATTATTCCGTTTGAACGTAACACGATCTTCTTTTTTCTTAATTTTAACACGATCGATCAGTTCAGTGCGTGCATAACTGTGCGGCAGGACCAGTTCGGCGTTTGCCAACAACAAAATACTGGCGACAAATCCGAGAGTCAGCATCGGCAGAGATATCTTCAACAGACTGACACCGCAACTGCGCATGGCAATAATTTCGCTGTCCCGGGACAGTACCCCGAGCGTCAGTAGTGTAGCCATAAGAATCGAAAATGTTGCTGTGCGGCTGATCATTTCAGGAATTTTCCAAATAAAATATTGCAGGATATCACCTGCAGCCCCATCGGCACGCAGAAATCGAGGAATTTTTTCAATCAGATCAATAACCAGATAAAGCGCAACAAATCCACTCAGACAGAGCGAAAGCAGGCGGAGCCAGGTCCTGGCGATATACCGGTCGAGTATACTCATATCAGGATGCCCTCCGAAAAAACACGGCTATTTTTTTCAGAGAGATCATTGGAATAATCTTCTCCAGTGATGCCATTCGTAAAAAGAACCAGCCCATGCCCAAAAAAGTCAGATTGGGAATCCAGAGAACAACAGCCGGGGGGGCAACACCCTTCTCCGCAAGTGTACGCACAACAGACATCAAAACATAGTAGAAGAGAATCAATGCAATACTGATGGTGAAACCGCCCGATTTCCCTGCACGACGGTTTTGTATACCCAGAGGAACCGCCACGAATGCAAAAACCAGCGAGGCGAATGGAAAGGTAAAACGGCTGTGAAACTCGGCAAGATTTTTCAGGCGGTTTTTATTCGTGGTGCCGGGGTCATCAATCATGCTTTGAAGTTCATTTAACCACATATCCGGCTCATTACGGGTTATTCCGGAGCTGCTCCCCTTTTCTCCAATCGACATGGCGTATTCACCGAATTGAACCAACCGGTAGAGACCGCCGGTACCGGCCATATGAATTGAACCATTGTGCAGAGACAGTAAGAGTGACTGGCTTCCAGGCTCACTTGAAACGACTCCGTCCCGTGCAAAAATTGTCATCGGCTGATCAGGACTTCGCCCATCATGAATAACTACACCCTTCAGCGTATGGCTTTGTTCATCATACTGATCGGTATACATGACAATTCCCGGGATATCGTCCCAGAAAGTTTTTTCCCGAATAGTGGCAGTAATGTTGCGTTTCAGCACCTGAAAGGTTAGTTCCTTGAAAGCGCTGTTGCCCCAGGGGGCACCAATCGTACTGGCACCCAGCGCGAGGAGTACAGCAACCAGTGCACATATTATTACCGGGGGCAACATTTGAATGAGGCTCACGCCGCTTGCCTTGATAACAACAATTTCGTTATCGGCCGATAACCGCCCGAACGCCAACAGCACTGCCAGTAAAAATGCCATCGGAATTGTGAAAACCAGAAACGACGGAACGAGATACAAAATCATCCTGCTGACATCTGACAGCGGCACGCCATGCGATACGACAAGATCGGTCAATGTGATCAGGCGCCCCATCAGCAGAACCAGAGTAAAAATGATAATACCAAGCAGGAAAAGCGAGGAAATTTCTCGAATTATGTAGAGGGATAATATGCGCTTCACGAGTGAGATGATACATGAGCAAGAGAATTGTGTAAAGCGCTCAACATACAAATGGCGGGAACCCGTCACCGGATTCCCGCCATCACCAATTTATTTGGACAAATCAGGAACGGGCAGACCACTGCCCATGGAGGTTGCACAACTCGCGGGCTGTCACGGAGGATGCGGTGACACAGAAAAATGCTTCAGCAATGTCGCCCGGTTTAAGGAATTGGCGGTACGCTTTACCATCGGCAAGCAGCTCAATCCATTCGATGTAATGTTTCTCTTCCATCGGATGTGCCACACTGCCGATCGTAACTCTGTACCCACCATCAACTTTTACGATAACCGGCACATGCTTTTCTTTTGCTGCATCAACAGTATTTTCTGTCAGCAAAACCATTTCTTCTCCACAACAGACGAGTTCGCCTGCACCGGCATGAATAGTTTCCACGATGTTACCGCACAGATTGCATTTGTAAACTTCAAGTAAAGATGCCATTTATTTCTCCTTTAATAGTAATTGTCCTGCAACAGGACTCTGATAATCACCAATTTTCTCCGAGTAGTTCAAAATGTGCTTTGGGGTGAAGGCAGGCTATACAGACTTCGGGAGCAGCCTTGCCGATGTGAAGATAGCCGCAGTTACGGCAGCGCCAGACAACATCCCCGTCCCGGGTAAATACGCGTCCGGCTTCGATATTCGCCAATAGGTCACGATATCGCTTTTCATGCTGTTTTTCAGCTACTGATATTGCCGTCCAGGCGGCGGCAATCGCCGGAAACCCCTCCTCCTTGGCCGTTGCCGCAAAACCTGGATAGAGAAGTGTGTGTTCTTCATGTTCACCGTTAGCGGCTGCAAGCAAATTCTCAGCAGTTGTGGAAATTTTCCCTGCAGGAAAACAGGCGGTTATTTCAAGATCGCCTCCCTCTAAAAATTTGAAGAAACGCTTGGCATGCTCTTTTTCCTGATTTGCCGTTTCCTCAAAAATATCGGCAATCTGAACTAAACCTTCTTTTTTCGCTACTCCGGCAAAATAGGTATAGCGATTGCGGGCCTGACTTTCGCCGGCAAACGATTTGAGCAGATTCTGCTCAGTTTTGGTTCCTTTAATTAAATTAGTCATTATACCCCCTTTGATCATTTTTAAATACGACAGATATTGTCCTTTATACCGCACTTATTTTATTTTGCAAGCGGGAAAATAAAGAAGGGACGCATTTCTGCGTCCCTTCTTTGCTGCCAATTGCTGAAGCGGATAATTACGACAGCTGACGACCGCCGTCAGCGGCCCATTTTTCGAGCATCGCGGTAGTAACGGACTTCGGACGCTCGATCGCGTAACCGAGACCACGGTCCCAGGTGATGTTTGCCATGCAGCCGAGTGCACGGCCTACACCGAACAGGACGGTGTAGAAGTCGAATTCCGTCAGACCGTAGTACATCTGAATGACGCCGGACTGCGCGTCGACATTCGGCCAGGGATTCTTTGTTTTGCCGTGCTCAGTGAGAACACCGGGAGCCACTTCAAAAATCATGGATACAACCTTGAACAGAGCATCGTCCTTGAGACCGGGAGTCTTGAGGCAGAATTCACGCTGTGACATATAGCGTGGGTCGGTCTTGCGCAGAACGGCATGACCGTAACCGGGGATAACCTGGCCGGCGTTAAGTGTATCCCAGAGAGCTGCTTTGATCAGTTCCTTGGTTGGTTCGACGCCTTTGCAGTATTTTTCCTGGAACTTGAGGGTCCAGTCGAGCACTTCCTGGTTGGCGAGGCCGTGTAGCGGACCTGCCAGACCGTTCAGACCAGCAGAGTAGGCATAGTAAGGGTCTGACAGTGCCGAATGCACCAGATGGGTAGTATGAGCGGATACATTGCCGGACTCGTGATCGGAGTGCAGGATGAAGTACATACGGGCAACATCCCTATACTCATCCTTCTGACCGATCATGTGGGCAAAGTTGGCACCCATGTCGAGGGTCGGATCGATTGCGATTTGCTTGTCACCGCGATATTTCAGGTTGTAAATAAAAGCAGCAAGGATGGGGAGACGAGCCACAATATCACAGGCATCTTCGTAGACGTATTCCCAGGCAGTCATCTTGTTGAATTTGCCGGAACCGTAAAATGCGGCGAATTTGGAGTCCTTCTGCAGTGTCAGCATAGCGACGGAAAGCATAACCATCGGATGGCTGTCACGCGGCAGAGCGCGGAGGGTGTCAAATACATACGCAGGGACAACCTGGCGGGTTTTCCATTCGGCGACAACTTCAGCAACCTGGGCATCAGTCGGGACGTCACCGGTCAGCAGGAAATACCAGAAGGATTCAACGGTCGGGTAAGCAGAACCGGCAGCCTTTGGCAGAGCAGCGAAAGTTTCTGGAATGTTCTTGCCGCGGAAACGGATACCTTCCTGCGGATCCAGGTAGGAGATATCAGTTACGAGTGAATGAATGTCACGTGCGCCACCAATACATTGGTCAATTGTCACTTCATCAATCTTCACTTTGCCGAACTCTTTAGTCAGCCTGGTAATGCGCGGACGGTGTTCCTCAATCTTCAGCTTGAGCGTGTCTTTCAGGGCCATGGTTTTACTCTCCTTTTTGTGGTGTGGGGTTGAACCCGGATAATAAGCTCTTTCGGCTTCCCAACATCTGATTTATTCGTAATAGCGGGGAGAAACGGGACTCTTTCTGGCATACTGTATACAATTTTGTACGGAAGTTATACTCGACCGTATACGAATAATGCAACAAAAATTTTGCCATCTTAAATCTGTTATTAAAAATATTACAAAAATGTGTGCTTTGAAATCAGCTCAGAATTACCAGTTCGTCACTGGAGTGGGTGAGGCGTTTAAGCCCTTCATTGCTCATATAAAAGGTATTTTCAATACCGATTGCCCCTTCACCAGGAAAGACTACTTTCGGTTCAAACGCGAACGCCATGCCGGGTTCCAACAGCATCTGATTAAACCCTCGGGCGATAAACGGGTATTCATCTATTTCAACACCAAGTCCATGTCCGATAAATGAAACCTGTGAACCTTTTGCCCCCATAAAGCTGTCGGCATAGCCCATTGCAACGGCACGGGTGAAACAGATGTCATACAGAGCTCCCCAGCTCATTCCAACCTCTGCAACTCTCATCATGAGAGACTGGATCTCAACCATATCGTCATACGCTCTGCGCAAACGATCAGACAGTTCTCCGATAGAAAATACGCGGGTCTGATCGATCAGATACCCGTCTACACATCCCGCAAAATCAATAATGATCGGTTCATGAGGCTCAATCATCTTTAGTCCGGCCCCCTGACTAAACGAGGGATTCAGTCCCATCCCTCCCAACGGTGAATCCGTATAGGACGGCACGGCGCTGTCGGCACCGGAGAATATCTGGCCGTAGAAGATGTCAGAATTGAACCCTCTCATACGAATCAAACCCTGATGACCATTCTTGCGGGCCGTGTATTCTAGTTCAGCCGCGACATCAAGATCAGTCATGCCAATACGAATAACTTCCCTGGCACTTTGGTAAACCCGGTCTACCTGATCGGCCGCATCCTTCATAAGATGAATTTCATAGTGTGACTTGAGCATTCTGACTGTGCGAATCAACGGAGTTGCGTCAGAAAAATCCGCGTTCGGATAGAGCGCACGATATCGTTCAAACAGGTTTACCGGAAGGACATCAAGCTCCAACCCGATCCGTTTCGGCTCAGGGTACCCGAACTGCATCAGAATGGCAGGGACGTCTTTCATCGAGGTGAAAGGCAGCACTTCCTTGAGTCCGGACTCCATCCGTGCCCTTCCGGATTCCTTGCGAACCATGTAGAGCGGCTGACCGGATGCCGGTACGTACAGATTCCCGCTTTGAACAGTTCCTGTAAAATAAAACAGATCAGCATTCTGGACGATAATAACTGCATCCAGTGTGTTCGACACCATCAACTCCTGAAGTTTTTTGCAGCGGTATTCAAGCTCCGCAGCTGGCGTTAAACGCATTAAACTCTCCTGGATGTTTACAGCTGTTTGAATTATAAATCATTTTTTGGCTGATGCAAGCGATACTCTAATTAATATTTTAATCATTTCGGCATCTGCCAGCAAACGGTTGACCCGCCACGCCAAATTGATTAGTATCGCCTGCATAAAAACGATAGTCGACTAACCACTCTTAACGGCGGAACTATATTTCATGTATGCCTACCCTTATACCATAACAATCTCTTCAGAAAAAGGGGGGGTCGGCAAAACCACCCTCGCAACCAATCTGGCAATTTACCTGAAAGCGATGTGCGAGGAACTTCCGGTAACACTATTCTCATTTGACAACCACTTCACAATTGACAAAATGTTCGAACTGCAAAAACGGGATGGAGATGTCCCGGACGTTCATGCCCTTCTAATGGGGGCAAAAGCCGGGGATGTAGTCCAGACCGGTCAATACGGAGTAGGCTATATACGCTCTTCAACCGAATTGGGCGATATCCATGAACGATTTAAAGGCCCTATGACCTTAACACGGATGCTTGCAGAATCCGGCATCTCCGGCATTGTAATCATTGACACGCGCCCGGATCTTAACATACTTACCCAGAATGCCCTGTATGCAGCTGACCGGGTGTTGATTCCGGTTAAGGATCTGCCGAGCCTTGAAAACTGCAAGAACATCTTCTCGTTGTTTGAACAGCGTGGAATTGATAAAAAATCATTGGCTCTGATTCCCTGCCTGATCGACTCGCGAATCAAATTTGAAGGGATATTCAAAGATCAAAAAACTCTCCTGCGGGCCATAGCCGTCAATCGAGGCTACAGGTGCATGGACACGTATATTTCAAAAAGTCCGAAAGTTGAAAGCCTCAATACAAATCCGGAAGGAAAAATCTATCCGATCCTGACGCACGCCCGTGGCACAGAAGTACATAACCAGTTCATGGAGATAACCCGTGACATCCTCAGAAGCTTCAGGGCGACCAATGAAACGAGAGCGTGCCTTTATCACACATGGCTTCTTGCAAAGGAGGCAGATAAAAAAGAGTCTTATATGGCACGACTGGAAGGTCTCGCCGAGCGCTGCCTTATCTGTGGAGCACAGTTAGCAGAGCACTCCGACGACCGCAGTTTCTATTTTGAAACGTCCGATCGTTCTGCCCGGGGTTTTCTGCATGGCATGTGCGTCAGTAATATGCTCTGTTCCGCGCTTTACGGGCTGCAGAAAACTGATCCTACGTTCGATGCGGCCAGGGCGCTTGTTGCCGACAAAGCCGCCAGAGGCGTCTCAGTCCTGTTGCCCCGGATCTCCTCTGATGAATGTCTACTTGATTATCGTCAATTCAGCATGGCAGGAGAACAGTTGCTTCAAAAGGACGTAGAGATGCCCGGATTTGACGCCGGAGTATTTGATGGTGTACATGATCGCTTATATCTATTGCTGAACGAGGCTCTGGCGGGCTTCGAAGGTGCCTTGCGGAAAGAGAGCTGGCTGTCGGTATATCCGGTGGATCCGTGCAACCCGGAGGCCGTCCTGCATGAAGAGTCATACAAAACCATTCACCGGCTGCAAAAGCAGTTTACTGAATTAATCCTGCCCATTTAACAAGCTGCGACACGGGGACCAGTTGTACACCCTGGGCGGCAAGTTCAGGAAGTGCACCGGCAAGAGTTGAGATCGTTACCGGGTGGGGATGGCAGATTGCTATCGCCGATCCGTTTTTTCTGGCAAGTCTGACCGACTGATTGAGCTGGCCAAGAATATAGGTGCGCTCCTGTTCATTATCAAGAAATACATTTCTGCGTGCAGCTTTAATTCCCAACCGCTGTGAAACCCTCATCCCAGAACTCTCCGGAGACGTAACACTGTCGATAAAAAACAGATCATTCTTCTTTACCACCTGAAGAACAGCCTCCATTTTTTCCTCATGCTCCGTAAATTCTGAACCCATGTGATTATTGACACCGACCGCTCCGGGAAACTGCTGAACAAACTGTGACACCCGCTCTTGCAGATCTCCAGCATTCATGGCCACCAAAAGACCATTATCTTCAAGACGGCGCGCCGGCCACCCTTTGGACTGCATCGGAATATGGATCATTGACTCAATTGCATGTGAAGCTGCATACTCCGCCACCGCCTTATCGGCATGTAATCCGGGTATTATGGAAAAGGTCAGCGGGACCTTGATGGCCGCCAGTAAACGAGCCTCTGACATACTGCTTCCCATATCATCTATAATAATTGCAAGCCTGACCCCGGTCTTTGGTTTTTCACTTTTCTGAGTAACAGCAGTCGAGGGATTATCGCCTGATGGTTGAGGAACGACGGGTATCTGTGGAACAGTACGGGGTAATGTTGCATCGGGGGTAACCGGGTTAACTCCGGCAGAATCAGCTTTTCGCTGCGGCACTACAATCATTCTGGACGGGGAAAGAAAAAAATAACCGGCCACCGCTCCTGCAATCAGAGCAAAAATCACCAGTGCCGCTACGCGAGAGCCGGACGTTTTTTTTCTGGATTTATTTTTAGCTGTGAGAGCCATTAATTGCCGACAACGGCTGGTCTTCTGCCATCTCTTTCAACACCGGGCTGGTGTTTTAGCAGCCAGTTGGCAACAAGGAAATAATCATCAAGATAATCCTGTTTACCATCAGAGTTAACATCGTAAGTCGGCTTGTTGTTTTTTAGAGGTTTTGCCAGCAGAGCATCCAGTTCAGCGGCAGAAAGATCAGCCATAACCGCCTCCCGGAGATGGAGTACGGGAACAACAACCAATGGGAATTCGATACGTTCACCTTGTAAGAGAACTGAGAGGCGTACATCGTACTTACCCTTCTGAGGCAGGACTTGAAGTTCCCATTTTTTTTTAGAAATTCGCTTGATCGTTTTCTGATTAGCTCCTTTAAGTGAGAAAACAGGAGCATCAGATTCATGCTGCAACTCTACCGAAACTGTAACAAGGGATTTACCGTCAGAGACAACTATCGCAGGCCTCTGGAATACTCCGGCAGTTTTACTTTCATGTGCGTCAAACAGATCTGTAAGACTTTTGAGAGTTCTTTGTCCCCTGTATTCACGAAAGCGAACTAGGACACCTTTAAAAGTATGTAATCGTGAAGCGCGTGATTCATCTTTATTGTTTGAGTCATGCGCCGTTGCTGCCGGAGTGGCCTCTTTCGCTTCTGCTGACAGAATCGGTGAGTCCAGTTGAGAGGAACCAGACTGACTATCACTCCGGTTTTCCTGTATTTTTGATTCTTTCTTTTGTTCGGACTGTTGCGATGGATCGGAGAGACTTATAGACCCGGTATAACCGGGTGTACTGTTTGCAGTCGTATTTGTAGCCGTATTCCCGGTATAACTTTGGGTAGCGGTTCCGATGGTGTTTCCGGATGGGTTTACAACGTTTACCGGGTTATCCTGTGCCAGAGGTGATGTCGGACCTGAAGCAGCCGCATTTCCATCAATGATCGGATTTATCGGTATCCTGGAGTACGCAAGGGAATAAACATCCGCTGTAAAACCTTTCAGTTTTGCTTGTGTGCCGGTTTTTTTTGTGAACAATATGCTTGCCAACATACCGGTCCCCTTGATAGCGTCGGAGGCAAAAATATAGATCCGAACGACTCCTGCAGTGGAAACATTGGCCTGTTTACTGAATGCACTGGCAACCAGGCCTCCGTACTGCACGTGCGGAGACTCGAGAGTGTCTGTATCGTACAAAATCGACAGTTCTATTCCAGAGGATTCAGGCAAATCGGTAACAGTAACGGTATACGTAGATGGCCCGGTCAGTGCGATAGTAACAGGCGTTGCCGCCTCCCCGTAATCGGAGGCGGCAACAAGAAATACCACCACAAACATTGCCAGAACAAAGCGCAGCTTGCGCATAATTCTATTCCTAGCGAGCATCAGTTATTACTTGTCACTACTCATCGATTTGATCAATTCCCACCCTTTAAGCAGGTCAAGAGCCCTGAGTACCTGATAATCGTTTTTCAGAATTTCTTCAAGCTTAGACGGTGCCTTCTCCGCTTTATCGTCCTTCTTATCGTCTTTCTTATCGATCTGTTTATCATCTTTTTTTGCTTCACCACCTGTGCCTTTATCCTCAGATTCAAAATGGTTCTCAAGATCTTTTTCACGCAGATGCATTGAATCTTTCTTGGCAGTCGTTTTTGGCAATTCAACCGCTTCTACAACAATATCAGGTGTGATTCCTTTTGCCTGAATCGATCGCCCTTTGGGAGTGTAGTAGCGTGCCGTTGTCAAACGGAGTCCGGAATCATCAGACAGCGGAATGATGGTTTGAACCGACCCCTTGCCGAAGCTCTGTGTCCCGAGAATAATAGCCCGCTTGTGGTCCTGTAAGGCGCCGGCAACAATTTCTGACGCACTGGCACTACCGCCATTAATTAAGACAACAATAGGATAATTGGGCTCTTTACTGCCTTTTTTGGCGGTAAACTGAGTCTTGGAATCTTTTTCGCGGCCTTCAGTATAGACAATCATCTCCCCTTCAGGAACAAAATGTTCGGCAACCCTGACCGCCTGATCGAGCAGACCGCCGGGATCGTTACGCATATCAAGCACCAGTCCTTTGAGTTCGCCCTTGTAATCTTCTTTCATTGACTTAAGGGCCTTCGCAAGATCATCATCCGTTTTCTCCTGAAACTGTGCAATCCGCACATAACCATAGCCGCCTTCAGTCAGGTGGAACCGGACGCTCTTGACTTGAATAATATCGCGAACCAACGGGAACTCCTTCGGCTTCTCGAATCCCTCACGCATAATGGTCAGAATAACTTTTGATCCTTTTTGGCCACGCATACGCTTGACAGCATCGTTGATATTCAGATCTTTGGTAAATTTGTCGTCAATTTTGAGGATCATGTCACCGGACTTAATTCCTGCCTTGAATGCGGGGGTATCCTCGATTGGCGAAATTACAGTAAGGACTCCGTCCTTTATGGAGATTTCTATACCCAGGCCGCCAAAGGCACCCTTGGTATCTATTTTCATTTCTTTATAGGTATCTGGAGGCATAAACGAGCTATGCGGATCAAGTGACGAAAGCATCCCGTTAATTGCTCCATAGACAAGTTTTTTCGTGTCTACTTCTTCTACGTAGCTTTTTTTGATAATAGACATGACATCTGTAAACAGCTCGATTGATTCATAATCATTCCCATTTCCCTCTGCCGAACTGCGGCGTTGGGAGCTGATGATAAAAATCGACAGAAATGCCACAATAATTACAAAGCCTGTTATCATTCTTGTTTTTTTACTGCCTGGTAAACTCATGTGCTTCCTCCGGATTATTTGATGCTTCATTCTATTCAGTTATCAGCGAACCCACGCGGCCGGGTCAACCGGCTTTCCCTGATGCCGTATTTCAAAATACAGGACACTTCCCTTGGTTGAATCGACATCCCCGACAAAACCGATTGTCTCATGTCGAGCCACCTCTGCACCGACTTTCTTAGTCAAGCGCGACGCGTGGGCATACAGGGAGAAATAGCCACCGCCATGATCAACTACCATCATATTACCAAAACCTTTAAAATAATCGGCAAAAATAACTGTGCCCTCATATATTACCTTGATTTCGACCCCCGATACAGCAGAAATCGACAACCCTTTGCTGAAAGTAAATGAATTGAATTCAGAGTGTTTGTGTTTGCCATATGACTCAATGATTTCGCCACGAACGGGAAGAGACATTCGCCCTTTTTGAGAAGCAAAACCGCGATCAGGCACAGGTGGTAATTCTGCAAGCGGCTTTAGTCTGGACCCCGGCTTTTCATGACGGGAGGAGAGTTTGCGTCGACTCAGTGCATCCAAACGGGTAATCATTGCCTGCAACCGGGAAGCATTGGCCTGCAGTTCCTTCAAGGAGGTTTCGTAACTTTTACGATCATGTCGCACTTTGCCAAGTAAGGCGGCTTTTTTACTTTTTTCTTTTTCTATCTCACGTTTTTTTTCTTCGATTCCGGTCTTGATGCGCTCTTTTTTTAATGCATCACGTTCCAGGTCACTCTTTAGAAGCTTGAGCTGATCGATCTTTTGGTTATACTCGTAAAAAATGCGCTTATCGTTTTCCAGAATCGATCTCATGTAACGGATATTTTCTGCCAGCTGCGGAAACGACTCTGCAGAAAAGAACATCCGGAGCGCTCCAAGTTCTCCCGCTTTATATAGTGATGACAGGCGTCGTTCAATTTCCAGGCGTTTTTTATTAGCTTCTTCGGTCACTTTTTTAATTTCGCGGCCCGTACGATCAAGACTCGTCTCCACGCCACGCAGGTCATTATTCAGACGACCAAGGTCAGACTCTTTCTGTTCAAGAGTACGAAGGATACCCTTCAGCTCTGTGGAGACAACAGCTTCAACTTTACGGGTCTTGGTAATAAGCTGTTTTTGGGCCTTGATCTCCCTTTTGACGCCGCTCAGCTCATCTTTAGGGTTTTCAGCAGACGCAAATGGTGAGATCAGCATCAGCAATACGAATATTCCTACCGTTTTATTCATCAATCAGGCACTGATAAAGCGTTTCAGTGAAGTAAGACTTCCGATGAAACCGAGCACTGCGCCGGCCAGCAACAATCCTCCCAGGTACTCGGGAGGGAGGAAACTCAATCCGGAAGTGACGGGATTAAAAGTCAGAAAACTGCCGGCATTGTGAATAAATCCTTCATAAAGACCAAACAGAAGTATGACCGCGAGGGTGGAGCCGGCAACTCCCTGTATCAATCCTTCGAGAAGAAACGGGGCCTTTATGAAAAAACGGGTTGCACCGACAAGAGACATTACCTCCAATTCGTCGCGACGGGAATAAATTGTGAGTTTAATCGTATTAGAAACGATAAAGACCACAGCTATCACCAGAAACCCGCCCAAAAGCGCGCCAAGCAGGCGCATAAAGTTTAAGAAGGAATTAAAGCGGCGCACCCATTCTTCACCATATTGAACCTCCGTAATGCCCGGGATCCTCTTCAGTGCAACTACAAAGTTTTCAACAGAGACTGTATCGCGATGGGATCGCTTCAGAGCGATCTCGAACGAGGTTGGAAGCACCTCGGAGCGCACACCATCCAGAAGGGTTTCCTGGCCGCGCAAGCGATCTTTAAAGCGTTTGAGAGCCTCATCACGGGTCACATAACTGACGCGGGAGACCCCCGAAAGCGCAGATATTTTTTCACGAAACGAACTCTGGTCCTGGATTGTCAGTTCCTTGTCAAAATAAACGGTTACCTGCACCCGTTCACTCCAGTTTTCTGTTGCGCTTTCAAGATTCACAAATACAAGCAGAAACAGAGAAACTATCAGCAAAGCAAGTGTGATCGTCCCAATTGTTACAACATTAACAAAGACATTTTGACGGATATTGCTTAAAGCCCGGGAGAGAAAGAACCCAGCTCTTCCGCCAAAACCATCACCTGCAAGCGTCGGACGCTTAAATTGTTGTATCGTCGCTGGTTGCTTCTTTTTCCACTTGTTCAACGATTTCCCCTTTGATTAACGTAACAAGACGCTTATGGCTCTGTTCGATCAAACGGCGATCATGAGTCGCGACTACTACCGTTGTACCACGAATATTTGCCTCTTTAAAAATTGTGAGAATCTGGTTTTTGTTGGCATCGTCGAGATTTCCGGTTGGCTCGTCCGCCAGCAGTATTTTCGGGTCATTCACGAGAGCCCTGGCAAGAGCAACACGCTGTTGTTCCCCGCCTGAAAGTCGTTGAGTGACAAGATTATATTTTGACTCAATTCCCATCTGCCTGAGAATGTGCATGGTCTTCTTGCCGATATCCGCCCTGCCCCATCCAAGGACTTCCAGTGTTATGGCAACATTTTCAAATACGGTACGATTTTGCAGCAGCTTGAAGTCCTGAAAGACAACACCGATTGAACGACGCAGCAGCGGAATCTGGGATGGGGTGAGACGGGTTATATTCTGTCCATCGATCAGTACTTGCCCGCGATTTGGAGTAAGGGCACCGTACAGTAGACGCAACAGAGACGTCTTACCCGCACCCGACGGCCCTGTCAAAAAGACAAACTCCCCTTTGCCGATTTTGAGATTGATATTATTAAGAGCCGATGCATCCTGTTGGTAGGCAAGCGACACGCTATGGAGCTGAATCATAGATCACCAAACATTATAAGGAGTCGTCCCGTCGGAACTAATGCGGTCAGAACCACTATGGACGTCATATACATTTCCGGGAGAACTGTTACCTCCACTCGATGATGATCCTGTTTGAGCAGGAGACGGTTCAGGAGGAGGTGCAATAACAACCCAGGATTCCAATGAACCGGTAAAGGGATCCTTGGGGATCTCCCGCAGATATTTCTTGTCCTTCAACTCTGCGATAGAATCAGGATATTTACCTTGATCTGCATGAAATTGGTCGATAACCGACCTGAAATTATACAGATCCTCACGCAGAACGGCTTCCCGCGCCTTAATGATGCCCCACTGGTAGTTCGGCACGGCGATAGCGGCCAGGATACCGATGATAGAAACGACAATCATCAGCTCTATCAGCGTAAAACCACGCCGATCGAATTTCCGTTTTCCTTCTGAAAGGAGTACACGGAAAAACTGAACCGGGGTGTTACCACTCACTATATTTTGATTTGCCATCAAGTGCTGTTCCTTCGTTCATCGAGTAAACATCAAAGACATCCTCTTTACCCCAGATTGTTGAGTCTGGCTTATCGACAGAGGACCGCAGATTCCAGCCCCACTGCTCATCGCTGTCATTTTGGGGCGGATGGAAAGGATCGTAAATTTTACGTCGAAGAAATTTTATATTTCCGGATTTTACATCTCCAAAATCGTGACCATCCACCAACACCTGTAATTCCTTCGGGTACCCGGATCCAGTTTTTAGAGGTCCGTCAGGCATCTTGTCGAATTTTCTTTTATAATCATCAATTGCGATACGAATCGTGCGGAGATTTCTGCGCAGCTCGATCTCTTTTGTACGCTGCGCTGTCATACGCGTTAACGGCACAACTCCGGCTGCAAGAATACCAAGAATCGTCATAGTTACGACCAGCTCTATAAGGGAGAGTCCATTTCGGTTCTTTACAATGTTCAGCATACAGTCAGCTATTACCATCGTTCATGATACGTGTTGTAGCTCTTTGAATTATCATTTTTCGGATCATACGTGAACTCCCACTCGCTGTATTTCATTTTTCCGGACAATTGTACAAGCGAGGGAATATCAGTAAAATCAGTTTTAATAGGTGTTTCATCACTTGTACTTGCCACCCCGGTAATTCCTTTATTGGGGTCTTTAATAATGCGCCAGTCTGCTTTACCGGTCAATGGGTCTTCATAGAGGCGACGCAGCCAGTGAACCGGACGCTGTTGACGTGGATCATCTACAAGAAAGCTCAAATCAGTCAACGGTGTAACTACATGTTGTCCAGGTTTTGGTGCATACCATTTTTCAATCGCTTCCTTGATCTGGCTCCCTCTGAAAATAAGCTCTTTCTCCTGCTCCCGTTGTTTGATGGTTTTCCATGACTGACCTGCCATACCAAGCATGATTCCAATTATCACCACAACCGTAAGTGCCAAAATGTAGGTAAAACCATTTTGATTCGCACATATTTTCATCAGCGAACGTCCACCGCCGTACTGAAGGGAAGAATATTAAGGGCAGCACCGTACGATGTTGTGAATGCACTGTTTCTAAAGGCAAAGTTTGCCGCACCCTGGTTTTTTGCGCGGAACGAAGCAGTCGCAAGGACGCCGCCGCCTGACACTCCGCTGTTCCCTGCGGTCCGCATCAACGAGACAGCCACTGTACCGGCGACAGAATCGGTCTTGCTGCTGAAGGTTGTCGGCTTGCCATCATTTTTCATAAGCGCCCCTTCATGTATAGAAACAAAATCCACAAAAACCGGATCGTACGTAAATACGAACGGGGCGTTGGCGAGATCTTTTACATCGCTGATCTTGATATCCAGACTGAACTGCTGACCAACAGAGACTGATGATGGAGCGGCAATCTGCAGAAGACTGCGTTGAACCGGAGCAGGCGTCGGTATTAGTGTTGCGGGTGGCGCGGATGCCGGTTGGGCGACAGATGGCACCGGGGATGGCTGCATACGCTGCATTGTTTGAACTGGTTGTGTTGTTTGAACTGGTTGTGTTGTTTGAACTGGTTGTATCGGCTGCAGTGGCTGTGCAGGTTGAGAGACCGGCAGAGGCTGAACTACGGGATGTACAACACCGGGCGTGATGGTAAAGGGTTTTCTGCCGGCAGGGGATGGAGTGCCGTTTTTCTTTTCAGCCCCTTTCGGCTGAGCATCTCCCTCAAATACCGGTTCAAGATCAAATGAGGACATCGGTCTGTCAAGAGACGGATGGTCCTCTTTCCCGGATCCAAACGAAGCAAGACCGGGGAGCGGCACCGGTATTCCCCTGACAAGCCGGGGAGTAATCGCCAGCATCAGTTCAGTTTTGTCCTTTGATGCATTTGAGTTCGTAAACAGAGGCCCGATCAATGGTATGTCGCTCAACAGAAATATCTTGGCTTTATCATTACTTTCGGACCTTTGTATAAGGCCGCCTATGACACTGGTTTCTCCATCCTTGAGACTGAGTACCGTATCAATATTTCGAGTCCCTATGGTCACAACCGTTGTGGCGCTGTCCTTTCCGCCAACTGTCTCTTTTGTAATAATCGAGCTGACTTCAAGGTTGAGCTTGATTGATATTTCATTATTAAGCTGAATGGTCGGTTCGGCATTGAGCTTTACACCGACATCTACATACTGCACGTTTACCTGAGATACCGTGCCATTCAGAGTTGTCGTGGTAATCGGCACCCTGGTTCCGACGTTGAATTTGGCTTTTTCCTTGTTCTTTACTCGTATTTTAGGATTTGACAGCACCTCTCCCTTGGCAAGTGTTTTCCCGAGATTAAAAGTCGCATTCGGTACGGTGATAAAGCCACCAATACCCTTCGATGTGAAGGCTTGAATCAAATTTGACGGTGTCCCGCCACCCGATGTAACTGTGGTTGTACCGGATGTAAGAGTCGTGGAAGCACCGGTGAGCGAAGTTGCCAGCAGTTCATTGCCTCGAAAGGCCCCTAGTTGCACATTGTAATTACTCAGCAGCAATCCGATATTCTCAGCGTTTTTATCACTGACCTCTATTACCTCTACATCCAGTACGACCTCAGCCTCGGGCATATCGTTGGCATCAAGAATCTTTTCTACCACTGCAACAACATCTTCCGTATCACGGACGACTATCGAATTTGAATCTTCGTTTACGTACGCCTTTCGAACCTGAATCATAGTGCGGATCAGGTTGATCGCTTTTTTTGCGTCCATATAATTCAGATGAAATGTCCGCAGAACCATTTCATCGTATTGTTTGCTCTTGTCCGGTGTATTCTGATACACGAGGACTGTCGTTTCGTTGAGATTTTTTGTGCCGAGCTTGTTCATGTTGGTGAGCAGGTCGAGAGCCTGTTGGAACGAGGCATTTTCGAGAAAAATGGAAACCGGTGAGTCCTTAATGCCGTCGTCGAAGATAAAATTAATCCCGGAAAGCTGAGTCAGAATAGTAAAGACGTCCTTCATCTTGGCATCTTTGAATTTGAGGGTAATCGGTTTGTTGGATTTCAGACGCAGCTCGAAGCCTTCCAACCTGCTCTTGCGCAGCTGTGTGATTCGATTGAGAGCATCCTGATATTCTGTATTTTTGGGAAACAATTCCGCTGCCCTGAAGTATTGCTGATGGGCCTCTTTCAGTTTATTACCCTTTTCAAAATCCTTCCCCTCCTGGAATGCCATCATGGCATCTTTGTATCTTGTGGAAATTTCAATCTGTTGTCTGAAGCGATCCTGAGTTGGATCAATACCCTGAGCTGCCTGAAATTCCTTCAGTGCGTCAACATGATTTCCAGCTGCCGCCAGATCCGTACCCAGTTTGAAACGCTGGTCCGCAGCTTTCTGACGGGCTTTCAGGAACCGGATCCGGGGCTCATTAACAGTTGGATCACTTTTAAAGGATTCGGCATAACTGTACATCGCCTCTTCATAGTTCCCCTCGGACTCAAGCTTTTCTGCAGCCTTGAAAGATTTAGTTGCAGTGGAGGCACAGGCAGAGAGGAGGGCAAGTATCAGAAACATGGAAATATGTGAAGTCAGGTTCAGATAGCGCATTGAGTGCGTCTCCTCGGAATAGTGTTGATTATTGTTACTTGGCTAACGGCCGGTTTTCAATTAATGGAATGACAATTTCGTCACCCGTATCGGTGACCGTCAGCGTTAATGCCTGATCAGTAATATCGACCGCTTCATATCGACCGGCAACTTTGTCCCCTTTTTTGACTAGCAGAATATCCTTGTCTTTAGCTAAAAATATAGTCTTGACCGACCCCTTTTTTAAAAAGCCAAGAAACGTGAAGCGCGCCAGCGGAGCTGTTTCAGGTTGAATTATCACCTGCGCAACCGGAGGCGGGGTTGCTTTTGGTGGAGGCGGTTTGAACGCAACAGCCTGTTGCCTGACTATTTTCGTCTCATCGGCAAAAACAGGTTTAAAAATATTACGACGATATCCCTTGAAACCGGTCGCTTTCGTATCAAGCAGGCTGAGATTAAGCCTGGTTCCCTCGTCCGTTTCACGGGCGGACTTATTAACAACAGCAACCACCGGATTTGCCTGCTGACCCGGCTTAAAAGTCAATGTGCCGATCGTTTTTGGGCGCGGAACCGCATTGTAGCTCCAGATTACTGAAATAACAAAAAGTATCACCAGGATGAACAGAATCAGCCGCTTACGATTCATACACCCTCCCGGAGATAGACCGTAATGTGCAGATCCATGGCAACACTTTCAACAAAAAGATCCCTATTGGAAAAAACCACCGTATCGACAACTATTAATTCCGGATTATTCTGTAGATCAGCGAGATAACTTTTTACTGCAGCATATCCGCCATTAACAGAAAACGACAATTGGTAGCTTAGCAGGTTTTCTCCCTTGACCTGCAAAGGCTTATAGCTGATTGCGCCTACCTCTACCGCGTTGGATGCTGCTGCTTCAAGTAAATCACTCAATATTCTGGCAAATTGCCTTTTTTCAGGAATTATCTCTTTCAGCTTTTCAAGATCAACAGCACCCTGCTGATAGAGGGTCGTGGCATCGAATTTCCCGGCAGTGGCTGCCTTCCGGCGCAGATCGCTCCAATTTGTTTGCAGGCCTGTCAATAAAGGACGCTGGTAAACGGATACTACTGCACTTATGATGAAATTGAAGAGCAGCAGGGTCAGAATGATGCTCAGAATGCGTCGTTTCTGACGGAATATTTCAAATACATACTGTTTTATCACTTTATTACCCTGCAGGAGATCGTAAATTGAACCCCGAGCCTTTTTTCGCCTGTTACCAGATTCTGATGGGATAACAGCAGAACATTTGAAAAGTTTTTAGAGGCCTCCAACTTTTCAAAGTATTGCTGTAATACTTTAAAGGATCTGGCGCGCCCCTCCAGTTTCCAATCTTCCATGTTTTTTTCAGGCGAGAGCATTGACAATGCTATTCCATCCGGAGTGGTGTTTTCGAACAGTTCCAGCAGATGCAGCCAGTTAGTACTTTTACGTGCAATAATTTCATTATAGAAGCGTATGCGATCCTTCTGACGACTGGAATCGACTTCAGAAATGCCGTTCGGCTTAACCCCGAGCCTGCTCTGAATTGCAGATATTTCAGAGTTCAGACGATGCTGTTCGCCCATATTTGAAGACATACGACTGACATTCCATCCTGCAATGACGACCAGTACCGCTATGATCCCATACGCAACCCTGTTGATCAGACGATGGTCAAGGAAGGTGCGTGTCGCAAGATTAATAGTGAAACGCATCAAACACTCCTCAGAGCCGCACCAATGGCAGCAGTATAGGGGAATAGCCGCATCTGATCTCCCGGTGCGTTATTCCCCGGTATTACGGCACTTTTCGCCTCAAGCAGAACCGGCGTCACGCCGGTGGCTTCTGCGATCATCTCCTGGAAATTCTGTGCAATGTCAGGTGACGCCACACAAAAGACTGTTTGCACTATCCGTGCGGGATAACGTTCTTTATACACCAGTAGAGAACTGTTTATCTCCATATACACCCTGTTGTCAGTAGCTGATGTGCCTGAAAGATCCTTGGTGCGTATAAACTCAGGAATTCCCTGTGCAAAGGCAACGATCGACAAGGTCCCGCTGTAAAAAGAAATCAGAATGCAATCATCCTGAAGCGAAAGACGCCGATCAAAAAGGCGGCATATATTAAACGTATTACAATCAATACGTGCGGGAGAAAGCCCCGCTTTGGAAATCAGATCTTCGTATTGGGAAATAACCGTACGCGATGCAATGGCAACCAAGAGTGCCAGATCGCCATTCTCTCGAACCGCCAACTGCTGATAATCAAGTTTGGTATCGGAGGTATCAAGCGGTATGCTTTTCTTCAGCTTCCAGCGGATCAGGTCCAGAGCCTCAGCACGACTCTTGAAACGTCCTTCGTGATCGAGCAGAATGATCCTGCATGTCGAGTCAGGAAGGGAAACAGTTACCCTCTGCGAGCGGCACAGCAAAAGATTATGGGCTGATTTCAATCCTGCAACGAATGCGTCTGGATCAAGGATATTCTGATCACGCAGAGAATGCTGCAACGTCTGTGAGGGGAAGGCAGCGCTGGCTACCCGCTCGACACATGGAGCGGCGGCAGAACCGCCTGTCAAGGCGCACACAACTCCGTGCTGACTTATTTCAACTCCGATTATATTACTGGTAAACAACATGGCGTGTTCTGTTCCGGTCATTCAACAAACGTGACGCGGTTTATCTCCTTGAGTGTCGTTATACCTGAAGCCAGTTTCTCTTCGGCTGAATCCCGCAAAAACATGACACCTGCATCCCGGGCGGCCTGTTTCAACTGAGTCGCGGGGACTTTGGCAATGATGAGATCCCGGATCTGGTCATTCAGCTCCAGAAGCTCGACGATTGCAACGCGGCCTTTATAGCCCGTACCGTGACACTCGGGGCATCCATGCGACTCATACAGCGTCATCCCCCGAAAACGCTCCGGATCAACACCGCCGTCGATCAACTGCTCATCGCTGTACTGTACAGGGCGGCGGCACGCAATACAGACTTTTCTCACCAGACGCTGTGCAAGAACGCAGTTAAGGCATGAGACAAAATTATAGGGATCAATGCCCATATGAATAAAACGGCCGATAACATCAAATACATTGTTGGCATGAACCGTCGTAAATACCAGATGTCCGGTCAGAGCCGACTGGACAGCAATTTGTGCTGTCTCAGAATCACGTATTTCTCCGACCATGATCTTATCCGGGTCATGGCGCAGTATTGAGCGCAAACCCTTGGCAAAAGTCAGCCCTTTTTTTTCATTAACAGGTATCTGCAGTACTCCTCGCAGCATGTATTCAACGGGATCTTCAATCGTGATGATCTTATCCTCTCCGGTATGAATCTCGGTCAACGCCGCGTAAAGAGTTGTTGTTTTACCTGAGCCGGTAGGACCTGTCACCAGTACCATGCCATAAGGTTCGCGAATTTTTTTCCTGAGGCGTTTGATCTCCCGGCCGCTGATGCCAAGATTTTCAAGTGTCAGCCCCTTAAGATCGCTTGCGATGCTCTCCTTATCGAGAATACGGATGACGGCATCTTCTCCCATAGAACTTGGCATAATCGAAACCCGAAAGTCGATTGATTTTTCACCAAAGCGAATTTTAAAGCGGCCGTCCTGAGGAACGCGCCGCTCAGAAATATCAAGCTCACTCATAACTTTGAGCCGTGAAATTATCGGAGCCTGAAAATGCTGATCAATTGTATCGTTCGCTTTATACAGCACCCCGTCAATGCGATACTTGATATCAACTCCGTCAAGACCTGTTTCAATATGGATATCGCTCGCTCTGCGATTGAGAGCGTCCAGAATAGTCGTATTTATCAGTTTGATTATCGGGCTCGTATCATCTGACAGCGTCTCGACTGACAGTACCTCTTCACCCCGGTCGGTTTCCTTGACCAACTGGAGCATAAAATCTTCAGAGACCTCGCGCAGTACACGGCGCGTTCCCTCACCGGCTTTAGTTACCGATGCGATAGCAGATTCGGACGCAATCCGGATCTGAACCTTGCGGTTAAGCAGCAACTCAAGTTCATCGAATTTAAAAACGTCGGTCGGGTCAGTCACTGCGACAACGATTGAATGCAACTCCATTTCCAGCGGTACGAAATGGAAACGGTAAATTGCATCGGGCGGCAATTGGTTGAGCAGTTCAGAGTCCATTTTGAAATTACGCAGATCTATATATTCAAGACTGAACTGCTCCGCCAGGGCTTGAGCCAGGTCTTCTTCTGTAACAAAACCTTCGTGAATGGCAATTTCACCAAAACGCATCCGGGTTGTGGCTTGCTTATCAACAATGGTCGGTATCTGATCGGGCTTCAGGTTTCCCCGCTCAATCAGTATTGTGCCGATATTTTTTCTTTTGAATGACTTCATCGTATTTTATCCTACCGTGCTGCCAAGTTTGAAAATCGGAAGATACATAGCAATAATAATTGTACCGATAACGACCCCCATAACAAGCATGATGGCCGGTTCAATTGAGGTAGTCAACAGATGCATCCGCTCTTCGAGTTCATCTTCCAGATAATTAGAAATATCAATCAGCATATCTTCGAGAGCCCCGGTTGTTTCCCCTACGCCCAGCATGCGCAATGCCAGCGGAGGCATGATATGAATACGTTCAAGTGCAACCGAGAGCCGTCCACCCTCTTCAACATAACGGACCGCTTCGAAAAGGCGTTTTTCCATGAAGACGTTGTTCAAAGTTCCGATCGACATGCGCAGTGATTCAATGATCGGTATGCCGCTGCCGAGGACAGTTGCCAGTGTGCGAGTGAAAGCCGAAACTGAATACTTGCTGATAACGTCTCCGACCACCGGTACGGTCAGCATAAAGCGATCGAGTGCGTACCTGCCCGCTTCGGTATTTTTCCATGATCTGAATGCTGCAAGCAGGGCGCCACAACCTATGACCCCGAAAACAAAATAGCGCCTGAGAAACGAAGTAAATGAAATTAATAACTGTGTCAGGACAGGAAGGTGCGACCCTGAATCGGTGTACACCTGACTAAAGGTAGGCACGACATACACCAGCAGAAGTATAACCGCAAGAAAGGCAAAAACAACAAGGATGGCCGGATAAAATACAGCGGCCACTATTTTTTTCCTGAGAGTACCAACCCTTTTCAAATATTCAATGTAGCGGCGGATTGTCTGGGGGAGATCACCGGTCCGCTCACCTGCACGGATTGAGGCAACATAAAGATGGGGGAAAGCCCGCCCGTGTTTTTCCATAGCAACCGATAATGAGGCGCCGGCTTTTACATCTTCACGCACCTGCACCAGAATCTCGTATAACGGTCCGGAATCGTGGCGTTCCAGAATTGCATCAAGAACCTGCATGATCGGCATTCCAGCCTTAATCAGCACGAGCATTTCCTGATTAAATGTCAAAAGAGCACGGTTATCAACCTTTTTGCGCCTGATTCCCTTATCGAAAAGAAACTGAAACGGCTTCTTTTTGACTTCAAAGACAAAATAGCCCTGATCCTCCAGATTTTTTCGCAAAACATTACTGTCTGCGGCCTCAAAATCTCTGATGAGAATTTTACCGTCTGATGCACCGATTTTACAGGAATAAAGCGCCATAGCCTTTATTTGATATCATAAATGGCAAAATATAAAAATATAAAACCACCGGCAGGGTGCCTGTGGCTTTAAATTCAACATATTATGTGCAGAATGGATTGCTACTTATCATGACAGGACAGACACAATGTGTTGACAGGTGCTCTCAGGCGTTTGCGCTGCAATTGCCTGTCATCAGAAGCAACATGTATATTATGACATGTGGTGGCACACGTGATTGTGCCGTCACCGGCAAGCGGAAGTTCTTGACGGTTAACAGCAGGTTTTTTTCCGGTTCCATGGCCGATGCCGACCCCAAAAAAACCACCCGCATGAGTAGGTTCGACTGTGTGGCATGTGAGACACACCTGGTTCAGGTCATATTTCAGTTCCCTTTTTGTACTGCCGAATGTAAACCAGCTGCGCAGCTTTGCTGCCGGTGCGACATGGCAAATCCCGCAATCACCCTCGTCAGAATGCGGACTGACAGTTACATTTTCCGCAGCGTATACGCCACTGGAAAATAACAGCATAATCAAAGTCTTGGTAATTATGTTACGTGTTTTATTTCGCATATATACTTATTCCTGTCAGTATGTCTTCGGATTGTGATCAACACCGTGGCATGTCAGCCAGCACTCTCCATGAAATGAATAGGTACCTTTTTCGACAAACTTAAGTTTTCCAGTTGAACTTTCGGATACAAACTCACGGTTAAACCGGATCAGATACCGGTTTTCCACACTTCCGTGTGACGAGTGGCAGGTGTAACACGACGTTCCTCCTCCCTTGAAGCTACGTTCACCGGTGATGTGCCGTGAATGAGAGATAAAACTTTCATTGCCCAGGATGCTTGATCTTTTGTGGCATTTATAACAGATCCCGTATGCAAAGCTGCTTTCAGCAATATTATCACCGGTCGAATAATTGTCCGTGAGCAGCCCCTGATATTTGGAGCCGTGCGGTCCACGCGGCGAACTTGCGTCGTCACTGCCGTGGCAGTCTGCACATTTCAGTACCGAAACGTCACTTGGTGAGCTTTTCTTTTCACGGTAAGGCCGGATAAGGCTGATGACAGACTGATTTTTCCCTTCACCTTCTATCGGGTGGAAGGAAGGATTGTTTATTGAAAACTCAACCCGTTTGTTGGTTGCTTTAACGGGAAGGTTGGCGCTGTCGGAATGACAGAGGTAACAAAGCTCATACTCTTTGGTGATTTGGGTGGTAATATTTCCGACCTTCTTGCCTGATATTCCAGCGAAAGGAGCATCATAACTCGACGAATGCGGTTTATGGCAATCGGTACAATCGGAGTGGCGCGGAGCGTTCTGATCAATCTCGGGCAGTATTTCCCGGGCGGAGTGCTTTCCGGCGCTCTTTTTTACTGGATGAGAATAGTTTTTTTCAAGATCCGGGACAATATTCCGTGGTGCGGCGCCCGAAGCTGTAATGCCGGTCATAGATCTGTAGTCAGGACCGTGACAGAGAAGGCAGCGACGGACCCCCCCGCCATATTTAAAATCGAAGCCAAGGTGACAGGCGGCGCAACCGGTCTTGATATATTTTTCATCAAGGTGGGTCGCAGCAAAAACAGCGGGAGCCAGTGTGAGGACACACAAACTGAAACATGCACTGACTAAAAATGATTTAAATTTCATAGGTATCCCATACTTATTCTGGTCGTAATAAGCCCGCTATAGCCATGGAGATCGAGCCGGTCCGGGGGCAGCCACTGCGTGGCACACCTTGCATACTGTCCCGGTATCTTGAGATGCAGTAGTGTTTGTGCCGTGATAAATCCAGAACGGAGCAATTTTCCTTGTAAAGGTTGAAGTATCACAGGCGCCCGGTATGCCCACTGCGTCGTAGCAGGTGCCCGGTCCGGCCTCAACAGACTGATTCTGGTGGGGATCATGGCACGTGGTACATTGCATCCAGCCGTTACCGTTTCTGTTGGTGTCATACAACTTCACTTTTCCCGCGCTCGATTGCGGCATAAATCTATAGGTAGCCGGGAGTTCCGGATGGGCAACGCCGGTTTGGCTCCCCACATTAAACCCTGTCAGATAGACGAATGATACGGGATGATGCCCGGTCAGCATTTTATTTGTCGATGGATTAAATGAGGCGAGTCCATCAATAACATCCTTTACCATGGTTATCTCAGACCCGTTATACACCGCACCCAGTCTTGAAACGCCGTCATGGCAGCTAAGGCAGAGCCTGGTGGAGCCATTCGGCTTGGCGCCGGCGCCATATTGCGCATTGGCAATATTACGGATATGAAGCGTAAGCGAAGTGTAGCGCTGAAAGGTTTCATTTGAAAAGTTCCGGTTCCAGAGAGGGGCCTGCCCGACAACATTGGCGCTGTGCGGAGTATGGCAGAAAACACATATCTGCTGACCACGGGGGTTGTTTGCCGGGTCATTGGTCGCCTTGTACAGAAACCCCGGAATGGTATTGGAGGCCGACAGATTATGTCTGTTTCCAGGTTCAGATACTTTATCACCAAGCGCTCGCGCCTGATATACCACCGACATTACAAGCGTCAGTGCCACCGACAGCACTATCAATAGGGGGCGAAGCTGTTTCTTCATTTGTGCACCTTCTCTTTCAAATACTGATAAATCTGAATACGGTTATTGAACGTATCGGAAATATAGATCCGGTCATTCCGGTCAATAAATATCCCGCTTGGAAGCATGAATTCGCCGGGTAACGTACCTTCCTGACCGACATACAGCAGCAGATGACCCGTCTGATCGAATATCTGGAAGTTACCGAAAATCGAATCAATTACATAGAGATTCTGGTCACTGTCCAGAGCCACGCCCTTGGGACGGGCAAACGAACCGGGCACATCCCCGATCTGTCCCTGACTCCTGATATATCTGCCCTGTGAGTCAAACACTCTGACGGTGAAGTTCATTGTATCGCTGACATACACATTATCCAGCCTGTCTACTGCAAGATATGTCGGTCGGTTAAATGACTCCGTAAAATCGGATCCGCCAAGTTCACCCTTGAAGATATCATCTTTCCCAAAGATAAAAACCTTATTCGCCAGAGCGTCGGCAACCAGTTTGTCCCCGTTACTTTTCACAGCGATGCCGGCAGGGCGAAGCAGGTGACCCTTGCCGTCAAGCCGGCTTAGAAATGTACCGTCCGGACTGAACTTGAATATAGCCGCAAGTTGCGCATCGGTAACGTAAAGATTATTTTCTCCGTCAAGAGCCACGCCAACCGGACTGGCGAGCCTTTTATCACCCGCCTGAACAATATACTGCACATCTTTGGCGGCTAGATTATATTTATGAACAATTCCTATCGATGGATCGGCAACATACATCACTCCGTTGCCGTCTGCCGCAATACACTGCGGGGTATAAAAACTGATGTATTCTTCTTTATAGCCGGAAATGTAATCAAATATCTTTCTGACAACTCCTGATGAGGCGTCTATAACATCCTGCGGCCCACGTATGACCTGCTGTATCCTGATCCTGCCTTTTTCGGGAGACTGGGGCCACACGGCACTCAAACGCTGATCCTGCCAGGCCGCATCATCGAGTCTGGCAGAGGTGCACCCCGACAGGAACAGGGATGCGTTTAACACCCAAAAAGTCACAATGAGCAGAGTATGGTTTACTGATTTACGTACCGGCACTAATTCAAGCATTTAACATACCAATAACCCAGATAAAAAACGAAATCACACCTGCTGATCCCCAGCGGACTCCACTCGAAACGACAAAAACATCTTTTTGTGGAAACGCCTTGAACATCAGCATGATGCATGAGAATAGCCAGCCGAGTAAACCGGCGATGAGAATGACTGACCAAAGTTCGTGAGGCATAGTGAAATCATTTCCCCGAAAGTCGTGAAAAAATAGTGCCGAGTCGGAGTTTCCACACCATCAGTACCGCTTCACGGACGATTGTACCGGACATCTTTGAACTGCCGGCATGGCGATCGATAAAAATAATCGGGATCTCGGAAATGCGAAAGCCCTTTTCCATGCAGCGGTAATTCATTTCAATCTGGAACGAATACCCGTCTGAGGTGACACGTTCAAGATCGATTGCTTCGATAGTTGAGCGGCGGAAACATTTAAAGCCGCTCGTACAGTCATGCAGCCGTAAACCGGTAACCCACCGGGTATATACACTCGCGAAATAGCTTAATATCAGCCGCCTGATCGGCCAGTTGACGACACTGACGCCGTTGAGATAGCGGGAACCGATAACCAGATCACTATCACTGATCGCCGTGAGAAAAAGCGGCAACGTCCCCGGATCATGAGAAAAGTCAGCATCCATTTCAAACAAATAGTCCGCACCCTTCGCAAGTGCTGTTTTGAATCCCTCCCGATACGCAGAGCCCAAGCCAAGTTTTCCCGCCCGGTGCAATACGTGTACCCGGGAATTTTCTGCAACGAGATCGTCAATAATTGCTCCGGTACCATCCGGAGAATTATCGTCTACGAAAAGAATCTGCAGATCTGCATGCTGGGCAAGAACCGCACTGGTCAAAGTCCGGACGTTATCTTTTTCGTTATAGGTCGGTATTATTACAAATGCCTTCAAAATTTCTCCGCGATACGTACCTTTGAAACTCTAAAGAGATTAAGTCTCTTTTTTTTACAGGAACTCCAAACACTATTCGCAACAATACGGGATTTAAACGATAAAAGTCAAGACCAACGGGGGATTGAGATAATTTGCACCATCTACTTCAATGTATCAGCCCGGCGCTTGTTAGCCGTAATGAGTCGAACCTGCCGCTCCTGAAACCAATAGGCGTAGGTCCAATTCATCATGACAACCAGTCGGTTGCGAAATCCGATCAGATAGAACAGATGCAGCAGCAGCCAGGCAAGCCAGGCAGTATACCCGCTGAATGTAAATCCTGCGGTGGCGGCTACAGCAGAACTCCTTCCGATTGTCGCCATTGCCCCCTTGTCCAGATAACGAAACGGTGGGAGGTTTCTCCCCTGCAGACGGGCAAAAATGGCCCTGGCTGCATAATTTCCCTGCTGACTCGCTACCGGAGCCATCATCGGCAATGGCGACCCGTCTTCGAGACAGTAAGCCATGTCACCAATGACAAACACCTCCGGGTACTCTTTGATACTGAGATCCGGCTGAACAACGATTCTGCCGGCAGCGCCCCGTGCAACTCCCGGGAGATATTCCGCCACTTCCGCCGCAGCAACCCCTGCCGACCAGAACAGCGTGTGTGAAGTGATCATGGCTCCATCGTTCAGTTCAACTGTTTCAGCAGTCGCCCCGACGACCCTGTTACCCAGCAGCACTTCAACCCCCATGGAAATCAGTTTTTGATGCGCGTACCGCCTGAGGTCTGCAGGCATGGCAGTCAGCAGCGAATCGGCAGCCTCAACCAGAACAATCCTTGTATCGGCAGTGGGTATTGTGGGATGATCCTGCGAAAGCACATGAACGATCAATTCTCGCAGAGCTCCTGAGAACTCGACGCCTGTAGGCCCTCCCCCGACGACCACGAATGTCAGCAAAGCCTTTCTGCGAATCGGGTCCGGCTCCCGGGAGGCGTGTTCGAACATCAGCAGGATATGGTTCCGCAAATCCTCTGCCTGATCAAGCTGTTTGAGGTCAAAGGCGTGTGTCGCGACGCTTTCCATGCCGAAAAAATTAGTACGACTGCCGGCGGCAACGACCAGATAATCATACTTCACCCTGCCCGCATCGGTCAGAAGGCATTTTCCCGCCAGGTCGATGCCGCAGATTTCACCAAGCAGAAACGAGGCACCCCGCCAGCGGCGGGTCAAACCACGCAATGGATAGGCTATCGCTTCCTGTTCAAGCCCGGCAGTTGCCACCTGATAAAGAAGCGGCTGAAACAGGTGGTAATTATTGCGATCAACCATTATCAGCTCGACATCGCTGCCGGCCAAAACTTTCGCTGCGCGTAATCCGCCAAAACCCATACCGGCAATAACTACACGTTTTTTGGACATATTCGATATCCTTGAAAACCGATTTATGGTGATGTAAAAACTTTCAGATCCGGTGGCAGTTGCTTTTAGTTCCGACTTATCTTATAAACCGAAACTCATGGAGAGGCAAATTTCAAATATGCCTGCATGACGTACCGACCGAGGCGCAATGAATTCTTTACTCAATAGGCTGAAACTTCGCGGAAAGCTGCTGATACTGGTCTTACCGCTTGTGATAATTCCAATTTTTGTTGTTGCCGGAGTAATCGGCTTTATTGCCAACCAGCAGGCCTACCGCGGTGTTACCAAAACCAGCAAAGATGATCTGCAGCATCTTTCATCATTCTGCATCGACCTGCTTAATTCCCACTATCAGCAGTTTCAGGTCTACAAGCAGGATAAAGCACGGAACCTCAATAACGAATTGGCGACGTTGACCGCACTGTCTTACAACCTTGTTGCAACCGAGCAGAGACAGCATGCATATGGCAGAATCAGTCTGGAAATGGCAAAGAGTGAAGCGCGCCAGGCATTGAAAAAAATAAATGTCGGCGAAACGGGATACATTTATGCGATGACCAGCCGTGGTAACCTTCAGGCTCATATTGCCCGTGAAGGTGAAAATGTATTTAATGAGCGTGACGAAAACGGCCGTTTTTTCATCCGGGACATGTGCGCAGCCGCCCTCGCCAGCAAGCCGGGTGAAACGCTGTTCATCACCTATCCCTGGCGAAATGCCGTTCTTGGCGACAAAGAACCGCGGACCAAGGTGGTGGCATACAAATATTTCCGTGAATGGGATTGGATAATTGCCACCGGCAGCTATCTGGATGAATCCATAGGCGATGCGGCCTTTGAACGGCAGTCATTTGCAAAGCTTAAGGAGAGTATAAACGCAAAAAAAGTCGGGGCGAGCGGCTACATTTTTTGTATGGATAGAAAAGGCACCTTTACTATCCACCCCGACTCTGAAGGGAAGAACCTGATAAACGCACAGGATCTGAACGGCAACAGCTTCATCAGAGAAATGTGCACAAAAAAAAGCGGCTGGATTCGATATCCCTGGAAAAACACGGCTGATTCCTCCACCCGGATGAAGATTGTGCGGTATGATTATTTCGAACCGTGGGACTGGATCGTTGCAGTAGGATCATATGAGGACGAGTTTTATCATGAGGCCAACAAGATAAAGACTCGAATACTTGTCAGCATGGCGCTTCTGATACTTGTCGTCGGAGCGGTTGCAACGGCACTTGTGTTCCGGGCCTCAACTGTGTTCACCCGTCCGATCACACACATGATGTCCGTTATCAAGCGTGTTAAACGCGGTAATTTTGACGAACGGATGACTGTCAGAGGTGAGGACGAACTGTCCGAAATGGGGAGCGCCTTCAATCGAATGACCGATATCATCCAGCGTAACAAGGCCATTGAATCCAATCTCGCCCAACAGGGGAAAATGGCTTCTCTCGGCGTGCTTTCATCGGGCGTCGCACATGAGATAAACAACCCGTTGGGGGTTATCCTGGGTTATGCAGGGTATCTGGAAAGCAAGATGAGTGAGGACGATCCGAATTATCAGTACATTCACGAAATAAAACGGGAAAGCAAGCGCTGCAAAAAAATAGTTCAGGACCTGCTATCCTACGCCCGCACTCCCCGGCCGGCTCTCGAACCGACCGATCTCAATGATCTGCTGCAGCACATTGTCGACTTTGCCGCCAATCATACCGACATGCAGGGAATAACAATAAATACCCGGTTCGCAACCGGTTTGCCGTTAATTGAACTTGACGGTGACCAGATGAGGCAAGTGGCTATAAATCTCATCCTTAACGCGGGCGGAGCGATGTCGAACGGCGGCACCCTGACCGTCGGGACTGCTGCCGGCAATGCCGGGCACGTGTGCATAACTTTCAGTGACAGCGGCTGCGGCATTCCGCCGGAAAGCCTGGAAACAATTTTTGAGCCTTTCTACACGACTAAAGCCCGCGGCACGGGGCTGGGACTGGCTATAACCAGGCAGATAATAGAGCAGCACAATGGAGAGATCCGCATTGACAGTACTGTCGGCACGGGAACATGCGTAACAGTCACGCTGCCGATCGGGAGAGAGGAAATATAAGTGGCCGATAAAAAACGTATTTTATTGATTGATAATGAGGCCGGACTCTGCCGGATGATGGAGCACATTCTCGTGGACCAGGGGTATCTGGTACGGTCTTTCACATCGCCTCAAATGGCGGTCGATGATTTCAAAGCCTTCTCGTGGGACCTGGTCATCAGTGATATCAAAATGCCCGGCATGAGCGGGCTGGAGGTTTTGCAGGCAATAAAGGCCAAACAGCATGATATTCCAATCATCATGATGACCGCATACGCAACCGTTGACATGTCTATTCAGGCATTACGTAAGGGCGCGTATGATATGCTTACGAAGCCGTTCGAACCTGACGAACTTGTCTATCGGGTAAAGAATGCCCTGCAACAACGGAAACTGCTCGAAGAAAACCGCGAACTGCGTGCCGAACTGGGCGAAAAATTCAGCTTTGAAAATATTGTCGGGGCCTGCGAAGGGTTGAAAAATGTTTTGGAACGTGTCGGCAAAGTCGCTGTCAGGGACACATCAATCCTCGTTACAGGAGAATCCGGATCCGGAAAAGAGTTGATCGCACAGGCGATCCATTACAACTCCCCGCGGCGCGGGAAAAGATTTGTTGCCATCAATTGCGGCGCATTACCTGAAAATCTGCTTGAAAGCGAGCTGTTCGGCTACAAAAAAGGATCATTCACCGGAGCAACAGAAAACCGCAGCGGGCTTTTGGAAGCCGCCGGCGGCGGAACACTATTTCTGGATGAAGTCGGCAACCTGCCGATGAACGTTCAGAAAACGCTCCTCAGGTTTCTGCAGGAGAAAGAGTTCAACCGGATTGGAGACACCACCCCGACACGGGTTGATGTGCGGATCCTGTCCGCAACCAACTCCGATCTGAAAGAAGCGATAAAATCCGGGGCGTTTCGAGAAGACCTCTACTATCGTCTGAATGTTGTCACTTTACACATTCCCCCGTTGCGGGAGAGACGCAGCGATATCCCTCTGCTCGCTGCACACTTTATACAGCTCCAGAACCAGAAGTTCAAAACTGCTATAAAGGGATTTGAAAGCTCCGCCATGCATGTTTTGTGTGCAAACGAATGGCCGGGCAATGTCAGGCAGCTCAAAAACGTGGTAGAAGCATGCATGGCAATGGAAACCGGGGAATTTATTTCACGCGATACGCTTGCACAGTTTGTCGAGACCGATGCGGGCAGAGTTGCCGATGTACACGACACCATGCAGATTGACCCCGGCGTGCCCTACTCTACAGCACTGGAACGTTTTGAAACTGATCTGCTGATAACTCTTCTGAAACGGCACGGCGGCAATATCGACCTGGCAGCGCGGGAAGCAGGCATGAACATGGTTACCATGTATCGGAAAATAAAGAGGTATGGTATCAACAAAGAAGATTACTGAAAACATGTCAGTTGGAGTAATGAGCGACACAGAGAAAGCCGGAGGGGACTCCGGCTTTCTCTGTGTCGTAATGAATGGGTGATGAATGACCTGCAGAGGAGATATTCAATACATCTCCTGCTGTCAGTCTGTTATCATTTCCCCGGGGCCCAGAACTTCAGGAACGGGAGTTTTTTTGTTCGGACCGTTCATACGGATTGCTGTTGCAAACTCCATCCAGAAGACAAGATAGATAGATACCATCAAAGAAAGGCCGACATTCTGATTTTCGACTCCCAGTGCCTTGGCCAGAATCGGCGAGGCAAATCCGGCCCCTAATGTTCCGGTTGCCCGTTCAAGCAGATAGAACACCGGCAGAGTCAGCAGCGTACCGACTACCATGATGGATATACCGGTAGACCGTTTGATCCAGTACTTGGGCGAGAACCCGTACATGCGCATAAAGATCACCACCCATATTATCCAGACTGAATAGTCTACAGCAGCATCCGGAAGAGCCAGTTTGTTCTTTACCAGCACGATCTCCAGAATGGTCACTATACCCAGCAACGTGAACATCCAGTTGAATTTCTCGTTTGCCTGAGTCTGCCAGTTGCGGCTGTCGGGTGCCTTGACTTCGCTCGAGGAGTGGCTGTGTGTTCCCAGAGCCGAAAAAAGAATTGCAAACCAGATTCCGGCGTTATGAAACAGCAGTGAAGCATGGTTACCGGCAACATTGGCAATACGGGCCATCGGTTCCCTGGCAAAGTCGCCGGCAATGCGCATCAGAAACAGATTGGCAACCACCGAGCAGGAGATGATAACCGCGATGGTGAATAATTTGCGCGGCAGCAGATATGGATCCACCCGGTCCGGGAAACCGAGGATAAAGGCAAACCAGATCAGATACATTATCATCGGGATACCAAAGCAGATGCCGTAGACCGATTTGCCCGCGAAGTCACCGCTTTGGGCATAGATAACATAATCGTTTTTAGGATCCGCATCCGTATTAGCTGCTGCAACGACATCCTTCGGCACTTTACTAACGTGGGGCAGAAGTCCCATGGCGTACCAGCCGTGATCACCCTGAGTCGTATTGATAACCCAGTATTGATCACCCATCATTTCGTCCAGACCGCTGAATATCTGCATATTAAAGGCCGAGAAGAGGATACAGACCGTCAGAAGCATAATTGCATGAGTAATTTTCATTGGCATGATCAGTATCCCCTTATTCCTTGTGAGTAGTCCAGAACATCGAAACCGCATTGGCTGCAAACAGGCCGTACAGCCACATTGTGTTCCAGGCCGGACCGGACCAATGACTGCCGCGCCCCCCTCCCACAACACCGGACGCGACAACAATGCCGATCAGTGCGGTGAAAGCCACCATTGCAACCGAACGCAGTATTGAACTGTTACGCCAGGTATGGCGTTCCAGTTCTTCGATTCTGTTCAGCAGTTCAAGCTCTCTTGTGGTCATCTTTTATCTCCTTGGCAATGAGTAGCACTACAAACAGAGTGCTGATAAAAACCGCCTGTAAACATTGTACGTGACTGAAATTGAATAAAAGCTGGTACGACATATGTTCTCCGTTTTGCCTTGTATGGTTAATCAGCAGAATTCAGCATCGTACTGTTTTGCTGCCGGAAAGCGATCCGACAGTTCGAGATACTTGATACATTGCAGATGACGGCCGTTACAGAAGCGAATGATCATGTTCACATCATGAGGAGATATGTAGCCACACCCGATGTCACACTGATCATCATTTTTTCCAAAAAACGGACAGATTGTTTCAGTTTTCATGAGCGCCCCGATTGACCATACTTCGTATCCTTCTAAAAGCACATGCTGTGCCAACAGACAATATATCGATTATTACCTGTAATTACGTAATGTTATACATTTTCATATTCTTTTACGACGCGCAGCATTTTGCACAAATGCAAATATATCAGCGCCACCCTGCATCCTGTTACCGCTGACCGGAAACAGACATACACTGACAAACATAAACATTTCTGGTAGATAGAAAGTATCTACGCGGCAAACTATTCGTTTTGCACATGTGCAAATAAACTTTTAATTTTTTGCATTACTGCAAAACAGGGCGAGGGAACTGTGGAATCCGACCGAATCAAATGGAACAGGCGCTTTGAATCTGAGGATTCTTTTCTTGGCAGTCATCCTTCGCCGTTTCTGGCACGGGAGATTGAAAGAATCAAAACCCTGACACCCGGATTGGCAGCATTGGATATTGCGTGCGGAGAAGGAAGAAACAGCCTGTTCCTGGCTCAGAATGGTTTCAGGGTAGTCGGGTTGGATATTTCCGACATCGGGCTGGCAAAAGGGAGGAACCGGGTTGAAGCAATGGGAGTAGACGTGGATTTTCGAAGGGTGGATCTTGACGACTACCGAATCGAGGGGACATACGATCTGATACTTAATTTTAATTTTCTGCTGCGTGAACTGATTCCAGCTGAAGTTGCGTGCCTGAACCCGGGCGGTCTGCTGCTCTTTGACACCATCCTGGCTTCAGAGGCACTCCTACAGACCCGCAACCCGCAATTTCTGCTGCAACCGGGGGAGTTACGCAGGCTCTTTGAAACGTTCAGCGGCACCATTCTCTTTTCTGAAGAGATCTGCGGCGGTGATATGCCGACCGCACGCATCCTCTTCAGAAAAGATCAGAATCTCCGGGGGAAACTATCGCCTTTTTCAGAGTAACGGCAATTGGTTAAAATCATATCCGTATACTCCCTGTAGTTCCGGCCTTTTACTCCATTTTGAAACGATTCCTGTGCACGCCGGATTCCCACGTTTAAAAGTTTTTTTTATGAGCCGGTCGCAGGATCTACGGCAGAGTAAAGTAAAAAGTCGCTCCGTTTCCGGGCTCTGCTTCGGCCCAGATCCGGCCGCCATGGCGGAAAATGATGCGTTGGACAGTCGCAAGACCGATACCGATTCCGGAGAACTGCCCAGGATTGTGCAATCGAGTGAAAACACGGAAAAGCTTGTCTGCATCTTTCATATCAAAACCGGCACCATTATCGCGGACATAATACACCACCCCTGAATCTGCCTGCTCAACCCCGAATTCAATGGATGCATCGCTCTTCTCTGCACTGTATTTCCAGGCATTATTGAGCAGATTAATCATAACCATTTTCAGAAGCCGGGAATCACCGGCTACAACGATATCCGGTGCGACCAGTACCCTGACCGATCGCCCGGGGTTTTCAAGTGAGAGTTCTTTCAAGGCCGCGTCTGCAATAACGCTCAGATTGACACTGCCGGAATTGATATCCGCACGGGTCAACTGTGCCAGCTGCAACAGGGCATCAATCATGTCATTAAGCCATGTTCCAGACTCATAAATGCGGGCGATATACTCTTTCACATCCGGATCTAGAACGGTGTCGTCATCAAGCAGCAGCTGGCAATATCCTGAAATCCTCGTGAGCGGTCCGCGCATATCATGAGAAACCGAATAATTAAATGTCTCAAGTTCATTGTTGGCCGCTGCAAGATCAATCGCTTTCCGGTTTAATTCTTCATTAAGCTGACGAATCTGCTGAAGGTGCATATGGTCGGTTTCTTCTGTGATTTTGCGCTGCGTAATGTCCCGATCAAATCCCAATATATACTTCTTCCCTTCAATTTTAATCAATCCGGCATGTATCTCGATCGGGAACTGGGTACCATCCTTTTTACGGTGCCAGAGTTCTGATGTCAGCCACTCACCGGCGAGAATAGCGGCGATGATATCTCCGGCGATTTTATTACTCTCTGAAGTGTTCAGATCATAAATACTCAAGCCGGTAAGTTCATCCACCGTATACCCGTGCTGGTCAGCTGCGGCAATATTTGCTGCCACAATCCGGCCGGCTTCATCCCCCTCCAGACCGATTATAATAATCGCGTCGGGTGCTCTATCAAACAGCATGCGATAGCGTTCCTCGCTTTCCCGCACACCCTGTTCTGCTTTTTCGAGAGAATCAAGCATGCTGTTGATCGAAACGGCCAGATCATTCAATTCATCCTGCAAAGTTGAAACAGTCAGGCGTTCCGATATATCGCCGTGTGTTGTTATCTGTGTCACTTTTTGAGTGAGAGAGGCAAGGCGATTAAGAACGGTCCCGCGGATGAAAAACAGCATCACACAGCAGAACACTCCACCAACTATAAACAACGAACTGAGGACATATAAAATCGTCGCCTTACCCTGTTTGTAGAGAAGTCGCTCCTCGGTAATTTTCGCAAAAAAGGCAGGACGATTATAAATATCCCTGAAGAGGGTGTAGCCGGCAACGGTGTCCGGATCAATAACCTGGACAGGGTTTTCATAACCGCGGGAAATCGCGGCGAGTGCTGCTGCGATTTCAGGGGTAGGCCGTTCCTCGGATACCGGCACAAGATCAAGAGCAAACTCCGTCAGGGCGGTAATCCGGTTAATTTCGTCCTTATCCAGGAAACGACCCGTCAACAATAGAAGTTTTTTTTCAGGGAGCTGCGTAAGAACCAGTTGCAGTGGAGTGTCGCCGGGGACGATCAGCCCGTTCAGTGGAACGCCGGGATCTTTCTGCGCAATCCGGAGTATATCACCCAGGTGCGCAATAATCCGCCCGGTTTCAACCGAATATCTCGCTGTATTTCCTGTCGCAACGGCCGAAGCCATGACCTGCTCACTGTGAGAAAAGCAGACGGCTATATCAACGTGGTGATTGTGGAGAGTGGTAACTGGAATTTTGGAAAGGGAGGCGTAACCGTGAGCAGCTATGACTGCACCGATCTCATGCGAAGAGGCGCGCAGTTCGTCATACGATTCTTCGATTTCGTTTCTGACTATCTGGATGTTATCTGCAACGACCGAGCGTTCGAGCTCGGCAAAACTCTTCAGCAGAATAATGTCTGATGATGCCCCCAGAATAAAAAAAAGGGCGATGAACGTGCTGACGATACTAAGGATTGTTCTCTGATACAGTGTCATCCGACGCTCCGGTCACGCTCAATCAGTCACGCAGACAAGTACCCGGCAGTTTCCATTTTACTGAATCATGCAGCAATTGGCAGTTTACACACCCCTTCAATCTCATGCCGGAACAAAAAACAACGGTCTGGATACCGCGCAGGCGGTAAAAAGCACCGTAGCCAGTATAACTGCAAAACATACCGTTCGCAATTCCTTACGTAAAAAGGCCGGCGGATTTCTCCGCCGGCCTGTAGTGCGACCTCTCACAGCTCTTTCTATTTCTTTTTGGTACCTTTTTTAGGAGGTAGCTTCACCGCGTCATCCCTGTCTCCGCCCGGCTTCAGTGTACCGGTTTCCCAGCGGTTCAGGTCGTGAGCAGTATTGTGGCAGTCTCCGCATTTGGTGAAACGGGCCAGCATACGTGCGGGATGCGGTGCTCCGTGACAACTCTGGCAGGTCGGAATCATCTTGTGTTTGTCCTTGTGACAGGTAACGCAGTTGACGTCTTTATGCTTTGTATCGGTCTTGCCGTGCAGTTCAAAAGCCTTCTTGTGGCATGCAGAGCACATCTTGTTGACGGTATCGGAAGGATACGTAACGGCGGTCGGCATATGGGCCTGGTGACAACGCTTGCAGTCAACTGCAGTCATTTCCGGGCTATGTGGCTTGTGGCACTGGGTACAGAGAGGAATTTTGCCATGGGTATTATGGCAGAAGCTGCAGGCAAGCTTGGTATGCTTGCTCTTAACCTGTTTCAGTTTGACGATCTGCTGGGTATGACAGGTGAGACACTCATCAGTGATATTATTGGCCAGTTTGATAATTTTCGGGGAATGCGGATTGCTGTGGCAGCGCAGACAGGCAGAAAGATTGTAGTGCGGTTTGCCGCTGTGGCACTGACTGCATGCGGGGATGATCTTTTTGACCGCGGGCGGGTGGCCGGCATGGCAATCCTGACAGCTGACCTGGGTTTTGTGAGCTCCGCCATTGGCCGCAATCGCCTCCGGTGCTGCCGTGTGACATTTGACACAATCGGAATTGCTCAGCACCGACTGTGGATCAACGGCTCCGGCGGCCGTCAGGACCGTCATCCCCGTCAACAATACCGATAACATGAGCATTTGTAACAAAATTACCCGTTTTCCCATCTGTTTCCCCCTGCTTCCGTGTGATAAGTCCCCGTCATTACATGAAAGGTCTCTCGTTGATGTAATCAAAACCAAACGAGCGGCGATACTGCCATCAATCACATGAACCGTCAATTAAAAAAAATGGACGCGTATACGAGGCAACCTCCTGATTTATCTAGGAAAACAAGACCATTGCAGTCTTTTATGGCAGGAGTGGCGATTCCCGGTTTAACTATCCGGAATGAAACATAATTTAGATGGATTCGCTCTCTTGAGACCAAAGCGCATCTACGGCCTGCATATTGCCAATGATGAAAACCATGGTAAAATTGATTACAAAACAGGTGCCGGAGGAGTTGATGCAGATACTGAATCACGATGAGACTGTTTTTCAGAGCAGAGCGATACAAGTCACGAATGTCACAGGGAGACGCATGAACCGGCGATGCATTTCATGAATGAAATCCCGGACAGGCCGTGGCATACACTGCCGGAAGCGGAGGTCGCAGACTTACTCGGTACCGCTCCGGATAAGGGACTGGATGCCTCTGAGGCGCACCTCCGGCAGCAGCGGTTCGGAGCGAATACGATTACCCGGAAAAAGGGTCGTGGGCCGATCATACTGTTTCTGCTCCAGTTCCATCAGCCGCTGGTCTACATCCTGCTGGCCGCCGCCGCAGTCACAACCGCACTCCGGGAATGGGTTGATGCCGGGGTGATTTACGGGGTGGTACTGGTCAATGCCGTCATCGGATTCATTCAGGAGTCCAAAGCGGTCAAGGCGATTGAAGCCCTGGCAAACGCCATGACCAGCAGTGCAACGGTACTGCGGGGAGGCGAGCGGCAACAGATTCCGGCGACGGAACTGGTTCCGGGTGATATCGTCCTGCTGCAGTCGGGCGACAAGGTCCCGGCCGACCTGCGCATACTGAGCTCACGGGAGCTGCAAATCGATGAATCGACCCTGACCGGTGAATCGGTCCCGGTGCAGAAGCAGAGCAGGGTACTGCCGGACGACACGCCGCTGGCGGACCGGATAAACATGGCGTACTCATCGACCCTGGTCACCTACGGCATCGCCGCCGGCACCGTAGTTGCCACCGGCAACAACACGGAAGTCGGACGTATTAACGAGTTGATAGCATCAGCTGACATCCTGGCGACCCCTTTAACCAAAAAGATTGCCCGGTTCAGTGGACTGCTGCTGTATGTCATCCTCACTCTGGCCGCAATCACCTTTGTTGTCGGTATCCTGCGGGGCTCCTCCTGGATAGAGATGTTCATGGCGGTGGTTGCCCTGGCGGTCGGGGCCATTCCCGAAGGGCTGCCGGCGGCGGTAACCATAACGCTGGCCATCGGCGTTGCCAAAATGGCCAAACGGAACGCGATTATCCGAAAACTTCCCGCGGTGGAGACACTGGGAAGCACGACAGTCATCTGCTCGGACAAAACCGGCACCCTGACGCAGAACCAGATGACCGTTCAGGAGGTGTATGCCGGGGGCGATCTTTTTCTGGTTTCCGGCACCGGCTACTCCCCTGAAGGGTGTTTTACCCGTGAGGGTGAAGCCATATCTCCGATGAAAAATCCGGCTCTGCGTGATTGCCTGATCTCGGGGCTGCTGTGTAACGACACCATTGTGGCACGGACAGATAACGACTGGAAAGTGGAGGGTGACCCGACCGAAGCCGCTCTGGTCGTTGCCGCCCGTAAGGCGAAGCTTGAACGGGAGCAGTTTTCCGCTGAACTTCCCCGCCTCGACGCCATTCCCTTTGAGTCGCACTACCAGTATATGGCAACACTGCATGGCAATTCAGGCGGTCATGTTGTCTATCTGAAGGGGGCTGTCGAGAGCGTCCTGATCCGCTGCAGTCGTTCCTTATCCCGCACCGGAGAACCGGCGGTTCTGCCGTGCGATGAAATTTACCGGGCGGCGGAGCAGATGGCGGAAAAGGGGTTGAGAGTCCTGGCGGTCGCCCGCACTGAGAAGGTGATCTCCGGGGAGGCACTGGAGCATGGCGATGTTGCCGGGGGGCTGACCTTCCTCGGTCTGCAGGGGATGATAGACCCGCCCAGGCCGGAAGCCGTTGCGGCGGTACGGGTGTGCCGGGCCGCCGGTATCCGGGTAAAAATGATTACCGGTGACCATGCAATTACCGCCACGGCCATTGCCCGGCAGATCGGTCTGATCGCTGAAACCGGCGAACCGGGTCACACATTGACATTGAGCGGCCGGGATATCGATGCTCTCAGCGACAGTGAGCTTATAGCCGCCGTCGAGCGAAGCGTCGTTTTCGCCCGTGTGGCGCCGGAACAGAAACTCCGGCTGGTTGTGGCGTTGCAGGCGTCAGGAAATATCGTTGCAATGACCGGCGACGGAGTAAATGACGCGCCGGCTCTGCGGCAGGCAAATATCGGCGTGGCAATGGGGATATCCGGCACCGAAGTTACCAGGGAGGCCGCCGACATGCTGCTGACCGACGACAATTTTTCCACCATTGAAGCCGCTGTCGAAGAAGGGCGTGCGGTCTATGACAATCTGGTCAAGTTCATTACCTGGACGCTGCCCACTAATCTTGGCGAAGGGCTGGTAATCCTGGCCGCGGTATTTGCGGGTGTTCAACTGCCGATAACGCCGGTGCAGATCCTCTGGATCAATATGACGACGGCGGTGCTGCTGGGTCTGATGCTCTCCTTCGAGCCAAAGGAGTCAGGCATCATGAATCGCTCTCCCCGGGATCCCCGGCAGCCTTTGCTGACCTGGGAACTGGGTATGAGGATCGGTCTCGTCGGTTTTCTGCTGCTTGTGGGTGCATTCGGGCTGTTCGAGTGGGAACTGCATCAGGGGAGCGATGTTGCAGAAGCCCGCACCTGCGCGGTCAATGTCTTTGTCTTCGGCCAGCTGTTCTACCTGTTCAACTGCCGCTCTCTGCGTCACTCCATGTTCAAGGTCGGCCTGTTCAGCAATCGCTGGCTGCTGTCCGGAGTAGGCATTATGGCTCTGCTGCAGCTGCTGTTCACCTACCTGCCGGCAATGCATACCGCTTTCGGCAGCCGGCCGATAGGTCTGCGCGAATGGGGGCTGATTATGAGCGCTTCTCTGGTCGTCTATATCGTTATTGAAGTTGAAAAATATATCCGTCTGCGGCTGTCGGCCTGACGGCAGCAACCGCCGCGGTGCTATCGATCATCACGCGCAGCACTGCGACGGCAGTTGGAGCGCGGCCGCACCCGGGTCATTGCCGGGCATCAACTACGAAACATCAACATTCTTAATGCCGTCAGGCCGCCAGCTTGGCGGTATCACATGACTCCCCGCACTTTCCCTGTCCTTTACCAGACTCCCGAAAGTAACCGCCATACTGCCGAACCGGTCATTGATCGTATCCATCGCCTGCGTCGCAAAGAGCTTCTTCCGTTCATCCTCAAACAGCGGCAGCTGTTCCGCCTGATGTTTCAGGTTGGAGAGGCAGACACCCAGAAGCCGGACCGGCTGTTCAAGTTCGACGGTATCGAGAATTGACAGGGCCGTCCTGTAGATATCGTCACTCTGATTGACGTAGTTCTTCAGCGTCGTCTGTTTCCCCCAACTGGAGAAAAAATCCGCATAGCGGACGTACAGATGAATCGTCTTCCCTGAGACGTTATATTTCCTTGCCCTGCTCCCGACCATTTCCGAAAGCTGCAGCACGAAGCGCCTGATCTCTGCCGGATCGTCAATATCCCGCTCCAGGGTTCGCGAATGCCCGACCGACTTCACCTGCTCCTCCTGGCCGAACGGAACCACCGGAGAAGTGTCTATCCCCTGCCCCATCAACTTGAGCCGGGAACCGATGATGCCGAACTGTCGCGTCAGACGGGCCTCGTCGCACCGCCCCAACTCCCCGCAGGTGTAAATGCTCATCATATTGAGGTGCCGCTGCATTCTTTTGCCGATACCGCAGAGGTCATTGATCGGCATTCGCTCCAGAACCCGCGCAACACGTTCCGGTTCGATAACCGTCAGACCGTCCGGTTTCTGCATGTCACTGGCCAGCTTGGCCAGCAGTTTATTGGGAGCGATACCGATGGAGCAGGTAATACCGAAGCTGTGTCTGATACGGGCTTTGATCCGGTAGGCAATCGTCTCGGCACTGCCGAAAATCCCGAGGGAACGGGTGACGTCCAGCCAGGATTCGTCGATAGAAAAAGCTTCAACCTCTGGAGTAAAATCACGAAATATCTCATTGATTTTGCTGGATGTGTATGTGTATTTGCGGTTGTCTCCGACAACGATGATCAGTTCCGGACAGACCCGCTTTCCTTCCCACACAGCCATCCCGGTCTTGACGCCCCGCGCCCTGGCTTCATATGAGCTCGTGGTGATCACCGTCCGTCCGCCGCCGCCGACCACGGCAATCGGCTTGCCCCGCAGGTCAGGGTTGGTCTGCTGCTCGACGCTGGCGAAAAAGGCGTTCATGTCACAATGGAGTATGGTTCGTACTGTCATAAAGATATCTACTGATGTACCCGATGAGGTGCGGAATGCTGTTGGTGGATAGTAAGAGTCCACAGGTTATCTATTTCCGGTCGCGCGATATATGTCAAATGTTAGCTATGGAGAGTTAATTGTGTCAAGAGGGAATAAAAATCCGGTCAAACCGTCGCGATACAGGAGGGGACAGCTCTATGTAACTCTTCAATATCAATTCAACACACCCCGCTCAGACAAATAAAGTGTTGTGTTTCCGGAATTCAGGAAGAACAACAAATTTCTGGAATTGTTGTATAATTACAAAAACGGCGCGGTCTTTTGTACAGTCAGGAAAATACATCAGTTGCACGCCGTAGCAGACGTAGATGGCAAACTGCAGTGAACGGAGAGCTCCCATGGTCGGAATACTCCTTATTATGCTCATATCAACCAACACTGTGCTGATCTATGACATCACCAGCATATTGAATAGACTGTACACCCCCAACTGGGACCTGCTCAATGACGCAGCGAAAAAAGCCCACTACATAGGGAGAATGTACGTCTATAACGGTCTGATCTGGCTCACGACTGCCATCGGCTGCGTGATTATCGATGCCTTTCAGCTCTTCTGCACCATGTGGGGATTGATTGTGCTGGTGGTATTAACAATATCTGCGTTCATCGTTCATCGTTACCAACCGGGGACCGTCTGACCTTACACTATCGCGAGTTTAAAAATGAACGCTTCTCATCCAGAGCTTCCTGATGGAAACTAACATAACTCCATCTGCCCGATAATCGCCGGCAAACGTCTTGGCGCCGTGATCCGGAGCTGTTTGTTGATGTTCATGCGCCCGAACACAACCTGAATATCCCCCACCGATACACCGAATTCCTCAGCCAGAAAACGCACCATATGGTCGGTGGCTCTCCCGGCACGCGGCGCCGCCGTCACACTGATACAAAGCTGATGACCTTTCACTTTGCCGATCGCATCACGTTTGGCATTGGGGGTGCCGAGAATATTCAGCACCAGCGTATCACCCTCCCATGTACAAAATGATTTCTTCATTAATTCTCCGGATATCAGGGGGGGGGATTTCAGGCAGACGCAACGCGGACGGGATGAGCTGTCACGGGGTATTCAGCCGGCAACCCGTTGCGCCGGGCAGATACCACTTTCTTCCTGATCGAAGTGAAGGTCAGTCCATCACGGCGATCGGTCATGTTCGACACCGCGTGCGGATCGAACATAGCGTACCAATACCGGTACGAGCACCATTGCGCCAAGGACTATCAGCATTGTGGTGTTTGGATCTCGAAAGTACGAGTTGAGACGCAGAGTCGTGATCGCGATGACGGCAAAATAAAGCATGTCGCCAACGATGGCAAAGGCCCAGCCGGCAATGAATCCGTGACCCGCGGCAAGAGCCGTGGCCCGCCCTGTCATCGGGTCCACACCGAAGGCAATCATAACGAACGAAAGGGGGCCTGCGCCGGTGCCGACCACATGTGCCGCGCTGCGGGCAGTTACATCCTTCAACACTGCGCGGAAACGGGCCAGAAACGGGACTTTCCCCGCCAGCGCAGCGATAAGTCGAAGGATCGGTTCAAAGGCCAGGGCCAGGGCTATATCTGAAATCAGGTAAAGTCCTGTGGTGACGGGCCAGGCCAGGCCTTTGGCACTCGCGAGCATAACACCGGCCGGGATTCCTCCCCCGACCGGAATAATGAATAGCTTCAGCACGGAAAGCAGTATGGATGCCGGCTGGTCAAAGCCGGGAATTTGTATGGACAGCGGGAGAAAGGTCATGTGACTCCGGGTGTGGCGATAATGATGCGCGGGTATGCCGCGACTCTACGGTGCTGCGCAGTGCATGCCGGTTTCACGGCCGTTCCGCCTGCAGTCCGTTCAGGGACCAGGTCTGGTCAATGGTGTTGTAGACCAGTTCATAAAGTGCTTCGCCATCCGTCACGGCATAGTGCATGAGCGGAACCTCGCCGATCCGGTCCCGCCAGAAATAGGTCGTGTCCGTAATTTCGTGCTTGCGCCGGTTCAGCTCAAACCACTTGGGAGTGACCCTGCCGCCGGGTGAGAATATGACGGCGACACGTATGGGAACCCGTGCTGACACCGCCGTCTACTCCGCGCTGCGCAACAGGCCGATCATTTTGCCGACAATCGTCACCTCGCCCTGACCGGGACGGATGATTATCGGCTCGTAGAGCGGGTTTGCCGGCTGCAGCAGGATATGGTCGCGCTCGCGGAAAAACTGTTTGAGTGTGGCGTCGCCGTCAACCATGACCGCCACGATCTCGCCGTTGTCGGCCACCCGCTGGGGGCGGATCAGTACCCGGTCACCCGGGAGGATCCCCCTGTTGATCATCGAGTCCCCCTCAACCGTGAGGAAATAGCACCCCTCCCCCCGGATCAGGCTGCTGTCCACGTTCAGGTGGCCGGTGATGTCCTCAACGGCAGGGTGCAGCATACCGGCACGAATTCTGCCGACGACCGGAAGCGAAACGGTCGCGGAAGGTGTCCGGGACAGAACGATGCCCCGCGAACTCCCCTCACGGCGCCGGAGGTACCCCTTCCTCTCCAGCGCTTCGATGTGGCTGATGGCGGTGGCAGTTCCGGCGGTGCCGATATGGGCGGAAATCTCCCGCAGGGTCGGAGGGGAGCCGTTGGCTTCAAGGTACTTCTGAATGAACGTATGTACCTGCTGCTGGCGAAGAGTAAGTGTCTGCATGGCATCGTCACCTGTCATATGATATGTATGTCAAATGATAGCCATAGAGAGCGGTTCGTGTCAAGAGGGAATATACCGGGGAAACCGGTGCATGGCCGGCGGCCGGGCACGGCGCGGCCTGCCGGGCGGATCAGGCCTGCCGGACGTATGCGGCAGTTTTTTTCCGCATCATCCAGTAAAACAGTACCAGCGCCAACAGGGTCGAACTGCCGGCGGCGGCAAAGCCGAGCGGATAGCCGATCCGTTTCAGGGAGAGGCCCATGGCGGTCGCACCGGACATCATGCCGAGATAGATGCAGCTGTTATACATCCCCATGGCCAGCCCCCGCCGCACGGCCGGGACCAGCTCCGCGATCAGGGCGCCGATAGCGGTAAAGGCAAGGGCCATCCCTACTCCCATGACGACGGCGCAGGCCATCAGCTGCGCAAGCTGTACAACCTGCCCGAGCATAATCAGTGCCAGTGCCAGGCAGATCAAACCGGCAGCCACGAGCCGGCGACGGTCACAGCGATCGGCGAGCCTGCCGATCGGTACTCTGCCGACAACATTGGTAACCGCCTGGGCGGCAAACACCAGGCCGACCTGGGCCGGGCCATACCCGTGCAGCGAGCCGTACAACGGGAGAAATGTCAGGAAGACGCCAAAGCCGATACAGCTGCCGGCGGTTGCCAGCAGACAGGCGAGCAGGCTGCGGTTGCGCAGCAGGTCGATGCAGCCGGCCAGGACCGTGTGCAGATCGGTCTTATGTCGCGGAGGCCCCTGGGGCAGCAGCAGCAGGGCCAGCAGCGTAACCGCGACCAGCAGCCCGCCTGAGACGAGAAACACCTGGCGGAGTCCCAGGGCGTTGGCAAGGTAGCCTCCCGAGGCAGGCCCCAGAGTCATGGCGATGTAGACGGCGGTGGTATACCAGCCGTAGGCCTGACCGAGCCGGTGAGAAGGCATGACATCTGCCACCAGCGACATCATGCCGGGCGCAAAGGCGGCCAGCCCGGCGCCGAAGAGGATATACGCCGCAACCATCTGTCCCGGCTGGTGACAGAGCGTAACCAGGAGCGAGGAGGCGGCAGTGGCGGTTATACCGGCAATAATCGGCAGTTTGCGGCCGGTGCGGTCGGCCAGCAGGCCGGCAGGAATGGATAGCAGACCGGCCGTCAGCATGAAAGCACCGTTGATGGTGCCCACCTGGGCCGGTCCCGCCCCGAGTGTGGCGGCAAACAGCGGCATGACCGGAATGCGCAGGTACGAACTGAAAAAAGCGGCAAATCCGATCAGACAAACCAACAGAAACGGGGCAAGGTCGTGCGTGTCCCTGGTCATAACGGTGGCGTCACCGGTTGACAAGCGCCATCATCGCTTCCGGATACCGCCCTCCGGCGGCCGCTCCTCCGGGTAGCGCCGCAGCGATCTCACTCATGTCAGCCGCATCGATTGTCACCGCTCCCGCAGCACAATTCTCCTCCAGATATTTCCGGTGTTTGGTTCCCGGAATCGCGACGATGTCATCTCCCCCGGCCAGCACCCAGGCCAGAGCCAACTGCCCCGATGTGATCCCTTTCCGCCCGGCGATGGCCGCGATCCGCGCCACCAGTTCCAGATTTTTCGTAAAGTTTTCACCCTGAAAACGGGGGGAGTTGCGGCGGTAGTCGTCCGGCGCAAAATCATCAGGACTTTTCAGCTGTCCGGTCAGGAAACCGCGCCCAAGCGGGCTGTAGGCCACAAATCCGATCCCCAGCTCCCGCAGGGCCGGCAGCAGTTCATCTTCCGGATCACGGGTCCAGAGGGAATACTCGCTCTGCAGTGCCGTGACGGGGTGGATGGCATGGGCCCGACGGATGGTCTGAACACCCGCCTCGGACAGCCCGATGTAGCGGATCTTGCCGGCCGACACCAGATCGGCCATTGCGCCGACCGTCTCTTCGATCGGCACCTGGCTGTCCACCCGGTGCTGATAATAGAGGTCGATATGATCCACTCCCAAACGCTTCAATGAAGCGTCACAGGATGATCGAACATACTCCGGTCTCCCGTTGATTCCGGTGATGGGGGCCCATCCGTCCTTTGACGGCGGACTGCGCATGATGCCGAACTTGGTGGCAACCGTCACCTGATGACGGCGCCCCTTGATCGCCCTCCCCACCAGCTCTTCGTTGGTGAACGGTCCGTACATGTCGGAGGTGTCCAGAAAGTTCACCCCCAGCTCCAGGGCACGGTGGATGGTGGCGATCGATTCCGCCTCATCCCGCCGGCCGTAAAAATCGGACATCCCCATGCAGCCCAGACCCTGGGCCGATACCATCAGCCCCTCTGTACCGAGTTTTCTCTGTTCCATGTTCAGGCTCCTTCTGAATATTCTGTGCGGGCAGGTTTCAACCCGTTGTATGAACCGCTTTGAGATCAGACGTACCGATCGTCCCGCCCCTTCCCGTAGGTATCCAGGATCCAGCGGGAAATACTCCGCTTCCCCCCCGGTGACAGGGGCGGGGCGTCTTCAGGAAACCACTCCGCCTCGACAACCTCCACACCGTCCGGCCTGACCTCTCCACCGGCATAGTCGGCCAGAAAACCGATCATCTGCTGGCTCGGAAAAGGCCAGCACTGGCTCCCCACATAGCGGATATTGGCGACTTCTATCCCCGCCTCCTCGCGCACCTCCCGCTGAACGCACTCCTCCAGGGATTCGCCGAAATCGAGAAAGCCGGCCACCAGACTGAAACGTCCCACATTCCAGGCGGCATTACGGATAAGCAGCAGTTCAGCGCCCCGCCTGACCAGCACGATGATGCAGGGGTGAATATGGGGAAAATGCTCGTCGCCGCACGACAGACACCGCTTGCCCCAGCTTCCCCGGATTCGGCTCAATACGCCGCCGCAGTGTGAACAGAAGTTGCTTCGCTTCTCCCAATGGAGGATCTGGGCGGCCCGGCCGGCAATCGTTGCCAGGGTATTGTCCAATCGCGGGTCCGGCCCCTGAAACGGCAGCAGTTCATACTTCGTCGGCAGGTCGGCATTCGGGTCGATCCGTACCGCACGGAGCGGCTTACCGTGCCAGAGACCGATTTTGAGCGGTTCCGTTTCCGGAAGAATCCCGGACGGCAGCGCCCCCTCCGGAAGCTGTGCCTGTTCCGCCCCGGCACGCAGCAGGAGAGAAGAGCCGGACAGGACGGCCCAGAATCCCGGAGCATGATCCGGGGTCTCTTCAGGCGCGAGCGGGGTAAACAGACCGTGGATCATGGCTGTATTGAACGGCAGGGAATTCGGCATGGCGTGTGTCCTTTTGTAGTGATTATCCATAGTAGCACTATCATGTATTACGGCAAATAATCCAGTGTGTGATGTGTCTGAATTCAAATTGAGGTGAGAAGATCTTTACACATACGGGCTTTCATGTTATTACACGCATATTATTTTTCAATACAAATCTATAACAACCGCGCGAATCGCTTTATAACAAGGAGTTCGATCTACACGGTTCCGCCAGCGTCGGAATTGTTTTCAGCCTAATAACGGAGGTAAGTTTTTCATGCAATACCGTCCCGGCATTTTTCTTATTCTTGCAATGGCATGTTTTGCATTCCCCTCGCCGGCTGAGAGCGAATATACCGTACACATTGATCCCGCCACAAAAGATCGTTATTTTATCTTCTCCGCTTCAAAGGGTAACGTTCGCTTCAATCACGACCTGCATCAGTCCCTGATGAAGGCTGAGTCCTGCCTCCCCTGTCACAAGACAGAGACACCGACCAAAGCACATACGATGACACGATTTGACCAGCGGATCGCCCACTATTTCTGCAAGGGGTGCCACCGGGAAAAGGGTCGCGGGCCCGTGGAATGCCATGAATGTCATAAAGACAACTGACGGCGCCATGACGCAGGTTCCATGACAGCCCGTATCCGCACGGTTCAGTTTTTCTCCGCCGCACTGCTCACACTTCTCTTTTCTGCCTGTGCATCCCATCAGCGTGCCTATTCGCCGCAGGATCAAAACCCGTCAACACGGCAGAAGCCGGGTCAGAAACCGTATACCGTCGCCGGCAGGCGCTATGAACCTCTTTCCAGCCACGAAGGTTTTGTGCAGGAGGGGATCGCCAGCAGTTACGGTCGCGATTTTAATGGACGCACAACCAGCAGCGGCGAGCCGTTTGATATGAATGCGATGACCGCCGCCCACAAAACGCTGCCGCTCGGTGTCTATGTAAAAGTGCGGCACATCAGGACAGGGAGGGAAATTATCGTGCGTATCAATGATCGCGGCCCCTTTGTCCGTGATCGCATCATCGACCTTTCAGAAGAGGCGGCACGCAGGCTGGATATGATTCAGGAGGGTGTCGCTGCCGTCAGGGTAACCGCTCTCGGGTACAAAATCGGTACAACGGGTGGAGATGCCGGCTATCGCACTCCGGTCAGTTATGACAGCGGGAGCTTTGCCCTCCAGGTTGCCGCACTTAAAAACAGGACGAACGCGTACCGCTATGCGGAAGAGCTGAAGAGAAAGTATGGCGCGGCGAACGTTCAGGAAACGACTGTGGCGGGGGAACTCTTCTATCGCATTCGTATCGGGCACTACTCCTCTTTACGGGCGGCGCAGTCGGCCCAGGAAGCGTTCGAACAGCGCGATTTTCCCGGTAATTTTGTCGTTGCGGTGGATTAATCGTTGCAGTGGATTAACCAAAGATCCGGGATGCACCAGCTTTGTATTCATACCTGTCCCTAAAAAATATTTAGAAAGGCAAGTCAACGTACTGCAAACACGTTGCAAATCAACGGGTAATTCATGACAGTGGACAACGTCACTGCAAAACAGCCCGGTACATATAAAAACTCATTCAGTTAGCGAGGGGCTCAGTGGTCTAAGCATTACGTTTTATTTTGAATTATCAACAGGAAAAGAATATAAACGAGATCTTTTACTTAAATGCGTTGGTAATAATCGTTGTAATCGCGGAAAGATCAGGGGGAGAACAGTAATTATGCGCAAGCTTCGACCATTACTGAAAAAGTGGGCTACCCCGATCACCATCATGCTCATTCCCCACTCCCGCTCCAACTCAATGCGCATCAAAATGCCATTTCTTCTTCTGGCGTTACTGCTTGTCTTCGCGGCAATCGGTCTCGTATACACTGCAGCACTTTCATACCGAGTCGTTGACTATTATCAGACCAAACAAAAACTTGCCTACCTTTCGGATCAATTCCAGGAAATGCGAACCACCATGACATCCCTCAAGGAGTCTGAAACACAGTTTAAACGGCTCTTTTCATTTAGCTCCAAGAAGCAGGTATTCGATGCCATGGAAAGCAGCAATGAGGGTTCCATCGACATTGAGGAACTGAAAAGGCAGATAAACTCCTCTTTGGAGTCGGTCAACGAGGTCCGTGAATATTTGTCGAACCAGAACGATCTCTATCGCGTAACACCTCGCGGATGGCCCGTGGAAGGGCGAGTTTCGTCCGGGTTCGGCATGCGGGTTCACCCGAAATATCATACGGAGAAATTTCACACCGGCACCGATCTTTCTGTTCCAACAGGTACGCCGGTACATGCCACAGCAGACGGTATTGTCAGCTTTGCCAGTTGGAGCCCCGGTAACGGCAACATTGTTGTCCTCGAACATGGTCAGGGTTTTAGTACCATTTACGCTCACAACTCAAAGAATCTGGTAAAGGTGGCCCAGACCGTAAAACGTGGTGATGTTGTCGCGAGTGCCGGTTCAACCGGGGTCACTACCGGCAGTCATGTTCATTATGAAGTTTGGAAGAATGGCCGCTATGTCAATCCAGTCCAGTATACAGGAAAGGCCGATTGAGCCGATACGCTATTCAATAAAAAGGGGGCACACATGTTCGGCAAGAAAGAGCCTGATATGGAAGTCATCATAGGTCACAAGTCAGGCGTCAAGGGAGAGATATCCTCCAGCGGGACGGTCCGCGTAGATGGCTCTTTCGAAGGGAATATTGTGGCGGAAAGCTTGATCATCGGTGAATCCGGCTGCGTAATCGGAGATATCACCGTCAAATCCGGTATCATCGGAGGCAAAATGACCGGAAATATCAGAGCAAATGATTGTGTCGAAGTTCGCCATAGCGGCGTTGTCTACGGAATCGGCTACTACCGGGAATATAAAGACAGCATGGTAAAACTCCTTCAGGGTGATCACAAGGTAATACTAATCAACGGCAACGGGCAACGTGAAGAGAAAACCATCAAGATCAGCAATGTCAAAGTGATTCCGCAACCGTTCGGCTCACTCTTTAACCTGATGCTGAACGATGTCGGTGAATTGGGCGAAAAACGCTATGTTCATGAGAAAACAGGCGTCATTGACATCGGCTTCAAAACATCGGATTTTACCGTATCGGATCGAATGCGTTATTCAGAACGCGGGAGCCGCACGACCGACACAGGTATTTCCAAGGCGTTCACTATTATCGCCGATAAGCTGCGCGAAAAGAGCAATGTCAGCGTTGAGCTGTACCGTCTGCATGAAGCTGTTGATCAAGGAGTCATTAAGATCCGGGGCAAAGAGTTTGATCTGAAGGGAATTACCGATCAGGTATTCGGCCATTTGGCTACGGCTATTGCCAGCGAAGCGGACCGACTCTGGAGTGATGACTGGGATATTGATACCATCGTGCTGACCGGAGGTGGTGGTGCGGTGCTGGCGAAGTACCTGCAACCGCTGATCAGCGGAAAGCTGGTTGTCGTTGATCCAGCCAAGGATGCCCGTCTCTGCAACGTACAGGGATATTGGAAATTCGGCAAACACCTCTGGGCACGCGGGAGCATTCAGCCTCCCGTTCAACAGACCCCGGAAGCACCAAAACCATAACGTAACCGGGCAGATATTAACTCAACCTACATTTACAGGCGGAACTCCATCTTATAATACAGGAAATAGACTGCCAGACGGTGAGTTGCTGGTAGTCTATTTCGAGATAAATGGAGTTTTTGCCCATTTGGAGCTTCATCTTCCGATAACTTTTGATATTTTTTGATATGCATACTGACAATTTAAAAAAGGTTGTCTTTATTCACCCTTCAAACCATCAAGTGCCGCGACAATTTTTTCACGTTCCAATACGACTGCCGCAGGTATAAACAGATCGACCTCATTGCGCGAACTCCCGGTCAGCAGGCGAAGCAGTTCCTGAAACAGCAGCAGTTCACGGGCAAACAGATCCGTAAAACCGAAGCGCAGATCTGACAGCCGCCGCGGGTCCTCGTCAACAAAATTCAGCGTACACCACTCGTCGAACAGCTCTTCCCCGGAATCATCAATCAACGGAATACCATTCAGCCGACAGGTCATCGGGCGATGTTCATAAACCAGACACCCCCCGGTTTCCGACAGCAGCAGACATGGTGTCTCATCCTCTTCCGGCATGAGTGCATCCCACTCCTCCTCAGGAATAGCGTTCAGCAGCCACGGTTCGACACATGCGGAATTCACCAGGGACAGCTGCTGCAGACGCCGGAAGGATTCCCGCTGCAGCTCTGTTTTCAGAGGTTCGGGAAGTCGGTCAAACCCGCGCTTGAGATAGAATGCATCCAGCAGGGTAACATCAAAAAGCCCGCGGCAGCATTCTGAACAGCCGTTGCGACAGGCAATCAGGTCCGGATGCCGGTCAAGGCAGCGAAGAAACCAGTCGTCCACCTCACCCAGCAGGGCACCATACCGGTCCAGCAGATCATTCATGGTTTTCCATCCCGTTCCGTCTTGGGTGACGGCGTTACCACCCCGGCAGCAGAGCGGTCAGAGAAAGACGCACCGATTTCGGTGAGCCTTCTCGTTTGTCGTTCAATAAGGAGTTCAATATCCGCAATATCCTCACTTGACAGTTTCGGTCCGGGCTTTCGAATGGACGCCGAAGCGATCATACCCCGCTTGGCAAGAATGTATTTTCGGACCGCAAGACCGATGCCCGGCTGCTGTTCATACCGGGCAAGCGGGAGATATGCGTCAAAAATGTCGTGGGCTCTCGCTACATCGCCGCCGGCATGGGCACGGCAGACATCCACCATCATTTCCGGATACGCAAAGCCGGTCATGGCACCGTCGGCACCCCGCGTAAGCTCTTCAGCCAGGAAAAGACCACCGCCGTTTCCGGTTAGAATCGAAACACGACGTGTTTCACCGCGCAGGCTGGAGGCGCGGATCGCCGACAGTTTCGCCAGACCGGGGCAGTCTTCATGTTTGAGCATGACGCAGTTTTCAACCGTTTTGATAATGCGCAGGATAACCGAAGTGGTCATCTGCACACCGGTTGACACCGGATGGTCCTGAAGTACGAACGGGACGGAGGAGCCGAGCGTTTCACCGACCATCTCAAAATAACTGCAGATCTGATCATCGGTTCTCAGAGTCGAGGGGGGGGCCACCATAACGCCCGCAGCCCCCATATTCATGACACTGGTAGTAAGTTCGCGCATCGGCGCAAAGCCCGGTGAGGAAGCGCCGACGACGACCGGGACTCTCCCGCCGACCCGCTGTATCACCCGTTGTGCAAACGTCCTGGATTCTTCGGCGGTAAGTTTTGTCGCCTCGCCCATTATGCCGAGAATTGTAATCCCGGTCACCCCTGACTCGATATACGAATCAACCATGCGGTCCGTACTTGCCAGATCCAATGAACCGTCAGCGGTGAACGGCGTTACCGCGATAATAAAGACGCCCCTGGCGTTCACATCCAGTATTGACATGTCATTCTCCTTTATACGCTTGTAATTGTTCTCAAACTGAAGCGATATATCCGCCATCCACCCGGATTGTTGAACCGGTCAGGTAGGAAGACGCCGTACTGGCAAGGAATGCAGCGACATTCGCGTATTCCTGCGGTGTCCCGTAGCGGCCGGCCGGGATGGACGCCGTACTTTCGGCGGCGACCTCCTCAACGCTCCTGTTTTCGCGTCCGGCTTTCTGTTCGTCCAGAAAATTGATCCGCGCAGTCCCGATACGACCGGGCAGAATGATATTAGCCGTAATGCCGTCACGTGCCACTTCCCGTGCCAGAGTTTTTGACCATCCGACCAGAGACATGCGCAGGGCATTTGACATCCCCAGATTGGGAATGGGGGCTATTACACCCGATGATGCGCTGGTAATGATCCTTCCCCATTTCTGCTCTCTCATCCCCGGAAGAACCCTGTCGGTGATTGCGATAACTGAAAGCACCATTGATTGGAAAAATTTCGCCCACTGTGCCGGATCCTGACCGGAAGCCGGTGTCGGCGGCGGTCCACCGGTGTTGTTGAACAGAATGTCAACCCGGCCGAACACTTTTTCTATGGCGGTTACATGTCCGTCAATGGAAGCGATGTCTCCCAGATCCCACAACAGCGGCAGAGCCTGCCCGCCCACTTCACGGATCTCTTTCACCGTTTGATCAAGCGCTTCCCGGTTCAGGTCGCCGACGACAACCCTGGCACCTTCACGGGCGAGCGTTGTTGCAACGGCGCGGCCGATGCCGCCTCCGCCGCCAAGTGCCAATGCGGTTTTTCCTGTCAATCCAAAGTCCATGTCATCATCCTTTCAGTTCAGAAACATACTGCCGCGCGGCTCCCGGACGGGCCGGTACGGCTCTCCCGTTTCTGATTGTCACCGGAAATTATCAGGTTCCAGACCATGGCGGTTCACCTTGTCATACAGCGTCTTCCTGGGGATATGCAGAAGATTGGCGGCTTCGGCCACACATCCCTTCACACTGCGCAATGCGTCTCTGATCAACCCCCGCTCAAAGACTTCAAGCTGTGTCACCAGTGAAACCGATGTATTCCTGGCAGGTTCCAGACCGTCGTCTACACCGAGACAGAGCCGCTCTGCAACCGTTTTCAGTTCACGGACATTGCCCGGCCAATCGTGCTGCTGCCACCGGATCAAATCCGTTTCACACCACCGTGGCGCATCCCGGTGAAAACGGCTGCATGCCTGGGCGAGGAAGTAGGCCATTAACGGGGCGATATCACCGGGGCGCTGTCTGAGCGGCGGCAGTTCTATGGAGACGACATTCAGGCGGTAATAGAGGTCGGCACGAAACCCGCCCTGGTCTGAGAGTATCTTCAGGTCAACCTTACTTGCTGCCACAATCCGGCAGTCAGCCGCGATGGATGTGTTGCTGCCGAGGCGCTCTACACGGCGTTCCTGCAGCACCCGCAGCAGCTTGACCTGCAGCGCGAGCGGCATGGATTCAATTTCATCGAGAAACAATGTCCCGCCGTTGGCATATTCGATCTTTCCTATGCGGCGTCTGACCGCTCCGGTGAATGACCCGGCCTCATGCCCGAACATCTCACTCTCGAACACCGACTCGGGCAATGCCCCGCAGTTCAACGCAACGAACGGCCCCGTGCGGCCGCTCTGGGCATGGAGAGCATGCGCGACAACCTCTTTTCCTGTCCCTGTTTCACCGAGAATCAACACATCAACATCGGTGGGTGCAAGGGCGGATATAGATCTGCGCACTTTCTGGATGGAATCCGCATGGCCGATCAGCGGCATCACCCCCGCGTCTCCAAGCTGCCCGTGCAGTCTGCGGATTTCGAGCAGCAGCGTACGTTTTTCAAGCGCACGACGGACAACATCGATCAGACGTTCCGAGTGAAACGGCTTTTCGATAAAATCGTAGGCATTGTCCCGCATTGCCTGAACCGCCATGGACACATCACCATGTCCGGTGATCAGGATTACCGGTATGTCACGCTCCCGTTTCTGAAGTTCATCAAGGAGCTGGAGTCCGGACATTCCGGGGAGCCGCACATCGCTGACCACGACGGCAGGCGGGTCGTCCTGCAGTGCGTCCAGTGCGCTTTCGGCGGTGCGGAACGGGCGTACGGCAAGGTCAGCCAGATTCATGGCCTGTTCACAGCCGAATCGGACCGCATCATCGTCTTCAATCAGGTACACCAGGAGATCGTCGCGGGAAACAACGTGTCCATGTATTTTCATGCTTCCTCCAGCACAATCGTAAATTCTGCCCCGCCGCTCTGCTGATTGCCGGCAGAGAGTCTCCCCCCGAAATCAGCAACAATCATGCGGGATATGGCCAGCCCCAGACCGAGGCCTTTTCCGGCGGATTTTGTTGTAAAGAACGGTTCGAAAAGCCGTGACAGAACCGACCCGGAAATCCCCGGTCCGGTATCGCGTACAACAATATGGACTTCAGGAGCATGATGGGCAACCGAAACGGTGACACACTTTTCCGGTGTATCCGACACCGCATCGAGTCCGTTGCGCAACAGGTTTACCAGCACCTGCTCAAAGCGTATCGAGTCGGCCAGGACCTGTGTATCTTCGGAAAACGGCTCTATGGTGATCTGAGCGTTGAGCTGGCGCCGTCTCTGTTCAACGAGCATGACGGCCTGGTTGATTGCATCGGCAACCCGGACAATCTGCAGCTCTGCCGGCGACTTGCGGGCGAATGTCTTGATTTCGGTCACGATGCGCCCCATACGGTCGGCCATCTGCCTTATCAGGCCGAGGTTTTCCCGCACATCGTCCAGCCGTCCGCGGTCCAACAGACTAACGGCATTATCCGTAAACGTATGCAGGGCGGTCAGGGGCTGGTTTATCTCGTGGGTTATTCCGGCCGCCATCTGACCGAGCACGGTGAGTTTACCCGCCTGGACTGCGTTGTCACGGGTCTCGCGGAGGATGCCTTCGGTTGTTTTCAGCGTCGCAACCTTTTCCTCCAGGGACATATTCGTGTTGACAAGCTCCGCGGTCCGGGCGGTAATGCGCTCCTCAAGTTCCTGATGAGCCTGGCGCAGCAATGCTTCACTCTGGCGCCTCTCCCTGTATCGCCGGGCGTTCAGCTGAAAATAGGTGACTAAAAAAAACAGGAGGGCCGTTGCAAGCATGGCTGCCCCGCCGGCCAGCAAAGCATTCTGGCGTTCCTGCTGCGTGTTGGTCAGCAGTACCATGTTCCACCCCAGGTGCCCGACCGTTTCGGAACGTACAAGATAATCGTGCGCCTGGTCATGCGGCAGGACGATTTTTGTCAAGGAGATACCGTCCTGGAGCTTAAGACTTGTCTCCAGCGGCACAAGGTTGAGATTGTTGTACTTACGGGTGGTACGGAGCTGTTCGGTGGCATCCTTGCCGAGCTGAGTCAGCGTCCGGTATCGCCATTCCTTCACCGAAGTAAGAAAAATCACTCCGGATGAGTCGGTGACCAGGACGATCTCGCCACTCTTGAGGAGTGCCGCATCGAAACTGTCAAGACTGACCTTTATTGCGGAAACACCCACCTTCTTCCCATGCACCTCGACAGGAGCCGCCAGAAAATAGCCCGGCTGACCGGTTGTCATGCCGATGCCGAAAAAACGCCCGAGCCGGCCATGCATCGCGTCACGAAAATAGGGGCGGTAGCCGTAATTTTTGCCCACAAACGACATCGGTTGTCCAAAATTGCTCGCTGCGACGGTCAGACCGTCTGCATTCATCAGATAGGCCGCCGCAATATCGGAAATTCCCTGAACATCCCGGAGATAACGGTTTGCACCCTGCTGCAGTGAGATATCGTCCGGGTGCAGCAGGAGTTTACCGAGCTTTTCCTCCTGCGCGACGAGTCGCGGCAGTGATTCATTCCTTGTCAGCAGGGATTCAAGGCTCAGACGGTAAAACTCCATATGCTGCCCGCTCAGCTTCTGCAACGACTTGAGACCGCTCGACAACAACGCCTGCCGGGTCACCCAGCCGACTATCAGACAGACAATGAGAGCAGCCCCGACCTGCAATACCCGCCTGACCTGATTGTTTCGCACTACAGTGATGCCGGTTCGTGGTCTCGTCATCGCTGTCGGCCTGTCGCCTGATGTCCATGGTCGGGAACCGGCATACCGTTACCTCCCTCCTTCCGCAATCAGAGTGTCTTTGGCACAGGCAAATAGCAGAATGGCACCGGCAAGCCCGCAAAACGGGTAGAGAAAGGCGTGGTGATATGCCGCGGCAGAATAGCTGCCTGACACATGCGGAAACCGGTCAAGAATGATGCCGACAAGCAGCTGAATGACAGCAACCCCCGATACCACAAAGAAGTTAAGCGTGCTCAGGGCCGTACCTGCAATTGAATGCGGGAACATTTCCCGGACCATGGGATAGATGGATATTCCGGATGACGCGCTGATACCGAGGGCGAAGAACAACAACTTCAGTGCCGCAGGAGAAAGGTGTTCGGCCGGACCGAGAAGGAGCAACAGGAGGGCAAGTGTCATGCCCTGGCCGATCAGCAATGTTTTTTTACGGGATTTGAGCAGATGGGTCGAAATTTTCCCGATGCAGAGACACCCGGTAATGAAACCACCGGCTGAACAGAACAAAACGCTTCCCGCCACGGATCTGCTTGCATTGAAAACGTCCATGAGATAGGGACCGCCCCACAGGCTTTGTACCAGCATGAAATTCCCGTAGTAGCAAAAACCGAGGATCCCAAGCAGCCAGAATGATGGATATCCTAAAACAGAACGCAACCCGCCAAGCGCGGAAGATGCAACAGGCACGTCACACTCCGGGCCTGAGTTCCCTGGTGTGTTCTGAACAGGAGTGTCGGCGGCGACGGCATATACCAGGACGGTGGCGACGATCTGTGCGAGGGCCACAACAAGAAGTGCACTCCTCCATCCGAAAACTGATACAGCTGCGGCAAGTGGGGCAGTTGCTAAAAGATTTCCCAGGTTGCCGATTGCCATAATGAACCCGGCTATGATAGCAAACTCCTTTTGAGTAAACCAGTTGGTGAATATTTTCAGAGACCCCATCAGCACACAGGAAGTCCCGATTCCAAGCAGAACCCTGCCGGCCAGTGCAACGTGGTACCCGGGTGCCAGGGCAAACAGGACAATACCTGCCGTAGTCATAAACCCCAGAACGCTTACGATAATCCTGCCTCCAAAGCGGTCAAGCAGAATGCCGAGCGGAATCTGCGCAAGGGCGTACACGATAAAAAAGACGCTCGACAGGGTTCCTAAACGGGTTGCCGTCAGATTGAAGTCGGCGGAAATGTCCCGGGCCACGACGGCCATGGAAACCCTGAAAAAGAGCGCCATTACGTACAGGAAGGAGAGAACGGAGAATATTTTCCAGCGGATTGCCATTATGCACCTTTACAATAATCGTCCGCATGGGTACACCAGCCCGCCCGGTTCCCCGTCATGGGAATTTCAGCTGCAGGGCGCCATTACTGTCGAATGTCAATTCATGAGGGGCTGTATCAATTATCATATCCGGCCTGGATTCAAGCTCTGGCAGCAGCGCTTCGGAAACGAAGCACTCCAGCAGAAACAGGGTATTCCGGATTATTACGATGCGCAGTGTCTCCCGCGGAATACTGAAAAGGCTGAACAGCGCCGCGCCCATCAACTTTTCTTCCGTATCAAAATACATCGGAATCGCAGCACGTGTCACAAAAGTACTTGTCAGACAGTTGAGGTACGTGGCCGGCCGGTCAATCCTGTTCACAAGTTTTTGGGTAACGAAATCGGCCATTCCCACCCCGGTGGCATTTCCGTGGGATTCCTCCGATAAGTCAAGCACCGCGATTCTTTTGACAGAGGGTTTTTCAGGCTCCGGGACACCATGGATACGTGCTCTGCCGATAATATTCGTGTCCATACCGGTGCCGCTGAAATTCTTACCGATCTCCTGAACAATCAGCAGATCAATAGTATCAACCGGCAATGAGGGCATGAGTTCCTTGGAGTACCGGAGCAGCTCGCTCTCCTGCGCAATCAGGCAGTCTCTTTCAATGCACCTGATAACAGCAGTCTCTTCGTACGCATTTTCCACAATGCCGAGGCCGCCGAGAACCGGCAGTTTTTCAAGGAGTGCTTCGCCGATCTCAACGAGCAGGCGCGGCAACTCGGCAGGCCCGAAACCGTGAAACTGTTGCGCCCCCTTCGGCCCACCGAGACCGACAACCAGTTTTTTTACCAGCCCGCTTTCAACTCTGCCTTTAAACGACGTATGGGTTTTAACACGGTTCACAACCACAATGCCATCCATCATAAGCGCCGATTCAACAATGAATACCGGCAGGCCTCCCGGTGTATGGGTAATGATGCGGCAGTCGACGCAGGTCAGCACTCGTGCGCCCAGAGCCTCTTCAGTTATTCCCAGGCTGTCCAGCACACCTTTCTGGCCTGCCTCGCTCCCGCCGCCATGGCTGCCCATAGCGGCAAGCAGATAGGGTTCGCAGCCAAGTCCTCTGATGAAATCAACTGTCGTCCGCAGTACGGGCAGCAGATTCTGAATACCGCGACTACCGACTGTGATGCCTATTTTTTGTCCGGCCCTGATCTTCTGATCCAAACGAAGCTGAACCAGCGCATCATGCGCTGCTGCGGGAATATCCATAACCCGGGGACGGGGAAATGTTTGTTTCACATAAAAGACGTTAGGTAGATTCATCACTCAGACACCTTTCTCCGCGGTTTGAGTACCAACGCGAAGCCGGGGAGCACCCGGGAGCTCAATTCCGGGGAGGCCAGAGAAGAGAGAGGCTGATACACCCTCCCTGTTCGTGAAAAACCATCCCGGCAAGACGTACATCCATTCCGACCTCAGAGCAATAATTAAGAGACCCGGTATGTTCCTTCGCTAATTGTTCATTCCAGGAATACCCCCCCGCCGTGTAATACTCCTCGGTACCGGCGTCTGTCAGGGCGGAAAATCCTGAAAACGACCAGGGGACGCCGAAACTCATATCCACCGGCAGGTGAGTAACAGAATTGACAAACGTGACCCGGCATTTCTGCCAGGCCCAGAGCCAGACGATAAAACCGCTCTCGTGATCCCTGACAACTTTGACGGGCCTGACGCTCCCAGCTATACAGAGGAGAGAAACCAGTACAATCACAATGGTCAGGTTAAACCTGGCTCCGGGACCTGCAAAAATCACTTCAGGATCCCTTTTTCCTTGTAATAACGGAGTGAACCCGAATCATAAGGGATGGTACCATGCACGAATTTCACTGCATTCTTCATTGTGTTATCTCTGGCCGCCTTCACCGCTTTCTGCAGTTCATCCTGGTGTTCAAAGAGGGCCTTGGTGATGGCGTAGGAGTATTTTTCCGGCAGGCTCTTCGGGCCGACGAAGAGATTCCAGAAGGCCAGAGTATGGGCATCCTTGGCAGTTCCATAAACATCCTTGGGGATCACCCCCGATTCCATCACGCCGGGGTATTTTTTGAGCAGATTTTTGACCAGGTCACTTTTCGGATCCAGATCCACCAATTCGAGCTTTTTCCCCTGACGCGACATGGTGGTTGCCAGTTCGGTCACAGAACTTGTCGGAAGGCCGCCGGACCAGAAATAGGCGTCCAGAGTGCCATGCGACATGGCTTCTCCCGATTCACCCGCACCCAGACGCTCCTGCTTGGCCAGATCAGAGGTCTTGACACCGGCCGCCTCCAGCACCATAAATGCTTCCAATTCCGTGCCGGAACCCGGCGCGGCAGTGGAGACCTTTTTCCCCTTCAGATCCGCTACACTCTTGATACCTGAGCCAGGCGCTGCGACAATATGAAGGACATTAGGATAGGCGGCCCACAAGACCCGGATATCCGTGGCCGGCCGGTCCTTGAATTTTTCTATGGCACCGGTATAGGCCAGGAAGGCTGAATCCGGCAGCACGATCCCCATATAATAGGTATTTTTCTTCGGGTCCGTGCGCCTCTGAATCAGCAGCAGATTGTCCACTGAAGCGGCGGTCTGAATGGCGGTTGCCTCCACCCCTGCGTATTTCGTGAGAATCTCGGCCACTGCAGTTCCGTAGTAGTAATACACGCCACCAATACCGCCGGTGGTGATCAGAATTTTCGGCTTCTCCTCCGCAGCGCCGGCCAGACAACCAAATCCGAGAAATACTGTCAAAAATATACCGATGATTTTTCTCATACATACCTCCTCTTTTTTTTTTGCTGCTAACAATAGATGTAACAATCCGGTCCTGAATGTATTATTACCCTCCGGATCCCTGTTCGGCGGTCGGACAGGTATCGCAGGGTGCGGGGGCCTCATCGCCCAGTGAATCGCTTTTTTTCCCTATGAAAAACCAGGTCGAAAGAATAAGAACTGCCAGGTTGAGCCATAGAAACGGAACAAATAAACCGAGAGCCAGGATGCCGAGGGTCCAGGACTCCCACCTGAACAGAGGGCGCCGGGAATAGCCGACCGTTGCTGCCGCCATGCATACCGCGCCGGCCGACACAAACGCCAGGCGGAGGAGAAAGCTCGACACCGTATCAAACATGGAAGCGGTGCGCCACATCGGGATGATCAGCAGTGCCGTCCCCTGATAGGCCAGAAGAAAAGAGAAGCCGAGCAGATATTTGGGCAGGGCCACCTTGGCCGCATAGATCCCCGTCTTCAGCGGATCGGTCTTGAACACCGAGGATGCGGCATAGGCGGAGAGAGCCACCGGAGGGGTAACGTCGGCCAGGACAGCGTAATACATCAGGAACATATGGGTGGAGAGCAGAGCCGCTTCCGGCGGTATGCCATTACCGATGGCGACACCGATAATGGCGGGGGCTGTCAGGGATGAAGCCACGACGTAGGTGGCAGTCGGAGGGATTCCCATTCCGAGCAGCAGTGTGAAAACGGCGGCAAAAAGGGTTGCCAAAATCAGGCTCTCCCCGGAAATCATGGTCAGAAACTGGGAAAATTTATTAGGCAGGCCGGTCATGACCATCAGGGTCAGGATCAGGTTGGCGCAGATTACAGCCGTGCCGATCGGAATCAGTGAGGAGAAACCGATTGCCAGACCCTTGATTAACACCAACGGGCTCTTGGGGCGGAGGGTGGGGTCCAGATAGCTTAAGAGCACAAAGAGAGCGATTGCGCCGACCACGGCAAGGCTGACCGAGTAGCCATAATAGATGAACCCGACGATAAACAAGATCGGCAGGAATATGTGGCAATAGCGGCGGAAATATTTTCCGCCGTACTGCTCTTCCCCTTCGACAGGCTTGATCCCCATCTTTTTGACATAGAGATAGTTGTAAGAAAGGATAGCGACGACATAGAGCAGCATCGGCCCCAAGGCCATGATACAGATCCAAAAATAGGGGATAGCGAGTATCTCCACCATGACAAATGCCATGGAGCCGAGTACGGGCGGGGTTATCATGGCAATGGTGCCGGATGTGGCCGCTATACCTGCGGCTTCGTACCGTTCATACCCCCCTTTTTCAAACATCGGTTTACTGATCGTTGACACGAATTGAGTATCGGCTGCGCCCGAACCGCTGAACATTCCCATGAAGATGGAGGCTATAACCGTAACGATGCCCGGACCGTCAGGCCTCCTGCCGGCGGCCATTGATGCAATGTTTCCGATGATGCGCCCCAGATTCAGGGCACCGATAATCCCCCCGAGGATGGTGAAGTAGACCAGATATTTCAGGGAGACGCCGGTTATCATGCCGAACAGACCGGCTTCGGTTTCACTGAACAGCTTTGCCAGCAGCAGGTCAAAGTCAAAAGAAGCGTGGGCAAGGATACCGGTGAACAGATTGCCATGCAGGTTATAGAGGAGAAATGTCAGCACCAGGCAGGGGAGGATCGGCCCGGTGTAGCGGTACACCTGTCCGAGCAGCAGCATTGTCAGACCGAACGCCATTACCAGGTCCCACGGCTCCGGAATCATGGCCCGATCGATGATGTCCTTGAACATGATCACTTGATAGAGATAAGGGACACATACCAGAAGGGCCCCCAGCTTGTCCATCCACCGCCCCGATCGGGGATAGAGTGCCGGCAGAATAGCCGTCAGCCAGAAGAGCGATGCGAAGATATTGAGTTTCGGGCTGAGACCGATCTTCCAGAAGGCATACAGCGGTAAGATGGCCATGATTGCAAAGACATATGAACCGATTCCGGCTTTGTCGTGTCTGGTTCGACATGAGGAGAGCAGATATCCGGTTACAAGAAGGAAAAAAACGTGGGTGGCCCGTTGGAGCTGGGTGAGATCCAGGATCGAGATGGACATCTTTGCGAACGGCGTGTAGGGGTGTATCACCAGATAGATACTGTAGAGACTGGCGATGACCAGGATGGGGGTGATAATGAAACGGTTGAATCTGCTTTCGTCAATGGTTTCGGTGTGCATTTCCATTTTGCTGATTCCTTTCGATTTGAGCAGAAAATCCTGAACATGTGGTGTGACTGGTCGGCAGCCGGATTTGTAGCAGCGATGCAGTAGAGTACTGCGAGTTCCATAACACAGTTCTCTCTTGTGGAGTGCACCTCTTTCTAACTCATAATCAAAGCAATCTGTATGCCAGTATAACTAATAATAAAAAAATAAAATACAGCGTTATAATAATCAGTTTATGAAGAACGTCAAGTCGTGAGAGCAGGCAGTCATGCCGATTTCCGGAATGCGGAGTGGAATCTGTGCGGATTTCCGCACAGATTTTGGGAAAACTTCCGGAACAGATTCCTACACCACACCGCCTTCCGGCTCCACTCCCAGGGCGACAAGAAAACGCGACACCATATTGTACGCAGCAATGACCCCCACCAGTTCGACCAGACTCTGTTCATCGGGCAGTGCACTTTTCGATGCAGCAAACGTGCTGTCGCACACCTGCACCCCGTGCGTCATCTCAGAAGCGAGCCGGATCACCGCACGCTCGGCGGCGTCAAAGAGAGACAATTCGCCCGCGGCAGCTTCTAAATCACGAAGCGCTTCGACCTGGGCAGCGGTGCCTCCGGCCTTCATAAATTCGGGCACGTGATGGAGAAACTCATATTCAGCACCGTTTAACACCGCAACGCCGCATATCGCCAGTTCGCGAAGTTTAGGAGAGAGGCTCAGACCGCTTCGAACCTCACGCAGAAATCCGTTCCACCCTTGTGCGAAAGGCGGACTATGAAGCAGCATACGGTCGAGATTAAGCAACGCACCGCCTCTGCGGACACGAATCGCTGATACAATTTCTGCAGGGCTGTCGATGTCAATTGGCAGGTACTGGATCCGTGGCATACTTTCTCCTTGGTACTCAGGATAATGTGAATTAACCGGTTCGGTTCGTACATCTTCCGCACCATCAAAAACAGTGATGCGGGCCATGTACGGGAGAGTTCTTTCGACCCCCCTGGCACGACGTGACGCATTGTACCGTTTCCGGCACAATTGGAAATAAAAAACTCTCTATTTGTATCGGCGTTTGTGCCGGTACAAACAGAGAGCTATTTTATTCTTGATATCGTTTATGTATTACACAGTTTTATCGCAGCGGGCGGCTTATTTCAGAGTCAGTATATATTCAACAAGACTTTCAATCTGTTCCTTGTCGAACTGACTGCTGAATGAAGGCATGCCCCCCGGGCGACCTTCTGAAATGGTTTTTGCTATATCAAGTCTCGACTTGCCGTATTTATATGTCGAGACCGTCAGATCAGGACCGACGCCCCCTTTGGCACTTTCACCATGGCAGCCGACGCAGAGAGATCCATACAGTTTTTTACCGGCTGCGACGTACAGTTCAATTTTGTGACCGCTACCGGCATATCCTGCTCCGGTCGTCTCTACTGCCAGATGGGCGCTCTTTTTCTGATCGTCGCGCGCTTTTTTTGCCGCATCTGCTTCGGCCTGAGAGCTCCAGCCGCTGAACAGATAGTACCCCATATACATGACTCCCCATACGGCCAGCACGGCAAAAAGAACCCGAAAGGCGCCGGGGGAACTTTTTTCTTCCCGATATTTTATTCCATCATACTCATGCTGTTCTGACATATATCAACTCCTTGTAAAAGTTATTGGCATCCATTCGGAAACCCCGGAAGAGAAGCCGGTTAATCGTCTTCGAGCATCCGGTGCTTCGGTTCTTCGAGTTTCCGCTTCCGGTTCTTTTGTAACGTCACAACAGCAATAGCAACAAGAATCGCCAGAAGAAAACCTGTTAACAGCAGAAATACAAACCGTGTATCAATCATCACTTTGTATCCAGCTTGATATATGTCACCAGCTTCCATATTTTCACGTCATCAAGTGAGCTGCTAAAAGCGGGCATGCCGTTAGCCGTAATCCCTTGAGAGATAATTTTGAACAGGTCGGCATCAGCTCTGGCAGAACCTTTCAGTGCAGGTCCGAGTGTTCCTTGACGAGTCTCCCCGTGACACGAGGCGCAGTGCTGTTTGTAAAGAGAACCTGCCTCTCCTTCAACAGCCTTCAGATCGGTGAACGGATTGCTTCCGGTGACCGCTCCTCCTGTCGCAGCTTCGGCTTTTTTAACTGGAATATCAGTGCCCAGCTTACGCATGTAGGCGATGATGGCATCCATCTCGCTCCTGCCTTTAAGATCATCCAGATCGGCCTGAGTATAGGGAAACTTGAGCAGCTTCATCTTACGCTCGGAATAGGTGGTATCAAGCGGCTGGTTCAGGAATGCATAGGACGGCATATTGGAGGCAGGCACGACCGACTGCGGATTCTCCATATGCTTACGATGCCAGGCCCCTTTCGGGTCAGGGTATTTCAGGCCGATGCGGGCCAGATCAGGACCGGTGCGGCGTGAACCCCACAGATGCGGCCGGTCATAGACAAATTCACCGGACTTCGAGTAGCCGCCGCCGTTTCCGTAGCGCTCAACATCTGCAGCCAGCGTGCGCACCGTCTGGGAATGGCAGTTATTGCACCCTTCTCGCATATACAGGTCCCGCCCTTCCTGCTGCAGCGGAGTATACGGTTTTACCTCGGCAATCCGGTCACCGGCGCCGTTGATCCACTTGAAGGGAGCAATCATGGTAATCGTAGTGCCGATCATAATTACCACAAAGGCCAGAATTATGAAGATAACGGGATTTTTTTCCAACATGGTATCGTCCTCGTTTGTATTAAATTTGTTATGCCTTGGCAGACTGTGAATCAGCACCCTTCTGGAAGGTTTTGTAAATGTTGTAAATAAACAGCGCTAACCCGGCCAGATAAATAAATCCGCTGACCGCCCTGATCTTGTAATAGGGAAAGATGGCGATCATGGTTTCCATAAAACTGTAGTGCAGTGTTCCGTCAGGATTTGTGGCAAGAAGCATACTCCCCTGCTGAACCCCGGCGATCCACATGGTGATGGAATAGATCAACTGGCCGACCAGAACCAGCCAGAAGTGTGTATTAGCCAGCTTTTCACTGTAGATTTCAGTATCGCTCAACACGGTCGTCACATAATACGTGGCGCCGAACAGCACCATGGAGACCCAGCCCATGGTACCCATATGGACGTGCCCGGGAACCCAGTCGGTGTAATGGATAAAAGCGGAGAAGGAGCGAACCGCCTGCATCGGCCCCTGCAGCGTCTGCAAGCCGTAGAAGGTGATACCGACGATCATGAATTTGACGAGATAATTACTCTTCATTTTTTCCCACTGACCGTTCATGGTCAGATACCCGTTCATGACAGCCCCCCAGGAGGGGGCAATCAGCATGATCGAGAACGCCATCGCCACGGTCTGAATCCAGTCAGGTACCGGTGTCCAGAGCAGATGGTGCGCACCGGTCCAGAGATACATGAAGATCAGAGACCAGAAGGCGATGATTCCCATACGGTGGCTGTAGATCGGATTACCGGTGATTTTCGGGAGAAAGTAATAAAATATGGCTAGGGGCGGCACCGTTAGAACCATGGCAACGGCATTATGTCCGTACCACCACTGAACATTGGCATCATTCGTACCCGCGAAGGCCGAGTAGGATTTGAACAGGTTGAGCGGCATCCCCAGATTGTTGACAACATACAATACTGTTACTCCGACAAGAGCCGCCATGATGTACCAGAGCGAGATATACATCTGCTCTTCTTTACGCTTGAGGATCGTCATAAACACATTGATCGAAAAAAGCACCCAGAGAATGGCAACTACGATCGCCAGAGGCCATTCCAGTTCGGCGTACTCTTTGGTGCGGTTAAACCCCATGGCCAGTGTTACGGCAGCGGATGCGATGGCGACATTAAAGATCCAGAGCGTCACCCGGGCCAGCTTCGGGCTCCAGAGCGGTGTTTTGGTCAGCCGTTGGGTAATGTAGAAGAACATGGCGATGAAACTGCCGATGCCCCAGCCGAAAATGCCGGCATTCGTGTGGATCGGCCGCAGACGGCCATAGGTCAGATAGGGGGCAACATTCAGCCCGGGCCATGCCAGCTGCAGGGAGATTACGATTCCGACCACGACAGCAATCGTCCCCCAGATGATGCTCCAGATGATGAAACCCTTTACCGAGTCATCCACATACCGCGTTGGTGCTTTCATGCTTCTGCTCCTTTTTGTAGGCTGGAACGTATCCTGCTAATCAGATGTGATTTTTTTACGCATCTCTGCGGCGGATCATGGTCTGCCGAGAGTATATCAGACATTCTTCATCCGGCAAGCCCAGACGGTATAACCGTCATAACGGCGGTCATATTTTTATTTTTTAATACAACAAAAATGATTGTTTTGATCTTTAATTGAGTATAAATAAAAAGTCAACACAAATTAACTTTTACTATTCTCATTTCATTCCGGCCCGGAATGGTGCCTGAATGACCTGCCACGGTACAGGCAGAGAGCCTGCTACTCCCACTCGATAGTAGCAGGAGGTTTGCTGGATATATCATAGACGACCCGGTTGATCCCCTTAACCTCATTAATGATTCGTCCGCTGATGCGGGCCAGATCCTCATACGGCATTGGATACCAGCCGGCGGTCATGAAATCTTTGGTTTCCACCGCCCGTAATGCCACTACATACTCGTACGTGCGGCCGTCTCCCATGACTCCGACACTCTTTACCGGCAGAAATACGGCAAACGCCTGACTGATCTTGTCATAATGTCCGGAGGAATAGAGCTCTTCGATATATATGGCATCAGCACTGCGCAGAATATCGCAGTACTCTTTTTTTACTTCGCCGAGAATCCGCACTCCAAGGCCGGGGCCGGGAAACGGGTGGCGCCAGACCATCTGACGGGGCAGACCAAGTTCCTCCCCGATCGCCCGCACCTCGTCCTTGAACAGCTCTCTGAGCGGCTCAAGGAGCTTGAGCTTCATATAATCCGGCAATCCGCCGACATTGTGATGACTCTTGATATTTTGCGCCTTGCCGGTTTTTGCGCCGGCAGATTCAATGACATCGGGATAGATGGTCCCCTGGGCCAGCCAGTTTGCATTTTTGACCAGCTTCGACTGCTCTTCGAAAATATCGACAAACAGTCCGCCGATGATTTTGCGCTTTTTCTCCGGATCACGTACGCCTGCCAGAGCAGAGAGGAAGCGCTCCTCGGCATCTACCCGGATTACTCTGACTCCAAGGTTAAGAGCGAAGGTCGCCATGACCTGATCGCCCTCCCCCAGACGCAACAGACCATTGTCGACAAAAACGCAGGTCAGCTGATCACCGATAGCGCGATGAATCAGTGCTGCGGCGACTGAAGAGTCAACACCGCCGGAGAGCCCGAGAATGACAGTATCACTCCCGACCGTGCAACGGATTCGTTCAATCGAATCCTCGATAATCTGACCGGGTGTCCATTGTCCGCTGCACCCGCAGATCTGCCGCACAAACGTGTCGATAAACTGTTCGCCGCGCGGCGTATGATTGACTTCGGGGTGAAACTGTACCCCGTAAAGATTCCTGCCGACATCCTGAATGGCGCAGACCGGTGCGTTAGCGGTTTCGGCGACGACTTCGAACCCGTCCGGCACGCGAGCGACATGATCACCATGACTCATCCAGACCGGGCTGGAACCATCGATAAAGAAACCGGCAAAAAGCGGCCCGGGCTTCCCGGCTGAGAGCAGCTCAGCGTGTCCGAATTCACGTTTTCCGGCCGGTACGACGTCACCGCCGAAGTGACGGCTCATCAGCTGCATGCCGTAGCAGATACCGAGTACCGGCACACCGAGTTCAAACAGTTCTTCAGCAACGGAAGGAGCCCCGGGGTCATATACAGAGCATGGGCCACCGGAAAGGATGATCCCGCTGGGAGCAAACGTGCGGATTGCTGCGAGCTCCATATCGAACGGGTGCAGCTCGCAATAGACATGAGCTTCCCGGACACGCCGGGCGATCAACTGAGTATATTGGGAACCGAAATCAAGAATCAGGATTTTCTGGCTGTGAATGTCTGACATGGCAACCTTTCGTTAAAATCAGGACGGACGTTATATGCCCCGGTTAGAGGCTCCGGGGCACGTAGCGTTCAGGGGTGTCAGCTGCCGACACGGTAGTTAGGCGCTTCTTTTGTGATGGTGACATCGTGGACATGAGATTCTTTGAGCCCGGCTCCGGTGATGCGGATAAAACGCCCGTTATCCTGCAGCTCCTTGATGGTTCCGCACCCGGTGTACCCCATTCCGGAACGGAGTCCTCCGAGCAACTGGTGAATATTGGCAGAGAGGGGCCCGCGCAGCGGCACCATGCCTTCGATCCCTTCCGGCACCAGTTTGACGTCATCACCGACGTCCGACTGGAAATAGCGATCCTTGCTGCCGTCTTTCATGGCACCGATGGAACCCATTCCGCGATAGCTTTTGTAGGTACGCCCCTGGTACAGGACGGTATCACCGGGGGACTCCTCGGTTCCGGCGAACAGGGAGCCGATCATGATGCAGTCGGCACCTGCCGTTACGGCCTTGGGAAGATCACCGGAATACTTGATGCCGCCGTCGGCAATAACCGGAACGTCATATTTGTGCGCCATACGGGCACATTCATGGATTGCAGTTATCTGGGGGACTCCGACACCTGCCACGATACGTGTCGTGCAGATCGAACCGGGTCCGATGCCGACCTTTATTCCGTCTGCACCGGCTTTGATCAAGGCTTCCGCAGCCTCCGCAGTAGCGATATTCCCGGCGATTATTTCCACACCCGGGAATGTTGACTTCGCACGCTGCACCGCTTCGATTACCCCCTGGGAATGACCATGCGCGGTATCAATAACGATCACGTCCACACCCGCCTTGATCAAAGCCTCGATGCGTGCTTCCATTTCAGCAGTCGGACCGACGGCAGCACCGACCCTCAGGCGACCGAGGCTGTCCTTGCAGGCAAAGGGATATTTTTTCACTTTTTCAATATCCTTGATGGTGATCAGCCCTTTCAGAAAGCGTTCATTATCGACAACCAGCAGCTTTTCCACCCGCGTATGCTTCAGATGCTCCTTTGCCTGTTCCAGAGTCGTGCCGACTTCCACTGTCACCAGATTTCGTTTTGTCATACGTTCGGAAATCGGCAGATCAAAATCGGTTTCAAAACGCAGGTCACGATTGGTCAAAATTCCCACCAACTTGCCGTTGGCCTTGGTGACCGGGACACCGGAAATGCGATAGCGCCGCATGATGTCGAGAGCTTCGCTGATTTTCTGCGTCGGACGCATGGTGATCGGATCAACGATCATGCCGGATTCGCTCTTTTTCACTTTATCGACTTCATACGCCTGAGCCTCAATCGTGAGGTTCTTGTGAATAATACCAAGCCCCCCTTCCCGGGCCATGCAGATCGCGGTGCGCGCCTCGGTGACCGTATCCATGGCAGCACTCACCAGCGGGATATTCAGATGTATGTTGCGGGAAATCCGGGTCGTAAGGTTGGCATCTCGGGGGAGAATCAGTGAATGGGCAGGAACGAGCAGGACATCATCGAAGGTCAACCCTTCGGTCAGTTTGTCATAGTGCATGGACATCTCCTTGCTGATGATAATTGAGAGAAGTTAGTACAGCGAACCGGTCAAGTCAAGGGAAATGGTCCGGCTGTTTTGTATACTTAATATGAGTATTAACCGTGGTTTATTATACATTTCTGTTCCGCTCCATGACGGTCCGTTTTCAGCAGATATGATTTTATGCAGCGGGGAAATCCACGTTCGTCATCGCGGGACAAACTCCTCCCTGGAGGAAATCCGCCCGAGTGTCGCAACAATCAATCGTGCGGCATCTTCAAGGTCTGCCAGCGAGAGGGTCTCAACCGGGGTGTGCATGTAGCGCAGCGGAATTTTGACCAGCGCAGTCGCCACACCGCCTCGCGAAATCTGCATAACATTGGCATCAGTGCCGGTGGCTCGGGGGGTGGCGGTATGCTGGATCGCAATCTTTTCTTTCCCCGCTGTTGACGACAACAAATCAAACAGGTGCGGGTTGATATTGGCACCGCGGGCCAGAATCGGTCCTTTGCCCAGGGCGACTTCGCCGTTGTGTTTTTTCTCCACATCCGGCTGATCCGTGGCGAAATCAACCTCAACACAGATTCCGACATCAGGATTGACTGTGTAGCAGCTGGTGGTACCACCGCGCAGACCGATCTCTTCCTGAACTGAAGAGACTCCGTACAGGTCAACTGCGAGTTTTTTGCCGGAAGCGGCCACCTGCCGCAGCACCTCGGCCACTACGAAGCAGCCGGCCTTGTCGTCAAAACCGCGTGAGGAGACCAGATCGCCGTGCAGACGGGTAAAGGCACTCTCAAAGGTAACAGCATCCCCTACCCTCACCAGTTTCTGCGCGATTTTCTTGTCGCCTGCACCGATGTCGATATACTGTGATTCCAGCTTGACAACCGTTTCACGGTCCTTGTTGTCCATCAGATGAATCGGCTTTTTGCCGATGACTCCCGGCAGCGCTCCGTTCGCGGTATGCACTGAAACCCGCTTGCCCGGAGTCAAATGAGCATCAACCCCGCCGACAGCGGCAAAATAGAGAAACCCTTTATCGTCAATATACTTGATCTGAAGCCCGATCTCATCCGTATGGCCGACAATCATCACCCGGGGGAGATTTTTCCCCTTGCCGCTGATGCGGCCAAAGACATTGCCCATGACATCGGTTGTCACTTCGTCGCAAAACGGAGTGACATAATCGCGAAAAACACGCTGCGCCGGTTGTTCATAGCCGGAGGGACTGGGGGCATCAAGCAGCTGTTCGAGAAATTTCAGTGATTCTTTACGCATAGGTTACACCTCGTGAATTGAGTAGTGAAGATCTGAAACAATGGAGTACGTGGCAGAAGAATCTGCTGTTTGTATTGTTATTTCCTCTTTGTTGAGAGCCGCGTCAGGGACAACCTGCATCTGCACTTCACGCCGGGCCTGACTCAGGATATTGCCGTGTTTCACCCCGGCAACATCCGACAGCCGTGCAGGATGGCAATACACCCTCACACTCAGGCCGGGAGCTACGGAGCGGCTGATGAGGTCGTCATACAGCTGCGAACGGACCAGTTGTCCCAGCGCAGGGTGCCAGCAGCCGGCCAGTATACTTTCAGCATCAAGACCGGTTTCGGCCTGGAGACCGATCCGGATTACCGGGATGCCCGCCTGCATGGCCCGCAGCAGAAGGAGTTTGCAGAGCGACAGCCCGCGGTCAAGAGGTAACGGCTCGAATTCACCAGCCGTAAAACGCCTCGCCAGCTCAGTTCCCTTGAGGACGACGGTTGGATAGATTCGGAGGAAATCCGCACCGGCAGAAATGACCCGTTCCAGCGAATCGAGTGAAGCTGCCGGCGTGTCTCCCGGAAGCCCCGGCATAAGCTGGGCACCGGCTCGAAGCCCCTGGTTTTTGATGCAGCGGAAGGCGTGCTGTGAATCTGCAGCAGTATGACCGCGACCGGATACCGACAGAACCGTGTCATCCATAGACTGCACACCCAGCTCGATCGTACGCACGCCCCTCTCCGTCAGCCACTCTACCCGGCCGGCATCAATATAATCGGGCCGGGTTGATATTTTAACCGAGGCAAGTGTGCCGTTTTTCAGAAGCGGCTGGAGCGGGAGCAGCAGCTCCTCCTGGACTTTTTCCGGAAGAGCCGTAAAGGTGCCGCCAAAAAAAGCGACCTCCAGAGGGCGACCCCCTGCGGTCGACCGCCAGAGGGCAATTCTGTCACGTATCTGTTCAGAGGAGGGGAGTACACCGCTTGCTCCTGAAATTGTGCGTTGATCGCAAAAAACGCAGGTGTGCGGGCACCCCTGGTGGCTGATAAAAAAAGGGACCGTAACCGGTTTCACGTTGACTGCCTGACGTGAAGATTGTCCAAAGCTTCGGCAGCAGCGGCCTGCTGGGCTATTTTCTTCGATTTTCCCTCCCCTCTTCCGAGGGGCGCACCGTCAATCAGAATCTGAAATACAAACAGACGGTCGTGCGGTGGTCCCGACTCCTCCAGCAGCCGATACTCGGGATGGGAATAGCCGTTCGATGAGAGGAATTCCTGCAACTCACTTTTCGAGTCGCACCCCAAAACAAGCAGCTCCGGAGCAGCCGCTAATTTCTCAAAGAGCCGCACAACCAGCAGATGTGCTGCCTGAAGTCCGCCATCCCGATACAGTGCGGCAAGCAGAGCCTCCAGGACATCCGCAAGAATGGAATCTTTTTCCCGCCCGGCTGTCTGTTCCTCTCCGCGGCCAAGCAGGATGAATGCTCCGATTCCCAACCATCTGGCCCGGTCGGCCAGGATATCCTGACCTGCCAGACGGGAACGGAGCTGAGACAATGCACCTTCATCCCACTCCGGATACCGTTCATACAACAATTCAGCCAACAGCAGTCCCAGCACCGCATCGCCAAGAAATTCAAGGCGCTGGTAATCCCCCCCGTCACTTCCGCCGACTTCATGCAGATAAGAGGGGTGCGTCACGGCCTGAACAAGCAGGCTCTGATCATGGAATGAGTATTCCAGCAGCTTCTCAAGTTGTTGTACATTCGTCATCATAACACACCTTTAAAACAGTCTGACTATAGCTATCCGGTCCTGTTTTGGCAACTGAAACTCTCCGGGCAGACGGCGGCACAGGAATTTAAGTTGATAAATCAGGGGCGGTTGCCTATAATTCCCCATTTAAATGCGGATCAGGGTGATACTCGTGGGTTATTTCATTACATTCGAAGGCGTCGAAGGGTGTGGTAAAACCACCCAGATAAAGCTTCTGTCAGAGTTTCTCTCGACTCACGGCATACAGACGGTTCTGACCCGCGAACCGGGCGGCTGTCCGATTGCTGACAAAATCCGTACAATCCTGCTGGACGCGGATAACCGGGCCCTTTCTCCTCTGGCAGAACTGATGCTGTATGCAGCGGCCAGAGCCCAGCACGTTACCGAGGTTATTGCCCCTGCCCTCGAAGGCGGAAAAATAGTGCTTTGCGACCGGTTCTGCGATGCGACAGTGGCGTATCAGAGTTTCGGCCGCGGCATCGACCGCGGCGTAATCGACACCCTTAACCTTCACGCATGCCAGGGAGTTTCGCCCGATCTGACGCTCCTTGTCGACTGCGATCCGGCTGTCGGACTGGAACGGGCACGGCGGAGAATAGAAGCGTCCAGCGGCCCCCGTGAAGAACGCTTCGAGTTGGAGGAGCTGGCCTTTCACCACCGGGTGCGCAACGGCTACCAGCAACTGGCGGCGGAGCAGCCGGAGCGCTTTTTGATCATCAACGGCTCTGACAGTATCGAGGATATTTTCGCCACAATTTCCCGACAGGTATCGGCACTGATTCCGGAGGCACTGCGTGCCGTTTGCTGATATTCTGGGACATGATCGTATTGTCGAGGTACTGCGACGATCTCTGCAGAGCGGAAAAACAGCTCATTCCTATCTGTTTGAAGGCGTGCCGGGCTGTGGGCGCAAAAAGACCGCATTAACACTGATTCAGGCACTTTTCTGTAAAAATATGCCCGATGACGCCTGTGGGGTCTGCCCTTCATGCCGTAAAGTCGCCGGCGGCAACCACCCCGATATCCACCTGCTTTCACCGTTGCCGGATAAACGCGACATCAGTATCGATCAGTTGCGGGAAATGCAGCGCGAATTGTCGCTGCGACCCTACGAAGCTCCCCGAAAGGCATGCATCATTGATCCGGCCGAACGGCTGAACGTCAGCTCCGCAAATTCTCTGCTGAAAACACTTGAAGAACCGCCCGGAAATGCCCTGATCATCCTGGTGACCGAAAATGCCGGAATGCTGCTGCCAACAGTCCGTTCACGCTGTCAACTGATCCGATTTGCGCCTCTTTCGCCGGAGCATGTACTCTCTCTGCTTGAGCGGAGCGGAATGGCACCCGAAACGGCAGCGCTTGTTGCACCTTTGTCGGGCGGCAGCCTCCAGAGGGCAATGGAACTGGACAATGAAGCGCTTGCTGCGCGCCGTGAAGCGGTACTGTCGAGGGTGGGCCAGCTGAATATCGACCGGATATCAACCGTTTTTGACGCCGCTGAGGAATTGTCCGGCAACCGCGAGGCAACACTTGAGATGCTTGACATGCTGCTCTCCTTTTTCCGTGATGCCGTTCATCTTGGCGCCGGCAACGGGGACATCGTCAACCTCTCGGTACGTCCGGCGATTGAATCGATTGCCGCCAGGCGCTCATTCCCGCGCAACCTGGAGTTGCTGGAGCGCATCTATGAAACGAGACGCGACGTTCAGCGCAATGCCAATCCCAAGCTGGCTCTTGATCATTTATTTATGTCCATGGCCGGCAACGGCTGATTACACATATACGTAACTATTCAACAAAACTATTTCTGACAACAAAAACATACTCTCCTTGCCTGACGGGAGAGAATATTTTCAGCGTTTTCAGACAGGAGGTCTTTTTGTCACACATCGTAACCATTCAATTCACCAAAGCCGGCAAGATGTTTGATTTCAACGCCGGAGCTCTTGAACTTGTCAAAGGAGACCATGTCGTTGTTGAAACGGAACGGGGTGTCGGAGTCGGGCAGGTCGTTAAGCCGCCGGTGGAAAGTGATGCCGAAGCGACAGCTGCTCTGACGCTCGTCAAACGCAAGGCAACTCCCGAAGATATGGCGACAGTTGAGCGGATTTCCCAGAAAGAGCAGGAGTCGTACCGCTTCTGCGTTAACCGGATAATCGAGCGCGCCATGCCGATGAAGCTGGTACGGGTCGAATATCAGTTCGACAGCAGCAAAGCGATTTTTTACTTTACCGCCGATGGCCGGGTTGATTTCCGTGACCTGGTAAAAGATCTCGCCCACTCATTTCATACCCGTATCGAAATGCGCCAGATCGGGGTGCGTGATGAAGCAAAGATGACCGGAGGCATAGCCATCTGCGGCCGCGAACTCTGCTGCAGCTCGTTCCTGCGCGAATTCCAGCCGGTTTCTGTAAAAATGGCAAAAGAGCAGAATCTGGCACTCAATCCCAACAAGATATCCGGACAATGCGGCCGCCTGCTCTGCTGCCTTGACTATGAGTACGAAACCTATTGCTGCCTGCGCAAAAACTTCCCGAAATCAGGCAAACGGATCCGTACCGTCAATGCCGTCGGAGTCGTCGACAAAATAAACATCCTGACCGGAAATATTACGCTCAAACTTGACGACAACAAGATAATCGTCATTAAACGTGATGAAATCATCGGGGATGGCACCCCGGTTTCGGCTCCGGCTCCGGCTGCTGCAACCGCTCAATTAACGCCACGCCCTCCCCAGCGCACACGCGAACGGCGCCCCGAACCGCGGCGTAAACAGGAAAAGACGTCACTCGAGTCATACACTCACATTGAAAGCGCCGGGAAGCCGGCGACAGCTCCAACAGCTCCAACCGCACACCGTGAGCGTACGGCAACGGCCACTGCAGCGGAAGTCGTGACAGCCGGACAGCCGCGCAAGAAACATCGTTCCCGCAAACATGGCCACCGAAAACAATCCGGCGCCGCCCCCGACGGTCGCACACCGACACCAGCATCAGGAGCCTGATATGAAACCGACTTTCTACGTAACCACCCCGATCTATTATGTAAACGACGTACCGCATATCGGACACGCCTATACCACGGTCGCCGGCGATGTGCTGGCCCGCTACAAGCGTCTGATGGGGTATGACGTCTACTTTCTGACCGGCAGCGATGAGCATGGTCAGAAGGTGGAAAAGGCGGCGATAACCGCCGGAGAAACGCCGCTGGAACTGGCCGACCGTGTGGTCAAACGTTTTCAGGCGCTCTGGGAGCGGCTGGGAATTTCACACAACGACTTCATCCGCACCACCCAGGAACGTCACAAAAACGGGGTGAGCCGGATCTTTACTGATATCCTCGAAAAGGGGGACATCTACCTCGGTGAGTATGAGGACTGGTACTGTACCCCCTGCGAAACATTCTGGACCGAGACCCAGCTGATCGAAGGCCGCTGCCCCGACTGCAACCGTCCGGTAGAAAAGCTCAAAGAGGAATCCTATTTCTTCCGTATGAGCAAATACCAGGATCAATTGCTGGCGCACATCGAGGCCAATCCGGATTTCATCCAGCCCAAGAGCAAGCGCAACGAGATCATCTCCTTCGTCAAGGAAGGTCTGCGCGACCTGTCGGTTTCCCGCACCACCTTTTCCTGGGGCATCCCGGTACCGGGGAATGACCGCCACATCATCTACGTTTGGTTCGATGCCCTGACCAACTACATCACCGCCCTCGGCTACCCCGACGAAGCGGGCAATTACGGCCGTTACTGGCCATGTGATGTCCACCTGATCGGCAAGGACATCCTCCGCTTCCACGCCGTTTACTGGCCGACCTTTCTGATGGCTGCCGGCCTCCCGCTGCCGAAAAAGGTTTTTGCCCACGGCTGGTGGACCGTCGAAGGTCAGAAGATGAGCAAGAGTCTGCAGAACGTGGTCGAGCCGAACATGCTGATCGACAAATACGGCACGGATGCGGTCAGATACTTCCTGATGCGCGAGGTTCCATTCGGCCTGGACGGCGATTTCTCCCACACCGCACTGGTCCAACGGATCAACTCCGATCTGGCCAACGACATAGGCAACCTGCTCAGCCGATCAACCGCCATGGCGGTAAAATATTTCGGCGGCATCCTTCCTGCGCCAACTGAACTGTCAGAAACCGATCTGGCTTTGAAGCAAAAGACCGTAGATATGGTGGGAACGGTCGATAAATTTATCGACGAGTTGGCCTTCAGCAAGGCGTTGCAGGCGATCTGGGAAGTCATTTCGGCCGGGAACAAATACATCGATGACACGGCGCCATGGTCGCTGGCCAAAGATCCGGCCAACGCCGAGCGACTCGCCACCGTAATGTACACCCTGCTCGAATCACAGCGGATCACCCACTGCATCCTGTCCGCCTTCCTTCCCACAACATCGGAAAAAGCTCTGGCATCATTGGGGTGGTCTGAAACGGTTTCTAAAGATGGGCTTGTGTGGGGCGGCTTACAGGAAGGAACAACTATTACAAAAGCTGAGGCGCTCTTTCCGAGGATCGAGGAGTAATTTCAATCCGGACAAACCAGAACAGAAACTCTTAACGCACCGTCGCAAAGACACGGGGAAAAACGTGACGATGTAAGGTGATACACCTAACATATTTTTATTTTACCGTGCGGCCTTGATACCTGGCGCCTTTGCGTTACGTGTTGCTTCATATTTTACTATTTACATACAGCTCAGAGAATACCCAGTTCACGGAATTTCACGAGCAGTTTTTTCCCGCCCGGCAGGTCAAAAAAAGTGCGGATTGTGCCGGCCGTGCGAAAATCGGCTGCGGAAAGAACCGCCAGCTGATCCCGGCCTGCAGCCAGCAGCATATCCAGCCCGGCAAACTGACGTGACAGACTCTGCACTCTCTTCGGACCGGCACCCGGAATACCAAGGGCGGTAACAATCCGGAATGACTTTTCATGGCCGGCGCCACTGATTTCCGTAGTCAGGCGCCGCGCCGTTTCTGCACCAAAGCCGGGTACTGCTGCCACCTCCTCCACCTTCAGCAGAAACAGCGAAGGAAGATCATCAACCAATCCCGCTTCGACCAGCATCTGCAGACGTTTTCGTCCCAGACCCGAAATATGTATCCCTTTTTTTGAGACAAAATATTCCGCTCTGGCTAAAAACTGATAGCGGCAGACGGGCGAATCGTGCAGGCAGGCATCCGGAGCCGGTTCAGGTTTCTGCCGCGCTGCCGCTCCGGAACCGGCATCACGGGGAACCCGCCACACAACTTCCAGAACCCGGGGAATAACATCCCCCGCCAGGCCGACCACCACCTGATCGCCGGCCGCAATATCAAGCCGGGAAATCACGGCCTCGTTTTGCAGCGAAACCCGCCTGACCAGTACACCGCCGAGATGCACCGGCGCAACCTCTGCAACCGGAGTACGACGACCGGTGCGGCCGACCGTCCATTCGATCCGTACTACCTCCGTTCGGGCGCTCTCCGGCGGGAACTTCCAGGCAGCAGCCCAGAATGGTGCACGCCCGCCCTCTCCCAGCAGTTTCCGGATTGCCAGATCATCGACTTTCACCACGATGCCGTCCATGGCAAACGGCTGCCGATCGCGATTCGCCAGGTAGGCGCGATACAGGGTACGGACTTCGGCCAGCGACTTCACCTGATGGGTCTGTTCAGCCGCAACCGGAAATCCCCACGCTGCAAGCAGCTCCAGAGCCTCGCGGTCAGAGTGTATGCTGTCACCGCCCACCAGCTCAAAAGGAAACAGCCGAAGGTACGCCACCGCTTCAGGGTCCGGTTGTCGTGCCTGCAGCAACCCCGCGGCAACATGTCTCGGATGGCGGACAGCTGTTCCTTTCTTCGAACCGGACACCGCACCGGATTTTTCCATAACCCGCAGGTCCGCATACACTTCTCCGCGAACCACCACCCGATCGGGATACGTACCGGACAGCATGCCCGGAATACCCTTGATTTCACCAACCCGTTCCGTCACATCACCGCCGGAACTGCCATCACCGCGGGTCGAAGCTGAAACAAGCTTTCCGGCAACATATACCAGCTCCACCGGCAGACCATCCACCTTCGGCTGGACCAGCAGCAGAGGCTCCCCGACCGTCACCACCCTTCGCAGCAGAGCTTCCACCGCCTTCGGCCCGGTGGCGGAAGACAGACTAAGCATCGGTCGATCGTGCATCACTTTCTGCAGACCGCTCTCCTCACCCTGCCCCACCTTCCGGGTCGGGGAATCAGCGGCAGCCAGCGCCGGAAAACACTTCTCAAGCCGGATCAGAGTCGCAAACAGCCGGTCATACTCCGCATCACTGATAACCGGACGGGCCTTCTCATAATAAAGTGTATTGTGGTACCGGATGTCGTTGCCAAGAGTGAGCATCCTTTGACTGGCGTCAATGGCGGATATGTGCGGACAGGCCCGGGAATTTTGGGGGAGGCAGAACGATGCACACAGCAGGACCATGAGAAGGAGGTGAGCCGTGCGGAGAGGTAACGAACAGCAGTTTGAGGCGGGAATGGATGTTCATGAAGTCTCGATCCAATCCCGCTTGCAGCAGTGTGATGGCATGGCTCCCACACTGGTTAACAGCATGGTGACGGCATTGACGACTTCATCGACGGAGATGTCCCGCATGCATCGGGCATTAATAGGACAGGGGGGTGTGGTTCCAAACTCTGAACAAGGAGAACAGGGAATTTGCCTGCCTACAACAAGGTGGGTTTCTCCTGAAGGTGCCCACTTAGCAGAATTGCTGGGCCCAAAGAGTGAAACAGTGGGCGTCCCAACAAGGGTGGCCAGATGTAACACTCCTGAATCTCCACTGATAAGAAGTTGCGTACGCTGCAGCAACGCCGCAGTTTCCGCCAACGTCAATTGCCCTACGGCACTTATACCGGACAATCCCCGCATGATCGGATCGACCATATGTTTCACATCTCCTCCGCCAACTATCACAATCCCTAGCCCGTAGGCGGACAGACGTTCAGCAAGATTATGCCACGACTGCACCGGCCACGTTTTTTCCGGGATACTGGCTCCGGGAAATAAGGCGACGTAGGTGTGTACTTCAGAGAGTGGCATGAGGAGTGATTTAACTTTTTGATTAGCTCGTTCTGGAAGAGAAATACTATCCTGGGGCGCAACATCCGGTAATGCAGGCAAAACGGCACGCACCAGGTTTCTGAAACTTGTCGTTTCATAATCGTCGTGAGAATACGTAACTGAAATATTAAACTGGCGTTTACGCTCATTCGTGCCAAATCCGGCCAGAAGAGGCGCTCCGGTTAGGCGGGCAATCACCGCTGACAACCGGTGCCATTGTTCCGTGTCGATCACGGCATCATATCCGCTGCGAACCGCACGGAACAATTCCGACGGATTGTCGTAGCAAGAAACCGAGGAAACATGCGGAGAAAGCTCGAATACTGTACAATTTCTCCGTTCGGCAAGAATATGGATTTCAGATGCAGGAAGCAGCTTTTTGATTGCAGCAATTGCGGGTAACAGCAGTACCGCATCGCCAATACCGCCTGGGCGGATTACAAGTATGCGGGAGATTGTTTGTGTTACGGGGGGATCCGGTGGTGGTGGCAGCAGCCGGACAAAAATTCTGCCAATAATAGCATCAATTGATTTTATGAGGATAATTTTTGAAATCATCCTGAGTGCCTATTGGCGGCCCGTTCGCAGACATCACGTAATTTCCCGCAAAACTGATCCCATCCAAGGTTTTGTTGCACCCATTTTTTTCCATCAAGCGCCATTCCCCGGAATTTTTCACGATTTGTGAAACACTCGCGGATCACGTTGGCATAGTCAAAGGTCACAACTCCGATTTTATTTGATGAAATTATGTCTGCTGCCATCAGATCAGGTGAAACAATCACCGGCAAGCCAGCAGAAAGCGCTTCAAAAGGGGCTAACCACCCGCCTTGGGCAGCCACGGGATGCAACAACACATCAGAAGCATGATAGAGGTTACGCATGGCATTCCGGCTTACGTGACCGGTAAAGGTGATATAATTTGCCAAGTCGTTATCTGTGATGAATTGTTCCAGTTTATCCCTGTACTCGCCCTCTCCTGTCCCGGCCAGAACAAGATGAATTGTGGGTATATCTCTGCGCAGTTCACGTACCGCAATGAGACTTGCCATCTGATTTTTATAAGGGGTAAGTGTCCCTGCGTGCAGCAACAGGAATCTTCCGGAAAGGGCAAGCCGTTGTCGAATATCTTCATCAGGTGACTGTGAAAAGAAGTTATGATCTATTCCATAATTTATAATTACAGGCTCTACCCCATAAATCTGCTTGAATCTGGAAGCGTTGCCCTCATCTGCAACAATCGATTCAGCTATCCGGGTACGCACAATCCATTTACCGATGGCAAGAAAAAGATTGAACGCGGCCTTCCTGAATAAAGTCAGTCTTCCGGATGTAGTGATCAGATACAGTTCCGGTTCATTACAGAGCCAGACCACGGGCCGGCGGGCAAATAGAGAAAGTAACTCAGCGGGAAAATTATGGCAGTTGATTACATCGAAACGGTGTTGGATCTTACGAAGGGCCTGCTGCAGGGCGAAGTATTTTGTGTAGAGGCGGTCAGTTGTCACAGGGGCTAGAATGATCTCGGTACCGGCAAGATCATGTTCGACTTCAGGTGTTATACCGGTGGTAAGAAGCGCGTTTGGAATACCCAGTGATGTAAGAAAATTGCAGAAACGGACTACAACAAGCTCTGCACCACCATAGAACGCTATCTGTGGATACACTACGAGGAGACGCACTTAGTTCCGCCATCTTCCGCCCGTACATCCCAGACTCCATTTCTGGCGATACGCTCCTCTGTCCTGAAGGCCCTGCAACCGGCACATATTTTGGGGACCGGTGCATCCGGGTCATTCACCATACTCCTGAAACGGGTATAGTACTCACTGTGCCAGATCTTGTTAAAATCATCATCGAACAGATTACCAAAGGCATACTCCCGCAGAAAAGGCCTGCGATTTGACATCATGACAGCACAGCATGGCAATGCATATCCCGGCAGCATTATGTAGGGTTCCAGCCAGGCATTGCAGTACTCAATCGGCGGATTTCGCCCCTCTTCAACATGCGCAAAGGCAAAATCAATTCCGTTTGTTCGCTCTTTTAATTGTTCAATTATCCCAACAGGAATATCATTAACATACAGATGACGTATTTCATCGAAATAGAGGAGACCGGTAAACTCAGCCAACGTGGCTGATCCACCCCACTCATTCGGGCGGGCAATTGAGTTTAAAAGGTCCAGAAACAGGGGCATTTCATGAATATTATTCTGCAGAAGTACGTATCGGAATGACAAATGAGGGAACGGAGTTCGGTTCGCCCTCTTATACGCAATGAGCCTTGTAAGGTTTTCTACAACATTATCAAAATTGCAGCCAAGTTTAATTGACTCATACGTTCCCTTTGTTGCTGCATCCAATGAAATATACATACCCTGGATATAGGGCAGAACATCGGATTCCAACCGTTCAAAAGGAATATCTGCAAGATGGTCAACCAACCAGATGGATGTTCTGTCGCGTTCCCATAAATAGCGCAGCATTCGGGAATAATCTGGATTGAGGAAGGAGGATCCTTCTCCGGTAAGATTGACCCAGTCCAGCACGGGGAACTGATCAACCATATATCGGAACTCTTCAAAAGTCAGATGACGTCGGACCTGCTCACCTTCCGGCCAGTAGACATATTCGCAGATCGTACAACGTTTATTACAGATGGTGGTGGTTTCCATCTCGATATAGCGCGGCATCGGCACTAAATCAGGGTATTTTTTCAAGAGACTGGCAAACCCTAAGAAGGAACCTTCACCCGTTGGCACTACAAACTTGGTGCGAAAAAAATTCAGCGCCTCTTTAAAGCGGCCATTCCCAAGTAAATAAGCGTAACTGCGCCAGTCTCTGCTGAATCTACGCGCATTTATGGCTTTGAGTCGCCAGGCACCAAAGACGTGATGATTCATGTTGGAAATCTTCATAATATTTGTATCACTAGTATTTTCCATTATTTTTTTGACGCCTTAATAATGATTCTTCCAGGACAGAAAACCGTCCCATCTACAACCATTCGATAGATATTATAAATTGAAGCGGGTGTCTTATATAGAATATCAACCGATGAAAAGCCCAAATCCAGAAGCGTATTTTTCAACCATGAAATATTCGGACGGCAATGATTTGTCGGATCTTCGTTAAGATAACAATGTTCAAGATATTCAATGATTGGTCTATTGGTGAATGGAGTTCTGATAAACTCAGTTTCAATATATAAATCCTGCTCAACTACCTGAGCAATTTTCTCGAGTGCCAGCAGAGGATGTTTCAGATGGTAAAGAACCCCAAGAAATAATACGATGTCAAATGTGCCAATTGGCTCCTTATCTATCTGATAGACATCCATCTCTCTGAATTCAACCTGAGAATCAAGAATGTCTTTTATTATTTCAAATCCGCTGTTTCCCTGTGATTGAAAACAAATTTCATCATTTTTTTTGAGGCGGTTCAAGTTATCAATCGCCATGACACGAGCACCACGCTTCTCACATTCAAAACTATAAAATCCATCCCACGTCCCAATATCCAGAACAGTCATGCCGGTTAAATCCTGAGATAAATTAAGACGATTTATTGTATCAATGTTGCACATTACCTTGCCAGGCGTCACAATATCAAACGGCAACTGAATCGAATGCCCCCAAAAAGGCACCGATGCAATCTTTGTTGCGATTTCTTCAGCAGTGTATTTCGGTTCCATGCATTCCTCTCATTCTAATGTTCATACACAAGCAATTCATCTCGAGTGATGAATTTAGTTACATAAAGAATAGTTATATATGCGAGCAACAAAGGAAATATCACAATAACATTATCAACGGCCTTATAAATCAAAAACATACAGGCTGCCAATACAAACGGAATCAAATTACTATACTCAATTTGAATACTTACTATCTTACTGAGATACTTGTAATACAATATCAATCCAACCAATTCCGCAATCAATGTACTGGTAGCGGCCCCGGTTATACCATATTCTGGAATTAACATCATATTTAGTGAAACATTTATAACTGACTGAAATGTCACAATAATCAAAAATATATTTTGCTTGTTAAAAGCCCATAGCCCCCTTGCACAAAGCATGTTGTAGTAGATTAATACAACTGAAAGAAGAAGAATTAAGTACGCAGAAAGTCCACTTGAATAGGCTCTGCCAAATAAAAAATTTATCAATAATTCGCCACAAATTATTCCGGCAACAAATAACGGAGCTATAAAAGCAGACACGATTTTTAAATTGAGGCCATGCAAGACGATAAAGGACTCATGGGAACGAGAGCACAGTCGTGACATCAATGGAAATACAGATTCAAAATACACAGCCCCCACAAGAATTAGTGCAAGGATGATTTTATACACCGCTGCGTACACTCCTACATCAGTGTCACTACCTAAAAAACCCAGCATGACTGAATCAATGGTATAGACAATCTGGATCATTATGAGTGAAAGTCCCATGGGGAAAGTTTTCCGGGTAAGACTCAAAAAACCGTATACAGTGTCGTAGGTAGGATCAGATGCAGTTGGCCTGCCATACGCTCTGAAAAAAATGTAACCAAGAAATATCGCAACAATACCTCCTGTTGCAATCCACGCCAGAGGGGGGATCATTTCTTGTGAAGGACCTTGAACAAATAAAATTACAAGCAGGAAATATATGATGCCTGTGATAAATCTCCCGAAAGCAACAATACGAAACTGTTCGAGCCCCTGAAATGCCCATTCTATTAGTAACGCAGCAGGGAAAGCTCCCAGACCATACAACAAAATCAACAATCTAATCGCAGACGGTTTATTGATAACAGCGGTAATTCCTGCAAGTAGACCAAACGAGAGTGTGGCTAGAACAATACGTTCACGTAGTATTGCTCTAACAACCATCTTCACATCTTTGGGATTGCATGACGTTTCTCGTATTCCATAAAGTGTCAAACCGCAATCTGTAACTAGCACAAAGAATGCTGCAAAAGCTGCTGCAAAACTTATCCGTCCAAAACTTTCCGGACCCAATGTCCTTGCCAAATAGAGCGAAGCAAGAAAAAGACATCCCTGCGACATCAAATTTGCTGTTACCAATATGGAAATATTTCCCGTGACACGGCCTATGCCCATTATATTATCCAAGTCACAGATTCGCCTCAGAAAAGACAATATCATCGCATGAATTAATATTTGCATAACGATCGCAAACATCAAAAGATACTACTCTCATTCCGTCATCAATAGCGCACTGGATCAAATCAGGCAATTCCCTCTCTTGTCTTTCGTGGTGAATCGGGGTAACAGAAATATAGTCCAGAATCCTGTTATTGAAAACGCAGTCGCCCGTTCCCATAAGGTTATTGAAAGGTTTGCGCGGTTTTTCCACCAACCGGTGAATTACCCGGTTCTCATCCTGAATCAGGGTGTAGGTTCGACGGATCAGTTCACAATCTTCTACTTGAAGGACGCCGCAAACGGCAAAAGCATTGCTGGATTTGTAGGATGTTATTAACTCCGCATGGCGCGGATTCAACATAATTTCATCACCCAGCAGCAGCATGAAGTCGTCACCCGCAAGTGCCTCGGAAGCACATTCCATGGCATGAACAAGCCCTTTCTGTTCCCACTGCAGGACATAACGCAGACGTTTGCCTTTATAACTGATTCCATAATTGTTGATGATCTCTTCGGCCCGATACCCCACAACAAGCAGTATTTCATCAACATCCGTGGAAGCGGCATTGTCCAAGCTGTATTCAATAACCGGTCGGCCATGCACCTCAATCATACATTTATTCTTATTTTTCGAAAGTTCGTCCAGCCGTTTTCCACGGCCTCCTGCCAGTATCAGGGCTTTCATGTCGACTCCTTTAGCGGCTTCCAAAGCAGTGGTTGTTCTTCTGCACCCAGTCGATCAGCCTTGCAACACCTTCGCGCGGCATGACAGAAGGGCTCCATGAAAGCTGACGCTCCGCTTTTGTGGTATCACAAACGAAATAGCGCAGATCGCCAAGTCTGTCAGGCGCATAGGTGATATCAGGCCTCGTGCCGGTCAGCTCCCCTATCAAATCGACACATTCAATGAGGGATATGGCGGTGTTCTGCCCACCGCCGATGTTATATATTCCGGTGGCACGGGTGGTATAAAATGCGTCAAATGCGGCACAGACGTCGGTGGCATATATTATATCACGTACCTGCTTGCCGGAACCGAACAGAGTAATCGGCCATCCCATCAGTGCCCTGATAACGAAATTGGCAACCCATCCATGATCTTCCCCGCCGAACTGGCGGGTACCATAGATGCCGGTCAATCGGAAACTGGCCGCTTCGAGCTGATACGTATCAATGTAGGTTTTAATGTAGATATCACCAGCCGCCTTGGAGGCGTGCAGAGGTGTCAGCGTACCACGCAGTGTCGGCTCAAGTTCGTCAATACCTGCAGGCTCCCGGACATATCGTTTTTCAGACTCGGAAAGGGTGTCGTTAATTTCATTCCCGTACACATGAACGGTAGCGCAGCAGGCAACCGGAATTTTCAGCAACCGTGCCGCTTCCAATACATTGAAAGTCCCCAGAGCGTTGCTGGTAAAGTCGAGGCGCGGGTCCTCCCAGCTTATGGTCATTGCCGGTTGTGCAGCAGTATGGATGATATAATCGCACCCATCCGCCTCTTCCAGCAGGTTTTCGAAATCCCGAACATCTTTCTGCACGATTCTGACTCCCAACCCCTCAAGAAACGTGCGGTTAAACTCCCGTGCAATTTCCGTAGCGAAGCCGGTTCTTGCAAGTTCATGCTTGGTCATATTGTCATAGGCGACAACCTCGGCACCTTTTCCGATGTAATACTCACACACATGTGAACCTAAAAAACCGCACCCGCCGGTTACAAGCACTTTCATATAAAAACCTCCAGATATATTGTTTTAAGAGTTCAAAGCCTTTTTGTAGGCCTCAACCGTTTCATGCACACATCTTTCCCAGCTGAATAAAGATGCACGCTCCAAAGACCTGGCCGCAAGTTCAGACCTTAAAGTCGAATCGCGGTAAAGATCAAGCATCGCCTGACAAATGCCGTCTTCATCATCAGGCGAGACCATGATCCCGGCTTCTCCGACTACTTCAGGCAGGGAAGAGGTATTTGAAGTTATCACCGGCACACCGCATTGCATAGCTTCAAGTGGTGGGAGGCCAAACCCTTCATACTGTGACATATAGGCAAAGGCAAGCGCTCCACTATAGAGAGCTGAAAGATCACTATCCGGGATAAACCCGGTAAAATTGATGCGATCATAAGACAGACCGGTAGCAGCAACCTCACGAAATATTTCATCGTACTGCCACCCCTTTACACCCACCAGCACCAGCGAAAGGTCTGCAATATGTTCCTGTTTCACAAGTCGAGCAAACGATTTGATGAGCCGCGGCAGATTTTTACGGGGCTCAAGAGTTCCCAAACTCAATATGTAGGAACCGTCCGGTATGCTGTATTTACGCCTGGTTGCATCAAGGACTGAGTTTTCCCGGCAAGGCCGAAAGATAGAGGAGGCCGCAAGCGGGGTAACTATAACACGCTCAGGGCTGAGATCGGGGCGATATTCGCACAGATCATTGCGGGTAGATTCAGAAATACAGAGCGCCCAATCTTCTGACTTCAAACTTTGTAATGAATCTCGTACCACGTTGAAGAACCGGCTCCCGGTGGAATAGTATTCAGGGAACCGGAGCGGTATCAGGTCATATACCGTAAGAAATCGCGGCGTGCGGTTACCTTTACCAACAATTTTGGGGAGAGGACGAAATGGAGAATGATAAATATCAGCTTCGGGAATAGGAGAGCAGCGCCCCATCTCCAACACTGCCGATGCAAGAAACAATGACCATTTTGTAAGCTTGTCGGATCTGGCACCCTGATGCCGCAGTACGAGATCCCGAATTCCGCTGTACAGGTGACGGTGACGGGGTTGTATCCACACTGGGCATGCAGACGTATGGAGTAATGTAAGGGCATCCAGCGCCGGATGCAGATGGAACGGTGAAGAAACATGGCCGTATACGTTGCATTCATCGTTCGTAATCAGGCCTTCAAGAATGTTTTCCACAACTCGTACTACACCGGCTTTAATGAAATAGTGGCCAATTCCAAGTACCGATATGTCATAGAGAACCTTAATCACGTTTAGCTATTACCCATATCGTAGGATAGAGGTTAATTTTGAAAATGTTCCAAAGTATCAAGGAAGCCGCATAAAATATTCGATGGAAGACGAGCAGGAATCCTCCAGCCACAAAATAAGGATCGATAGACTCCTCAAGCACCGTGAAACCACGATCTCCCAAAAGACGACGAATGACAGGAATTGAAAAATGTGACAGATGAACTTCACTCTGGACATCATCAAGAAGAATACGCTCGAACCCTGCCGAACAGAAGCGTCTCTTTTCCATAGGACGAATCCTGTCGAGTGTAAAGCGGATTTTTGCCAGCAGACAATTGCTATCGTTGGGAACTGCAATTACGAGGACGCCGTCAGGATTCAGGAGTTCATGGCAGTCCCGAATCAGCTTGCCCGGGTCTGGAACATGTTCCAACACGTGAAAGAGGGTAATGGTGGAAAATCGAAGAGTACCCCATTCAGCCCCTACACCATCAGCTTCGACAATATCAATCCCGTAATGAGTCCTGGCAATATTCCGAGCCCGACCGGAAAGTTCAGTACCATAAACCGACGACACTTTTTGACGTATTACATACAGAAATTGACCTGTGCCTGTCCCTCCGTCCAGTAATGGACCACTACCAACGTACCGCGCCATTTTTCTCCAGCGACGGAGCCAAAGTTCCTCACGTTCGCTTTCATGTGCCAGCCAGCCGTCATACTGGTCACCTCTTTCATAAAAGGTGGCGATTTCATCATTCGACGGACGGGGATTGTGAAAGATAAAACCGCACCGGCAACGACAAAGTGCACCTTCTTTGTCAATGACCTCATGTGTTTCGTCGCCACACACCCCGCAACGGGAAACCGTTTCAGGCATGGTGCGCCTCCGAAAGTGTATGGAGAGTTTGCAGAACCTGACGTGCTGAAGAGGACCATGAGAACATACTTGATTGTCTGAGCCCCGCCTCAATCATTCTCTGACGAAGTGCATCATCCGTAAGCACGGAACGGATGGCCGCCGCAGCAGCGTCCGCATCATCAGGATCAACCAGCAATGCTGCATCACCCGAAACTTCGGGGATGGATGTCGTACTGGATGCGACAACCGGAACCCCGCAGGCCATTGCCTCCAGCACGGGCAGTCCGAACCCCTCGTAGCGTGATAGATACACCACACAGGCAGCACCGCTGTACAATTCAGGCAGATCCTTAAATGGCACGTAGTTGAGCATAATTACCCTATCCTGAAGCTCAAGTTGGCGAATGATCCTCTCCAGTTGTTCGAGTTCTTCCGTCGATTTTGCACCGGCAAGAACAAGGGAATGCGGCAGATCGGCTGAGATTTTTCCGAATGCACGTAAAACGCCACCCAGATTTTTTCTCGGCGAGGCGTTTCCTACGTACAGCAGATAGGGGGCAGATTCAAGGCGGTATTTCGTTATGACATCGTGCGGATCAACCCGACAAAAATGGCCGGCATCAAAGGCCGGATAGACGACCTCTACCGACGGAAGCCGGACACCCGTCCGGACAAGATCCTCCCGTGTAGCGACTGAATCGGCAATAATCCCCGAAGCGCCGCTGATGGTTGGCAGTATCCTTTTGGTAAAGTTCCAACGTACCCATGAAGGGACATCCCCGGGAAATCGGACCGGTATCAGATCATGGACTGTAATCAGGTGCGGGACCGGGGAATGAGACAGGGCGCTTGGAACCGTGCTCCAAAGAACATCTGCCTTTTCCTTTTTCAGTTCGGCGCGCAGGAATAATTCAAGCCAGAGAGGCCGTATTGGATAGATCCTGTTGCCCATAAACCGGAGCGGTTTCAGGACACGGCGCACACACGATGGCGGAAGATCAAATCCGGCATCCGCGATTGTCCAGACAACCATGTCCTTATGCAATCGGTAAAGCTCATTGACCATATTGACGGTGTACACGCCAAGACCGCTGGGTCGATCAGAAAAAACGACTGTTGCGTCAATGCCTATTTTCATCAGGCACTGTCCCTGACAATCGCTGAAACAAAATCGGTAAAATCTGATTTACCAACGGCATGGTCATATCCGGCGGCATCCGCCAACGCCTGCTGTTTGAGACGTTGAAGCCGCTGCGCGTCATTAAGCAGCTCAATAATTATCCTTACCATCCCCTCATGGTCACCGATGTCAACAACCTGCATCGATGAGGTTGCACGGGCATACGGTACAGCATCGGTGGTAACCACAACAATTCCGCAGGCCATCGCCTCAAGAGGAAACAGTCCAAAACCCTCATGCCGTGATGGATACAGAAACAGGTCAGCACTGCTCAGAATCCGTCTCAGTTGCGTATCGGAGAGATGCCCGAAATTTCTGACCGAAATTTCACCGTCTGGCTCAAATATTTCGCCGCACACCCAGAGTTCAATGCTATCAGATGCCACGGCACCAAGTTTCCGAAACACCTCACGGGCGATATCGAAACCCTTTCGATACTCATCACCGCGAGCCATAAATACCAGTGCGCGCCTATCCCCCTTGGATGCATACAATTCATGGTCCGGTTCCGGATAGAAGAGAGAATGATCGATACCGGTCCTGACTGTATGGGGTGCCATTATTCCGTAACGTTTTTCCAGTATTCCGGAAAGATGCTGCGACATGGAAATATACGGGCGGCCACTGTTAAAATACCAGCGGTATAAACGGTCAATGAAATTGCGTATAAGTGGATTCGCATAGTATTCAACATCGTCGGCCTGGGCATAATAGAGTACCCGGTTATGCCATGAAAGCGGCAGGGCCAGATGTATGATATCCACTATTACCACATCATGTTTCAGAGATGCCGATGCACTTTGAGCAATAAAAACGATCCGACCATGATCCGGTATCTGAACAATGTTCAGATTGGCACTGATCGAAAAAATGGTGTTCATGTCCGCCACGTACAATGTTACATCGTGCCCCATATCAGACAAGTGGTTGGCGTAATCGAGGCTTAACCGGTCACCGCCACGATTACGGAGGGAATACCGCCAGAATCCTATATTCAAAGATATATCCCCCACGCTACCATGCACACCCACACCACTCCCACGATCAGCAGCGACGCATCCTTGACCAGCGACTCAGTCGGATCCCCCCCCTTGCCTGACTGAACCCGGAGGATATATCGCAACAGCCCGAAACAGCACAACGGAACCGTGTAGAGTAACAAAGACGAGTGACGCGAGATTACGTACATGGTGTAGGTAACCAGTACCGAGCCACCGGTCATGTACAAAATACCTTCAAGAAATCCCTCCGGATAGGCACGCAGTGCCTTGCGATGGTGGTGAGCCTCTTTTCCCAGATGCTGTTTTTCCGCCAACCTTTTTCCCGTACTCAGGAAGACCGACAGCAGGAACACGCTTAAAAACAGCCATTCTGAAATTGCCACGTTAAAAGCAGCACCACCAGCCTGAAGCCGGAGAAGAAATCCTGCGGAAATACAGAAAATATCCACCAGCACAATGTCTTTCAGCTTTGCACTGTAGGCTATTGAAACGGCAACATACACCATCATGAGCACAATAAATGTACCGGAGATATTCCAGGCGAGTACCAGACTGCAAGTTAGCAGAACAGCTGCAAACAGTAACGCCGAAGCGACCGATATTTTCCCGGAAGCTATCGGCCTGGCACACTTGTCAGGGTGATGACTGTCGTTTTTTTTATCAAGGATATCGTTAAGAATATACGTAGCGCTTGAGACAAGGCAAAATGCACTGAAAGGGAGCAGTAGCTGAAGAATATTACTGTTGGAAAGGAGTGAGCCTCCCAGAAACGGCGGAAAGAACAGCATCAGGTTTTTCAGCCACTGCCGTACTCTGCAGAGCCGCAGGAACGCTGATATCATTGCTCAGGCTCCTGTAAACGATTATAAGCAGTGAGTATCAAGATCATTTTTATGGCGGACATTATCGTAATCAGCCACAAATTCCATGGCCGCATTTATTGATTCCAGAATATCCTGAAAAAATTGAAGGTCTGATCGTTCACACATACACAATTTCTTTCATAATGTAAGGTTTTAAGACCGGTTTGAAATTCGACTCAATGCCCAGGTCAATTTTCACCTGAAAAGAATCTTCAAGAAAATGGAGCACACCAAAGTAACTGTCTGCTGTATTGTGGGAAAGTTCAATTGCAACATCAATATCCGAATCCACACGAGCATCACCGCGGGCATAGCTCCCGAACAGTCCGATCCTGGTAACACCAAATCGATCATGCATTTCCTGCTTATGCTGTCTCAAAAAATCAAGAATCTGTTCACGTGTCATATCATAATCCTCCCTTTCGGGGATTGTATCATATTCAAAAACCTTCGTTTTTATTTTTCAAAAATAGGCGCGAGTATCAGTGATCAGGCAGCCGAATCATTCTTAACCAGCGACAGAAAGAAATCCTCCAGATCCCGCCGTTTTGTTTCCACCAGAATAACGTTGGTACCGGATGAGTTAACTTCGCCCATAAAGGCGTTGAACACCCCACACGGCACATAAAATTCAGAGACTGAATCCGTGCGACGGAGCGCTTCAATTCCCGCAAACGAGTGTGAGGTCTCTTCCGGGAGCTGCAGATGAATAACATACCCTTCCACACCGCTGCGAAGGATATTTTCAACCCGGTCAAGCGCCACCAGACTTCCCTTAACAATCACTCCGACCCGATCACAGACTTTTTCAACATCATCGGTAATGTGCGTACTGAAGAAGACACACTTGCCACGTTTTTTCAGGTCCAGAATGATATCCTTCACCAGCGCCCGGCCGATCGGATCGAGGCCGCTCATCGGCTCATCCAGGATATACACATCCGGGTCATGAACCAGCGCCTGCGCCAACCCGACCCGCTGCACCATTCCTTTGCTGTAGCCACGCATCGGCCGCTTTCGGGCCTCCCACAGATCGAGACGCTGCAGAACCTCGTCCGAACGCTGCCGTAATAATTCCGGCTCCATTTTGAACTGCGATCCGACAAAGGTTATATACTCTTCCGCGCTCAGATAATCGTAGAACGCCGGGTTTTCCGGAAGATAGCCGACATGACGCCGCGATTCAGCCTGGCCGGCATCCATGCCCATAATGCCGGCTCTGCCGGAGGTCGGCCGTAACAAGCCCATCACCAGCTTGATGGTGGTACTTTTACCGGCACCATTCGGTCCCAGAAAACCGAATACTTCACCCGCTGCTATGGTAAGGTCAAGCCCCTTAAGAGCGTCAACTCTGGTCATCCGTTTACCGGTAAACTGTTTGCACAATCCCGTTATCTCAATGGCGTTCATACGTCACAACTCCCGTCATATTATGGTAGCATTCTGATGTGCAGTTTCGAAGCCAGGTCTGCCATCCGTCGATCCAGTGTTGCCAGGATACCATTGTGCCGGCGGGCTAACACAAGATACAGTGCATCATACACCGGATGCAGTTGGTCAACTGACAACGCATACGCTTCCCGGTACAAGGCCAGTCCCGGTTCAAAAGAATCCACCAGTCCCATGGCACGTTCAAGTACACAATCACCCTGCTCCGAATCCATAACCCCTGCCTTCACGTACTTCCATATCGTGTTTGAAACCTCCGCCACAAAGAGATCCGGAGCAATTACGATATCAGAAGCATCAATATTCGGTTGAAATTTCACCGATTCAGGAAGGTTCATCGCAATTGCAACTGCAGCGCTGGCATCAAGCACCGTAATCATCGGTCACGATCCTCCCTGATGAGGTTCGCCGGATTTACCGGTAATGCTGCTTTCAGTGTAATGGGATCAGCGTTAATCTGCGCCAGTAGCGCGATCCGGCGCGACCTGGGGTCAAGCTCAATTTGAAGCCCGCGGGCAAGTGACGCCACCGCCTGCTGGGCAATTGAACGATGCTGTACCTCAGCCTCACGACAGAGCTGCACATAGATATTTTCCGGTAATTCCCTTACTTGTAGTGACGGCATATTACACCTCCAACGCAACGTTACTGCGTTTTTCATACAATTGCAAGCACGGCTTAAAATCATACGTTCTTCCGCAATTAAAAATATACCGTCAAAAGATTCAACGCAAAGGTGCAAGGACGCGAAGTCGCAAAGAAAGTCGAAAGGCTTTTAGCTGATTCAACCAAAAAGACCGGGGGTGATTTTGCGTCTTCGCGCCTTGGCGCCCTTGCGTTAATGAATGTATATCGTCAAAAAAATCAACGCAAAGGTGCAAGGACACAAAGCCTCCAGGAAAGGCGAAAGGCTTTTAGAGGTTTCAACCAAAAAGATTCCGGTAGTTGTTTTTGCTTCTCCCTTGCGCCTTTGCGCCTTGGCGTCCTTGCGTTAAACAGTAATGTAAGACCCATCAGAACCTCTTTTCAGGATCACTTCTTCACCCCGGCAAAAGCGTATTTACTGGTGGTTGCAACCCTACCATCCGCTTCCAGAAAAAACGTTCCGCCGTAAGGATCCCGGGGTGATGGTGTGAGGAGACCTCCCGAAACCAACTGCTCTACGGTAACCGGCAGTGCCCCCCGCGTTTCCCGATAACGATCGCGTGCCACCTCAATGCGACGGGTTTCACGGAAAGCGGTCAACCGCAGCAGATATGTTTTTTTCACGGCAGGATTTCTTTCCTCTTTTGCCATCGTGGCAAGATATGCGATTGCCAGCTCCGTCTGACCCGATTGCTGCATATAGCGACCGGCAAGAAGTTTGGACATATCGGAACCGGAAAGTTCTCCGGCGCGCTGATAATATCTGGCGGCCGCTGTATAGTCTTTCAGAAAAAATGCGCTGTTAAACCCGGCAAAAAAGGGAAGATACCAATCCCAGGTGCGGTACTTCATACCGTAATCAAGAAGATCATTGGCCAGCTTAAATTGTTTGACGTCCCAGGCAAGAAACCCCTGGGCAAAATAGTAGGCGTCCATATTGTAGGGATCAAGCTTGACCGCGCCATGCAGCAGACGGGACATGGTCATGTAGTCCGGTGGAACCGCCACCTGGTTATCAGCTTTATCCAAAAGCCCGCCGAAGTACATCAGGACCTTCAGCACCAGTGATGCCGCTACCAGTTCTTTATGGTCGGCGGCAAACGTCTTGAGCGCCGTCACCGAGGGGACATAGCCGAGCTTTTCCACGAACGGTTTGTCGTGCAGGTAAGCTGTAAACGGAATGATCAGCATTCCGTACAAAAGCAGACAGATCAGGGCTGCGGAGACCGGTTTAATCATCGGCTATTTCATTTCGCGCCGCAGGAAAACGGCGGACGAGAGTGACAACAGTATTCCCACGTAGACAAGGAAATAGGCCGCCGTCAAGAGCAGTCCATAGGCAGGAACCGGGAGACCGTATATTGCGTTTACCTTCAAATCAAAGGCACTGAAATTGGGCAGCAGATAGTACAGTCCGTTGGCAATCAACTTAACAGATGTCGGCAGATTTACTGATGCGGGGGAGTGAATATACTCGTACACCTGCTGCGTAACACCACCGGCGAGAAACGTGGCAATCGTGCCGAAAACCGGCAGGAAGAATGAAGTACTGACAGTAGAAAACAGGAAGGCCACCGCGATGAGCAGAATGTATTTCAGGGCATCAAACAGAATGCAGAGTGCCATGGTTGACCAGACAACCGGCTTATCAGGAGGATACATTGATGAGGTATACAGTACCACGGCAAAAGCTGCAGTACCCAGAACGACTGAAGTCAGCATCACAAACAGAGCAGTGCCGCCAAAACGACCAAGCAGATAACTCTGTCGCGATAGCGGCAGCCCCAGTACGCTGAACGTGTAGCGGCGTTCAATATCTTTCCAGAGCGACGTTCCGCCCAGAAACACCGCCAGCAACAGCAGAATGAATGAAACAAGGGAAAGTGATAATGTCAGGGAAAGTTCTGTTACCTGACGCATGGAAAGCGAAGCGATGACCGGGATCAACAGGAAAATACACGCAGTTACCATAATTCCCTGAAAAACGCGGTCACGGAAGATGCCTTTAAGGGTAATATTAATAATTGTCGTCATAAGCAATCCTTATTTCAGAAAGACATGGGCCTACAATTATCACCTTGCAAGATCTTTCGCCAGTTTTTCAGCCGGCTTGCGGTAATATGCGGTGGGAGGGGCGGTTCTTACAACAGTAGTAAATGCCGCAACTGCTTTTTCTTTATTTCCTTCCTGCATATGAACTATCCCAAGGCGGTAGGAAAAGAAAGGGTCGCCTGTAAGCTCGATGAGACGGGTTAATGTAGAAGCTGATTCAGCGTACACATCTCTGATTGTAATGCTTTTTTGCTGCAACCTGCATCTTATTGAGTTCGAGTACCTGCTGCAAGATAGCAGACTTCATATTTGCCGGGCTTTGCCAGCAACTTCTCAATATTTCACGGGCTTCAGTAAAATCACCTTCGTACGTCAAGGCAATGCCTTGTTTTTCAACCCGAACTGGGCATTGACAAGACCACTCGATGAGCTGAATGATTTGTAGATTGCAAGTAGCTTCTTTCTCTCTTCCTCTTTCATATAATGCATTTGCGATTTCATTTCGAGCAGGCAACAAAATCAGGAGATTTCCGAAGCGTATCCTGAAACAGAGCCACATTGTCCTGCCAGACAATATTACGAGTGGCAGTACCGTAAAATGCAATAGCAGCAAGGAACGACATGGCAAGAGTCAGTGGCACACGATACTTAAAACAGTGGTCCCATCGCTGCACCGCCAATGTAATGCCAACCAGAAAGAACGCGGAAGAAATATACATATAGCGCTCAGCCAACGGGGTCCAGGTCAATCTGAGTAAACGGAATAATCAGCGCAGAGGTACCGACGGCTCCAGCACAGATCACAAAAAAAGCAGGAAGAGTCCTTCGGGTCATGAGCCAGACAATACCTGCCAGCACGAGCATTCCAAGGGGCAGATAAGCATCGGAAACATGAATTATACCGAAATTGAGAGGAAATGGTATCAGCAGTTTTTTTGCATAAAAACCGATAGCCTTCAATACACAGTCTCGCGGTTATCAGCAGACTGACGCTATCTGAGCCGCCAACGTGAGTCATAACCCGGGCAATCACCTTGATCACCTTTGGAGAAGGCCAATGAGCGAAATGCAAAATAGGCAGGCTCCGGCTAGAGCAGAAAATAACAAAATGGAACCAGTAACTGCGGAAGCGGAACGAAGTGGAATTGTAGCCGTCTCTGGTTGCAGACATAAAAAAAGGAAATAACAATGCAGCCGGAAGGAAAAAAATTGCTGTTTCCTTAGCAAGACAGGCCAACAACATACTGAGTGCCGCCATGAACGACTGCAACCATCCTAACGGCCGCTTTAACATTGAAGTACATTGCCAAAAACAGAAAAAAACCGGCCAGAAGATCGGTCCGGCCTGAGATCCAGTTGACGACTTCGGTATTAAGTGGGTGGATGGCAAAAAAAAGTGCCGCGCGAACGGTGCAACTGGGGATGGTATTGGTAAGATAATCAGCGGCCCGACGGGCAACAGCATAAACCAGCAACGTATTGGCAAGATGGAAGAAAATGTTTTCAAGGTGCATGAAGCTTTCTTCAAGCCCCCAGATAAATTTATCCATCATAAATGACAAAATCAAGATGGGACGATAATAACTATTGGATCCACCGGGAAAGAATATTCCCTTTAGGCTAAAACTGTCGGTATTTAACAGATTTTGATACATCTCCGACGTCATCGACAGAATTGAGCGGAGAGAACAGGGTCGGATAGTAAATCCCAAGCACTACAAACACAAGGCATAACAGTAATGTTCGTGATTTTTGATATGTGGGCATATAAATGAGTCCATAAAAAAAGCGGGATGCCGAAACATCCCGCTTGATGTACCAAGAGCAGAAAAATCTACATTGATGACCAGCCGTTAGAAATCAGACGAGTCGGTTGTTGTCGGATACTGTTAAAAACGCAGTACCTTTTGTTGCTGTTACATCTTTTGAAAAAATAGTTAGTAGCTGTCATACGAAGTGCCAAATGCCTTTGTACCGTTCATATGCTGGGTTACAATAGCATATCCCGTACCCGAGGTACGCAGAAAACACCATACTGCGACACCAGTAGATGTTTTGCCGATAAGTGGTGAGGTAGTGTCTGCAGTACCGCTTTTTGCGCCATACAGCGACTTACCTGTTGTCAGCATGCTGCCATAGTTGAAGCCATAGTGATGACTGACTACCGAGCAAAAGCTGATGATGCCATAAGCAACGCAATCGCAGTAAGAATCGATATTTTTCTAACACATTGTGTTCTCCTTTCTAAATTAAGTTATTGGTATAACAACAGTCTACAGGGTACTCTTGATTGTCAGCCATGAAAGCTTCCATGCCGGTTTTCATGTTTTTGATGTCAGCATTACCGGCCGAGTTGTACGCCTTGGCGCGGTACGATGAAAACTGCGGGATGGCAACGGCGGCCAGGATACCGATGATCGCAACAACGATCAGCAGCTCGATCAGGGTGAAACCTTTTGTGCTACGAAGCTTGTTAAACATAATGTTTCTCCTTTCGTGGGTTGTGCTCTGAGACAGAGCTTGGTTGAGAAGTTACCATACTAATTAGCAATATCAAGGCCAAAACCAACTATTTCTGTAACGCACCGTAATTATATAATAAAAAAACCATCTCCCGAGGTCCAGTTCTCATTAGAACCCAATTCCGGCAGTGAGTACTGACAATTTTTGTCAGCTTGAATCTCATTCTTCAACCTTCCATACATACATTCATTAACGCAAGGACGCCAAGGCGCGAAGGCGCAAGGGGAGAAGCAGAACCAACCACCTGAAACTTTTTTGTTTAAACCTCTAAAAACCTTTCGACTTTCTTGGCGGCTTCGAATCATTGCACCTTTGCGTTAAATCTTTTGACGTTTACTTCATTAACGCAAGGACGCCAGGGCGCAAAGACGCAGGGGAAAACAGAATCAACAACCTGAATCTTTTTGGTTGAAACCTCTAAAAGCCCTTCGACTTTCTATGCGGCTTCGAATCATTGCACCTTTGCGTTAAATCTTTTGACGTTTACTTCATTAACGCAAGGACGCCAGGGCGCAAAGACGCAGGGGAAAACAGAATCAACAACCTGAATCTTTTTGGTTGAAACAGCTAAAAACCTTTCGACTTTCTTTGCGGCTTCGCGTCCTTGCACCTTTGCGTTAAAGCCTTTAAGGTTTACTACTCCCCACTGTCCAACCCGAACTTGGCCAACCGGTAGCGGAACGACATTCCCGGCGACTCTGATTGAACAACTTCAAGGATAGCGTTACATTGATTGGTTGTTTTACGACAATAGGATTGATAAAGGGATTGCCCACAATTTGTCACCAAGACGTACCGATGTAGTGCCGTTATACGCCAAAATACCGCCAACACAGTGAGGTGTATTGGCTATAAAAGCCTTGAGACTCACAAGATCATCCTTGTCCCATCTGGCAGCTGACTTTACTTCTATTGCAAGACATCGGTTTCCCGCTTCGATAATGAAATCAACTTCATGCCGTCCCTGAATATTCCAAAAGTACATTCTCGCCCGTGGCCAGGTTGCATCAAGAATTGATACAAGATTCTGCGCCACGTACGTTTCCATCATTGAACCCTTCAGGGGGGAATCTGCCGTCAGTTCCTCTACTTCAGCCAGAAAACATGCAAGCCCGGAATCGCCAAGGTAGAACTTTGGTGATTTTATCAATCTGCTCGCAGGGTTTTTAAGATAAGGGGCAAGACGGTAGAAAATACAGGAAACCTCCATAATTGAAAGATAGCTGGTAACGACGGTAGACCTCAGTCGTGCATCCCTTCCCAGATCGCTTAAATTCAGCACGCCGCCGGTACGGTGAGCAGCTAGGTGCAGTAGCCCTCGAAACGGTATGATGTCGCCAATTCGTCCAAGATCGCGTATATCCCTGTCAAGATAGGTATGCTCGTACCCTTTGAACCAGTTAAACGGATTGCTGAAACTACCAAGACATACCGACGGCATTCCGCCTATTACAATATCTTCAAGCGGAATGGTGGCCGCATCAGTCAATCCCGAGATTATCTGCTCTTCGAAAAATTGTCGTATGAAGGGGATTTCTGAAGTTCGCCTTTCCGTTTCCCTTCTGTTAAAAGGGTGCATATTAAAATAGATTGCTCTCCCCGCAAGGCTTTCGGAGATGTTCTTCATCAACAGGAAATTTGCTGATCCGGAAATGATAAATTGGCCGGGACGTCTGTTTTTGTCAACGGCACGTTTTATAGCGATAAAAAGTTCCGGGCAGCGTTGGGCCTCATCAATTATCAGCGGTTCGTCGGTGTCAACGAACTTGTCTGGATTTTCCTTTGCAGCAGCAAACTGTGCGAAGTCATCGAGGGTTATATATTTTCGACCTTTAAATTCGGGCTGTTCTTGCAGGAACGTACTTTTTCCGGTCTGGCGCATACCGGTAAGAGCGACCACCGGCATATCCTTAAGGGCGCTAACTACCTGTTTTGTTATTTCTCTTGGAATATATGTCTTCATACGTCTAATTTTAATGTCATATTGACATTAATTCAAGATAAAATTGACAGATATGAGTATATTCCATCATATATAACATTCAAACAGTCACTCCTCCCCACTATCCAACCCGAACTTGGCCAACCGGTACCGGAATGAGCGAAACGACATCCCCAGCAACTCTCCCGCTTTCTTTTTCGCTCCGCCGGTCATCTCTAACGCCTTGAGCAGGTATTTCTTTTCCAGATCCTCCAGCAGCGGTTCAAGCATCATCCCGGACTCCGGTATGTCGCATTCGGCGGTGAGGCAGGGCATTTTACCTGCCAACAGCTGCCGGGGCAGACTGGTTTCGGCGATTTCCGCCGGATCCATTATGAGGCTCCGTTCGATGCAGTTCTCAAGTTCGCGGACATTGCCGGGAAAGGGATGATTCATCAGGGCTTTGAGGGCACCCGGTGTTACCGTAGCCGGGCTGTTTTGCCCGGGATCCTGGTATTTCAGACAGAAGCTGTCGACCAGAAGCGGGATATCCTCGATCCGCTCGCGCAGCGGGGGCATGACGAGCTGAACAACGTTGAGGCGGTAAAACAGATCTTCCCGGAACGATCCATCCTTGACCTGACTTTCAAGATCACGGTTCGAGGCGCTGATAATCCGCACGTCGGCCTTGCGGGTCTGTGCATCTCCTACCCGCTTGAATTCCCGCTCCTGCAATACCCGCAGCAGTTTGGTCTGCATCAGCAGCGGCAGTTCACCTATTTCATCCAGAAAGAGTGTCCCTCCTTCGGCCTGCTCAAACAGCCCCGGACGGTCACCCACCGCACCGGTGAAGGAGCCCTTTTTGTGCCCGAACAGCTCACTCTCAATCAGATTCTCCGGGATGGCTCCGCAGTTGACCGCGACAAACGGTTTTGATTTGCGTGGGCTGCAGGTATGAATCGAACGGGCGGCCAGTTCTTTGCCTGTTCCGCTCTCTCCGAGAATCAGCACGCTGCTCTGGCTGGCCGCAACTTTCTGGATCATGTCAAAAAGTTCGCGCATCTTCAGGCTTTTACCGATGATGCCGCAAAAACTGTCCCGTTCGCTGACGCCCTTTTTCAGCAGGATGTTTTCGCGTCTGAGTCCCTGTTTTTCGAGCGCATTTTTGACGAGCTGCTTGATTTCCTCGTTTTTAAACGGCTTGCAGATATAATCATACGCCCCGAGCTTCATCGCCTCCACGGCCTGTTCGGCGGTCGAAAACGCGGTGAGCATCAGAACTGCCGTTTCAGGGGATTTGTCCTTTATCCGGGCCAGGAGTTCGATACCGGACAGGCCGGGCATATTGACATCCGACAGCACCAGGTCAAACAGCGCCGACTCCATCAAACAGAGTGCTTCCTCGGCAGAACCGGCAACGGAAACGTCATACCCCTCACGCTCCAGCAGGATTGAGAGAAATTCCCGCATGCTCAGTTCATCATCGACAACAAGAATTCGTATATGCATGTGTACTCCTTACCCTACCCTTCGCAATCCTTCAGCAATCCTGATACGTACCGCCCGCCAGGCCGGAAATATCCCGGCTATGATCCCCACTATCAGACAGAAGGCCATATCCATATACAGGGTGGAACGCTCGACCTGGAATACCGGAAAAAAGTTCCCCATAACCTCGCCGAATTTGCCGGCGACCGGAAATGTCAAAAGAATGCCGATGACGCCTCCGGTCAGTGATATAAACAGCGATTCACCAAAAACCATACCGGCAATGTGATGCGCCTGGAATCCCATCGCCTTGAAGATGGCATATTCTCCGATCCGTTCACGGGCGGTCATTGCCATAGTATTGGCAACCACAACCATGATTATGATGATCACGACAAATGACACGATGCGGATTGCCACGACGATCGCCTCGGTCATTGATACAAAGCTAAGCTGAAAGGCTTTTTCAGTTTCGGTCAGAGTCTCCGCGAGCGAGTTTTTGAAGGTGGAATCGATGGCGATGGAAACTTCGGCCGCCTCCTGCGGATTTTTGAGCCCGATTATATACACTCCGGTCTGGTCGGCCCGCCGTGCCACCGTTTTTTTGAGCGATTCGTTCAGATACTCCCACTGAAAAAAGAACTGGGATTCATCGGTGGATTTCTCTGCTCCGTGATAGATCCCGCGTACGACAAAATCCCAGTTACCGGGGAAAATTGTCCCTTTGAGCGGGATTGTGTCGCCGATCTTCCAACCGAAGCGCTCCGCAAGCCTCGATCCGATTACGCACCCTTTCCGGTCCATAAAAAAAGCGCGTTTTTCCTCCGGCGACAGCACAAATTCCGGATAGAGAGCCAGATAACTCTTCGGTTCGATGGCAAAACTGGGGAAAAAGTTCTTTTCCGTGATATATACCCCGCCGAACCAGTTGGCGTAGGAAACCGCCGCCACACCATCGACGCGCCTGATCCGCTCCTGATAGGCAATCGGAAGGGAAAATACCAGGGAAACCGCATTTCTGCTGATCAGACGGGCGGACGATGAGGCGTTGACTCCGGCGTACCACGCGCTGACAACCGTCTGCAGCAGGCCGAAGGCAAGGATGGCAACCGTAATTCCCAGGATCGTCAGGAGCGTCCGTAATCGGTGCCGGAACGCATTGCGGGAAAGAAGCTTAAGGAGAAACATCGAGCAGCAGCCCTTTTTCAAGATGGCGGATGACATGCGCTTTTTCGGCGGCGCGGGGATCATGGGTCACCATGATGATAGTCTTTCCCTGTTCTGCGTTAAGCCGGGACATCAGGCCGAGAATCTCCCCGGCCGAGACCCGGTCAAGGTCACCGGTCGGTTCATCAGCCACCAGAATGACCGGGTCGGTGACAATCGCCCGGGCGATTGCCACACGCTGCTGCTGGCCACCGGAAAGCTGCGAGGGGTAATGCTCCGTCCGGTCGGACAGGCTGACAACCGCAAGGGCGGCTTCTACATGCTCTCGGCGTTCGCGGCGCGTCAGCGTAGTCAGTAGCAGCGGCAATTCGACATTTTCATATGCGGTCAACACAGGTATCAGGTTGTAAAACTGGAAGATAAAACCGACATTCACTGCCCGCCACCGCGCCAGCCCGGATTCGTTCAGCGTCGCAATATCGACGCCGTCGATCACTATTGAACCGCCGTCAACCGTATCAATGCCGGCAATCAGGTTAAGCAGCGTCGATTTTCCCGACCCGGACGGTCCCATCAGCGCCAGAAACTCACCCCTGACGATCTCGAAAGAGATACCCTCCAGTACCGGTATCTCCTGGCTGCCGCGCTGATATGATTTTGAAACGGCATTGACAGAGACGATAACCTGCTGTTTTATAAAAGTTTGCATGATTATTTATATCCTGATTAGCAACAATCTTCAGACATGAAAAGTAGTCAGAAGTCACAACCGTTAACGCTAGGGCGCAAGGGAGCAAAGACGCAAGGAAATACTATAAATAGGTATAAATTTTACATGCGGTTTCAGCTTTCACCTTTGCATCCTTGCACCTTTGCATCCTTGCACCTTTGCGTCTTTGCGTCTTTGCGTCTTTGCGTTAAATATTCTCCTGACTCTCTTCAAAGTAACTCTGGAATGACATTTATTATACTGGGTAAAAAATACACTCTAATCAGACTATTTTTTCTCCGGCAGGGCTATCCTGCTGCCGTCTTTCAAGCGTTCAAGCGGTTTCAGTGCCACCTTATCGCCCGACTTTATACCTGACACTACAAGCAGATCGCCCATCTTCTCGCCTGATGTCACCGGAATAAACCGGACCGTGTCTCCAACCACCAGATACACGCCGCTGCGGCCGTTTTGAGTAACGACAGCGGCGGGATTAATAACGATCCGCGCAATTTTGTCTTCTGCACCCGCCTCACGCTGCAGAAAGGCTACCTTGGCGCTCATTTCGGGGTAAATACGCCCGTCCAGCTCAAGAAAACGGATTTTAACCATGACGGACGCTTTGCTCCGATCGGCGGTCGGTACGATCGTATGCACCACCCCGCGAAAGCGGCTTCCCGGAAGTGCATCCAGGGTAATCTCGCATGGCTGGCCCTTCCTGATCTGCGCCAGGTTGGACTCCGAAACATCGGCCTCTACCTGCAGTGAGGCGAGATCTGCAATCGTAACAACAGCCGCTTTGGAATTTGCCGCAGCGCCGAGCGGAGTGATGATATCCCCCACATCGGCATTTTTTGTCAGTACTACGGCATCAAACGGGGCCCGGATCAGACTGTATCCAAGGTTGACGGTGGCCCCCTGAAGGGCTGCCTCCGCGATCGCAATACCCGCCTCGCTGCTGGCAGTCGCCGCCCGGGAACGCTTGAAGCGTGCTTCCGCACTGTCAAACTCGGACTGCGAGACAATCCCCGACGCAAGCAGCCCCCTCTGTCGCTGGAACGATTTTTCGGCATCTGTCAATTCTGCCCGGGATTCTTCCCGGAGGGCCTTTGAATTCTGCACGGCGGCCGCCGCCTGGCGGACAACCGCTTCAAGATCCTTATTTTCGAGGCGGGCGACAACCTGTCCGGCAGTCACCCTGCTCCCTTCTTCAACGCCGATCCATTCCAGCCTGCCGGTTGTTTTTGCCGCAACCGCCGCTTTCCGCTGGGCAACGACATAGCCGCTTGAATTAAGAATAGTGAACGACTGCGTCGGATAAAACAGTGAGACAGTCGTCGTTTCGATCGTCACCGCCCGGTTGCGGTACTGGTAGAACGCCGCGGCGACGGCAATGAGAGCCACGAGCAGAATTGCCGCCAGGCGGATACGGGCGGCACTCTTGCGCCGGGGGGGCATCTGGCGTGATTTATCGATCGTAAGTGAATCAAGCGTGTCAGCGGTCATAATGAAACCTTTGTGCAGAGGGGTTTGGCGATATAGTGCCGTTTTTTGTCATACCACGTTTACAACCGATTGTGAAGCACTGTTGAGTAATCACAGTATAGCATCGGATTTGAAAATTATTACCTGAAGGGTGTTATTTTAAGATTTATATGGTATACAGATACGGTTACCGGAGAACATGTTCTCCGGATCACTTTATTCCATGCAAGGGGGCTGTACATGAGTGAAATCGTTGATGTTTATGCCAGAGAAATCCTGGATTCCCGCGGTAATCCGACTCTGGAAGTTGAAGTGTATCTTGAGTCAGGCGCATTTGGACGTGCCGCCGTACCGTCGGGCGCTTCAACCGGAGAACGCGAAGCCATGGAACTGCGTGACGGTGACAAATCCCGGTATCTCGGCAAAGGCGTCCTGAAGGCCATAGACAATGTAAATAATGTCATTGCCGAAGAGATCATCGGCATGGAAGCCGAAGACCAGGTCGGCATCGATATGAAGATGATTGAACTTGACGGAACCGAGTTCAAAACGAACCTCGGAGCCAACGCGATTCTCGGCGTATCACTGGCGGTTGCCAAGGCAGCGGCCGAGGAGTCCGGTCAGCCTCTGTACAAATACATCGGCGGGGCCAACGCCCGTGAACTGCCGCTGCCGATGATGAATATCATCAACGGCGGGGCACATGCCGACAACAACGTCGATATCCAGGAGTTCATGATCATGCCGGCCGGCGCAACATGCTTCAAGGAAGCGCTCCGGATGGGTGCTGAAATTTTCCACGCCCTGCGAGGCGTCCTCAAGGGAAAAGGATATAACACTTCTGTCGGAGACGAAGGCGGTTTTGCGCCGAACCTGAAGTCCAACGAGGAGGCGCTCGAAGTCATCATGGAAGCGATCGTCAAGGCCGGATACAAACCGGGCGAAGATGTACTTCTGGCACTGGACGTAGCCTCTTCGGAGCTCTTCAAGGACGGAAAATACACGCTGGAGAACGAAACCCATAAAGTCAAGACCCCGGTAGAAATGGTCGATTTTTATGAGAATCTGGTCAACAAATATCCGATCATCTCCATCGAAGACGGCATGGCTGAAAACGACTGGGACGGCTGGAAACTGCTGACCGACCGCCTCGGCAAACGAATCCAGATCGTTGGTGACGACCTTTTCGTCACGAATCCGAAGATCCTGAAAGAGGGAATCCAGAAGGGGATCGCCAATTCCATCCTGATCAAACTGAATCAGATCGGCACCCTGACCGAAACGCTGGAAGCGATCGAAATGGCCAAAAGGGCCGGTTACACTACCGTTATTTCGCACCGTTCCGGTGAAACCGAAGACACTACCCTGGCCGACCTGGCCGTAGCTGTCAATTCCGGTCAGATAAAGACCGGCTCGCTCTGCCGTACTGATCGCGTCGCAAAGTACAACCAGCTGCTGCGAATCGAGGATGAACTCGACAGCACTTCGCTGTTCAAAGGGCATGACGTGTTTTACAACATCAAAAAGTAATGCCGGTTAACATCTGAACCAAAAGGCGGAGCGTGCTCCGCCTTTTGTGTATCTGCCACACGGGAGGGACACATGGGGAAAAATACCATCCTTTGGAATCGCTATCACAAACATCTCTGCAGCTGCCCTGAAATAGGGCTTTTCCTCGACATCAGCCGCATGAAATTTGCCGACAGTTTTTTTACTTTGATGGAGCCCGCCATTCAGGGTGCGTATACCGAAATGCGGGAACTGGAGGGGGGAGCCATTGCCAACCGTGATGAAGGGCGCATGGTGGGGCATTACTGGCTGAGGAATCCGTCACTGTCACCTTCTTTCGGCATACAGAGTGAGATTGATGCCGCTACCGCTCAGATACTGGCGTTCAGTGCGAATATCCACAGCGGAGCCATATCGGCCCGGGACGGCTCCCCGTTTGAAAACGTTCTTGTTATCGGCATCGGCGGTTCGGCGCTGGGACCCCAGTTTGTGGCCGATGCGCTGTCTTCCCCGTCAGACCGGATGAAAACATATTTTCTCGACAACACAGACCCGGACGGCATCGACAAGGTATTTGCAGTATTAGGTGAGTCTATGTGCCGGACACTGACACTGGTCATATCGAAAAGCGGCTCCACCAAAGAGACCCGTAACGGCATGCTGGAAGCAAAGGAAGCCTACAGGCGTGCCGGGCTCGATTTTGCACGGCATGCCGTGGCGGTAACCGGTGCGGGAAGTGAGCTGGACAGATTGGCACAGGCCGATGGATGGCTGGAGCGGTTCCCGATGTGGGACTGGGTCGGCGGACGGACTTCCGTCACCTCGGCGGTCGGGCTTCTCCCGGCGGCTCTCCAGGGTATCGATATAACATCGCTGCTCGAAGGGGCTAAGGCCTGCGACATCATCACCCGCAGACAGGATACAATCAACAACCCGGCGGCTGTCATGGCACTGATGTGGCATTACGCCACGGATGGGCGCGGCACAAAAGACCTGGTCATGCTCCCCTATAAGGATCGGCTGCTGCTCTTTTCCCGTTATCTGCAGCAGCTTATCATGGAATCGATCGGCAAAGAGTTCGATCGTGACGGCGCCGTTGTCAATCAGGGGCTGACCGTGTACGGCAACAAAGGTTCGACCGATCAGCACGCCTATGTGCAGCAGCTGCGTGAAGGTGTCGCAAACTTCTTTGTCACGTTCATCGAAGTGTTGAAGGATCGGGAGGGGAGCTCACTGCGGGTTGAGGAGAATTTTACCAGCGGGGATTTTCTGTTCGGCTTTTTTCAGGGCACACGCACGGCGCTGTATGAAAACGGCCGTGAATCCATGACAATCACCATTAATAGAGTCGATGCATATACGATCGGCGTTCTGATTGCGCTGTTCGAACGGGCTGTCGGCCTTTACGCCAGCCTGATCAATATCAATGCCTACCACCAGCCGGGTGTGGAAGCGGGGAAAAAAGCGGCCGGTACGGTGATAGACCTCCAGAGATCGGTCGTGGAGCTGTTGCAGAAGGAACAGCGGAGCATGACGGCAGAAGCGATTGCCGCGCGGCTCGGAACAGCGGAGGAAACTGAGATGGTTTTCGCCATACTGCGCCATCTGACCGCCAATCAGGACCGCGGAATTATTATGGAGAATGCCGTTACTATTGCGGAAACGTCATTCAGGATTGCAGACTGACAGAATTTTTTCAATCGTTCCCCATCCCCGCAAGGAGGCGGGGAATGATTCTTCATTGATGTATCTACCCTTTCGGCTTCAACCGGCGCGTCGGAGCGGCGCTCCATGGATCATCCGGCCACGGATGCCGGGGGTAGCGCCCCTTGAGCTCCTTCTTCACCTGCTGGTACGATCCGTCCCAGAAGCCGCGCAAATCGCGCGTCACCTGAATCGGCCGTCCTGCGGGCGAAAGCAGGTGCAGCAGCACAGAAACCCTGCCGCCGCAGACGACCGGTCCGGCCGCCAGACCGAACAGCTCCTGAAGCTTCACCGCCAGAACCGGAATTTCTCCGCAATAATCGATTCTGACCCGCGAACCGCTCGGTACAGTCAGATGCGACGGCGTCATTTCGTCCAGCTCTCGCTGCTGCCGGTAATCGAGGCGGTTTCTCATGATCTCTGCAATATCAAGCTGAGCGATTTTTTTAACTGAGTTGGCACCTTTCAGATGCGGAGCCAGCCACTCTTCAAGCGCAGCAGTCAGCGCGGCATCAGAAACATCGGGCCACTCCCGCTCCGGAAAGGCGGACCGCACCAGCAGCAGCCGCCCCTGCAGGGTTCTGACCGCATCATTCATCGAGAGAAGCTCTAACCCCGACGCCCGCACCGCACCGATCACCACAGGAACTGATTCAGTTTCTGTCGGAACAACCGTCTCAGCGGACAGCTGGATACTCCCCAGAAGCTCCAGTCGCCGCGCGATAACGCGCCCCTCACGATCATCCCAGTTCACTCTGGTTTCACAGCAGATATGACCGGAACGTTCCTCGCGAAGTATGTACTCGGGTATTTCGGCGGCAAGATGAATGATCGCCTCGGCCTGGGTTCCGGCATCCAGCTCCGGAGCGACAAGATACTCGGCCGCCCTGACAGCGGAGCGATCTGAAATCCGCGCCCCGCGCCCGCCGGCAAGCAGATATCCGCCGCCGGATGGTCTGCGCCGGGCGATACGATCAGGATACGCCGCCAGCAGTAGTCGCGCAATGCGCTCATCGTCATCAGTGACGATATCGTCCACCCGGGCCGGTACGGCCATAAGCCGCCCAAGCTGACGTTCAACCCGCTCCACGTTTTTCAATGCGGAAAGATCCATGCCGCGCTCATTGCGCCCGGATGAGCGCCAGTTTTTAAGGGCCTCCAGTCGATCGGCGATATCGGAACTGCTTATGGGCGGTGGATTGCTGCCGGCGCTTGAGTGGAACAGGTCCCGCTCAGAAAGGAGCGCAGCCAACCGGCATCCTAAAGCCATGCAGCGGAGCTCCCTGGAGCGGAGCAGCAGACGGCCGAGACGTGGATGAAGCGGCATCCGTACTGCGTCACGGCCAAGAGCCGTGATCCGGCCGCCGCCGTCAAACAGGTCCAGCTCTTCGAGCAGGCGGCGGGCGGATTCTCGTGCAGCCGACGGTGGTGGGTCCAGCCAGCCGAGCTGCATCGGATCAGTGACGCCCCAGGCCGCGAGCTCCAGGAGAAGCTGGGAAAGATCGGTGACACAGATCTCGGGTGGTGTGTGCGCCGCCATCGCGTGCAGCGTATGGAGAGAGAACAGTCGATAGCAGACCCCCGGTGCAACACGACCAGCTCTGCCTGCCCGCTGTTCGGCAGAGGCTCGTGCTTCGCGGACGGTAACCAGCCGGTTCAGACCATTGCCCGGATCGTACTGCAGCCTCCGGGAGACGCCGCAATCAATGACAGTCCGGACACCTTCGATCGTCAGACTTGTTTCTGCAATACTGGTGGCCAGTACAATTTTGCGCTGCGGACCGGCCTGAATTGCTTTCTGCTGCTCGGCCATCGACAGGTCGCCATACAGTGGACAGACGACGACATTCCGGCCAGCGACGCCGGATTCAGCCAGCTGTGCAGCGCAGGCGCGTATTTCTCCGGCACCGGGCAAAAAAGCGAGGATATCCCCCGCGGTTTCACGCAGCGCCCGGGCAACCGCCGCCGCCACCCTCTGTGCAACACGTGCATGTCCGGTATCATCCAGGTATTTCATGTCAACGGCAAAACAGCGCCCTTCCGAGCTGATCACAGGGGCGTCGTCAAGCAGCCGGGAAAGCGGCTGGAGATCGAGTGTCGCTGACATGACAAGGATTTTGAGACCCGGCTGCAGCTGCTGCACCTCCCGGCAGAGAGCCAGTCCGAGATCGGCATGTATGCTCCGTTCGTGAAACTCGTCGAAAATGACCAGCGCCACACCGGAAAGACCGGGGTCACTCTGAATGCGTCGTGTCAGAATCCCCTCGGTCACCACTTCGATACGCGTGTTTGTTGATGTGCAGGATTCAAAACGGATGGAATAGCCGACCGTCTGTCCGACCTCTTCGCCGAGACAGCGCGCCATCCAGCGGGCCGCGGATACCGCGGCAATACGACGTGGCTCCAGCATGATAATGCGACCGGCGTCAGGGTGAATGGAACCGATCAGAGCCAGTGGAACACGCGTGGTCTTCCCCGCCCCTGGCGGGGCATGCAGAAGGATGTTCCGATGAGTGCGAAAGGAGTCGAGAAGATCGGGCAGAATGTCGTCGATGGGGAGCCGGGTCATAACCGGGTCATGTAAAAGGGAAGGTTTCCCGGGTGCAGCGCCCCCTGTCGATCGGGTTTCAGTCACAGCTTATGGCAATCATGGCACGCGGTACGCGGATTTCTGGCGGTGTGACAGACACGACAGTTTTTGTGGGCCCAATCGCGGCCGAAACCGGCAATTTTACCCGGCGCCTCAGTACCGTGGCACTTCGTGCAATCCTTGAGCGTTTCCTGGTGGAACTTGTGCGGAAATTCGACTCCTCGCTTCATTTTTATAACATCCTCCGCCGCGGCGGAACCTGCAGACGCAACAAGAACGAGCATCGTGATAACCAGAGTCCTCTTCATACCTTCACCTCCCTGTGTATTGTGTCCGTCAGCATGTCCCGGATCAGACGGGAAAAATACAGCATCAGAATTACGGCGTTTCTTCGTTCATGGCACCGGTCCGGTACCCCTGCAGATCGAGCGCCACATAGGTAAAACCGGCCGCTTTCACCCGTTTGATAACTTCATCCCGCAGCATTCCAGTCGCACGTTCAAACTCCTCTTCACCCAGTTCAATCCTGGCCACTGTCCCGTGGTACCGGACCCGCAGCGTCCGGAAACCGACTTCCCGCAGCGATTCTTCAGCACGACCGACCCGGTCCACCCGCTCCGGAGTGATGGAGGTGCCGTAGGGGAAGCGACTGGAAAGGCAGGCAAAGGCGGGCTTGTCCCAGGTCGGCAGCTTCATGGTCCGGGAAAGGTCGCGGATATCCTGTTTGGTGAATCCGGCCTCCTCCAGCGGGCTGCGAACCTGCAGCTCTTCCGCCGCCGTCCGGCCGGGACGGTGGTCACCGGCATCATCGCTGTTTGTACCGTCCAGCACAAAACCGATCTTTTCCTGATCGGCAATTGCCTTCAGTTTACCAAACAGCTCCTTCTTGCAGAAATAGCAGCGGTTGCGGGGATTGTCGCGAAACTCGGGGATATCCAGTTCCTCGGAAACGATCACCAGATGACGACCGCCGATCAGCCCGGCCAGGGCACGGGCTTCATTCAGCTCGCGCTCAGGATAGGTACGGGAAGTAGCCGTGACCGCCACAGCCTGATTACCCAGCACTTCAGCCGCAACGGCAAACAGCAGTGTCGAATCGACTCCGCCCGAAAATCCGATCACGCAACCACCCATTTCAGCCAGAATAGCGCGGAGTTTATCTGTTTTGCCGGCAAGCAGCCTGTTCATACCCGTACCAATCCTTTCAGTAAATCTCATGCCGATGCCGCACAACCAAAAAACAATGGCCTGCGAGAATATCACAAGCCATTGATTTTTTTTGCCATGCAGAACCGTACGGTTCTGCATTACCGCAGCGGTTAAGACATACTATTTTTTCTTGTCCGCTTTTTTAATTTTTTTATCCGCTTTTTTTTCTTTCGGAGTTTTGGCGGGTGCCTTCTTTTCCGTCTTTTTGCTGTCTTCACCTTTGCTCATGATTTCCCCCTTGGCATTCAGGTTTTGATGCGGAATTACTATACCTCATTGACGAAAAAATACCACTATTTGGAATCGGGGTTCTTTTATTTTTCGACTCCCCCAAAACGATCCCTGCCGATGTCGAAAGCGGTCTGCAGTGTCAGTGTATTGTGACGAGTGGAGCGCTGCATGTTCACTTATTGTTTCTCTCCGAGTTTGTCAAACACCCGCATCAGCTCAATCGGGAGCGGAAACACAATGGTGCTGTTCTTTTCCACTGCGATCTCGGTAAGCGTCTGCAGGTAGCGCATCTGCATGGCTGCGGGGTTCTGACTGAGCGTATTGGCGGCTTCCAGCAGCTGCCGGCTCGCCAGAAGTTCACCTTCGGCGGCGATAACCTTGGCGCGTTTTTCCCGCTCGGCTTCTGCCTGTTTCCCCATGGCACGCTGGATCTGTTCGGGCAGGTCCACGCTCTTGAGTTCGACGGCTGACACCTGGATGCCCCAGGGTTCAGTGGAGGAATCGATGATCTCCCGCAATCTCAGGCTCAGTTTCTCGCGATCCGCCAGCAGTTCGTCGAGAGTTACTTCGCCGAGAATGGAGCGGAGTGTGGTCTGTGCGATCTGGCTGGTCGCATAGTTGTAGTTCTCGACGCCGAGAATGGCCTGTTTGGCATCAAGCACCTTGAAATAAACAACGGCACTGACCTTCAGACTTACGTTATCACGGGTGATGATGTCCTGGCTCGGCACATCCAGCACCACGGTGCGCAGACTGATGCGAACGGCCGTCTGAAAGGGACGGAAGACAAAGACGAGGCCGGGGCCCTTTGGGTCCCTGTTGACCTTACCGAGCGTGAAGACCACCAGCCGTTCGTACTCATTCACCACTTTGAGGCAGCTCACAAGCCAGACGAACCCGATAAAAAGGAACGGCGCAAAACCGAATCCCATATTGTACACTGTTTGCATGTTCTCCTCCGGAACGGTGATCGGAAATGTATGAATTGAACGAACCTACTATAACCCGAAAAAGGGCAACGTCAATTCAAAAGCAGGAAATCATATTTCGGAGCACCGTCCGGCGCCCTGATTATCGCCGGTTGCCGGTAAAGCGCAGCAGCATGAGAAATAGATTAATGAAGTCCAGATACAGCGTCAGTGCGCCGAGGATGGCCGGTTTTCTCCCCTCTGTTCCCCGGGCCGCCATTTCTTTGATCTTCCAGGTATCGTATGCGGTCAGTCCGGTGAAGACGATCACACCGATGCCGGAGATGACCCAGGAGACCGTACTGCTTCCCACAAAGATATTGACGACCGAGGCGATCACCACGCCGATCAGACCCATGAACAGGAAACTGCCCCATGACGTCAGATCGCGTTTTGTCATGTACCCGTAGATGCTCATCGCCCCGAACATACCGGCGGTGATCACGAAGGTAGAGGTTAGCGAGTTGGCTGTGTAGACAAGAGCCACAACGGAAAGGGTAACACCGTTAAGTGCCGAATAGGCGATGAATATGAGCGTAGCGGTGGCGGCACTCAGCTTGTTGATTGCGCCGGACAGGGTGAATACAAGCGCCAGCTCACCGATCACCAGGCCGTAGAACACGAGCTTGTTACCCAGTACGGCGTTAAGAACCGCCGGTGTGGAAAGGGTGATGAGCGCCATACAAGCTGTAATGGTCAGTCCTGCACCCATCCAGGCATACACCTGACGGATCAGGGTATTCTGTCGTACGACGACCTGGTCTGCAGTACGGCTGTAGCCGGTATTAATTTCATTCATAGGTACTGCTCCTTTACGTGCGTTTTTCAAATTCATCAATTGTACTCTTCCAAATATACAGGAGTTTGTCCAGTGATACGCGGCTTTTTTCTGCAAGCGAACTGTTTAACGATACTACGGGGGCAGTGCCCCGCTCTTTTTCAACTGAGCAGCCACCGCTTCTGCAAGCATCCGGTAGCCGGCAGCGTTGGGATGAATATAATCGGATTTGAGAGATCTCCTGCCGAGAATACGCGACAGCGCTTTCATTTCGACAGGAATCTGAAATTCCTGCGCCACCTCTGCATACAGTGCCGGAGGCTTTAAAGATAGATCGGGAGAAGGAACGGCTATCAGGAGCACCGGGACACCCCCCTCCCGTGCCATACGAATCATGGCGCGCAGATTGTCGGCGATCAATTGATGGTTCTGGTGAGCCAGCAGGTCATTGCCGCCATGGCAGAGTATCAGCAGAGCAGGATGATAACTCTCAAGCAGTCCCGGTAGCCGCAGAACCCCGGCCGCAGAGATTTCCCCCGGTATGCCGGCGTTGATCACCTTCCGTCCGGTCAGGAGCGACAGCAGCGCGGGATAACTCTCGGCTTCACCGGCCCCGTATCCTGCGGTAATGCTGTCGCCAAAGGCGAGAATAGTGGCATCGGCAGCCAGCAACGGCAACTGCACCGGCTTGCTGCACGCCGCTGACAGCATCAATGCACCGAGCAGCAGCATCACACAGACGCATGATTTTACGGGCGTCATTCAATGAATACCGTCGCAGCTGTGCGTTTTTCGACACAGTCTGCCCGGGAGTGGCGAGAAGGCGGCGTCAACGGGTGACCCCGCTATTCCGTTTCGCCTTAAAATTAATTGGATTCATGGGCGTCATCCCCGCCCCACAGAGCCAGCCACTGTTCCTGCGGCGTCCGGTGGTCTCCGTACTGGACAATAACTCCGTCCTCTCTCTGGTATGAGCATGACCATCCGGGTTTGTCGGCTCCATAAAATGTCGGATATTCCCTTGAATTGTCCATGGCATTGTAGGGTGCGGAATACGTCCCGTCATCCCTGGGCGGCGGACAGCGCACGTCACCGCTATACCATGCGGTATCGGCACCATAGCTCTGTGCAGCAGCAAGAGTCACGGCAAGTAAAACTGCAGTAACCGCTTTCATACGTACCCCCTTTCTGTCTCTGCAGTATGCTGTAACAGACTAAACTGCAAGAGTATTTTAGCACTGTGGCGGAAAATGTCAAGGAGGTGTGCGGCCGCCGGGGGCTTCAGCTCAAAGTAAACGGACCAATAAAAAAAGGCCGACCATTGCGATGCCGATGGCGAGCTTGCCTGCCACTCCGATGGCAAGACCGACCACGGTGCCAAAACCGGCCCGGCCTGCCTGATCCAGACTTTTCTGCAACGACAGTTCTCCTATTACCGCACCCGCAAAGGGCCCGATCAGAATCCCCGGAATCCCGAGAAAAAGCCCCGCAACCCCGCCAAGGACAGCACCAACCATAGCCCGTCTTGATCCGCCGAACTTTTTAACCCCCAGAATGGAGGCGGCAAACTCCACCACATAGGTCAGTGAGGCCATTACCGCCAGGATAAGCAGGGTCCATATCCCTATGTACCGGAAATCCTCCGCCCAGGCTCCAAAGAGCAGCCCCAGAAACAAAACAGGGGCCCCCGGAACAATCGGCAGAAGCAGCCCGGAAAGTCCGGTCACGGTCAGAAGCACGCTGAGGAGCCAGAGCAGCAATGGTTGATCAGGCATGGCCCCTCACTGTTCCGGTTACCGGATCCCTGATTTCGGAAAGTTTCCGTGCCAGACATTCGATATGCCGGTCATCGGTACCGCAACACCCTCCCAGCACCTTCATACCGAGTTCGCTGTGAAGTGCCGATACACTGCTGCCAAAACTCTCCGGGGCTTCTTCTACGAGGTCGGCGCTGGCATCCAGCTCCTCCGGGGTGAGAGACGAGGTGTTGGCCAGAAGACCGATCACCCGCCCCCTGACCAACGGCGATGAATTCCCCTCATCCAGCATGGCGCTGCGAAAGACCGACGCATGGGTACAGTTGATCATATATGCACAGGGACGTGGTGTCACAGCTGCATCGATTGTATCGATGGCCTCGTTGAGAGATGTGCCATCAAGCAATGTCCCCCCGGGGCGGGCCACAAAGCTGACAATATAGGGCAGTCCGGTTGCTGCCTGGGCCTTGGCCAGACCGATGGCTTCGCTGAGAGCCGGCAGTGTTGCGGCCATCAGAAAATCCACACCGGCGGCAGCGAGCAGGTTTGCCTGCCAGGCGTGAAATTCAGCAGCGGCAGATGTATTCATGGCCTCTTCCGCTTTATAGGCATCCCCTTGGCAGCTCATCAGCCCGCAAATAGCCACCAGGCGGCCATAGCTGCCGTAACTGTTGCGCAGCCCGTCCAGAAAGCGGAAGTTGTCGCCGTTCAGATCGCATTCGGCCAATCCGGCCGCCGCAATGCGCGCGCGTCCGGCTCTCCAGGTGGGGGTGGAAAGCAGCAGCGGCAGATTGTATCGTCGCCCTGTCTCCAGATACTGGCGACAGATTTTCTCGAGGGCGGATCGACCGGCCGGCTGATAGATCAGGGCCGAGTTGACCACGTGATCGTCAAGCTGAATGCCCTCAGAGCGTCGCAAGCGCTCGATGACCGCTCCTTCACCCAGAATAAGCGGTGATGATGCCAGCAGTTCCGGAAACGATACAGCCGCAGCGGGTGTCATTGTGTCGCCCCCTTCCGAATGGCACCGGAGTCACCGATCAGACGTACGAAATCATCACAGCCTCCAAGGCAGCACCGGGGGCAGATGTAGTCGAAAAAGACTTCCACAGTTGGTACAGTGTTCATAAGACACCTCACTCCGGAAAATAATAGTGCATACGCACAGAGTATTCCCCCGGACCGTTTTTGCCAAGAGGGATATCAGCTGTGCGGATCGTCCTGGTGGCCGGCATCACATTACCCGGCATGGGGAAGCGCGGGGGAGCCACCTGACGGGGATGATCAGGTTTCCGGGATATCTGCATTCCCGGCTGCGTCCTGCAGAATTTTCAGCCTCTGCCGGTATGCCGATACGCTGATCTGGGCGGTGGTGTATTGTAACAGTGCCTCAAGGTAGTACAGAGATGGAGATGAAGCGGAAACTGAACCGAAATCGGCATAGATGAAGGCTGTGACCGTATTTGCCCGTATGAACGGAAAGAGCAGGACCTCAGGGCTTTCCGGCCGGCCGATCACCCGGTAAAGCTGATGTGACCAGGTGGAATCACTGTGAAACCCGTAATACATCTGACCGGTTTTAATGACATCAATAAAAATTTCCTGATCGTCCAGCGGAACATGTACGTTGGAAAGCGGCGCCACTCCTTCATCTTTCGCTCCTCTGATCCCGAACGACTGTTCCGCGGTCAGATCGGTATCGGTCACCAAAAAGACAACGGCACGTTCAAACACTTCTATCAGGTACGTAAGGATCGCATCCGTTATCTCCGGGCGGCTCGTGCAGCTGCGCAGTCGGGAGATGCAGGTAAAAAAGCGCTGGTCATCGCTGCTGCTGTAATCCAAAGACAGGGTTTTGAGAAAACCGCCCAGCCCCGCACAGAACGCCGCAGCCTTCTTCACGGTTGATTCACCGGCGCATTCCCTGCAGGGTCTTGGAATAATGGAACGTATCCCCAGGCCGAGTGCCTGCAGTCCCAGCGCGTCCCACATACGGGGGCAGGTCAAAAGGACAACAGATGCCTGAGAGTATCTCTGCAGGTCCCGGCAGATCTGCAGCGTATCCCGGGGGGCTGTATCATGCGGGACATCAAGAAAAATAACCAGATGCAGTGTCTGGCACAACAGCAACCTGATATTGATGTCAAGCGTGGCGATGTTATCCGTCGAAACCGCGTAGACAGCCTCCTGATAACATATGGATCTGACCATGGTCGACAGCAGCGTCGACTCTGTAATAACCACCACCGCAATACCGGAGGGTACGGTCGCGGTGCCATCCTCAGGGGCAGGAGCCGCCAGCAGCGTGAGCAGATGACGCATCTGCTCTTTCGACGCAGCAGGAAACTCGTCAACAATCAGCTTTTTGAGCGTATCCACCTCGCGGTAGCTCTGGTCGCCGCTGCGCCGGACCATGGCGCGTTGTTCGGCAAGCATGTTCAGGAGCAGTGACGGGCCGTTGTCCCGCCCGGACCCGCCGACACTCATGGCAGGCGTGCCGCTCCCGTGCTGTTCCGCATCAAGATCCACATTGCTGACACCGGCGATGCTGAGGATTTCGTCCATGGTGCCGTCACGCACCTTTTCATCATAGATACGCAACGATTCCATCAGAATCCCCTGGGCATTGAGCAGGATTCTCTGCGGAAATTTCATTCTGGAAAAATGATACTCGTCAGCTGTCTCGCTGCCGGCAATATCCAGGGAGAAGTGTCCCTCAGCCCAGGTCAGCACCTCGACAATCGTCATCTCGATCAATGATTCTATGCCGTTATATGCGGCAGTTTCATCAACCATATTATGTTCCAGCAGGGTTATCACAAGCGGCTTGCGATCATCTCCGGCATCTTTCTGAATTTCCAGCGCCCGGGCAAGCTGATCTTCCGTTATGGCTCCCGCGCTCACCAGCACCTGGCCGATGCGCACCCGGTTATTGAGGAAGTTGGCGCTGACCAGATCTCCATCATGAAACACCAGCTGGCTCTCCCCTTTTTCACTGGAAAGCCGGAATACACCGGTTTTCCGGGAGCTGTGCAGCAGTTGGATGACATCAATAATCGGAAAATGTTTCAGATCGCCAGTAAGTGACATTTCAGCAAATCTCCAGGGTACACATTATCAGAGCGGAGCATCTCCCGGTTTTATAACGCATAGACAGGGAACGACGGTTCCTTCGGGCTGTGAGCGACCCACGCTCTCATATAAAACACGAAACCCGCTTTCGGAATCACCACAACCTAATGCTTCTGCAAAAAAAGCATCAGGCCCGGATAACGGCTGATTAAACAAAAGCAGTGACGACAATCCACTGGAACAGCACGTCTCCCTGGGTGTCGAAACCGGTGACGTTACCGCAATTGCCCGGTTATGCCGGGTGACTGCCGGTCACGGTACATGTTCCGCCGCACCGATCTCCATGAGGTACAGGCGGACGTCAACGGTACATTTCACACCGGAGCGGGCGATCAGGGCAACAACCTTTTCAAGGATCTCACGAGCCAGGCCGTTTTCCGTTGATGTCCGTTGATCGATGCCCCGGGCAAAGACCATGATCCGTATGTCAGAGCCGACATCACGCGGGCTTGCCTGGGAAAACTCCAGCGAAATCTGCTTCGGCTTGAGCGGCGCCAGATTCCCTCCGGGCACCTCCATAACCTGTGCGATAATGGCCGGCAATTCCCTGGCCAGATCGTCCAGCACACTGCTGGTAACGTCCTGTTTGTAAATGATCGTTGCGTTCATTGTTTTTCCCCCTTTCACTCTTTCCTGTCAGTGAATAAAATTCATATAGGTCTTTGCTTCTCTCTCAGGCTCAGCAACTGCACCCTTGCCATGTTCAACCAGCTTCATCAGCCATGCCATATTCCTGCCGAGCACCCGCATGATCTGTACCCCCTCTTCATCCTGCGGCGCCTCTCCCGGCCGGGTGCCATGTATGACATTCCAATAATTGGATGTGGGGATCAACATCTCGGAATAATTGATAAAGTTGTTCAACTGGTTGAAGGTTGGCAAACCGCCGGAACGCCGCACCGCAACGACTGCAGCGCCGACCTTGTGACGTAGCAGACCGTTATTTACTCCGGCGACATAAAAAGCACGGTCCATAAAGGATTTCATGGTACCCCCCATGGCCGCATAATGAACCGGAGATCCGAAAATTATACCGTCCGCCTGTTTCATACTCCGGATCCACTCATTGACCTCATCACCGGGAAGGACGCACCGTTCATTCTTGTTTTTAATACACTGGGCGCAGGCGGTACAACCTCGTATAGTTTTATTGCCGACATGCACGATCTCTGTTTCAATATTCTCTTTTTCCAGCTCGGCAGCAACCATGCTGATAGCATGCCAGGTGTTCCCTTCCTTGTTGGGACTGCCGTTAAACGCGATAACTTTCATTATTCCTCCTGAATTGAGATACGGTTTCAATTTAATGGGTGAATATGACCGGAGGTGATGATGGGTGCTGCCTTGGGGAAGCGTTCCGGACAAAGGGATGAAATGTGGTGTGAGACCCGTCACACCGGATCGCATCCTTTTAAAATATACACCTGATACGTCCAATGACAAGCAGGTTCTTCATGCGGATATACGGTTATAACGTTACCGGAAGGAACGCAGATGCGAAATCATTACCCAGGACTGCAGGAGCGTTCACGAACGGTTCCGCACGGCAGTGATACGGGGCATGGCAACCCGTCACATATGGCAGTAACGTCAGAAATGACAGATCTCAGCTGAAAGGTTTCCGGCAGTACTGCAGCATCGCCTGCTATTTCTCTTTTTAATCAGGCCGTTACATATTCGGGACGGCCAGGTTCCCGCTGGCGTACAAGTTGCTTTGTATCTTCCATGCGGAACACGCACCGGAAATCATGTGCAGTGTCCGCCCGGGGAGAATAGTGAAGCTACTCATCATCGTATACATTCTATTTCATTTTTCTTCGATTGCATCTGCTGAAATTTATACATGGGAAGATGCAAACGGGGTGAACTTCTCGGACTCCCCCTCCTCTCTGCCTGTTGAACGGGGAAACGAGAGCGGTGCACCGGGTGAAAACACGCCCCCACGGGCAGCAGCCGGAATACCGGAGCAAAAGAGAGCGGAGAAAACTCATATACGTCAGTCTGCAGTCTACAAGGCGTATCTTGATCAGCAGAGGAGTGAGGCGGCAGCGCTCAGACAGCAGCAGGACATCACGACACCTCCTGAAAACACCGGAGTCAACAACGATAATCATCCATCCTTTGCAAGTCTGATAGTTGCATGGATGCTCATAGCGCTTTTCCTGACCGTAATATGGATAGTAACCATTGCGGATATAGTGAGAAGCCGTTTCATTACAGCCGCGACCAAAGCAGGCTGGTTGTTCGTTGTTATGTTCATTCCCTTAATCGGGATGCTTTTCTATTACATTCTGGGAATGAGCCAGAAAATCACGATTGACAGCTGAATTGAAAAGCAAACCGTGTAGAAGTTTCCCGGCACAGCCTGATAGAAAAAAACAGTCCAAAACGCTCCTCATTTTTCAACACCGCAGGAGCGGCCGCAATTCACCCCGCTCAGGAGGACGCACCATGTCTTTGATTATTTATCTCATCGGATCTGCCTTTGTCATCGGCGGCATCGCCTGGGCACTTGCTGTCGCAAAAGTAAGTGCCGTCTACGTGATGATCGCTGTCGTCATACTTATCGGCATTGCGATACTCTCCGGTGTTACCCGCACCCGCTCCAGGGACTGATCTGGGGGAGATTCAGCGCAAGAGCCGTTTCTGAAAAACCCGGTCAAACAATCTGTACAGCCACAGAATCAATCCTCAATCAGGTCCGGGAGTTCATTGGCATCGTCAGTGCGATGCGGAAAGTGACTTTTCAGAATATCACCCACTTCGGCGATAGTGGCGGACAGCGTCTCGGCCATGCGCCCCGCGCGTATCCCCGCGGCCAGGGCGGAAGTCAGAGTGGTCCAACGCTCCGGCGGGATGACCGCGTTGATGCCTCGATCGCCCAGTATCCACACCTTGCGTTCCAACAGGGAAATAAAGATAAGGATGCCGTTTTCCTCGCGGGTACGGTGCAGTCCCTTTTCGTGAAAAGCGCGAACAGCACGCTGCTGCACGACCGCACGTACACGTGCGGCAGGAGTAAAGGCGAGCTTGAGCAAAGGGAGACGGCGGGCCAGAGCGAGTAACGGCAGGTAGAGGACAAAGGAGAGCGGAATGAAGAGCCAGACCGAGGTGTCGCCTGTAACGAGCGCTACAACCAGAGACAGGAGGAACGACATGATGGCAGCGGCATGCACGGCTGCTTCCCGATAGTCGTCGCTCTCACTCACCAGCATGGGTGCTATTTCTCCCGATGTGCCGGACTCGGCCCGCTTGACCGCTTCCCGGATGAGGGTCTCCTGTTCACTGTTCAGATATTTTGTAATAGTCTTATTCATAATTGTCACCACCCGTCGGAAGCGCCGCCGCCGTCGAAACCGCCTCCTCCACCAAAGAATCCGCCGTCGCCGCCGGATGAGAATCCGCCGCCGCCAAATCCGCCCCCTCCGTAGAAACCTCCACCTCCACCGCCACCGCCGCCACCAAAGAGGGCCAGGAAGCTGATAAGGAAACCGGCGCCAAGGCCGACAGCGCCCAGAATGAGAAGAATTGTCAGAGAAAGACCGGGAAAGATCGTGGATACGGCCAGGGGAAGCCCGATTGCCCCGGCAGCGCCTCCCAGAGGACGGGAAACGGAACCGAGAGCCGCTGCTGCGATGCCGGTGAAGATCAGAAACGTGAGAAACCGGGATGCACCCCTCTGTTTCGGGCGCTGCGCCCGATCTCCGGACGCTGCTTTGAATTCTCCTTTGGTTGCGGCTATGATCGCTTCAACACCGGCATCGACACCAAGGTCAAAATCCCCGGTGCGGAGGTATGGACGCATGACGTCGCGGATGATGCGGCCGGCGGTAATGTCCGGCAACACACCTTGAAGACCCATCCCGACCTCGATACGCACCTTCCGCTCGGCCTGGGCCATTATGAGGATCACGCCGTTGTCGCTCCCCTTCTGTCCGATCTTCCACTGATCCGCGACGCGGATGGCAAACTGATCAATATCATCGCCCTGCAGTGACGGGACGGTCAGTACGACCACCTGCGTTGACTGCCCCTGTTCGAAAGCGGCCAGTTTCTGTTCCAGCATGGTCGTCGCACTGGGAGAAAGTATCCGGGCATAGTCGTTGACCCGTCCCGTAAGCTGCGGAACATCGAGCGCCACCGCCGTACATGGCACCAGAACCAGAATAAACATGATGAAAAAGCGCTTCAAACGAAGCATGGGTAACCTCGGAATAATCATAGAATGTATGATACCCTCTTCAGCGCTCTTTTCAAGCAGCAAATGGTGCTGCAGCTGGTCGGATGTGCTCCGCAGCAAGCATCGCAACCATCTCGTCATGGATCAGGCCGTTGCTGGCGACGATCCGGTCGGTGAATATGTCATAAGGGGAACCATCGAACGTCGTCACCATCCCGCCCGCTTCGCGCACCAGCAGGACTCCTGCAGCAACATCCCACACCTTCAGCTTGAGTTCCCAGAATCCGTCCAGCCTTCCGGCGGCAACTGAGGCCAGATCAAGAGCGGCGGCACCGGCCCGTCGTATTCCCCGGGCACACTTTTGAAAGGCGATGAAATTGTCAAAATTGTTGGCCGGATCAGTGGCGCAATCATACGGAAATCCGGTTCCGAGCAGTGAACTTTTCAGGGGGGTGCGGCGGGATACGGACAGGCGGATGCCATTCAGGAAGGCGCCCTCCCCTTTGACCGCCGTAAAAAGCTCATCATACACGGGGTTGAAGATCACCCCGGCAATCAACTCACCCTCCTGCTCCAGCGCGATCGAAGAGCAGAACCAGGGGAATCCGTGGGCGTAGTTCGTGGTGCCGTCAACAGGATCGATGATCCAGCGGCAGGGGGAACCTTTCCGCTGGTAGACACTCTCCTCGGCAACGATATCATGATCGGGAAAATGCAGCAGAAGATGCTCCACGATCAGCCGTTCCGACTCCTTGTCGACCTCCGTCACCAGATCCTTGTCCCCCTTCATCTCTATATTCAGATCTGAAGTAAAGCGGTACTTCTGATACCGGCCGGCAATTCTGGCGGCATTTACCGCAACCTGCAGATAGCTGCCACGGGTATTCATGTCACCCTCCCCTCACCTGTTCGTCCGGAAACCGACCGGGAATGAAATGTATTGATACCACCCGTGGGAGGTGCGTACAAACAAAAAAAGGACCCGGTCGATGCTGACCGGGTCCTTGTCTGTCTGTACTGTCTCTCAGCATTGACGCAATAAAACTGAACGGACCTTCCCGCCCGAAAACCGGTGACCGCTGTTAATTGTACGTTGCCGAAAACAGCAGGCCGATTGACGTGGACTTCACGTCGGGATTACCGCCGCCGGAAGCGCCATCGGGGCATTTCGTAAAGAGAAACTGACCGGCGATGCCGAGTCCCCAATCGTCACTGACCCACCACTCTTTTCCTACCATCAGATTCACTCCCAAACCGTTATTGGTCGAGTAGTCAATCCCGTAAGAGGTGTTTGTTGATTTTGCTATACCGAAAGCACCGGTCAGGTAATAATTTGACTGCATATAATATGTCGCGCCGATTCCTACAAGTGTAGTTGTCGATGAGGAGACATTGGTGGTAAGAGTGCTCCCGTTAACCGACACTTTTGGGTTTGACGTACTGACACCTGAAACATCAAGATGCAAAATGAGATCCTGGGCAACTGCGCCGCCTATGGCAAAATTAAACAGACCGCTCGCCCCTGACATTTTCAGTGAACTGCCGGCAATGTCCGACGTTGTCTCATTAAAACCGATTCCGGGAGCCAATCGGAGAAAAAAACCATCATGTACATTCGATTCTGCATACACATTTCCACTACATGCGAACCCTACCGTTGCTGCGACGACAAACATCAGAATAAATTTTCTCATTATCCCCTCCTGTGATCTGAGTTGTGTCCGGAGACAGTCGTGATAATCTCCGTGCCCGTTGTTCCCGATTATACACCTGATTTATAAAATTTCCACCCCTTCAAATGTTTTCAGCAGATTCCAACCATACAGGTAGAACTGTTCTCACGGTTCCAGCAGCATTTTCAGTCTCTCAAGTGCCGTCCGTATCTTCAACTCAAGAAAGCCGCTGCTTGAACCCTTCTCAATGCTGTCAAGTTCTGACTGATGAATCATTGTACTTACAACATGACTTTTTGAAGCAATCTCAAGGCGGTAGTCCACACAGGCCGCATTGAGCCCCCCGGAAATCGACACTTTTTTCAGTTTCATCCCCATCTGGGCAGCAATATCGGAAACATACTCTGTAAACATGCCTATTCCCCTCCCTGTGAGAATTTTTTCAGACAGAGAACATAACCGGAAGCCTTCTAATGAACAATTAAATTATTAAAACCTGCACGCTTCACTCACTAATACCCGGTTCCCCGCAAAAAGGGCTCTTCCCGACTCTGCGGTATAAAAAAGGCCGCATCCTAAGATGCAGCCTTTGTTAAGCAGCGTGAAAGAATAATTACTTTGCAGCAGGAGCAGCAGTTTCAGTTTTAGGAGCTCCTGCTTTTTTAGCTTTTTTTACTTTTTTAGCTTTTTTTACCGGCGCTGCTTCTTTCTTCTCTACGGCAGGCTTGGCAAGATTAGCAGCAGGGACAGCAGCAGGCTTGGCAGTATCAGAAGCGAACACGACAGCCGAGAAGGAGAGAGCAACAATGGCAGCAACAAGAGTAGAAAGAACTTTTTTCATGGGTAATACCTCCGGATAATGTGATGAATCTGTATTCAGTTTTAGCATATGCTGTGCCAATTATATAAATCCTGTAACATACTTAAATTACTGACTTAATGACATGGCAGGCAGTCCCGTGCGGATTTATCGCCTTTTTTGATCACTGCCGTACCCTATATAAAGTTTTTTTACAGCCTGTACCTTCACTCCAACCAGACATCACTTTCCGGGGATCTGTTCATTCCGGCAGGATGTGCCGGCAATTGTAAGCTCTTCAAGTTTCTCATCATCAAGTTTGTTTGTTTCGCCTGCTTTTGGTGCCTTATGCTTATGTTCCCCGCTTTTGTCCAGCAGATCGGCGGCTAAATCCGCCTCTGTTATATCTGTGGTCAGAGGATGTGATTTTGTCTGCAGTTTCTTTTTGGCTGCATAGGCAATGCTGCTTACGAGGACGGCTGCAACAGTAATGGTAAAGATTGTGGAAAAACGTTTTTTCATCTTGAATATCCTCGGGGTTACAATGGTTATATGAACAGCGGAAACGGTATGCAGACGCTATCTTCTGAATCGGCTGTTTCGCAACATTCAAGACATACAACATTTGGAAAGAGAGTCAGGTTTCTGATTTCGGCTATCATACCCATATGCGTCAACATGCATATGTGATTCGAGTGCTTCTCTACGCAATAGCAGTTATTTTCCATTCCCATATGATTCACCCTGGTTCAGGTTACCACGTATTGTTTTGTCCCTTTCACCCCGCACCATGATGTCAGTATATACTCTCATATGGCTTGCACAGCGGCGGACCAGGTCTCCGGGAGACACGTGTCTTTAATGACCTGGCAGACTTTTTATTTGCACTGCCTTCTCTTTGGGGGAATATTTGTGTTTCTGGTGCTGATGTTCCTGATGGTTAAAGCTGATTCCCACACTGTCAGAATCAAGTGTAACAATCCTCCCCGTATACTTTGCAGAACTCAGTTTGGGATTGTCACTTAACATGAGACCGCACATTTCACCGATGTTCAGCCCATTTGGAGCTTTTTCACTCAACGTGATCAATGCTCCGGTTACGGACAAATCACCAAGCAGTGCCTGATAGGTCACTCCGTCAAGTCCCATCAGGAGACAATGTGAATCAGTTTTTTTTCTGAAATCATGTTTATCGCTTTTCATGTGGTTTACTCCTTAACTTACCATAGTACTACTTAGTCAGGACAATAAGTAAACTAATTGCTTATCCCCACACAAGCCGGTAATCTCTAGTTTTGAGCGAAGTAGTTTTGGGATGGACCTCATATGAATATCACGAAGTAAAAGCCAAATACATATTTCGTTCCCGCAGTCCATCAAACTCACAGAAATATATCCCTTGCCAGGTCCCCAGCCACATTTTACCGTTCCGCACGATTACCTGTACCGACGAACCATAAAAACTTGCCTTGTTGTGAGCATCCGAGTTGCCTTCGCTGTGATGGAAACGATTGCTCTGCGGAACCAGTTCATCACTGAAAGACTCCATATCCCTTGCTACATCGGGGTCTGCGTTCTCGTTGATAGTCACCCCGGCTGTGGTATGCGGAACAAAAAGAGTTATGACCTCGTCCTTCCAATTATTATCTGCAATGATGGTGGCTATTTTTGAAGTTATGGAGACAATTTGTGTCCGCCAGGTAGTTGATACGTGGAACTCAGAAGTTGTCATTTGTGCACTGACTGACGTGTTTCTATATGATCAAAACTAGCCAGCAACCGCACCACCAAAGATTTACGAATACTGTCGTTAGCCATTGAGCTTATGTGTCCTGATCCATTGGTTGTCCAAATTTCTTTCGGTGACAGAATGTCGCTGTATAGTTGTTCGCTGTGATAAGGTGGGACAACTAGATCTTTGGAGTCGTTCATCACAATAACCGGGGTTGTAACCTTCGCAATCCATTTGCTAGGACTGTAGTCATCATTTAATAACATCGAAAGTGGATACTGGAATGGCCATGTGAGGAAAAAGGCGGCAAATTTGTCTTTTGCAATTAACTGATAACCATAAATGGAGCTATCGAGTACCAACAACCTGACTTTTTCACGATGAGGTGCTGTGGCTGCCACATATGTTGCCACCGATCCGCCAATACTCTGACCAAGCAATGCAATCCTGTCAGCATCAATTCCTGGTATGGTAAGTAAATATTCAAATGCAGCCAGTCCGTCCCGGTGAATCCCCCTTAGATCTGGGCTCCCAGTGGAAATTCCATAACCTCGGTAATCCATGATGAACACGTTGAAACCTTCTGGTACAAGCCACAATACTCGATTGATGTGAGTGGTTATGTTTTCGGCGTTGCCATGAAAAACTAGGACAGACCCTTTTGGCTCCACAGCCCTAAAAAGCCAACCATGCAGTATCTCGCCATCTCCGCTAGGAGTCTGTCGGGCTTATAGCACGCCAACATGACTGGTTCCGCTTAAATTAGCATAACAACTTGATATTATAAAAATATATCTTTAGGGTCTGCCTTTTGGACGGTACTATTTGCTAAAAATACTTTGGAAGGATGAAAAAGGAAGAGGTCACACCCGTTAACAATGACCATGAGTGCCAGAAGAAGCAACAATATTGCTAATCTAGTAATTGAAGTTGGATCAGAAGTATCTCTGCCATTTAAGAAAAGTTTCCGGGACATATCGGTTCCATCCAATGGCATGTATTGTTTCGCTAATTGCGATACTGTTATTTTGGCTTAATTTTTGGATAAAATCAGCAGAAAACCAGCTCGAAAAATCATGTTCACTCACACTCAGGTAAACTGATTCAGCCCTGAAAGATAGCTGCGTTTCATCGCCGAACCTGCGGACCACACCAAGTTCCACTCCTGGACCGAAATCAACGTTCCCTTTTACCCCCCCACCAGCTATAACCTTACCCTTAATAAGCCAATACGCAAGTCCGATAGTGGTATTGCTGTACGACTGCCCAGCACCTGTATTTAAATATCCAGTAAGATGTTCCTTGCCGTCATGTAAATACATTTGTGAGACACCAGTGTGGAATGACCAAGAGACTGGTTTGGAAAAGGTATTAGTAGGAGATAGTGAACCAAAACCGAGCAATTCCGCATTTTGTAGTTGAAGATGTTCTGTTGCCAGGTAATAACGACCCTTTAAGTCAATAAAGCTGAGAGTCCCTCCATCTGGATAACCAGTCCCGAGATCTGTTATATCGTGATACGCTGGCCGCCAGCCTAAATCAACAAACGGCTGATCTTTTACATATCCTATTTCGGCCTCAATCCGACCGGCAGAGTGCCCCTCATGTGGTGGGACAGGTGCAGGAATGAATGAGACGGGAACTTGTTTACCTCTCACCAGCGAAGCGTACTGCAGTTGGTAATCCTCTTGGGTCATCTGCAACTTGGAAAAACGATATTGAATTATTTTTGCGGCGAGTTCTCTTGAATTGGCCTCTTCGCTGGATGTAGGATCTTTGAGCCCGAGGTTCCCGTCTGGTTTTTGATGGTCAACTAACCTGGCAGCCTCGGTTATCACGCTAGGATCGGCCTCTTTTGACAGGAAATTGATTTGTCTGGCCAATGAAGGACGATACTCCGGCTTCTGAAGAACCCCTATTGACCAAAGGTATCCGACAGTGTCAGACGGTATGACCCAAAATGTGGCATTATCCCAATAATGCTCGACAAGGTGAAGTGAAGGCCTAGCCGCTTCAATCAAAAAAAGGATATTCAGCGAACAGTTCTCATCCAAAAAGTAATAGTCAGAAGGGATGTCGCGCAATTCAAGAGCGTGCAAAGCCATCATATGAACTTCTTCTGGATTAAGTTTAAGACGATATTCCCAAATATCTCGCTCTTCCATTTCCTTATATTCGTTGAGTTTGTTATAATAGGGCTTTAGTTCAAAGTACCCGTTAAATCCACCGGCAAGCCCCTTTCGTATATATTGCAGAGCGCCAGATCCTTCAATTAAAGCCGAATAGTTAACAGCGTACGAAAGTAATGGGCTCCGGTCTTTAGCATCCATTCTTACTAAGGTGTGCCCGAACATGGCGCCTAATCCTTGAATTGCAGCGGATGGGAAAACAAGCACAGCCTCGTATGGAGCTATTCGATCCATAACGACTTTATTAGCATCGCAAGAAACGACAGGTAGATCAGTGGCTGGGATTTGAAGCGTTTTTGTAAGCCATTCAGCTCTTGCAGGGAAACGACAGGCCATATGTCCTGGTTGTGCGGGTTCGAACAATCCAAGGACAGCGGCATTCAACTCACTTTCCGGATTTTCCCTACCGTCAGTAGTGAGGAAAAAACGGGGGTCGCTTACAAGGCTTTTCCAACTACTGTGGTGAGGTTTGTAGTGACCTAAAACCTGCCAATATCGAGAACTGGCGAGATTCATTGTTTTTGCTTTTGCTATCCAAACATCAGCTCCAGCCGCCTCGGCGGCAAAAGGGCAAGACAAATAGGCAAACAACATAAAAAGAGGGCATACAGCTCCGATTACGACCCTGTATACCCTTTTAAAACAAACCATTCTGTATCTCAGATCAGCTAAATTGAGCTGATACTTTTTTTGCAAATTCAATGATATCCATATTTGTTTCACTGAGCTTCTTCAACTTTTCAAGTGCCTCAGGCTGTTTATCAATCGTTATATTGAGTAATGTCCAAAGTGATTTAACATATTGACCGGACGTGGTGTTCAGTTCTTCATAAATGCTTTTGTAGTTTGCAATAACATAGGTTTTAACTTCATCAACAGGAATGACACTTGATGATTTGATGGGACTTAATGTGACATTGTAAAAGCTAGGTGAATATTCATTTATAGCACCTGTAGCGCTGTCAGTTGTTGATCCGAATAGCCCTCCAAAAATAATATTACCAAAGAACCATCCGTTCACAGTGGATGCGAGTGGCATTTCCTGTGTTTTATAGCCATCAAGCCTAAAAGAAACTACCTGACCGGACTTACGATCAATTTTTGAAGTCATTGGAGTTCTGCCCATTTCACGGCCACCAATCACAATGAGAGCGCCTTCTGGCTCTGACTTGAATGAAACTTCTTGAGAGCCACTACTGATGATCGACGCACAGCCAGAAAAAGTTAAAGCGCTAACCTCCGAGGAAATAGGCCTTTTCTCAGCTGCATGTAAGCAAGCTAAAAACTCAATCCCTACGGGCAAATTAAGATTCAAATGAGTGGAAGCTGGTGAAGTTGTGGATTGAGCGAGAGAAAATAATTTCCAATTTAGCGCAGCAGCGGAGATCCCGCTGTGCTCACAGCCGTCGGACACAACTGAGTTAATTAAATGGGAAACAACGAATCTGGGTGGCACCTGTAGAACAGAGCGCCCCCTGATGTATGGGACAACACAGGGACAAAAAAAATTACAGAAGCCTATTTTATGCTGTTTTTACGTCAAATACTTATCGCCAACTTTGGCTATGTTTCGCACTCAACTGTCCCACAAATGTCCTGCAATGAACTATACAACAAAACAAGGACCTAGTCAATAGCGACTAAGTCCTTGTTTTTACTGGTGCCCGAAGCCGGAATCGAACCGGCACAGCATTTCGGCCGAGGGATTTTAAGTCCCTTGTGTCTACCAGTTCCACCATTCGGGCGCAATTGCCAGCAGACGGGTTATTAGCAGTTGACCCGTTCTTTTAGATCCTTGCCTGTTTTAAAGAACGGGGTCTTCTTTGAAGGTATGCTCACTACTTCACCGTTTTTCGGGTTTCTCGCCTCACGTCCAAGACGTTCGCGGATGGTAAAACTTCCGAATCCACGGATTTCTACTTTGTCTCCGGAGACGAGAGCCTCTTCAATTGAATCGAAAACCGTATTGACGATAATTTCCGATACCTTCACGTTCAACATCCCGTGAGACTGAACAACTTTTTCAATAAGTTCACTTTTGGTCATACGTCCCTCTATCGCAAAAATTTAATTTGTTTTGTTGTTCAGGCTCTGTTTCAACAAATCACCAAACGTTGACGTTGACTCTCCCTGTGAACCCATATACTGCTCAAATTCCGCCTTTTCAACCGCTACATGCATCGATTTGATGGAGAGGGAAATCCGGCGCTCTTTCGGATCGCAGCTTAACACAGTCGCTTCAAGCTTGTCGCCGACTGCGGCAAATTCCTTGGCTGAAGCGACTTTTTCGCGAGACAGTTCTGAGACGTGAATCAGACCTTCAATGCCCTCTTCCAGTTCCACAAAAACTCCGAAATCGGTCAAAGAGGTAACGGTACCGGTAACAAGAACATTGGCACGGTATTTACCCGGTGCAAGGCTCCATGGATCAGGGGCAAGTTGCTTGATACCGAGAGAAAGACGCTCGTTTTCGACATCTACCTTCAGAACAACCGCCTGGACAAGACTTCCCTTTTCATACACATCACCCGGATGCTTGATGCGCTTTGTCCACGACATATCGGATACATGTACCAGACCGTCGATACCATCTTCAATACCGATAAACATGCCGAAATCGGTCATGTTCTTGATCTGGCCTTCGATTCTGGTACCTGTGGGATATTTTTCAGCAATGGTGGCCCAGGGGTTTTCGGAGACCTGCTTGAGGCCCAGAGAAATTTTACGGTTACCCATGTCGATACCCAGGACAATCGTCTCAACCTCATCACCGATATTCAGAATGTCAGAGGCGCGACGTACCCGCTTCGTCCACGACATTTCCGAAACATGAATCAGACCCTCAATGCCGGACTCCAGCTCAACAAACGCACCGTATTCCATCAGGCTGACCACCCGGCCGTGGACGCGCTCGCCGATCGGGAATTTTGCAGGCACGTCAAGCCACGGATCGGTAAGGGTCTGCTTGATACCGAGAGAAATTTTACCTTTGGCGCGGTCAAATTTAAGAACCTTTGCAGTGATCTGCTGACCCGGTTTAAGAACATCTGCCGGTTTGCCAACCCTTCCCCAGGAAAGATCGGAAACATGGAGCAGTCCGTCAACGCCGCCGAGATCAACAAATGCACCATAATCGGTAACATTTTTAATGATCCCCTGAACGATTTGTCCTTCCTCAAGTTTTTCCAGCGTGACATCGCGGATGGCAGCCCGCTCATCTTCAAGTACGGCGCGGCGGGAGAGCACGATATTGTCACGACGCTGGTTTATCTTGATAACCTTGAAATTCGATTTCAACCCTGTGTAGCTGTCGGAGTCGGAGGAGGGGCGGATATCAACCTGTGAAGAGGGAAGAAACGCCTGAACGCCGCCGATGTCGACGGTAAAACCGCCATTTACCTTGCCGGTAATGGTGCCCTCGATAATGCCCCCTTCCTGACAGGCGTCACCGATCTTATCCCACGCGGAAAGATAATCTGCTTTCTTCTTGGAAAGGACATATCCTTTTCTTCCGTCCTGACGTGTCATAAGGACACGAATCTTGTCGCCGATCTGGACCGTCAGTTCACCATCAGCATTCCGGAATTCAGCGATTGGCACATGACCTTCCGACTTCAGTCCGATATCAACGAGGACCGTATCAACATCCACGCGCACAACAGTTCCCTCTATGATTTTATCCCGTTCGGGACGATCTTTTAAACTTTCAGTGAAAAGCGCTGCAAATTCACTGCTCTGCTGATCGCCGTCGAGTTCTTCATTCTCTTCTCCGGCAGCGTCAAGCCTTTTAAAATCAACCATTACACCATACCCCCTGGACGTTTATCGTTCTTCTATTTTTATTAAGTCTGGTAATGTAGCAATATGCTCAAAATATTTCAATCGCTTTTATTCAATTCCTCAATTTTGTTCATAACTTCATCGATAATCCACTTCGGAGTTGACGCCCCTGCAGTGACTCCGACCTGTTCGGCACCTTCAAACCACTCCGGAATAATTTCCGCCGCTGTTTCAATGTGGTAGGTGCGCGGCTGCAGCTCGGCACATACTTCAAGCAGCCGCCGGGTATTGGCGCTGTTAAAGCCGCCGATCACCAGCATGCAGTCAACCTGGCCGGCCAGCACTTTTGCCTCTTCCTGCCGGACTGCAGTCGCATCACAGATCGTGTTGTACACACGGATTTCGCCCCCCCGCTGCAAACATTCACACACAACGTTTTTCAGGTTTTCAAACGACTGGGTCGTTTGGGCCACCACCCCGATTTTTTTCATTTTAGGGAGTTTTTTGACATCTTCGCCGGACGCAACCACAAATACCTTTTCACCGCCGTAGGAAACAATACCCTGAACTTCAGGGTGGTCCGCATCTCCGACAACAACAACTCCATACCCGGCATCTGAAAGACTCTTCACATGCTCCTGGGCCTTTTTAACAAACGGGCAGGTTGCATCGACGATAGAAAGGTGCTTCTGCTGCGCTTCAGTGATCTCTTTCTGCTCGACACCGTGAGAGCGGATAATTATGGTCCCGCATTCGAGGCCGTGAAGTGAATCAAGGACACGGACTCCTAACTCTTCGAGCTTACCGACGACCTGTGGAGAATGAATAATCGGCCCGAGGGTGTAGGTTTTCTGATCCTTGCCGGCCGCGGCGAAGGCCAGTTGCGTAGCACGCCTGACCCCGAAACAAAAGCCGGCCTGTTTGGCAAGGATAACTTTCATAACGAAGATTCAGGAGTCATTATTTTTTCGCGGCACAGCGTTATCATCATGGCCAAAACCTCATCAATTGATAGATGCGATGAATCGACGGCAATTGCATCGTCCGCCTGTCGGAGTGGTGCGATATCTCTCCCGGAGTCCTGCCGGTCCCGTTTTGCCACATCGGCAATCGTTTCTGCGAGAGTTACCGGTTCCCCGACGAGTGCCAGCTCTTCGCAGCGTCTCCGGGCGCGCTCCTCCACAGATGCGTTCAGGTAGAATTTTATTTCCGCATCAGGGAACACCACCGTGCCGATATCGCGCCCTTCGAGAACAACGCCGCCCCGGCTGCCCATTTTCTGCTGCGACTTGAGTAACGCATCCCGAACCGGCTTGAGAGTCGACGTCCGGGAGGTCAATAGTGACATTTCCGGGGTACGGAGCTGATCCGTAACATCAATTCCGTTGGCACGCACCACCTGTCTTCCGGATATCAATTCCAGCTGTATGACAAGATTTCTGCAAAAAGCCTCAAGCGCTGCATGGTCATCAAGATCAATACCCGCACGTGAAATCAGAAGTGCGGCTGCCCGGTACATCGCCCCGGTATCGATCTGGATATAGCCGAGACGCCCGGCCAGCAGACGGGCAAGCGTGCTTTTTCCGGCGCCGGAAGGGCCGTCTATGGCGATGACGATTCCATCGGGTCGTGAGGACATGGGCTATTTCACGGAGACTTTTTCCAGCAGCGGGAAAAAGGTCGGAAATGATGTTGCCACACAGTCGATATCCGTCACTGTGATCGCACCGGACGCAACAAGAGCCGCTATCGACAGGGACATGGCGATACGATGATCTCCACAGCTGTCGACAGTCCCGCCGGACAGCTTATCTGAACCGGTGATATCCATGCCGTCTTCGCACTCGGTTACCATAATGCCCAGCGTGCCGAGATTAACGGCCATAGCTGTTATCCGGTCGGTCTCTTTTACCCGCAGTTCCCTGGCGTCCCTGATAGTTGTGACCCCTTCGGCGCGTGCCGCTGCGACGCAGATCGCCGGGAATTCATCAATAGCCCGGGGAACAACAGCGCCGGAAATATTGGTTCCTTTGAGCCGGGAAGAACGTACAAATATATCAGCAACCGGCTCACCCGAAACCTCACGTTCGTCCAGCAGCTGAATGTTGCCGCCCATTGCCAGTAGAATATCTATCACACCGGTTCGGGACGGATTTACACCGACGTTCCGTATCAACAGTTCGGAATTCGGGGTGATCAGGCCGGCGACGATAAAAAATGCGGCCGATGAGATGTCTCCCGGCACGGTCACTTCCCGGGCGGTCAGCTCAACCCCGCCCCGGACCGTCACGCCGGTGTCGTGTATGTCCAGTGACGCGCCGAAGTGCCTGAACATACGCTCTGAATGATCCCGAGACAGACTCGGCTCACTCACACTCGTTTCACCGGCAGCATACAGGCCCGCCAGCATGATCGATGACTTGATCTGAGCGCTTGACACCGGTGTTTTATACTCTATTCCTTTCAAAGAGCCACCAGTAATTGCCAATGGAGCCAACGTTCCTCCATTGCGGCCAGCAATACGGGCCCCCATGAGTGAAAGCGGCTCTACCACCCGTTTCATGGGCCGTTTTCGAAGATATTGATCACCGGTGACAACCGAGAAGAATGACTGACCGGAAAGGAGACCGGTGATCAGCCTGATAGTTGTACCGGAGTTGCCGCAGTCCAGAACATCACCCGGCTCGCGCAGACCGTGCAGCCCCCGGCCGGTTATGCGAATCGTTTCGCCATCATCATCGATATCAACCCCCATGGCACGGAATGCGTGCATGGTTGACATATTGTCTTCGCCGCGGAGGAAACCGCGAACTGTTGTGATGCCGTTAGCAATCGCCCCGAGCATGATGGAACGATGGGAAATCGATTTATCCCCTGGAACGGTGATCTCGCCCTTGACAGAAGCAGCCGGCAGTACGGTAATTAAATTCACGGGTTCTCCAGATAGTTGAATCAGATGATTCCGTCGCGGAACTGTTTTGCAGTAGTGAAAAACGTACTCAACCCCGCGCCGTCTCCCGCCTCGATACGACGGCGCAGCTCGGTCAGGCTGGCCGAAAATCCGTCGATGCTTTGCAGGAGTGCATTCCGGTTCATCAAGGCGATGTCGCGCCACATGGCCGGGTCGGATGAGGCTATACGAGTGAAGTCCCGGAAACCACCGGCTGTATAGGAGAGGACGTTTTCCCCCTCCACATCCGCAGTCCCCACGGCATGCACCAACGCATATGCCGCCATATGGGGCAGGTGCGAAATCTCTGCGAAAATCCGGTCGTGATGCCCCGGCTCCATGAAACAGACGTCGGCTCCGGCAAGCCGCCACATGCTGGCGACCCGTTCCAGAGCCGCAACGTCGGTTCGCTCAGTTGGCGTCAGGATACAGCGTCTGCCCCGGTAGAGAGTGGCGAATGAGGCGGCAGCGCCGGTGTGCTCGGTACCGGCTATAGGGTGGCCGCCGACGAAGAAACAGCCCGATGGCATGAGCGCCTCGCACTCGCTGACAATAGCACTTTTGACGCTTCCCCCGTCGGTAACGATGCAGCCGGGAGCCAGGGACCGGGCGATCCCGGCGACAACACCGGGGATAGCGCAGACCGGTACAGAGATGAACACCACATCGGCGCCCCGTACTCCTTCAACCGGGTCCTGGGTTATCTCGTCGCAGATGCCCAGGGAGAGCGCCTCCTCCAGGTTTGGACGGGACCTGCCGATGCCGACGACGCTCTTCACGACCCCGGCCTCGCGCAGAGCGCGCACAAGGGAGCCGCCGATCAGTCCCACACCGATAATGGCCAGACGTTCTATAATCTCGCTCATCCGACCCCCTCCTACATCGAACGCGGATATGATCCGAGAACTTTAAGGAACTGGCAGCATCCCTTCAGTTCCTCCAGAGCTTCAGAAACATCAGGATCGGAATAATGGCCGAAAAGGTCGAGGAAAAAGATGTATTCCCATGCCTTGCTCTTGTATGGCCGGGATTCGATCTTAGTAAGGTTGATGCCGCGCTTGGCAAACGGTTCCAACATGCGACAGAGAATTCCCGGTTCATCCTTGACCGAAAAGAGTACCGAAGTCTTATCACTCCCCGAACGGTCACACCCTTTGCGGGAAATCACCAGAAAACGGGTAAAGTTATTGACCTGATCTTCGATCCGGCTCCTGACAACCTTGAGATCGTAGAGCGAAGCGGCCAGTTCACTGGCTATGGCGGCCGCGGTATAGTCCTCACTGACAATCTGGGCCGCGACGGCGGTGGATGCGACATCAACCATGGGAATGCCGGGAAGATTTTCATCGAGCCACTGGCGACACTGGGCAATTGGCTGCGAATGCGAGTAGACCTTTTTGATATCCTCCAGGCGGCCGGTACGGGATAACAGGTCGTGATGCACCTCCAGAAGAATCTCGGCGGTGATCTGCAGCTTGCTTTCCACAAACATGTCCAGAGTGTGGGATATAACCCCTTCTGTCGAGTTCTCGACCGGCACGACTCCGTACAGCGCCTTCCCCTTCTCCACCTCTTCATAGACCGACGGGATTGATTTCATGGGGACCAGTTCGGCCGAAAGCCCAAACTGCTGCATGGTTGCCAGGTGACTGAACGTTGCCTTGGGCCCCAGAAAAGCGACCTTCATCGGCGATTCCAGCGCCAGGCAGGCTGATATTATTTCACGATAAATACTTTTCAGTGCATCATTCGGAAACGGTCCAGGATTTTGGCTCAACAGCCGTTCATAGATCTGGCGTTCACGGCCCGGAACGTGAAAATCAAGATTGTTTCCTGACTTGAGGCGCCCGACTTCAAGAACGACTTGCGATCGTTCATTCAACAGGTCAAGAATAGCATCATCAATACTGTCAATACGCGAACGGAGATCCTGAATGGGCAACACTTTTTTCTGCAAGGGAAACCGCCTGGTGGGTAGTCGTTACAAGAAGTTAAAAAAGAAGGATAATGTAAAACAAGGTATGATAAAAAGCAACCGGTTTTAGTCTCTTACAACTTTGATTTCAAACAATAGTCAAGCAAGGCATATCTCACGCAACGGCGCAACGACGCAACGAAAGGCATTTGAACTGAACATACATTCAAAGTTTTAAGCGTTGCGTCGTTGAGTCGTTGCGTGAAAACAGAGATTATATTTGCTCTGATTCGACTTATGTATAATTAAATTTTGCCAGCCACAATTCAAAAACAGCCGCTTTTTCTTCCCCGAAAGGGAGCAGCTTCATCCTCACCCTTTCAACACTCTTGCGTTCAGCCAATCTGCCCGGTTTCTTTGAATAGAATAAATCGGAAAAACAGATTATCTGCTCTGCAAGTGATACCGGGCACATGTCCCGATGCGGAAGCGGCAATTTTTGCCGGATTACATCTTCGCAGGTCAATCCGACGCCGGTGTGGCGTTCACATACGAGCGCATGGATCGGGTACCCTTCTCTCTCCAGAATATCACGCCCGAGTACGCCATGCATGATGTACGGGTGTTCCCCGTACAGTCCGAGTTCGGGTGCATGTACCTGACTGACACCGATGTCGTGCAGCAGTGCCGCTTCTTCAATAAATCGGCGGTCATCATCACTCATTGTGAAGCGGCCGGCAACTTCCAGCGCGAGATCTGCGACGTACCGGCTGTGTTCGGCCACAATGTGCAGGGGCTCACCATCAAGATAACGGGCCAGTAATGTTGTTGTCCACATGCAGCACATCCCGTTAAATTAAAGATTAACGCTGGAAAAAGCATTCAACACGTAGATACTGAATAAAAGTTTAAAACCTGATAGTTACAGACAAACAAGAAGCCTTAAGGCCCACCAAAAGGTATTTTTGTTTCAGACCTTACATCTTTTATTTCTCACTATTCTCCGCGGCTCCGTGTTATTGAACTGCCGGTTTCAGTTAAATTGAAATTGAGTCCGGCAACAACCGGCGTACCGCAAAAGGTAACAGAAATCCAACGAGGTTCCAAGTGTCAAGATGACGACTTACCGCTTTACATTCGATCGTACGGCATGCTAGCCTTAATGAAAATCGGTCCTGTGACGGTCACCGCTTGTTCTGAATGTTCTCGTCATGGAGCCCCAGGAGCTCTTTACATATGAAACGAAAAGCAATTGCCCTCCTCTCCGGAGGACTCGACTCCACTCTGGCCGTCAAGATGATGCTTGATCTCGGTATCGAAGTCGAAGCCCTCAATTTCACCTCCCCTTTTTGTACCTGTACCGGAAAAAACTCCGGCTGCAAATCCGAGGCGGTCCGGGTCGCGCAGGAATACAACATCCCGATCAAAGTTGTACACAAGGGGCTGGATTATCTCGAAATCGTCCGAAATCCTGTTCACGGCTACGGGAAAGGGGTTAATCCCTGTATTGACTGCCGGATTTATCTGCTCAGGAAAGCCAAAGAATATATGCTTGAGAGCGGCGCCGATTTTGTGTTTACCGGTGAAGTGCTCGGCCAGCGACCGATGAGCCAGCGGCGGGATACACTGCGTGTCATCGAGCGGGAAAGCGGGCTTGAAGGACTGCTGCTCCGGCCGCTTTCCGCCAGACATTTCGAAGCGACGATCCCCGAAAAAGAGGGGTGGGTGAATAGAGACAAAATGCTGGCAATTGAAGGCCGGTCACGCTCAATCCAGATGCAGATGGCTGATGATCTTGATGTCAAAAACTACCCCTGCCCGGCCGGTGGCTGCCTGCTGACTGAATTGTCGTTCGTCCCGAAAATAAAGGATGTTTTTGATCACTCGGAGGAGCTCAACCTGCGCGATTTCCGGCTGCTCAAAACCGGGCGTCACTTCCGCATCGCTCCGCAGAGCAAGGCGATCATGGGGCGCAGCGAGGGGGACAACAATCAGCTTGAGCATGCACGCCAGTCGGGAGAAGCAGCGCTGACCTGGCTGGATGGCAACACACCGGTGGCAATTATTATCGGCGACCAGAATGATGATCTCTACCGTCTCAGCGCCAGAATTATGCTCCGATATACGAAAGCAGAATTTGGCGCTAAATGCAGGATTGAAATGCGACTCAATGATTCGACACAGATTTTTTCCGTGGTAAATGACATGGATCCGGAAGCGGTGGAGAAATATCTGGTGGCGTAATCAAAATTATTCCTGAAAAACAGCTATTGTGTACATACGTGTAACTAAAAACGGCCCCCGAAAATATTTCCGGGGGCCGTTTTTAGCTACCCCAATTTCAACTCATCCAGTGACAGGCGGTAGCCGGGGAGAAGTTTTTCCAGAAAGTAGATCACTTCAGGCTGTCGACTGGCGGACAACTGCTCGAAATGCTCCGCTTCGGCACGACGGAACTCATGGTTACCGCTCTTTCCCTCTTCAATGCACTTCGTCAGGGCCGCAATTTTGTCAGCGGACTTTACCAGATGGACATACTCTTCCTGATCTTCAAAAAAGAACAGCGGCTCATATTCCCGGGCAAGTTCCGGCGGCAGCATCGCCAGGAGTTTCCTCCGGGCACGATCCTCAAGTTGATGAAATGACCGCTTGAAGTTCGGATTGAAGTGCTTGACCGGCGTCGGCATGTCTCCGGTGAATATTTCACTGGCATCGTGAAAGATCCCGTACATTGCCGCGCGGGATGGATCAAGAGTGCCGCCAAAATACGTATTGCGGATCATTGCCAACGCGTGTGCGATGACAGCCACATCGAGGCTGTGCTCCTGAATGTTTTCCGGGACGGTGTTGCGCATCAAACCCCAGCGACTGATATAACGCATGCGGGAAAGAAAGGCAAAAAAGTCAAATTGTTCGGGTTTTACTGTTTCTTTCATTTAGTTACACTCTTTCGTATGGGTCGAACAGTCGTTTATATTCATCAAGCGCAAACCGGTCAGTCATGCCGGCAATGTAATCACAGACAACCCGTTGAAGACCGAAATATTCACATCGTGATTGGTATTTCGGCGGCAGCAGATTGGGGTAACGCAGATACGTTTCGAATAAACGGGTAATGAACAGTTCAGACTTAACCCGCATCTTTTCCACCTTGTAATGGCGATACAGGTTCTGGAACAGAAACTTTTTGAGCGCAAGGTTACGAACGGTTATGTCGTCATTAAAATGAACAACGGCACGGTTTACCCGCTGCAAATCATCCCGGGAAACTATGTTGAATTTTTGAAGATTAGATGCCGTCGTCGTACAGAGATCACCGATCAACAATCCGATCAGGGCGCTGATTGTCTGGTAGACGAGTCGTTTATCGTCGATTGCCGGATATTTCCGTCGTACTTCTGAACAGACATCGCGCCACAGATCCACCTGTCCAAGCATCTCCAGTGTTATGTAGCCCGATTTCAGGCCGTCATCGATATCATGGTTGTTATACGCGATTTCGTCGGCGTAATTAATGATCTGCCCCTCAATGGAGGGGACAGTCCCCGGCAGGAATTCGGCCATTATTTCACTGGCGGCATCGTAAGGAGTTGAGTGTTTAATGATTCCCTCACGCACCTCCCATGTCAGATTCAATCCGTTAAACCCGGGGTACCTCTCTTCCAGTTCGTCCACGACACGAAAAGACTGCATGTTATGCTCAAAACCGCCAAAACCCTGCATCAGTCGATTAAGAACTTCTTCACCGGTATGTCCGAACGGTGTATGCCCCAGGTCATGAGATAAGGCAAGGGCCTCCGTCAGTTCCTCATTCAAATGTAATTTCCGGGCGATGGCCCTCCCGATCTGAGCCACCTCAAGCGAGTGCGTCAGCCGGGTGCGGTAATAATCCCCTTCATGATTGACGAAGACCTGCGTCTTGTACTCAAGCCGCCTGAAAGCGGCACAGTGAACAATGCGGTCACGGTCACGCTCGAAGGCGGGGCGGTTATCACGATGCTCTTCAGGATATTTACGGCCACGTGAAGCACCGCTGGTACAGGCATATCCGGCCAGATCGTTTCGTTCGGCTGAATCATTCATCGTTGTTCCCCGGTGAATATAATGTGAGACCGGCACTCTGCTGTATCAGTTGTAATGCAGAGTGTTCTTCTTCGTGTGAAGTTTCGTACCGCCCTTTTTTTTACCCGTTGCCCCGGCAATCGAAAGGACATCCGCCAGCTGCATCTTCCAGACCCCTTCCTGGTGAGTCATCTTGAATTCACGGGTCGTTGATTCGGCTGCGCCTGGAGTCCCCTCCAGTCCGATTTTAACGTACACCGTAGCCTCGGTACGTTTTTCGTTCAACACCTTGAAGTGCTCCATTTTCTGCCAGCAGCAGGCCGGATGGATTGATGACTCACGCATTTTATGCACAAACGTTTCGCGAGAGGTTTTACCGCGATGTGCCAACATCTCAAAAAGCTGTTCGTATCGGCCTTCACGCCAGATATCGAGAGTATCTGACATGCTTTTTTCAAGTGCACCCCCCGTCTCCACCGCTCTTCCCGTTCCGGGATTTGCAAGAAAAACGATAAACACGACTGCAGCAGCGAGACAGGATCTGATATTCATAGTTGAATCCTCCCATAAAAAATAAGAGCATCGTAGAGTAATTACCGTCACCGTGCAACGTCAAAAAACAGTACACGAGCATCATCTAAACTGCTATTTGATTATCGGCTCCAAATAATGTATATATGCACACTTACCTGCGATTAAAAGGGGATATTATGGCGAGTCAGGAAGAAAAACTCCGTAAGATTATCGATCTTGGCTATGAAATTTCGCAGATTAAGGACATTGATCTTCTCCTGGAGAAAATTCTGCTCGAGGCGCGTGGTTTTACAAACTGCGATGCCGGTTCAATCTATGTCCGCGAGGGAGATAATCTGACCTTTCGCTATGCCCAGAACGACACCTTACAGCGACAGCTCCCGCCGGGCAGAAAACTTCCCTATTCCACCTTCAGCGTCCCGATCAGCAACGGTTCAATTGCCGGTTATGTCGCTTCAAACGGCTCTATCCTGAACATCTCAGACGTATATGAAGTCAGCAACTATTATCCGTTTTCATTTAACAGGTCGTACGATGATCTTACCGGGTACCGGACCTGCTCCATGCTGACAATCCCGCTGCAGAATTTTCGCGGAGACGTTATCGGCATACTTCAGCTGATCAATGCGATCGACAATCATGGCGACACTATTCCCTTTGCCCAAGATGACGAAGAAATCATATTGTACTTTGCCAACAACGCCGCCAATGCGATCGAACGTGCAAAGATGACCAGAGAGATAATCCTGCGCATGAACAAAATGGCCGAACTGCGCGACCCTAAAGAAACCGGCCCTCATGTCAACCGGGTCGCCGCCTACTCTGTTGCCCTGTACGAAGCCTGGGCTTTCAAGCATAACGTTCCCCAGCCGGAAATTGATCGAAACCGGGATGTGCTGCGCATGTCCGCCATGCTGCACGATGTGGGCAAGGTTGCGATTTCAGACAACATCCTGAAGAAACCGGGACGCTTCACACCCGAAGAATTTCAGGTCATGAAGCTGCATACGCTTTTCGGAGCCAATCTGTTTTCAGATATTTATTCGGATTTTGACGAATCAGCCGCCATTGTAGCAATCAGCCACCACGAGCGGTGGGACGGCAACGGCTATCCCGGCCACATTGATCCGCTGACTCAGAAAGCACTTCCCGGCTTTGAAAATGAAAACGGATCGGCACTGGGAAAGCGCGGAGACGAAATCCCGTTTTTCGGAAGAGTTGTTGCACTGGCCGATGTCTATGACGCCCTTTCCTGCCGGCGCTGTTACAAGGAGGCGTGGAATGAGAGCGAAGTGCTGGAAAATATCCGCGCAGAGGCGGGAAAGCAGTTCGATCCTGAACTGGTTGAGGTCTTTCTTGAGTGCATTGACACGTTCCGGCAGATTGAAAAGATGTATCCCGACCATGCCGAGTAACCAAAAAATAATCAATTTAACACAGAGCAACAGAGCAACTGAGAATGCAAAATCCTTGCAGAAAAAGTGGGAGACACTGCCTGCAGTAGGTCTCAAAATAGTTCTCCATCAGAATTCTTTTCAGGGTTGCTCTGTTGCTCTGTTGCTCCGTGTTTCAAATGCTTTTTCCTAGATTATACTGCTACAGCGTCCTTCCATCCACCTCGGCGAACAGCCGTAATTTCTGCATCATTCTCTCGAATTTTGCCGGTTTCAAAGACTGGGCGCCGTCAGACGAAGCATGTTCCGGATCCGGGTGTACTTCAATGATCAACCCGTCGGCACCAGCTGCTACGGCTGCATAGCTCATCGGAGCGACGTAATGATGATTGCCTGTACCGTGAGACGGGTCGATAACAACCGGCAGATGTGTTTTTCCCTTCAGAACCGGAATTGCAGACAGATCAAGGGTATTGCGGGTGGCCGTTTCAAAGGTTCGAATACCCCTTTCGCAGAGGATAACCGCCTGGTTGCCTTCGCTCATGATGTATTCGGCGCTCATCAGGAGTTCCTGAATCGTCATCGCCATACCCCTTTTGAGCAGCACCGGCTTGCCAAGCTGACCGACTTTTTTAAGCAGGGCAAAGTTCTGTGAATTACGGGCACCAATCTGCAGGATATCGGCATAGTCGGCAACCATTTCGGCTGTTTCAGGGTTGATAACTTCAGTAACAAAAGGGAGCCCGGTAATATCGCGAGCCTTTGCCAGCAGCTTCAATCCCTCTTCTTCAAGCCCCTGGAAGGAATACGGTGAAGTGCGCGGTTTGAATGCCCCGCCGCGCAGAATGTGAGCTCCGGCTTTTTTTACCGCGAGGGCGGATTCGACAATCTGCTCTTCACTCTCAACAGAACACGGGCCGGCCATGATGACAATCTGCGGGCCGCCGATGACAACAGTGTCGCTGATCCGTACCACGCTGGACTCCTTTTTGACTTCCAGTGAAGCCAGTTTATACGGCTGCAGAATTGGAACGACATTTTCCACGCCATGCAGAGACTCAAGCGCCTGCAGAGCCGACTTGCCGCGCTCGTCACCGATTGCTCCGATTACGTCCCGGGTCGCACCATGAATTACATGCGACGTGTACCCCAATGCCTTGATACGCTTCAAGACCTCATCCTTGTCTTTCTTTGCGGCTCCTGCCTTCATTACGATTATCATCCCTCGATCCTTTCCCGCAAACGTTGAGGGCCGGAAGTTTCCCCCGGCCCTGGCTGAACTGAGTTAACAGACAGCAAAAAACCGGGGAGACTTTCGTCTGCCCCGGTTTGTGGATTCGTGTGATAGCTTCTTCGCTTACACCTCTACCCGGGCAGACGGCCTGAAATAAAAGCCGGACCAAAAGTAAAAGCTGAATGCGATATAGAAGCGGTTTGAGTTCATATGCGGGCACTTAACCACAAGGACTGCAAGGTTGTCAAGCCCGAATAATGCAGGATGTCCACTGAACTTGACTCTCCAGAGAGCCTGTGGTAGCCTTTTCCCCAGATTTAACACACAGAGGTAGGTAATGTTTTTACCACAACGTGACACTTTTTATACGCTCGCTGAAAAAGGCAACCTGATTCCGGTCTATCGGGAAATCATGGCGGACATGGATACTCCGGTCTCGGCTTTCAAAAAAATTGATGACGGGAAGTTTTCATTTCTCCTCGAAAGTATCGAGGGTGGTGAAAAGTGGGGGCGCTACAGCTTTCTGGGCTCGGCACCCTCTGTCATCATCCGTTCAAAAGGCACTCGTGTTGAAACTATTTCAGACGGTATAACCGTCCAGCTGGAATCCTCCGATCCGCTGAACTGCATCAAAGAACTTCTTGCCCAGTTTACGCCTGTAGAGGTTGACGGGCTTCCCCGTTTTTTCGGCGGTGCCGTCGGCTATCTTGGCTACGATATGGTTCGCCACTTTGAATCGCTGACGACTGAAAAACCGGCGCAGCTTGATGCATACGATTCATATTTTCTAATTACAGACACTATCGTCATTTTTGACACCATGCATCAGAAAATAAAAGTAGTTTCAAATGCTCATATAACAGAGACGATATCACCTACAGAGGCGTATGACCGTGCGACCGAAAAAATTGATGCCCTCATAAACCGCCTTCGCACTCCGCTTCCGGCACAGAGTGTTTCCACCCCGGGTAAACCGGTCCGGTTTCTCTCCAACATGTCCCGTGTCTCTTTTGAGAATTCCGTCGAGAAGGCAAAGGAGTATGTGCGATCAGGCGATATCATTCAGGTCGTGCTTTCCCAGCGATTCAGCGGTGAATTGAGTGCCGACCCGCTTGACATATACCGGGTGCTGAGAACGCTTAATCCTTCACCATACATGTTTTTCCTGCGTCTCGACGACACGGTTATAGCTGGTGCTTCACCGGAGGTAATGGTTCGCAAAGAGGGGGAGAAGGTGGAGTTACGCCCCATCGCAGGGACACGTCCCCGCGGTGCTACCGCCGAGGATGACGCCACACTGGCTGATGAACTGCTTGCAGACCCAAAAGAATGTGCCGAGCACGTTATGCTGGTAGATCTTGGCCGAAACGATCTGGGACGGGTCTGCACGACCGGTTCTGTCACCGTTTCTGAACTGATGCTCATCGAACGCTATTCCCATGTCATGCATATCGTTTCAAACGTGCAAGGCCGATTATCGGCAGACAGGGATGCCTTTGATCTGGTCAGGGCAACATTTCCTGCCGGCACCCTGTCCGGGGCTCCGAAAGTCCGTGCCATGCAGATTATTGATGAGCTTGAGCCGGTACGCCGTGAAATCTACGGCGGTGCCGTCGGTTATTTTTCCTTTTCCGGAAACATGGACCTTGCCATTACTATCCGGACCCTGGTGATAAAGGACGGAAAGGTTCATCTGCAGGCTGGTGCAGGAATTGTGGCCGATTCAGATCCTGCTTCCGAGTGGCAGGAAACCGTTAACAAGGGAATGGCAGTCATGCGGGCGGTTGAAATCGCCGAGAGAGGTTTGGCCTGAAATGCTCCTGATGATCGATAATTATGATTCATTTACCTACAACATCGTTCAGTATTTCGGACAACTGGGTGAGAACGTACAGGTACATCGCAACGACAAGATTTCACTAGCAGAGATAGAAGCAATGCAGCCGGAACGGCTGATCATCTCACCCGGTCCCTGTTCTCCGGAAGAAGCCGGGATTTCCGTTTCTGCAATTACACATTTCGCCGGGAAAATCCCTATTTTAGGGGTCTGTCTCGGACATCAGTCAATCGGATTTGCCTTTGGCGGCACAATACTTCGGAGCGCATCTCTCATGCATGGCAAGACATCCCCCATTTTTCATGACGGGAAAGATCTATTTGCCGGGCTTGAAAACCCTTTTTCGGCCACCCGTTATCATTCACTGACTGTCGATCGCACCACTCTTCCTGATTGCCTTGAAGTGACAGCCTGGGTCGAAAATGGCGAAATTATGGGGCTGCGTCATAAGGTGCTCCCACTCTGGGGGGTGCAGTTCCACCCGGAATCAATTCTGACAGAAGGTGGCATGGAACTCTTCAGAAACTTTCTCTCCATCAGCGGCAGCTGATTCTTACGCACACCCCCCCGAACAGTCCGGATTCCCTTCAATTTTTACGTTGACTTTTCTCGGCAAGAATTGCTAGAGTAACAATTCATTCGAGAACAAATTCAGGAGGAAGAAGTATGAAGTGTCAGACCGTACTTGCAGGTACCGAGTGTACCTTTTGGGGAAAACAGGGGTGTATATTTCCTGATGGTTCCTGCCAGACTATTGCTGAAAACTGTGAAGGGTGCGAACGCGTTGTGACCGGCAGCATTGGCCAGGTATGCAGCGCATACCCTGCGCCAGCCAAAAAATGGATCGGCGGAATCTGTAACTTTGCTTCCCACGTAAAAGTTGATCTATCCGTAGCCGAGCTGAAGGTCAACCCTCTCAAAGCTTCCAAAAAAGCTGCCGGAGCAAAGAAAAAGAAATAGTTTCGGCTTTACTGTCTTTTTGATCAGAGGGGGAATTTCTATTCCCCCTTTTTTTATTGTACGGAGTATGCATGTCCTTCACCACTCTCACCTGCCCTTCCTGCGGTTCCAACATTAAACAGTACCGGAATCCATTCCCGACAGTAGATATAATTATCGAGCTGGAGAGCGGTATTGTGCTCATTGAGCGGAAGAATGAACCTTTTGGCTGGGCTTTGCCGGGAGGTTTTGTAGAGTATGGAGAATCACTTGAGGCCGCTGCCGTCCGGGAAGCGTTTGAAGAGACGTCGCTGAATATTTTTGATTTGCGCTTATTGGGATGTTATTCCGACCCGGCGCGTGACGACCGGATGCACACAATTTCAACGGTATTTATCGCTTCTGCCCACGGCATTCCCCGCGCCGCTGATGATGCACTAAACCTGTCGACCTTCAGGCGGGATTCACTGCCGCGACAACTCTGTTTTGACCATACCCGCATACTGTCCGATTATTCGGCACAATATCAGGATACTCTTTTTGATTAAACAGCTGAGGTACGCTACCTTCCCTTTTCGGTATCCAGATAATTCTGTTTCAGAACGGTAACGAATTCCTCTGCAGGAAGCGGGCGGCCGAAAAGATACCCCTGTACCTGCCCACAGTTGTTGTCTTTAAGAAAGTCATACTGCGCTTGCGTCTCAACACCTTCAGCGATTACATTCAGATTCAGGCTGTTCCCCATGGCAATAATCGCAGTTGCTATCGCAGCATCGGTGCTGCTTAAATCAACATCCTGAACAAAAGACTTGTCAATTTTAAGAGTATTAACGGAAAAGCGCTTCAGATGAGCAAGTGAAGAGTAACCGGTACCAAAATCATCTATCGAAATATGAATACCCAATTCTGTGATCGATGCAAGTATTGAAACGGCAAAATCCGGATTCTGCATGATAACGCTTTCAGTAATCTCAAATTCAAGATTGTCTGGAGAAATGCCGGTTTCAGCAATTATTTTCCGGATCAGCGGCAACAGGGCATTGTGCTGAAGCTGGTATCCGGAGAGATTGACCGCCACCCGCAAATTGGTAATCCCTTCATTGTGCCATTGAACATTCTGACTGCATGCCTCCCTGAGAACCCACTCACCCAACTGGACGATCAAGCCGTTTTCCTCGGCAAGCTGAATGAATTCAAGCGGTGACAGCAGACCCAACTCAGGATGCTCCCACCGTACCAATGCTTCCATGGCAACGATGCGTCCCGTGGAAACGTCAACCTTTGGCTGATAATACAGGCAAAATTCCCGCTGTTCCAATCCTTTTCTGAGACTGTTTGAAATCACAAACCGTCGGGATGAGTTCTGGTCCATCTCGGTATCAAAAAACTGAAAATTATTCCTTCCGAGCGCTTTCGCATGGTACATGGCAATATCTGCTTTTTTCATCATCGATTCGGTATCATGATCATCTTCAGGATACATGCAGCCGCCAAGACTGGTTGTCACAAAAAGCTCGTGAGCTCTCAGATAAAAAGGAATCGCAAGCGACTTCATGATCTTGTCAGCCAACAGCGCAACATCCTCACGGTGGGCGGTGTCCGCCAACAGGACGATAAACTCGTCACCCCCGATTCTTGCAACAGTATCGGTTTCTCTCAGCGTCCGTTGCAGACGGATGGCTACCAGGCGCAACAACTCATCACCAACCGAATGACCCAGGGTGTCATTGATTATCTTAAAACGATCCAAATCCAGAAACAGTACGGCGAATCCGCTCTGCTGCCTATTCGCATGTGCCTTGGCCTGTACAAGACGATCTTCAAGCAGGACACGGTTGGGCAATCCGGTCAGGATGTCATGATGAGCGAGCGAGTAGAGGGCTAACTGAGCACGTTTCCGTTCCGATATATCACGGCAGACGCACCATACGGCAAGGGAATCTCCGCTTCTTACACCTGCGGTAAGACTCATTTCGACATCGACAGCCTGTTTTCCAACTGTCGAAAATGAAACATCAATATGGGCCGGTTGTGAACTTTGAAGAACATGAGCAATCTGTTCCGAAAGCTGCGGGCGGGTATCGCTCTGTACCAACTCATACAAATTGCACGATCTGGTGTTTCCCGTTTTGTCATCTGAGAGGAGTTCGATGAAAATTTGGTTTCCGTACAGAATGTTTCCGTTTCTATCAACACAGAAAATCAGGTCATTGGCAGACGCAACAAAACCCAGCAACGCTGCTTCACTCTCTTTTACTCGCACTCCGTCTTTACGAATCGTATCCATAAGGAATGTGGCAATGAATGCAACCGTCGCATTCATCCCTGCCACCCAGCACCACATCAGCATCTGAAAAAGAAATACATCATGCTGGGATGAGTCGACAAAAGGCATGGCCAGCACGGGAATCAGACGCACACTTTCCGCCGTAAGTATGGCTCCGTAAAATGCCGCCCCAAGTGTTCCTATCAGCCATACATCACGTTTGTCCTCGTAGAGAAACGCGGATTCAAGGGTTACAAGAAGGTATACCGGCCAGAACCAGCTGAAAACACCTCCGGTAAAGTGAATAAGAACTGTTACAAAAAAAAGATCAAGACCGACTTGCAGGTGAATGAGGTATGGAAGGCGCGAAAGTGAGGAACATTTTGAACTGAGAAGAAAATTATAGATTACAACGGAAATCACGGTAAGTGAAAGGAACGTCACCTGCTGAGCGGTGAAGTAAAATCCGATAGTGCTGAATGAAAAACTGGCTGCTGCAACCAGAGCGTACAGAGCTACGGCACCGAGCATGACCCAGCGTGTCATCGAGACAATATTGGCCCGTACACAACGGTCATCAAGACGTTCTTCAGGAGTTGTTGTCCCGTTTTGATTACGAACGACCCCCGACAGAATATCAATCCAGGAACGGGTGCCTTGTTGGTACAACTTCATACAATCACCTGATTCATACAAAGAAAAAGTGCGTTAACAAAGATATTTTTAAATAAGCACCGATACGTCCTGCATCCTGGTAAGAGAGCAGAATTATCTGTATGGTACAGCGTGTCAAAAGTCTGGTGAGGCGAAATGCAATTCAGGTATTTCAGCAATCAAACCTCCCTCGCAACATTTGGCATAATACAGCATTAATCCTGCCTTCTCACGCTCATCCAATTGATAAGAGATATTATCCCGCCAATAGGACAGCAGTTTTTCCTGCCCCATCCAACTGACCTCTTTTACACGCATCACGATCTGTTCCAGGTTCCCGGAAACGAGCTCTTTGGCCTGAATCAGCTGCCATGCAAGAGTCCTCAGTTCCAATCCGTGTGCAACTTCGTTACGACAAAGCCAAAGTGCAAAAACAAATGGGAGGCCGGTCCATGAGTACCACATTTCCCCAAGGTCATACACGAGCATATCTGACCTATCCAGTGACGCCCGCAAAGCTGAATCACCGATAAGCAGCATCGCGGCGGATTCACCGGCTGAGCCGGACCCATCCGGATGAGCAACTTCATAGGAGCAGGAACAGCCAAATCGCTGGTTAAGCAGGATTTTTAGCAAATTCACCGAAGTGGCTGATTCAGAGCTGAGACTGATTTTATTCCCGTCAAGTTTTTCTATAGGCACTCTTGAGAACAGCAGCACACTTGCAACCGCACCGATACTCGAAATGGAAAGTTGTGGCAGTATCGTGTACTGGTCCGGGTGATATGCGTATTCAATCGAGGAGGAAGGACATACATCTATATCACCGGCATGAAGCATTCTGTTCAGTTCGGCCGGTACTCCGGAAATAAATTCGTATCCTGTACAGGGGAATTTTTCTCGCAGGATATGGAAGAGAGGGGTGCAATTCGCATACTCTATCTGCCCGATTTTAAGCATCAGTAAGTTGCAGAGTACAGCTTATCGGCATTACCTTCAACAACCCGGACACCTTCCCGCTCCAGCAGTTCCCCGGTAACCTGCCAATACTGGGTCAGTGCATTGGCATACCCGACAACCGCCTTGATTTGATTGCTCTTGGAAACGGCCAGATCGTTTTCCACATCAAGTACATCTTTGGTCGTAGCCAGACCGACCTCATTTTTACGGATAAAGGCTCTCAGCCGTTCTTCCGCAAACACTTTCCCCCGGTCAGTCACCTCGATCTGTTTAAATCCGACTTCAACACCACGAATAGCCGCCTTAACTTCTTTTGTCGAACTTTCCTCCAGGCTTCGCAGCTGCAGGGAAATCTGCTCCGTTTTGAGTCTGCTTTTACGATAATCGTTTTCAGCCGCATCGTTTCCCAGCGGATAACTGAAATTGAGCCCGACGCTCCATGCCGGATAATCAAAAGAAACGACCTTGTCAAGGGTGCGCTGGTACGTACTGTCAAGTCCTGTCAGCTGGGCTGAGGCGATTAATGACAAATCGGGACGTGTTCTCTGTCTGTAATTTTTCGTTTGAAGTTCATTCAGTTCAAGATTCCGCTTCTGTTCTCGTATATCAGGGCGGTTTAACGCCTTCTGGATCGCGTCACTCTCAACTGTTTCAAATCGCTCACGAGGAGGCAGATCGACTGTCTGAATATCGACTACTCCGGAATCAAGCTGCAGGAGCAGATGCAGTACATCAACCTGATCACTCACCGCCCGTTCGGCGTCGATAAGTTCCTTTTCACGGGTAACAGCGCCGAATTCAGCATTAAGCACCTCCATTGCGGGTAATACACCCGCCTTGACGCGCGCTTGAGTATCGGAGAGAATTTTTCGCGCCAACTCCAACGATACTTTTTTCACATCCCGCTCTTCCCGCAGACTATGGAGCTTATAATATTCAGTGCGGACCTGAGCCACGGTAGATATCAAGCGGGAATTAAATCGTTCGAGAGAGGCATACTTTGACAATCTCGACACATTGATGTTGACTTCGGTAGCTTCCCGTCCAAAGTTTTTCAGGAGTGGCTGGGCAATAGAAATTCCAAGACTCGATTGCCAGTAATCATAAGAGGTTCTTTTGTTGCTGTTAAAGACGTTGTTTAAACCTGCAGAAGCGGTGGCGCCGGTCCAGAATAATTGGCTCAGGCCGGCGTTCAGTTGGAAAGAGCTTCCTGCGGTCGAAACAGGTGTATTTACACTGACCGTAGCTGTCGTCGATTCGGAATAATTGGTTTGTGCCGAAAACAATGGGTTATAAATTGCGCGATTTCGATGTATGTCCGCCTCAAACTGCGCCGAATTGTACAACTCAGCCCGAACGTCAAGGTTTTTCTCGACTGCCATGCGAATGGACTCGTTAAGAGTCAGTGAAAGGGGGGACTCTGCAGAACATACCACACCGGGAAGAGTCAGCATCGATAGTGACAACAATATTGGTAAACGCACGTTTGATTCCTTTCAAATAAAACAGGGCGAGATCACAGCATGATCCCGCCCTTATACCATAGTTTATGTCTCAATTAATCCCTGTTTTCTATGTAGTCGGCATAATCATCAGCTGACAGAAGGTTTTTTAACTCTTCAGGGTCGTCAAGCGACACCTCCACCAACCAGGCACCATCGTACGGGTCGTCGTTGAGCAGCTCAGGATTTTCCAGCGCTTCATGATTTATACTCCGGACTGTTCCACTGAATGGAGCATACAGTGAAGCAACTGTTTTTTGAGCTTCAATCGAGCCGATTGAATCGTCCTGTTCTATTTCATCTCCTTCATCAGGAAGTTCCACGCATCTAACAGTACCAAGTTCCTCCTGAGCGAAATCCGTGATGCCGATAACAGCCGAACCGCTTTCTACTCTCACCCAGATATGCTCTTTCGAATATTTCAGTTCATCAGGAAAGTCCATGATATTTACTCCAGAACTATTCGTTCAAGAAAAGAAGTATCAATGTCGCCTTCAATAAAGTCCTTGTGAGCCATTATGCGCTTGTGAAAAAATATTGTCGTTTTAATTCCTTCAATCCTGTATTCGTCAAGTGCCCTCGCCATTCGCTTGATGGCTTCCTCGCGGGTGTCAGCGTGAACGATCAGTTTTCCAATCAGTGAATCATAATTCGGCACAACCGAATACTGGTCGTACACAAACGAATCCACGCGAACACCGAGCCCGCCTGGCGGATGATACGCGGTGATTTTACCAGGACACGGGGTAAATTTAAACGGATCTTCCGCATTGATGCGGCACTCGATTGCGTGACCTCTGATCTGGATATCCTCCTGTTTGTAGCGCAGCGGCAGCCCGGCGGCTGAACGGATCTGTTCCCTGACCAGATCCACTCCGGTAATCATTTCGGTCACCGGATGCTCAACCTGTATGCGGGTATTCATCTCCATGAAAAAGAAATTATTCTGTTTATCCACCAGAAATTCAACCGTGCCGGCACTGTTGTAACCGACGGCAGCAGCAGCCCTGACGGCAGCGTCCCCCATAGCTTTACGGATTTCAGGGGTCACAACCGTAGAGGGGGCTTCTTCGATCAATTTCTGGTGGCGACGCTGGATTGAACAATCCCGCTCTCCCAGATGAATCACATTTCCATGTTTATCACCCAGTATCTGGATTTCTACATGGCGGGGTTTTTCGCAATATCGCTCGATATACACTTCTGGGTTGCCAAATCCGGACTGTGCTTCTGCACGGGCTGTAGCAAATGCATTCGGCAGGGCCGCCTGAGAATGGACTATTTTCATGCCGCGGCCGCCACCACCTGCAGTCGCCTTGATGATAACCGGGAACCCGATTTCTTTCGCGACTTTCACCGCATCCTCAACCGTTTTCACACCCTCTTTAGTCCCGGGAAGGATAGGTACTCCCTGTTTGATAACCGCCTGACGGGCACTGATTTTGTCGCCCATGATACGCATACTTTCAGCAGTCGGCCCGATAAATGTGATGCCGCATTTTTCACAAACCTCGGCAAATTTCGGGTTTTCAGACAGAAACCCGTAGCCGGGATGAATAGCTTCAGCATCAGTCAATTCAGCTGCACTGATGATGGCGTTGATATTGAGATAACTCAGGGCACTGGAAGCAGGACCGATACAGACACTCTCGTCTGCAAGCTTGACATGCAGAGAGTGGATGTCCGCCTGGGAGTAGACCGCCACTGTCTTGATACCCAGTTCTTTGCAAGCCCTGATAATCCTGACGGCAATCTCACCGCGGTTGGCAATTAGTACTTTATGAAACATGAAGACGAACCCCGCTCTCGAATTAAGTTAAAGTTTCTGGATAACAAACAGTGGATCACCGAATTCTACCGCCTGAGCGTTGCTTTTGCAAATTTTAATGATCTTGCATTTGCACTCGGCCTCGATCTCGTTCATCAATTTCATTGCTTCTACGATACAGAGTACCTGCCCTTTTTCTACAATCTGACCGACGGTCACGTAGGGATCGGACTCTGGTCCGGGAGCTTCGTAAAATGTTCCGACTATCGGAGAATTAAGAGTGTCACCGGCCTCAGATTCCTGAGATGCAGAGGCTGCAGAAGTCATCGGTGCGACGGCAGGTGGGGAAGCCGGAGCCTGCTGATACACGGGAGGCGCATACTGGTGGGCAGCAGGAGAAGCGACAGTAACATATTCCGTTTTCTGGCCTCGCTTGATGATAATCTTCTCGTCAGAATTATCCATTTCAAATTCGGTAATGTCAGTTTCCGTCACAAGTTTTATCAGCAGTTTCAGGTCTTTGATATCCATTTCAGTTTGTCTCCTTTTACAATCAGTCTGATTAGTGATGAATCAAATGTTGAGCGTTCTCCATCTATCTACAGGACCAGCAATTGTTTATCTGCGCTGGTTATAATCCGGCATCCATCTGCAGTGACAACCACGGTATCTTCAATCCTGACACCACCGAATCCCGGTATATATATGCCCGGTTCAATTGTAATGGTCATCCCTTCTTCAAGTACTGCGGTACTACGTGGAGACAGAGTCGGCATTTCGTGAATATCCAGGCCTATGCCGTGCCCTAATCCATGCCCGAAATAGTCACCGTATCCATTATCGCGGATGAATGAGCGTGCGACCTCATCAAGATCCTTACAGCTGATACCCGCCCTGACAGCCTGAATTGCTAAATCGTGAGCTGTTTTGACAATAGAATGAATTTCCTGCGCCCGAAGATCCGGTCTTCCGCAGGCAACTGTAACCGTTTCATCAGAATGATACCCGTTTTTTATCGCGCCGAAATCGATGGTGACAAGCTCTCCTGCCAGAATAATTTTGTCACTGGCTCTTCCATGAGGCATGGCACCCCGTTCCCCGGAAGCAACGATGAAATCAAACGCCTTGCCATCCGCACCACGTCGCCTCATCTCAAATTCAAGTGCCAGTGCGATATCTATTTCGCGGACACCGGGCTTGATCTGCTCCAGCACCGCAGTGAGGGCCAATGACGATAGAGTTGCAACCGAGGTGAGCAGTTCAATTTCAGAGCAGTCTTTACAGATGCGTATTTCATCGAGATTTGAACCAAGTTCGACAAGATCGACACCGTTCAACATCTCAGACATCCGCCGAAAGGCGCTTACTGTTGTATGAGACGCTTCGAAACCAATCCGGTCAAGACCGAATTCCCGGACCAAAGCTGCCACCGTGTCGATGCGGATCGCAGCACATTCAATAATCTCGGCATCTTTGACTTCTACTGCCGCCTGCGCAGTGTATCGGGAATCACATAGGAACCATGAGTGATCCTTCGATATCAGCAGGGCACCTTCGGATCCGCTAAAACCGCACAAATACCGAATATTTCTAAGCTCAGTGAATAATACGGCTTTTAGCGAATATTCTTTGAAATAATGATTCAGACGTGAGCGTCTTTTTTTTAGCATAAATGAAACCCTGACTACAAACTGTTTTTACGTTGCGCATAAAAACAGGTGAGATGCGTGAATGGAAATTTATGCATTTTTAACGTAATTAAATAATGCCCGCAAGCCGAGCAGGTAGCTGTCGCAACCAAATCCGCAGATCTGACCAATGGCAACCGGTGCCACCATGCTGGTATGACGGAATTTTTCCCTGCTGTGAATATTAGAGAGGTGCGCCTCAACACAGGGAAGCCCCACAGCAGTCAGAGCATCGCGAATTGCAATACTGGTATGGGTGTAGGCGGCCGGATTGATTAGTATGCCGTGACAATCCAGTGCAGACGCCTGTATTGCATCTACCAGATCACCTTCGGTGTTGGACTGAAAAGAAATAAGTTCGCACCCTAACTCTGCAGCAAGGCGCTCCAGCGCAGAATTAATTTCCGCAAGCGTTTGAAAGCCGTAGATTACGGGATCACGTTTTCCAAGCAGATTGAGGTTAGGGCCGTGTAGTACCAGAAATTTCATACTTATGAAAGCTCCTGCAGTACTTCAAATGATTTAAGCTTAAGCATATAGCGTCCCTTGCCGATATTTCCATCCCGACTCAGTATAAGAGCGGAAAAAAGATCCTCATTTAAAACCCTGACAACAACACAGGTGCGGGATGTTGATATGGAGACTTCTTCAAGATCGCCCATTTTAATAACGTCAACAGCACGCTTTATTTCTTTAAGCACCGTTGCATATTCAACCGACAGGAGCTGCATATCGAACTCAGTCTGTTCTACAATGACTTCATCAATCGGAATACCGTCGTAGGCCATAATTATCGCTGCCAGGGATCCATCAACGCTCTGGACAATAGTGTTCAGTGTATCTCTTAGCGACATGATTTAATCCTCCTGATATTTTCAAGCCACCCGTCCAGCGTAGAAAGCACTTTATCTGTAATGCCCCGGGGAGACACGACAGGAACGCCGCTCTCAGACCAGGAAACATTTTCACGGGATTGCTGATTATCAACGACATAACCGTCTGACTCCAGAGTGGTTTCCTGCCTGATCTCTTTGTGAAGATCCTGTTGCGGCATGCTGAAGGCAGGTTCGTTTTCTGCCTCAATATCACATATATCGTCAGTTTCAAATTCAGGTTCCGGTGGTCCGGCGGCCTGTTTTTCAAGCTCGATTATCCGTTCTGCCGTGATTCGATCTGAAGGGTTATCGGCCAGAATGGCCCGATAAATCCCGAGTGCCTTATGAACAAATCCCTGAGTGACATACAACTCGGCCAGAGTGCCGGTTGAGAGAGGATCCTGATGAGATGCGGATGTGAGCACGGGCGCAGAAGGTGCAGCCTGGTTCAGGACTTCCGATTCAGATTGGTCTTCTTCAATGGCATCTATCTCTTCGAGTATTTCCAGATCTTCTATAATTTCTTCATCAGCTTCATCCGGTTCCGGTTCAACGGGGCGAGATGCCCGCACGAGAGATTCCAGCTCAAGCCGGCACTCAACATCATCAGGTGCAAACTCCAGAGCAGTACTAAACGCCTGAATCGCAGCACCCGGATTACCCGCCTCAGCATAAAGCCGTCCCAGAAGCTTTTGAGACTGAACATCTTCGGGCAGCGCCTCAGTAACCATCTGTAAGGCCGGCAGTGCCTCACCGTTAAGTTCCTTGGCAATACACGCGTGAGAAAGGGCTCGTTGGCCTGACATGTAGCGGGGGTGTTTTGTGACACCCTGACGCGCAACGTGAATGGCATCATCGATCAGCCCCACCTTGAGGTACACATCAGACAGTCGGGCAAAACAGTACGAGTCAGGCATTTTGGCGAGCTGTTCTTCAAGCTCTTTGATGTCTGTCCAGAATGAAGCTGTATCCTGCATGGTCACGCCTCCAGCCCGCTCAAAATGAGCAGCTCTTCAGGAGTATGATGCGACATCGCATACGTACCGATGCCCTTGTTGCAAATAAAGGTAATCATTCCACTCTTGGATTTCTTGTCGGTGGCAACGGCATTCAGCAGCATCTGACGATCATACTGAGGAATGTCAATCGACAGGCCGCACCGGGTAATAAGAGTGGATATCCGTGAATAGTCCTCCGGACTGCAGAAACCTTCGGATACAGAGACTCTCGCTGCCAGAGCCATTCCAAGCGCAACCGCCTCACCGTGGACCAGATTTCGGTACCCTGAGAGCGATTCAAAAGCGTGCCCAAGCGTGTGGCCGTAATTCAGGATGGCACGCAGACCGGCTTCTTTTTCGTCGAGTTCTACTACCTCTGCCTTTAATTGACAGGAGCGAAGAATGACTTTTGTCAGGAACTCCGGATCCATTCCCAGAATCGCATCAATGTTAGCCTCTATGAATTCAAAAAAAGGGAGGTCAATTGCCACCCCGTATTTAATCACTTCAGCAAGTCCGGCCCGGAATTGACGCTGATCGAGAGTAGTGAGTGTGTCAACATCGATGAGCACCAGACGGGGTTGATAAAAGGCGCCAATCAGATTTTTGCCCTTAGGGTGATCAATACCGGTCTTGCCGCCGACGCTGCTGTCAACCTGAGCCAACAGAGTGGTTGGTACCTGAACAAAGGGGATTCCCCTCATCCAGGTGGCGGCGGCGTAGCCGGCGACATCACCCACAACTCCACCACCGAGTGCAATCACACATGAGCCGCGATCAACACCCGACTCAAGAAGCTCATCGTACAGTCGATTCAGTGTAGTACTGTTCTTATATTCTTCACCGTCCGGAATCTCAATCAGAGAAACAGTAAAACCTGCCGCCTCCAGAGACCCTCGCACCGCCGCGCCATACAAGGCGGCTACAGCAGGGTTTGAAACAACGGCCGCAACACCCGCCAACCCGACGGCCCGGCACCGCTGGCCCAGAGAGACAAGGGCACCACGTTCGACGATAATTTCATAACTGTTCTCAGCAAGATTAACTGACAGTACACTCACTCGGAAAACCCCTTCAGACGGCACAGAATCTCCGCTGCGACATCTTCCACGGATTTTCCATCCGTGTCAATTCTAATATCGGCGGCGGCATAAAATTGTTCACGCTCATCCATTAAAGCTTCTGCACGCGTCGAGGCATCATCCCCGGCGAGGAGAGGCCGGTTGCCGCACCCTTCAAGCCGGGCCAACGACTGCTCCAGCGTTACCTTGAGGTTAACAACTATTCCCCGGGTATGCATCAACGTCCGGTTCTGCGCGGAAACAACCGCACCACCGCCGGTTGCAACCACACGTCCCTCCCCCGCTGTCAGAACATGTTCAAGAAGGGAACTTTCCAACGCACGAAACGTCTGTTCGCCGTCACGGGCAAAGATATCATTAATTGAACATCCCGCCGCGGAGGCTATTTCAGCATCCAGATCGACAAATCGGTATCCGAGAAGCTCTGCAACGATTTTCCCGACAGAACTTTTCCCGCTGCCCATAAAACCGGTCAAGATAAGCACATTCTCAGGCATTACGAATCTGCTCCCGATAGCCTTCCAGATTACGTCTGATTTCAAAGATTGAATCCCCGCCAAATTTTTCCAGCAGGGCATTGGTAATCTCAATCGCCACGACCGCTTCCGCCACAACAAGGGCCGCCGGCACGGCACATGTGTCCGAACGCTCGACGGTGGCTTCAAACGGTTCATGCGTACGCATATCGACCGAGCGGAGTGGCGAGTAGAGCGTTGGTATCGGTTTCATAGCGGCCCGCACAACTATCGGCTCACCATTTGACATCCCACCCTCAATGCCGCCGGCATTATTACTGTTTCGCTGATACCCGCCTTTGTAGAAAATTTCATCATGAACACGGGAGCCTGGCCTGCGGGCGGCTTCAAAGCCGATTCCAACTTCCACTCCCTTGATGGCCTGTATGCTCATAAGCGCCATAGCAAGACGCGCATCCAGTTTGCGGTCCCACTGAACATAACTACCCAGACCGGGAGGGACACCGATAACCTGAACTTCAACCACCCCCCCCAACGTATCTCCGCCGGATTGAGCAGAATCAATAGTCCTCTTCATATCCACTTCAGCAGACGGGTCACAGCAGAAAGTTTCCGAAACAGACGCCCGCTGCCATAAGGTCTCTGCCGGTTCCTGAGGAGTAACGGCGCTGATCCCACCGAGTTCCGTTACGAATCCGCCCACCTTGATGCCGAACTCAGCCAAAAGTGCCTTTGCTACACTGCCGACAGCTACACGAACCGCGGTTTCACGGGCACTGGAACGTTCCAGCACATTCCGTGCATCGCTGAGATGATACTTCAATACACCTGATAGATCAGCATGGCCGGGTCGTGGACGGGTAACTGCGATCGAGTCATCCCGATGCTCCGGAAGCGGCGACATTTTCTCAGACCAGTTTTCCCAGTCCCTGTTCATTACCACAAGGGTTACCGGAGACCCGATTGTCTCTCCCCAGCGAACTCCAGAGAGAAGTTCGGCCGTATCCTTCTCTATTTTCATCCGGTCGCCACGACCATATCCCTGCTGCCGTCGTGCCAGGTCACGGTTCAGAACATCGACGGTGAGATGTATTCCGGCGGGAAGCCCTTCAATAATTGCACTCAACTGAGGACCGTGCGACTCGCCGGCCGTCAGATAACGAAAAATACTCACAAAAAAACCTCCACAGATGATTCTAAGCGGAGGCAAAATAACATTTCTTATTGGATTACGGCAAGATAAAAGAGGTCAGTTTAGTAGTACTCCTCTTGATATACCGGGACTTCATCAAGAAAGTTTTTCCGCAGTCCTGCGTTTTTAAGGGCAAAATCCACGTCGGCAATCAAGCGTTCCCGGTCCTTTGGATAACTGCCGGCCAGATCGAAAAAATTGGAAACATGATTCGATCGGAGGATGGTTTTGGCAGGATGGAGATGTTGCAACATTTCACTCACCTCCAGCATCAGTTCCCGGCGGGTACATTGCTGGAGAGAACGGATAAATTCATCATTATGGCGATTAAACATCGTCAAAAGTGAGAAGTATTCCGGGTTTATACGGTTGACCCACTTCGCGGTCGCACGTGCATGCTGCAGGCTTCGCCCACGCCCCGCCAGACCGATGATGGCCGTTACCGAAAGCTTCATGCCGGCTTCACGGGCCGCAAGAGCCAATTCGCCCATCCTTTCGGAGTCAAAACCCTTATGTATCGCCAGCAGGGTAGCATCATCTCCGGACTCCAGTCCGAAATAGAGAATCTTCAGCCGTTTGGAGCGCAGCGTGGCCAGCTGCGAAGGGTTCTTAGTTGTCAGACTGTTGGGAGAGGCATATGAAGAGACCCGCGTCAGGCCGGGAAAAGTTGCTGCAAGTGCATCAAGAATGATGCAGAGATCATCGAACGGGTAAACCAGCGCATCCCCATCAGCCAGAAAAACCCTGTCAATACGGGTGCGGTAACCTGCCGGAATACCGGATATTTCTGAAATAATCTCCGGGAGAGGACGGATATGGAACTTCTTGCCCTTATACATACCGCAAAAGCGGCATTGATTCTGGGAACAGCCGATCGTAATCTGAAAGATAAGGCTTCGTGCTTCACTCGGAGGGCGAAAAAGTGGTTCGATGTAATGAGGCATGGCCGCAGATCCTTGTTCAGAATTTGATATCCAGTCCGATACCGAGAGATTGCGGGGGTGTTTTTGATTCTCCAGGTGCCAGTTCAGGTAACACTGTGAGATATTTGTAATCCACTTTCAGTGTGGTATTTGTGCCAAGGAGATAATTAAAGCCGAATTGTGCCGCTATTCCTGTTTTAAAACTTACAATATTTCCCGTCTTCATATCCGGTTTGTAGGTGTAAGAAAGCCCTGTACCCAAATAAGGTATGAAGTCCTTCGCAATTTCATAGCCGTATTTGGCTGTTACAACACCCGGTTCCGGAGCCATGGCATCAGCGGGAGCAGTAGTCAATCTGCCTCCAGCCAGTGAGAACAGATGATACAATTCTTCCGCAGACCCTGTGGACGCCTGCATGGAAATGACAGAGTAAAATAACAGGAGTGCGATATTTTTCACATGTGGATACTTCATTATGAAAGACTGGACTCTGTTTTAATCTGTTGTGTCATATATTCGAGCCATTCAAGACGTTCTGGCAAGGGTCCGTTCGTGCAAAATCCGTGCATAATCTATCTCGCGCATGACACCCTTCACATCTGCCGGTTTATCGCTCTGTGCAAAATGGCCGGTCAGTTCTGAAGCAGGGCTCAGAGTTCCATTCGCATACAGTTTCCAGATTTCCTTTCCATACTCCGTGGAGATAAGGTCTGGAGCGAAGCGGCCGAAATATGAAGTTATGTTTTCAACGTCCCGCTCAAGCATGCTGCGGGCGTTGTTATTACCCGAAGCGTTGACCGCCTGCGGCAGATCGATTATAACCAGTCCGTCACGGCCAACAAGTACGTTGTACTCAGACAGGTCACCGTGAATAATCCCGGCACACAACATGAGAACAATATTTTTTATCAACTCATAATGATATTCACGTGCCTCTGCCTGTGTAAACCGAAGGTCGTTGAGCCTGGGGGCCGCACTGCCATCGGCATCAACCACCAGCTCCATCAACAGAATACCGGCTGTATAGTCATATACGTGCGGAACCCGTACCCCCGCTTCTGCAAGAGTCCTCAGCGCGTCAACCTCGGCATTTTTCCAGGCTTCCTCAGTTTCTTTACGGCCGTATCTTGTATTTTTCTGCATTGCCCGCGCCTGGCGACTGTTTCGACCCTTACGCCCTTCCTGATACTGAGCCATCTGGCTGAAACTGCGTGTGCGGATGTCCTTGTACACTTTGGCACAGCAAAGCTCTCCCTTTGACTGTACCACATACACATCCGCCTCCTTACCACTCATCAGACGTGAGACAACCTCATCTACCTGACCGTTACGGACCAAAACATCAAAACATTCTGGAATTTTCATGGAGTATCTGCTGTTACGGCACTATATTGAAGCTGAGACATGTACAATTCCTTTATATGGCTGCTCCGTGACAAGCATTGAATTAGCGGAAAATAGTGTTCGCAGTCTAGCATTACTTTACCGATTACGGCAAGAGCGATAAACAAAAACAATGAACCGCTTAAACACGAAAAGCCCGATGATCATGCACCGGGCCTTTCGTGTTACCGTTTACGCAGTATCAACTTCTAGGCGCTGGCTGCCAGTGCCTTCTCATATCCGATACTGAATGCCTTTCTGTTAAGTTCAATAAATGCCTCGGGGACACTTGACAGAACCGCCTTTTCGGCATTTTCCCGACTTACCTGACCGGTCAACGCAACCATTGCTCCAAGAGCAACTATATTGGCGACGATCTCACGACCAACATCGTTTTTGGCAGTATTAATGATCGGGAATGAGACAATCTTGTAATTGCCGCTGGTCGGCAGTTTTGTAACGAGATCGGAATCAACCAGCAGGATACCGCCTTCTTTCAGATCGTGTGTGTACTTGTCACACGCTTCCTGAGTCATGGCCAGTAGTGCGTCTACCGTAGTGGCTTTCGGATAATCGATCGGACCATCAGAAATAATTACTTCTGATTTTGAAGAACCGCCACGCGCTTCAGGTCCATAACTTTGCGATTGAACAGCCTGCTTACCTTCGTATATCGAAGCGGCTTTGGCCATAATAATTCCGGCGGTGATCAGACCCTGCCCACCTGAACCGGAAAACCTGAGTTCATATCTTGACATGAATATATCGCTCCTTTTCCTGTAATTGTTACTTGGCAGCCTTGGCACGCTCGATAACTTTGGCGTACTCGGCAGTATACTCAGGTTTTGTATCATCCCTGTAGAGAACACCGGTAAGAATTTTACCCTGCAGTTGTTCAGCAGTCATTTTCTCTGCTGCTTTAACCGGCACGGCAACCTCTTTCAGACGATTCATCATCTCGATAACCGACTTGAACTTGTTGCGGCGACCGTACGTTGTAGGGCAGTCATCAAGAATCTCGACAACCGAGAACCCTTTGTGCTGAATCGCTTCAACGATAAGCTTATCAATCTGGTTGGCATGGAACGCGGTACCACGGGCTACAAAAGTAGCACCGGCGCCGATTGCCAGCTTGGCAATATCAAAGCCGGGATCAGGGTTACCGTACGGAGTTGTGGATGCCTTGTGACCGGTTGGTGTACAGGGCGAAAACTGTCCGCCGGTCATTCCGTAGATATAATTGTTCATGATGATGTAGGTCATGTCGATATTACGGCGGCACGCGTGGATGAAGTGATTACCACCGATAGCAGTACCGTCGCCATCGCCGCCAACCAGAATAACATTCATTTCCGGCTTGGCCATTTTTACACCGGTTGCAAATGCGGCGGCGCGTCCATGGGCGGTGTGCAGCGTACAGCAGTCAATATAACCGGGAAGACGTGATGCACAGCCGATTCCCGACACAACAGCGGTTTCTTCTTTTTTAAGTTGAAGCGTTTCCATCGCACGGATAAGACCCTTCATGACGATGCCGTGACCGCAACCTGGGCACCAGATGTGCGGCAATTTGCCGGGGCGAATCCATTTATCATAATCAAATGCCATGTTATTTAACCTCCTTAATCTTATCGAGGATCTGGTCAGGGTTGATAGGTTCTCCGTCAACACGGAAAATACCGAGGACCGGAACCTTGCCCTGCGCACAACGCTCAAGCTCAAGTGAGCACATACCCAGATTCATTTCCGGAATAATGATTGCTTTGACTTTGCCGGCCAAAGCCTTGATCTGCTTATCCGGAAACGGCCAGAAGGTTTTGATTCTGAACATGCCGGCCTTGATTCCCTGTTCGCGGGCAACATTGACTGCATACCGCGCCGAGCGAGAGGTGGAACCATACGCTACGACAACGACGTCAGCGTCTTCCAGCAGATACTCCTCAAACGTGACGATATCATCAATGTTTGCATCTACCTTGCGGATCTGGCGTTCTTCCTCAGCCTGTACAACATCGGCCTTTGTAGTAGGAAAACCGTCCTGCATCTTGTTAAGGCCGGTGACGTGAAACTTGTATCCGGAACCGAAGGCAGCAAGCGGCGGTACATCACCGAAGCTGGTGTCGTACGGTTTGTACTGTTCGGGCGGAACTGTCGGAGATTTGCGGGGGACAACTTCAATTTCACCCGGTTCGGGGAAAACAATCCGCTCACGCATATGGGCAATGATTTCGTCCGGCATAACCATAACAGGAGTACGATATTTTTCGGCCAGGTTGAAGGCACGAATAACTTCTTCATACGTTTCCTGAACGGAAGCCGGAGTCAGACAGATGGCAGGATGGTCACCATGTGTTCCCCATTTGGCGCACATAACATCCGACTGCGAAGGACCGGTAGGCATACCGGTTGAAGGACCGCCACGCATGACATTATAGATAACGCAAGGGATTTCGGCGATGCAGCCGTAGCCGATCAATTCCTGCTTCAGGGAAAGACCGGGACCGGAAGTCGAGGTCAGTACTTTTGCACCGGCAAGCGATGCGCCAAGAATGGCAGCCATGGCGGCAATTTCATCTTCCATCTGTAGAAATTTTCCGCCAAATTTGGGTAATTCGGCAGAAAGCACTTCAGAAACTTCTGTCGAGGGGGTAATCGGGTAACCTGCAAAGAAATCGCACCCGGCGTATAATGCACCATGTGCGGCGGCTTCATTACCCTGAAGAAACGCTACTTTTTTGGACACTGTTCATTTCCTCCTGTAGATTTTATTCGGTTATAACTTTGATAGCAAAATCGGGGCAGCGTAATTCACACTGCATACATTTAATACAGGCTTCAAGATTTTTCACAGAAGCGTAAAAGCCTTTCATCTCAAGCACATCTTTAGGGCAGAATTCAACACAGATATGGCACCCTTTGCAGTACTTCTCAATAATTTCAATTTTTGGTAATGTTTTTTCCATCTTGGAAAGACTCCTTTATTCCGTAATAAAAGGTGGTAAATACAGGCTCCAAAATGTAGTGAAAGAAGGGCGGAGTATTCCGCCCTTCTTTCGGCGACATCCAGAAACCTGGGATAATCATTATTTCATGCTGCCAACCAGCTCTTTAACCGCAGAAACCGATTTGTCCATCATGGCCTGCTCTGTGGCATCGAGCTTGAACTGGATGATGTTTTCAACACCTTTTTCTCCCAGAACAGCCGGGACGCCAACGTAGAATCCGTTGACGCCGAACTCGCCCTGCAGGTAGCAGCAGGTGGGCAGGACACGCTTCTGATCTTTAAGAATCGACTCAGCCATCGCAATAGCTGAAGAAGCCGGGGAGTAAAATGCTGAACCGGTTTTTAGAAGTGCAACAACTTCACCACCGGCACCACGGGTTCGTTTAACCATGGCCTCCATAACCTCTTTACCCTTCTCAGCACCGTATTTCTGTTCGAGAAGTTCAGTTACAGGAATACCGTTAACACTCGCATAACGGACCAGAGGCACCATATCGTCACCATGGCCGCCGAGAGTCATTGCGGATACGTCTTTAACCGACACTCCCAGTTCCCAGGCGATAAAGCTGGCAAAGCGGGCAGAATCGAGCACACCGGCCTGGCCGATAACACGGTTGTAAGGAAACCCGGTTATTTTCTGGCAGAGTGTAACCATCGCATCAAGTGGATTGGAGATAACAATAATGATCGAGTCGGGAGCGTACGCTTTGATTCCTTCAGCAACGGAAGTCATGATCTTAGAATTGACTTCAATCAGGTCATCCCGGCTCATACCCGGTTTGCGAGGCAGACCGGCGGTTACGATAACAACATCGGAACCTTTAATGTCTTCGTAGCTGTTGGTGCCTTTCAGGTTTACGTCGTAACGATCAACCGGACCAACTTCAGCAATGTCAAGCATCTTGCCCTGGGGAAGACCTTCAACAATGTCAAAAAGGACTACATCTCCGAGTTCACGCATTGCACAAAGTTGAGCGAGAACACCGCCGATCTGTCCGCCACCGATAAGTGAAATCTTTTTACGAGCCATACTTTTACCTCCTCTTTTTTTGTATTAATAAGGCAGGAGTTGTATCTCCGGCCCCTGCTAACTCATATACACTCACATGTTTTCAATCAGGGCATCGGCAAAGCCGGAACAGGACAGTAACGTGGCACCCTGCATCATGCGTTCAAAATCGTACGTAACGCGTTTCTGACCAATAGTTCTGTCGAGCGTTTTTATGATGAGATCGGCTGCTTCCTGCCACCCCAGATATTCGAGCATCATAACACCTGAAAGTATCACAGATCCAGGATTAACTTTATCCAGATTAGCGTACTTAGGCGCTGTACCATGCGTTGCTTCAAAGATTGCGTGCCCGGTTACATAGTTAATGTTGGCACCGGGGGCGATGCCGATACCGCCAACCTGAGCAGCAAGTGCATCAGAAAGTAGATCTCCTTCAAGGTTCATTGCAGCAACGACATCAAACTCCTTGGCACGGGTGAGTACCTGTTGAAAAGTGATGTCGGCAATAGTGTCCTTGATCATCAACAGTTTTTTCAGCTGACCATTACCGTGAGTCGGCAACAGCTTAAGAGCAGCTTCAACTTCGTTACAGATGCCTTTCTTCTGTTGCGGCGACATCATATCATAGCCGGGGTCAATCATTCGTGCATTTTCTTCAACAGAAATAGCTGAATTACGGTCCTGATTATTAATAATCCATGATTCCCGCTCGGTTACAATCCGGGAACGGAACTCGGTCGTGGCCAATGCATAGCCCCAATCCTTGAACGCGCCCTCAGTGAATTTCATGATGTTGCCCTTATGGACAATCGTCACTGATTTGCGTTTGTGATCAAGGGCATACTGAATAGCAGCACGGATCAAGCGTTCTGAACCATCGCGAGAGACGGGCTTGATGCCGATTGATGAACTTTCCGGAAAACGGATCCTGCTGACGCCCATCTCTTTGATCAGAAATTGCACGATTTTGTCACATTCGGGAGTACCGGTCATCCATTCTATACCGACATAAATATCTTCACAGTTTTCACGGAAGATAACCATATCAACATCCTCCGGTTTTTTCACCGGAGTGGGTACGCCCTGAAAATACCGAATAGGACGAAGGCAGGTGTACAGGTCGAGCATTTGTCGGAGAGCAACATTCAGAGAGCGAATGCCGCCTCCGATCGGAGTTGTCAGTGGACCTTTGATTCCGACCAGAAACTCCCTGAAAGCCTCAACTGTTTCATCCGGCAACCAGGCTTTGTCTCCCATTTCCGAACGGAAACGGTTAAAGGGTTTCTCACCGGCATATACTTCCATCCAGCTGATTTTTTTCGAGCCACCGTAGGCCTTTTCTACGGCGGCATCGAATACACGGACCGAAGCCTTCCAGATATCAACACCGGTACCGTCTCCTTCAATATAGGGAATGATCGGGTTGTTCGGCACCATCAGCATGCCGTTACTTCCCATGGTGATCTTTTCCCCTGAAGGGACGGTAACGTATGTATATTCCATCAGCTCACTTCGTACGGTACTGAACATAATTTTAAAAGAGCGTTGAAACTCATAGCTATTACGCGATAGCGTCGATAATTGCGTTTAATGTCGCGCTTGGACGCATTGCTTTTTCGGTCTTTACCGGATCGGGGTTATAGTAACCGCCCATATCCTGGGCTTTGCCCTGTGCACCGATCAATTCTTCATTAATCTTCGCCTCATTTTCCTGAAGCTGCTGGGCAACTTTTGTAAAGCGTACGGCAAGATCCTTGTCTACGGTCTGTGCTGCCAATGCCTCTGCCCAGTACATTGCGAGGTAGAAGTGGCTGCCTCTATTGTCAATCTGACCAACTTTACGGGCCGGGTTTTTATTGTTATCAAGGAACTTGGTATTGGCCTGATCAAGCGTATCAGCCAGGAGCTGGGCTTTTTCATTTTTGAAGGTAGCGGCCAGATGCTCCAGAGACACGCCAAGCGCCAGGAATTCTCCAAGTGAATCCCAACGCAGGTAGCCTTCCTGAACAAACTGCTGAACATGTTTTGGGGCCGAACCGCCGGCGCCTGTCTCGAACAGTCCGCCGCCAGCCAGCAGCGGTACGATCGAAAGCATCTTGGCGCTGGTACCCAGCTCAAGAATCGGGAACAGGTCGGTCAGATAATCTCTCAAGGCATTTCCGGAGACGGAAATCGTATCCAGACCTGCTTTTGCCCGTGGCAGTGTGAAACGCATCGCTTCTACCGGCGACATGATATGAATTTCCAGACCCGTTGTATCGTGGTCTTTCAGGTACGTGGTTACTTTTTCGATCATCTGGGCATCATGAGCCCTGTTTTTATCCAGCCAAAATACAGCGGGTGCTCCGGTTGCACGTGCTCTGCGAACTGCCAGTTTGACCCAATCCTGAATCGGCAGATCTTTTGCCTGACAGCCGCGCCAGATATCGCCTTCCTCAACAGTGTGCTGGAACAGCACTGCTCCCGACTCGTCAACAACACGTACCGTTCCGTTTGCAGGGATCTTGAAGGTCTTGTCATGTGATCCGTATTCTTCTGCCTTCTGTGCCATAAGTCCGACGTTGGAGACGCATCCCATGGTGGTCGGATCGAACTGGCCGTTTTTCTTACAGAAATCGATACATTCCTGATACCACTCAGAATAGGATGTATCAGGGATTACGCATTTGACGTCGTGCAGCTTGCCGTCCGTACCCCACATACCGCCGGAGTCGCGAATTACAACCGGCATGGAGGCATCGATGATGATATCGTTGCTGGCGTGCAGGTTAGTTATGCCCTTGTCGGAATCAACCATCGCCAACTCAGGCTGTTTTTTGTATACTTCCTGAATATCCGCTTCGATTTCGGTACGCTTTGCTTCCGGCAGCTTCTGGATTTTAACATAGAGATCGCCCATGCCAAGATCCGGATTGATGCCCAGCTCAGTAAAGGTTACGGCATGCTTTTCGAACACATCCTTGTAGAATACAGAAACGAAATGGCCGAACATGATCGGATCGGAGATCTTCATCATGGTAGCTTTCAGATGTACGGAGAACAGCACGCCCTTTGCCTTCGCATCTTCAATCTGCTCAGCAATGAATGAGCGCAGTGCCCGGGCGCTCATAAATGCACCGTCAAGTACTTCACCTTCCTGAAGAGCCAATTTGTCTTTCAGTACCTTGACGGCGCCGGACTGATCGACAAACTCGATTTTGACATTACCGGCCTTTTTCATGGTGACCGATTTTTCGCTGTGGTAGAAGTCGCCGGCAGTCATATGGGAAACATGCGTCTTCGAGTCAGATTTCCATGCACCCATTTTGTGCGGATATTTTTTTGCATATTCCTTAACGGCGCGTGCCGATCTTCTGTCGGAGTTTCCTTCTCTCAACACCGGGTTAACGGCACTTCCCAGACATTTTGCATAGCGCGCATTCAGCACTTTTTCTGCGTCTGTCTGTGGATCTTCCGGGTAGTCGGGAAGTTTATAGCCCTGCTCCTGTAGTTCCTTGATAGCAGCTTTCAGCTGGGGAATCGAGGCGCTGACATTTGGCAGCTTGATGATATTGGCTTCAGGTTTCTGCGTAAGATCACCCAGTTCAGCCAGAAAATCAGGCATTCTCTGATCTTCCGTCAGATAGTCAGGAAAATTTGCTATAATTCTTCCTGCAACGGAAATATCCCTTGTTTCAACGACTACGCCGGCTGCTTTTGTAAAAGCATTGACGATTGGGAGCAAAGAGTATGTTGCCAGTGCAGGTGCTTCATCAATTTTAGACCAGATAATTTTTTGCGTTGTCATATTCTCTCCTTAGTTTTAATACAAGAAAGCCAAAGGCTCTTTGAAAACAGTACTGTTTCCTGCAACCGAAACATCCTGAACGAACGCTTTCTCTGCCACAGCAACTCACCTTCCGTCCACAGGGTGTCACGCTAAAATGTGACCGCGTTTTTTGATAAAACTATAAGTCATAACGATACTTTATAGTCACAGTAAATAATCTGTATACAGTATACAAAACCCGTTTGGGTGTCAAGGGAAAATCGGCTCAAGCCAACGGATAAGGCAGTTGAATACAGATCGGCACTATTAGAAAATTTATTTGTTTTTAGTGGAAAAATGACGCGCTTCAACCTCTTCATCCCGGCTGGTATTTCGTGGAATGATAAGAATCTGGCCCGGCCAGAGCCGTTTGGGGTCGCGGATCTGGTCGCGATTGGCGCGATAGATAATCGGCCAGAGTGTCGAATCGTTATAAATTTCTGTCCGTGCGGAAATCTGCGGCAACGTTTCACCACGTCGGACAGTGTATGAAGACGGCAGCGCTGGCTGGGTTTCCTTGGTTTTCTTACGGGTAGAACGAGCAGTCTCAGCAGCACTGGCCGCCTGTTGCGCCCTCAGCCGCAATTCTGCTTCTGCTGCCGCGCGCATTAACTGCTCATTTTTTGCCTTGGCGGCGAGTTCATTTATGCGCTGCTGCTTCTCGTCGGCATGTCGTTTTTTTATTCTTAAAATCTCTGACTTCAACATCTCCGCTTTTTGAAATGCCAGCCGATAATACACATCAGCACCCTTATCGTCTTTTCGAACGTGATAGAGCGCCTCACCATGCTCAAACGTTTCCAGTAGACTCCGGTACTCCTGAGGAAACTGTAAAGGGACTTCCCGACGGGAAAGCTCTTCAACCAGAGGAGCTGTCTTGCTGCGCCAGGTAGGAATTGGTGCTGAGCAGGCCACCGGCAGTACACTTAACAACAGTATGCAAAAAGCCTGGCGGCATACTACAGACACAATTAAACCTTTTTTTCTGCTAAACGTATACCCAGCTCACGGAGTTGCTTGATATCAACCGGAGAAGGGGCTTCAGACATCATGCAGGTTCCCTTCTGAGTTTTCGGGAACGCAATAACATCACGGATTGAGTCGCTGCCGGTCAGCAGCATTATCAATCGATCCATACCAAATGCTATCCCGCCGTGCGGCGGTGTGCCGAACTCAAGTGCATCGAGCAGAAAGCCGAACTTGCTGCGGGCATCCTCAACAGACATTCCTAAGAGTTTGAACATCAAAGACTGCACGTGCTCCTGATGAATTCTTATTGAACCTCCGCCTATCTCATTGCCGTTCAACACGAGGTCATACGCCTTGGCTCGGCAGCGGCCCGGATCAGACTCAACAAATTCGAGATCTTCATCCATCGGCGCGGTGAAAGGATGGTGGACTGCACTCCATCGTTTTTCATCCTCGTCCCACTCCAGAAGCGGAAATTCAGTTATCCATACGAAACGGTAGTCCTCCTTGTTTGTCAGCTTGAGAAGATTCGCCAGGTGGTTACGCAGCTTACCGAGTGAATCATTGACGACTTTTGGTTTGTCAGCGACAAAGAAGAGCAGATCCCCCTCTTCAGCCCCGAAATGACTGTTCATTGCAGCTATCTCTTCCGCAGTAAAAAATTTGGCAATCGGAGAATGCCACTCGCCATTCTCGATCTTGACATACGCCAACCCCTTGGCGCCGTAAATTTTGACAAATTCGGTTAAGTCATCGATCTCTTTGCGGGAGAATTTTGCACAATTTTTAGCATTGATACCCTTTATTACCCCCCCTTTCGAGGCGACATCGGCAAAGACTTTGAAGCCTGCCCCCATAACTATGTCAGTCAGATCGCACAGTTCCATACCGAAGCGAAGGTCGGGATTATCGAGACCGAAACGACGAATTGCCTCGGCATAGGTGAGACGCTCCACCGGCAGCTGAACCGTTACCCCTTTGGCATCGGTGAAAATACGGGCAATCAACCCCTCCATGACTGTAATTATATCCTCCTGATCAATAAAGGACATCTCACAGTCAATTTGAGTAAACTCCGGTTGACGATCTGCGCGCAGATCCTCATCACGGAAACACCTCACAACCTGGAAATATTTGTCAAAACCGGAAATCATAAGAATTTGTTTAAAAATCTGAGGAGATTGGGGCAATGCATAAAAATGCCCCTGATTGATACGGGACGGCACGAGAAAGTCACGTGCTCCTTCCGGGGTCGATTTTGTAAGAAACGGCGTCTCAAGTTCGATAAATCCATGTTCAGTCAGATATGAGCGGGTCAGCTGGGATACTTTTGAACGCAGGATCAGGTTATATTGAAGCTGGGGGCGTCGAAGATCAAGATAGCGGTACTTCAGACGGATATTTTCATTGATATCGCTGTGTTCGTCGAGCATGAACGGGAGCGGCTTGGAGCGGTTGAGCAGTTTGCATTCCGACACCTGAATTTCAACCTCTCCGGTCTTCATATTCGGGTTGACGGTACCTTCCGGGCGGTGAATAACCGTACCTCTGATCGCAAGTACAAATTCGCTCCGCACAGATTCCGCGACAGCATGTCCTGATTGATTGACTTCCGGGTCGAACACGATCTGGGCAATTCCTTCGCGGTCGCGCAAATCAATAAAGATCAGTCCGCCATGATCGCGACGGCGGAGTGCCCATCCCATCAATATAACTTCACTGCCAACGTCCGCAGCTCGCAGATCTCCACAGTAATGTGTCCGCTTCCAGTTTCCAAGTCTATCCATACTATCCTCCGTTTTAAAATGACGAGTTAAAAATATTTACCTCGGAAAGGCGGGAAATTCAAAGAAAAATCAGATGGTTGAGCGTTACAAACAATAAGATAATTACGTGACTTTCACCATGCCTCCGTTGCTCCGCGGCATATTGTTTTTCAGTTAATTAGTCGACCTATGCTCCCGAACCGTGGCCTGAGTTTTTCGTGATCCCACGACCAGTATTTGATAAAGGCCAGCCCCTTGATCTGATCACGCCTGACAAATTTCCAGAAACGACTGTCGTAGGAGCGGTCCCGGTTATCCCCCATCATAAAGTACGAACCGGGCGGCACGGTAACCGGGCCGAATGTGTCACGAGGATTCATCTCTTTCGGGATAATATCCTTTTCTTTGTGTACTTCATGCGGATTTTCATACAGTTTTCCATTTACGTAGACCTTCTTCTCCTTACCCTCTACCACATCACCAGGCACACCGATCACCCGCTTTATAAAATCCTTGCTCGGATCTTCGGGATACTCAAATACGACAACATCCCCCTGTTGCGGATCACGGATTGTCAGAACTCTTTTGTCAATAAAAGGAATTTTGGTGCCATAGATAAACTTGCTGACCAGCAGATGGTCACCGATCGCCAGGGTATCCTCCATTGACCCGGACGGAATCTTGAAAGCCTGGACCAGATAGGTACGGATTACCAGCGCCAGCAGAATCGCAATCGCAATCGACTCCGCATACTCACGTAAGAGACCTTTCTTTTTGACCGGTTGCGGCTGCACCGGCGTGAACACTGTCTGATTTGATTCCTGATGCTCTTCCATTCGGATTCCTTTATACGCGTGAGTGTCAGTCGACCTTCAGAATTGCCAAAAACGCTTCCTGGGGCAACTCAACGTTACCGACATTTTTCATTCGTTTTTTACCTTCTTTCTGTTTCTCCAGCAATTTCCGTTTACGGGTAATATCACCGCCGTAACATTTTGCAAGAACATCCTTGCGCATGGCCTTGACCGTCTCCCGGGCAATTATCTTGTTGCCGATAGCTGCCTGGATAGCCACCTCGAACATCTGACGTGAAATCAATTCCTTCATCTTGGCGACCAGATCACGACCGCGGAAATATGCTTTTTCGCGGTGCAGTATCAGTGACAGAGCATCAACTACTTCTCCGTTGATCATGACATTCATCCGCACCAGATCACTCCGCCGGTACTCCAGATGCTCATAATCGAGAGAAGCGTACCCTTTGGTGATGGATTTGAGACGGTCGTAAAAATCCAATACAATTTCATTCAACGGGAGTTCATAGATTATCATGACACGCGTCGGAGTCAGATATTTGATTTCACGCTGCACACCGCGCTTGTCCTCACAGAGTGCCAGCACACCTCCGACATAATCATTTGGCACATGAATATGGGCCAAAATAAAAGGCTCTTCCAGGTACTCCATGCTCTGCAGTTCGGGCATCTGATTGGCACTCTGAATCGAATATACTTCGCCGTTCATTTTATGGACTCGGTAAACAACCGTCGGAGCTGTAGTAATCAGTTCAAGCGCAAATTCACGCTCCAACCGTTCCTGAATGATTTCCATATGCAGCAGACCAAGGAAACCACAGCGGAAACCGAAACCGAGTGCCAGTGATGTTTCCGGCTCGAAGCTGAACGATGAATCGTTCAGCTTCAACTTGGCCAATGCATCCCTCAGCTGCTCGTATTGAACGGTATCAATCGGGTACAGGCCGGAGAACACCATCGGCTTGACCTCCTTAAAACCATCCAGAGCACGCAGACACTGTCGGTGCAGCAGCGTAACCGTATCACCGACCTTGGCATCAGCAACATCCTTGATTCCTGCGATAATGAAGCCGACTTCTCCCGCCGCAAGTTCTGACACTTCAACCATAACAGGTGCAAATACCCCGACCTTGAGAGCTTCAAAACTGCTGTTGGTCGACATCAGCTGAATCTTGTCGCCCTTTTTCAGTGTCCCGTCAAAGATTCGTACCAGGATGATGACGCCTTGGTACTGATCATACCAGGAGTCAAACAGAAGGGCCTTGAGAGGAGCGTCCACGTCCCCGACCGGGGGAGGAATCTTCTTGATTATCTGTTCAAGAATCTCGTGAGTGCCTATCCCCTCTTTGGCACTTGCCAGGACAGCATCATGAGCATCAATGCCGATGATGTCCTCGATCTCCTGTTTAACCCGTTCCGGATCGGCAGCCGGGAGATCTATCTTGTTCAAGACCGGAAAAACTTCCAGGTTTATATCCAGAGCCAAATAGACGTTAGCCAGTGTCTGAGCCTCGACACCCTGAGAGGCATCAACCACCAGCAACCCGCCTTCACAGGCGGCAAGCGAGCGTGACACCTCATAGGTAAAATCAACATGTCCAGGGGTGTCGATCAGATTAAGAACGTAGTCAATGCCGGCATCTGAGCGGTAATTGAGACGTACCGTCTGAGCCTTGATGGTAATACCCCGCTCCCGCTCCAGATCCATTTTGTCCAGAAACTGGTTCTGTTTATCCCGGTCGGAGACCGTACCGGTATACTCAAGAAGGCGGTCTGCCAGAGTCGATTTGCCGTGGTCGATATGGGCAATTATTGAAAAGTTGCGGATTCTGCTGATTTCCATGAATTCCTTCGTACTCTAAAAATTAGGACTGTGAAGAATAAATAAAGATGGCAGGAAAGTAAAGGGGAAAAGGGAACAGACCTCCCGCCGCCCTCCATGATATTGACACTTGACAAGCGGATACCGAATAAGGCTTATTTCTAAATGTAATGATTGTTACAGAGAGAAATCGAAACTAAAAACCATACTCCAAAGGTACTAAACTTATTACTTTCCCTATCCCCCTCCATACTCCCGCCCCGCTCCGCAGCCACGAATACTGGATGCAGAGGGCGATTGCCGAAGCGGGTAAGGCTGCGGCCAGGAATGAAGTGCCGATTGGCTGCGTTATAGTGCGGGGTGACAAAATAATTGCCCGCGGACATAACCTGCGTGAATCGAACCAGGACCCGACGGGCCACGCCGAATTGATCGCCATCAGAATAGCCGCCCGGAAACTCCGTTCATGGCGGCTGCTTGATACTGTCCTGTATGTCACTCTGGAACCCTGCACGATGTGCATGGGCGCCATCATCCTGGCTCGCATTCCTACCGTTGTCTTCGGCTGTTTTGACACGAAGGGGGGGGCGGCCGGGTCGCTGTTCGATCTTTCCAACGATCCCCGCCTTAATCACCGTGTTGAACTTATTCCCCGCGTTCTCGAAAGTGACTGTTCCAGCCTGCTGAGTAACTTCTTTACTGAATTGCGCAGACGCAAACAAAAAGAGCGCACTCCCTGACGAAAAACCTCATCGTTTAACATCGGATAAAAAAGGGGCGGAACAATTACTGTTCCACCCCTTGTAATTTTTTGCTTCTTCAGCGTAAAAATGTCAGCCGGCAAGACCGAATGTCTCGTGCATGACGCGTACAGCCAACTCGGTATATTTTTCATCAATAACAACCGATATTTTTATTTCTGAGGTCGAAATCATCTGGATGTTGATGTTGTTTTTTGAAAGTGCGCTGAACATTTGAGTTGCGACACCGGCATGACTCCGCATTCCAAGACCGACGATCGATATTTTGCTGATGTTTTCGTCGGAAAGAACCTGCTTTGCTTCAACTTCTTTTGCTACTTCGTTTGTGATCAAAAGTGCCTGTTTCAGATCAGCCTTGGTGACGGTGAATGTGAAGTCTGTCAAGCCGTTGTCACTGACATTTTGAACAATCATATCTACCGAAATGGCCGCATCAGACAGTGGTGTGAGGATTTTTGCGGCAATGCCCGGCTTGTCAGGCACCCCTTTGACAGCTATCTTGGCTTCGTTTTTGTCGTACGCAACCCCTGAAACAAGAATTCCTTCCATATCCGTGTCCTCCCTGGTAACCATTGTACCGGTATTTTCGTTAAGACTTGAGCGGACATGCACGTCCACGTTATATTTCTTGGCAAATTCAACCGAACGAATCTGAAGGACCTTGGCACCCAGACTGGCCAGTTCCAGCATCTCGTCATACGATATTTTTTCGATCTTGCGGGCTTCTTTACACACGTTGGGATCGGTGGTGTACACTCCGTCAACATCCGTGTATATCTCGCAAACATCGGCTTTGAGAGCGGCTGCAATTGCAACAGCAGAAGTATCGGAACCGCCGCGCCCCAGTGTCGTTATGTTTCCTGAAGCATCAACTCCCTGAAAACCGGCCAGAACGATGATTGTACCCTCCTTGAGATCAGCACGAATATTTTTATCGCCGATGCTCTCTATGCGGGCTTTTGTTGCAGTTGAGTCTGTAATGATGGGAACCTGCCACCCCTGATAGGATTTTGCCTTGTAGCCCTGGGACTTAAGATACATGGAAAGAAGCCCGATAGTGACCTGTTCACCGGTGGCAACCAGTACGTCATATTCGCGGCCATCCGGGATTTCACACATTTCATTTGCAAGTGCTACCAATTTGTTGGTTTCGCCAGACATTGCGGAAACAACAACAATCACATCGTTTCCCGCGTCATAGGTTTTGATGATGCGTTTGGCAACGTTTTTTATCCGGTCGGGCGAACCGACTGATGTGCCACCGTACTTCTGTACTACGAGCGCCATACTGCTCTCCTTATGTAATAATGTGTTGAAGAGATGTCCGGGTTAAGTTTTGGTCTATAACAGATTACCTGTTGTCGGGTCAAAGTTTTTTTACTTCTGAAGTTTCTGTGCCAGCTGTTCAAGGACACTGTCTGATGTTTGCCCGGAACTGGTAATGGTAATCAGACGTATGTCCTCTCCGGCATATTCAAACTCAAGTGACAGCACATCCAGCGGCAGCAGTTCAGTAAGACGCTCAGACCACTCAACAACACATACTCCATCACCATAAAAAAATTCTTCAAAACCAAGCTCGACAATGTCGTCATCACCGGCGAGACGGTAGAAATCGAAATGATAAACCGGGATGTTACCAGAATAGCAATTCATGATTGCATATGTCGGGCTCGCAACAAGATAGGCGCTCTGAGGAGCCAGTGAGGCGACCACTCCCCTGGTCAGACAGGTTTTCCCTCCGCCAAGACCGCCGCGCAGCGCCAGAAATGAACCGGCCTTGAGCAGCGAGCCGATGCAGGCTCCCAACTCTTCCGTTTCGCCGGAAGAGCCGGATGTAAGCTGCATCCTGAGCACTAACGGTTCATCGAACGGATGATATCAATCCGTGACACCATGCCGACCAGTTTATTCCCTTCAATAACAGGAAGTGCGTGCAGCTTTTTGCTGCTCATGATTTCAGCGGCACTGCTGACAGAATCGGCAGGGGTAACGGTGACAACATTCGTTGACGCCAACTCTGAAGCAGTTTGTGCCGTTATTTTATCCAGTTCGCGTTGCAACGTACCCTCACCCTCAAGCGGAATGACCCAGTCAAAAAGAGATATAACAGTCGGAATATGAAGCGGACGATCCTGTTCAACAAGATCGGATGCGGTAACGATTCCTTTCAGATTCCCGGCGTCATCAACGACAGGAAGTGTTCCAAACCGCATAGTGTCAAAGATGCCGGCCATTTCACGCACAGTAGTTGTTGCTTTGATAGAGACTACACTTCGGGTCATAATATCGGCTACGGTCAGCATGGTTTTCTCCTTGTTATTAGAAAGACAGCAGGTATTCAGTTTATCAAGTTCAGAGCTGGCCGAACATCTTCAGGTTCGTCAGCAGGGTATTTTTTAACAACTTATTATAGGCATAGGGAAGTTTTTCAAGTACATCTGAAGCATTTATTCCGATTTCCCCCTTGTCCTCGGCCACCATATCTGCCGCATATCCGTGCAGGAACACCCCGAGACGACAGGCGTCCCAAGCAGCATATCCCTGCCCCAGCAGAGACACGATAATGCCGGTCAACACATCGCCCATGCCTCCGGTAGCCATTCCGGGATTTCCGCTGCCGTTGATAGCTGCGGTTCCGGAAGGAGCAGCAATAATTGTGCGGGAACCTTTAAGCACCAGAAACACACCATAGTTTCGGGCAAATTCCTGTGCAACCGAAATACGAATCGCTTCCACGTCAGGGATTGAAGTCCCAAGAAGTCGAGACATCTCACCGGGATGCGGCGTGAGAATCACCTGTTTTGACTTTTTCCGTTTCAAAACAGTTATGTCTTCTGCAAGTGCATTCAGACCATCTGCGTCGATCACCAACGGCAGCGTAACCGTCTCTACCAGTTTTTGAACCAGAGCATACGTTCCCGGACGCCGGTCAAGACCGGGGCCGATCGCCACGGCATCTTTGCCGATCAGCAGTTTTTCGATTGCCGGAAAGGAGCTGTTTGTCAGGTTTCCACTGCCGGAATCGGGGAGAGGAACTGTCATTGCTTCAGTCGTTTTTATCTCCAGGATACTGTGGATACTTTCTGCCACGGCCAGTGTAACCATTCCTGAACCGGCTCTCACTGCACTGTTTGCCGCCAGCGCTGCGGCACCGGTTTTACCGGTAGAACCGGCGATGATAAGACAGTGTCCGAAAAGTCCCTTGTGAGCGAGTCGATCCCGTCGATGTAACATCGGACGCATCGTATCTGCATTCAAAAAATCGTAACCGGGAGCCGACAGCATCAGATGTGCCGGAATTCCAACATCAGCTACCAGAAGTCTGCCGGTATGTTCGGCCCCGGGGTAGAGTACGTGTCCAAGTTTGGCAAATGCAAATGCCACAGTTATATACGCCCTGACGGCATCGCCAAGAACCCGTCCGGTCGTGCCATGGATTCCGGAAGGGATATCAACTGAAACTACAGGGCGTCCGGACGAATTTATCAGTCCGATAGCTTCCAGATATACGCCGTTGATGTTGCTGCGTAATCCGGTACCAAGCAGTGCGTCTATAATCACATCTGCCTGAAGGATATCCTCCATACACAGCACCTGCAACTGACCTTCTTCGGTGCAATATCTGACGTCTGAGCCCGCGATTCTGTCCAGATTTACCACTGCATCTCCGGAGATCTGGTCACGATCAGCCAGGACAACAACTTTGACATTCCAACCCTTCAGGCGTAGCAGGCGGGCGATGACATACCCATCTCCGCCATTGTTGCCCTTACCGGCCATGACAACTGAGCGGCCCTGTAATCCGAATTCGGCGATAATCTCCTCAACGCAGCTCCTTCCGGCATTTTCCATCATTTGAAGACCGGATATGCTCCCCTCTCCGATGGCCTGCTTGTCGATATCCTGCATGGTATGTGCGGTGACTACTCTCATATTGACTCCAAAACCACCATAGCAATTGCACTACCACCATCGTGGGACAGAGATAGATGTATTCTGGTCAGCTCTTTATCCTGAAACAGTTCCGCGGCTTTTCCGGAAAGCACCATCTCCGGTTTTCCCAGTGCATCATTCGTCACCTCCATATCCAGCCAGGATATACCTTCACGAAGGCCGGTTCCGAGGGACTTCAAAAATGCTTCCTTCGCAGCAAATCGTGCAGCCAGGCAGGATGCGGCAGCTTTTCTCCCTCCACACAGGTATCGTTCGGCAGAAGTGAAAAGCCTTTCAATGAGTGCGGTATTGCCGTTGTCCAAAAATCGCTGGAAACGTTCTATAGCAACAATGTCGGAGCCGATACCGTATATCATGCGTACTTGAGCAGCTCAACCATGTCGCGCACTGCCCGGTCCAGTCCGACCAGCATGGCACGTGCAATGATGGAATGACCGATATTATATTCCTCGATGCCGCCCAGAGCAGCAATTGCCTTGATATTCAGATAATTGAGGCCATGGCCGGCATTCACTCCCAAGCCCACTTTGCGGGCCAGCTTGACAGCGGTATCGATATGTTCCAGTTCATGTTGCTGTTCGTCCCACGTTACCGCTTCGGCGTATGCACCGGTATGGATTTCGATATAATCGGTACCGGTCTTTTTGGACGCTTTAATCTGCTCCTGATTCGGGTCAACAAACAAACTGACAACGATTCCGCCATCTTTTAAGCGCTTAATCGTATCTGTGATCTGCTTGGCATTAACAATGACATCGAGGCCGCCTTCCGTTGTCAATTCCTGACGCTTTTCCGGTACCAGTGTCACCTGCTCCGGCTTGACGGTGAGCGCTATTCGCACCATTTCCTGAGTGGCCGCCATCTCAAGGTTGAGTTTGCTCTTAACGGTGCGTCGCAGTATTTCGAGATCGCGGTTCTGGATGTGGCGACGGTCTTCCCGCAGATGGATGGTTATCCCCTCTGCGCCTGCCATCTCGCCGATAGCGGCGGCTGTCACAGGATCCGGTTCAACACCGCCGCGCGCCTGACGGACTGTTGCGAAGTGATCTACATTAAGTCCCAGTTTCGCCATTACTTCTCTCCGATATGTTTCTTCACAAGATCACAGATTTCATTGGCCCACGATGTAATCTCGTATTTGTCCTGCCCCTCGATCATGACCCTGAGCAGCGGCTCGGTGCCCGAATAACGGATCAGCACACGACCTTCACTGCCGAGTTTCCCCTCAACAGCCTTGATTTTAGCAGCCACATCGCCGATGGAGTAAATGTCTACTTTTTCCCGGACACGTGCATTACAGAGCACCTGCGGCAGGGGAATCATTATTTCAGCAAGCTCAGAGAGCGTTTTTTCTTCCCTGCGCATAACCGCCAGTAGCTGCAGGGCGGACAGGATTCCGTCACCGGTTGTGTTGTAGTCCAGGAAGATCATATGTCCTGACTGTTCTCCCCCCAGATTATACCCCCCGGCACGCATAGCCTCAACGACGTAACGATCTCCCACATCGGTTTTGATAATTTTCCCGCCACATTTACGAAGAGCTATGTCAAGTCCCATGTTGCTCATAACAGTCGCCACCAGCGTCTTCTTCTTAAGAAGTCTGCGCTTCAGCATGTCGCTGGCACAGATGGCCATGATGTGATCGCCATCGACCTCATTGCCAAATTCGTCACATACGATAACTCGGTCGGCGTCGCCGTCCAGAGCAATTCCGATATCTGCCCGATGCAGCTTGACCGCTTCACTGATAACGGAAGGGCAGGTCGAACCGCACCCGGCATTGATGTTTGTGCCGTTAGGCTTGACCCCATAGGGGATAACCTCTGCACCCAGCTCTTCAAACACAGCCGGAGCAACCTTGTAGGCAGCGCCGTTGGCACAATCCAGAACTATCTTAAGGCCTGAAAGGTCCATCTCCGGGGGAAACGTATTTTTGAGATATACAATGTAGCGGCCGGCCGCATCCTCGATACGATATGCCTTGCCAACTTCGGTCGCTGTAGGCCGAAGGGCGTCGATCTTATTTGATTCGATAAGATTTTCAATCTTCAGTTCCAGTTCATCCGGGAGTTTGAAGCCATCGGCCGAAAAGAATTTTATTCCGTTGTCTTGAAAGGCGTTGTGCGAAGCAGAGATAACGACCCCGGCATCGGCGCGCATGGATCTTGTGATGTTGGCGATTCCGGGGGTCGGCAGCGGCCCGACCTGCAGCACATCAACCCCCATAGAGCAGATGCCTGCTACCAGAGCGTTTTCCAGCATATATCCGGAAAGACGGGTGTCTTTACCGATTACGATGCGATGGCGGCGCTTACTGCCTCCCTTGAAGGTATAAGCAGCAGCACGCCCCAGCTGCATCGCCATCTCGGTGGTCATGGGATACACATTGGCTACACCGCGGACGCCGTCAGTACCGAACAGTTTTTTCATTTTTGTACCTCTCTTATTGTTCCGGTGTGGCAGTCACTCTCGGCACGCGACGCCCTTCAATAGCTTTGCGGGAAAGACGTCTGATTTCCGACGGGTCGGCATCATAGGTAATCTTCCCCTCATGGACAATTGAAATTTTTCCGGTTTCCTCTGAAACGACAAGCACCAGTACATCCGTTTGTTCAGAGATTCCAAGCGCTGCCCGATGGCGTGTCCCGAAGCTTTTGGCAATATCAGGATTCTGGGAAAGCGGCAGGATGCAGCCGGCAGAGGTTATCTTTTCCCGTTGAATAATAACCGCCCCGTCATGAATCGGCGAATAGGGGAGAAAGATTGAATTCAGCAGTTCACTTGTTACCTTGGCATCGATTTCGGTCCCGACCTGAACCAGGTGGTCAATCGACATCTGACGGATGATAACGATCAAGGCGCCGATCCTTCGTTCGGCCAGTTCATGAAGCCCTTTTGACAACTCATCAACAGTCGACGTCACATCGATACTGTTACTTTCATCTGATTTGTGGCGTTTCCAGAATGAAAAAAGGACCCGTCTTATATCACTCTGGAAGATTATTGCAAGAATAACCGGAGTTGAAAAAAGGAGCAGGTGGATAAAGGAGGCCGTTGCGGTGAGACCGAGTTTTTTTGAGGCGAACTCTGCGGTTATAAGGGCAATTATAATTGCAAGAATACGAAGGGACGCCTCTTTTCTGAGGATCAGCGTACAACCATACACCAGACTGGCGACAAGAAGCCTGTCGAGTAGGCCAAGCAGAGTGACGCTGTCGAAAAGTGGAGCCATACATCCTCTTTAAAACGGGCGTTCATACCATTCAGCTGTGCAGTACGGCATGCGCCATATCAGCTACGTCTCGCATAGCCTTGACATCATGCACCCGCAGAATCGATGCGCCGTGAGACACGGAGAGAGCTACCGTAGCGGCAGTACCGAAGAGCCGGTCACCCGTAGACTCGCGTCCCAGTACCGTTCCTATGAACGACTTGCGGGACGGCCCGGTCAGGATCGGAAGCCCGAAACATGATAATTCCGCCAATCGCCGGATCAGTTCCAGATTGCCCGCAGCATTCTTCCCGAAACCGATACCTGGGTCGATAGCAATACATTGGTCTGAAACACCCGCTTCTCGGGCAAGAACAAGCGAGGCGTGCAGACCGGTGGCTATTTCTGCCATGAGATCTTCATATACCGTATTCTGCTGCATGGCATCAGGTGTTCCTCTAGTATGCATCAGCACGACTCCGGCTCCACTTGCGGCGGCTACTCCGGACATCTGAGTATCAAAATGAAAACCACTTATGTCGTTAATTATTTCCGCTCCGGCGATGAGTGCCCTGCCGGCGACACCGCTTTTCCAGGTATCAACCGAGATGGCACATTTCAGTGTACCGGCCAGCCGTTCGATAACCGGAATAATACGCCTCAGTTCCTCATCCAACGACACCGGCGCTGCTCCCGGACGGGTACTTTCTCCGCCGATGTCTATAATATCAGCACCTTCTGCTTCCATCTGCAGGGCTTTTTCAAACGCCCGGTCCGAGTCGTGACTGAGACCACCGTCAGAAAAAGAGTCAGGGGTAAGATTGAGAATTCCCATAATCAACGGACGCCGGAGTGAAAACAGGCGGCGTGAAGTTTTCCAGGCAGCCGGAGGCGAGGCTGCCCGTGTCAACAATGATTCCAGTTCCCCTGCCAGTTCCGGCAGGCCGAACGGTTGTGCTTTGAGCTTCCGGCAGAGTCTGCCAAGCTGTTTGACGGTTCCGATCAGAACACAATCTGTGCTGTCGATACTGCAGGACACCGTACCCCTTGCAACAGCAGCATCCCCACCCAAAGACAGCATCTCCTGCTTAAGGACATTTGCCTGACGGCACTCAAGGCGGGAGATCTGAATACAGAGCGTCCTCATCTTGGGGGCCATTTCAACGATGCCGCGTTTGTCTACCGACATACGCTGCAATTCACGGGCTGCATGCTCCGGAGACGGAACATGCAGCAATCGGGGGGCATACCGGGACATTTTTACTCTTCGGTTTCGGTATGTTCCACAACCGGTGCGACAGCTACCGGCTGTGGAGTTTCCTTGCTTACCAATGTGCCGGTAGCGATAATTTCATCAACCTGATCACCGGTCAGATTTTCCTTCTCAATCAGGCAGACAGAAAGATCATGGAGCATCTGGGTGTTATCACGCAAAAGTCCGAGGGCACGCTCATATGATTCATCGACGATGCGCTTGATTTCATCATCAATGTGCTCTGCGGTCTTTTCGCTGAAATTCTTGTGCATGGCCATTTCACGCCCGAGAAAGATCGACTCATCTTTCTTGCCGAAGGAGAGAGGCCCCATCTTGTCACTCATACCCCATTCACAGACCATTTTACGGGCCATATCCGTAGCGCGTTCTATGTCGTTGCCCGCACCGGTGGTAAAGGTATCAAAGATCAGATTTTCGGCAGCGCGACCACCCATCAAAACGGCAATGCGTGCCAGCAGAGATTCACGGGAATAACTGTGCTTGTCTTCGATCGGGAGCTGCATAGTGACGCCCAGCGCCCGTCCGCGAGGAATAATGGAAACCTTGTGGATAGGGTCGGTACCCGGAACCAGTTTGGCCACCAGAGTGTGCCCGGCTTCGTGATACGCGGTGCTCTTTTTCTCTTCATCAGAGATCACCATGCTGCGGCGTTCAACACCCATCAAAACCTTATCCTTGGCGCTATCGAAGTCACTCGGTTCTGCAACAGTTTTATTCAAACGGGCAGCCAGCAGGGCTGCTTCATTAACCAGGTTGGCCAGATCTGCGCCTGAAAAACCGGGAGTGCCGCGGGCGATTACCGCCAGATCAACATCAGGAGAAAGCGGAACTTTTTTGGAGTGAACTTTCAGAATCATTTCGCGACCCTTGACATCAGGACGGGGCACAACGACCTGGCGGTCGAAACGTCCCGGGCGGAGTAGAGCCGGATCAAGGACATCGGGACGGTTGGTTGCAGCTATCAGTATGACACCTTCATTGGACTCAAAACCGTCCATCTCAACCAGCAGCTGATTGAGGGTCTGCTCTCGCTCATCATGCCCGCCGCCCATACCGGCGCCACGATGACGGCCGACCGCGTCAATTTCATCAATGAAGATGATACAGGGGGCGCTCTTTTTCCCCTGCAAAAACAGGTCACGCACCCTGCTGGCGCCGACGCCGACAAACATCTCGACAAAATCAGATCCGGATATCGAAAAGAACGGCACGCCCGCTTCACCTGCAACAGCACGGGCCAGCAACGTTTTACCGGTTCCCGGAGGGCCTACCAGTAGCACCCCTTTGGGGATTTTCCCCCCCAGTGCGGTGAACTTCTTCGGCTCTTTCAAAAATGCGATGATCTCTTCAAGCTCTTCCTTGGCTTCTTCGATGCCGGCGACATCTTCAAAGGTGATCTTCCCCTGTGCCTCGGTCAACAGCTTGGCGCGGCTCTTGCCGAACGACATGGCCTTCCCTCCGCCCATCTGCATCTGACGCATGAAGAAAATCCAGACGCCGACCAGCAGAATCAGAGGAAACCAGGAGATGAAAATCGAAAACCAGGAGAATTTTTCCTCTTCCGGTTTGGCATTGATCGTAACTTTTTTCTCCAGCAGTTTCTTTGTCAGGTCTGCATCAGAATAGGGTTTATACGTGTGAAATTCCTTGCCGTCCTTCCCATCGAACTTGCCGGAAATATCATTCCCCTGAATGACAACTGCGGTTATTTTTCCCGTTTCCACCTGAGTCATGAAGTCGCTGAAGTTAAGCTTCTCAGCAGTCGGCCGCGGCTTGTTAAACATGTTGAAAAGCAGGATCATCATGAGGCTGATCACAAGCCAGAGTGAGAGATTCTTGTAAAACTGGTTCAAAGTAAACCCCCGAGTAAATGTGCATATCTGTGGCGTTGAAAATTTTGTAAAACTAGCATACCGGGGGGAGGTTGACAAGCTGAATTGCGGATCGGCATCTTTTGAAAGCGGCATATTCTACCGCTCAGATTGATGCAAATCTCATTTCCATCCCGGCAGCTGTCAGCTAATCCTGAACGGGCGTCAGATGCCCTGACATGAGATCTGAACTGTTGCCAGGTCACACGGGCAGGCTTTCTGAACATATGCTGCCTACACTTCAATACAGAATGCAACGCCGTCGTCAACGTTCCGGGCGGTCAATCTTCCCCCCATATTCTGCACAATAATTATTTTAGACATGTACAAACCAATGCCGGTGCCCTGCGTCTTTTCTTTGGTCGTAAAATACGGATCGAATATCATAGGCATGACATCCGTGCGTATACCACCTCCATTGTCACTGATTGAAACAACGGAACGGCCGTCTGCACGGGAGACGGCAATGTCGATGCGCGGCTCTGTGATGTTCCTCTCCACCAGCACATCCCGTGCATTGCTCAGAATATTGAGCAGTACCTGGGAATATTCATTACTGTAACCAAACACGTCCACCTCTGATTCTTCAGAGATGGATATGTCGATACCCTTGCCGTCCAGACTGGGCCTGATAAAATTCACCGCATTTGTTACCGCCTGATTGGCGGAAAAGAGACTCTTTTCCTTGTCCTGACGGAAAAAACTTCGGAAATCGTCGATGGTTTGAGACATATACATGATGACGTTCATGATCTGCTCGACTTCATGATCCAGCTCTGCCTGCGACATATCCTTGCACGCGGGAAGCCCCTGAGCGATGAGGCTGATCAGATTAAGCGGCTGTCGCCACTGGTGGGCGATGTTGTTAATCATTTCACCCATGGACGCAAGCCGGTTCTGCTGAATGAGGGCCTGGTCCTTCTGGCGCAATTCATGAACCGCAGCTTCAATGCGCGACTCAAGGTTCCTGTTCAGGGATTCAAGCATGCACTGTTTGTCTGCCAGATCCTCTTGTGCAACCTGTCGTTCGGCAATCTCACTCTCCAGCAGGATCGCCTTTTCACTCAGCATCCGATGTGACTGATTCAGCTCATCCATATTTTTTTCAAGAGTGAGCGCCATCTCGTCAAATGAGTGCCCCAGTTCGCCAAGTTCACCCCCCGCTTGATCACCGACCCGTGCCTTTAAATCGCCGGCGGCTATTTTCTGTGAAGCACTCTGCAGTCGTTTAACGCGATCCACGATGGAACGTTTGCCGATTAAAATGGCAAGAAGCAGGGCAAACGCGACAAACGGCACCATTATTCCGATATTATGCAGCAGCTGCCGGTTTGCCCTGGCAACAGCCTCCTTGATCGATATTCCTCCTCGCACGTACATGTAAGGAGTCTGTTCACCGGGAAGGCGCAACTTGCGATATGTCGTAACACGCCGGTCACCATCGTCACGAACAAATTCGATGGTGGCACGATCGGGTCCCGCCTCCATTTTTTTCAGCTCTTCCGAAAGCATCGACTCGCCGACATCCCGGCCTGAGCCTTTGCCCCGGGTGACAATTATTCCGTTATGGTCGACCAGGATATAATTGGAATCGAACGGTAACTGGGAGCGTTTCAGGATCGCTTTAAAAACATCCAGGTCGAAACTGATCATCACAACACCGCGAAAGACACCTTGACCAATGAGAGGATATGCCATGGCGATGGTAGGCTCTTGTGTGATGGAACTGACCATATACTCGCCCGATGAAAAGCGCCCGGTTGCCCGTGCATTCATGAAGTACCGTCTTTCACTCTGAGACAGCGGGCGTTTGAAGGGAATGCCCGAGACCCAGACCGTACCGTTTTCATCTGTGATGAGAATGTTTTTAAACTGGGGATTTTTTTTAAGAGTACTGCTGATTACCGTCTGAAGCTTGTCAGCATTTCGATTGGTCACATCCGGCAGATCGGCCAGTAATCCGCTCAATTGACGGGCTTCGCTCACCAGCTTTTCCTGTTCTGCAGCAAGGTTGTCGGCAAGCTTCTGGGATTCGACGACCGCCTTGCGATAGTCGTCGTTGCGCTCTTTGATGCCTGCATAGACGATAATCCCCAGGGCCGGCAGCGTCAGCAGAATTGCCAGTACAATCAGCTGCATGCGCATCGGAATGTGTGAAAATACAAATTTGTGCATATGGTCCTTTGTGGGTAAACCCATACTCAACATGCCAACTTTTTTATTATAACACGCCAATACAGGAGAGACAATCACCATCCGGGAAAATTTTCTGACTCATACCTTCCACGTCACCTGAACCGTCGCTGCCGACGGGGCGTCGATCCTGCATGATTCAGAAATACAGAGACCCGCAATCCAGATCAGATCGTCGCCACAAAAAAGGAGTGGAATAGCGGTGCGTTCAGAAGCCGGAATCTTCCGGTCAATGAAAATATCCTTCACCTTTTTCCTGCCACACATGCCGAACGGCACCATACGGTCGCCGTGGCGGAAGGTACGGACCAGCCAGGGGAACGGAAACCTGGCGAGATCGAAACAGGCGATGTTCCGGTCTGCCGGAAACAGTGCCGGGACGGCTGAATCCACTGACAAAGTGCCGCCGCGGGGGAGCTTATAGCAGCCTGGTGCGGGTATCGCCAGTTCGAAACCGGTATCAGGCCCGGTATCGCCCGGATGCATCCATACCAGCCGGTCATATGCCCTCACTACCAAGACAGCGTGGGGGAGAGCCAGCCGCGTGTTGGGACGATCGGAACTGATCATATCGCAGAGCGCATCAATATGCCGCCTGTTCACCCCGGCCAGAGTACCGGTTACCTGTTTGAAGGCGCGGCGCAAGACTCTGCGCCGCAGAGCGATAGTAAGCCCGCTGAGCTGCCTGACACTGAAGTCAATCCTCCCGTCCCCCACCCGGCACAAACCGTCAAAGGATCGGGCAGTCAGTTCCTCCAACAGGGCTTCATCATCACTGATTATTGACGCCGTTGAGGCGAGACACACACGGATTGCGGGATTATATTCTTCAAGAAGCGGCAGCAGCTGGTGACGAATACGATTACGGAGAAATGTTGTGTCGACGTTACTCGCATCCTCTCGCCACTCCAGTCCGCAATGACGGAGATACTGTTCGATTTCGCTGCGGGTGATTTCCAGCAGCGGCCGGACATAGCCACGCGCATTACGATATGCCATACCGGACAATCCGGTCGTGCCTGAACCTCGCAACAGACGCATCAACACGGTTTCAGCCTGATCATCGGCATGATGAGCCAGCACCACTGCGGCCGCTCCATACTTTCTGACAAGCACATCAAAAAAATCTATCCGGGCCCGTCGCCCGGCATCCTCAAGGTTCAGTCGAAGGTCTGATGCCATGCTGCTGACATCTATGCGCTGCCATTCGAACGGAATAGAATAGTGTGATGCCAGACACCGGCAGAATTCCTGGTCGGCATCGGATTCTTCTCCACGCAGGCAGTGATTCAGATGGCAGGCAATCAACTGGAGATTGTAACCGGGAAGCCGGGTGAGGAGATCAAGCAGGGCAGAGGAGTCTGCGCCTCCGGAGACCGCCACGATCACCGTGTCATCCGGCCTGAAAAGCTGCTGCCGGCGGACCGTGTGTCCCACTCGCGTCAATAGTTCGGTGTCGAACGGAATCATGGGGTATATGACCCGGCGTTGAGAGATTGAATGCAGTAGAGACCGGGAGTGGTCACTGTTTTGTTCCAAACAGCATATTCAACACAAAGCTGAACAGACTGAAGAGGAGGGCGGCAATAAAAGCAGCTCCAAATCCGGTAATGTGGAAGCCGGAGACCAGATTTGCAGCCAGATAGAACATCAGGCCATTGATCACAAGGGTAAACAGACCGAGCGTCAGCAGTGTCACCGGCAGAGTCAGCAGAATAATGATCGGACGCAAAAAGGCGTTCAACAGACCGATAACCAGTGTCGCCAGCAACAGGTCCTGAAAGCGGTCGATCTGAATACCCGGAACCAGTTTCATAACAATAAAGAGGGCACATGAATTAAGCGCCCATTTGAGTACAAGTTTTGTCATCGGTATCTATCCGGACCTTTTATAAACAGGATACGTGCGGTAAAAAAGTATCTGCCGCAAACAGCTGAGCCGGCATATGGCGTGCTAAAGCCAGCGTTTTTTTCTGAAATAAGCCACCATCACCAGCGCAACAGCAACCATTACTCCCCAGAGGATAAAATAGCCGTTCCTCCACTCCAGCTCAGGAAAGTGTTTGAAGTTCATGCCGTAAACACCTACCAAAAAGGTCAGCGGCATAAAGATCGTACCGATGACAGTGAGAAACTTCATTACTTCGTTAGTACGGTTACTGATGCTCGAAAGATAAAGGTCAAGCATGCCGGAGAGCAGATCGCGATAGGTTTCAACTGTATCGATCACCTGGACGGTGTGATCGTAGATATCCCGGAAATATACCCGGGTTGCATCATGCAGCAGATGGCTGTCGCCCCGCTCCAGAAAAGAGATCGCTTCGCGCAGCGGCCAAACGGTTTTGCGCAGATAAATAATTTCCTTTTTCATTCCGTTAATCAGATGGAGAGCCTTCTGGTCAGGAGAAAGTGTCAATGCCTCTTCGACATCGACAATCCTCTCGCCAAACCCTTCAAGAATACCGAAATATCCATCGACAATGGCGTCAATCAGGGCGTAGGCCAGATAATCAGCCCCCAAGCCGCGTATTTTCCCCTTCCCTCCCCGGATGCGGTCACGAACCGGGTCGAAGGCATCGCCGGCAATACCTTCCTGAAAGGTGAACAGATAGTCCGGTCCGAGAATGATGCTGAGCTGTTCCGAACTGAAATCACCCTCCCCCGTCGGGTGCAGCATCTTCAGCACAATGAAGAGATAATCGCCGTAATCCTCTATTTTGGGTCGTTGCACGGTGTTGACGATGTCTTCCAGCACCAGCGGATGGAACGTATGCTTTTCGCCCAGAATGCGGATCAGTTCGACGTCATGCACACCTTCGACATTAACCCACATAACGCCGCTATTACAGGGATTCTGCAGATATGTATCGATCTGATCGAAATTATGTTCCTCGACTCCGTCCGGCCCGTACCCTATGACAGAGATCTGGACCGACTTGTCTGATCCAGACCCGATATGTACCAGCGTTCCGGGAGGAAGACCGGCTTTGACGGAGCGTTTTTTATGAAAACGAGATATGGCGCGCATTAAATGCCCAGTATTTCTGACATATGCAGCAGGTCGTCATTGAGTTTCTTCTGCCCGCCATTTACTACCATTTCCAGCAGCGTTGTGGTGAGTGAATTGGCTGACAGTCCGACCATGACGCCTTTTGTGCCGGCGTTGAGAAGTTCCACCGACCTCATACCAAAACGGCTCCCCAGCAGGCGGTCAAAGACAGAGGGTGCCCCTCCCCTCTGATAATGCCCCAGTACCGTTACACGGGTCTCAAAACCGACCGCATTCTTTATCCCGTCGGCAACTTCCTGAGCCCGTCCGGCCCCCTCCGCCATGATTATCAGGGCATTGGTCCGTCCCTCATCGTAGCGTTGGCGAAGCTGGTGACACATTTCATTAAGGTCGAGTTCCACCTCAGGGACGATGGCAAACTCTGCACCGGTAGCGATGGCGGTGGTGGAAGCAAGATAGCCGGAATTACGCCCCATGACTTCGACAATAAATGCGCGGTCATGAGAACTGGCCGTGTCCTTGATGCAGTCAACGGCATATATAATATTGTTGAGAGCCGTGTCGACGCCCAGAGCCATGTCGGTATAGGCGATGTCATTATCGATGCTGGCCGGTATGCCGATCACCGGGAACCCCATCCTGTCCAGCGCCAGAGCGCCATTCAACGAACCGTCACCACCGATGACGATCAACCCTTCAACCTTTTCCTTGAGCAGATTATCAAGCGCCTTCCTGCGTCCCTCTTCGGTGCGGAATTCCGGCGAACGTGCCGACTGCAGAAAGGTCCCCCCTCGCTGCAGTGTTCCGGAAACGGCCTGTGAGTTGAGGATGATGAAATCATTTTTGAGGAGACCGGCGTACCCTTTACGGTAGCCGATCATTTCGATGTCATTGGCGAGAGCGGTTCGCGCTGCCGCGCGAATCGTGGCATTCATGCCGGAGCAGTCGCCCCCGCTGGTCAGGATTGCAATTCGTTTCAAGGTAAAACCTCCACATCTGTTCGAATAATTTTTCGTATCATAAAAAATGTATGCCGCCGGTGACGGCCTTTACACAGGGAATATGGTGGTAAGCGCCGCACGGCGAAAATCAAAAATCCGCCTGAGACGGGGTGCTACGAACATGCGGTTGATCAGGCCGGCCAATTGGTCATGATAAAGCAGGTAATGGACAAGATCATGTATTTCAACTCCTCCGGTCACTTCGCGAAAACGGTGCTGATGGTGCCAGAAACGATACGGCCCAAAACGCTGCTCGTCAACAAAGAAATCGGGGCTCTCCACGTGAGTGATTTCGGATGTCCAGTTGACGGTGCCCCACTTAAACGGACGCACGGTGTACGTGATGATCTGACCGGCGTAGATTCCGTTCTGGAAAGGTGAAGTGATGCGGAACTCCATATCGGGCGGCGTAATCTTCACCAGGTTGGCCGGGTTGGAAAAAAACCTCCAGGCGGTCTCAAGAGAGATCGGCAGGATCTGGGTGCGTTCCAGGGAAAAAGGTTTCATGACGGCCTATCTTTCCTTTTTTTCAACCACTCCATCCGCTCCGTTATGTTCTTTTCATACCCGTGACCCGTAGGCTCATAAAACGTTCGTCCGGCCAACCGCTCTGGCAGACACTCCTGACCGGAGTAGCCTTCCTCGTAATCATGGGCGTACTGGTACCCTTTTCCGTAGCCCTGCTCCTTCATCAATTTCGTCGGGGCGTTGCGGATGTGCAGCGGGACAGGCAGAGCACCGCTTTTACGAACTTCGGCCAGTGCGGAATTAATGCCGACGTACGAAGCGTTGGATTTGGGGGCAGTGGCAAGATAGGTGACCGCCTGCCCCAGAATGATGCGCCCTTCCGGCATTCCTATGACCTGAAACGCCTGCAGGGCCGACACCGCCACCTGAAGTGCACGTGGATCGGCATTGCCGATATCTTCTGAAGCCATGATGATCATGCGGCGCAGGATGAAAATCGGATCCTCTCCCGCTTCCAGCATACGGGCAAGCCAGTAGAGAGCGGCATCCGGAGCGCTGCCGCGTAGCGACTTGATAAAGGCTGAAATGACATTGTAATGTTCCTCGCCGCCTTTGTCATAGAGCAGCGCCTTTTTCTGGAGCGCCTCCTGGGCAATATCAAGAGTTATGCATCCGCCCTCTTCCGGGCTGCTGCCTGGCAACGAAGCAAGACCCGCTGCGACTTCCAATGTATTCAAAGCAGAACGGGCATCACCATCCGCCTGTACGGCCAGAAAATCCAACGCTTCGTCTGTTGCCGTGACACCACTGTTGCCGAGTCCGCGTTCGGTGTCAGTCAGCGCCTGTACAAGCAGACCCCGCACCGTATCCGGTTCAAGCTGCTGCAGAGTCAGAACCCGGCTGCGCGACAGTAACGGCGCAATAACTTCAAACGAGGGATTCTCGGTTGTGGCACCGATGACGGTAACAACCCCTTTCTCTATATAGGGGAGGAAGGCGTCCTGCTGGGATTTATTAAAACGGTGGATCTCGTCGATAAACAGAACCGTGCGAATGCCGCGGGCCGAATATCGTTCAGCCTCACGGAATGTTTCGCGGATCTCCTTGATCCCGGAAAGGATGGCGGAAAAGAAGATAAAGTGTGATTTGGTTTCAGCGGCGATAATGTGGGCCAGCGTGGTCTTGCCGCAACCGGGCGGCCCCCATAGTATCAGGGATGCAAGAGAATCGGTTTCAATCATGCGGCGCAGAATACGCCCTTCGCCGACCAGATGATCCTGTCCGGAAAACTCTGCGACTGAACGGGGTCGCATTCGTTCGGCAAGCGGTGCGTGCGGTGATAATTCCGGCCGGGTATTACAGGAGTTTTGCTCCCAGAGATCGGGTGTATTCATGACAGTGGCAGTTCCTAAACCAGATCCCGCCGGCTATGGCGGGTGTTTTTTTCAGATGTGATATTCCAGATGTCACGGGCATATTCCGCGACAGTCCGGTCGCTGGAAAACTTGCCCATGGCGGCTGTGTTAAGGATCGAAACGCGGGCCCATTTATCCGGCTGCCGGAACAGCGTATCGATCTCGTCCTGACTGGCGATATAGGATGAATAATCCGCCAGCAGCAGATAACGGTCGAGTTTCAGCAGGGTATCGACAATCTGTTTGAACATATGTGGATCCTGAGGCGAAAAACTGCCGTTGCCGATCATATCAATAGCCAGCTTCAATTCCGGATTCTGGGAATAGAAATCATACGGCTGGTAGCCGGCCTTTTTCAACCCGGTGACCTGCCCGTCTGTCAGCCCGAAAATGAAGATATTATCACGGCCGACCTCTTCCATGATCTCAATATTGGCTCCATCCAGAGTGCCTATCGTCAGTGCCCCGTTCAACGCATACTTCATGTTTCCGGTGCCGGACGCCTCGGTGCCCGCGGTGGATATCTGCTCAGAGAGGTCGGATGCAGGGAACACCTTCTCAGCCAGTGAAACGCTGTAATTTCCGAGGAAGACGACCTTCAGCAGTTTATTAACCGCCGGATCACCGTTAACGACCGCTGCGACTGAGTTGATCAACTTAATGATCAGCTTGGCCATAGAATAAGAGGGGGCCGCCTTGCCGCTGAATATGACGGTTCGCGGGACAAAACTGCCTCCCGGGTCGGACTTGATACGGTTGTAGCGTGTGATGACGTGAAGAACATTCAAAAGCTGGCGTTTATATTCATGAATGCGCTTCGTCTGGCAGTCGAACATCGAATCAGGCGAGACTTCAACGCAATTGTGGGTACGGATGTAGTCGGCCAGTCTCACCTTATTGGCCCGTTTGACCGCACGCCACTGCTCCCGGAAGGAAGAATCTTCAGCCAAGGGAATAAGTTTCTTCAGCTCTTCCAGATCGGTAACCCAGCCCTCTCCGATCTTCGATGAAATAAGGTCTGCCAACCCGCGATTACAGTATTTCAGCCAGCGCCTCTGGGTGATGCCGTTGGTTTTATTATTGAAGCGCTCCGGCCAGAGCTGGTAAAAATCGCGAAACAGCTCCTCTTTCAATATTTCGCTGTGCAGGGCCGAAACGCCATTTATCGAGTGGCTGCCGACGATCGCCAGGTGTGCCATACGTACACACCGCTCTTCATTTTCGTCGACAATAGACATCCGGCGGAGACGCTCCGTGTCACCCGGGAAACGGCCGGCAACCTGCTGGATGAAGAGTTCGTTTATGCGATAGATAATCTGCAGATGGCGGGGGAGAATCCTTTCCATCATCTTCACCGGCCATTTTTCAAGCGCTTCAGGAAGAACCGTATGATTGGTGTAGGCAAAGGTGTTCACTGTGATCATCCATGCCTCATCCCAGCCGAGACGCTTGTCATCAAGCAGAATCCGCATCAGTTCCGGAATAGCCAGCGACGGGTGGGTATCGTTCAGCTGAATTGCCACCTTTTCCGGCAGCCGGGCAAAATTGTCATGATTTTTTTCAAAGCGGTAGAAAATATCCTGGACCGTTGCAGAGGAGAGGAAATACTCCTGACGCAGGCGCAGCTCCTTCCCCTCGACCATATGGTCGGCCGGATAGAGAACCTTGGAAATATTTTCGGTACGCATCTTCGATTCAACAGCACCGATGTAGTTCCCCTGATTAAATGAGCCCAGCTCGAAATCACGGGTCGATTTGGCACTCCAGAGCCGCATGGTGTTGACTGTTTCATTCCCGTAGCCGGGAATCGGAAAATCGGAGGCCAGAGCCATAACGTCGGTCGTATCAACCCAGGAGTAGCGGAGCTCCCCATGTTCATCCCGGTAGCTTTCAACACGGCCGTGGAACTTGATCTGATGCAGATGCTCCTGCCGGTCAAACTCCCACGGGTTGCCGTAACGGAGCCAGTTGTCCGGAAATTCGCATTGGGCACCATCGATAATTTTCTGATAGAACATGCCGTACTCATAGCGGATACCATACCCGTAGGCCGGCAGGCTCATAGTGGCCATTGAATCAAGAAAACAGGCTGCAAGACGCCCCAGTCCGCCATTGCCGAGTCCGGCGTCCCATTCCTGATCCTGCAGATCTTCAATATCGATGTCCATCTGGGTGAGAGCGGCATTCCACTCGTCCATGAGCCCCAGATTCATCAGGCTGTTGCCAAGTGTGCGCCCCATCAGAAATTCCATCGATATATAGTAAACCCGTTTGGCGTCGTTTATATAGTAGGACTGCTGGGTATCAAACCAGCGGTTAACCAGAACGTCCCGAATGGAATACGCCAGAGCCTGATAAAGATTAGCCTTGGTGGCCGAATACTTGTCCTTCACCAGTGTATAGTGCAGATGATGCAGAAAAGAGCGCTGCAGGTCGTCTGCGGTTGGCTTCTCATCTCGGAAAGGAGTTGTATCAACATCGGTCATGTCATACGTCCTCAGCACAGAATAACAGATCGAATTGTATATATTCCTGCCGCTTTATGCAAGGATGAGCGTATCATTTTGCCACAATCTCTGCTAGCATGTGGCTATGGGTGAAAAACTGATCTGTAATAACAAAAAAGCCTATCACGATTATTTTATCGAAGAGAAGCTTGAAGCGGGGCTCGTACTGCAGGGGACGGAGGTAAAGTCACTGCGTGCCGGAAAGGCAAGTCTGAGCGATGCCTTCATGTTGGTGCGCGACGGCGAGGCGTATCTTCACAACCTGAGTATATCGCAATACGAGTTCGGCAACATCCAGAATCACCAAACGGATCGCAACCGCAAGCTGCTGTTGCACCGCAGTGAGATCGACCGTCTGTATGGCAAAATTCGCGAGAAGGGCTTGTCGGTAATCCCGTTGCGGCTCTATTTCAAAGACGGCTTGGTAAAGGTCGAGATAGGTCTTGCTAAAGGCAAGAAACTGTACGACAAACGTGAGGATCTGAAGACCAAGGACAGTAATCGTGAAATGTCACAAGCGCTTAAAGCGAGAAATAGAGATTGATCGGTTGATTAATTCAGAATTCAAAATTCAACATTCAACATTGATTTTACCAAGGGGGGTGTAAAGGTTTCGACAGGCGAAGATAGGTTCTGATTGCGCTGGGAGGATGGTGGTTGGCCTCTAGAATAATCCACTAAACAATAAATGCAAACAATACAACAACAGCTGCAGACAATTACGCCTTTGCGGGTGCACTTGCTGCTTAGTACCAGCCTTGGAATCTTCGGAATCCAAGCGAGCTAGAGGGTAGACTTAATTCCCTGTGTAACCCTTCGGCTGTCAAAAAGAAGTAATTGTAATGGGACGGCGAGGATGATCCGATAATCGTCGTATTTAGGAATCGGTTCTTGGTGCCTTGATTGATGGCTTACCTTGAACTTAAAACCATAGTCAATCTATCAGCGTAGATATTGGCATCGAAGAGCGTTTGGACGTGGGTTCGACTCCCACCACCTCCACCAAATACCTGATATCATTGAAGATTTCATTCGATTATGCAGTCGCTACTAAAACTGCTACCACCGGAGAAACTTCAATGATATCAGACTGTCTTCTCAAACGTGATAATACCTATTATTTTAGGCTAAGAATACCTCAAGATATTGCACCATATTTTTCACGTAAGGAAATATGGAAGTCACTCAAAACAAAAAATTACAAGTCTGCAAGGACTACCATATCTAAGCTGCTCTATCATACAGAGCGGCTTTTTCTGCATCTAAGGAGTGGTATGTATAATGATACTCAGATGAAACAGTTGGTGAAGAACTATCTGCATGCATATTTGAACAGGGTTGAGAGTCTACGAAGTATTGCTATGGTCAGATATGAAAGTGAAGGGCAACAACAGATAACGGCAGATACTGATGCTGATGTCATTGTTGTTACGAGTGTTAATGCCATTGATGAATTGATAGCCTCAAGAAAGGTCAAACTGCTGAAAAATGACTTTAGTTGGCTAAGTACCAGAGTTGACCGGTATATTCAGGAGAATGGGCTCACTATAGATAAAGATTCTGTTGAATATTCTACTTTTTGCAGGGAGATTCTGAAGGCAGAGATTGAAGCACTAAAAGTAGAGAAAGAACGTATGGCTGGCAATTATGATAACGATTACGATTTCGACAAAAACCCTGGAGTATTGGCGATGGAAGAAGAAGGGGCCTAAGTGTTTTAAGGTGGGCCGACTCGTCCGTTATCGTGAATCAGACGTTTTAACCTATGTGATGGAACTAATAGGTGAGGAGGTGCCAGAATTAGATTACGCATAGTCCTGACTGTAGTAAGCAGCACAAATCCAAAATGACAAAAAAGGAGACCCTATGGCTAAAAAAAAACTCCTGGCATGGACGGCATAAAAGTTGGTAAGTGTGAGTGTTACAGAATCGCTTCAATCCCCTTGCGGTTGATGACATTCAACAGCATGAGCGCTGCACCAGTCGGGCGTTTTGCGCCGCGCTCCAATTGAGATATGTACCCCACCGTCACATTGAGACAGTGAGCAAATACAGATTGGCTCATGTGTGTTTGTTCGCGTATCTTGCGGATTTCTTCAGCTGACAGCGGCTCAATCTCCGGTTTCTTTGCTCCCAAGTGCCGCATGGTGATTTTTTCGTAAGCATCCTTACCCAGAATTCCGACACCGTGCATATCGTTAGCAGTTTCAAGCAGTGCTTGTGTTAACAGGCTATTTTTATTTACTTTTGTTGTCATCGCTCATTTCCTCCAAAATACCTTCTGTAATGGCGTGGTCTAGCTCTTCCGGTTGTGCCGCAAGCCATGCCGCCCCGATCTCTCGCAACGTTGCCAGTTCGTCTTCGTCAATATTACCCCTATCATTTTTTGCAATACCGTACATGAAAACAGCCCTATTGCCGGAGCGGTAAGCAATCAACATCCGGTAGCCACCGGAACGCCCCTGTCCCGTCCGCGCCACCCGCTGCTTGATGACTCCTCCACCTAAATCAGCATCTATAAGACCCCGCTCGGCACGTTCAATAGCATCACGCAAGCCATGATCGCTGATGTGCTCCTGCCGTATGTAACGAGCAAACCACTTGGTTTTGAATATCCGCACATCCCCTCCATTGCTACAAAGAAACTATAACACTATGAATCACACATATCAATCCCCTTTTTTGCTGGATTGTCATGTTATGGCACGTTTAATCACAAATGTTATCATAGGTTTAAATCACGTAACTATTGAATATTATTGCACATAAAGCGCAAATAACGTTGTACATTATTTGCAGTATCTAATATATTGTTTCCAGGTAACTACCTGACATTGTAGGTATTTTCAAACTCATTAACCAGCCGGAAATGTGGTAAAGCGCACTGATTTGGTGGGATTTTTTGGAGGGGGTTTCTATACTTTTTAAACCCGCGTGTATTATTATGTGCCGGCCTTTCGGGCCTGCCGTGCCGATGGGTGGAAATAGGAATTCTCTGCCCGCAGGTGACAGTGACTTGCCAGTGCTCGTCATTCTTTGTTTTCTGAAAAATATTTATGATTCATTAAACGCTCAAAAGGAGTAGTCTGGAATAGTTTGTGTTACAAAACAATTACAGCGTGGGAGCCATCATGACAGACGTTACGCAGAGTCAGTCCGCATTAAGCGATATTGCAGCAAAGATTCTCACCGGTGAAGCCGGATCAGCCGGGACATCTCTGGATATCGGATCCTTGCTCGGCAACATGAGCATGACCATCATAGTCATAAATATTATTGCAGGACTGGTCGGATCGGCCTACTTCATGTATGGAAAAAAACGCTCCAACGTCACGGTGATGTGTTGTGGAATTGCACTTTGTGTCGTGCCATACTTCATCAGCAATTCAATAATGCTTGTCGTTGCATGTCTGGCAATGGCGGCTGCGCCTTTTATCATATAACCGGGCCTGAAAACCGATGCCATAGCCCGGTTAGAGTCAATGCGAGGAGAGGACGCCGTATAAATCAGTGACACTCCCCATTCAATTTGTTTGCACGACGCCCTCATTTTTTGCCGGAGCATACCAGCCTTTTTCGCAGAACGTGCAGCATTCCACCACTGGCCCATTAAGCTGATAGTGTCGCCGGGATTTCCCGATACCTTTGATCTGGAGCAGGAAGAGGTTTTAAACTCACCGACCCGGTTTGATGCCGGCCATTGCCCGGGGTAATCAGGAAAGACTAATTTCCATTTCCACCGGGACTCCAGAACGGAGGGTCTGGAGATTGACGCAGCTGTACTCCGCCGCCGCCAACAGTTTTCCGGTCAAATTCGGGTCCGTCCCGCTGGCGGTTTTAATGTCGACCTTGCTGCGCATCTTTTGAAAGCCGACGGGAACAACTCTGTCCACCACGAGGGTGCCGCGGACATCAATATCTGCTTCAACAGCAACCTCAAGGGCGGTGAGTTTGATTCCGAGTCGATCCGCAATAATGCGAATTGTTGAATCCAAACAACTGGCCAGAGCGCTGCAGAGCAGATCCCCTGGATTTGGAGCATCATGGTCTCCACCTACCGCCCGGTGAATACCGAACCCCCATTTTTCGCCATAGTCCTGACTCCCCGGAATAACCTGACCGTGAAACGGATCGTTGTCAGGGCACCAGGATGTTCTTCCCCGATCGGTAATTCTGGCCTCTTCCGGAGCGATTTTGTAACGTTCACGTAATGGATCCTGGCGTGTGTGAGCGTCTTTCAAATTTGTCGTTAGCATTGGTAATCTCCTCTCAATAGTTGGAATTTTCCCTTGCCCTTACGAGAAGCTTAATAAATTACGCACGACAGAACTTGAAGAACAGATGTGTTTTTGAGGGGGTTTGTGTGAGGAGTGAGGTCCTTTTATCCTGCGCCTTGTGAAAGGTTCAGCAGATGATGACCTAGTTTCTGACCCAGTAAGGGTATTATTTGCGCAGGGATAAGATCCGGCTTGATTCGGTACGCGTCTTTCAGAGCCTTGCGTGCCAAATCCTGCTCATTGCGAATCAGCCTGATGCCGGCCAGTACGATCCGTGGCATGTAGTTTCGATGATCGCGTTGGCATGCCAGTTCACCCTGCTGAACGGCACTCTCCAGATCCTTGGCCATCATCAGTGCCAATGCCAGCAGTGCCCCCCAGATGGACAGACGGCTGTCGAGGGGAGAAATATTAATTCCGTGTGTCAAGTGCTGAACGGCCTCTTCAACCTGCCCGCTGAGTAAACAGGCCGAACCCAATGCGGCCCAGGCCTGCGCGTTATCGGGGTTGATTTCCACCGCATTTCTCAAAATCGGCAAGGCCCGTTCCGGGTAGCCGATATCCGCGAGCGCACAACCGGCAAACCCGAGCACAGTCGAATCCATGCTGTCGAGCTCGAGGGCACGTTCGGCGGTTGCGAGGGCCTCAACTCTGGCTGGCTCTCTATCGCCGAGAATACCGATACGATTTCCCAGTCCAATGACCAGCGCCAGATAGGCGTGCGCCAGGGCAAAATCTGAGGCGAGCCTGCAACTGCGGCGCAGCAATTCGGCAGCGGACGTAAAGGAGTCGGGATGCCAGCCCTTCAGGGCCAGCATACTGCTTGCCTCCAGGAACAAACCGCGGGCGTTCCGCTCACCACCTGCGGCACAAACGCTATTGTAAATCGCGCGGTGCAACTGCGGCTCCAGCTTTGCAATTACGGTGGTGACGGCGAGATTCAAGGCGGCGTCAAGCGGTCCGGGCACGAAGAAATGCTCAGCCCACAACTGGAACCCTGACTTCGCATCGACAAGCTGGACATTGATGCGGTAACCAGCATCGTGGTTCTGCAGCACGCCCTCCAGCACATAGTCAAAACCCGTGTTCTCGTACATCACCCGGGAACCCGGGATGATGTCTCTCCGGGTAAAGCGGGCGGTCTGGTAACTTATACGCAATAACGGAATTCGAGTGAGTACCGTACCGAGATCACTGCTCAGGCCCTCGGCGAGGCGTGCCGTTTCCGGATCATCCACCAGACTGCGAAACGGCACCACCAGCAATGACGGATCAACCCCGCGGGGTGGCAAGGCAGGTTCTAAGGGTGTTTTTGCAGCAGAATCGGTACCGGCAATGTGAGATTCAACCTCGGCATTAAAGCGGAACCCGCGACTTCGAATCGTCGAAATATAGCGTTGAGAATCACCGCTGTCACCGAGCGCCTTGCGTGCGTTTTTGACACAGGTCGAGACCGTTGCGTCCGACACTATCCGGCCCTTCCATACCACTGAAATGAGATCGTCGCGAGAAAACACCCGGCCGGGGGACTGCACCAGATGGCTCAGCAGATCGAACACTTTGGGTTCGATCTTGCGCGGCAATCCGTCGCAGCGCAGCACAAAGCGATCAGGATCCAGCTCAAAATCACCAAAAGTCAGAATCACGTGCGGTCTCCGCTCAACGCTCATACCACCAAAATCAAGACATGATGGAATACCCACGAACATTCCGGGCATTCCCCTGCTTGTTTTCGCATCAATTCTATATCCTCTTACCAGTGTCCCGAGTTTCCCGTTCTGTATCTATTCTGTGTCTGGAACGAGCCCGGCGAAACTGTCTGTCAAGGACAAGTACCATCAGACTGGCAATACATCAAGGGTCCAACGCATCCTACCGTACAACGGTGCCATCCACACCCATTAGCACCCCTGACAATCCGGGCGTTTCTTCTTCATCCCTGACCTGCCACGTGAAGACAGTTCCGGTCGATTTATTTTCGAAATTCTGCTGATCGTCAGACACATAGCGGGCAAGTGTCAAACCTTCTGTGAATAAGCACTGTACTTCCGTTACTTCCAGACCGACACTTTCCAGTCCCAGATTCAGGTGTGAGATAACCGGCACCAGATATTCCCGTATGGCATCCTCACCGGGAATTGCAGCAGGCTGGAGTTCCAGAAGGTCACAGCTCTTCAGCAGCACTCTTTTGACTTCATGCGACAGTTGTTCCCCATGCTCAACAAAACTGTCATACGCACGCTGCCATGCTGCCGGCTGCATGGAATATGCGAAACGGAGTGACAGACGGCAGGAACATATCGACCCATCTCTGCCCGGGAAAAAAAACTCAACCTTGAAAAACCGGCCCAGTATCTGGTATTCCGGCAAGTGAATAATTGTTTGGCCGCGTGTTACAAAGTCAGCCCTGTTACGCTCTGTAGTTTCGGGTATGAAGAAAAATACCCTTCCATGGCGCACTACCACCGAATTTCTGAGGATTTTGAGACGGATCAGCCACTTGTAGAGTACAAAGAGAAATATGATCGCGCCGATAAGGCTTAACGGCCATTTTTCATACGTAATCGCAACTATAATTACTGCTGACAACACGATCAGCACCACGTGGATCGCAAAGCGGTTTACAAACCAAAAGAATCGTTGAAGCTTCATACGTTACTCCTTACGTGCAACGGGTATGAGTCTCGAATTTCAGAACCACCTGTCATTGAGAATCGATGTGTGTATTCTACATCATGTACGGGACATTGCTGCGATATTAATCACCCCCCGCAGCATTGTCCATTTTTTTAACGGACCACGATCACCGGCGAGCCGTAACCGAGGTCTATCCGTTAGTAGTATGTACCAGATAGCTGTAGAAACGGCTGCACTCCAACCGCACCTGTTTCTATAGCTGATTTGACGAATTTAATATTTTGGAGTACAATCCAATCGTAGAGAGTGCTGCTCTTTAAGATTTGCTCCGGGGTATGCGTGAACACGCAGCTGAGGAACCTGTCGACACCTACAGTGAAGCATCCTGGATTCAGAAACGCGATGTGCAAGCCCTCTTCGGAGAAGGACGCCTGAAGCGTTTTTCCGGGGTATCTTGGAAATAAATGACGGACGCTCAAACGGTTCAACGGTACTTCGGAGCAATTGTTATTGGCGCCGGGAGACAACGCAAAAACGTATTAACCATCTGTAAAACGGGTAACAAACAGCGTGAAAAAAGCGACCCTGAAGATTAACCTGGATGGTGCGGTTCGAAAACGTGCGTAACATTAGATAGTTCAGAGGGATCTACCAACGAATCAGGGTAATGTATTTCACCCGGCGGCGATTGTTGTAACGAAAAAGCCCGTGGGATTTGCCCGGGCTGTTTCTGTCAGAGATTTCTCAAGGACGTTTATCCCCGGACGGTTTTTTACCGGTGATCATTTCGTACTGTTTTTAACCTGTGCGCCATGACACTCTTTACATTCCACAGGCCCTTTTTCGTTAAGATCGTGACAGGCGATACATATTTCGTGAGCGACCTGCTTGTCCCATTTTTTAATCTTCCACTCTTGAGGTTTATGGCAGTGGAAACATTCGTTGTTATTCCTTTTCTGATGTTTCCAGTGGTTAAAACTCAACGTTTTATCGCCCATTTTTATTTTTATTATATCCGGACCAATATTTTCAGGGATTTCCGATGCAATAATGGCAAAAGGTATTCCAACGGTCGCCAGTAGCAATGTCAGCAATGAAGTAGTCAGTTTCATAATAAGAGCCCTCCATGAAGATATGAACATGAAATATCGCTTTTTATTATCGTCTATCGGACCGGGAATGTGAAGTCAAAAAAGAACACATACTGCTGCCCACGTATCTCAAGCGACTCCGTCCCCTGCTGATTCTCAATTGAGTGCACATGCAACGATTCTTGCACGGGTTAAAAACAGTACCCTCCGATCAAGCCGGGCGACCTCAGGTCATTAACTCCGGTTCCATCCGTTTATTATCCGGACCGTCATACTTCGTTACCCTCCGGGGCTACATGCCGGGGCCGTAACATCCCTGACTCGTGAGATATTTTAAAGAGTAAACCCGGCGTGAAGGGTGAAATGATTCTCCGGTGTTTCTGATCGTTCCACTGGTAACCGTGGAGAGGAAAGTTCGTAGCATCTCAATGAGCGGGGTACTACTGATGATTCATGACTCATATTCTATTTGCTGTCGGGAGAGCGGAAGCTTACTATGACGCGACATGACGGTGAAGAGTTTCAGGAATCGGCTCCACAGACACCGATACACACCACGGTAGAGGTGTTCCCACCGGAGCAGGCCAACGAAGCGTTGGCCGAGCTGCGGGCAGACAGAATCAGAGGGACGGGAGTCCTGGCCCATACTATACCGTTGAAGGAACAGTTCATGCCTTCTGCCAATTACGATATCATAATCGTCGGCACCGGACCGACAGGTCTTGGTGCCGCGTTTCACCTTACCGAACACTCCCCTTCTCTCTCGATTCTTATGATCGACAGAGACAAAATATGCTCCGGAGGCCTGCTTAACGACTGCAAACAGAACTATACTTTTCCGATTGGCTTTGACGTCGAGAACTGGAGCAGAGAAGAAGCCGAGCGGTTACTGCCGCCGGTGGAAAAGCGGCTGCAGCCGGTTATTAAAGAAAAACAGAATATTGATGTGTACCGGCGGCGGGCCGAACGTCTTGGCACTGCCCTTCTTGACGTCCGTCAGGCGCATGTCGGCACTGACCGCAGCATAAAACTGATACAGCGCCTCCGTGACGAGCTCACACTGCAAGGTGTGACGTTTTTGCTGGAGCGGGAAGTAACAGACGTATTCGACACTGCCTCTGGTGCCGGTATCGTACTATCGGATGGTGAAACGGTGTATGGACGGAAGGTTGTTGTCGCGCCTGGACGTAAAGGTTTCAGCTTTCTCCAGCAGGTGATGGAGCGGATGGGTATTTCCTATATCGACAATGTGGTGGATGTTGGGATCCGTATTGAAACAAAACGTGAAAACTATCCGATCGTCAATGACTACTATGACCCCAAGTTCCTTTTTCCCAACAATGTGCGCACCTTCTGCACCAACTCTGGTCATGCCCGGGTAGTACTGGAGCGTTATCAGGGCTTTAATCTGGTCAACGGCCATGCTCTTTCAGAACATCAACCGGGGAACAATCTCGTTAATTTCGCCCTGCTCAAGACGATCGGTCTGAAGGATCCGGTCCGGAGCGGCCAACAGATGGCCGTTTTTCTGGCCCGTCTTGCCAATGAGATCGGCGGCGGCATGCCGCTCATGCAGCGGGTGGGAGATTTCCGCATGGGGAAACGCTCCAGTGGCGACACCTTTAACGAAGACCTCTACGACTTCCCTCCGAGTTGCCGGGTCACGCCCGGAGATCTGGGACTGGCCGTGCCGGCAAAGATCATGCGCCATCTCTGGGAAGCCATGAAGAGGCTTGACACAATAGTCCCCGGCGTTCTCCACCCAAGTACCATTATGTACTATCCGGAGATCAAGATGTATGCTAACAAACCGGCCTTTCTTGATCACCATTTCAGGGTAAGCGCACATGTCTACATGGCAGGTGATGGCGCCGGCACATCACGGGGAATCACCGGCGCATGGGCAAGCGGAATCAGGGTATCAGAAGGAATTCTGCAGAGAATCGACGCTGTCGTGTAGGCTGATAATTCCAACCTGTTAACGGATAAAAACAAATATTTTCATTATGTTATAACGAAATCACATCGTTATTCCAATCATTACATATAAAAGAATCAATTCGATTCCTGTTTTCTCAATCAACAGGATTGTAGCGCGCGACGGTAAGAACATGGTCACGCTTCCGCCACCTCTACGGCACGGCGCCATCCGGGCAGAACCAGATGCCCTTGAGAATCAAGGGTTTTCCTTTTCAGATCCTGCCCAATTTAATTTCAAGCCTTTCGACCACCTCGGCAACGGTGCCTTCCATATCATCACCGCGAACGGTGAAATACAGAAACTGTCCCGTGTGGTGTGACCAGTAGAGGTCTTCTACCGGAAGCGGCTCAAGCAGGGCATCAATCTTTTCATAGGAAATAAACGGGTCGCCGTCCGGCCATTTTCTGTCGAGCCGGGCCTGCTGGGCGTCAGTCAGGGGAATCCGGTATGTAACTGAATAGACTTCTGCCTTCATTACGGCTTGATATAGGCATTAAGTCCGATGGTGATCGGCTTGCCGTCAACTTCGGCGCTGGTAACGGCGTTCCCCCGGGTGCTGGCGACCACCAGTGTTTTGCCCGAAGCCGACCGGGTCGGTTTTTCCAGGTCGATTTCTATACAGAGTTTATTGTCTTTTATTTCAACGGTCATTGCCACGTCTGCTCTCCCTTTTCAGTAACTTTTACCCATATTTCAGAACAATCTGTTGTAGAACGTGCCACATGATTGAATCGCACTCAAAAATTACTATTACAACTGTACTGGACCGGCATGGGACATCGGAGGACTAATGCGGAATAATTACATATTAAACACATATTATTTGCATTTCGTATTATTTTATTGTATATGTTCAAACGTGTGTTACCAATCTACAGCCCCGTTTTCCTGACAACCATCGGGAGCGGGGTTTGTAGTTTCATTTCCAGTAAAACACCATAAACAGAGCCGGATAATTTCAGAGTATTCTCCTGAAATTGCCGCGCGGTTTGACCACACATAATTCGCATTCTTTCCCACCCACTATTCACCCGCCAGAACACAAACCTATCCCCACGGAAATTATCACATGTTTTTATTTTTTGTTAACAAATTGCGTACGATGGGTCATAATGGCTGCGACTAGGGCATCAAACGCACCATCAGGGACCTTGAGAGGACATTCCGCTACCGGAGCATCCCTCTGCCGCTCTGGATTTTCAGAAAATGTGTACATAAGGGAACGAACAAATGGAAGATAAAGTTAAACAGTTAGGCCTTGTGGGCTACTCGTTAGGCAAGGACCGTGGTCAGTTAGACAGGGGAATTGAAATTTGCAGTAAAGTTATCAAAATTGATCCTACCAATTCAGACAACTACATATACCTTGGAAGACTCTACATCCTGGCAGATAAAAAAGAGTTGGCAATAAAGACATTTAAAGCGGGTCTGAAAATCCGTAGAGACAACAGAGCAATTGAAGAACTCAAAAAATTCGGCATCAGAAGACACCCACCGATTGATTCACTGCCAAGAGACCATAAATTAAACATTATAGTGGGTAAATTATTAAAGTGGGGACGGTTGAGATAGTATTTTTTCACTGCCGGATCGCATCTGTGTGCGTTATCAGACCAGGGCACTCCGGCAGGCATAATGCCGCATGCCGTAAAAGCAACAACAGTACGGCCATGTTTTTATTGCATCCGGGATCTTCTGTTCGGCCCCGTATAGGTATGTGGTGACCCTTGACCTCGCAGAGGACCAACTTTTGGATCAACCCATTCACCTGTAGAGCGCTTGAATGATATGATTTTATCAGAGGATAACAGATCGTTAAGTTCGTACCGGGGAATGTAAGCAATCGTTTCGTTTACATATTTAATCAATAAAGGCACGCATGACTCCTGAAGTAAGAAAATTCAACCGATACTGTATACAACAATACCGACTCAAAAACAACAGGTTATAATCGGTACATCAGGCAGTGTATACTGCCTCGATGTACATCAATAAAGGTAACTGTGAGATATAAGCCGGTCGAATCAGATCACAGCGAAAACAGTGAGGATGTATATGTCTGATCAATGTGAATTACTTGAGAAATGCGGCTTTTTCCTCAATTTTACTTCGAATCTGGAAGTTATCAAGCAACGATGGGTTTCATTGTATTGTGAGGACTTAGCACGGTCTGAATTGTGTGAAAGGAAAATCATACGATACCGTACAGGTGAGCCACCTGTAGACAACATGGCCCCGACGGGGAGATTGATCTGATTCCACTGCCTGCAGAACAAAAATCAGAGATAGAACCGTTTTATTGCACTTATAATAACGTGCTTTGAGATACCGACTTCATTTCCAGGCGCAACAGTGCAGATCGTATCTTCATCTCAAGGCGATCACATGCGGAATCCCTGTGGAGATCGTCAAGTTCAGACTGATGCACCAACGCGCTTACCTGCTGCTCATCAGTGACAAGATGCAGCAGATGCACGCCGAGGCATCCGACTTCCCGCCCCTCAACTACTGATATTTTCGATACCTGAATCCCCATTTGCCCGGCGAGATTGCCAACATACTCTCGAATCATCTGATATGCCCCCAAACGCAAATCGCGTTGGCATGTTATACAGAAGGGTTTTCTAATAAACAATTAAAATGTGGCCCGGCATTTATTTCATCATTTCATTTTTTAACGCATCATCAACAAAGCCTTTTCAAGTCACCTCACGCCATTATTTTCCCCACCGGGGCCAGGTATATACTGAACTCTTCCTCTCCATCCACCCCCAGCAGATCATCGACCAACGACTGATTGTAGGCCGCAATGGCGCAGGTGCCGCTTCTGACAGCGGCAGAGGCAAGATAGAGATTCTGACAGACATGGCCGGCATCCAGTGCGATGACCTTGTAGGATGCTTCAGCATAGCGCCATTCGGTACGGGCCGGAATAACTGACCAGATGAAGGTGACCGCAGCCTGTCCTGTAAAGCTTTGGCCGCGGGTTGCGGCAGTGAGATGCGCAGACAGGTTTTCGATTTCCCGCACAAACAGCAGAGCATTGTCAAGCGGGAGATAGCGGTAGATTCCGCTCTCAAGGCCCGCTACTCTCAGGACGGCAAGGTAGGTTTCAAAAGGGTGGCGACACCCCGCAGACGGAACTGTCCTGAGAATCGCCGCATCGTGAAGTTCAACGCGCACTCCCTGAGTCGCCCAGAGGAGGAAGGCCAGCTCCCCCAGCAAAAGGGCCTCTGCCGTAAAGTGCCTATGGCTTTCACGGCTGGCGATAGCGGTCTGCAGGTCACAGGGGGGAATTGACCATGCCCCCTGATCCGGCAGCCGGATCAGCCTGCTTTCCGGCGGCGCCGGTTTCTGTGCGGGTGGCGGACGCACTCCCCGTGACTGAGCTGTTGTCCGGAAATCAACCTCTTCCCTGATCCGGTCTGTCAGAAAGTATCGGCCGCTTTCCGTAGTGATCGTCGGAGTATTCTTCATCTGCCACCATCCTTTCCGTTATCCGGACATCCGCTTCCGCGTGAAGATCCGGGAATCATATCTTGTTTTCCTTCAACTCTTTCAGGCGATAGAACGTACCCCGCCAGTAGATCCCCCCTTGAACAAGATTAAGAATCATGGTTCTCAACATGATCAGAACAAAAAGTGCCGCGGCCAGTGGATAGCCGGCCGCGTACCAGATCCTGAAACGATGAAACCTGGCACAGTCGACTAAAATCAGCATGGTGACAATCACCACGGCGATATTTATGTATCGGGTCACGCCACCGGTCAGAAATACCGCCGCACACGGCCAGACGCTGCAGAGGGTTTGAAGCACCGCCCCGCAAAGGACCAGCGGGACATTGTAGTCCGCTCCCGAGAAGGCATTTTTTTCAAGACCTTTCACCGCACCGGAAACTGAATCGTACCACTCAACCGCCAGATATTCGGGGGCATAGACCACATCCTGGCGGAACCCGCCCCTTTTCAGGATCTTACCCAGCTTCAGATCGTCATCGGGCCGCAGGCGGATAGTCTCATGACCGCCAACCTGCCGGTAGGCATCAGTCCGTACCAGATTGAATGCACCTATTCCGATATGACACGGGCTTGCAGGGTCTTTTGCTTTCCAGGGGCGGGAAAAAAGTGAAAAAGCGACTATGAAGGAGACTCCAAACATGCCAAGGAATGCGGTCGGCATCTGCATGGACGGGGTTGCCGCCAGATGATCGAGGCGGTTCAGCTTCGCGCAGTTTACAGCACGCGTCACTACTGACGGCTCCATGACGATGTCGGCATCCGTAAACAACAGATAATCACCCGTCGCGTGCCGGCTTCCTGTCCAGAGAGCGTAGTTTTTCCCCAGCCAGCCGCGAGGGAGTGTATCAATATGAATTACAGAAAGACGCAGGGAAGACGCCGCCATATCATCGAGTATCCGACCGGTTGCATCTTCAGAACGGTCATCAATAACAATCAGCTCAAAATCAGGATACTCGAGCGCAAGCAACGATTGCAGAGCGGCACGGATGTTGCGCTGTTCGTTGCGGGCCGCAACAATGACAGACACCCTTTCCGGGGCGTCATCCGGCACCGGGGCATAGTCTCGCAGGGTTCCTACCGAGCGGTTACCGATGAAAAGCTCGAGTGCCGCGGCAAGACAGAGCGCCAACGTAGCAGCAGCCAGCCAAAAAGAAAATCCCGGAGCGGCCATGGCGGTTTCGCTTACGGAGTGCTTTTTTCCGACGGGGGTGTGAGCGCCGCTGTCGTGGCCAGCTTCCTTGTTACGCTGTCGATCTTGTCCTGCATGGTCTGGTTCCTGTCTGTTCGGGTTCCAAGCTTAATGGTCGTTGTGATGCGCGGTGCCCCCATCGCGTGAACACGTTCATGGCAGCGCCGAATCGCCGCAAACACATCATCCCAGTCGCCTTCAATAGTGGTCCCATAGGAGTGGAGCGACGTTTTCAGCCCTGCATCTGTCAGTATTCTTTCACATTCCGCTATGTACGCAGACAACGATACGCCAACACCGATCGGGACGACACACAGGTCGACAAGCACTTTCATGATGTACTCACAGGACCAATCCGGGTCATTTTGTGAACCTCTTTCCCTTCAATCAGACCGTCCAACGCTCTGACGTAGGCCTTGTAATGTTCACTGATGATGTGATTTCCAATTGCGGCTCCGCTCTCCCAGTTTTCGTAAAAGATGAAAACGGCAGGGTCTTCGTTGTCCTGATGCAGAATATAATCGATACACCCCTCCTCTTTCCTGGTCAGGGGGATAAGGGCGAACAGCTCACTTTTGACCTTCTCTACACAATCCTTTTTCGCTACAATTTTTGCAACTACGGTTATGTGTGACATGGCGGTCCTTTCTTATGTAATTAGAGATATCGTACACAATTACGGCAGCACTACCAGCAGCACTCCACCGGCCAGAACAGTCAGATTACAGACAGCCGACACTCCGTGAAGCTTCGAGAACTGTTTACGCAACGGGTCCTCCTTGCCGGTTGTCTCAAAAGAACCGATCTGCCGCTTCAGATCCGCAGCACGGGGTTCCACATAGAGCGCCTGAAATGTCGTTATCGCCAGCATGGCCGCCAGCAGAATCACCGGAAGCTTGAGATCAAAACCGCGACCGGCGAGACGGCAGACCAGCGCAATAGCCCCGCAGGCAAGCCCCCAGCGGAAATAACCGGGGAACAGATTCCCGACGATACGGCCGGCAACGTCGCGGCTCTCGGTTTTGAAAAGGATCGGCGTCAGCATCAGTGTGAATATGGCGTTGCCGCCGGCCCAGAGACTGATAACCAAACGGTACAGCATGTCGAGGTACTGCATAGATTTCTCCTTGGTACGTTATGTGATGCCTGTTATCTGCGAGGGACAATATTCCATGTTTCGGTCGTACCATCGTACACTATGCGAGCCCGATTGTCTTGCAACTGCCGCCTTACCTGACCTACCTTCTCATCGAGGGTACTTCCGGAGTCAGCCAGTTCGTTCCACTCCCGGGTTACAAAATCTTCAATCATCTTTTTCAGTGTGTCCGGATTGATCCGTTCAATCGGAATCTCCACACCGTCCTCTCTGTGATCATACTGCCCTGAGTTTGTGTCCATGTGGATGTATCCTATGTATATGGGTCACTGAATTGTTTTGTTTCCGGTCCGTTCAACTGCCGGGGAATCGGGGTGCGGTTTTGTACGGCACACACCTCAATACCCGCCTTCGTTTCCAGCGGGCAGACCTTCTCGCAGATTCCGCAGCCGTTACAGATTTCTTCAACAAGATACGGTTCCTTCACCGTTTTTGACCGTCCGTCCAACCCCATGACCTGCGTATCGCGAGAGCGGATGGCTTTCTCCGGCACCGGACAGTGTTCTTCGCAGACGATGCAGTCGATCTTGCGGGCAAACGGCAGACAATGGTTTTTGTCGAAGACCGCCTTGCCGATTACTTCACGCCGCTTTGCCTCTACCGGCAGTGCCGGAATCGCTCCGGTCGGGCAGACCTGACCGCAGAGGGTGCAATTGTATTCACAATAGCCAAGCCGTGGAACCACCAGCGGAGTATAGATACCTTCAAGCCCCGCCTGGTATGACGCAGGATAGAGTGCGTTTTTCAGGCAGACTTTCATGCACTCACCACAGCGGACGCATTTCTTCAGAAAATCATCCTCGCTCCGTACTCCCGGAGGACGGAGCAGCCGCGAATCCGTCCGGGGGTTTCGAAAACGCGCCGGCACCGCCAGCAGCACTCCACCTGCCAGGCTGCCCAGCAGCAGCCGCCGCTCCGGCAGAAACGGACCGTTTCCCTTCAGTTGCAGTGAGGGACGAAATGAAACCCTGTCATGAGGGCACCCCCGTTGGCACTCCATACAGAGGACGCATTCATCTTTGTCCGGAACATCATGATCATAACCGGTCGGACACACCTCCCGGCAGTGCCCGCAGTCGCCGCACAACCCGGCCGGTACCCGTTTGAACGGGGAAAACCGGCCG
>CAVYYZ010000010.1:0-26007 GCA_963772835.1 uncultured delta proteobacterium | reverse complement strand
CACCCCACTGTTTCCAGCCGATTTTTTTGGGAGATATGCTGCTGCGCACTTCATCTACCAAAATCTCGGCGCCTCCTCCCGGAATAGAATCGAGTCCGGAGTTTTTGAGGCGGAGAAGCGTTTCATCGAGCGTAAGGCCGGAGTTATCTGCAATACAGGTTACTTCCGCGGGGGAGAGGGAGTGATTCTGTACCGTTGGGAAGCGCTTCTTTATTTCCCGGAAAAGCTCTTCAAAAAAGTTTATTTTAAGATCAGGGTTAAGTCCTCCCTGCATTAGAAGCTGGGTCCCCCCCTGCTCAACAAGCTCGGCTATCTTTCCATATATCTGTTCACGGGTGAGAATATAGGCATCCGGGGCGTCTTTGCTCCGGTAAAAAGCGCAAAACGAGCATTTCGAATCACATATATTGGTATAGTTAACGTTGCGATCGACAACAAAGGTAACCACTCCATCGGGGTGAAGCTGTCTCCGGATTTCATCAGCGCTCTTCCCCAGAGACAACAGATCTCCGTTGACCAGCAGATCAAGGGCCGCAGCACGCTCTATTCTGCCCGTACCGATTGTATTCATGGCATTTCCCGAAGTAGCTTCATGCGACTCTCTCCAGTTCGGCTTCAAGCATCCGGCGGATGTCCAACGGTATCCGCCGAGGCTTTCAGGGCCGGATTTATGCAGGCCAGCGTAACCAGTCCCTCAACCAGGAGCTTATCGTCACTTTGTCGAACTGTTTTCTGGCTGAGCGTAACGGATGAACCGCCGATACGGCTTGGACAGGTAATAACCGAAAGAAGATCATCATGAAAAGCAGGGGACTTGAAATCGATTTCCAGCCGTACTACCGGGAACACAAAACCGTTTCTGGCAAGTTCCGCCACGAGAAAACCGTGACTGCGAAAATATTCCGTTCGTGCCCGCTCAAAATATTTGATGTAATTGGAATGATACACGACCCCGCCGGCATCGGTATCCTCATAATAAATTCGGACGTCCATTTCCTGTCATTGCCCCATATGTTCAAATGAAGTGTTAGCGGGTTACTCTAGTGCAGATTCTATTCATCTGCAACTTATTCTCGGCATTTTCACGCCAAAAACATCCTTCCTGCACCTAGCCGCCCAAAAACCAGCCAGGACGCGAAAAGCAGCAATAACCTGATCACACTATTTAAATCCCAAAATAACACCCCAGAGACCGTTTCTGGAATCAGACCATTCCAGCCCTTATTTTATGGGACTTGGCTCTGTTTTATGAAGGTAAGTACTCGTTCGCCCATATTGTGCGGCAGCGAATAACGATGCACGGAGACGACAGTAAATCCGCCGGCGTGAACCGTCTCATCGCTCGCAGCAATTTCATCATCCGCCTGTTCCCCTTTCATCGCGATAAGCACACCTCCTTCAGCAAGCAAAGGAGCAGCAAGAGCAACAAAACGATCCAGCCGGGTAAACGCACGTGAGGTAATGACACTGAATGAATTGCGATGCGGTTTATGAAGCTCTTCAATTCGCGCGTGAATAGCTTCAATATTTTTCAGATTCAGAATACGGATGACATGGCGCTGAAAATGTATTTTTTTGGCAACGGCATCTACTGAGACCATTGAGATTTCAGGCCTGATGATTTTTAAGGGAATTATCGGAAGTCCTGCCCCCGATCCTATATCGAGCAGCCGATCACCTGCTGTGATATAGGGGGCAAGGCTGAGAGAATCGATGAAGTGCTTGATCGCTATCTCTTTGTCTTTTGTTATCGCAGTCAGGTTAACCTTGCTGTTCCATTTGATTAGTTCAGCAGCATAACGTTCAAATAAATCAATTTCTTCAGACGAAAGCGACAACTGTAGAGCATGCGCTTCCCGGGCTACGATGTCGCCAATAAGAGAACTCATTGTTCACCAGCATCCTTCCACGAAGAGGATTTAAGGGCAATTGCCAGAATCGAAATAGCTGCCGGCGTAACACCGGGGATTCTGGAAGCCTGTCCAAGAGTATCCGGCCTGTTTTTTGAGAGTTTTTCTCGAACTTCCGTGGTCAGACTTTTCACCGCTGCATAATCAAGAGCTGCAGGTATACGTGCGGATTCCAGCTTTTTCGATTGCTCTACCTGTTCCAGCTGACGATCAATATACCCCTTGTATTTTGTCTGGATTTCAACCTGCTCACGGATTACCGCAGCTGTTTCACGTGAAACAGGGTCAAGTTCGGCCAGATCGGAATAACAGATATCCGACCTTTTGAGAAGATGTTCGAGAGTTGTACCTTTCTGAATATCCTGAAGACCATGACGGGCAAGAACTTCAAGTTCATTTTCAGAGTGCTGCAAACGGGTAACCGAGATGCGCTCCAGCTCTTCTGATATCATTCGCCGCTTATCGGTAAAACGGAGAAACGCCTGTTCTGACACGAGTCCAAGCTGATACCCGATTTCACGCAGCCTCAGATCAGCATTATCTTCACGCAACAACAACCGATATTCCGCTCGCGAAGTAAACATTCGATACGGCTCTTTCGTGCCGAGCGTCACCAGATCATCTATCATGACACCAATATAGGCCTGGCTTCTATCAAGAACGAGCGGATCACGACCTTTTACCCGGAGCGCCGCGTTGATGCCGGCGATGAGCCCCTGCCCGGCAGCTTCTTCATAGCCGGAGGTGCCGTTAATCTGGCCGGCATGATACAGATTATTAATCCTCTTTGTTTCAAGGGAGCTATGGAGCTGAATAGGATCAACATAATCGTATTCAATTGCGTACGCAGGACGCATTATTTCAACGCGCTCAAGGCCGACAATAGAGCGGTAAAAAGCTATCTGGATATCTATCGGCAGCGACGTCGACATCCCGCTCGGATAAACTTCGATTGTATCAAGACCCTCCGGCTCGATAAACGTCTGGTGACGGTCCTTATCGGGAAAACGTACAACCTTGTCTTCAATCGAGGGACAATAGCGTGGTCCAATCCCCTCAATAACCCCTGAATAGAGCGGTGAACGGTCCAGGCCGGAGCGGATAATCTCATGGGACCGCTGATTGGTGTACGCGATGTGGCACGGCAACTGCGGCATGCTGATCCGCTCGGTAGAAAGAGAGAACGGCTGCGGTGGATCGTCACCGTATTGGGTTTCAAGCTTCGAGAAATCAATAGAACGGGCGTCAAGCCGCGCGGGGGTACCTGTCTTAAGCCTTCCTACCAGAAAACCGAGCTCCCGCAATTGATCCGAGAGGCCGATCGATGGCTGATCACCGGCCCGGCCGCCGGGATAATTATTCAGTCCTATATGGATAAGGCCGCGCATGAAGGTGCCGGTGGTAACAACAACCGTTTTCGAGAGATATCTGATTCCGGAGCGCAGCTCGACGCCGCGCAACACGCTTCCATTCAGATACAGAGAAGTGACCTCCCCCTGCTTGAGGTCAAGATTTGGCTGCTGTTCGAGAACGCTTTTCATTCGAAGGCGATAGAGCTGCTTATCTGCCTGTGCGCGCGAAGCTCTGACGGCAGGTCCTTTTTTGGTATTCAAGATGCGAAACTGGATGCCGGTAGCATCTATATTCTTCGCCATCTCGCCACCCAGGGCATCGATTTCCTTGACCAGGTGTCCCTTTGCCAAGCCGCCGATTGACGGATTGCAGGACATAAGGGCAATCGCATCCAGGTTGATCGTCAGCAGCATCGTACGGCATCCCATGCGGGCAGCCGCCAGAGCAGCCTCACAACCCGCATGTCCTGCGCCAACGACGATTACGTCGTATACCTGATCATAAGTCATCATAAAGACAGCCCACCGCCTGAAATAGGTTTCACGTGAAACATGGCATTATTTCCCGATACAAAACGAAGAAAATATGAGGTCGAGGACCTCGTCCGTAGCGGTCTGGCCGGTAACCGTCCCCACCGCCTGAAGCGCACCCCGCAGATCCAAAGCGAGCAATTCAAGGTTGCGGTCCCGCAGGCCAAGCGAGAATTGTTGCAGGAATTGTTGCGCCGAAACCAGTGCATCCCGGTGACGAGCCCGCGACAGTGCAACATATTCACGGGAGTCGGAGGCGGCCGAGTGCAGGAATTGTTTGCAGACCGTTTGCTTGAGCAGATCAATTCCATCTCCCGAAAGTGCGGAGATACTTACCGAGGCAACAAAACAACTGCCATCAGGTAGTATAAGTTTCTGCGGAAGATCCGTCTTGTTAAATACCGCGATTATCCTGCGCCCGGCAAGTGCATCCAGGAGCATCCGATCTTCACGGCTGAACTCTTTTGATGCGTCGAATACCGCAAGCACAAGATCCGCCTGCGCAACTTTGTCAAGCGCCCTGCTGATACCTTCCTGTTCAACCAAGTCATCCGTATGGCGAATGCCGGCCGTATCCAGCAAGCGAACCGATAGGCCTTCAAAGGTAATTGTTTCCTCTATAATGTCACGGGTTGTTCCGGGGATATGAGTGACAATGGCACGGTTCTCGTTCAGCAGTCGGTTAAGCAGACTTGACTTTCCAGCGTTCGGTTTACCGACAATCAGCACCGAGATCCCGTCGCGAATGATCCTCCCCTCTTCAAAAGTGAAGAGAAGGTCGGCAATTATATTTTGTGCCTCCACGACAGAATCAATAATGGCCGCAACGTCCGTCTCGCCAAGATCATCGTCAGGAAAATCGATATACGCCTCAACCAAAGCAAGGGCCTGAAGCAGACATCCTCTGATCTTATCGATGCGCTGAGACAGTGCGCCTTCACGCTGCCTCTGGGCCAACTGGAGTGCGGATTCGCTCTTTGAGGCGATGATGTCCATTACCGCTTCAGCCTGGATCAGATCGATACGTCCGTTGAGAAACGCACGACGCGTAAATTCACCCGGATCAGCCAGACGGACCCCGCACGAAAGAACCAAAGCCAAAACCCGCTCGACAACCAGCCACCCTCCATGGCAATGCAGCTCAAGAACATCTTCACGGGTGTAGGATCGAGGAGAACGCATATATACGGCCATAGCTTCATCGATCTTCTCTCCGGTAACGGAATCACAGATCGTACCAAAAGAAAAACGGTGGCTCACAAGGCCACCGTCATAAACAGGTTTGAAAATAGTATTTCCGACCGCGGCAGCCTGATCTCCACTCACCCGGATTATGCCGATACCGCCATTACCAGGGGGGGTGCTGACAGCCGCTATCGTATCGCGAATATACATAACTCGTGACTCCGAAGTCCGCAGACTAATCTTTTACCAGTTTGTTTATGTACATCTGCTGGCCGATAGTTAACACGTTATTGACCAACCAGTACAGTACCAGCCCGGAAGGAAAACTGAGAAACATGAACGTAAAAACAACCGGCAGCGCCAGCATCATCTTCTGCTGCATCGGATCCATTTGTGAAGGGGTCATCTTCTGCTGAACGAACATCGTGATGCCCATAATTACCGGAGTAACGTAGTAGGGATCTTTATCTGCAAGGTCGGTAACCCAGAAAAAGAAGGGGGCGTGCCGAAGCTCGATCGAAAACATCAGCGATTTGTAAAGCGCGAAGAAGACCGGAATCTGTACAACCATCGGCAGGCAGCCACCCATCGGGTTAACCTTATGATCGCGATAAAGTTCCATGACCGCCTTGTTCATGGCGTCTTTGTCATCTTTGTATTTTTCCCTAAGCTTCGTCATTTCAGGCTGGATTTTCTGCATCCCCTTCATTGACTTGTAGCTTTTGTGGGTGAGCGGGAAAAAGAACGCTTTAAGAATAACCGTAATGATTATTATCGCGATGCCGTAGTTGCCGACATAGCGATAAAAGAATTTAAGAGTATACATAAGCGGCTTGGCGATAACTGTAAACCAGCCCAGATCAAGCGACCGCTCCAAAGAATTACCCTGTCCCTTGAGAACATCGATATCCTTCGGCCCAACAAAAAGGCGGTGTGTAGTGGTAACTGACTGACCGGGATTTACCACAAACTGGGGAGATGAAATGATAGATTCAAAATAACCGGCACTATTCTTCTTCAGCTCTACAGTCGCGATGCTGTTTTTTTCACTCAGAATCGCGCTCATAAAATACTTGTCAGCAAAGCCGGACCACTGGATGGCCTTGTCATACCGCTTTGAAGCAGTGGCGACATCTTTGATCTTGTTGGACTGAAGGCTGTCGTCTGAAAAGAGGTATGCTCCGGCCGTGTCAAAACGGTTATTCTTTGCTTTCGGCTCTGCCGGGTAGGTCATTATCTGCTGAATAGTCCCGACCAAGGGGGCGGCAGAGTTGTTAAACACCTGGGTTTCCAGTTTGATGCCATACGCTCCCGAAGAGAAGGTATAAATCTTACGTACCGTATACCCCTGTCCGGAAATATAGTTGAATGTAAGCTGCTTGGAAGCATTATTTTCAATATTGAGCACATCGGCATCAGATGCGAATACAGTGCTGTCTGGAAGATTGAAGCCGGTAGCTCTTGTCGAAAATGAATAAAGATTCGGGTCAGCATCGCTTTCCAAGGTAACTTTTTTTGATGCAGGCAAATTCTCTTCACGATATTTTTTCAGAGTCAGGCTCTTGATGCTCGCTCCTCGAGAAGAAAACACCGCCGTATAGAGTTCCGTATCTACTGTGATATCTTTTTGAGGGGAGGCTGAAGGAAGCAATTGTCCCGAGAGCGGAGCAGGATTCGGGGAGCACCGATGGCAATTGACTCTTAGCAGTCGGATTATTCGCCACCGAAGTCGTACCCTGAGGGGCAGATGGGACGACCTTTTGTTTATCCGGACCAAACATCATGGAGAACAGATAAAAAACAGCAATTGAAAGACCTACAGCTATAAAAGCGCGCTTTTCCATCGAGGCTCCTAAAATACTATTCTTTGTGTTAGGGTACCGGATCGTGGCCGCCCGGATGAAACGGATGACACTTAAATATTCTGACAACGGTAAGCAACATACCCCTGGCAACACCATGCCGAATTAAGGACTCACGGGAATACTCGGAACAGGAGGGATAAAAGCGGCAGGTCCGGGGAAGAAGTGGCGAAACTATCTTCTGATAAAACCTGATTACAAGGAGCAGACAGCTCTTGAACATGGGGATATGCCTATAAACCGGAAAGCTTTATTCAGTTCCCGCTCAATATCGGGATACGTCATTAGCGCCGATTCTCGACGGGCAATGATATTAAGATCCACAGCTGCCATCCCAGAGCGATTATGCCTGAAGAATTCACGCAGATATCGTTTAACCCGGTTACGAACAACTGCGCATCCAATTTTCTTGCTCGCTGTGATGCCTAAACGAACCGTTTGAAAGTCATTTTCACTCCACACAACAAGAAAACCGCGCACTGATTTTTTATGTTGTGCGGAAGCGAGTCGAAGAAATTCCGCTCGCTTCCGCAAACGCGCTGTTTTTGGAAATGTGGCCGCAGTGTCAACAATCACGCAATAAACGTAATTTATTTTGTTGCGATTCTTACGGACAGGTTTTTACGCCCTTTTGCTCTTCTGCGTTTAATTACCAGACGGCCATTCTTTGTGGCCATTCTTACCAGAAAACCGTGGGTACGCTTACGTGAAGTATTGCTTGGCTGATACGTTCTTTTCATCTTGATTTACCTCAACAAAATTATTTTTCAGGAAATGGGTTATTAAACACAACTCCCACGCCGTGTCAAGTTTTATATTATATCCATGCTTAACACCTTTCCCATTGATTTGCCTTGAAAAAGAGGGTCGGCTCTGTTATTCTTCGGCACCTTCAACAAGCCTATTTTTATCCGAAATATACTTTAATATACTGATTTTGTTTATTTAATTAGTTATCAACAGCTGTTGACAATAGTGTTGATAACTTTTATTTGAACCTGTCTCCATGTTTGAAAAATTGTTTTCTCTTGGAGCAGTTACATACCGCATTCGATGTTGATAACCAATACTACCAATGATTGTGATTTATACTGATGTTAGACGCGTGGCAACAAGCAACTGAAAATATTGAAAAAGTACTGTCAGAAGCCGATTTTGGCACATGGATAAAACCTGTTCATTACAGTCACCATGATGGCTCTGTCGTTTTTCTATCCGTTCCAAATTCATTCATTAAAGAATGGCTGGAAGAGCATTATCTAAAAGTGCTAACCGGTGCACTCTCTGCCACATCCGGATATACCGTATCACTTAACTTTGTGATCAGAGCCGATGAAGAACACCAGCCATACATATCAGAAGATTTTATTATAAAAAGCGAAGCAGAGCCCGTCGCAGGCAAGAACACTCCTTTTGAACAGGTATTTACCCCACTCAATCAAAAATATACGTTTGACCTTTTTGTGAGTGGTACGGGAAATCAATTTGCACACGCTGCAGCAATGGCGGTTGCTAATAATCCTGCGGATACTTACAACCCTCTTTTTATCTATGGTGGTGTCGGACTTGGAAAAAGTCACCTGTTAAACTCGATAGGTCACACTATTCGGCAAAACTCTCCTGAATTGAATGTCTGCTACTGTTCCGCAGAAAAATTCATGTATGAAATGGTAAACCACCTTCGATTAAAAAAAATGGATGTATTTAGAAATCGATTCAGAAATGTTGATGTACTTCTGGTCGACGACATCCAGTTTATATCCGGTAAGACCGGAACACAGGAAGAGTTTTTTCACACATTCAATGCTCTGCATGATGCCCATAAACAGATTGTGATTACATCGGATAAATTTCCTCGTGAAATTTCCGATCTGGAAGAACGGCTGAGATCCAGATTTGAATGGGGCCTGATAGCTGATATTCAACCACCTGATGTGGAAACAAAGATAGCAATTCTGAAAAAAAAATCAGAAATAACCAGAGTTTTTTTCCCTGAGGATGTGTATTACTTTCTCGCATCAAGCGATACCAGAAACATTCGTGAATTAGAAGGTATGCTTATACGTCTCGGAGCTTTCAGCAGTCTTCAGAACGTTCCGGTTACTCTTGATATGGCAAAGGAAAATCTTAAAGATATCCTGGGGGACCGGCACAAAGAAATAACGGTAGAATTAATCCAGAAACATGTCGCTGAGTATTTTGATTTAAAGCTTGTTGACCTGAAGTCGGAAAAAAGGTTAAAAAATATTGTTCAGGCTCGTCAAATAGCTATTTGGCTCTGCAGAGATATGACTAAATCTTCATACCCTGACATTGGATTAAAGTTTGGCGGCAAAGATCATTCTACAGTCATCCACTCGTACAAAAAAATAGATAAAGCCATGGCTGATGACCCAAAACTGTCTAGAATAATTGATGAAATTCGGCGTATTCTCCTTAAGTAAGGAAAACCTGTTGATTCACTGTTAACAACTGTTGGCAATTTTTCCTGCTGTGTAAAAGAGCTGATAATAGCAAGCAGTATTAACAGTCAGCAGATGGCACTTACATGTTTCAATTAAGACAGTTACCGAGTTATCCCCTGTTTCCACAGGACCAACAACATACTACAAGGTTTTAAAGAATTATATAAACATACTACTAGTAACTAGAAGGGGACCGAGCATGGAATTCAAAATTGATAAAGAGCAATTCCTGAAGTCGCTGCAAAAAATTCAAGGTATAGTTGAAAAGCGAACTTCAATGCCGATTCTGTCGAATGTTCTTCTTGAGGCTACCGAAACATCACTTCTTGTTACTGCTACTGACCTGGAAGTGGGAATGAAAAGCAGCTATTCTGCTGAAGTTATCTCCCCAGGAAAAATAACGGTTTCAGCAAAAAAACTGTATGAAATTGTCAAGGAACTTCCTAATCAGCCAATTTCGTTTTTGACCAAAGATAATGACTGGGTAGAAATAAAGTGCGGAAAAGTTCAATTTAACATTGTTGGACTCTCACCGGATGAATTTCCCTATTTTCCTGATGTAAAAGAAGAAAATCTCTTTGAAATAGAAACTTCACTGCTGCGAGGAATGATTGAAAGAACCTCCTATGCAATCTGTACTGATGAAACAAAATATAATCTCAACGGTATTTTCATCAAGGTAGAAGTACGTTCAGACGGAAGTAACGGCCTTAAAATGGTTTCTACGGATGGTCATCGCCTCTCCATCGCCTCTGGCAATCTCAAAGGAACAGCCGGTCCGGAACTCCTTAAAGGTGTCATTCTGCCAAAAAAAGGCGTCTACGAGATGAAAAAAATTACCGATGAAGATGGCGGAACCCTGTTGTTTGGTTTTATGGACAACAGCGCCGTCATCAAGCGGGGTGATTCCTACATGGTCATGCGCCTTGTTGATGGAGAATTTCCTGATTACAATCGTGTAATTCCAACTTCCAACACACAGGTGGTGACCGTAAACAAAGAAGATTTCAGTCATTCAGTACGGCGTATGGCGATTCTTTCCAGTGAAAAATTCAAGGGAATCATGCTGGAAATCACTTCAGGTGGTATCAAGATTTCTTCCAGTAATCCTGAATTGGGTGATGCTATGGAAGAGCTGGACGTTGAGTACTAGCGGAGAACCTATTTCGGTCAGATTTAATGCCCGCTATCTGCTGGATGTTCTGTCAGTTGCCGAAACCGAGCGGGTTGAAATGAAATTCAAGGATGAACTTTCTCCTTCGATCATTGTTCCGGAAAATTCCGACACCTTTCTTGCCGTCATTATGCCGATGAGGCTCTAACAGCGGCTGATGCGTCTATGTTCCGTGGCGGTTGCCGATTTCAGGAATGTTTGTTCGGTTCATATCGAACCGGGTGAACGATTTAATCTGCTGCATGGCCTTAACGGCCAGGGCAAGACAAATCTGCTTGAAGCAATATACCTGCTGGGAAGTCCCCGCTCATTCAGAACCTCCCGATTACCGGAGCTTGTCAGGCATGGACAACGGCAGGCACAGATTCTGGGTACTGTTGAATCAGGAGGAATTGAAAACAGGTTGCGACTGGTCATTGAAGCGGCCGGTCGCAAGGTGGAAATAGACGGAAAAGCGGTTCATAAAGCCTCTGAACTGCATGGCAAACTGAACGCGGTAGTATTTTCACCCGATGATACCGGTATGGTCAGAATGGGGCCTGAGTCCAGGAGACGGTATCTTGACCGGGCGGTTTACATGGGTGACATCGGCTATCTGCACTGCTGGCACTCGTATCAGCGGATTCTCAAACAACGAAATCACCTGTTGAAAAGTCCTGACAGAACCGGTCTGGATATCTGGACCGAAAAACTGGCTGAAACCGGTGCAGAGGTTATCGAACGGCGGCTCAGGTTTGTTGCCGTACTGGATGGCAAACTGCAGAAATATTATGCAACCATTGCAGGTGATTACGAAACTTCACGCCTCACCTATCAGCCGGACGGGGTGCAGTCAACAGAGCGTAATCAGATCCGCGAGGAACTGCTGGAGCTGTTCAAACGGCATCAGAAATCTGACGAGCGTTACGGGACGACGACAGCCGGTCCGCATCGGGATGATCTGAATTTTATTCTGGATGAGCGGCCGCTCAAGGCGTTTGGATCGCAGGGACAGCAGAAAAGTTTTGTCCTGGCTCTCAAGATGGCGGAGATGGACAACCTTCAGGATATCTTTGGCGAAGCGCCGCTGCTCCTGCTGGATGATATGAGCTCCGAGCTGGATGCTCGCAGGAACCATAACCTGATGGAATTTCTGACAACGAGAGAAATTCAGGTCTTTATCACAACCACGGAACGGTCTCCAGCTCTGCTGGCGGCCGCACCAGACTGCGCCGTTTTTCATGTAGAAGACGGCAATCTGACGTTTGAAGGAAGCTAACTGCATGAGTGAACAGGAAAATGTAACACACGGCTCCGAAGAGTATGGTGCTGAGAATATCAAGGTTCTGGAAGGGCTGTCGGCGGTACGCAAAAGACCGGCCATGTACATCGGCTCCACTTCCGGTGCCGGCCTCCACCATCTCGTATATGAAATTGTTGACAACTCGATCGATGAGGCTCTGGCAGGTTATTGCAACGATGTCTCGGTAACCATAAATACCGATGGCTCGATAACGGTTGTCGATAACGGCCGCGGTATCCCGACCGACATAATGCCGAACGAGGGTAAATCGGCTGCCGAAGTTGTCCTGACGGTTCTGCATGCCGGCGGCAAGTTCGACAACGATTCCTACAAGGTGTCCGGTGGTCTGCACGGCGTCGGTGTTTCAGTCGTTAATGCCCTTTCAAAATGGCTTGAACTGGAAATTCGTCGTGACGGCAAGGTGTTCCGTCAGTCCTATCGTCGTGGCGACCCTCAGGCACCGTTGGAAATGGTGGGTGAAACCAAAAAGCGCGGCACCAAGATCACCTTCATGCCGGATGAAGAAATATTCGAAACAACGGAATTCTCCTTCGATATCCTTTCCCAGCGTATCCGGGAAATGGCTTTTCTTAATGCCGGAGTGCGGATCAAGATCAGCGACGAACGGGGCGACGGTAAATCCCACGAGTTCCATTACGAAGGGGGGATCAACTCCTTTGTCGAATATCTGAACCGCAACAAGGTCGTGGTCAACCCCAAACCGATGTATTTCAAGGGTGAAAAAGGTGGGGTGGAGATGGAAGTCTCCATGCAGTACAACGACTCCTACGACGAAAAAATATTCGCCTTTGCCAACAACATCAACACCCATGAGGGTGGTACCCATCTGGCCGGATTCAAGGCTGCACTGACCCGTACCATGAACGCCTATGCTGCGGCCAACAACCTGCTCAAGAACGAGAAGGTCACCGTGTCCGGTGATGACCTGCGCGAGGGTCTGACCTGCGTCATCTCGGTCAAAATTCCCCAGCCGCAGTTTGAGGGACAGACCAAAACCAAACTGGGCAACTCCGAGGTTAAAGGATACGTCGAATCGCTCCTCAACGAGCGGCTGGCGGTGTATCTGGAAGAAAATCCGAAGATAGCCAAAGATATCCTCAACAAGTCGATCGAGGCGGCCCGCGCCCGTGAGGCGGCCCGCAAGGCCCGCGACCTGACCCGCCGCAAGGGTGCTCTCGATATGGGTGGTCTGCCGGGTAAACTGGCCGACTGTCAGGAAAAAGACCCGGCGCTCTGCGAACTGTATCTGGTCGAAGGTGATTCGGCCGGTGGCTCGGCCAAACAGGGGCGTGACCGCAAGAATATGGCGATCCTGCCGCTCAAGGGGAAGATTCTCAACGTCGAGAAGGCCCGCTTCGACAAGATGATCTCCTCGCAGGAGATCCGCACCCTGATCACGGCGCTCGGCACCGGCATCGGCAAGGACGATTTCAATATCGCCAAGCTGCGCTATCATCGCATCATCGTCATGACCGATGCCGACGTCGACGGACAGCACATTCTGACGCTGCTGCTGACGTTCTTCTACCGCAACATGCGTGAGCTGATCGAACGCGGTCATCTCTACATCGCCCAGCCGCCGCTCTACAAAGTCAAGCGCGGCAAACGGGAACAGTATCTGCGCGATGAACATGCCATGCAGGACTTTCTGCTGGAAGAGGGATCTGATGACCTTACCCTGCGCCTTGAAAAGGGTGATCGTACCTACAACGGCAAGCAGATCATTCCGGTTATCAAGCAGTTCATTGAAAACCGTGCCATCTTCAATAAGGTTGTCAAGAAGGGGATTTCTCCCGAACTGCTTTCGATTGTCATCCGCAGCAACGTCCCGTCCGGTCTGGAAGAGATGTCCCAGTTTCTGCCGCACCTGGAGGCGATGAAATCGCTGGCCGCAGGCTCGGAGTACGAGGTTGAGGAACATCGGATCTCCTTCCGGATCGGCAATATCCGCTCCTTCATTGATCAGCAGGTGATCTCGGTGCTCTCTACTCGTGAGTATGAGCTGCTGGTGGACAACCACCGCCGGATCGTGGAAACCATGGCTGACGGCCGGGCCTTCGTCGAGCAGGAGGGGGGTAAGGTGCTGTTCGAGACCACCAATCACCAGGATCTGCTGGGCTTCTTCCTCGAAAACGCCAAAAAAGGGCTGGCAATCCAGCGCTATAAAGGTCTGGGTGAGATGAACCCGGAGCAGCTCTGGGAAACCACCATGAACCCGGAAAACCGGGTGCTGCTGCAGGTCAAGATCGAGGATGTCGTCGAGTCGGACGAAATATTTACGATCCTGATGGGTGATCAGGTTGAGCCGCGTCGCGAGTTCATTGAAACGAATGCGCTGAACGTCGTCAACCTGGATATTTAAAATTATTAAATTTTACTACAATACCATTCTCATCGTTGTGGTGAGATAAGCAGATACGAGGTACCAATGCATATCCCAGCAGAAATCCCAGTCAACAAGATATCGGTAAATATTGAAGATGAGATGAAGCGTTCCTACATGGACTACGCCATGTCGGTCATTATCGGCCGGGCGCTGCCGGACGTGCGCGACGGTCTCAAGCCGGTTCACCGGCGCTGCCTGTACGCCATGTACGACATGAGCAACGACTACAACAAGCCGTACAAGAAATCGGCCCGTGTTGTCGGTGATGTTATCGGTAAGTACCACCCCCATGGTGATACCGCTGCCTACGATACGATCGTGCGTATGGCCCAGGATTTTTCCCTCCGCTACATGCTGGTGGACGGCCAGGGTAACTTCGGTTCGGTCGACGGCGACCGCCCGGCGGCCATGCGTTATACCGAGATCCGCCTGCGCCAGCTTTCCCATGAACTGCTGGCCGATCTGGACAAAGAGACCGTCAACATGGTCCCGAACTATAACGAGGAGATGCTGGAGCCGACGGTTCTGCCGTCCAAATTCCCCAACCTGCTGATCAACGGCTCGACCGGCATTGCGGTCGGCATGGCCACCAACATACCACCCCACAACATCGGCGAGATAATTGACGGCATCATCGCCGTGATCCGGAATCCGGAGATCGGTTTTGAGGAGCTGCTGGAAATGATTCCGGGTCCCGACTTCCCGACCGGCGCCACCATCTACGGCCGCCAGGGTATCAGGGACGCGTACAGCACCGGCCGCGGCATCATCCAGATCCGCGCCAAGGCCCATGTTGAGGCATCCAAACGTTCCGAGCGTCAGGCGATCATTGTCACCGAGCTCCCGTACCAGGTCAACAAGGCCCGGCTGATCGAGAAGATCGCCGAACTGGTCAAGGAGAAGAAGGTCGAAGGGATTACCGAAATCCGCGACGAGTCCGACCGTCAGGGGATGCGGATCGTCATCGAGGTCAAGCGGGACGAAAACGCCGAAGTGCTGCTGAATCAGCTCTACAAGCAGTCCCAGCTGCAGGTATCGTTCGGCATCATCATGCTGGCCATTGTCCACAACCGTCCCCGCGTGCTGACCCTGCGCGAGATGATGGACTGTTTCGTCGAGCATCGCTGCGAAGTAGTCACCCGCCGTACCAACTTCGAGCTGAAGAAGGCGCTGGCCCGGGCCCATATCCTGGAAGGTCTCAAGATCGCCCTGGACTGGCTGGATGCGGTCATCGAGCTGATCCGCGAATCCAAGACTCCGCCCGAAGCAAAAGTTGGGCTGATGGAAGGTAAATTTGCCGATCCAGAGTACCTGGCACAACTGAACCTCCCCCGTCCGGCCGGGTATGAGCACGAAGTGCAGCTCTCCGAAATCCAGGCCCAGGCAATTCTGGAGATGCGCCTGCAGCGCCTGACCGGTCTTGAGCGTGACAAGATCATCGCCGAATACGAAGAGATCATGAAGCTGATCGCCCGCCTGCGGGAGATCCTGGCGTCCGATACCGAAATCCTCAAGATCATCGTCGGCGAATTGACCGAGATCCGGGAGACGGTTCGGCGACAAGCGCCGCTCCGAGATCGCCGACAAGAGCGCCGATATTTCGCGGGAAGACACCATCGAGGATGAAGAGATGGTGGTCACCATCTCCCACACCGGCTACATCAAGCGGAGCGCCGTTGACCTGTACCGCTCGCAGCGACGCGGCGGCAAAGGGAAGACCGGCATGAAGACCAAAGAGGAGGATTTCGTCGAGCAGCTCTTCATCGCTTCGACCAAGGATTACCTGCTCTGCTTCACCGACGCCGGCCGCATGTACTGGCTTAAAGTCTACGAAATCCCCGAGGGGAGCCGCACCACCAAAGGGAAAGCGGTCGTCAACCTGGTCAATGTCTCTGCCGGCGAAAAGATTACCACGATCCTGCCGGTCAAGGAGTTCAGCGAGAACACCTACCTCTTCATGGCCACCCAGAATGGCGTGGTCAAAAAGACCTCACTGGTTGATTACTCCAACGTCCGCGTCGGCGGCATCATCTCCGTTAATCTGGATGAAGGCGACAAACTGATCTCCGTGGCCCTGACCGACGGAACCAAGGACATCTTCCTGGCTTCGCGCAATGGTAAAGCCATCCGTTTCAACGAGGAGGACGTCCGCCCGATGGGCCGCGTCACCCGCGGGGTGCGCGGCATGAACCTGGGCAAGGATGACCGGGTGATCGGCATGGAGATCGTAGACAATACCGCAGTCGGCTCGACGATCTTCACCGTCTGCGAAAACGGCTTCGGCAAACGTACCGATCTGGACGAATACCGCGACCAGTCTCGCGGCGGCAAGGGGATCATCACGATCAAGACCACCGAGCGTAACGGCTCCGTAGTCAACGTGATGCAGGTCGCGGATGATCACGACCTGATGGTTATCACCGACCAGGGCAAGATCCTGCGGGTACCGGTCTCCGGCTTCTCGGTTATCGGCCGCAATACCCAGGGCGTCACCCTGATGAACACCGAAGATAACGAGAAAGTTGTGGCTGTCGCCCGTCTTGCCGAGAAGGATGAAGAAGAAGGAGATGACGGCGACGGCGTGGACGATGGTACTGAAGAAACGGAAGAAACCGAAGCATAGTCTTAGCCGTAAACAGTTATAGAGTCGTTGAGTACCTTCAAAAACCCGGGATGCGGCTGATTGCCAGCTACCCGGGTTTTTGATATAAATTGCAGCCACTCAGGCCTGCAGATTTAAGCATCAACCATTGCGCTGACTCGCGATTGCCTTCATACTGTTGGTGTGATAGAGTCCGTGCGATATTTAAGAGGAATTACGGCGATAACAACCATGACAGTTGCCCTCAACATAGATAAATCCCTGCGGGAACGGCGCAGGATCAACCGCCTGCTGGACTTCCTCAAGCGGGATGATCTGACCGGTGAGCAGATGGAGCGCATCGGCCGGCGGCTGCAGAAATCCGGCAAACGGGCGCTCAACCCGCTGGTGCGCAAACTCTGGCGCGAGCAGAACGGCACCGCCATCTATCGCTACACCTGTATGCTGGACTTTTTCGACGCTTCGGCCTGGATGGATCAACTGATCAAGATCACCCTGCAGCGCAAGGATCTTGAGGAGGATGGCAAGCTGGCCCTGCTGGATGTGCTGCACGACAGCGGCATCGACGTTACCGCCCCACCCTTCGCCGCCATGACCGGCTATGGTTCACCTACTCTGGAAGGTTTTATTGATGACTGCCTGGGTGATAACGAGCGCGGGCTGGTCCGGTTTATCGACAGTTTTCTCGATGTGGCAGAAGAGTTCCGCGAGCGGATGATGCAGCACCTTGCCGATAACGGCTCGGCCGAAGCGGTGGCGCTCCTGGAAATTCTGCTCTCCTTCGAGAAGGAAGAGATCGTACGCGAAGCGATACGTGCCCTGGGGCGTACCAGAAACGGCTATGCCCTCGATGTGCTGACACGTGCCGAAACCCGCTATGACGGGGAGTTGGCGGCCTTGATCCGTCGCAGTATCCGGCGGCTCTCATTCACCGGCATTCGTGAGGCGGTCGAATTGCCGCAGACGTTACAACAGCCGCTTCCCTTCTTTGAGGTGTATGCCGGGCCGGTTGATTTCTACGGCTCCCGGACGCTCTGGTTTTCCTGGCGGCTGGATGACCACTCCCTGGCCTCCATGCTGATCCTGACCGGCGAGAGTGACGGCATGCTGAATGCCATCAGCTATCGCATGAAGGATGAAAAGGAGTACGGCCATATCCTGAAGGATGTGGCCGGCGGCGAGATGCTGACGCCGGTTGAACCTGACTATGCGCTGGCTTCGCTGCGCGACGCACTCCAACGGAGCCGTGATGGGGGCTTTTACCTTCCTCCCGACTTCTACGTCGATATGCGGCTTTTCCGCCCGGATTCCCTGAAACCGGAAGCGTACATCCCCCGGTTCAAACTCTCCCATCTGGAAGATATCGTTGACAAGATTCCGGGCTATGTTGCTACCAGTAACGACCTGCTCGATGAGCCGGGTCTGGAAGGATGGCTGCTTACCGAGACGACGCTGTATGACGCTGCCGACCGTTTCTCCGCCCTGGAAGCGGATGGCGGACCTGAAAGTGTATCGACGGAGGCTCTGGAGGCGGAGATTTCCCGCTGCTGTGACGAACTGATCGTGCCGCGCCGCGCCGATATCATCAAGCGGCTGCTGCTGACCGCTGATTACCTGCAGCAGATCGAAGGTGATGAGCATGCGGTACAGAAGACACTGGCTACGGCATTGAGCCTCGTCGGAGGCTTTTTGCCCGATTGCCGCCACCCGTTCGTCCGGCGACTGCTGCTGGACAGTGTGGATGCTGCCCGGCAAACGCTGGCGGAAGGGTATGATCCGCGCCTGGAGGAAGGGTATGAAGATGACGACTATGACGAATAATGTGACGACTGAAGTTGCCCGAATTGCCGTAATCGGCGGAGGCAGCTGGGGAACCGCTCTGGCGGGACGGCTGGCGGCCAACGGCAATGACACGGTGTTGTGGGCCTATGAGCCGGAACTGGTGGCAGAGATTAATAGCCAGCCATACCAACTCGCTCTATCTTCCCGGCATCAACCTGCATCCGACTCTCGCCTGCACCGGAGATCTGGAAGAGGCGGTGGCCGGACGCAGCATCGTGCTGCTGGTGACGCCGGTACAGGTCATGCGCGGCGTGCTGAAGCAGCTTGCCCCGTACCTCGCACCGGATGCAATTATTGCCAACGCTTCCAAGGGGATTGAACTGGAAACTCTGCAGACGGTGTCCCAGATCTGCGGGGAACTGCTCGGCGATGCTGCTCTGGCCCGCTATGTTGCGCTCTCCGGCCCGACCTTTGCCCGCGAAGTGGCTCAGGAACTTCCCTCGCTGATCGTGGCTGCTTCCCGCAATGCCGATGCTTCGCACCGTGTCCAGGCCGCCTTCAGCTGCCCCTGCCTGCGGGTCTATACCAACGGTGATGTGATCGGTGTCGAACTGGGCGGAGCGGTCAAAAATGTCATCGCCATAGCCGCCGGCATCTGCGACGGTCTCGGCTTTGGGCACAACGCCCGTGCCGCACTGATTACACGGGGACTGGCCGAAATGAACCGCCTCGGCCAGGCGATGGGGGCGCAGGCTGCCACCTTTGCCGGTCTGGCCGGCATGGGTGACCTGGTGCTGACCTGCACCGGCGACCTCTCCCGCAATCGTACCGTCGGGTTCAAGCTCGGTCAGGGGATGAAACTGGCGGACATCCTGGCCGAGATGCGCATGGTGGCAGAAGGGGTCAAGAGCGCCGAATCGGTCTACCAGCTGGCTCGTCGTCTTGGAGTCGAGATGCCGATTGTGGAGAAGACCTTCCAGATCCTCCACGAGGACAAACCGGCCCGGCAGGCGGTTATTGAGCTGATGGCGCGTGATCTGAAGGCTGAAGGATGAGCGGAAACTTTATTAATAGCTGATTAACGTACAGAATGAGATCACAAATAAACAGGGATAAGCGGGATACATCGGATATTTTCAATCCAGACCTTCCTGGGTATCCCTGTTATTTTTTTATCTGAAAGGGCATGCTAATGCGCATAGGACACGGCTATGACGTCCATCGTCTGGTAACAGGAAGAAAGCTGATCGTGGGGGGTGTGGATATTCCCCATGAGAAGGGGTTGCTGGGGCATTCAGATGCCGATGTGCTGCTGCACGCCATCTCGGACGCTATTTTGGGTTCTCTCGGTGAAGGAGACATCGGCAGGCATTTTCCGGACACGGACCCTTCTTTCAAGGGGGCTGACAGTATGAAGCTTCTGGCTCATGTTATGACCCTGGCTGATGAACGGGGCTACGAACTGGGCAATCTGGATGCCACGATCATTGCCCAACTTCCCAAGATGGCACCCCACATACAGGCCATGCGTGAGAATATTGCCCGAGTACTGAAGAGTACGGTCGGGCAGGTGAATATCAAGGCAACCACCGAAGAGGGGCTCGGCTTCACCGGCTCGGGCGAAGGAATCTCCGCCCATGCAGTGGTGACACTGAAAAGAGGGTAAATCCCGGTTTGTTGTTTCCGCCTCCGGCCAGGATCAGAGCGGCAGATGATATGTAGAGGAGGCATGTGATGGAATATATGCAATCATGGTTCAAGACGATTGTGCTGACAGTATCGGTTTTTGCACTCTCATCAGCCGCCAGCACGGCATGTGCCACGGAGGGGGCCGGCGGAGTTCTCCAGCAGCTTGAAAAAACAGATAAAATTCATCAGTTCAATGAAAAGACACCGCCCGTAATTGAAATGGAGAAAGAAAAACCGGTCATGGAAAAACCTCAGATCGGCAAAAAAATATTTGTTAAGAAATTCCGGTTGGAAGGGAATACCCTGATGAGCGAGAAAGAACTCTTGTCAGGCGTTACTCTTGGAGAAGGAAGATTTCTCACGTTGGATGAAATCATAAGCGTGGCCGATTTTATTACGGCACGATATCGAGATAAAGGTTTTCTTCTCGTGAATGCGTATGTACCGTCGCAAAGTATATATGACGGAGCGGTGTTGACAAAAAAGGATACCGGCTTTCGCACGGTAAATGCTTTCGGAACCGTCATGATAAAGATAGTTGAAGGCAGGGTGGGTACTATCTCCGTAACGGGGAATAATTATTACCGCAGTTCCTTCATTGAAAGATTCCTTGAAAATGTCAGACTTGATCCGTCACTGAAAGAGGAAACCCTGGAAAGAGAGCTGCTCCTCCTGAACGAGTATCCTGGCTTATCGGTAAAAACGACGCTTAAGGCAGGAAAAGAATTTGGAACAACGGATATTGTCGCGACGGTATCCGATAAATACCCCCTGTCCGGCTCTCTCTCCTATGACAACTTCGGTGTGAAATCAACCAGCAAGAATCGTCTGTCCGCTGCACTTGACCTCGGTAATGCCCTGACAAGCGGCGATCTGGTCAAGCTGAATGGAATTATCGGGCTGGACAGTTTTGACCCGGACAGGCTTTCGTATGGACGTGCAGAATATCGTGTCCCGGTAGGAGGAAATGGGACACAAATTGGAGCATACTATTCCAATACCGTGTATGCCGCTGGTGGAAACGATTCGCTTGCCGTTGTGGGACTCAACGGCAAAGCCCAGGTAGTCGGTTTATATGTAACCCATCCACTAATGAAGAGACTCGATACATCCCTGAATCTGAAGTTTGGTGGCGAATCAGTTTCTCTGCATGACACATTGTTGGGGAGTACTCAGGACAAGGATGAAATTCGAAAATTAACTGCCGGCATCTCGTACGAATCAACAGACCGGTTCCTCGGGAAGAATTATATCGGTTTCGGATATGTGAGAGGCCTGGGCGGATTTCTTGGCGGCACGAAAGACGGCGCGACCAATCCGGCTCCCAGCCACGTCGGTTCCGATGACATGTTCAATAAATTGACCCTGGATGCCATGAGAATACAAAAACTTCCGGGCCATAATTATCTGATTGCAAAGGGAAACTTCCAATATTCGCCAGATCGCTTGTTTTCTGCGGAACGAATGCAGCTTGGTGGTGTCGGTTCGGTACGGGGGTTCAATCCGGCCACCACAAGCGGAGACAGCGGCTATGTTACCACTCTTGAACTTGTCGTATCACCCTTTTTCCCTGAAACAGTGCTGTTCAGCCAAAAGATCGGCGACACGATTCAGTTTGCACTTTTCACCGACTACGGCGGAGTAACCAACACGACTCCACACCCCTCTGAAAACGCATCTTCCACTCTGTCAAGCATTGGAGCCGGTTTGAGGTTGTATGGCGCCAACATGTTCACCTTCAAGCTGGAGTGGGCACTACCAAGCACGCATGGCGGCTATAAAAGTGTCAATGTGAATGAAAGTCAGGTTTATGTTCAGGCGGTGGTTTCGTTCTAACATGATGATTGTATCTGCGTGATTCAGGAGGAAACTCATGAAACAACATACTATGAGGCAAAAAGCACTGAAACTGACATGTAAGAAGATCATCCGAAACCACACAATACCGCTCGATGTAGTGGATCATGTACCAGGTACATTCAAAGCGGCAATACTGCATGCCGGCACGCTGGCAACTGCACTCACACTCTTGTCCGTTCTGGCAGTCACCCCCTCCCATGCCCTGCCGCAGAATGGTTCCGTTGCCGGTGGGTCGGCAACCATTTCGCAACCAAATTCCACAACCATGAAGATCAACCAGACCTCCGGTAATGTCATCATAAATTGGCAGGGTTACAGCATCGGAGCCAATGAGTCGGTAAAATATATTCAGCCGGGAAGCAGTTCAATTGCGTTAAACAGGGTTACCGGTGTAGACCCCTCGTATATCTATGGCCTCCTCTCAGGTAACGGACAGGTTTGGGTGATCAATCCCAACGGTCTCTTGGTCGGCCCCGGCGCAACGGTCCAGACCGGCAGCTTCCTCGCATCAACCATGAATATCACCAATGAAAACTTCATGTCCGGCGCATACAACTTCACCAACACGCGGGACTCTCAGGCGTCGATCGTCAATCAGGGACATATTCAGGCTGCAAACGGCGGGTATGTTGTTCTTGCCGCCCCCTCAGTGACAAATACCGGTTCAATAGTAGCGAACCTTGGCTCGGTTCATCTCGCCTCCGGCGACGCAATTACGCTCAGCATCGATAACGGCAGCCTCATCAATGTAGCGGTAAGCGGCGATGTGGCGGCAGCTGCACTCGGAGTCACCAATACCGGTCAGATAACTGCGAATGGCGGACAGGTACTGCTGACCGCCAGAGTTGCCGGCGACATCATGAAGAATATCGTCAACAATGAAGGGATCATCGAGGCAAAATCCATAATCGAGAAAGATGGCATTATCACTCTTGACGGCGGCGACCACGGAATTACGGCAAACAGCGGAACTCTGGACGCCTCGGGCAAAAAACCCGGTGAAACCGGCGGGAAGGTTACGGTAGTCGGCGACAAGGTTGGGCTTTTTGCCGGTTCCACAGTGGATGTCTCCGGTGATGCCGGAGGCGGAACGGTGCTGATTGGCGGAAATTTCCACGGGGCGGGACCGGAGAGAAATGCCTCGATGACCTATGTGGATAGAAATGCCGCCATTAAGGCCGATGCGCTTGTCAACGGCGATGGCGGCACAGTGGTGGTGTGGTCGGATGATGCGACGCGCTTTTATGGCAACATCTCTGCAAAGGGCGGGGTTCAGGGAGGGTATGGCGGTAATGCCGAGGTATCCGGCAAACATTCCTTGACATACGCGGGCCTTACGAACCTGGGAGCGGCGAAAGGCAAGACAGGTACACTGCTGCTCGATCCGGATGACATCACGATCATTCATGCTGCTGATGCAAGCGCTGACACATCAGACACAATACCTGGAGTTGCTCCGTTTATCGATAGCAACAGTACCGCCATTCCCTCGAATATATCCGATTTCACCATTAACGCACAGCTCGCAACTCCTGCGAACGTCACTGTTCAAACATCATCCGGAAGCATTACATCTCTGCCGGCCGTAGACGTTATGCTCAGCGGCAATTCACTTACTCTCCAGTCGGCAGCCGGTATCAATCTTGCGGGCACGTATCGGGGAGCAGGCGCACTTAATCTCAATTTTGCAACAACGCTGGACCTCACTAAGGGACCGGTTTTTGCCGGCAGCCCGACCGTTGTTGTCACAGGAGCCGGTGCAGCCAGTACAATCAGGGCTGCCGGAGAAACATGGAACCTGACAGGCTCCAACTCTGGTAGCCTTACCTCTCCCGGAGTATCATTCAGCTCGGTTGGCACCTTGACCGACACCGGCGCAGGCGTGTTTGACCTGAGTGCACCCGGTGCCAGTGTCACGGGCAACATCACGACGAATGGCGGCACGGTGACCCTGGGTACAGGGACAAATGTCGTTGGCAATATCGCGATGAACAACGCCGGAACATTGAACATGGGCACGGCAGGCGTGGTGTCCGGCACCGTTAACAGCGCCACGCTGGATTATACGAACTACGGCAGTGCAGTGACATTTGGTCTCGGTGGCACATCCACGGGTATGGCCGGCTGGACGGGAATTTCCACGGTACACGGCAGCGGTTTTTCGGACATCGTGGCGGGCAGCGGAGGGACGTACAATACATTTGATCCGACGAGCAAAGGGACCTTCAGAGCGAACGGCAAAAGCCTGACCTCATTCGAGAGCATAAACGATTCCGGCGCGGCCTCGGTGAATATGACAGGGGTGACGATGGGCGGCGTGTCCGGAAACGTCACGACGGTCGGCGGCACCGTCACCCTGGGGACGGGCACAAACATCGGCGGCAACGTCAACATGAACAGCGCCGGCACACTTAACATGGGTACGACCGGAGTGGTGTCCGGCACTGTCAATACGGCAACACTTAACTACAGCAGCTATGCGGCAGATGTAACAGTAGGTATGACAGGGGCGAACACGGCATCGGCGACTTCCCGCGGCGTACTTGCCGTATGGCGAGATGCTATCCGATCGAGAACGATTGGGCGAAGCCAAAAAGCTTATCTATTGCAAGCGGTGATTGCCTGCCGCGATTCCAATCGCCCACGCGCCTATTACGCGTTGGGTTCGGTACATTTCATGTTGGGAGAATTCGAGCTCGCGATTGAGTCGCTCGAAGAAACAGACAGGCTTTACCCGGCAGATCCGGGTACGCTGACCTTGCTCGCTGAGGCCTACATTGGCAACGGCGATATCGTTCGAGGCATTGACACTTTAAAACAAGTCATCGAGCTGGACCCGCAAGGATTACGATGCACATTACCGGCTAGGAATGTTATTCCTCGGTGATAACCGCGTCGCCGATGCACGAAACAATTCGATATCGCCATCAAGCTCGACCCGTCAGATGAAAAGAACCAACAATCGCTCGAGACAATTCGTCAATTGGAGCGATAGTCGTACATTGTTGCTCGTTTGTCCCGAACGAGATTTTGCCTCAGATCTCGTCGGGACAACCGAGCAACAATAGATTCCCTACGGGAGCTCGAAACCGCTACGGCGAGGTCTGTCGATCCTGGCGTTTGCATCGTCATCGTTGATGAAACGCTCGCCGCCGGGGTCCCACTGCAATTTCCTACCAGTTACCGCGTGATATTGGCTAGATGACAGACCGTCGCGGTCCGATGGCCGACCTCAACAGGCGCATTTACGAGCCACCCGATTGCATCGCGTCGAGCCAATTCTGCAAATGTGGACGTGCGACATGGCCGTTACCTTTCCATTTCTCCTGCTCTGCCAGGTCGGGCGGAGGTAGCAAGTCCTTCGGCTCGGCGCGGTAATCATTCCGGCTCAGGTAGAGCGTCCCTTTCTCGCCATGGAAGATTGTCTTTTCGGTGCCAGGCTTGAAGTGGACCTGAGTTCCGTCGGCATACGTCATCACGAGCGGACAAAACCGTGCCCGATCGACTGCTTTGTCGCGCCGGCAGTACTATTACCAGGTGCGGCTGGGCGGGGTGCTGCTGCCGGGCCGGGGCGACGCGGCGGTGGTGCGCCTGGAGCGGGGGAAGAAGGGCCTGGCGCTGGCCACCGACTGCAACGGCCGGCAGGTGTACCTGGACCCCTACGAGGGCGCGCGGCTGGCGGTGGCGGAGTGCTCCCGCAACGTGGCCTGCGTGGGCGGCGAGCCGCTGGGGCTGACCGACTGCCTCAACTTCGGCGACCCCACCCGGCCGGAGATCATGTGGCAGTTCGCGGAGGCCACGCGGGGCCTGGCGGACGCGTGCCGGCAGCTCGGCATCCCCGTCGTGTCGGGCAATGTCAGTCTGTACAACGACACCGAAGGCCACAGCATCTTCCCCACGCCCACG
>CAVYYZ010000009.1:0-183222 GCA_963772835.1 uncultured delta proteobacterium | reverse complement strand
ACATCGCTGAGCGCTGAGTAGAGTGACTGGCGGAAGTTGACCACAGCCTCCTCATAGTCGGTCTTTGCTATCGCCACATTCAGTTCCATGGTGTTCCACTGGAAGAAAGGGAGTGCCAGCCCCACGTTTAATAACGTATAGGGGTTGCGCAGCACCTCGATCAGGCTGGTGCTGCTTGTTCCCAAGGCGCCGGTCAGTGTGAAACTTGGATAGAAACTGGCACGGGTGTTGTTGATGTTTGCCAGGTATTTCCGGAGGCGCTGCTCGGCCGACTGCAGGTCAGGTCGCTGCGCGAGCAGGCTGGCGGGCAGTCCGGCATCGACCTTCGGGAGAGGACTGTCCGGCAAGGCCTGCTGTTCCGGCATTTTATTCTCCGGGGCCTGATCAAAGAGGATCGCCAAGGCACTGCGTGCTTCCGTGCGTTGTTGCTGGAGCTGCGTAAGCTGGGCTTTCTGACTGGCAACAGTCTGCTGCGCCTGGACTTTGTCCAGGGCAGACACTGCGCCAGCCTGGTATTTAACCTCTGCCAGGCCCAGGATCTTTTCTGCATAGGCGATACTGGCCTCTACTGTGGTAATGCGTTCATTCAGGTAAGCGATCTGCCAGTAGTTGGTTGCGACCGTGCCGATCAACGCCAGTGCGGTACTCTGGCGATCCGATTCGGTAGCTGCCGCTTCCCAGTGGCTGGCATCGCGGGCACTGGCAAGCTTGCCCCAGAGGTCCAACTCGTAACTTGCCGTGCCGACAGCGCCGCTTGACCTGTTATCGACGTGACTGTTCAGATCACGCCTCAAACTGCTGTTTGCCCCGACAGATACCGTAGGCGTCAGGTTGGTATCGGTCAGCTTGGCAGAGAGCTGAGCACGCCGGACCCTGATAGTGGCAGCCGCCAGATTATTGTTGGCCTTGAGCGCCCGTTCGATCAGGTCGTTCAGGGTCGGATCGTTGAAGTCCTGCCACCATTTTTCACTGGCGGCAACCGTTGTGCCGGTGACCGTAGACGCTTGCCACTGGCTCGGTAAAATCGCTTCTGGCCGGGTGTACTGGCTGCGGGGCAGAAGGGCGCTGCAACCGCTCAGCATGAGTGAGGCTGCAAGCATGAATGTGATTGAAACAAGGTACTTGTTCATAATGCTGCTACTCCCTGGCAAGTGCTTCGATTGGATCCAGACGCGCCGCGTTGCGCGCCGGCAGGAAACCGAAGATGACGCCGATCAGCGTGGAACAAAGAAATGCCGAAACGATGGACATAATGGAGAATTTCATGGCAAAGCTCGTAACGAACAATGAGAACACCATGCCAACACCGTAGGAAAGGATAATGCCAATCATGCCGCCCAGCAGGCAGACCAGAACCGATTCGATCAGGAACTGCTGCATGATGTCCTCCTGACGGGCGCCGACTGCCATCCGTATGCCGATCTCGTGGGTCCGCTCTGTGACTGACACCAGCATGATGTTCATGACGCCGATCCCGCCGACGAGCAGAGAGATAACGGCAATAGCCGAGATCATCAAAGTCAGGGTGGAGGTGGTCTTGTTGATGGTTTTCATGATGCTGTCGCTGCTGACGGTATGAAAGTCTTTGCGGCCGTGACGCTGTTTGATCAGCTTGATAATGCTCTGTTCTGCAATCTGGTTGGATATATCATCTTTAACCCGGACCGTTATGGACCTGAAATACTGCTGGCCCAGAAGCCGGTTCATGGCGGCAGTGGCAGGTATCCATGCTTCCAGGTTCGAACTGTTACCACTCTGGCTGTCCTTTTCCTTGGTAACCCCTATGACCCGACAGGGGAGCGACCCGATGAAGATAATCTTGCCGAGCGGATCTTCTTTGGCGAAAAACTTCTTGTTCGTGTTTTCGTCGATCACCGCCACCTGGGCCTGCTGCTTAACATCGTCTGCGTTGAAGGCCACCCCCTTCGCCATTTCATAGCCCTTGACCCGGAAATACTGCTCACCAACTCCGTTAACCGAAGCATTGGCCGTGACGTTACGGTAACGAAGCAATTGGCTGCTTTCGACTGCCGGGGAAGCACTGTCAACGTAGACCTGCGCTTTCAGTGCCTCCAGATCGGAAGGGACAAGCGTCTGGATACTGGGGGCATCCTCATCGCCCCTGTCCTTGCCCGGATTGACATCTATGATGTTAGTGCCCATCGAACTGATGTCCTTGACAACCTTTTGCTGCGCCCCTTTACCAAGCGCCACCACCGAAACGACCGAGGTGATGCCGATGATAATACCGAGCATGGTCAAGAGAGTCCGCATTCGATGGGAGGTCATGGCGATCAGGGCCATTTTGAACGCCTCGGCAAAGCGCCCCCAGTTGGCCGTAAGGAAGTTGGTCGAGCCCTCAACCGAAGCCTTTTCGAGTAGTCTTTGCGTTGCTGATGCGGGCCGGTCCGGATTCGGCTGATCACGGATTATTATGCCGTCGGAAATCTCGATGATCCGCTCGGCATTGTTGGCAACCTGCAGATCGTGGGTGACCAGGATGATGGTGTGCCCACGGGCATGCAGTTCGTGGAGAACCGCCATCATCTCCTTGCCGCTTTTACTGTCCAGGGCGCCGGTCGGCTCGTCCGCCAGGATAACGTCGCCGCCGTTCATCAATGCCCTGGCGATACTGACCCGCTGCTGCTGTCCGCCTGAGAGCTGGTTGGGGCGGTGATCGCACCGGTCTGTCAGGCCGAGACGGCCCAGAAGAGTTCGCGCCCGTTCCTGGCGACTATGCTTGTTAACCCCGGCATAGATGGCCGGGATCTCCGTGTTCTGAACAGCGGTCAGGTGAGGCAGCAGATGATAACGCTGAAAGATGAAACCGAAGTGATCTCGCCGCAGTCGGGCCAGTTCGTTATTGGAGAGTTGGCTGGTTTCCCGTCCGCCGACCCGGTAGCTACCCTCACTGGGGCGATCAAGGCAGCCAAGGATATTCATCAGGGTGGATTTACCTGAGCCGGAGGCGCCGACAATCGCCACCATTTCTCCGGCCATGATTGTAAGATCAACCCCTTGTAACACTTGTATTTCATGTTCACCGGTAGCGAAACTGCGCCCGAGACCGGAAAGTTCAAGTAACGGCGTTCTCACGATCATCGTCTCCTTCCAGGAGGTGGCAGCATGGAGCTCGCTTCGGTTTTGGGTAATGACGTGCTGTCGCCAACCACCACTTTTTCACTCTCCTTTAACCCTTCCAGCACCTGAACCTGCACGTTATTGGAGATGCCGGTACGAATTATCCTGGTTTCGACCTGTTCGCCGACCAGCACCTTAACGCTGACCCGGCCATCCTTTTGTTTATCACCCAGAGCGGCAACAGGAATACTGAGCGACTGTTTCGCCTGGTTGAGGACAATAGCCACCTGAGCCGTCATGGAAACCTTCAGCTTGTTGTCAGGATTTGGTACTTCGAACAGTCCGTAGTAGTAAATTGCGGTGCTTGAGCTATCGGTACTTCCGTAGGAAACCGATCCGGGTTCGATAGCGCGCAGCTTGCCGTAATAGCGAGTGTCGCTATCTCCGAGCAGGGTGAAGTAGGTCTGCAGGCCCGGCTTGACCCTGGTGACGTCTGCTTCGGAGATTTTGGCCTTGACGGTCATGGTATCAAGAGTGGCCAGGGTAAGGATCGTCGTTGCCGACTGGTTCGAGACGACTGTCTGCCCCTCCTCGGTGTCGATGGAGATCACCGTGCCGTCAATTGGTGCATAAATCCGGGTATAGCCGAGGTTGGCTCTGGCCGTATCGACCGCAATGAGTGCTTTTCTGATCTGGGCCTCAATAGCGGCGATGTCATAGCGGGTGCTCTCCTGTTGTGCCTGAGCACTCTCCAAATCAGCCCTGGAGGAGGCTTCCTGGGCGCTCATCTGACGCTGTCGCTGAAAAGCCAACTCATACTGCTTAAACAGTGCCTGCTTAGCGCGCTTCTGGGCCTGCAAGCTTTCAACCTGGGCCGCGGAATCCTTGAGAGAAAACTGCTGCAGCACAGGGTCGATCTCCGCCAGAAGCTGTCCTTTTTTAATTTTATCGCCCATAGCGACATGCAACTTCTTTAGCTGGCCGTTCACCTGTGCGCCAACTGCCACTGTCTTGAATGCCTTCAAGGTGCCACTGGCAAGGACATTTTCTTCCAGATCCATTCTGGTTACTTCGGCGGTAATGAAGGTCTGGTGCTTCGAAGGAAAGAACCAGACCTTCGCCCCAAGCGCCAGGCCGGAGAAGAGAACAATGATAATGACAAGAGCCATGATGGTACGACTCGACTTTCTTTTCACGGTGCATTCCTCGCTTTTTTGCAATTCACATCATTTGGATAATTTCTATATCTTGATGTTAGTGATAACAGGCAAATGTGCTTGAATTGTGTAGTAAATGTATTTTTTGCAATGCTCAAATGAAAAAGGTTTTTTTGCGTATTTGCGCACGGAGTCTTTATGGTAAAAATATAAGCGGGCAATTAATGATCAAAGAGGTGTGGCAATGCAGCTGAACATAACTCACAAACTGTTTTTCGCGATATTTCTGGCTGCTAGCCTGGCAGTGGTAAGCTCTACCCTGATTATTCATTGGAGTGTCAACAAGGGTTTTCTTCGCTTGGTTAATTCCATGGAAAAAAGTGGTATGCCTTACATGGTTTCCAGACTGGAAGAAGAATATCGTGTTGAATCGGGTTGGGATGCTATCCGCCGTGACCCTATGAAGTGGCGACAGGTGATTAATTCGTCTTTCCCGGAATTGAGACCACCGTTTGGTAATTGCATACAACCTCTCGATAAGGGTAGTTCGCCACCTCCGCCACACAATGTATTGGATAATCACGCTTCACCACCAGGTGACACTCTTCCACCTCATCTTGTCGATCAGTTCAGTCAACGCCTGTTCTTGCTTGATTCCAACAAGACTCCTATAATCGGCTCACGTTCGTTGGCTCTAGATGCCGAGGTAATACCTCTGCACCAGCAGGGCACAATTATCGGTTACCTGGGACTTCTCCCCCAGACATCACTCGATGACCCACAGCAGAAGGGTTTTTTGCATCAACAGAAATATTCATTAGCCATTATCGCTACTGTAGTTTTAGGATTATCTGCCGCCCTCGCAATGTTGCTGGCAACCCGACTTATTAGGCCGCTCAAAAACATTACCGAGGCGACTCACGTTCTGGCACAGGGCACATATTCGATCCGGGTGCCTGTTGATTCAAATGATGAACTGGGACGATTGGCAACCGACTTCAATGCCCTGGCGCTGGCAATGGAAAATAACGAGGGGGCTAGGCGCCGCTGGGTTGCGGACATCTCACATGAATTGCGGACGCCACTTACCTTTTTGCGGAGCCAGGTCGAGGCCATACTGGATGGAGTGCGTCAACCGACCACCAATTCAATCAAGGCTATTCACAATGAAGTTATGCGCTTTACGCGACTGGTGGATGATCTTTATCAGTTGTCACTGACAGATGTTGGTGCACAGACCTATCGCAAAGTCGAAGTGCCAGTTTCCGTTGTTATTGATCAAGCGATCTCGATAATCAGCCCGGAGTTTTCAATAAAGAAGATTGCTCTTCACTACGAAGCGGCAGATAACGTCACCGTTTTTGGCGATCCGGAGCGTTTGCGGCAACTGTTCGGTAATCTGCTGGAAAATTCGCTGAAATATACTGATTCGGGTGGTGAGTTGAACATCAAGGTCTGGGAGGATGGCGTAAGGGTGACGATTGACTTTCAGGATTCCGCTCCCGGCGCACCGGAAGATGAACTGGAAAAGCTGTTCGAGCGACTCTATCGTGTCGAGACATCACGAAGCAGGGCCACCGGAGGGACAGGGCTTGGCCTTGCCATCTGCCGCAACATCGTCGAGGCGCATGAGGGCACTATTACGGCGCAGCCTTCACCGCAGGGCGGAGTGTGGATTCGTGTTGAGTTGCCCAACTACGGGAGTGTCTGATGAATGATCTGATTTTGATAGTCGAAGATGAAGTTCATACCGCAGAAATTCTAGCAGATTATCTTCGCTTAGATAACTATCAGACCCATCTGCTGACGGATGGTTTACCTGTTGTTTCCTGGGTTCGCGAACATAAGCCGGCATTGATACTGCTCGACCTGATGCTGCCGGGGAAAAGCGGGCTGGATATCTGCAAGGAAATCCGCTCCTTTTCATCCGTGCCGATCATCATGACGACCGCTCGGGTTGAAGAAATTGATCGTTTGCTGGGGTTGGAACTGGGAGCGGATGACTACATCTGCAAGCCATACAGCCCCCGGGAGGTGGTGGCGCGGGTAAAGACAGTTCTGCGCCGGTCAGGTTCTGCGCCAAACCTGCAGGAAATGGGTCTTAATCTTGATGAATCATGCTACCGGGCCACGCTGAACGGACATGACCTGAACCTGACTGCGGCTGAATTCAGGTTACTCAATTATCTGGCGGCCCACCCGGAGAGAGTCTACAACCGCCAGCAACTATTGAATAATATTTACCCGGATGAACGTGCCCTGAATGATCGCGCCATCGACAATTATATAAAGAATCTCAGGAAGAAAATCTCTGTTACTGGTCACCCAGTGGAGTTGATTCACTCAGTGTATGGGGTTGGGTATAAGTTTGAGGGGCGAGAATAGCTAATGGCTGGTCTGAATCAATCAAATAAGTGCAATGCTAATATCAGAATGGAAAGTGAAATATAGTAAACATATCATTATGGTCAAAACAAAATATTTTTGACTCTAATTCCATTCTTTTATGTGCAACTAATTTACGAAAGAACCGAAATTAGTGTTGATAGCCGTAAAACCGCTGTCGCCGAAGTAATAATCACGCACTAATCCTCGCTTTCCTCTCTAAACACCACATACCCCATAAGCAACAGCTCCTCAAATCCAAACACACCATATTTTCCGCATCCTTCACATTTGTAGTCGCACGCGTCTGGCTCGATGCCTGATTCAGTCTCTCCGCAATAAATACAGAACCCTTCGTACGACTCCGTTGCATCAATGTATTCATGTTCCGACATCACCGGCAATTGCACAATCTCACCTGATTTCTGCTTTGCCGTTCTTGTCTCCATATCATGCCCCTGTTGTTCTCATTATTAAATAAAGTAAATTCATTTCCGAAGATCCTATATTGCCTGGCTAATGATTACAACTATCTGGATTAATTGAAATAATAATAAAATAAAGTGCAAATAAAACTGTACATGCAGGGCGAGAGGTTCATAATGATTTTAGGTTAGCAATGATTAATTCAAGGAGTGATTTCATGAATACTGCAAGGGAAAGAAATGATTTGTTCGCCGAATGCAACATGATCTTTGAATACACGCGAGCTCAAGCCATCGCGGATGGAACGTTGATTGACCTAACTTCAAGCTTCCCTTCCGATACCAGGCTCTTTAAGTGGCCTATCGCATGTACTTCTACCGTTTGGACTCTTATCGAATCTGCAGCTAATTCCGAAAATGTCGAACCTGGCCTCTATGTTTGGGACACCGTCTTTTGCGCACACATAGCAATCAAGTCAATGTCAAATACTGGAAATCCTGAACTGTTTTTCAAGGTTATGCTTCCACTCACTGAAAACGGCACCGAACACAAATTGAAACTTGTATGCGGCCTCGGCGACGGTGGTGAAGCAGTTCTCACTATCATGCTTCCAGACGAGGACTAATCATGAGCCTGATTCATTCACCTGAAGGCAAGATCACCCGACCAGTTCTGGTTGCAATCTCGAACGCCATCAAGGCACTCGAAATCGTTACCGGTAGTCTTCAAGAGCACGAAATCGGTAAAGAAGATTCGGAAGGTTTCACCCGTGCGAAGCGTCTGCTCTGGAGCATTCTAGAGAACAACGGATACACCATCGACATCGATACCAACCGGTTGCGTAAAGCAGTTAATTAACCGCAGACACGGCGATGCACCGATTGCATCGATAACACAAACAATAAAGGAGCGTATCACCATGGCACCAATCAAACGCGAACTAATCGGAACACTTGCCGGACCTTTGAAAATCGTTGAGCGCACAGCTGACAAGGACAACAGCAAAAGAATTGTCTACCGCGCAGAGTGCGTGTGCGGAGCTTTTGAACTCGGTGCACTCTCTACTTTTGGTAAATACCAGGGACATGGGCTCGTTTGTCCTGGTCATCCTCTGAAGAAGTTGAATGAAAAACCGACAGAAGGTTTCACTTATTTTCCTGATCAGCCGGAACACGCCGACGCCATCGCCGCTTGGGAATCGGCGCGTCACCCTGAACAAAGAAAGGAAGAAAACGCAGATGATCGTTCAGTCGAACCTTCCATCACCGAAACCACAACCGCTCCGAAAGTAGCTTCAACCACGGACATTGAGACCACTACTGAAGCAGTGAATACCGATGAAACGTCGGCCACCACGACCGCCGTTGACACTGTTGCCGTAACTACTGCCGACACGACTACCGATGTCACAGCAGCAACTCCAGATGTTACTCAGGAATCATCGAACGCAGCAGTCAATAAAGACACATCAACTAAAATGAGCGCTGTCTTGGCTAAAAGACTGAAACTCGTGGGCTATCATACTACTTCGACAAAGCTGCTTCAGCCTGTGAAGATCCTCGGACTTGATGCCGTTAACGTCGTCTTTGCTGAGAATGCTGAAGGAGATAAGGTGTTACTCCACATTTGCTTGAGCTCAGTTGACGGTAAAAAAAGCATCGTCAGTTCCAAGAAAAAAGTAGCTGAAGCAGATTGGTTGGCTCTTTCTGCTGCTCTTACCGGAATGAAAATCACTTGGCGCGAAAAAGAGCAATCACGCGTTGCAGTCGCGAAGTAACCAATTACCCCATTAATGGAGCAGTCAATGAATCTGTACTTGATTGAATTTTATACCGTCGACGGCGACATCAATTTTGCTTGGGTCAAAGCTTGTAACCGAGAAGCCGCTTTGAAAGCTCTCGGGCTGAATGTGACTTTCAGCGAATGCATTCAAATTACTGAACAGAATAAAATTGTCAAACTGCTCGGCGTTGATAAACCAGTATACCTGCAAGCTCGAAGGAGATCGTGATGGCTGTTTACTCTTACATCGTTAAAAAGCGGAAAATCACTGATGTCGCTAAGGAATGCTTGCTGGGTGGTTGCGAGGCATTGTCCTCGTATTCACCCCGCGAGCTTCGAACTCTGCATTGCGCTGATTTCCAGTTCCCAAATGGCGACACAATCACATTACGCCCGAACGCTGTCGATCTAACCTCAGCAATCGCAGTCGAATAGAGGAATTTATGAAAACCATCACGATTGACACACTTTTCGGGCCAGAAACACTGTCTGTTCCGCGTAAACCGATCAAGTTTCGGCAGATCAAAGCTGTCATGGAAACTTTGACTGTCCGTGAAGAGGTCGCTCAGTACTTTAAAGCTGATCGTCGTTACACAGCGCCTGCCCAAGTCGGCGAACTCTTCAGTTTTCTCACTTCAGAGACGAAAGAACATTTCTTCACGATGCACCTGGACGGTAAGAACAGGATTCTCTGTCTTGATCTGGTCTCAGTCGGTAGCTTAAACCAAACGATAGTCCATCCACGTGAAGTGTTCAAAACTGCGCTGTTAACAGCGTCTGCGGGATTGATTTGTGTACATAACCATCCAACAGGAGATCCGAATCCGAGCTCTGAAGATATCGCAATCACACGACGTCTGAAAGAAGCCGGCGAGATCCTCGGAATCAACCTTCTGGATCACATCATAATCGGTTCACCGGACATCCTATCCTTCGTCGAAAGAGGTCTATTGTGAATCCATCCACTGACCTTGCGAAACGCGAAACATTGACCGTAATGCTCAACACCTACACGCAAGCAACTCAGGACATTGAGACAGCTTACGCGATGCTCGAAGCCGCTCAAGGCCGACTCCGCTCTGCTTTCCTCGATACACCCGGTTACAGTTTCTCGACCAATGACCGCAATATGCACGGCTCCATCGGCAAGGAGGCTTCCACCTGGATCAACAAGAAGGTCAAAAAGGACGCCTGGCGCTGCATCGTCGAACGCATGGAACTCCGTCGCCTGTTGTCCATCAAGCGCCGTGACGAACTCGATAAGCAGCTTGAAGACGGCAAAGAGCTCCCAGACCTCACGGAAGACAACATCCTCGCTATGTTTGAGCAGTCCGCAGCGAATGTGAACACATACCTGGAGGAAGCAGTCAAAGAGGTTTTCGAATATCTTCGCCCACCGGGTAGTCGTTTCAAAACGAACACAGAATTTGAGCTTGGCCGGAAAGTCATCTTGTCGTGGATTGTTGAAAAAGGATGGAATCGCGGGAAGTATCAAGTGAACCATCAGCGCGAGAAATATCTCGTTGCGCTCGATAATGTTTTCTCGATGCTGGACGGTCAAGGCCCAGTCAAGTCGTATCATGGCCCTCTGTATTGCACGATTGCCGATAGCCAGGACGGTAACGGCGAAACTCCATACTTCAAGTTCAAGTGCTACATGAACGGAAACCTGCACCTAGAGTTCAAACGCGCTGACCTGGTTGCGCGGTTGAATGCTATCGCTGGCGGGAATCGGCTCAAAACGCAGTAACACCCATAAACAAGAGGCTCAAACCATGGCGAAAATATTAGCGACAATTTCGAAGCTTAACGATGAGACCGAATATGAGTTCAAACAACGCTGCTGCGTCGAATTACGCAACGCGGCTGGTGGCTCCGATAGAGCCGGATTTATGGCGATAGGCAGGTTCGCGATGACATCCGACGGTTTACTGGAGGTTTCATGTCTTTGGGGTCTCGCGTACCCGGAGTTGCCTGCTGAGACATGCTACATCGCCGGGTACAGTCGAACTGAATGCCGGCTCAACTACTTGAAGCCTATTTTCGGAGACAAACCGTGAGCAAATTAAAAACTGGGATGGGTGGTTCTCGTTGCGGAAAATCGCGCTGGACCACGACGGAAGATTTAAAAAACTCCTCGAAAACTCCACGCCGCGTGGAGAGCACGAAAGTCGTTAAGGCGGAACTTGACGAACTTCTGACTGATGTCCCACCAATCAAGCTCGTTAGTCGACCACGCTCAATCCCGGAATTCACTAAACAGCTGAACGACTATTTCAACATCCGTAACGGTCACGCCTATCTGGACGCCCGTTTGATGTGCATAACCCGTCAACTGGAGCTCGACATCCTCAAGCTGGATGATCTGCTCCATGAGCGTCATGGCGAATATGAGCAAAACTCTGGTCTGAGTATGAACGAGCTGATCCTTCAAGAATACGGACTTGCTGCGAACACATTTGTCGATGTGCTGATTTCCGCTGACGTGTTGGAACCGATCACTCAGAAAAGGAATAACCTCAAAAAAAGGAACGAAAGGAAATAACATGCCGACCTCAATTAAGCGCCTGATCCTCCCTGTCTCTGTCTCTGACGATAACTTCAACGGTTTCGATCACGCCATCATCGATTTGACGCAAACCGAGATTCAGCTCATCCGAGACATGTGCGCCGTAGTCAATACCTGCAAAGTTGCTCTCGGCAATGAAATCTATAAGCTCGTCACTTTCACTAATGACGTCGAAGTTATGGCTACTGACTATGACACCGACTACTTGGACAATGGCCGGACTCCGTTGAAAACGCCTGACGAGGGCGACGCCCGCATTGACTGCGTTTGTCTCAACGTCACTGATGATGACTTCTTTTGGAGCTTCAATCCAAAAAACACCAACATTCACTGCGAGACGAAGAGCATACCGATAACGGCTCTTGACACTCTCGACACTCTTGACTGCCGGGAGGTCTCGGATGACAACAGCTAACATCGCGCGCGCTACCAGGGTCAACGACACGATGGCTTTCTATGTGCAAAAGCAACTGCACGAGACCTTCAATACGGGAAGTCTGGAAGAGAACCTGACCGATATGCTGACAGACATGATGCACTTCGCAGCTTCCAATGAGATTGATTTCGTAAAATGTCTGCGGATGGCTGAGAACAACTATGAGGCAGAAATTTCTGAGGAGGCCGGCTGTGAGCAACAAGCTTAAACGCCGGGCTGCGTCATATACCGACCAGAAAATACCGTCAACACTCGTTTTGTCTCATATCTCGTCGGCTCTTCGCCGACTCGCAACCGCTGCGAGCGGCAATTTCGGCTCCGACTGTTACGTTCATTCAGCTCTCGCTCAAAACCTTCTTGCACGGCTCGGTTTCTGCTCAACACTGACTGTGGGTTATGCCGCCTGGAGGGTTGGCAGCGGTGACTCGGACATAATTTTACATGCTCCTATACAGGACATGCCGCCTCAACCTGGTGTCGCATTCCACGTCTGGCTTGAGCTCGGCAGATATCTGCTTGACTTTACCACATACCAGTTACCGCAAAAAGCTGCGCAGCTTGATGCCCTTGATGGTGGAACGACAAAAGTAACTTGGCATCCGAACTACCTTTTCACGCCTAAAACCTCCATCTCGCCACTTCGCAACGTGATCCAATTACGGGCTGGCCTGTACTGCTACACCCGAGAACCCGAACTTGAAGCGAAAATCATCGCAGCGTCACATCCCCTCGATGATGACGATCTCGCTACGGCTTGGCTTCTGTATCAGAATCAAGACCTGAACATTTTCGGACCGAGCAACATGCGCGGATCTAATATATTCTGTCCGCCGTAATCTGAGAACGAAGTGCCGACCTGACCAACTTCTAACGCTTCAACCACTGGTAATAGCTGCATTTCATGCAAAATATGTGTGTACTTGGGCAGCGAGCGGTTCATACTCATCTCAGCAATAACCACAAAAACCGAGGTGGAATATGAAAGCTTATGGCGTACCGCGCGTTCCTGAAACGTGTTTCCCAGACAAAGTCGATATCAAAAAATTCGGATTTTCCACCACTGATCGTTGTTCGAAAGCAGATCGCGGCAAAAACAGCTCACGACGTATCTGGAAAAAGAAAGCACGTATCGCAAACAAACTGATTGCCGCTGAAAACTAAAAAACACCTCTGGAGACTCAACCCGATGAACGATAAGACGAGCGCAGTAATCGAAAAGATCAAGAAACTGCTCGCTCTCGCGAACAGCTCCAACGAGCATGAAGCCGCTCTCGCCGCTGGACATGCGCAACGGCTGCTGTCCGAACATAACCTGGCGATGAGTGACATCGACACGACCGACAAACCAGATTCTGCGGATAAAATCGATGTCGTCGTACCGAAGAACCTCCCAAAATGGCTGCGATACCTCTGCTCCGGCGTAAGCACTGCTTTCGACTGTCAAACCGTGCACTATCCGGCTTCCGGTAAAATGGCGTTTATCGGTGTCGGAGCTGACGTAGCGATTGCGAGTTATACCTTCAACTACCTGCACCAAGTTGTCCGTAAGCTCGGCCGAAACTTCCTGAAACATCATGTCGATGAACGCATTACTGGTCGGGAGCGTACACTTCAACAGCAATCCTATTTTCTCGGTGCTGTGTCCACGATATCGCTCCGTCTTCGCGAGCAGAAAATTCAAACTCCAATAACGAGCACAGCGCTCGTCCCAGTCAAAGCCGCTCTGATCAAACGAGCCATGGGCGAGCTCGGTGTCTTACGGACCGTCAAAAGTCGTCGTAGCTTCATCAACACCGACGCCTACGGGCGTGGGCAAGCGGATGGTCGGCAAGTCGGTATCAACAAAGGGATTGCCGGAAGTGCAAACAGCAGCAAAAACTTAACCTGGTAAATGAAAGGGATGTATATGAACGATACTACTCCAGCGATGATCTTGCTTCGGGATATCCTCGAGCGCTTTCCTCAAGCCGACCCAGAAAGCGAATTCCACAACGAAGAAATCGACGGCTGCGAAGCCGTCAACTATCTCAGCGAGATCATTCCGGAGATCCGAACACTACTTGATGCCGATCCAATACCAACACCCGATAACAGCGCTCTTGAAGTTCTTCGCGCCGCGTGGTCTTTTATAGAGGACGTCACGGACGATGACCCAGAACGGACCAACAAATTCTTCGCTCTACGCGCTCAAGTGCGAACGGTATTCTGGAACCTCGACGAGCTCAAACCAACCACTCCGACTGAGTACCAAACCTCGTGGAACTTCGACGTCGACGGTAAGCATGAATTCTTCGACGTCTTCGACTGGCGCGCTGATGTTGCCGCTACCTGTACAGTTCGTGGGTATCAAGCCTGGGTTGAGTATCAGCTGACGACATTACTACACAACACCAACCTCGACAACGTCGACACCATTGAAATCGCCGGGTGCACCGATGCCGACGGCATCGTTGACGTTATCAACGAAAACGACGCTGAGTTTTTTAGCGTCTACACTCATCGTCAAGGCGAAGGTGTCGAATGCATTTGTGACTTCAACTCGAAAGCTCAGGCGGTTGAATTTGCGAAGGCGCTTGCGGTAAGAGGCGGAATTTCCGTGATTGGGAATTTGTGCGCCATCGAGTGACCTCCGGATGAAAACTCGCATCACGAGGATCTCTCTGGGTCTTCCGAAGCGTCAGAGGCAATAGGAATCATCATCACTTCTCTAACGGATGCCCTCGCATCAACTGGGCATAACTGTTCCAAAAATGCCGCATAAACTAAAAGCGGATCGTCACCGCTTCAACTGCACTCCAGTCTTCTGTATGGCCGCTATGGCGCTCCGCAACTTTACTTTAGTCGTGAAATGAATTAGCCTACGAGAACGGTGACTTCCCAGCATCACTGAAGTGACGCTTCCCCTGGAGAAGAGTGTTATGGAAAATTCAAAACCTATTACAACTCGACCAATATCAGAGGAATCACTTGAAACCGCATTCCCCGGAGGGTTCAACATTCGGGATGAGGCAAACGCTCTCACTGCACATGCTTTTCGTAACGGTGCGCTTGAGGAACTCCACTCCGGAAAAAACTCACCGCTATTGAACGATCCTTCACTCAGTCGCATTACCGATGAGGAAATAAAGCGGCTTATGATCGAGGCGTCAGAAAGACTGGAGGCGCTTCTTCGGCTGAGAGAAACATCTCCAGAAGAATACAAGCGAACCATTATCGATTGTGCTCTCCGTTATTGTCGAAACTGGCAGCGGAACATATAACCAGATAAAATGCACTCTGGCTTCAATCTGTGTAGTGTTTAAAGCTCAATGATTTTCCTCGTTGCGCCGTACTTCAGTTTTGCATAATCCTGAAAACCCCTCCGGTCAATCTCAGGCTGAACAACTTTCAAACCGTACTTGAATGCTGCAACCTTCTGCATTCGAGGTGCTACGTCCAGGAGCCAGTCGGCGACATCTTTCTTTTTCGCTGCTATTGCCGCTTCAATCGCACACGGATCAATTGCGACCGCTAATCTGGATTCAGTCAACAACCATTTCAAAAAATCGAGATTACCTTCTCGTGCTGCCGTGATCTGTGCTAACGAGATATTCGCCTGCGGCAATGCCTCAGCGACCAGCCATTTTCCTGCTTCCACGTTACCCCGCTTAAGTACCTCACGCAATTTTTTATCCACACCACCCTGCAAATCAACTACACCGCCGAATTTCGTTATTATCCATTTTGCTGCACTGAATGAACCGTCACTGTCTGCTGTGTCGAACGCATATCCAACTTCAGTCGTTGTCAGATTTGTCAGCTTCTCAGCCGAATACAAATCATCCAGCGTAGCGGTGTTACTGTTCTGACAAGCGCGAATGAATCGTCCCCGTGATGTTATCTCTGTTTCATGCAGCGGGAGCGACAGTGCAGTGTTCGCCATTACTTTCCGTAACGTCACAAATTCATCTATATCTGCTATGACTACACGGTACTTCAGGAAACCGTAACCGGTTTTAGTTACGTCGGATGCTGCCGGTAGGTGGCAACAAACGGTTTCCATAGTACCAACCACCTCAAAAGTAATACTTGATCGTTCTGGCTTTTTGACAACACAAATTCCGTTTTGAACGCTGAACTCTGGGTGGATTTCAGCGTACGAGTTGTATACTTCCCAATGGTCGCCGCGTCTGAATATCTCGCGCATCTTTTCAAGTGATATCATGACGGGCTCCTTGGTCGTATTGTGTCCTCATCCAAGGTAGTTCGAAAAGCCGTATCGACAATATACTCGCTGAAAGGCATGATATCCGGGTCATTTGGTAAATTGAGTTTGATTCACATTCTATGAAATCATGAAATAACATGTCTAAGTCGGTTGGGGGGTTCAGAGGTCCCTCAAGGCAACGCGGAACCATTTGCTCATAGTAACTCTTATCGATATCAAAAAACGGTCTTTGGGGATCGTCTGGTGAGTCGTATATTTTAACTTGGTTATAAACTGCCGCCATTCCAAATTCCGCATATTACAAACCGGTTCTATGGTTGAAAGGTGGCATTCACAACAGTTGTACAGGCTCTGTGCTCTGTGCTCACAGATTTTGTGTACTGTGAAATAAAAAGCCCACGTTCAAAGATTTATCATTGCAAACACTAGGAATAGCGATATACTTGCACTAAAATCTGTATCTGTAAAATCTGTTGCAAGAGGGGTCTCAAGTGGCAATAATATTGCAGACAGACAGACAGACAGACAGACAGACAGACAGACAGACAGACAGAAAAGCTCCTCCTGACAAACACCTCTGTCAACGATTATTTTAACTGAATCCCATTTAAACCGGCGTTGCGGCTTTCCCGTGCGCCGGTTTTTTTATATTTGCATTCACGTTGACAATTAACTCCCTTGCTAAATGAGGGGGGTAATGGAAATAATGACAGAACAGATACGACAAAAACAGCGCGCAGTTTTACTGCATGATGGTGGCATTCGTGTTTATCTGGACGGTCACTATCACCGAAAGCAGTGTCTAATACGAATGACTAGAAGTCGTGTATTTATTGCAAACCAGCAGAGGGGAGCAGGACGTGGCTAGGTTTCTTGAAATTAGCAGTTCCATTTTTGCCGGTACTATGTCAGTGACTTTACTGTGACCGCCTCCGGCAAACAGACAGAGTTGCAAAAGATCCTGGCCGAAGTTTTGCCGGAACTGTCGGCGATGCTTGCTGCGTCACAGGCCGTTCATCTGCTTATAATCAGCGGTGACGGTTGTATGCAATTTGGAAACATGGCTTTGTCCGAGGATCTTATGCTCGAAAGTGGCACCCTCAAGGGACGAAATTTTCTGGATTATCTCACAGAGCCTGACAATGTCATGCTTGGCAGATGCTTGTCAGGAGCGGACCCTCTGCCGGAAGATGTTTTCCTGTTAAACATAGTGGCGGGGGATCAGATCCCTCACACTCTCCGCTGCCGAATTACCCCTGTTGGCGAGCAGTTCCTGCTGTTTGCCGAGCCGACATACAATGAAAACCAGTTTCTACAGGAAGAACTTTTACAGCTGAATAACCAGTTGGCAGTTCTTTCCCGTGAAAACGTGCGTAAAGGTCGCGAGTTGGCCGGGGCTCTGGCTGACTTGAAAACCGCCCAGTCGATGCTGGTGCATCAGGAAAAGATGGCTTCACTCGGACAGATGACGGCAGGCATTGCCCACGAAATCAACAATCCGCTTGCCTTTGTGATGAGCAACGAACAGGTGCTGCGTCGCGACTTCGCTGATCTGCTCTCTTTCTTTAGCTCTCTTGCCGATGACATGCCGAAACTTGCAGCCACTGAACCGGATATTCATGCCGGAATTCTCGCCAAGTTGGAAGAAATTGACCTTGATTACCTCACAAAATCAGTGCCGCACAAGATCTCGGCTAACATCGAAGGGCTCGAGCGGGTCAAAAAAATTGTCCTTGATCTGCGCAATTTCTCCCGTCTTGACGAGGCAGAGCAGAAGCTGTCTGATCCGGCCGAGGGCATCGAGTCTGCCATACGTTTTCTTGGCCCCCTGTTAAAGGAGCACGGAGTAAGCATCGAGACAGTTTTTAACCACAAAGAACCACTGCTCTGCTTGCCCGGCCCGCTCAACCAGGCCATCAGCAACGTTCTGGTCAATGCCATCCAGGCAAGCCGGGCTGGTGAGTCAGTCCGGTTGGCCACCTTGGAAGTGGGGGATTACTGCTGCATCGAGGTTTCTGACAAGGGAGTCGGCATTCCCGCCGAACATTTGTCCAGAGTGTTTGACCCTTTCTTTACAACCAAGCCGGTCGGCTCCGGAACCGGTCTAGGCTTGAGCATCGTCCATCAGGTTGTGGAGGCTCACCAGGGGAAGGTGGAAATAGACAGCTCACCGGAAACCGGTACAACTGTTCGTATTCTGCTGCCACGAAAACATTTAAAGGAGCTAAAGCGTGATTGAAATCGGTAACCGTGACAACCCGAATATCCTGATTGTTGATGATGAGACTGAAGTGCTGAACAGTCTGGCCGATTTGCTGCGCAAGGACTTTCACATCTTTGCCACCGACGACGTCGCGGAAGCTCTGCGCCTGATCGAAGAAAACTCCATGGTTTCGCTGGTCATCTCCGACCAAAGGATGCCTCTTATGACAGGAGCCGAGTTGCTGGCCACTGTTGCCAAAATTTGTCCCGATACGGCCCGTATACTCCTTACCGGTTATTCAGATATTGAGGCGGTGATCGAGGCCGTCAACCAGGGACAGGTTGTCCGCTATATTACCAAACCATGGGATGCTGAAAAACTTCTTGATTTGCTTAAGCCGATTGCAGAAAAGCATCAGTTGCTCCTGAAAAACCGGCAGCTCATCATGCAACTGGCCCGGCTTAATCAATCGTCACAAGAAGCTGCCTCCCGTGAAGAGAATCTTTGTAGAGGCACAATTTAACCTTCAGAATGAGAATCAGATTCTTAAGACTGCCCTTGACCAGTTGGAGAACTCTTTCTGGCATCTGCAAAAGATCCAGGAAGTCCTGCCAATCTGCATGGAATGCGGTAAAGTCAAAACATCCGAAGCATCATGGGAGGACGTGGTTTCCTTTCTGAAGAGCAATTCCATGTTTCTCAGTCACGGCTATTGTCCTGATTGTTATGATAAGATAAAGGATCAATGGCGGAAACCATCTCACTAAGGGGGGAGTTCATGGCGAAATTTGACCGTAACGAAATGGGAAACCCGACAGGTTTCAATGCTGTTATCGATGCGCGGACTACAGCCATTAAAGATGAGTATCTTCAGGAAATACTTGCCTGGCAAACGGAAGAGCGCCCTGGAACTTGTTATGGACACCTACCGTAGTGGCTATACCATCCCCGGCATCTATATGGATGTTTTCCAGGAGGCGCTCTACGAGATCGGCCGTCTGTGGGAAAACAACCGGATAACGGTTGCTGATGAACATATGGGAACGGCAATTACCCAGTATGTCATGTCCAATCTTTATCAATATCTGGAAATCAGCAATGTATCGCTTGGTAAGGCCGTGGTAACCGGAGTCCAGGGGGAGTTGCACCAGGTCGGCGCCAACATGGTCTCAGATGTTCTGGAAGCTGATGGCTGGAATGTTGTCTTCCTTGGGACTAATGTCCCGCCAGACGGGGTCATTCAGTCGCTCCGCCAGCATGGTGCCGACCTGTTTGGCATTTCATCGACGATGTTGTTCAATATCCCCAAAGTAATCGAGCTGGTGGAGATGGTGAAAAAGGAATTCGGCAGCAGCGCACCCCGTATTGTGCTGGGCGGCAGCGCTTTCAGGATGAGCTCCCAGCTTCCCGAAGAGCTTACAGGCTGCGCCGTAGCTCTGAATCTGCGCGAAGCGCTTGATCTGACTCGTGGTAACGGAAAATAAAACCGCACGGAGGCGACCGATGACATCATTAACCCCAAACCTTATGGAAACATTGAAAGAAGCCATCCGTGAAAAACATGCCCGGCTGGAAGCACTGCCGTTTATCACCGCCCTGACAAACAGAGAACTGCCGCTGGAAAGTTATGTCGGCCAGTTGCGGGCTATGGCCGTCATCCAGGGGACTCTTGAGCATGAACTTACCCTGCTGCCAACTGAGGAAATCAGGGCATTGCTGCAGTCGCGACCGTCACGGCTCGTTCATCTGAGGCGTGACCTGAGCATCTTCGACCCACTTTTCATTGCCGATAATCTGGACGCTCTCGAACATGCCCGCAGCATTGCCGAAAGTATCCGCCGTTACCGGATAGAACAACCGACTAATCTACTCGGCATAATCTATGTGCTGGAAGGGACAACGCTTGGCAACGCCAGCCACCTCCCCGATGTGCTTGCAACATTCGGTAGTCGCACCGATGGAACCGCTCATTACTATAGCGGCTATGGCGACAGGACCGCTGAATACTGGCAAGAGTTTCGCTGCGTCATGAATGCCCTGCCGATTGATCAGGCCGGATGCGAGCGACTCGTACAGGTTGCCCTACTTTTTTTGATCAACTTGAGGCACTGTTCTCTGCTCTTTACCCGATGAAGAGCGCCAGGCAGGGCTTTACAGCCGGCATGCTCAATCCTGAAGCCGGCGATCATGCCGTTCCCGGCGATGCCATGGAGATAGAGGCGGCGGTGGCAGCCGCACGCAGATGCCGCGAGGAGTTCCCCTATTTTGATGAGCGCTATCAGGAACGGGGGCGAAGTTTTGCCAAAAGTGATGTGGCCTGGCTGGTAACCCTCACCGAATTGCCGGAAGCTCAGCTCATAAGTCAGGTGGAATGGCTTGGGAAGGGTGCTTGCCAATCGCGGCATGCCGAGGATAACACTGGAGCGCCAGCTTGTTCTGCTTCATGAAGAGTTGACGGCGGCGCTGCCGACAAAAGCCGTGCAATACAAAATTCTGCTTGAGGCGGCCGACAACCTGAAGTCAGAGCGTCTGAGCCGGATTCCGGAAGCAGCTTTCAATGAACTGTCGCGCTACAATTCGAAAGTGCCTCGGACGGCGAGTTACAGGGACGCCTGAAGAATACCGGGTGCCTGATCATTGGCGCCGTTGCCGATGAAGCGGCGGGAATCAGCGAGGCAGTAACCAGTCTGATGACCTGGCTTGTTGATACGGAACGGTTCTCGGAAAAATGGATTGTAGCAGTACGACAGACAGAAGAAAGAACCCGACAGCTGCTGGTAACGTAGTTTTTCAATTACTGGCGAAGGAGTTTTCTCATGATTGAAGTTGGCAATCCCGATAATCCGCGGATTCTTATAGTTGATGATGAAACGGAAGTTCTGCAAAGCCTAGCCGACCTGCTGCGAAAAGATTTTCACGTATTTGCCACTGCCGACGTCGAGGAGGCTCTAAGCCTGCTGGTTGCCGACAACACGTTCTCAATTGTTATCTCCGACCAGCGGATGCCGGTAATGACCGGGACCGAACTGTTAGCCAACGCCGCCAGAACCAATCCCGACACAATCCGCATTCTCCTTACAGCGTACGCGGATATTAACGCAGTAATCGAAGCCGTCAATAACGGCCATATCGCTCAGTACATCAGCAAACCGTGGGATGCCGTCAAGCTGCTTGCCACCCTCAATTCCCTGCATCAGGTTAAGTGTTCGCAACTCGATGATGAGCGGCGCAAGTTTGAGATGGCCAGGTTGGAGGCGGCCAGGCTGGAGATGGTCTTGAGCGTGACAAACTCGACAATATAGTATCCGCCATTGATGCCGATCTGCTGCTTCTTGACCAGGATCTTACCATCTTGTGGGTGAACCGGCGATTGAAGGAACGGCCACAGTACAGTAAAGGTGAGATCATCGGCAAACTCTGCAACCTGAGCTACTGCAATGTTGAACAAGCCCCGGAAGACCTGCCCCGCCCTGATCGCATTCAAAACCGGAGAACCGGTGCGCCAGGAGCATTCCATAACTCATCCCGATGGCAGCATCCGATATTATAACTTCACCTGTTCACCTATAAAAAACAAGGATGGGGTTGTGGACAGGGTGCTTGAACTGGTGCAGGATGTGACCGAATACCATGCCATGGTGGAAGACCTGCAGGAAAAAAATATTGAATTGGAACGTTTCAACCGCCTGTTCATGGACCGGGAGTTCAGGATCAAGGAGTTGAAGGAGCGGGTGAAGGAGCTGGAGGGGAAGTGAAGGCATCAGATTTCAACTGGATTCGAGACAAAAAACGAGGAGGGTAAACAGCATGACAGCTTCTCCAACAGAACCTATTTCGGCAATGGATCGACACCCTGCTGTAGCAGCGACAGGAGATCTGACATGCTAGAACCAGCCACCCCGGTCAACGAAGCGGCACGGCTGCACGCCCTGCGCTCCTTGAATATTCTCGACACCCCTGCCGAAGAGCGTTTTGACCGCTACACCCGCCTCGCCCAGATTATCCTGCAGACTCCCATCGTGCTGATCAGCCTGATCGATGACAAGCGGCAGTGGTTCAAGTCTCGTCAGGGACTGGATGCCACCGAAACACCGCGTGACATTTCCTTCTGCGGCCATGCCATACTCGGCGATGAGTTGTTTTGTGTTCCGGACGCCGCTGCCGACACGCGCTTTGCCGACAATCCCTTGGTCATCGGCGCGCCTGACATCCGCTTCTACGCCGGCGCGCCGCTGGAACTGGACGGCGGTGAACGCGTTGGCACTCTGTGTGCCATCGATCGTGTCCCGCGCAACCTCAGCGAAGAACAGCGCTCTGCCCTTGTCGATCTTGCCAGCTGCGTTGTCGATGAGTTTCAGATGCAGACAACTTGCGCGCTGTTGGCGGACATGGAACAGCAATTTCAAAAGTCGGCAGAGACGGTGCGCAGCATTATCGACACCGTTTTGGACGGCATCATTACGATCGATGTTCATGGGGTTATGCAGACTGTCAACTCGGCCGCCGAGCGCCTGTTCGGCTATTCAATGGCAGAAATGGTCGGGCAGAACGTCAAGTTGCTGATGCCGGAGCCCTACCACAGTGCCCACGACGGTTTTCTGCACAACTACCACAGCACCGGCAAGAAAAAAATTATTGGCATCGGTCGCGAGGTGGTCGGTCGTCGCAAGGACGGCTCCACATTTCCAATGGAATTGGCGGTTGGCGAGATGGCGGTCAACGGTCAACGGATGTTTACCGGCATCGTGCGTGACATTACCGTACGAAAAATGGCCGAAATAGATATGGCTCACTTTGCCGCCATTGTCATATCTTCTGAAGACGCCATCATCAGCAAGACGCTTGATGGTGTTGTCACCAGCTGGAACGCTGCAGCAGAGAGACTTTTCGGTTATACAGAAAAGGAGATGATCGGATCTTCGATGGTCAAAATCATTCCGCCGGAGCGTCTAGACGAAGAGCCGGGAATCCTCGCCCGGATACGTTCCGGCGAACGAATTGATCATTTCGAGACGGTAAGGGTAAAGAAAAATGGAGAACTCGTACCTGTTTTGGCAACCATCTCACCAATAAAAGACGCCTCAGGTAAAATCATCGGCGCATCCAAGATTGCACATGACATTTCCGCACGTAAGTATGCTGAAGAGCAGCTGCGTATTGCAAAGGAGTCAGCAGAAGCCGCCACCCTTGCCAAGAGCGACTTTCTCGCCAACATGAGCCACGAGATCCGCACACCGATGAATGCAATTCTTGGTATGCTCTACCTCGCCATGAAATCCGATATGCCACCCGCACTGCACAACTACCTGAGCAAAGCGCAGGGTGCGGCTCACTCCCTGCTGGGGATCATCAATGATATTCTGGATTTTTCCAAGATCGAGGCTGGCAAACTGGAAATAGAGTCGGTAGAATTCGGTCTCGACAGTGTCCTGGAGCAACTGACCGATGCCATCGGCTTACAGGCCGAAAAAAAGGGGATCGAGTTTCTCATCCGCTATGACGTGAATATCCCGTGCCGGCTCATTGGCGATTCGCTTCGTCTGGGTCAGGTGCTGCTTAATCTTTGTGGTAACGCCGTCAAATTCACCGAAGCGGGCGAGGTGGAGTTGTCATTTACCGGCCGAAGTGTCAGCGACACCGCGCTGACGCTTGAAATTTGTGTGCGGGATACCGGCATCGGCATGACGCCTGAGGTGCAGAGCAGCCTGTTCCAGAAATTCACCCAGGCCGATCAGTCCACCACGCGGCGTTTCGGCGGTACCGGCCTGGGACTGGCGATCAGTAAGCTGCTGGTGGAATTGATGGGAGGGCGCATCTGGATAGAAAACTCGCAACCGGGCACGGGTACGACCATCTGCTGTACGGTGCCGCTCAACATTGACACCCGGGCGCTACTGCATAGCCATGAGTTGGTGGAGCAGGCGGGACCGCTGCTCAAGGGGATACGTATCCTGGTGGTGGATGACAACGAAGTCGCACGGGAGATTCTTGCCGAAATGCTCCGCTCCTTCCAGCTCGATGTCAGAGGCGCTGTCAATGGCCAGGATGCCATAGAACAGCTGCAAGCGGCTGTCGATAACCCTTTTGATGTCGTGTTGATGGACTGGCGCATGCCCGGCATGAACGGTGACGAGGCGACCCGGAGGATTCGTACCGACAGCGCTATAAGCCCCCAGCCCAAAGTGGTTATTGTTACCGCCTATGGCCGGGAGGAAGTGATGAAACTGGTGGAGCAATCCGACGTAAATGGCTTCCTGCTCAAGCCGATGGCACCGTCAACTCTGCTCGATACCATTTTGTCAGTATTGGGGCGCGACCGTATTTTTGGCGCAGAAAAACAAGAGCGCGGAACTGGCTCTGCGCTGACCAGCAGTGACTATAGCGGCATTCACCTGCTGCTGGTCGAAGATAACGAAATCAACCGCGAGTTTGCCGTGGAACTGCTGCACAGCATGGGCATCACTCTGGATGAAGCGGTTAATGGCGAAGAGGCTGTGGCTATGGTGCAACAGCGCTCCTATGACGGTATTTTGATGGATATCCAGATGCCGGTCATGGATGGGTTGGAAGCGGCACGGCGCATACGTGCCCTGGCGGTGGAGCTGGATGACGAACACTTTACGACACTGCCGATCATCGCCATGACCGCGATGGCCATGGCCGAGGATGCCCAGAAATGCCTGCAAGCCGGCATGAACGATTACATTACCAAGCCGGTGGCACCGGAACGACTACAGGCGGTACTAGCGAAGTGGCTGCCGGCGGAGACAACATCCCCATCCGCTGCGACGAATCCTGATGCCGTTGCCCCGGAAATTCCTGCCGACCTGCTGGCACTGAAAACCGTAGATGCGGCGCAGGGGATTCGCCGTATCGGCGGCAAAGCGGGAGCCTACCGCAATCAGCTATACCGCTTCCGTAAAAACTATTCCGGTGCGTTAGCCGAATTGCAGCGTACGATCAGAGAAAATGGAGTTGAGGCTGGTGAGGATTATTGCCATGCCCTCAAGGGCGTTACCGGGAATCTCAGTGCCAATGAGCTGTTTGCCTGTATCAGCGCAGTGGATAATGTACTGAAGTCAGGTATGATGGCGGCTCCTGAACAGTTTGAACGCATGGGACAGCTACTGCAGCAGACCATGGATGAGATCGATGGGTTGGCCACTCCAGTTGCCGCAAAGCCCAAGGCAACAACGACGAATGATCGTAATCAGTTACTGGCCAAACTGCTTGCGCTGGCCTCTCTGCTCAAAAGCGATCTGGGAGCGGCCGATCAGCTCCTTGCAGAGCTGCTGGGGGATGAGGCCGGGATGGAAACGGAACAGGATCTGGTCAGGATAGCCGCCTTGATGGACCGCTTTGCTACCGATGAAGCACTTGAGCAGATTAAAGACTTAACCCGGCATCTGGGCGGGTCAGCATGATATTTTTGCAGGAGAAGCCGACATGAGTGAAGCCAATATTGATAAACAGAGGGTGCTGATAGTCGATGACGTCGCCGAGAATCTCCACGCGCTGATGAGTATCCTGCGCGACAGCTATGCCGTCATTGCCGCGACCAGCGGCGAAAAGGCCCTGGAACTGGCTCAGCAGCAGCCACAGCCGGATTTGATCCTGCTGGATATCAGGATGCCGGACATGGATGGCTATGAAGTACTGCGCAGGCTCAAGGCAGATCTGGTGACGGCGGAGCTTCCGGTCATCTTTGTTACTTCTTTGTCGGAGACGGAGGATGAGGCGAAAGGTTTGAAGATGGGCGCTGCCGATTATATCACCAAGCCGGTCAACCCCGACCTGCTCAAGGTGCGGGTGATGTCTCAGCTCGAACTGTTGCGTTATCGCAGAAAGCCTGTCCTGTCCGGTATTGCTGATGTAGTGCCTCCTCAAGCAACTCCCAGCATTCTGGTAGTGGATGATGTGCCTGAGAATGTGCACGACCTCGTCGGTGCGCTGTCCGAGATGTATCGTGTTATAGTTGCCACCAATGGCCAAAAAGCGATCGATCTGGTGCTGGGTGTTAATCCGCCCGATCTGATCCTGCTGGATATCGTGATGCCGGAAATGGATGGTTATGAAACCTGCCGCCGGATCAAAGCAACCGCAGCTGGTTATCGTATTCCGGTCATCTTTCTTAGCATACTCGATAAAACGCTCGAGAAAATCAGTGGATTTTCTGCGGGCGCCGCCGACTTTATCACCAAACCGTTCGATATCGACGAAGCCCATGCCAGAATCCGCACACACCTGCAACTAAGCCGGCTGCAACACTATTTTGAACAGCAGGCTGCCCAACGCACAGCCGACCTACAGGAAAAAAACCATCAGCTTCAGGAACTTTCCCTTGCCAGGCAGGATCTGGAAAAAGCCAATGCTGCCCTGGAAGAGAAAAATCGGGAGCTTGAAAGGTTCAACAAGCTTTTTATTGATCGGGAGTTCCGCATCAATGAACTGAAAGAGCGGGTAAAGGAGCTGACAAGTGTACCCGCTTGAGATTACAGGGTTTACTGAACAGACAAATGAAAAACTTAAAGATATTTTACTGCCACTGCCATCGGCACGAGGATAATAGCCATGACCCACTCCGTATTGATTGTCGATGATAACGAGCAAGACCGAAAGCTGCTTCGTTACAATTTCGAGTGGCACGGCTACCAAATTCTGGAGGCGGCAAACGGCCTGGAAGCGTTGAGCCTGGCAATTTCCAAACTGCCCGGGCTGATTATATCAGATGCCCTTATGCCGGAGATGGACGGGTTCCAGTTGCTACGGGAGATCAAGAAAAAACCCGAACTGAGCGAGATTCCATTCATCTTCTATTCCAGCGTGTACACCGGCAATCGGGAGAAGGAAATGGCTTTAGCTCTGGGCGCCAGAGCTTTTATTGTCAAACCACTGACTGCGGACGAGCTCTGGGAGGAAATTTCCCGTGCTCTTTTGAATGGCACCAATGCTTGCACCGCAATAGAACAGATTTCTCGATCCGACGAGGAATTTCTCGTCGAATACAGCCGTATTGTGGCCGCCAAGCTGGAGGAAAAGGTGCGGGCGCTGGAGGAGGCCAACCAACGGATCGCGCAGAGCGAAGCCCGCTACCGTAACCTGTTTGCCAGCATGCGGGACGTGGTGATCATCACCGACCTTTCCCGCACGATCATCGATGTCAATCAACCGGCCCTGCGCACCATCTTTGGTTATGAAACCGACGATGTGCTGGGCAAATCCACTTCTTTGCTCTGTGCTGACCTGGCGCAGTTCGAGCTGGCCGGGAAAGAGATCTTCAATCGTAATGATACCGAAACCGGCAAGCTGCTGGAATTGATTTACCGGCGGAAATCTGGAGCGGAGTTCGTCGGCGAACTGCATGCCATGAGAATGCTGGGCGATGATGGCAAGCTGGCAGGAAATATCGGCGTCATCAGAGATATTACCGAACGCAAGCGGTCGGCGACAGAGCTGGAGCAAAGCGAAGCGAAATTCCGCCGCCTGTCGCAAGAATTTAACGGCGTGCTTGATGCCATACCCGACAGCCTCTTACTCCTCGACCACGATCTAAAGGTACTCTGGGCCAATCGCGCCACCGCTGAAGACATCGGCATCGCGTCCGAAGAGCTGTCGGGTGGACACTGTTACAATCTCAGGTATCAGCGCACGACCCCCTGCGAAAGCTGCCCGGTATTGAAATGCTTCGAGTCTGGCGTCCCCCATAGCGAGACCGTCACCAAGCTCGATGACCGGATCTACGATATCCGGACCGTGCCCCTGCCGGACGAGCAGGGCAGAGTGACAAAGGTCATTGAGGTGAAGCGTGACATCACCTCACACAAGAAACTGGAAACCCAGTATCTGCATGCCCAAAAGATGGAATCGGTTGGCACCCTGGCAGGGGGTGTGGCCCATGATTTCAATAATATCCTGACGGTCATCATTGGTTTAGGCGAGATAACGCTTATGAAAATGACGGATGACAATCCGCAGCGCCATAATATCAAAGGAATCGTTGAAGCGGCGGAACGAGCCGCCCATCTGACCAGACAACTGCTGCTCTTCAGTCGTAAGCAGTTTAGCGAACGGCGCTGCATCGACCTGAACGAGGTCGTCGGAAAAACAGATAAATTTTTGCAACGGATCATCGGCGCGGACATCGAACTGACGCAGTCGTTCTGCGCCGGCCCCGTGCCGGTTCTTGCCGACAGCAGCCAACTGGAGCAGGTGCTGATGAATCTGGCGGTGAACGCCCATGATGCCATGCCACATGGGGGAAAGTTTAGCCTGCAAACGGAACGGATTGTCCTCAATGAAGATTTTGTTGCGACGCATGGTTATGGCAAACCGGGTGAATTTGTCCTGCTAAGTGTTTCAGATACCGGCATCGGGATGGACAAAGCGACACAGCAGCGGATTTTTGAACCGTTTTTTACCACCAAAGAGGTGGGCAAAGGAACCGGACTTGGTCTTTCCGTTGTCTACGGCATCATCAAGCAGCATGATGGGTTCATCGTCGTCTACAGCGAACCTGGTCACGGAACCACCTTCAGGATTTATCTTTCACTTTCCATGGAAGCAGCGCATGTAGTCATGCCCGAAAAAGAGCAGCCGATTGTTGGTGGAACAGAGACAATCCTGCTTGCTGAAGACGATGCTCTTGTGCGAAATCTTATGACTAAAGTATTGACAGAAGCCGGCTACACATTAATAGAGGCCGTTGATGGAGAGGAGGCGATACGGTTGTTCCAGGAAAATAAGGAGAGAATCGACCTTCTCCTCTTTGATCTGATTATGCCGAGAATGAATGGTAATGTGGCCTGTGACGAGATTCGCAAGCTACAGCCCGGTATAAAGGTCATCTTCTCCAGTGGTTATGCGCCCGACACAATCCGCCAGAAGGCATCACTTGAGGATGGCGCTCACTTGATCAGCAAACCTTCTTCACCAAAAGATTTGCTGCGGAAAGTGCGGATGGTCCTGGATGAGTGAGTAACCGTAGAGGCACAAAATCTTCGTTCAATATTGGGAGAATTATGTCACTGCATACATTTATGACCCGGCTAATCCGCGGCATGCTGAGTGAAACTGCGTTGGCCAGTGAGATTAAGGAGAAAAAACTGAGGGAGAGTGAAGCGTATAACCGGATGCTTTTCGAACAGTCTCCCGTCGGCCTTGCGCTTGCCAGCATGGACGGGAAACTGGTTGATGTTAACACCGCTTACTCCGGCATTATCGGCAGAACTATTGATGAAACTCTGAACTTGACTTATTGGGAGATTACTCCAGAAAAATATGCGTCTCAGGAGCAGCAACAGTTGGAATCGCTCAACAATTCCGGCGTGTATGGTCCCTATGAAAAGGAATATATTCACAGGGATGGCCATCTTGTGCCGGTCCGATTACAGGGTTTGCTGATAGAGCGTAATGGCGAAAAATTCATCTGGTCCAGCGTTGAAGATATATCCGGGCGAAAGCAGGTTGACCTTGAACTCGAAAAATATCATGAGAATCTTGAAGATCTGGTCAAAGAGCGCACTGAAAACCTTCAGCAAAAGACAATTCAACTCGAACGTTCCCAAACAGCCATGCAATATCTGCTGGAGGACGTAAACGACGTCAATAATAAACTTGAACAGACAAATGAGAAATTGAAGGAGGTTGACCGGCTGAAATCGATGTTCATCGCCTCAATGAGTCACGAACTGCGGACGCCACTCAATTCGGTGATCGGCTTCTCCAGCATCCTGCTTAATGAGTGGATCGGTGCTTTGAACGATGAACAGAAAAAGAGCCTGACCTCGATCCTCCGTTCCGGCAAACACCTGCTCTCCTTGATTAACGATGTGATTGACGTCTCGAAAATCGAAGCGGGGATGATTGAAGTCAGTCGCGAAGAATTCGATCTTGCCGAACTGCTGACAGAGGTGGAGCAGACTTTTACCAAAGAGGCACAGGATCGGAAGCTCTCCCTGACCGTGGATCAGCTCAGCCTGCCGATGAATACTGATCGGCGCCGTCTGCTGCAGTGCATACTTAATCTGGTCAGTAATGGTCTGAAGTTTACCGAGCAGGGTGGCGTTACGGTTGTTGTCCGACACAACGAAGCAGATGGTGAGGTGACGTTTACCGTAACCGACACCGGCATTGGTATTGCGGCGGTTGATCAGGTCAAACTCTTCAACGCGTTCAGCAGAATCCACTCACACCTGACCGCCAAAGTCCTGGGAACCGGGCTGGGGCTCTACCTGACGAAAAAAATAGTTGTAGATATTTTACACGGCGAAATTTTTGTGACGAGCGAACCGGGGAACGGCAGTGCCTTTGTGATGACTATTCCGAGCCGTCTTAAAGGAGAACAAAAGGAAGGGCAGACACCAAATGCCACTGAGGGGAAACCATGAAAACAGTGCTGGTAGTGGAAGACAACGCAGATAATCTGCAGATAATCACCTATGCCCTGCAGCGGGCAGGCTATGAAGTCATCAGCGCTGAAACTGGCGAAAATGGGGTTGCGATGGCAATTGCCAACCGTCCCTTCTTTATTATCATGGATATCAACTTGCCGGGGATTGACGGTATCGAGGCGACCACCAGAATCCGGGCTTCCAAAATTGATGGCACTATGCCGATCATCGCCATAACCTCTTACGCCATGCGAGGAGATCGAGACCGGATTATGGCCGCCGGCTGCAATGGCTATTTTGAGAAACCGTTCGATCCGCTGACCATTGTGGAGCAGATTCATAAGATCATCGGGGTCTAGCAATGAAAATCCTCATCGTTGACGACAACGCGGACGACCGAAACATACTTCGCCATTATCTGGCTCATGTTGCGTTAGTGATTCTGGAGGCCGTAAACGGTGAAGAGGGTCTTGTAATCGCAACTGCCGAACTGCCGGATTTGATTATCTCCGATGCACTGATGCCCAAAGTTGATGGCTTTGAGTTTCTGCGGGAAGTCAGGCGTTCAACGGTGCTGCGTGATACCCCCTTCATATTTTACTCTGCTGTGTACACGGGAAATAAAGATAAGGAGCTTGCTCTGTCGCTGGGGGCTGATGCTTTTATGGTAAAACCTCTTGAAGCTGAGGAATTCCTGAGACAACTAAAAAGCCTGCTTGAAAAACTGGACAGAACAAAAGAAAGGCCCGTAAGCGAACTCCTTGAGGAAGACGAGAAGTTCCTGAAAATTTATAGCCAGATGGTCGCTGCCAAACTGGAAGAAAAGGTGCGAGATTTGGAACTGCTGCACAAAAATCTGGAGTCTCGTGTTGCTGAACTGGTTGCCGATCAGCGCCGTAAAGACCAAATTCTGATCCAGCAAGGACGTCTTGCTGCCTTGGGAGAGATGATCGGCAACATCGCCCACCAATGGCGTAACCCACTTAATAATGTCGCCCTGATCATTCAGAACCTGCAGTTGGAATATGACTCCGGCACGCTCACGCCTGATGATATGCACAGAGAAGCCCGCGAGGCTATGGAAGTCATCTTGTACATGTCTCAGACTATCAATGACTTCAATAATTTTTTCCGCGAGGACAAGGAAAAATTGAAATTTTCAATAAACGAGGCAGTCAATCGAGCCCTTGGAGTGGTCTCTGCAAACCTGAAAAATCACAATATCATGGTCAAGATTGATAACGCCACTGAGGTATCGGTTGTCGGTTACCAGAACGAATACGCACAGGTACTGCTCAACATCATCTCCAACTCTCGTGAAGCCTGCATCGAGCGTCATGTGACCGATCCCTGTCTCTTCTTGCACATAGTACGTGAGGGTGGCCGTTCTGTGCTGTATATCCGTGACAATTGCGGTGGAATTCCGGACGATGTTTTACCCAAAATATTTGACCCCTATTTCACTACAAGGGGACCTGACAGAGGGACCGGGATTGGTCTGTATATGTCAAAGGTGATTATCGAGCAGAATATGGGTGGGGAATTGTCCGCCCGCAATGTCGAGCATGGCGCTGAGTTCCGGATTGCGGTGTGATTCTAATGTAAGTATTGATTGAAATGTATCGAAAATATACAGATAAAGGATGAATACGAATGAAAATCCTCATCGTGGACGACAACGCTGAAGACCGGTACCTGCTGAAACTTAACATGGTGCATCATGGCTGTGAAGTCATAGAGGCAGCAAATGGTGCAGAAGGACTGCACCTGGCAAGCTCCGACAGGCCCGACTTGATCGTTTCAGACGCGCTCATGCCGGTAATGGACGGTTTTCAGTTTCTGAGATGCATCAAGACTGATGAATCTCTGCGATCCATTCCCTTCATTTTCTATTCTGCTGTTTATACAGGGAATAAAGAGGCTGAGCTTGCCATTTCACTGGGCGCTGAAGCCTTTATTGTCAAGCCTAAAGATGCACAAGAATTCTGGGATGAACTTTCCACTATACTTACTAGGTGCACACTTAAAAAAGAATCGGTTGTCCGCACGGAATTAGGCCATGAAGAAGAGGACTTTCTCAGGAAGTATAGTCATATAGTTGCGGAAAAACTTGAAGAGAAGGTCAGGATTCTTGAGGCAGCCAGGGCAAATATTGCGGAGAAAGAACAGGAGTGGCAGGAGACCTTTGACGCTATCGGCGACTGCGTGACTATCCACGATCTTAACAACAATGTACTTCTCGCAAACAAAGCCTGTAGAAATGTTCTCGGCGTGTCACCTGACGAGATCCACTCCCGAAAATGTTTTGAATTGTTTCACAAAACCAGAGGGCCTGTTGGCACCTGTCCAATGTTTTCTACAGTGCAAACCGGGGCTTCCTCTGAAATAGAGCTTTTTGAGCCAAGCCTTAACACCTGGCTATCAATCTCCTGTTTCCCGCTCAGTGGAAAGGACGGTGCAGTCCGTGGGGTGGTCCATTTCGCCAAGGATATTACCCTGCGTAAAAAAATGGAAAAGGATCTGAGTGAACAGCGAAGCCAGCCTTCGCTCTACTTTCGAACAGGCGGCGGTCGGCATTGCCCACGTGAGCTTGGACGGGCGCTGGTTGAAGGTTAATCAGAAATTATGCACTATTGTGGGCTATAGCCGTGAAGAACTTCTAACAAAGACGTTTCAGGATATTACCCACCCTGACGATCTGGAAACCGATCTGAAATATGTGCAGCAGATGCTGGCCGGAGAGATCGAAACGTATTGCCTGGAGAAACGCTATATTTGTAAAGAAGGGTCACTGGTCTGGATCAACCTGACGGTTTCGCTGGTGTGCGATGATATGGGGAAACCGGAACATTTCATCTCCGTTGTCGAAGATATAACTGAGCGTAAAAAGGCCGTAGAAGAAAAGCTGCTGATCGAACAACAATTCCAACAGACTCAGAAGCTGGAAAGCCTCGGCGTGCTGGCCGGAGGCATTGCCCATGACTTCAATAATATCCTGACTGTCATCATCTGTAATTGCTCACTGGTGCAGCAACGCCCTGAAACGGCTGTTGATCTCATCCCAGAGATTGAAGTTGCTGCGGCGCGTGCTGCGGAGTTATGCCGTCAGATGTTGGTGTACGCCGGAAAATCATTGTCAATTCTGAAACGATTTAACATGACGGCACTGACGGAAGATGTACTCAAGATGTTGAAATCAATTATCAACCAAAATGTCGTGATTAAATCAAATTTCCCCTCAGAGGAACTATCTATTATCGGAGATGCCAGCCAGATCAGGCAGATAGTCATGAATCTGGTCATCAATGCCTCGGAAGCCATTGACGGTGTGCAGGGTGAAATACAAGTATCCATGACAGAGATCGAAATCAGTGCATCACAGTTAGACAGTGATTATATTGGCAAAGCCATTGAGCCAGGCAGGTATATTTGCCTTAAGGTCTCCGACAGTGGCTGCGGCATGGATGATGAGACTAAAAAGCGGATTTTCGAGCCGTTTTACACTACCAAGTTTACCGGTCGTGGTCTCGGGATGTCGGCAGTACTCGGCATCATCACAGCGCATAAAGGAGCTCTGCAGTTGTTCAGTCAACCGGGGCAGGGAACAACCTTCAAGATCTATCTGCCGGCCCAGAAACGCGACTCGGCAGAAAAAAACATTCTGCAGGTTTCTCCAACAGCATGGCAGGGAAGTGGTACGGTGCTGCTGGTAGAGGATGAAATACAGATTATGCAGGTGGCAAAAGCCTTGATGGAGGCACTTGGATTCTCTGTTATTGAAGCAATCAACGGCAAAGAAGCGTTGGAGTTGTATCAGAAAAACGCTGAATACATTAGATTAGTTGTCACAGACCTTGGAATGCCAGTTATGGACGGTTATGAACTGTTTCATGAGTTGAAAAAGATCAATAAGAACTTGCCGATCATTGTTTCCAGTGGTTTTGGCGCCGGTGATATCTCTTCACGGATAACAGAGGGAGAAGTTGCGGGTTTTTTGAGCAAGCCGTATAACTTTGATCAAATTTGTAATGTGTTAAAGGGTGTTGTGGAGAGTTAACAGAAGCAAGTATGAGGTGAAATCCAGGAGACGGCAGTGGATGTGGAAATGGCTGTTAAGGTTTTGTTTTTAACACCGCGGATCTGATTCAGCGTATGAAGCAAAAATAGTTAAGGAGTAAAATATGGCACTTCAATGGGATGAATCACTTGAACTTGGTTTCGAGGAGATCGACAGTCAGCACAAGGGAATTGTAGAGCACTTTGGAAAATTGTCTGAAGCGGCGCAGCAGGGTAAATCAAAAGAAATCGTCGAAGAGTTGGCAGTTTTTCTTTTTGATTATGCTCATATGCATTTCACCACCGAGGACAAGATTATGGTGGAGTACAGGTACCCTAAAATTGAAGTTCAACGACACGAGCATGGCGAATTTACTCGAGATGCAAATGAACTGAAAAATAAGATTGAACAGGAAGGTGCTTCTAAGGAAGTTGCCATTGCTGCAACCGGCAAACTCCTGCGCTGGATAATTAATCACATCAAGAAGCACGATAAAGAAATGGTTGCTTACGTCAAAGAATGTATTGCCCTCCGGCAGAAATACGAAAATTGATTGTTTATTCAGGTAGCTGAAGCGGGGAATTCACCATGAGTGATCTTTCTTATGAAAAGTTGTTGGATAGCCTGTTTGACGGCGTCTACTATGTTGACACACATAAGAGCATTACCTTTTGGAATAAAGGTGCTGAAAGAATTACCGGTTACCTTAAATCTGAAGTTACAGGTTCTTGTTGCGCCAACAACATCCTCCGTCATATTGACAGCAATGGCAGAGAGTTATGTATTGATGGGTGTCCATTATCAGCGACGTTGATTGATGGTAAAACTCGTCAAGCAGAAGTGTTTCTCCATCACAAGCTAGGGCATCGTGTGCCTGTTTCCGCGAGAATAACACCAGTACGTGATGATGATGGCAACGTGAACGGGGCCATTGAAATATTCACCGACAATTCTGATTCTCTACAGATACTCAAGGAACTTGAAAGTCTCAAGAAGGAAGCATACCTGGACGCATTAACCGGCGTGGGTAATAGACGATACGGAGAAATGTCACTCAATTCCAGAATATATGACTGGGAAACGCATGGTACACCGTTTGGTGTCATCTTTTTGGATATTGATCACTTCAAGAAGTTCAATGACAACTATGGACACAAGACCGGCGACGACGTCCTCGTTATGGTGGGCAAATCTGTCTCGAATACATTGAGGAAAATGGATGTGGCAATTCGATGGGGCGGAGAAGAGTTTATGATCCTATTGCCAGATGTTACCAAGAAGGTGCTTGGCATAGTTGCTGACCGTGTCCGCTTGGTGATTGAGCACAGTTTTATCATGGCTGAAAATGAAAAACTGAGTGTGACCGCTTCGATAGGAGCTACCATGGTCGTTTCAAACGATACTGCCGAATCAGTCGTTAAAAGAGCTGACACACTTATGTATGAGAGTAAATCAGCGGGAAGAAACAGAGTCACATTGAGTGGTTGACGGTTGGCAGTATAATTCGCAAATCAACCACAGGAGCTATTCATGTCAGAACACTGCATTATAGGTCGACAGCCAATCTTAGACAGAAACGAGCATTTGTATGGTTATGAATTGCTCTTTCGCTCTACGGATGTCAATGAAGCCAATATACAGGATTCGGGTCGAGCTACTGCCAATGTTATCGTCAATACACTGGCGTCATTCGGAATCAGAGAACTTCTGGATGGTCATAAAGGTTTCATAAATGTTGATTTAGAGATGCTGATGTATGAAGGGTTGGAATTACTTCCGCATGAACATATAGTAATAGAATTGTTGGAATCTATCGAGTCGTCACCTGCTGTCATCGAGCGCTGTCGGGCACTGAAGGAGGCCGGATTCCGTTTTGCCTTGGATGATCACCTCTATAGTCCTGAATTTGCAGAATTGTATGCAATCGTGGAGATCATAAAAATTGATCTGCTCCAGACACCGCTGGAATCCCTGCCTGAGATAATAGAGCTCCTTCGCCCGTATCCCTGCAAGTTGCTTGCTGAGAAGGTTGAAAGCGTCGAGATGTTCAAGGCTTGTCACTCTCTTGGTTTTGACTACTTTCAGGGGTATTATTTTGCCCGCCCGGATATCATCAAGAGAAAGAAAATGGACGAGGATGCAACTACACTCCTCAAGCTGCTGCGCCTGTTGGCAGAGGATGCCAGCATCCAAGAGATTGAACTGGCTTTCCGCGGTAGTCCATCATTGACTTACAAGCTACTGATGCTCGTAAACTCGGTAGCATTCGGGAATCGTCAAAAAATCCAGGGTGTACGGCACGCCATTGCAATGACCGGCCGAATGCAGATCAAGCGCTGGATACAATTGGCTCTATTTGCTGCAGATGGAGATGATGCTTTTGCTCACCCTCTGGTGGATATGGCGGCTTCCAGGGCTGGGTTTATGGAACAGATGGCCTTTGTTCATCCCCAACTCCAGTTTATTGATGAATCTCCAGAACATGCCTTTATGACCGGAATCCTCTCTCTTATGGAGAATATCTATGACATTACCATTGAGGAAATCATTCTCAATCTCAACCTCAACGAGGATGTTGCAACGGCATTACTTAATCACACAGGGCATTATGGCAGCTTATTACGAGTAATGGAACATATTGAACACCTCGACATGTCGTCAGCTTCAGCAGAACTCTTAAAAATCGGGATTAATACAAACGCAATGCCTGAACTGCAGTTGCGCGCCTTTAACTGGCGTAAATCTGGATAACTTTACTGAGATTCAGAAAGTCTCAAACTGAGTAAACAGGCAACACGCAACAAATTTTGAGAGAAGCCGAAAATTCATTTACACAATCAGATTGACAGGCCCGAATACCAGCTTAGATGAATACCTATATCGTAAGATTACTGACTTCGAACTGTCGGTACGTTCTGGCAATGCACTATCCGCCGACGAATGCACCTAATGCTCACAGAGTTCGCCGTCGCGCTCAGCGCTTAAGTTTCTATTGGGGGTTTAAACGGAAACGACCCAGGATCATCTGGGTCATCGGCGGATATTATCGAGGAACTATCGGAATCGAACCATCGACACAAACGGGAATTTTTCACTACCCACATTTCGTCAAACCGCTTAACTTTCGAAGATTCGAGTGCCAAATCAATTAAAGCGGTGAAAGCTGCACCTAAAGCTAAAACACCAGCGAAAAATAAGTAATACTGGCGTTACCAGGATCACCTGAGATTCGCTCTAACTATAACTTTAACGGGAATCATCACCTGTTTTCTAGTTGGCTTTCTGCCGAACCGCTCTTTTTCGGTGGCTCTCAGAAAAGAAAACACGCTTTATTTGAAGGAAACATTCTTTTCGATCAAATCTCGAACCTACGGCATTAAAATCACCGAAACTGATCGAATCTCTGTACTATTCGCCAACAGAACATCAGAGAGCATAAATACCAATGGTTCTAGATAGTTACAATATTGGGTGATCTTCTGACTAGAGTCATTTGGTACCATTTGGTACTAATACGGTTAGGAGTCAAAAAACTAGCTGCCAAAAACAAGAATCATTTTAACCACTTGCGAGTCATTCAAGGCTGAAATTATCATTGTATGTCAGCAACTTATTCTCATAAGTATAAAAAATAACAGCCGTCCTCGTTATCGAGAGCGGCTTTTTTTTCTGTCAACCGAGGCTGATTTAGGTTAGATTCAATTCACTTTTCGCGTCCAAAGTTCCGGTACACCACGGTACACCAGCTCCGGTACACTTCCGGTACACTTTTTTCAACGATGAAAATCAGCGATGGATAAGTTCTTTTACAATTCAATAACTTGCAGAGTGGATATGGTCACTTTTCACCGTTCATCGTTGATTTTGAACGGTGATCAGATGAAAGCTTCGTTGGTTCCATCGCTGCACGTTCTGTTGAAGTTGACTGCTGCTGGCCACAACAAACTTGATTATTTTCGGCGCATCGTTTGTAAATTGGTTTTTAGCAGAGAACGTGCCAATATGTATAAACAGATGAATAACGGTATGTTGTGGTGTTGCTGCGCATGTAACGGTGTCAATAAAGGGTCGCAATTCATATCCGGCTGATTATTATTTAGGCATGCTTGCTGTTTAATTGACGTTCACGCAGAATTGAAAAATATGAGCAATTGACGGGGATGACATATTTCGGGTAGGTTAAGTCATTGCTAATTTCAGGCAGAGGAGGACGTATGGATAGGGTCGCAAAAATAAGTGAAGTCCCTAATTTCGGGAAGAAAGTTGTTTCAGTCTCCGGAAGAGACATTTTGCTCGTCAATGTCAAAGGGGCCATATTTGCCGTTGAGAACGAATGCCCGCACCAGGGGAGCCCGATGAATGCCGCAGTCGTGAAGGACGGCTACATTTCATGTCCGCGGCACGGTTACCGATTCAACCTGGCGGATGGCCGGTGTGCCGAGCACCCGGAATGTAAGCTTGCCACGTTTCCGGTACAATTGAACGGAGATGAGATTTCGGTAGATCTGGGCTGATCATTGGATCATTTACTGATTGCATGTCTTGTCGTCGGTTCCTGCTTCCTGTCTCTGGTTACGGCCGGCCACGCGCTGCTTTTCAAACGCGATTCGCGCTCGGCGCTGGTCTGGGTGAGCGTGAATCTCTCTATTCCGCTAATCGGACCGTTTTTTTATTGGAGTCTGGGGATAAACCGAATCTCCAGACGGGCAAAAAGCTGGCAGGAAAGCGGTCGATGGCTCAGCCGGACTGAAATATATCCCAAGCTGGACCAAGAGTTTATTGTACGTCATCTTCCTGTGTATGCGGCGCATCTGTCGGATCTGTTACATATTGAAGATGTTATTGTTACAACCTGCCAGCGACAGGGTAATCGTATCGTTGCACTGATCGGCGGCGAAGAGGCTTACCCCGCCATGCTTGCCGCGATCAGGAGCGCCCGGGAGACCATTAACCTCTCGAGTTATATCTTCGATGCCGATGGGATAGGATCAGAGTTTGTAGATCATCTCATTGAAGCTGCCGTGCGCGGCGTAGAGGTGCGGGTCATAATCGATGCTTTGGGTGAAAAGTACAGCCGCCTGTCCCCGCGTGCTGCATTCCGCGGTACAGCTGTCCGTCTTGTACGTTATTTACCCCTCCGCCACGGCGCGTACATCAATTTGCGCAACCATAGAAAACTTTTGATTGTCGATGGTCAGGAAGCTTTTACCGGTGGTATGAATATCCGCAGTCGGCACCTGAACGCTTCTGAATCATCGGTTAATTCGATTCATGACGTTCACTTCTGCGTAAAGGGTCCTGTCGTTGCGGACCTTCAGGGGACTTTTTTAAGTGACTGGTTTTTTGTAACCGGAGAGAAACTGCAGAATCCCTGCTTTTTCCCGGCGATAGAACCACAGGGGAATGCTCTGGTCTGCTGTGTTGCCGACGGTCCGGACAGGGAGTTTCGAAAGATTGAGCAGATTGTCAAGGGGGCCCTTTCCTGCGCGAAAAACCAGGTCTACATTATGACGCCGTACTTTATCCCGGATCGCGAAATGATATCATCTCTCGTAACTGCGGCGCTGCGCGGCGTTGACATCCGCATCGTTCTTCCCGGGCTGAACAATCTCCCCTTTGTAGATTGGGCCAGCCGTTCTTTGCTGTGGGAATTACAGGTCAATGGTGTCCGTGTCTACTATCAACCACCCCCGTTTGTACACACCAAACTGTTGCTCGTAGATAATATATGGTCGCTCATAGGCTCTGCAAATATGGACACGCGCAGTCTGAGGCTGAATTTTGAGCTGGACCTCAGCGTGTTTGATACGGAACTGTCTTCCACCATACGCCGGCATTTTGATAAAGCGTTCGCCCATTCCCACGAAATAACCCTGCAGGAGATTGAAGGTCGTCCCCTGCCGATCAGGCTCCGCGACAATTTTGCACGCCTCTTTTCGCCATATCTCTAACCCCCATCATTAAAAAGAAAACACGTATCAAGCGGAATACTCCGGGACTTCATCCCTGAATTATCTCCCTATCGCGTGGCATGGGCGTCAATACGATCCGTGCAAAAATCAAATTGAGACTTTTCTCCGCCTCTTCGGCATATTGATATCTGAAGTCATAATGAGCTTCGGAGGTGCCCCCTGGACACCTAATATAGTAACAATTCGATTCAGTCCACCGGAAATTAACTCCAGATCATTCATCCCTATTGACTCAAGCCCTTTTACCAGGAGGTTCTGAACAACCTCAGGCGAATTTATCTCTAATTCCCGTCCCTGCTCGGTAAGATCAATGAAAACAACCCGCCGATCCTTATCTGACCGTGTACGCTTAAGTAGGCCTTTCACTTCAAGTCTGTCCAGCAAACCAACCATTGTCGCCGGATGAAGATACATGCTCCGCGCCAAATCAGAAACCTTCATGGGAGAGGTGTCTTTAAGTATCTTGACAACCCACAATTGTGGGCCCGTAAGGTTGGTTTCGTGTTCTATCCTTCTCGATTGCTCTGTAAGAACCTGAAAGACGCGTCGAATATCATCAATTATTCCTGCTACCATATCCGGCTTTGATTCCATACATACCTCCCCGCAATGACAAATTAGCCCAAAATGAATGCCCAATACTGGGATAGTTACTATGCGTATGTCAAGTGACGTGATGTAAAAGTCGTACATGTCCTTTATGGGACGCCATATTTCAACGGATAAAATCTGCTTCAACAATAATATAAAAATGTTATCGGATGCACCATATCACGTATTCGAATTGCGTATCAATACGCACTGTAAAACGTAAATATAATTCACGCGGAGATTAAAAATAAACGCCTTGTGATAAAAAAAAGAAAATTTTCGAATATAATTCAAAATACAAGTGATACACTGGGGGCAAATTTAGATAAAATATATTTTCATTTTATCTATAACATATCAATATTATTAATATAAATACTAATATTTTATATATTAAATAAATTATTGACAAATATGGAACGTTGTATTAAAAATGACGAAAATTGCTGATTATAAAATTTAGTGGTTTCAATTCTTTTACTGTTGATAATTGGCAGAAGGTATCAGGGTTGCTATGAAACGTTTCTTGTCCCACATAGTAATCTGTGCTCTGCCGGCGAGATCAGCGGTGTTCATTTCTGTGAGTAAAATCCCTGTTTTTGATATTCAAGTTACTGTGAAGTGGATCACGGGAAACCGGGAATCTTATGGTACATCGGGCAACAATAACAACGGTATCCGATGTTATCGCCATGTGCCTGCAACGCCGTTTCATTTTGCCATCAGTGACTTCAGCTCATGATCGCTGCTGCGAAACAGTGCATGGCGGATCCCTTGCCGCTGTCCACTCCGCATGAGCCATATGTTAGGCAGCCACAAACAGATTCACATGGCAACATGCCGGGCACTGGTTAATTGTCACCATAAATGAATTCAGTACTCTTAATTCATTAATCGGGAGCACCACTACATGAGAGAAAAAGGAGTTTACTCAGTCCAGGCCGTTGTCAAGGCCATCGATTTGCTAGAGACGCTGGCACAGGACAGCAGCTCGACACTTTCTGCTCTTGAAAAAAAACTGGAGTTGAGTCGCAACAAAATTTTTCGCCTGCTGGCCACCCTGGAAGACAAGGGGTTGGTCGAGCACGATAAAGAATCCGGCAGCTACTGCCTGGGTACACAGTCTTTTGCAATGGCGCAGCACATCCTGAAGAGCGACAATCTTATCAGAATGGCACATCCGATTATGGTTGAACTGGCGCGCAAACTGGATGAAGCGGTCTATATCACCGTCATGAGCAATAATGATGTTCTTTTCCTGGATATGGTCGACTCATTCCAGCAGATCAAGGCGGTTGATCTCGTGGGTCAGCGTTTCCCTTTTTTTACCAACGCTGCCGGCAAGGTTCTCAAGTCGGTCGGCTCAATCGACCTCTTTGGCCGTGCCGGTAAAAAAAGGGGCATCAAGGATTTCCATCAGCTTGAGATGGAACTGGATGAGATCCGCCGTACAGGAGTGGCGGTTGACTTCAACGGTCTGGGGGAAGGCATCTGCACGGTGGCGGTCGCCATTCGGGATTATGCCGGCAAGGTTATCGGTGCCCTGACGCTGCTGGCACCCTCCTTCCGCATGCTGCAGGAACGACTGGAAAAAGAGGTGATCCCCTGCATGATAGAAGGAGCCGAGGCGCTCTCGATGAAGTTCGGTTATTCGCGGGCCTACGCGTAGAAGAGTTAAACAGTTTGTTTGCAGCAGGTTTTATCAATCGAGGCGAAGTTTAGAGTCTAACCACTAACAGCCCGCGATTCGGGCAGAGGATGGCCGGCAGCCACCCACACGGAAAGGAGGAAAATGCCAAAATCTGCGGGAAACAGTGTTAAGGAAGTTTACATCAAACAAGAGGAGGTTTTATGTCAGTTCATGCAACTAAAGAGTTACAGGCGTATTGGAAAGAGAATCTGACCATCATCATCGTTCATCTCGCCATCTGGTTTTTCGTTTCATTTTTCTGCGGCATCATGATCGTTGATCAGCTTGATGCTTACATATTCATGGGCATGCCGCTCGGCTTCTGGTTTGCCAATCAGGGCTCAATGGTTATCTTTGTCATCCTGATCTGGACCTATGTCTACATGATGAACCAGCTTGACATCAAGTATGACGTACATGAGGGGTAACAACCCTGCCGGTGCTGCCGGCAACTCGATTAACCAACTAAAATCACGAGGTGACAAACTATGAGTATTCTTGTATGGACCTGGATCATCACAGGCGCCAGTTTCGCCATGTATATCTACATCGCCTACGCTACACGCGCAAAATCAACCGGCGACTTCTACGCCGCCGAGCAGTCTGTTCCCGCCTATATGAACGGTATGGCAACCGGCGCCGACTGGATGTCGGCCGCCTCCTTCATCTCCATGGCCGGTCTGATTTCGTTCATGGGACGTGACGGCTCCTTTTACCTGATGGGATGGACCGGCGGCTACGTTCTTCTCGCCATGCTTTTTGGTCCTTACCTACGTAAATACGGTAAGTTCACCATTCCGCAGTTCATGGCTGACCGCTATTACTCCCAAGTCGATCCGTCTGATTTCGCTCCTCTGCGCCATCTTCGTATCGTTCACCTACGTGGCCGGTCAGATGCGCGGCGTCGGCGTGGTTTTCTCCCGCTTCATGGGGGTCTCCATCAACCTGGGTGTTATCATCGGTATGGCGCTGGTTTTCTTCTACGCCACACTGGGCGGCATGAAGGGGATCACCTACACACAGGTTTCCCAGTACTGCGTTCTGATCGTCGCCTACATGGTTCCGGCTGTTTTTATCTCGATGCAGTTCACCGGCAACCCGATTCCGCAGCTGGGCATGGGTTCAACACATCACCGCCGATGGTGCAGCACTGCTCAACCATCCCGGTACTCCAGGGCAAATACCTGCTTGACGTTCTGAACGGCATCCAGAATGATATCGGTTTCGGTAACTACACCGACGGCTCACGGCCCCGCATCGACGTCTGGTTCATCACCATGTCGCTGATGATCGGCACCGCCGGTCTGCCGCACATCCTGATCCGCTTCTTCACCGTACCGAAGATGCGTGATGCCCGTTCCTCAGCCGGTTACGCGCTGATCTGCATCGCCATCCTGTACACCACTGCACCGGCAATCGCAGTTTTTGCCCGTACCAACTTCGTCAAATCGATCAACAACGTCAAATACGTTGATGCACCATCCTGGTTCAAAAACTGGGAAAAAACCGGTCTGGTTAAATTTGATGACAAGAACGGCGACGGCGTCATGACAATTGCCAAGGGTAAATGGGATGATCCAAAGAGCGCCAACGAAGTCAAGATTGACCAGGACATCATGGTTCTGGCCAACCCTGAAATCGCCAAGCTCCCCAACTGGGTTGTCGGTCTGGTCGGCGCCGGTGGTCTGGCTGCCGCCCTCTCCACCGCTGCCGGTCTGCTGCTGGTTATCTCCGCCGCTATTTCCCACGACCTGATGAAGGGCATTCTGAAACCGGATATGGGTGAAAAAGAAGAGCTGATCTGGGCACGTGTCGGAGCCGGCGTGGCGGTTTGCATCGCCGGTCTGTTCGGCATCTACCCCCCCGGCTTCGTGGCCCAGGTTGTTGCCTTTGCCTTCGGTCTGGCGGCAGCCTCCTTCTTCCCCTGCATCCTCATGGGTATCTTCAACAAGAAGGCCAACAAGGAAGGCGCTATCGCCGGTATGGTTATCGGTATCATCTTTGTTGCCGGCTACATCAGCTACTTCAAATTTGTCAACCCGGCCGTGAATAATGCCAAAGGGTGGTGGTTTGGTATTTCTCCTGAAGGTATCGGTACCGTCGGTGCACTACTGAACTTTGCCACCATGTGGATTGTCGGCAAGTTCACCCCTGAACCTCCCCAGGAGATTCAGGATCTGGTCGGCAGTCTGCGCTACCCCGGCAAACTGGTTGCACCTCCGACTCAGCACTGAGTATTGAATTCTGCACGTTGTAACAGGTAGGTACAAGATGGCGGCTGCCAGAATCGGCAGCCGCCATCTTGATTATTGCAGGATTCGGGTAAAAGGAGTTATGTAATGAACGCACCGGCAGCCGCAATGGAGAACAGAGAAAACATGATCCTGAGAATGACCCGCAGGCTTAACGAAGCCATCCTGAAGTTCATAATGACCGCCAGGCTCCGCACGATCGGCGCTACGCTGCTCGGCGCACTTGCCGGTTTGAGCCTTACCGCCACCATCATACCATCCGCCATGGAATTTACCGGTGCTATGGACAGCTTTTCCGCCCGCTGGCAGCTGGGTGGCTTTGCCGCCTACTCCATGATTATCTGGGGGCTTGGAGCCCGGTCGGCACAAAAGTCAGGTGACAAGAAAATGGGTGCGATTATCCTCGGCTCAGTCGGCCTCGCCTGCGGCCTTATTTTTACCGGAGTCGGCATCAGCACGGAGATGAATGTTCTGATGACCGGCGGCGGCTGCGGCGCTGCTCTACGGCGCGGTCGGCGGCATGATTATAGGCGATGCCTTCAGAAGCCTTCCTGTGGACGAAAACGACCCCGATGCCCCGACCGGATGTATCGGCGACATGGGGATTTTTCGATATTTTAAAAAATAGCAGTAGAATCCACACTACCCATCCGGAGACGTCACCATGCTTACCGCTCTCGTCATAATTTTCATTATCGCCTATGCCGCCATCGCCCTTGAGCATCCGATCAAGATCAATAAGTCCGCTTCGGCCCTTATTGGTGCCGGCCTGCTCTGGACGGTCTACGCGTTGCTGAGCGGCGATCATACCCTGGTGGGGCATCAACTGAACGAATCGCTGGCCTCCACGGCCCAGATCGTATTCTTTCTGATGGGAGCCATGACGATAGTTGAAGTGGTGGACGCCCACAACGGTTTTGAAGTCATCACCTCACGCATCAAGACAACAAAGCTCTCCACCCTGATGTGGCTGGTCGGTTTCGTTACCTTTTTTCTCAGCGCAGTGCTGGACAACCTGACCACTACCATCGTTATGATCTCGTTGATGAAGAAGCTGCTGGACAAACATGACGATCGCCTCTTCTTTGCCGGGATGATCGTCGTCGCCGCCAACGCCGGCGGTGCCTGGACGCCAATCGGCGACGTGACGACCACCATGCTCTGGATCGGTGGCCAGATTACGACACTGTCAATAATGAAGGGGGTTTTCATTCCCTCTCTTATTAATCTTATCGTGCCGCTGGTCGTTGTCAGTTTCATGCTCAAGGGTCGCGAAGTTGTTGCTCCGCCCCAGGCCGAAGATTCCGGTTTGCTGCAAACCACATCCTTTGAACGTAATCTGATGTTCTGTATGGGACTGGGAACTCTGATAGCGGTACCGATATTCAAGTCATTTACCCATCTTCCTCCGTTCATGGGAATTCTGTTCGGGCTCGGTATACTCTGGCTGGTCGGAGAGCTGATTCATCGGGAAAAAGAAGATGAGGAGAAGGCACATCTTACCCTGGCTCACGCCCTTATGAAGATAGACATGAGCTCTATCGTGTTCTTCATCGGCATCCTGCTGGCGGTAGCAACTCTGGAGCATACTCATATTCTGGGAGCGTTGGCCAAATGGCTCGACCAGACAGTCGGTCGCCAGGATGTTATCGTCACCATAATCGGGATGGTCAGCGCCATCGTCGACAACGTGCCGCTTGTTGCGGCTTCGATGGGGATGTACAGCATGGCCCAGTATCCACCCGACAGTTTCCTGTGGGAGTTTATGGCGTATTGCGCAGGGACTGGCGGCTCGATTCTGATTATTGGGTCCGCTGCCGGAGTGGCGGCCATGGGGCTGGAGAAGATTCATTTCTTCTGGTATGCAAAGAAAATCGCTCCGCTGGCACTGATCGGGTACTTCGGCGGTATAGCTGCCTATATACTGCAGTACAAAATATTCCACTAGCGCGAATATCTCATTACAGCAAAAAAAGCCCGTTCTTTAACGGGCTTTTTTTGTATGTTTTTTCAACGTTCGGTACATTTTAAAAGCAGAACTTTTCGGACAGAGAACAGGATGCCGGAAGAATTACCTAACAAATTGAATTGAATATGGCTGAAGATTTGACGGCAGAATGCACAAAAACTAAAACTGCATATTATGAAGTAATAAAAATACTATTATTGAATGAAATGCTTTGCACTATTTTGATGATATGTAACTTTAGTTGATGAGTATACAGCCTCAATGGCCGCCCACGAAAACCATCAGATATTTAAAAAACGTGTACAATGATATATATAACCATTCAATATAACGAGAATATCAGATTAACTCCGGCCCGCTGAAAAAAATGCATTGACATAAATAAAATAATGTTACATAAATGCACAAACGGTATGTGATAAAAATTATTATTTACACAAATGGTATTTGCTTTTAAGACGTTTACGGTTCTTTTATCTGCATCAGAAAGTCAGTTTTTTAAGGGCACGCAATGAAAAAAATGCTTTCACATATAGTGATCTTATTGCTACTGGTGATTGCACCTGTCTCATTTTCGACGGAAAAAATACCCAATTTCGACAAGCCTGCTACCCAGTCATCCCCTTTGCAGGAATCAAGAAAATCCATCATTTCTGTGGTGCATCAGTCAATTAAACCGGTGCTGCCGGTTATTGTCCGTTACACTCATACACTCTTTGCATCCGTCCAAAAAAATTCCGTGCATGATTGTTGTGTGGGAAATCATCAAGGCAGAGCCCCCCCGGTAGTTCACTCCGTATAAACCCCTGTACGTCAACCACCGTAAGTATCAAAGAACACCAGCCGTTTTAACCGATAGCTGGCAGTTGTATATCATTTTTTAACCAGGATTCGCGAGATTTTCACGCGCGGGGTTATTCTGCCCGTCTTGTGCAAAAAGCATGAATATGGCCGTGAAGAATGGATACTTTCGCTCATTTAAATAAGAAAGAGGAGCACTATATGAGAGAAAAAGGAGTTTATTCTGTTCAGGCAGTTGTCAAGGCCATGGAACTGCTTGACGTTCTTGCACGGGGAGTTGAAGTCCCGTCAATTGCTGTTTTGGAAAAAAAACTCGGTTTAAGTCATAACAAGGCATTTCGTCTGCTTGCCACGCTTGAAGACAAAGGGCTGGTCGAGCGCAATAAAATAACCGGTACGTACAACCTTGGCCTGCAGGCTTTTGAAATGGCCCAGCACATTCTTAAGAGCGACAACGTGATCAGGATGGCACATCCGATTATGGTTGAACTGGCGCGCAAGCTGGATGAAGCGGTCTACTTAACCGTTGCCAACAATGATGAAGTGCTGTTTCTGGATATGGTTGATTCACTCCAGCAGATCAAAACAGTTGACCTCGTAGGTCAGCGGTTTCCTTTTTTTACCAACGCTGCCGGCAAGGTAATAAAGTCGGTCAGTTCAATCGACCTCTTTGGCCGTGCCGGTAAAAAAAGAGGCATCAAGGATTTTCAGCAGCTTGAGAAGGAACTGGATGAAATCCGCCGCACCGGAGTGGCGGTTGACTTCAACGGCCTGGGGGAAGGCATCTGCACGGTGGCGGTCGTCATCCGCGATTATGCCGGCAAGGTGATCGGTGCCCTGACACTGCTGGCACCATCCTTCCGCATGCTGCAGGAACGGCTGGAAAAAGAGGTGATCCCCTGCATGATAGAAGGAGCCGAGGCGCTCTCATTGAAGTTCGGTTATTCGCGGGCCTACGCATAAAGCGTCCGTTGTCACTTTGCAGCATGATTATCAACCGAGGCGAAGCACGTAATCAACCACTAACCGCCCGCAGAGTTGGGCAGGGCCGGCCGGCAGCCACCCACACAGAAAGGAGGTAAATGCCACAATTTTGCGGAAGCAGTGTTAAGGAAGTTTACATCAAACAAGAGGAGGTTTTATGTCAGTTCATGCAACTAAAGAGTTACAGGCGTATTGGAAAGAGAACCTGACCATCATCATCGTTCATCTCGCCATCTGGTTTTTCGTTTCATTTTTCTGCGGCATCATGATCGTTGATCAGCTCGATGCCTACATGATCGGCGGTTTCCCGCTCGGTTTCTGGTTTGCCAACCAGGGTTCAATGGTTGTCTTTGTCATCCTGATCTGGACCTATGTCTACATGATGAACAAGCTTGACATCAAGTATGACGTACATGAGGGGTAACAACCCTGCCGGCGCTGCCGGAAACACGATGTATCTACTAAAATCACGAGGTGACAAACTATGAGTATTCTTACCTGGACCTGGATCATCACTGGCGCCAGTTTCGCCCTGTATATCTACATCGCCTACGCAGCACGGGCAAAATCAACCGGCGACTTCTACGCCGCCGAGCAGTCCGTTCCCGCCTATATGAACGGTATGGCAACCGGCGCCGACTGGATGTCGGCCGCCTCCTTCATCTCCATGGCCGGTCTGATTTCGTTCATGGGACGTGACGGTTCCTTTTACCTGATGGGATGGACCGGCGGCTACGTTCTTCTCGCCATGCTTTTTGGCCCGTATCTGCGTAAATATGGTAAATTCACCATCCCGCAGTTCATGGCAGACCGCTATTACTCCCAGTCGATCCGTCTACTGTCGCTGCTCTGCGCCATCTTCGTATCGTTCACCTACGTTGCCGGTCAGATGCGCGGCGTCGGTGTGGTTTTCTCCCGCTTCATGGGGGTCTCCATCAACCTGGGTGTTATCATCGGTATGGCACTGGTTTTCTTCTACGCTACATTGGGCGGCATGAAGGGGATCACCTATACACAGGTCGCTCAGTATTGCGTGCTGATCTGTGCCTACATGGTTCCGGCCGTATTTATCTCGATGCAGTTCACCGGTAACCCTATCCCGCAGCTCGGCATGGGTTCAACCATCACCGCCGGCGGCGCAGCGCTGCTCAACGATCCAGGTACACAGGGCAAATACCTGCTTGATGTTCTGAACGGCATCCAGCATGATATCGGCTTCGGGGCCTATACAAACGGCGCCCGTCCGAGGATCGACGTCTGGTTCATCACCATGTCGCTGATGATCGGCACCGCCGGTCTTCCGCACATCCTGATCCGCTTCTTCACCGTACCGAAGATGCGTGATGCCCGTTCCTCAGCCGGTTACGCGCTGATCTGCATCGCCATCCTGTACACCACTGCACCGGCAATCGCAGTTTTTGCCCGTACCAACTTCGTAAAATCGATCAACAACGTCAAATACGTTGATGCACCATCCTGGTTCAAAAACTGGGAAAAAACCGGTCTGGTCGGTTGGAAGGACAAGAACGGCGACGGCATCATGACGATCGCCAAGGGTTCTGAAAAAGATCCGAAGAGTGCCAACGAAGTGTTCATTGACCGCGACATCATGGTTCTTGCCAACCCTGAAATCGCCAAGCTGCCTAACTGGGTTGTCGGTCTGGTCGGCGCCGGTGGTCTTGCTGCCGCCCTCTCCACCGCTGCCGGTCTGCTGCTGGTCATCTCCGCCGCAGTATCCCATGACCTGATGAAAGGTATGTTGAAACCGGACATGAGTGAAAAAGAAGAACTGGTCTGGGCACGTGCAGGAGCAGGCGTGGCGGTCTGTATCGCCGGTCTGTTCGGCATCTACCCCCCCGGCTTCGTGGCGCAGGTCGTTGCCTTTGCTTTCGGCCTGGCGGCAGCCTCCTTCTTCCCCTGCATCCTCATGGGTATCTTCAGCAAGAAGGCCAACAAGGAAGGCGCTCTTGCCGGTATGTTTGTCGGTATCACGTTTGTTACCGCCTACATCGTCTACTTCAAGTTCGTCAACCCGTCCGTCAATAATGCCAAGGGCTGGTGGTTCGGCATTTCACCGGAGGGTATCGGCACAGTCGGTGCCGCCCTGAACTTTATCACCATGTATGTGGTCGGCAAGTTCACCCCTGAACCTCCTCAGGAGATCCAGGACCTGGTCGGCAGCCTGCGCTACCCCGGCAAGCTGGTTATACCTCCGACTCAGCACTGAGTATTGAATTCTGCACGTTGTAACAGGTAGGTACAATGATGGCGGCTGTCAGAATCGGCAGCCGCCATCATTATTTGTAACGGGTAAAAAAGGAGAAGCAATGCGCACAAACGCCAGCACAACGGAGAACAGAGAAAACATGATCCTCGCACTGATTCGAAGATTTAACGCCGCCGTCCTGAACTACATCATGACCACGAAACTCCGCACGATTGGAGCGGTCATCCTCGGTTCGCTTGCCGGCTTAAGCCTGGTATCGAATATTATCCCGTCCGCAATGGAATATACCGGCGTTATGGATAGTTTCTCCGCCCGTTGGGAGCTGGGGGGCTTTGCCGTCTACTCCATGATTATCTGGGGAGTTGCCGCCCGGTCGGTTCAAAAAATCGGTAGTAAAATATATGGCGCTGTCATTCTTGGGATTGTCGGCTGTGCCAGTGCTCTCATTTTTACCGGAGTCGGCATAAATACAGAGATACATGCATTAATGACCGCAGGCGGAGTAGCATTTACTCTACGGCGCATTCGGTGGTCTGCTCATCGGCGATGCCTTCAGAAGCCTTCCTGTTGATGAGAACGATCCGGATGCCCCGACCGGATGTATCGGCGACATGGGACTATTCCGTAATTTAAAAAAGTAACCATATCCATCGGGAGAATTCAGCATGCTCACTGCCATTGTCGTCATTTTCATCATCGCCTACGCCGCCATCGCTCTGGAACATCCGCTCAAGGTCAACAAGTCGGCAACAGCTCTGATCGGAGCCGGCCTGCTCTGGACGGTTTACGCCATGTCCACCGGCGACCATCATCTGGTGAGCGAGCAGCTTGGTGAATCGTTGATGGCGACCGCCCAGATTGTATTCTTTCTGATGGGAGCGATGACGATTGTCGAAGTGGTGGATGCCCATAACGGTTTTGAGGTTATCACTTCACGCATTAATACAACCAAACTTTCCACCCTGATGTGGCTGGTCGGATTTGTTACCTTTTTCCTCAGCGCAGTGCTGGACAACCTGACCACCACCATTGTCATGATCTCATTGATGAAGAAACTGCTGGACAAACATGACGATCGCCTCTTCTTTGCCGGAATGATCGTTATCGCTGCCAATGCCGGAGGCGCCTGGAGTCCAATCGGTGACGTGACCACCACCATGCTCTGGATTGGCGGTCAGATTACCACTCTGGCAATTATGGAAGGGGTGTTCCTGGCTTCGATGGTTAATCTGATTGTACCGTTGCTGGTTGTAAGCTGGATGCTGAAGGGGCGCGAGGTAGTCAGCCCGAAAAAAACGGTTTCGAGCGGTCATCAGTACAAAACCACTCCATTTGAACAGAGGTTGATGTTCCGCATGGGGATCGGCATCCTGATCTGCGTACCGATCTTCAAGACCGTCACTCATCTCCCCCCGTTTATGGGAATTCTTTTCGGCCTCGGGATTCTCTGGCTGGTTGGAGAACTGCTGCACTCCAAGAAACTGGATGAGCACAAGGAGCATCTGACTCTGGTGCGTGCCCTCAAACAGATCGATATGAGCTCGATCGTGTTCTTCATCGGTATTCTGCTGGCGGTGGCAACCCTTGAACATACCCATATACTCACTAATCTTGCGGGCTGGCTCACAAAGACCGTGGGGCGGGAAGATGTAATCGTCACCATAATCGGCATGGTCAGCGCCATCGTCGACAACGTGCCGCTGGTGGCCGCTTCCATGGGGATGTACAGTATGACTCAATATCCGCCCGACAGTTTCCTGTGGGAGTTTATGGCGTATTGTGCAGGAACTGGCGGCTCGATTCTGATTATTGGATCCGCTGCCGGAGTGGCGGCTATGGGGCTGGAGAAGATTCATTTCTTCTGGTACGTCAAGCGGATAAGCGGACTGGCGCTGGTAGGATACTTTTGCGGAATTGCTGTCTACATAATGCAGTACAAAATGTTCCATTAAAGTGGAAGGTGCCTGGTTTCAGGCCGCAACTTGTGAAACCGGGCCTTTTGAGTGACGCCTTTGCCCAACGCGTAGTAGCATCAAATAGACTCTATAATTTCTATCATTGTGTCGAGTAGGCCAAGAAGCTCTGACTGATTATTCAGATAATATTCGGCCGCCGACTGATCGTTTTTTCCTATGTGGATGCCAAGCACATTAACTCCACTCAGTCGAAAGACTTCTTCGTCCGTAACATCATCACCAAAATATATCGACCGTCCCGACTTGAATTTATCCATGGCGGCCAAAAGTGCATCTCCTTTGGTTAGTGCCTCCAGCGGGAGCAGATTGACGACAAACTTGCCGCCAATTCTTCTCGGACATGGTGATAGTGACCCGATAGCGTCGTTGATACATGAAAGGGCTCTCTCACGATCATCTGCCTTACGGTAATGAATTGAAACCGATTCACCTTTGAACTCGAACTCAATCCCCGGTATATGACAGAGCATCTCCTTCAATTTTTCCTGCCACTTGAGGCACATTGCAATCTGCTGCCAATCACGGCGACCTTCTTGAGCCGGCCATTCGGAACCATGATTTCCCACAAGCAGATGAGGTTCAAATCCGAGAATAGCCTGGGCATCTTTTCTTGACCTGCCGGTGATGACGGCAATTTTTGCGAGTTTCCCAAGACGTTTCAAGGAGGTGCGGACCGGTTCGGCTATCTGTGCGGCCGTATACTCCTCTACAATCGGCGCCAATGTACCATCAAGGTCGAATGCAAACAGTGTGTCCCGTGCCACATGGCGCGCGAGTATGTCCAGTCCCTCTGAATGTAATATATACGATGCTGTCATTGTTCTCTCCCTATCCTATCGGCCAGCTTCTCCCGCTGGCGCACGCGTGCTGCGTCCAGAAGCATTCTGCCGGCCCAGCGATACACATTGAAATCCCGCACCAGGGCGCGCATGCTGCGCATCCTCTCCTGTTGCTCGTATTCAGGCATGGTAAGCCCCTGGTACAGTGCTTCGGCTGTCTGCTCCACATGGTAGGGGTTGACAATCAGCGCCTCATGCAGTTCGTTGGCCGCGCCGGTAAACTGACTCAGAATCAGCACCCCGCGTTCGTCGTCTCTGGCCGCCACATACTCTTTGGCCACCAGGTTCATGCCGTCGTGGAGACTTGTAACCATGCAGACATGGGCTGCGCGGTAATAGCGGTTTACCTCTGCAGGCTCATGATGTTCCGCCTTGAGGATGATAGGCGGTCGTCCGTCACGGGTGAATCGAACATTAATCCGTTTTTCCAGTGCGTGAATCCTTGTTTCAAATGTTTGATACTCCTCAAGTGCCGAACGGCTCGGGGCAGCGATCTGCACAAAACTGAACCGGCCGACCAGTTCCGGATGGAGCTCGAGCATCCGCTCAACCGCACTGAAACGCTCCAGAATCCCCTTGGTATAGTCCATTCGGTCAACACCTACTCCAAGCAGATGACCAGGAGGAAGACCCAGAGCGTTTAGAATCTCATTACGAGTCTGTTCGACCGGCGGCACTGTGCCGAGCCAGGGCGGAGGCCACTGGATCGAGATCGGGTAGTTTTCAACCAGAGTCAGCTGGCCACGTCGAGAAATAGTCGACGAAGCGTGTTCAATGCGGGTTTCAAGGTAGCGGTCCACCGTCTCAAGAAAATTCTTGCAGTGGTAAGGGGTATGAAAACCGAGAATGGTGCTTCCCAACATCCCCTTCAGTAGTTCAGTTCTCCAGGGGCAGATGCCGAACGACTCCGGGTTTGGCCATGGAATGTGCCAGAATGTTATGATCGTGGACTTGGGCAGCGCCTTGCGGATCATTCCCGGCAGCAGTGCAAAGTGATAATCCTGGACAAGTACCACGGGATCATCGCTGTCTGCCTCCTGGACGACAGCATCGGCAAAGCGCTGGTTGATTTTTACATACTGCTCCCAGTCGCTGGTGCGAAAAACCGGCCGGACATGGGCATTATGGCAGAGCGGCCATAACCCCTCATTCGCAAATCCGTAATAATATCCCTTTTCCTCTTCGGTACTCATCCAGATACGCCTAAGATTGTATTCCGGCTTATCCGGCGGGACCCTGACGCGGTCATTGGCGTCTACCGTCTCCAGATCGGCATTGCCGCTGCCATGGGCAATCCAGGTGCCGGAGCAGGCCCGCATAACCGGTTCAACAGCGGTTACCAGACCACTGGCGGGACGATGCACTTCGATCGCACCATTCTTCTTGCTGTGAATGTACGGTTCACGATTAGAAACTACGATAATACGCTCACCGATCAGCTGTTTGTGGAGCAGATTTTTAAGGGTGTCGGGACTCCAGATTGTGGAAGAGTCATCTGCCAGACGCCGCTCTGCATCGAGGGATCGTAACAGGTTTTTAAGATCACCAACCAGCGGCTGCAACTCTGATTCGACCGTCTGCTGGGCAAACGGCTTAAGGATCCCCTCGCCACGCAGCATGGCCCGGACACCTTCCATCCATCCCCGCCAGCTCAGGTGTGCGACAAACACGGTGATGAGTGAAACGACTACTCCAAGCACGATAAACAGGAGAATAACGTACTTACGGGTATCTGCACTTCGGTGCACCATGTAACTCATGTCGTGTACCAGCACCAGAGAGCCCATCTGCGTACCGCTCTGTTCAATGGGAATTACTGCCAGATGTACCGGCCCCTGGGGTAGTTCGATCAGGTGGAATGACTGCTTGGTATCATCACGTGCCGAACGGCACGTAATATCGGCAGGAAAAGAGCGGGTCCGGTAGACAAGCTTCTGTTCCTGATTGCAGAATCCCAGGGCCAGCAAACGCTCGTCCTGAGTAGCGCGCAGAAGTAGATTATTGATCTTCAGTTTGTTTTCCTGGGGGAGCAGCTCCAGAAGGGGTTCCTGCAAAGTGCTGGCAATAAGCTGTGATCTGATATCCATATCACGGACAGACCAGCGCAGAGTGAGCTTGTCCACGAGAGGGACAACGGCCAGTGCGAGCAGACCCAGAGCGATTACCAGGGGTGCGACAAATCTCAGCGAAAGTTTAAGTGATCTGAATCCGTTCATAGCTGATTCCTTTTACAACAAACAGTGGGAAGGCTGAGATGAAGGTGACCATTTGCGGCCAATCGCAAACAACATCGTGATAAACAAATTCCTGATTATCCATGCAGTGGTTGCGGTGTGATATGCTCCGCTCCGAGCATCTGCACGATCTGCTGCATAGCCTCATCCACATGGGAAAACTGTTCGTCCGACAGCCCTTCAAGCCCTTTTACGAGCATAACCTGGGCAACTTCAGGGACCTTCGCGGCCACATCACGCCCCTTTACGGTAAGATGTAGATCCACCGCTCTGCGGTCTTCTTTTGATCGGACACGTGTTACAAGCCCTTTATTTTCAAGCCGGTCAAGTATCCCGACGACAGTCGCTGGACTTAGAAACATCTGGCGTGCCAGGCAGGAAACATGCAGGGGAGCGGAATTTGAAAGTATCTTCATCGCCCAGAGTTGCGGGCCTGTTAAGCCGATTGATCGCTCGGCGGTTTTTGAGTATTCGGTGATTATCTGGAATACCCGCCGTAAATTGTCGATTATTTCCGGTATTGAATCTCTCTGCTTTTTCATAAGTGCTCTCATGATTCGACTGACTTATTGTTTGTAATACAAATAATTTGGAACGCTAATAATAAGCGTTTTTTTAAATCTCGTCAAGTTTTGATTTGCACCGTAATATCAAGCGCAAATCACATGATTACGGTGCTCGGCTTTCATTATAGCGGAGGAATATTGCGGTGCAACGACTCTTGGGTGAGTACGGATGGTGATTTGCGCCATTTTTTCATTGAAAGGCGAGAAGAGTGGAAATAAGGCGGCTGCCATCATAGTCATCAGAAGCAGATGCTAACGCCGCCCGGTGAGGAGGAATAAGATGATTCAAATTGCCTTGCCGGGGAAAAAACCGGTCCCGCGTGCATTTGATGGGGTATGTAGCCGATTATTCAGCATCCGTCTTGCTGACTCTGAACGCAGGCTGCATGTACGATTCAGGTAAATACGACTCCGGTATTGTTGTCATATTGCCATCACGCAGCGAAGAATAATGTGGAGACATGATCTCTATCCCTCCTTCATTAAACTTTTCCTGAATGTTCTGATGAAGAGCGGAATAGGTACGTGCCATGACTGACGGTTTTTCGGTATATGCATTGATTTGGTAGCTGACGTAAAAATCATCCAGGCTGGTCTGGAGGACGAAAGGTGCGGGAAGTTCCAGAATATTTTCTGTGGCGGATGCCGCCGAAATCAGAAGTTCATGAACCCGGCGCCACGGAGCGTCATAGCCAATGGTAACGGTTGTATGGAGGATCAGCCCGTATTCCATCGCCGAAGAACTGAAATTGGTAATGTGACTGCTGAGAACCATGGCATTCGGGATAGTGATGTCAACGTTCTTGATGGTACGGATTCGGGTAATCAGCAGGGTTTTTTCCACCACATCGCCGACGGTATCCGCGATTTTGACCCGGTCCCCGAGTTTAAAGGCCCGCATGTAGGTAAGGATGACCCCCGCCACGACATTTGAAATCGCCGAGGACGATCCGAACGAAAAGAGCACCCCGAGAAAAACCGACACACCCTTGAAGGCGGGTGAGTCTGAGCCCGGAAGATAGGGAAAAGCGACAACAGCAGCAAAAGCAAATATCAGAAAACGAACGATCTTGAAGGTGGGTTCGGCCCAGTCGTGATAAAATCCTGGGATGGTAATGGTCTGCTTCTGAACTTCTGAAAACAGGAATTTAGTCAGTTTTATCGAGTAATTGGTGATGACTGCTATGACCAGCAGAAAGAAAATGTTGGGCAGATAGGAAACGAAAGAGAGTCCGACTTTCTCAATCGGTGCCAGAATATAACTGAAAAGTCTGTTCGCCATGCCGTGGGTCCAGGGGAAAAAGCTGAGCACCAGCGGTATATAGAGGTAGAGAAGGCCGAGCAGAAGTATCGTTCTTGCCCAGCGAAGAAATGTACTGATAACCGCTACGATTCGCTCTTCATTCAATACCTCTATCGACTGAAAGCGAACCGAGCGGATGTAGATGCCGCGCCATGATTCAATTTTAGCGATAAATCTTGGAAGAAAATGGTTGAGTGCCAGTAACGATGCCACAAGGGCAAGCGTTGCCAGGAGGCTGTACAACGCACCGAACAGGAGAGTCTTGGTGCTGTACTCCTTGTTGCGCAGTTCCACCGCAACCCGGATCTTGGCGGCAGATTCCTCGGCCAGCAGTAGGCGCTCTTTTCCTACCGCCTGAGCATCCGCATCTGCTACGCTCATAAGGATCAAATCACCCGTAACAATATCACTGGAGTTTTCGCTGTCTACCACTTTCAGTGAATCAATCTGAAACGTAGGATCCTTGACAATTTTTGCAAGACGGTCGGAAATTGTTTTAGCCCGATCTTCGGGGGAAAAAGAAAGCACCTTGCTTTTTATGGTAAGCACCGTCTTGCCTGCCAACATCACCTGACCTTCGGGAAGCGCCGGGGCTACCGTCTGTTCAGGTGCTGGAGCGACATGTGACGTTTTGCCTTTCGGTGCGGCAAAAGCCGCTGCAGTCAAAGTAACGAACAGAGCAATTGTAATGAAGGTACGTATCATTGAGGTCTCCTGTCTATTATCTCAGTGACTGAACAGGGTGTGAATTTCCGGTGTTGCCTGCAGCATGACCGACTGAAGCGCTTCCTGCAGGACATTCCCGGCCAGCAGGTCACGGTCTTTAATGTCTGTTTTGGAGGATGTTGCCGCATATTGAACCCGCTTTATCAGCTTTCCGGCCTTGTATACATCCATATTCGACAGCACCTGACACGTTACCTTAATGTTCGTTAACTCGGAGATCTGGTCAAGCTTTATTTCTGATTTGGTAAGATCTATCACCTGCTGTTCGGCAGTTGGACGCGATGTAGCCGGTATAACGGTATATCCGGCTCTTTTGAATTCAAGACCAAGCGCGGTCTGAATGATTTCAGCGGCTGAGCGGGAACTGAACACATCGTCAAGTTTCCTGTTTTCACCATCTGAAACAGTTCCCACTACCCGTCTGATATCCGATGACCGTGTCTGCTGACTTTCCGGTATAACGATGTAGACAGTCCCGCTGCCGCCTCGAACAGGAGTGGACGGTTCATAGAGCGTGTCAGAATTGTGCGCGTAGCGGGCACAGCCGCTGGCAAGCAACATCGCTGCCACGGTGAGGGACATGACAATCTGCAGATACTTACGATTCCTGATGAGTATTTTCATGACGGATCTCCTTTTTGTAGTGATCTTCTCTGTCGGTCTGTTGTTTTTCAAGGGTCTTGATATTTGATGAGAGTACGGTCAGGCGCGATTTTAACTTTGAAATTTCCATAGATTTGCGGAATGAAGCGGGAAGCATGGCAAAAAACATTGATAAAACACCGACTGCGAAGGTGATGAGGAGGACGATCACCAGGGGACCGTCGAAATACTTGCCCAGAAAGGTCACTTGCGTCTGTTGTGAATTCTGAACGGCAAAAAGAGCCATTGCCAATGAAAGAATAATCGATGCAATAAGTGAAAATTTCATGTTTTCCCTCCGATTTGTTTCCCCTGGATGTCAGGATATATCATGTCCACCAGTCTGCCAAGAGACATGCCCTGAATGACTATCGAGAATACAACAATTATGTAGGTGATGGTAATAATGGTTGTGCGCTCCGGAACCGGTGGTATCGACAGAGCCAGGGCCACCGAGATGCCGCCGCGCAATCCTCCCCAGGTGAGGATTTTAATCGCACCCGGGCTGAATGCCCTGAATCTCCTCATGAGCAGCACTGCTCCCCCAACGCTCGCCCATCGGGCAAACAGCGTGATGACAATAGAGAGCAGGCCGGCAGTGAGCAAGGCTCTGGTAAAGGGCATAACCAGTACTTCCATGCCGATCAGCATGAAGAGCAGGGCATTGAGAATTTCGTCCACCAACTCCCAAAAATCATCAAGACGCTGGCGGGTGAGCTCAGACATGGCGAACGCCCGGCCATGATTGCCGATCAGCAGTCCGGCCACAACGATGGCAATCGGGCCCGAGGTATGGATTCTGTCAGCGAGTGCATAGCCACCCATGACCATAGCCAGGGTGATTATGACTTCCACCTGGTAATTGTTGACCCGTTTGAGCATCTGGTAGGCCAGCAGCCCGAGTATAAGTCCAAACAGCGCTCCGCCAACCGCCTCCTCAACGAAGAGAAGCGAAACCCTGCCAAGGGTAACATCGCCTCCGCCAAGTGCAAGTTCAAGAATGATCATAAAGACCACAACGCCGATACCGTCGTTGAAGAGTGACTCCCCGGCGATCTTGGTTTCAAGGCTTTTGGGGACTCCGGCTGTCTTGAGAATACCGATCACCGCCACCGGATCGGTCGGCGAGATCAAAGCGCCGAAGAGCAGACAGTAGATGAATGAAGCCGGAATATTCAGAAAACCGAGCACGACCCAGGTCAGACCGCCGACAATGAAGGTCGAGGCGACGACCCCCACGGTTGCCAGTACGCTTATAACCCATTTCTGGCTGGTCAGATCATCAAGTTTGATGTGCATGGCCCCGGCGAACAGCAGAAAGGACAGAATGCCATGCAGCAGTGCCTTATTGAAGTCGATTGTCTCCAGAATCCGGGCGACATGGTGCTGACCGATATCCACACCCAGCCAGCTGAGAAGAACGATGCCAAGAGAGGCCGCCAGAGCGATGAACATGACCCCGATGGTGGTCGGCATGTGCAGCACACGGTAGTTGACATAGCTGAACAGTGCCGTCAGCACCATCAATATGGCGGTTATTTCAAAAAAGCTCATACTTTTTCCATTCCCTTGTTACGGGGAGTTTCCTTGAAATATCACTGGATCATAGCATTATTTGTCCGCCAACCGCACGTTAAATACCGGCGCATCCACCAGATGGAACGTGGCCGAAGCCAGGGAAACCTTGCCGGTTGTGGCGTCAAACTCCTCCATAATCCGGGTGAACAGAATGTCTTTGGTTGAACGCCGCCGCTTGTAATCAGTCACATAGCGGATGGTAAACTCCAGCCAGTTATCATTGGCGATCAGTGTGACCGCCGGTTCGATCATGGCGTCCTCAATACGGTACTTGTTCACCATTTCATGCCAGGTTTTCTTGGCTTTGCGGCACTAATTCGACCCAACTGCTTCATCGGCAATTCTCTGCATGATTTTCCGGGCCAGCTTGTAGTCGCTGCCGTATTTGACCGGAACGTTTATTTCGTCCCACAGAAAGGGGAAATCGCCGGAGTAATTGAATACCGGTTCCTTGAAAACGAAACTGTTGGCAACCCTGACAATACGGCCGTTATACTGATCGGCCTTAACCCATTGACCGGTCTCCATAACCGTTGTTCGCAGTACGCCGATATCAATCACGTCGCCGGTAATGCCGCCCAGCTGCACCCGGTCGCCGACGGAATAGAAATTACCGAAGGAGACAGCAACCCACCCGGCAATACTGGCGATTACCTCCTGCAGGGCAAAGGCGATACCGGCGCCGGCCACACCGAAGGCAACGGTCAGGTTCCCCAGTTTATTGCTGAAAACAATGGTAACCAGGAGTATTGATACCAGTGCCCCGGCTGCATTAACAAGTTTTCTAAAGCGGTAGCGGTTGTCAGTGCTTTCTATGCGGCCCAGAAGAAGCCGCCGTGTCACACGGGTCAGCACATTAATAATGATAATGCCGACAATAACTGTTACAATTTTGCCGACAGTCGGGTCATAAAAGCCATTCTGAAGCTGCAAGCCACATAGCACTGTCCATGTACCACCTCTGCTGAAAATAGACACTCATGAGCCGGGAGTAGCTCATTTTTTATAATGTCTTGTAAATAGTTAATAGCAAGTATGTGTATGTTTGTTCACTTGAACAACGGTAAATTGAATGGTATCAATACGGTACGAGCTTGAATGATAGCATTAAATGTCAGTTTTAGCCGTAATAATTCAATGAAAGGCAGTAATGAATGGAGAATATTTCAGATACTGATAACCATCAACAGGCAGGTTCGTGGGAGTTTGTCGGATGGGGCAAATCAGAACGGATAAATGATCTGGTCGGGTCCCGCCGCACCACCAGCTGCGACTCTGCCTCCGCCCAAAAAACTTGGAGTCTGGCGCTCAACCGCCATCTGCGGCAACGATATCACCTCAAGCTGTCTGTATGTGGCCGCCCTCTGCGCCGCCCAGGCCGGTTTTCTGGCGCCGGTTGTGCTGCTGATTGTTGCAGCGGTTCTCTATCTGTTCCGGAAGGTGTATGCCGAGGTCGGCAGCGCCCTCCCGCTGAATGGCGGCACCTATACCGTGCTGCTGAATACCACCAATAAAAATACCGCCGCCGCCGCTGCCTGCCTGACACTGCTATCCTATATCGCCACAGCGGTCATCAGCGCCAGTGAAGCGATGCACTACGCCCATAATCTTCTGCCGGGACTGCCGGTCATCATGGCAACGGTTCTCCTGCTCGGTTTTTTTGCGCTGCTCAACCTGATCGGCATCGGCGAATCCGCCATGGTGGCACTCGTCATCTTCCTGTTCCACATGATTACGCTGACGATACTGTGCGTTACTTCCGTGATCATGATCGTGAGCGATCCGTCGCTGCTGCACGCTGAACATGACTGTTCCCACCCCCGGCGGTCTGATGCATGCGCTGTTTTTCGGATTTGCGGCGGCCATGCTCGGCATCAGCGGCTTTGAAAGCTCTGCAAACTTCATTGAAGAGCAGGAAAAGGGCGTCTTTCCGAAAACACTCCGGAACATGTGGATGGCGGTGGCGGTGTTCAATCCGCTCATCAGCCTGCTGGCGCTCGGGACTCCTCCCGATGGCCGTTATCCAGCAGGTCCCTCCCGATCTGCTGGCGCAGATGGGGAGACTTTCCGCCGGGAACTGGCTGGGGGTTCTGGTCAGTATCGATGCCACCCTGGTGCTGTCGGGTGCCGTTCTTACCAGTTATGTCGGGGTAACAGGTCTGGTGCGGCGCATGACCCTCGATCGCTGCCTGCCTCCGTTTCTTCTTCAGGAAAACAGATGGAGGCATACCAACCACTGGATCATCATCGGCTTCTTCCTGATGTGCTGGTCGATCCTGGCAGTTTCCGGCGGCAGAATAGGCATACTGGCAGGCGTCTACACCCTGTCCTTCCTGTGTGTCATGGCACTGTTCGCCATCGGAAACATGCTGCTCAAGGTGAAAAGGGACCGTTTGCCGCGTGACACCCGTGCCAGTTGGCCAAAGGTGACCATTGCTCTTATTGCCGTGGTCGCCGGTCTTGTCGGGAATGTACTGCTGGATCCTGCATCGCTGCGTATATTTCTCGAATATTATGCGATCGTTGCCGGTGTTGTGGTTGTAATGTTTCTCCGCATTCAGCTGCTCAAGCTTGTATTGTTCATCTCAAGAGCCATTGTGGAAAAAGTACAGAAGGCCAATGAACTCCTCCGTTTCAAGGTTGCCAGTTCAATAGATCGTATCAACAGCCTTACGGTCGTCTATTTCACCAAGGGGGACGATCTGGCTAATCTGAATCAGGCCGCCCTGTATGTTTTGAAAAACGAGCAGACCAAATGGCTTAAATTTGTCCATGTGTACGACCATGAAACTGACATACCGAAGGATCTGGCCCAGCATCTCAGGACCATTGACCGGATGTACCCTCGCTTGAAAATAGATTTCGTAGCGGTCCAGGGGGAGTTCTGCCCGGAACTCATAGACCGGCTTTCAACGCGACTCGGTGTACCCAAAAATTACATGTTCATCGGTACGCCGGGTGACCGGTTTCCGCACGAATTAGAAACTCTGGGGGGCGTCCGGCTCATTTTGTAAAGCCGGATTATTGTCTATCACCATCAGGAAAACCGGATATGAGTAGTACTGATCTTTTGTAGATCCTTCCTTCTTATGGAGAGAGACCGATCACTTACCACACCGGATGTTTGGTCCTCCGGGAAATACTGCTGTCTGAAAGGGGTAACATATGGACACGTTAACGCGATTCAAGGCACTTGTAGTGGAAAAAGCAGATGATGGGCGGTTCGTACGAGAAATCAGAGAACGCGGCATCGATGAGCTTCCGGTGGGAGATCTGGTTGTGCGGGTCAGCTACTCGTCCCTTAATTACAAGGATGCGCTCTCGGCAACCGGCCACCCGGGGGTGACGCGCCAATTCCCCCATACACCGGGCATTGATGCGGCTGGAGAGGTTGTTTCGTGCCAAAGCGGTACATTTACTCCGGGGGATCAGGTCATCGTCACCGGTTTCGATCTTGGCATGGAGACTGATGGCGGATGGGGCGGGATCATCCGGATTCCGGCTGAATGGGCGGTACGATTACCGGGGGGGCTTTCGGTGCGTGAAGGGATGGCGCTCGGAACCGCCGGTTTTACGGCGGCTCTCTCGGTGCTGAAAATGGTGCGGGGCGGGGTAAACCCTTCTGATGGCGATATCCTTGTCACCGGTGCCACCGGAGGGGTCGGATCCGTTGCAGTGTCAATCCTGTCCAGGGCCGGCTATCGAGTTGTTGCGGCAACCGGAAAGAGTTCGGACGAACAGTTTCTTCGAGAGCTCGGGGCGTCTGAGATCATACCCCGTGACCAGGTAACCGCCGGGTCTGAAAAGCCGATGATGAAGGAACGGTGGGCCGGTTGCGTTGATGTTGTCGGGGGAGAGACCCTGGCGGCTGCGGTCAAGGCGACCCGATATGGTGGTGTCGTCACCTGCTGCGGCCTTGTCGGAGCAATTGACCTTCCCCTGAATGTCTACCCCTTCATATTACGGGGGGTGAGCCTGCTCGGCATCGATTCGGTGCAATGCCCGGCCGGGATGCGGCGGCTTGTGTGGGAAAAACTTGCCGGGGAGTGGAAACCGGAGCAATTGGACGACATGGTGACGGAAGTTTCTCTGGAAGGTCTGGAGGAAAAGATTCAGGCGATTCTTCAGGGAGGAATCCGCGGAAGGGTGGTAGTGAAGCATTCGTAGGGAAGATGCCATTTGGCATATATAAAAGGCTTCCGGTCAATTGTGAACCGGAAGCCGTTGTTTATTATTGCATCCCGAGGGAGCTATTCTTTACCCAGTGTCATGAACTCCGCCGCATTCTTTCCCTTCTCCTTGGCAACGTACATAAGCTTGTCGGCCTTTCCCAGCAGGGCATCATAACTGTCACAAATCTCCATGCAGGTGACAACACCAATACTGGCGGTCACCTGCCACCCGTATTGGCTGGTCATGCTATCAAGTGACGTAACCAGTTTTGCAATGGCGTTACGGGCCTGTTCCCCATCGGTTTCAGGATAACAGATGGTAAATTCATCTCCACCGATACGGCCGGAGACATCTGTTTCCCGAATTGTTGACATGATGGTCTCACTGACAAGTTTTAACAGCCTGTCGCCACGGGCATGCCCCTCCGTGTCGTTAACCTGCTTGAAGTTGTCAAGGTCGATAAATGCCAGTGTGAGAGGGTGATGGTAACGGCGTGCCCGGTGTAACTCCTCCTCCACGCGTTCACGAAAAGCGCCCTTGTTGAGTAATCCGGTCAATCGATCGGTATCGGCCCTCAAGCGCTCACGCTCCAGGGCCCGGCGCAGCTGGGCCTGTAATGACACTGAGTAGGCGATCAGGCAGAAGATCCCCAGGCGGGTAAGAACGTTCCAGGAGAAGATCGCTTCACTTACTCCCGGCCCTTTGAGTATAGCATTTACAATAAACCAACAGATAGCCGCTGTAATAGCGACAATGATGCCCTCCTTTTTACCGCAGAACCAGGCTGAAATGAGGATTGGAATAGAGAAAAGCAGCATCATCGAAATATGCGCGCCGGTCATATAATCGAAATAGCCGATCAGAACGGTTATCAGCATTGAGGAGTAAAAAATGAGCCGCATCATCATCACTCCGGCTCCTCTTTAGTATTGCCATTTCCCGCCCCGACGAAGAACATGCCGATAGTGAGGAGGACATTGGTGGCAATAATTACACCGAACGTGATGGTGACAAGGTCCTCTGTTCCTGCAACCCCTGCGGCGACCGGCAGCGTTGCCAAAACTGCAGAAGCTAGGCCGCGGGGCATCATCAACTTAATCAGAAAGCTATCCTGCTTTTTATCCGGATACACCCGAATAGTTATCTCAGTACATATTATTCGCAGCAGAATAATAATCAGCACCATAACGCCGCACAACGTCATGAATTCAGCATTCACTTTCTTGAAAGAGAACATCATGCCGAGGTAGACAAAGAAGAACGTCCGTATGAAAAAGCTTATTTCCTCATGGAGAAAGCGAATGCTCTGATCTACCTGCAACGGTTTTTTTATTTTCAGAAACTTTGTGAAGGAATCGGAGTTTCCCAGCACGAGGCCGATCACCAATACCGCGATAGATCCGCTCCCTCCGAGTATCGTGACGCCACCAAAGGCTATGAGTATCGCCGCCAGTGTCAGCATATACGCCAGTTTTTTGCCGCGCATCATGTCGAGTACTTTCATCCATATCAATCCGACTAAAAAGCCGATAAGGATTGCCGTTGAAAAAGAACCTACCACAGCTTTGAAAGGTGCTGTAGGATCCTGCTGGCCGATATGGATGGCATCAATCAGTGAAATGGTTATGACAACCGCCAGTACATCACTGAGTGCCGATTCAACAGAGAGGGTGGTTTTTATCTCCTCAGAAACGTTGAGGCGATTGACGATCGGTATGACAATCGCCGCACTGGTGCAGCCGAGAATCGCACCCAACATCAGGCTTTGCAGAATTTCCCAGCCAAGAATATGATGCAGATATGCACCGATGCTGCCCGCAGTAAGGATGAACGTAAGCAGGACCAGGAAAGCTGCCGACCCAAATTCACTGATCAGTTTGTCCAGGTCCAGATCCATCCCCCCTTCGAACAGTATAACCAGCAGCGCCAGGGAACCGACGTATTCTGCAAGATGTTGCAGCCGCTCCGGACTGACCAGCCCGCTTACCGGACCAAGCACAATGCCGATTGCAAGCAGGACAATAACGTCCGGGATTTTGGTCTTTTCGAAAAACAGATTTCCGAAAAACCCTGTCAGGATAACCGCCCCTGCCAGCATGAATGCATACGATACTTCCGTCATCGTTTTAAAGCCCTCTTCATCATAGAATATTTGCCGTTTTAGCAGAAATACGGGAATTTTGGTAATTTAAACTTCATGAGAGAGGGTTTGCCATGGATAAATTTTACGCATGCCGGAGCATACCTGCTCGGTGTATGTATTACGGGGATGGTTCTAACTACTGGAAGCGAGAGAACCGAACAGGGCAGACGCAACGGAAAGCTGCTGGGAGTTTCCGAGAAGCAGTACGATATCTTCCGGATGCAATTCCCATACGGGATCCGGATTTGATACTACTACCTCGCCCCGTTTTATCACCAGTATGATAGCGCCCGACCGTCCCCGTACGAGTCCATCACGGAGCACTGAGCCATCGGCGGCGGAACCCTTTTGCACCCTGCAGGTCATCAGTTCGGAGCCGGCAAGGTAGCTTGATATTCCGACGGCATGACTGTTGCGCCTGCTCATGGAACGGAACATCTGATATGAATCCTTTCGGATCTCCCCGATGGACTCCTCTATCCGGTCATGGGGAACCAGATAATTTCTCAGCACCCGTGAAAAAATTTCGATTGATGTTTCAAACTCCTCGGGAATGACTTCATGTGCTCCCAGAGCGTATAATGGTTCCATTTCCGATATATAACGGGTTCTTACGATAAGATGAATATTCCCGTTCAAGCTCCGTGCCTGGGAGACAACGCGTCTTGTCGCTGCCGCATCCGAGATGGCTACAACCATGATTCGGGCCTTGTGAATATGGGCATGTTCCAGAATTTCCTGCCGGCATGCATCCCCGAAAATTATGCTTATCCCCTTCTTTCTCTCGCTTCTGACCGTCAGATGATTCGCCTCGATGGCAAGGTATGGTATGCCATTACTTGTGAGTACCTTCGCCACATTTTTCCCGTTGACACCGTACCCGATTACAATGACATGGCCTTCCATCGGAAAGCGGGCACGGCTCATGCCGGTGGTTCTGGTCTCTACGAAAAGGAATGCCGGAAGTAGACGGGGAAGGATTGAAGCAGCTCTTTCGGCAAAGGGAAGTGCCAGTTTCAGGTAGAGCGGCGTCAGTGCCATCGTGGCGACTGATGATGCCAGAAATATCTGATAGGTGGTTGCTGTCAAAAGACCATATTTCAGGCCGGAATGGGACAGTACAAAAGCAAATTCGCCCACCTGCGCCAGGATGAGGCCGCTGGTCAGCGCCACCCGCGCCGGAAATCGCAATATCAGAATGGCCCCTGCCACAACCACGAATTTGACGACAATGATAATCGCCACAACAGCGAGAATAACAAGAGGATTGGACAGCACGAAGGCAGGATTAAGGAGCATTCCTACGGAGATGAAGAAGAGGCTGATAAATGCGTCTCTGAAGGGAATGATGTCGCCCATGACCTGATGGCTGTATTCCGATTCTGAAATGGCCAGACCGGCGATAAATGCGCCTAACGCAAGAGAAAGTCCGACCTGGGCGGTGAGCCAGGCGGTACCGAAACCAACAAATATTATGGTGAGTATGAACAATTCTCTGCTTCTGGTACGTACAACCTGACTGAATATCCACGGTATGGCAAAACGTGAGCCGAAATGGGCGACCACCACCACCACGACAGCTTTGGCAGAAATCAGCAGCACATCAACAATGCCGTTACCCGCTCCCCCAAGGAACGGAACAAAAAGCATCAGCGGAACGACGCACAGATCCTGGAAGATAAGTATGCCGAGGGCTGCCTTCCCGTGAGGCGTATCCATCTCGCCGGCATCCATAAGGAGTTTCATTAGTATGGCGGTGCTGGAGAGAGACACCAGAAAACCGAAAAAAACGGACTCTGCCGGTGTGAAGCCTGCCAGATAGGACACCAGCGCGACAAGGCCAATGGTAAGCGCTACTTGCAAACCGCCGCCCCACAACACCAGATCGCGGATTCTCAGCAGCTCTTTCAGGGAGAATTCAATCCCGATGGTAAAGAGCAGCAGCACGACACCGATTTCCGCCATCTGCTCAACTTCAGAAATATTTTTAACCAGACCGAGGGCATGCGGACCGGCGATGATACCGGTAGCAAGAAAGCCGATGATCGAAGGCAGTTTGAACTGCCGGAACAGGAGCAAAGTAAACAGCGCCAGACCGAGCAGGAGTACTATGTCTTTTAACAGTCCGTATTCCATTTAAGTACCTTCCTGATGACGCCATGATGGCACACCTACATCGTTTGCCCAAGCCGGTAGCGCCGCCCCATATTCTCCTGGAATGAGCGCACCCCCTCCAGTGCCGCCTTCAGCCGTTCCTGTTCCATGCGATTCAACGCGGTCAGGGTGATGCGATTATCCGGCTGCCGCCCGGAACTGATGGCGTCAACCTGGCTGCGCAGACGAAAATGTACCAGTGCGTAAAAGCTGGCCGTAAGGTCGTCAGCCTCTTTTTTCGTGAATATGCTCTGCTCTGTCAATTGCTCAATCCTTTGCGCCGTACCGGTCTCCTGCACCCCGTGACCCAGCGCGAGTATCTTAACCCCCTCGGTAATGGCAAAAATACCCGCTTTTTTGAGATCGATCCGCCCGGCATGCGCGCCTTTTTCGGTTTTGATTCTCCCGAACCACCCCAGCGGCACGCCAAAGCGAAGCAGGTTGGCGACCATATGGCCAAGATAGAGATCATTCCTCTGCAGACGCCCTGTGATATGAACCTTCAATTCCCGTTCCAAAGAGTGGTCACCTCTCAACATACGCAAATCGGAGAACATACTGATATTTATGATATACTCCGACGTCGGTGTGCTGAACCATCGGTCGAGTTCGGATTTCCACTCGTCAAGTGTCCGGCGCCACTGCGCGTTTTTTGCCATAGTACCGCCGGGACAAGCAGGAACGCCGATCTCAATCAAGCTGTCGATTATGACTCTGCTGAATTCCTCTAACTGTCGTACGTCCGAAGCTGCAAGGCCATCGGCATACACCAGCGCATTGTCCTGGTCGGTAGTCAGAGTCTGTTCACTACGCCCTTCGCTCCCCAGAACAAGAAAGGCACACTGTTCTGTCAGCCCGGCAAAGCGGCCGGCTCGCAACAGATCAACAAGGCGGATTACAACCCGGTCGTTCAGGTGGGCGATCAGACGCACCATATCCCTGATATGGACACCGGTGCCGATCAGGTGCCGGACCAAACCCTGTACCCGCAAGTGGAGCCCTTTCAGATCCTCCAAGGTCAGTGCTTCCTCGATCTCCCGCAACAGCAGTTGCGGAGATTGTGTCTGAACACGGAGAATATCCGAATCGGTGATGATCCCCGCAAGCTCTCCGCCCGAACCTGTCACCACCAGCCGATGAATGTGCTGGTGGGAAATCCGATGAAGTGCCTCGAAAAGATACTCATCTTCTGAGATCGTTATCAGGGGGCTATTCATGACATTTGCTACGGTCAAGGTTCCAGGATCAATCCCCCGAGCCACCACCTTGTTGCGCAGGTCGCGATCAGTCAGAATGCCGACCGGATTTCCTGCCACACAAACCACTATGCTGGAAATATTCAGGCGCTGCATGGTCGCTGCGGCAGCTGTCAACCGGTCAGATGCAGCACAGGTAATTACTTCGCGCCGACAATGGCTGCCGACTTTCAGAAACAGTGCATTAAGATCAGACATGGATTCTACTCCTTCTCCGCAGCCGCTTGTCCGGTCCAACCACCAGCAGCGCAGTGGCGGCCACAGTAGGGGGCATCTCCCCTCCTTCTGCGGCATATTCAACCTCACCATCTCAGTGGTGACAATACGATTGGACCAGTAATTATACCATGCCCAACCACCATTAACAGGGTAACCACGATTTTTCCCAGCGGGATTGTCGGAGTTATATTGCCATAGCCGACTTTAGAGCGTCAAGTTATGGCTTTATTTGGGGGGGATATCACCCAGCCCAATCAGTGGGATCGATCCGCCGCCTGTCACCCGGGGGAGTATGCCGTCCAATTTTCGATTGCTTTCATATGTGCTTGAATTTTCTGTAACTCTATCAGTTCCGTTGAAATATTTGCCCTCTGCAATCGAAGAGATTCGGTTTCTGCTCTGCCACAATCTGTATCCTGTCGAGTTCCCTCTCTATCCTGGCCCGACCTGTACTCAAGGCCGAAAGAAAACCAGAATTAATACGATAGTGCCCGCAATAACCATCTAACGTGCCGGGACGTTATTCATCATTGCCTCGATAGCGTCTTTTGCCTTGTCAGCATCATTCCCGTTCGTTTTTTACTCCATTTTTTGTTGCCAAATTTTATTCAACTCATTTTGCTTCATTGAAAATACCTTGAATTCAGGTACAGGTGTGCAACAATACTGGCGGCATACCCAATAGAAATTGCCCAGGTCCATTTCAGATGTGCACCAAATGTGTAGACACCGCGAGCCGATCCCATCAATGCAACCCCGGCAGCGGAACCGATGGAAAGCAGGCTTCCCCCGACCCCGGCGGTAAGGGTCACCAGCAGCCACTGGCCGTGAGACATCTGGGGATCCATGGTCAGAACTGCAAACATGACAGGTATATTATCAATAATGGCTGAAAGAATTCCGACCAGCACGTTTGCCGTCGTGTGCCCCAGACCGTCGTACATGAACCTTGATGCACCGGCGAGGTAGCCGAACTGGCCCAATCCGCCCACACAGAGGATTACCCCGTAGAAGAACAGCAGGGTGTCCCACTCGGCCTTGGCGATTTTTCGGAACAGATCGAAGGCAGCATGGTTGTGACCGGTTACATCCAGCGGATTGTCGCCGCTCATAAGGCGGTGTTCAAGCCTTTTCAGGTAGTAGGCAAAAAACGATAGATAACCCAGTCCCATCATCATTCCTACCGCCGGCGGCAGGCGCAGGAAGTTGTGGAATGAGACGGCGGTGACGATTGTCAGCAGAAACAGAGCCATGATCCGTTTGGCCCCCACCTTCATCTGCACCGTATCATCGTGTATTTCAGGTTTTTCCCTGGATACAGTCATGCTCATGAAGAATGCAGGAATAATCCAGTTAATAACCGACGGAATGAATATTGCGAAGAATTCAAAAAAGCTCACCTTGCCTTTCTGCCAGACCATCAGGGTGGTGATGTCTCCAAAGGGAGAGAAGGCGCCGCCGGCATTGGCGGCAACCACAATATTTATGCAGGCAACTACCACAAATTTTTTATTGTTTCCCCCCACTGCCATGGCTACGGCTCCCATCAGCAGTGCAGTAGTAAGATTGTCCGCCACTGGAGAGATGAAAAATGCCAGCAAACCGGTCATCCAGAAAACGGTTCGAAGGGTGAAGCCCTTGTTGACCAGCCAGGAACGCAGTGCTCGAAAAACATTGCGCTCCTCAAGTGCATTAATGTAGGTCATGGCCGCCAGAAGAAACAGGAACAGTTCGGCATATTCGGTCAGGTTGCCGAGAATTGCGGCGTGGGCATGATCGGGTTTGCCTAACGCCTGGTACGCGAGAGCAACCAGCACCCAGATGACACCCGCCGCAACGATCACCGGCTTGCTTTTTCTCAGGTGTAGCTGCTCTTCAAATATTACCAGGACATAAGCGGCAACAAACAGCACCAGAGCAAAGATTCCCAGAGCGCTACGGGTCAGATCAACAATATCGCCGCCACCGGAAGCAAGTGCCGGCAGTGCCGCCAGCAGTACAAACACAATCTGAAGCAAAATTATTTTCATGAAGAGGTCCCTTTCAATTTTAATCAGGAAAAAGCAGTTACTCCTTCAAGCGCCGCTAAAAACAGGCGCTTGTAGGCGAAGTTCACAGAGGGAATAATGGGTTATATAACTTCTGGTCAACGTCTTAAGAGTAAGAATATTTCAGAAAAAGATACATATTTTCTAAGCGTTTATCGCGTCTTTGCAGTTCATTGATCGTTATGTAACCGGGCGGGAATGTGGAGGATATCAGGATGGGGGAGCCCGACTGGGAGAGACGAAGGCGATTTCTTCAACTGGAGGAATGTTGGAAGCGGGGAATGAAAAATGTAGCGATGCTTGTGCCTGTTTTTGATGAACAATTGAAGGAGAGAGGCTCCGCCTGACACAAACAGTGCCCCGCTTTATGAACATATGCGAACTGATTTCGCATTCAGGCTCAAAATTGGGAATTTTGTCATTTGAAACGGTGAGTGGTGTAAGGAGAAGCAGGAGAGCAATCAACAGTTGGGACACATACCTCCTCTGCAAACAAACGAGCAGGGAAGGATGGCGCCCTAAGCCGTTTCGATGCTGCATGTCGTTACCAGTGAGAAATTCCATGTTCGGGATAGTCCTTATGTGGAACAGCTACGGCATGATCACACCAAGGATGCGATCACGACTAAGCCACCATGTGCCTTGTATACCATTTAAATGTGATCTGTTTCAAATTACATGACCAGTTGCCAAACCGTTTCCGCAGTAACTTGTCCCGCTTTATCGCAATCAGCACAGTGCCGGATTCGGGCATGTTTGCACACATTCGTGCCCGGCCAGCGGCACGCTGCGGAATATCCGCTGCAAAGCGGTCACAGACAGCAGGGCACGTCGGGCAAATCAGGAGGCAATCATGCTGTAAACAGTATTGGATTGCTGACCGGATTAAGATTGAAAATGGACTCAGTCCCGGAGCGGCTGTTCCATGCTGAAGCCTTTTATTACAAATCACCCTTTCAAAAAAACACCGCTCAAGCAGTGGCGGCCATGGGCCAGTGTGGGATAGTCGCGGCAGATATCCGGCTTGGTCTCCTGAATACCGCATACAGACTGTTGTTCATTTATCTTTTCGATGAACGGGCACCGATCAAGAAGTTCCTTGGTTTGAGCGTCAACCCATATCCAGTCCAGGCGGTTGACCCGACTAAGAAGATCATCCCGTCCCTCCCGTTGCCATCGTGCCAGATCCCGTTTTGAAGCGTGCAGGTGACCGCCAAATGATTCACAACAACGGCCGCAACAGAGGCATCCTTTGTTTTCAGAAGATTCTTCAGATGTGAAAGTACGTGACCAAAATCGCATGAGAGTTTCGCGCATGCGTTCCTCCTTTCGGTTGAGGTACTGCTATACGAAATAACATACTGTTTTCTGACGGAAATAAATTGTGTGGGATATCAGGCTGGAGGAGCCCGACTTGGAGTTGCAAGGGAGATTTGTGTAGCGGATGGGATGAAATGTGCTGAGATTAGATAGCTCGGCGCAGGTGATTGTGCATGGGCGTGATGAACAATTGAGGGGATTGGAGCAAGAACGGCAGAGGCAGTGACCCCTTTAGTGAAAACAAGCGAACTGATCTCGCATTCAGGCTCGAAATTGGGGATGTTGTCATTTGAAAAGGTAAGGGGTGTGAGGAGGAGCAGGAGAATAATCAGCAGTTGCGGCAGGTATTTCCTCGAGACGCGCCCGGACAGGAGCGGATGTCGCAGCATCGCGTGCCGATTTTGCATGTGATTACCTGTGAGGGATGCCATGCTGAAGTCCTTATGTGGAACCGCGTACATTGCATGATCAGGTTTGAAACTACATGTGAATTGTATATCATAAATAAAACACTATTTCAACTTGCTTGGAAATATACCTACAGTCGGGATTAAGATGCTCTGAAGGCGTAGAAAGCCTGGTCAGAACGGTATGTTGAATCAGCTGACGTGCACGTAGCGTCGCCACGTATTTGAAAATGGTTCCATTCATATCCTCAATCCTCTTTGAGCGGTGCTGAATTGCGTTCCGAAAAATTCTGCGTTTTCCGGTTATGAACAACGGCACTCCTTCACAAGCATCTCGATTCCCCGTAATGTGAGATCGACCAGGTCCGGGCGGTTGTCTAAGTCAGTTCCCAACTCCTGGACCATTTTTTGTATCAGGAAACTGCGCAGCATGATTGCGAGTTCTGCCCTGTCGGCAGGAACCAATGGTGAGTTCTTCATGGCATGCAGATACGCTTTCAGGTAAGAACCGCTGACGTAGACATACCACGCCTCAAACCAGGGTTCGAGAAGAGCGATGTCGTCAGGATGACTGGCACCGTGGTGAACCAGTGTTGTCATGGCGGCATAGTGGAACGAGTGGATCATACCGGCCACATCGCGCAGTGGAGAGCGTTTCAGACGGCGCTCGCTGAGAGTATGGGCAGGTTCTCCCTCAAAATCGATGAAAACAAAATCCTTGCCGGTGAAGAGTGCCTGGCCGAGATGTAAGTCGCCGTGAATCCTGCACTTCATTGCGGAAAAGCGATGGCCGGTAATTTCCTGCAGACAGGCGATAATCTCCTTTTCAGCGGCGAGTATCCGTGTGCCTCTCCGCTGTACGTCAGCAGAAAGTTTCTGAAGGTTTGTCGATAGCGTCTGGAAGTTTCTCCGGACCAGTCCCCGCATGGACTGGAAGATGGAACGCTGGTAAAGGGATGAAAACTCTTCCTTATTCCAGGTGTCGTCTGCAGAGTTGGATGCCAGGGCCCGATGCATCTCAGCGGTGCGCTTGCCAAGAAGAAGGGCCATTTCCAGATGCAATCCGCGGACAAGATCACGGAACTGTTCCGGGATGCCGCTGTCGACGACTTCCAGAAGAGTTGGAAGGCGGGTCGGCAGTTTAGGAAGATCCAGCTTATGCGAGAGAATATGTTCTGCGAATTGGGTGAGGCTTGTCAGGGTGTTCCGCCAGGCATCACCGTGGCAGGAAATGTAGGTTTGCAGGACACCGATATCATAGATTTTACCGCCCTCACCATGGTATTCAATCTTCCCGGCATACGACGGCACGTTGCGGAATCTGTTCTTACCAGCCAGATACCGGAGTATTTCCGGTTCCGGATTTATCCCTTCCTCAAGTTTCCGGTACATTTTGAACAGTAACCGGTCGCCGTACAGGACACTGGTGTTATTCTGCTCGACCACGGCCACCCTGCTGGGAAAAAGTTCTGCCCGTGGCGGTGAGTTTTTCGTCACACCGCTGCCGCGCAGACCGACCAGTTGAGTGCCGTTTGCACCGTGCACTTTTGTCCGGTCGCTCATCAGTTTAAAGAGCAGTGCCCGGAAATCTTCGAAGTAGATCGCATCACACAGCACACCCTCTACATCTCCCAGAGCCAGCGTTGTTATTGTAGACAGAGGATGCCGGTCCGACATGACCTGAACCTGTTCGTTAGAAAGCCAGGTCATCGGAATCAGATAGATTTCAGGATCCGAACCTGTGTACGTGACCTTGATAAAGGTAAGCAGGAACAACTGGTCTTCCTGTCTCAGGTGACAACTGTCGATCACGCTGATCTGCCTGATGATCCGCCCCTTGCCGAAAAACCAGAATACGCGCTGCAGATAGTGGGGCATCACGCTGTTGCACAATCGCTCTCCGGTTTTACCTGTCAGAACGTTCCACCAGGGATGTCCTTCCCGCAGTTTGAGTTTCATGCACTCATCGTCGCAGGGGTCGGTCTTCGCCTCGGTGTTTCGCAGCACAAACCAGAAATAGTCATATGGTCCCATGGTAAAATGATAGCGGGTTTCCTGGATTATGGGAAATCGGTTGCGACTGAAGACCTCTTCAGGGATCAGACCGGCGTAGCGTGAAAGATCAATTGTTACCGTCTGTGCAAATCGGGAGAGATTGATGACAACCAGAAGTTTTTCATCTTCAAAGCTGCGGATGAAGGACAGCACCTTTGGGTTGTCTGACGGCAGCATCTCCAGGCCGCCTCTTCCGAACGCCTTGAAGCGCTTGCGCATCGCGATCGTACGCCTCATCCACCAGAGCAGGGATGAAGAATTGCTCTCCTGATTCTCCACGTTAATCGATTCGTAGTGGTATTCTGCTTCAATTATGACCGGCAGAAACAGTCTTCTGGGGGCTGGCCTTGGAGAACCCGGCGTTCCGGTCCGGATTCCACTGCATCGGGGTACGGACTCCATTTCTGTCACCCAGAAAATAGTTGTCGCCCATACCTATTTCGTCGCCGTAGTAGATGATCGGAGTTCCCGGCAGCGAGAAGAGCAGCATGTTCATCAGTTCTATTTTCCGGCGGTTATTACCCATCAGCGGGGCCAGACGGCGGCGGATGCCAAGGTTTATACGTGCCCTCGGGTCTGAGGCATATACCCGGTACATGTAATCCCGCTCTTCATCGGTCACCATTTCCAGAGTCAACTCGTCATGGTTGCGAAGGAATATGGCCCACTGGCACCCCTCCGGGATCGCCGGCGTCTGATCAAGGATGTCGACGATCGGGAATCGATCCTCCATTTCGATGGCCATGAACATGCGCGGCATGAGCGGAAAATGGAAAGCCATGTTGCTCTCGTTGCCGTCACCGAAATAAGCGGCGGCATCCTCCGGCCACTGGTTTGCCTCTGAAAGCAGTATCCGGTTTTTGAAGGAGCTGTCCAGATGGGCCCTGAGCTTTTTGAGGAATGCGTGGGTTTCGGGAAGATTTTCACAATTGGTTCTCTCCCGTTCAAACAGATAAGGGACCGCATCGAGACGAACACCGTCAACCCCAAGGCGCATCCAGAAATCAATAACCCTCAGCATCTCGGATTGTACCTTCGGATTGTCGAAATTCAGGTCCGGCTGGTGGGAGTAAAAGCGGTGCCAGAAGTAGGCCTTGGCGATCGGGTCCCAGGTCCAGTTGGAAGTTTCGAAGTCCTGAAAAATAATGCGCGCTTCCCGATATTTTTCGGGAGTATCGCTCCAGACATAGAAATCCCGATGCGCGGAACCGGGTTTGGCCTGACGGGCTCGCTGGAACCAGGGGTGCTGGTCCGAGGTGTGATTGAGCACGAGTTCGGTGATCACCCTGATGCCGCGGCCGTGGGCGGCACGCATCAGTTGTTTGAACTCGCGGAGGGTATTGTAGCAGGGATTGACGGTATAGTAATCGGAGATGTCATAACCGTCATCCCGTTGCGGTGACGGATAAAAGGGGAGCAGCCAGATTGCCGTAACTCCGAGCTGTTGCAGGTAATCAAGTTTTCCGATCAGGCCGAGAAAATCACCCATGCCATCGGCGTTAGAGTCAGCGAATGCTTTGATATGCAGCTGATAAATAACCGCATCCCGGTACCAGCCGGGATTGTTCTCAAGGATGGAATCTTCATGTCGCATAGATACGGTTCTCCTGATATTGACGGCAGCTTGTTCAAGGAAAGTATATGTGTTAAAACTATAAAATACAAATTCTTATCCCTGTATTTGTCCATTGTGCGACAGCCTTTCCGCGTGGACACTTCAACATTCTTCAGTCGTATTCCCACCAGTTTGTTACACAGGAGCTTGAATGATGGCCAACGCCCCGAGAACTACAGACACCCTGCCAGACACATCCATTGCCGAAGCGTTGCGGCTGCTGGATAAGTCGGACTTCCTGCTGGCGGTGCATGACGCCAGTTTCCCGGGGGAGTATGGCGAAGATAGCGGGCGGGGCACTCCTTACGGAGCTGGCGGACTGGCGCTGGCCTGCTTTGCCCGGCATCTCGGTTTCACCGGTCTGCAGCTTGGCCCTCAGGGGCAGACCTCATCGGTCAATCCCTCACCCTACGACGGCACGCTCTTTTCTCGCAGCATTCTCTCTCTGGACCTGAAGGCCCTGGTAGATCAGGGCTTACTCAGTCGACTCACCTGGGATGCGCTTCTGGCTGACAACCAGCCGACGGTTGGTCGCCGGGTTCCCTATGCCCACGCATTTGCCGCCTACAGCAGGGTGCAGGACGAGGTCTACAGCAGCTTCCTCGCACTTCGGGAAAAACAGGATGAAGACGCCCTGGCTCTGGACAGGGAGATCAAAGAGCTCTGGCGGTCTGCGCGCTGGCTGAGAGACGACGCCCTGTTTGAGGCCCTGAGCCTTGAACATGGTCATTTGCCCTGGCGGCAATGGCCGCAGGAAGGTGAGGGCGCTCTCGACCGGAAACTCTGCGCAGTTCCTGCGGGGATGGAGACCGCCTGCGCCCTTCGCCGCCGGGCGCTGGAAGAAAAATATGCCCAAGTGCTGGAGCGCTATACCCTGATCCAGCAGCTTCTGCTGCGTCAACATCTGGTCTTCCGGGACAGCATGCAGGCTCTGGGACTCAAGATCTACGGCGATGTGCAGGTCGGTTTTTCCCAGGCTGACAATTGGAGCCTGCAGACCTTGCTGCTGCATAACTATTATATGGGGGCGCCGCCCAGCCGCACCAATATCGAAGGACAGCCCTGGAGCTATCAGGTGCTGGATCCGGCCCAATATCTGGATTCTGATGGGCGACCCGGGCCGGTATTGGCTCTGGTCGCCGAGCGGCTGGGCAAGATGCTCTGCGAGTTCGACGGCCTGCGCCTGGATCATCCCCACGGTCTGGTCTGCCCCTGGGTCTATCGGGCTGATGACCCCGATCCGTACCATGCCGTACAGAACGGCGCCCGCCTGTTTTCCTCCCCGGACCTGCCCGATCATCCTGATCTTGCCGGTCATGCTATCGTACGTCCGGATCAAATCAACCGGAATCAACCCCGCTATGCCGACGATTGGGTCAGCAATCTAACCGCTGAACAGGAGGATCGTTATGCCATGCTCATGGATGCAGTCATGGATCAGGTCCGCAACCACGGCCGCCGCAAGGAGGACATCCTGTTCGAGGTGTTGTCTACCGAACCGTTGCCACTCCAACGGGTACGCCAGCGGCACGGCCTGGGGCGCTTTCGGGTAACACAAAAAGCGAGCATGGACAATCGTCGGGACGTCTATCGCAGTGAGAACACGCTGCCCGAGGACTGGATCATGGTTGGAAACCATGATACGCCTACTGTCTGGCGTCTGGTAAAAGCCTGGCATGGAAAGGAGGAGGGGGTGAAGCAGGCCGCCTATCTTGCCCACCAGCTACGTCCGGAGGATTCCGACCGGTTCTCGTCGCTTCTGGCCGCCAACCCGTGTAGAATGGCACATGCCAAAGTGGCAAATCTCTTCCTTGGTCCTGCTCAGCATGTCATGCTGTTCTTCGCCGATCTTTTCGGGCTGGAGGAAGCGTACAACGAGCCTGGCACGACACACGATGACAACTGGACTCTCCGGGTGCCGCAGGATTTTGTCCGCCGTTACGAAGAGGGAAAAGTGCGGGGAGAGGTGCTCAACCTGCACGCTGTACTGGCCCTGGCTCTGCGGGCGCGTAAGGACATTGACTGTCCGGATCTGATTGCCCGGTTGGAGGCTGAAGCCGGGTGGACAATCGATTCGTAGACATTGTCAGAATCCGGCGGGAGAGTATCAGGTACTCACCTGCTGCAGTAGTGCGAGGGAACGCCCTTGCAGGTCATATTCCACGCCGGCGTCGTACGTCCCGTGAGTGACCAGCCCTTCTTCCAGAGCGGTGTCGAGAAGAGTGAGCCATCTACTGCCAGGGTAATCAGGCAGCTTGAATGGTATCGTTTCATGATGCGCATTGAACAGCACGAGAAAGTTGTGATCTCGAAGCGGCCGGCCGCGCTCATCGGTTTCGGTCAGAGCTTCCCCGGCCAGGTACACGCCCAGGCAGCGGGCGAAGTGCTGGCTCCATTCGAAGTCGTTCATTTCACCGCCGTCGGGGAGCAGCCAGACGATATCCTTTATGCCCTGTCCCGCGGACCGGGTGTCCCATGTAGAAGTCCCGCCGCCGGAAGACCGGGTGTGCGCGGCGCAGCGCGATGACCCGCTGCGTGAACGCCAGGAGTTTCTGCTTGTCGTCGTCCAGCGTCCAGTCGATCCAGGATAGTTCGTTGTCCTGGCAGTAGGCGTTGTTGTTCCCCTGCTGGCTCCGGTCGATCTCGTCACCGGCGAGCAGCATCGGGACGCCTTGCGACAGCAGCAGCGTGGCAATCATATTGCGTTGCTGGCGCGCACGCAGTGCGCGCAGCGCAGGATCATCGCTGGCACCTTCCACGCCGCAGTTCCATGACAGGTTGTGATCGTGTCCGTCGCGCCCCCCCTCCTGGTTCGCATCGTTGTGCTTGTTCGTTATAGGAAACAACGTCGGCGAGTGTGAAGCCGTCATGGGCGCTGACGAAGTTGATGCTGGCATGCGGGCGGCGGCCGCTGTGCCCGTACAGATCGCTCGATCCGGTGATGCGCTGGGCGAACTCGCCGATCAGGCCGCCATCCCCCTTCCAGTAAGCGCGCATGGTGTCGCGGTACTTGTCGTTCCACTCGGACCAGCCGACCGGAAAGTTACCCACCTGATACCCCCCTTCTCCGAGATCCCACGGCTCTGCGATCAGTTTTACTTCACTCAGTACCGGATCCTGGCGCAGGATATCAAAAAATGCACCGAGTCGATCCACCGCGTGCAGTTCGCGCGCCAGCGCCGAGGCGAGATCAAAGCGGAAGCCGTCCACATGCATCTCGATAACCCAGTAGCGGAGGGAATCCATGATCAGCTGCAACACGCGCGGATGCACCATGTTCAACGTATTGCCGCAGCCGGTGTAATCGGCATAGTAGCGCTGGTTTTCCGGAGGCAGTCGGTAATAGGAGGCGTTGTCCACACCACGAAACGAGAGTGTCGGTCCCAGCTGGTTCCCTTCGGCGGTGTGGTTATAGACCACGTCGAGAATGACTTCGAGCCCCGCCGAGTGCAGGGTTTTCACCATAGTCTTGAATTCAGCTACCTTCCCCGAAGCGGAGTAGTGCGGCTCGGGTGCAAAATAGCCGATGGTGTTGTACCCCCAGTAGTTGGTCAGACCGCGCTCGACGCAGGTAGCGGTCGTCGACGAAGGCGTGTACCGGCATCAGTTCCACCGTGGTGATGCCGAGCCGTTTGAGATATTCGATTACCGGGGCGCTGGAAAGTCCGGCGTAGGTGCCGCGCAGCGCCGGGGGGACGTCCGGGTTGCGCATGGTAAAGCCGCGTACATGTGTCTCGTAGATGATCATGTCGTTCCAGGGTATTTTCGGGCGCCGGTCTTCACCCCAGCTGAACGCCGATTCGATAACCTTGCATTTCGGCATGAAACGCGCGCTGTCACGGCGGTCAAACGACAGATCCTCACGCTTGCTGCCGATCGTGTAGCCGAACAGCGCGTCGCTCCACTGTACGTCACCGGCTATATGTCGCGCATAGGGGTCGAGCAGCAGCTTGTGCGGATTGAAGCGGTGTCCCTCCTCGGGTTTGTACGGGCCGTGGATGCGATAGCCGTAGAGCAGGCCGGGTCGTGCCTCCGGCAGATAGCAATGCCAGACCAGATCGGTCTGCTCACGCAGTTCGATGCGCTGCAGTTCACGCCGCCCTGTGTCGTCGAAGAGGCAGAGCTCTACTTTTCCTGCATGCTCGGAGAAAATCGCAAAGTTGACCCCTTCTCCGTCCCACGTTGCTCCACGAGGATAGGGGCTGCCGGGCCACACTGCGGTAATCGGGTTCATAGGTACTGTCCTTGGTTGAAATTATTTGGTAATTCACTCTGTACAACAGTTTGACCTAAAAAAATTTTTAAAACACAGAGCAACAGAGCAACTGAGCAAAAACAAGAAGAATTCAGGGTAAAACAAAAAAATCAATCACCATCTTGGTTATGCCTGTTGTTAATGTAACTGCTTGATTTCTCTGTTGCTCAGTTGCTCTGTGGTTCATGAACTGCTGTTTTTAGGTTTAATCGTTTTTGTCTTTCCGTTGTCCCGGCCACCAGCGATCAATGAGCTCAGCCGCGGCGTCTCTGCCGCCGAGTCCGAAGGCGAGTGCCAGAGCAAACACGACCCCGGCCAGGATGATGAGAAAGCTCTGCCGGACTATATCACCACCTACATTTACCTGGTCAAGCGCTATCAGCACGACAAACGTCATGATGGCGTACTGTGCCAGTTTGCCGAGAACGTCGGAATCCTGGATGGCGATGTTTTTACAGTATGCAATCACTGTCGTTCCGACGAAACGCGCGAAGTACGCACCGACGGCGAGAATCAGCAGTGCCACGATGACCTTGGGGACAAACAGCACAACCTCCCCCAGCAGTCCGGTGATGTAGGTGAGCCCCAGGCTGTTGAATCCGATAATAAGAGCGGCCAGGATAACCAGCCAGTAGACCAGCAGCCCGAAGATACCGGTGGTATCAGTTTCGATGCCGCCCTGGCTCAGGAAACCGTCAAGACCGGCCCGCTCGCTGAGGACGTTGAAGTTTATCGCACGTAACCCCTTGACAATCGCGAACCGCGCGAATCTGGCCAGCAGCCACCCTGCGATCAGCACTCCAAGCGCGAGAGCGAATTTGGGCAGTAAGCCATAGATCTGGAGCAGGAATGCCTGCACCGGTTCGAGCATGATGTCTACTTTTTCCATATCACTCTCCTTTTGGGGGCAGTACGTTGCTTGTTTCGTTGTCCGGGGTAAGCCCGCAGAGCGCAAGCACTCCTTGCAGCGGGACATTGATCCAGGCAGGACGGTTACCGATTTCGTAACGCAATTCGTACAGTGCTTTTTCCAGCTCGAACAGTTCGATCAGTCCGATAATTTCGTCGAATGCACCATACAGTCCGCTTTCGTGCGTGGCTTCGTTATAGGCGGAGAGGAACATTTCGCGCGTTTCGCGCGCCCAGCCGTGGGCGAGCGGCGCAAGCACGGTTCGGTCTGCTTCGCTGTAGCTGTCACTGAGCAGGGCGCTCCAGCGTGCGTAATCAAAGGAACGGAGCATCCCGGCAACGTCACGCAGGGATGAGTGCTTCGTGCGGCGCTCTGCCAGAGGGCGTGCCGGTTCACCTTCGAAATCAATGATGATAAAATCGTTGCTGCTCACTAACAGCTGCCCCAGATGGTAGTCGCCGTGGTAGCGGGTCTTGAGGCACTGACCGGCAGGTATTGCGCACGCATCGATCCGGGCGAGCAGTTGCTGCTTCTGATCGAGCAGTATACGCACGTTTGCCAGTGACGCTGCCGGTAAATGTCCCTGCTGCTCCTCAAGCAGCGCAAGCGTGGTGAGCGCATCGTCGTGCACCCTTCGCTTCCAGTCGGTGAGGTCACCCGGTAAGAGCGGTTCGGGGTCGAAAGCCGGGTCGCCGGTGCGCATCGCCAGTGCCTTATGCAGCTCTCCGGTGCGTGTTCCGAGGGTCTGCACGAGCGACAGGTAGGCACCGTGAACATCTGCCGGCGGTTCGTCAGCTGCGGCGAGTTGGCCCTCGAAGTAGCGCTCGAGGTAGTCAACGGTATACGTCCAGCCATCACCCTGATTTTCGACATACCCCTGCAGCAGAGCCAGGCTCATCGGTGTGCCGTCAGCGGTGATGTATTCCATTGTTCCTGCAACCGGCACACAGTTGGCAAAATGAGCAACCTCGGTCAGGAACCGGCCAACTTCGAATTCGGGGTTCTCACCCTCCCTCAGATGTCGATACCCTTTCAGGAACAGACGGTCGCCCAGTGTCACCACGGTATTGCTCCCCTGAAACTTTGGACGTCCTATCGGCAGCGAAGTGAGCGCATCACCGGCGAGGCTGCCGCAGGCCTTGGTGGGGGTGAAGCGCAGCGTGCCGTGGGCAGCAGATAACTACGCTTCCCGCAACTATCGCTTCAACAATCGCGCGACAGAACGCTTCGTCGGCGAATGCGTCTGCAAGCACACCGACTTCCGACTGCTGACGCACCCGCGCCAGAGTGACGGCTGCAAGCGCACGAACCTGTTCGTCGTCGCTGTCTCCCCAGGCAAGCGCCATAGGCAGGAAATATGAGCTCTGACCCGTTGACGTTTCAACCTGCAGCAGAGCCATCAGCCAGGGGGATTTGTCGTGCTCCCCACAGAACCCAGTCGCTCAGAGCAGCGCGTTTGATCGGCACTCCTTTGGCTGCATACCAGCGCTGTGTGGCGATGTAGCGCGGCAGTACCTCTGTCTCGAACTGTGCGCGCAGTTTCTCCGCCATGCGGATGCGCCACGGCACGACGCGGTCGCGGAAAAAGCTGGTCCAGCCGTCAAACAGAACCAGCACCGGCCGTCTCTTCCAGTGCCAGACGCTCTTCATGCCAGTGCGGCACTTCGACATCAGCGGCGAGGCGGAACCAGTAGAAACCGCAGGCGGGCAGGGTGAGCAGGTAGGGGAGCTCGCCGATGGGAGGGAAGGCGGTGCGCCCCATCATCTCCAGCGGCACGCGGCCGCGATACTGGGCCAGATCGAGTTCTACCGGCTGTGCCGAGCGGCCGAGATTGGCGACGCAGAGAATCGTCTCCTCGCCGTACTCGCGCAGATAGGCGAGAATTTTGCGGTTGCCGGGATTGAGGAATGACAGCTTCCCACGGCCGAAGGCCTTGCTGCTCTTGCGCACCGCCAGCATGCGCCGCATCCAGTTGAGCAGTGAAGAATGGTCGCGTGTCTGTGCCTCCACGTTGACGGCCTCGTAACCGTAGACCGGGTCCATGATCGGGGGCAGATACAGCCGCTGCGGGTCGGCGCGCGAGAAGCCGGCATTGCGGTCCGGGCTCCACTGCATCGGTGTACGCACGCCGTTCCGGTCGCCGAGGAAAATGTTGTCGCCCATGCCGATCTCGTCGCCGTAGTAGATGATCGGCGAGCCGGGCATTGACAGCAGCAGGCTGTTCATCAGCTTGATCCGTTCGCGGTCATTCTCCATCAGCGGCGCAAGCCGGCGCCGGATGCCGAGGTTGATGCGCGCACGCGGGTCGGCGGCGTACATGCGGTACATGTAGTCGCGCTCTTTGCTGGTCACCATCTCCAGTGTCAGTTCGTCGTGGTTGCGCAGGAAAATCGCCCACTGGCAGTTGTCGGGGATCTCCGGCGTCTGCTGCATGATCTCGACCACGGGATGGCGGTCCTCCTGGGCGATCGCCATGTAGATGCGCGGCATCAGCGGGAAGTGGTAGGCCATATGGCACTCGTCCCCTTCGCCGAAGTATTCGCGCACATCCTCCGGCCACTGGTTGGCTTCGGCCAGCAGCAGCCGGTTCTTGTAGTGGGCATCGACCTGCGCGCGGATCTGGCGGATGACGGCGTGCGTCTCGGGCAGGTTCTCGTTGCTGGTGCCCTCGCGCTACACAGAGGTAGGGGATCGCATCGAGACGGAAACCGTCCACCCCCATGTCGAGCCAGAAGCGCATGACGCGGAAAATCGCCTTCAGCACCTTCGGGTTGTCGAAAGTTGAGGTCCGGCTGGTGGCTGAAGAAACGGTGCCAGTAGTACGCCTTGGCGATCGGATCCCATGTCCAGTTGGAGGTCTCGGTATCGGTGAAGATGATGCGGGTACCGGTCGTACTTCTCGTCGGTGTCGCTCCAGACGTAGAAATTGCGCTTGGACGGAACCGGCCGGTGCGCGGCGGGCGGCCTGGAACCAGGGGTGCTGGTCCGAGGTGTGGTTCACCACCAGTTCGGTGATTACCCGCAGGCCGCGCCGGTGCGCTTCGCGCACCAGCGTGCGCAGGTCGTTGCGGGTGCCGTACTGCGGGTGAACATTGCGGTAGTCGGCGACGTCGTAGCCGTCGTCCTTCATCGGCGAGGGATAGAAGGGGAGCAGCCAGATGGTATTCACTCCCAGATCACGCACATAATCGAGCTTTTCGATCAGTCCGGGAAAATCACCCATGCCGTCGCCGTTCGAGTCGAAGAAGGCCTTGACGTGCAGCTGGTAGACGACGGCGTCCTTGTACCACTGCGCTTCGCCCTGGGCATTCTGCAGCAGTGCTTCTTCGTGAGTTACAGCATCAGGTTTACTCATCGATTACTCCAGAATTACAAAAAATAGTCAAAATTATGTTCGGTTCGTACCTTGCGCCGCAGTGCGAACAGGTGCGCGGGTGCGCGCTGCGGATCCAGCTGGACAAAATTACGCGGACCGCTCCAGAGAAAACGCGCGCCGGAGAGGAGGTCGTGCATCTGGTAAGAGGTTTTAGCATCGATGCCGAGAGCCTCAAGGTCAAGCTCGATCCACCCTGACTGGACGTGGTGCGGGTCGAGATTGACCACCATCACCACCAGATTCTCCTGTGCCGCGTCAGACTTGGTGTAGCAGAGCAGATTATCGTTATCGACCGGGAAGAAGCGGAGCGTTGCATCGGACTGCAGCGCGGGATTGTCGCGTCGTGCACGGTTCACGTGGGCAATCAGGTCGGACAGGCTTTGCGGCGCTTTCCGGTCCCAGTGCCGAATCTGGTACTTCTCGCTGTCCAGATAATCCTCGCTGCCGGGGGTGTGCGGAGTCGGCGTCAAGCAGTTCGTAGGAGGGGCCGTAGATGCCGTAGCTCGCTGCCAGCGTTGCCGCCAGCACCAACCGTACGATAAAGGCGGGGCGTCCGCCGAACTGCAGGTATTCGTTGAGAATGTCCGGGGTATTCGGCCAGGCGTTGGGCCTGAAGTATTCGCGCCCCTCCCCACGAGTAGAGCTCGGTGAAGTATTCGACCAGTTCGTGCTTGGTATTGCGCCAGGCAAAGTAGGTGTAGGACTGGCTGAAGCCGAGCTTTGCGAGCCGGTGCATGACCTTCGGGCGGGTGAATGCCTCGGCAAGGAAGAGCGCATCCGGATAGTCACGCTTGATCTCGGTGATCGTCCATTCCCAGAAGGGGAACGGCTTGGTGTGCGGATTGTCAATGCGGAAAATCCGCACCCCCTCGTCGGCCCAGTAACGGATCACGTCGGCGAGCTCCTGCCACAGTCCGCGCCACTCGTCGGATTCGAATTCAAACGGAAAGATGTCCTGATATTTCTTGGGGGGGTTTTCGGCGTACTGCACGGTGCCGTCGGGACGCCACTTGAACCAGTCAGGATGCGCCGTGACGTAGGGGTGATCCGGCGCGCACTGGAACGCAATATCCATGGCTATTTCCATGCCGTATGTCTGTGCGCTCGCGAGCAGCCGCCTGAAATCTTCGATTGTGCCCAGTTCGCTATGCAGCGACATATGTCCACCATCGGCTGAGCCGATGGCCCAGGGGCTTCCGACGCTGCCGGGATCCGTAACCAGTGTGTTGTTGGCGCCCTTGCGGTTGACGCGTCCGATCGGATGGATGGGGGGGAAATAGAGTACATCGAAACCCATTTTTGCGATTTCGGGGAGGCGTGCCTCGCAATCCAGGAAGGTGCCGTGCCGTCCCGGTTCGGTAGCTGCCGAGCGGGGGAACAGTTCATACCAGGCGGAGAAACGGGCGCGCACGCGGTCTACCACCAGCGGATGTTCGACGGGGTATGTTGCAGCAAGACTCCGGTCCGGAAAGCGTGCGGCGACTGCAGCGAGCTCTTCGTCCAGTCCGAGCGTCCTCAGTGTCAGCACATCAGGTGCGCTGCGCAGCCGGGTCGCCCACCCTTTCAGCTGTGTGCGCTCCCTGCCTTTTGCGCGCCCTGCGGCCTCTTCGATGAGAATGGCGCCGACCAGAGCCGCACTGCGCAGATCGTCACCATCCACCCGTCGTGCAAAATCGTGTCGCCAGGAAAGGAAATGATCCACCCAGGCGGTGACCGTATAGCGGTACCGGCCAACGGCACTCCGCAGCTGAAACTGCCGCGCCAGCGATCATTGCCGAGCGGCACCATCTCCGTTTCATGCCACGCAGTCTCATCTTCCTGTCGCCAGAGCAGCAGGCAGGCAAGCGAATCGTGGCCATCGGTAAAGCAGTCGGCCTCAACCAGAACCTGGTCGCCGACGATGCGTTTGGCCGCGAAACGTCCCGCCATCCATCGAGGGGGTGATATGTTCGATTACCGCGCGTATCCGGCCGTCATCCATAGGTATGTCAGTTGTTGTCATGCATAACCTCTCTTTTGAACATCAGGGTTGAAAGCGGCGGCAGCGTCAGTACCAGCGAATGAAAACGGCCGTGTACGGAGACCGGTGCAGCTTCGACGCCGCCGAAGTTTCCGATGCCGCTGCCGCCGTACAGCGTTGCATCGCTGTTGGCAATTTCGCGCCAATAGCCACCCTCCGGCACTCCGATGATGTAATTGCTGCGCGGCACCGGTGTGAAGTTGCAGACAACAAGCACCGCTTCCCCACCACCCTTTGGCCGGCGCAGGAAGGTCAGCACGCTCTGCTCGCTGTCATTACAGTCCACCCATTCAAACCCGGCCTGATCGAAGTCCTGCTGATACAGCGCCGGTTCGGCACGGTAGAGCCGGTTCAGGTCGGTCACCCAGCGGCGCAGACCTTCGTGCTCGGGATGCTGAAGCAGATGCCACTCCAGGCTCCCCTCGTGCGCCCATTCGCTCCGCTGGCCGAATTCGCCCCCCATGAAGAGGAGTTTCTTCCCCGGGTGCCCCCACATATAACCGTAGAGGAGGCGCAGATTCGCGAACTGGCGCCAGGAGTCGCCCGGCATTTTGTTGATCAGCGAACCCTTGCCGTAGACCACTTCGTCGTGCGACAGCGGCAGCAGGAAATTCTCGAAAAAGGCGTACCAGATCGAAAAGGTGAGCTGGCTGTGGTGATATTTGCGGTGGACCGGTTCCTGGCTCATGTACTTGAGCGAGTCGTGCATCCACCCCATATTCCATTTCAGCCCGAAGCCGAGCCCGCCAAGATACACGGGACGCGACACCATCGGCCAGGAGGTCGACTCCTCGGCCATTGTCTGCACATCGGGAAAATCGCGATAGACCGCCTGATTCAGCAGGCGCAGGAATTCGACCGCCTCGATGTTCTCCCTGCCGCCGAAGCGGTTCGGCACCCACTCACCCTGCTTTCGTCCGTAGTCCAGGTAAAGCATTGAGGCGACGCCATCCACCCGTATCCCGTCAATGTGGTAGCGTTCCAGCCAGTACAGGGCGCTGGAAATGAGAAACCCGCGTACCTCGTTGCGGCCGTAGTTGAAAATCTGGCTGGTCCATTCGGGATGAAACCCCTGTTTCGGGTCGGCATGCTCATAGAGGGCGGTTCCGTCGAAGTAGACCAGCCCGTGTTCGTCACTGGGGAAATGCGAAGGGACCCAGTCGAGGATGACGCCGATGCCGTACTGATGCAGGGTGTCGACCAGGTACATGAAATCTTCGGGGTCGCCATAGCGCGAAGTCGGCGCAAAATAGCCGGTGGTCTGGTAGCCCCACGAACCGTAGAAGGGGTGCTCGGTGACCGGCATCAGTTCGACGTGGGTGAACCCCATCTCGCGGACGTAATCAGCCAGCGGCTGTGCAATCTCCCGGTAGGTAAAAAAGCGGTTGTCCTCTCCGGGCACGCGCCGCCACGAACCGAGGTGCATTTCGTAGATCGACAGCGGCGCATCGAGTGCGTTGGCGTTACGCCGCGCCGCCATCCACGCTGCATCGTCCCAGTCGTAGCTGAGGTCCCAGGCGCGCGAACCGGTGCGCGGCGCCGTTTCGGCGCAAAAGGCGAACGGGTCGGCTTTCTCCACCTGATAGCCGCCAAGGCGGGATTCGATGAAATATTTGTACGCCTGGCCATGCGTGACGCCCGGCACGAACCCTTCCCAGATACCCGAATCGTCTGTGCGGGGAGAGAGCGGGTCTGCACCATGATCCCAGTCGTTCCAGTCGCCGATAGCCGAGATGCGCTCGGCGTTGGGGGCCCATACGGAGAAGTGCGCACCGGCGACACCGTCGCAGACGGCAAGATGGCAGCCGAACTTTTCGTACAACCGCGTATGAGTGCCTTCCTTGAAGAGATATATGTCCTGTTCGGTTAACATGAATATAACTCCTTTACACAGTTTCACTGCTGCGGTTCAGCCGCTCCAGCAGGGCAACCGGATACACCGCGAGTATGTCCCGAAGAGCCAGGCTCAGACGACCTTCCTGTTGATTGAGGTCCAGGACTTCACCGGTAAAAACGTTGCGGTAGCGGCTTGTTGCAATGTCGAACTGTTGAATTATGACGGTGTCCTGCCATACTTCCCCTCCCAGCGGAAGTCCGGTGCTGTCCTGAATCAGGCTGGAGCAAAAACGAGGCACCACCACCATGACTGACCTGCCGTTGACCGAGCGTTCGAATGCGCAGACATGTTCCCGGCAGGGGCCTTCCACAACCAGCGGCAGGTATCTTCCCGATTCGAACAAATCACGGTTTTCGCGGCGAAAGTTGAGCGCCTTATACGTCAGGTACAGTTTTATGCGGCCGTCGTTTCGTGTTTCAACCACATCCCGTGCAGTTGTCAGGGCACCTTCTGCAGATTCCTTTCGCACAAGTTCATCGAGCAGACGTGTACGTAGGCGGTAATCGATCTGACGACGGTTATCAGGGTCAACCAGACTGAAATCCCATAATTCGTTCCCCTGGTAGAAATCAGGAATCCCTGGAGACGTGATTTTGAGGAGTGTCTGGGAAAGAGAGTTAAAGACACCGCAGGCAGAGGTCAGGCGTTGGAATGATGCAAAATCGTGGAGAAAAATATTGTTCGGGGTGTCTTTAAGGATCGAGTCGATAAAATACATCACCGCATCCTCACGCAGGGTGTTGGGGCTTATCCAGCTGGTGTGTACCTTGGCTTCCCGCATGGCTTTCAGCATGTACGCCTTCATCCGGGTTCTAAAATCTGCGAAGCCGGCATCTTCAATGCTGTTGAAGGGCCAGGTTCCCACCAGAGTCTGGTAAAGCAAATACTCCTCATTGCGGCTCGGAGCAGGTTTCCCGTCGACAATCATCTTCAGTTTACGGTTCTGTCGGCCCCAGCGGGAAAGACCCTCCCGCCATAATTCGGGAATTTCAGAGAGTACGGATATCCGTGCCCGGACATCTTCGCTCCGCTTGGTGTCGTGGGTCGAAGTGGCCAGCATGGCCAGCGGTCTGCTTTTGCATCGTTCAATATTCTGCCCATGAAACGCTTCCAGTGAGATACCGAACCGCTCCGGACTTCCCCCCACCTCGTTCAGGGAAACAAGCCTATTGTACAGATAGAATGCCGTGTCCTCGACCCCCTTTGCCATGACCGGGCTGGTAATCTGCTGAAACCGCATCACAAAATCAAGCCACGCGTTCTTGTTTTCGTCAGTAATGGTGTCCGGAAAACGAAGTAAAAGGACATCACGGATGAAATCAAAAATCGATGTGCTGATCGCCGGGTTCTGACGTTTCGCCCTGCCGATCGTTGACTCAATGTACTGACAATCCCGCTCCAGAACTTCAAAACTGTTGGTGTACGTCCGGTACACCGGGAAATATGCGATCACTTCAACGATCGACTTGATCAGGCTGTTAAGGGTAAAATCGCGCGTATGTCTGTTCTGTTCGGATATTCTGTTCAGGTAGTACCCCAGAGTATTGACTTCGCTCGACATTGTTACCTGCATGACGAGTTTCTTCTTTTCGTAGACGGCGTCCTGGAAGTCAATGCGGTGCTGGATAAATCGGGTATACAGGGCATCAAACAGTTTTGCATTAGAGGTGTCCACAAACAGGCCGTTAACCTGATTGGCAAAATCGTACCCGGTGGTGTTGAACACCAGCCAGCTGTCCGGCAGCCTCTCGGCTTTGAGGAGGATTTTTTCCGCAATGATGTAGAACGGCTTGTAGGAGGGGTCTGCGCCCACGACTCTGTCGTATTTATCTCTCACTGCTGTTTCAACGTTCTCTTCACAGTTGTCTGTATCGATAGCTCCTGCATACATCCGTGAGAAACAGCCTGATTGAAGGCGCCTGATATAATCTTCAGGGTCACGTAAACCATCGGCGTGATCGATTCGCAAACCGGTAATCTTACCTGTTTCCACCAGTTTGAAAATAAGACGGTGCGTCTCTTCGAAGACGGCAGGATCCTCCACTCTGATGGCCCCGAGGGAATTGATATCGAAGAATCTCCGGTAGTTGATCTCCTCGGTTGCAACCCGCCAGTGGGAAATGCGATAGACCTGTTCCCGAAGAAGTGAGTCCAGCAGATCAAAACTGCGAGGGTCCCCCCGTGTCCCGTTGAAGGTCGTCACATTGGTATCTATGAACTCCCTGATTGCGCTGCTGTTCTGATAAAGGCTCCAGAGCCGCCGCTTGACAACCTCTTTTTCGCGATAGCGCTCTGTAATCCTTTCAGGATTTTTCTCAGTTGCGGGCGGCAGATGCCTGAGCGCTGTCACAACGCTCATAAGCTCCTGGAACTGGGGTGCTGTGACAGTAAGTTCATGTTCAAGAGTCGCTATTTCAAGTGTCAGGATATTACTGTAGGTCTTGGGTATGACCGGTAATTTGTGATCGTAGTAGCACACAAAAAAGGACCCCTCTTCAAAGGATAGTTGCAGTTCGCCGTTTTCGAGTACCGAGCCGTACTGGTCTCCCAAAATAGGGATCAGAATTTTGTTCTCCAGCTCTTTTTTGGCAGGATGCCAGTCGATATCAAAAAAACCGGCATAGGTAGAACTAGGGCCGTTTTCCAGCACATCCATCCAGTAGGTATTGCCGGGCCCTTCGATGCACATATGGTTCGGGACGATATCGAGGATATGTCCCATTTTACATCGCAACAGTTCATCGATCAGTGCTTCGTACTCAACTTCGGTGCCGACTTCCGGATTCAGGCAGTTCTGGTCCAGTATGTCGTAGCCGTGAAGACTCCCCTCCTGTGCCTTGAAGTAGGGCGATGCGTAGATATCGCTGACGCCGAGGGTCTGCAGATACGAAACTATTTCTCTGGCGTCACGGAACTTGAAGTGTTCGTTGAACTGAAGCCGGTAGGTTGATGCCGGTATTCTGAGCCCTTTTTTCATCAATTATTCCTTTCAGTTATGTAGACAATGACGCTGAAAGGGGCAAGCGTCGGGAATGTGTTGGGACGTGTGGGAAAGACGGTGATGCAGCTCCCTTGCGGAGATGAGCCGGTTGAATCGAGCAGGATTCGCAGTGTGCCATGTGCCAGAGGCGGAGTGATCACCCGGCTCTGGTCGCTGAAGTTGAACAGGCAGAGCAGTTGGCTGCGGCCGGCGTTTCTGATGACAGCCAGAAACGCTTCCCCATTGTTGGCCACGACCTGTATTTTCTTTCTGCCCTCCCCGGTAAGTGGTGCGAATTCTTTGCGAAGCCGGATCAGATCGCGGTAGAAATCGAATATTCTTTTATGTTTTCCGTGACGACGCTGCTCCTGATCAACTCCTGCCGAGAGGAACGTGCTCTCATCCTGTGGATCCGGGGGAACGCCCTGACTCACAAAAGCAGCAAACTCTTCACGTCGACCACGTCTGACCGACTCAACCAGAGCAGCATCACCATGGCTGACGAAATAGGGGAACGGCGCAGCTTCAGCGTACTCCTCTCCCATGAAGAGCAGCGGAATGTAAGGGGAAAGAAGTACGGTTGCAGCGGCGAGCATCAACTGCTCCGCTGAAAGGTGTTCGCCCAGTCGTTCTCCACGCATCCGGTTGCCAATCTGATCATGATTCTGTGAAAACACTACCAGTTGCTCCGGTGAAACCTCTGCGGAACAACTGCCATGACGCCGTTTCCTGAACGATGAATAACCGCCGGAGAGAACAAACCCCTCCTGAAAGGATTTTACCAGATCCGGAAACGTGCCGAAGTCACCGTAATATCCTGCTTTTTCCCCGGTCAGGAAGGTACGGAGTGCATGATGAAAATCGTCGTTCCACTGGGCATCAACTCCATACCCTCCTGACTCCGGTGGTTTGATCATACGTACGTCGTTCAGATCGCTTTCGGCAATAACGTGGACCATGCGTCCGAGCGCGGTGCCCTGTCGGTGAACGGCCTCGGAAAGTTCCTGAAGAATGTGCAGGGCGCTGAAATCGTAGATTCCGTGGACGGCGTCAAGTCGCAGGGCATCGATGTGGAATGCGGTTATCCAGTAGAGGGCATTGGAGATGAAATAGTGGCGGACCGGATCACTGTCGGGTCCGTCGAAATTGACCGCGTCTCCCCAGGGGGTGCGGTATCGGTCGGTAAAGTAGGGACCATATCCGTGCAGATAGTTCCCTTCCGGCCCGAGGTGGTTGTAGACCACATCCAGAATCACGACCAGGCCCCTGGCATGACAGGCATCGACCAGCCGTTTCAGGCCGTCCGGTCCGCCGTAACTGTTCTGGGGAGCAAAGATGTAGGTACCGTCATAACCCCAGTTGCGTTCCCCGGGAAACTGGGCAACCGGCATCAGTTCGACGGCGGTTATGCCGAGTTCGCACAGGTAATCGAGACGGGAGATCACTCCGTCAAAGGTGCCCTCCGGCGTAAACGTGCCCACATGCAGTTCGTAGATGATATATTCATTCAGTGGTCTGCCGGTCCAGTCGCCATCGTTCCATGGGTGACTATCTGCGGCGACAATTTCTGATGGTCCATGCACCCCCTCCGGCTGGTAGCGGGAAGCCGGATCAGGGCGCTCGCTGCCGTCATCCAGTTGATACAGATAGCGGGTACCTGCTGTGATCCCCGTAAGCGTCCCGCTAAAATAACCGGCAGTGTCTTTTTCCAGAAGTTCAATACGATGTGGGTCAGTATCTGGAAATGTAACAGATAGCTTTTTAACGTTGGGAGCCCAGACCGCAAAGTGAACACTCCCGTCTGTCTGTAAAGTGGCACCTATTTCGTGTTGCCATGACGGGAAATCATTCTGCATGTGATCGCTCTCCTCCACCCGGGTTTGATAAGTGTATCAGAATATTGAACATATTCAAAAAACGCCGGTTGCCCGATCCGGCCTGAATGGTTCCTCCCGTAGCTGAATCGTTGGGCGATGAGTCGGCAACATGCACTATCTCCCCGTTTTAAGACGGTCAAGCTTTTTGCGAACAGCTTCGTCAGGGAATATCCGCATGACTAATTCTAACTCCTTGGTAGCGTCCTGAACGTTCCCTTCTCTGGCGTAAACGCCTGCAAGCTTTACATGCGACACATGGTAGAATGGATCTATTCTGATAGCCTCTTTATACTCTTGGCGGGCTCGTGCGAAGTCTTTTTTAGATTCGTAGATCTCTCCACGCATCACATATGGTTTCCCACTATTAGGCTCCAGTTCGGATGCTATCTTTAATGAAAGTAACGCTTCATCGTAGTTTTTCTGAAGGATCAGAGCTTCCGCGAGTGCTCGGTGATTGACGGCGTTTTTTGGCGCAATCCTGATGGCATCTTTAAGTGCTAAGATCGCAGTATGTATTTGTTTTTCGCTCCCAACTTTCAGCAATGTTATATCTTCCAACATATTTTTATCATTTTCACCAGGAACATATTTTGACTTTTGTATTAATGCACCACCCAAGCCACCGTAGCCCCTGGCCTTGTTAGGGCTTTTCATTACGACGTTATTCCAGAATGATACTTCATCCTGCCAGACCATGTTTCGTGAAATAGTAGTAGAAGTGAGACCTGCTACCATCCCAATAAGCAGTAAGGTTGCAAACTTTGATTTTTCAATTGGTTTTCTGGCAAAACGATTAAATATGACGGCAACACTGGCAAGAAAAGAGATAAAAAAGCCGATGGAAGGCAAGTAGATACGGTGCTCGAATATCAGGTCTTCAATCGGTACAATGCTTGATTCAACAGTCAACGTGATGAAAAACCAGAATATTCCGAATGCTATGATTTTATAGAGCCGGTTTTCTTTGGAGCGGTTCAGAAGAAAGAGGCCAGCCCCAAATATAACGATAAGCAGGGCAAGCGGAAGCAAAACCTCAAGTTTAAAAAAGCTCACTTGTAACGGGTAATCGTAATCAAAGTTCTGTCCGATCGGCAGAAAGAGGAGTCGTAAATAGGTGATTATGACACCAAACTGCGTCATCAGATAATCGAAAGACGATATGCTCCCAAAATTTACCAGGTTTATGGCACCAGAGATGCTCTCAGTTTTTTCGGGGCTTATCGGTGCTGACAGTTGCATAAGTTTGATGGGTATTATTGCCATCGTCAGAATAAACGGTATAAGCCGGGCTACTCTCGATACTATGTTCCCGCTAAAGAACATGAATTCAACCAGAGCGATGATGACCGGAAGCGTAAAGGCAATTTCTTTCGATTCCATGGCAAGGACAGAAGCGATTAATGAGAGAGTATATGTCAAAACTCGTAATTTTTGTGTCTCTGCGCGGCGGAATTCAAGATACAAAACCAACGCAGCAAGATAGAAAAATGTGGCCAGCGGAACAAAACGTTGAATGATATATGTTACCGCCTGGGTCTGAATCGGATGGCAGACGAACAGTAGTGCTGCAAACAAGGGTAGGTAGAGCGAATTATTCATTTCCCTGATATTACCTGGTTTTTGTCCATATTCCATTGCCGGGGTTGTCAGCAGTTGGGCAAAAAAGCAATATACCAGTATTCCGCAGCCGATATGGAGAAGCAGATTGACAATGTGATACCCAAACAGGCCTAAGCCATGGAGTGCGTAGTTGACGGCAAAGGTGAAATAGGCGACGGGTCGAAGAATGAGATTGTTTTTTATGTCTTGATGAATGGCGTATTCGAATACCCTTTGTGTATCAGGAAAACAGTCGAAATTCTTGATTGCCGGGTTGTTGACCAGATAAGTGTGGTCATCAAAAATAAACGGTACATTAATGGAGTTAAAATAAACAACAAAACCAGCGGCAAGGATTAGCAGAATATGTACAAAAGGATCTTGCCAGAGACTTCTGTTGTCAATCTCTGGCTGTAACGGTTGAATGGGACTGGTATCGGCATCGATAGCAGGAGTCTTCATATATTTTCGTGGTCTTTTCATGGCCTCACCATGTCACTAATACTAATTTTACTGTTTACGAGCTACTACGAATACTGAACTGCCAAAAGGTAGCGGCGTCACTCTAAGAATCGAATTCTCCAATTCAATTATTTTCACCAGCAGGACGTTAATCACCCGATGTGGCAAGGCTACGTCCGAAGCCACATCACCCACGTCAGTATCTTGACGTACGGTCCTTCGTGACAACAGCCGGAACACCGCAATGAAGGGGAACAGGAGGCTTACGCGGTACGTTGCTGTAACAATATTGAAACCGGCGGTTCTTAAACGATTGCAGAGCACGCGGCGTGAATATCGTTCCCGTGTATGTACCGCGATGTCATGCGTGCTGCGCAAAAATTCATACGCAACCAGATTCAGGATCAACAAACCACCCGGCTTGAGAGCACTCTGCAGACGCCGCATGACGGCAACATCATCGGAAACACACGTGTGATAAAGGACATCAATAGAAGTAATGACGTCAAAGGACTCCGGTTCAAGCGTGATGGCATTCAAATCTGCCAGAAATGTTTCCGAGTTTCCTCGCAGGCGGCTCAGTCGTAACGCCTCCTCCGACACGTCGCAGCCACTCACACTGTGTCCGTGAGACGCCAAAAGCTGACAGAGTCGGCCTGTGCCACAGCCGGCATCAAATATCCTGAGCGGCCTCTCAAGGCGCTGTGACTCTCGCCGGATGGTTGCCAAGATCAGTCGGTGAAGTCCGACATACCACCAGTGCCGGTCTTCGACTTCGTACATACGGGTGTATTCAATCAGGTTCATTCCAGATCACTTTCCGGCAAAGAAGCGCCTGATGGCTTTAACTACGTCCGCGGCATGTTCTTGCGGTAGTTCCGGGTACATTGGCAACGAGAGAATTGTCTCTGCCAGCCGTTCTGTGACAGGAAGGCTGCCGTGGTTGTATCCCAGAAAACGGTATCCACGCATCAGATGGATTGGGTCGGGATAATTGACCTTGGATTCTATCCCCTGCTCCGCCAGATAATTCATCAATTTGTTCCGTCGTCCGGTCCTTATGGTGTAGAGGTAATACTGGTGACTGCGCCCCTCCCGGACAGCAGGGAGGGAAATATCGCCAACTCCGGCCAGACCGTCGTCATAGATGCGGGCGATACGCCGCCGCTGCTCTATCGACGCATCCAAACCCGGCAGCTTCTGATTCAGGATGGCAGCCTGCACTTCATCCAACCGGGAGTTATACCCCTCCCCCTCGGCATAATAGGCACTATCCATACCATACATCCGCAACCGCTTCACTCGCTGGGCGAGATCCGGTCGGTTTGTAATCACAGCACCACCATCGCCAAAAGCCCCCAGTACCTTGGTAGGATAAAAGGAGAATGCTCCGGCATCACCAAGACTGCCGGCATGGCGACTGTTATAGGTGGCACCGCACGCCTGGGCGCAATCCTCAACCACGGAGAGACCGTAGCAGTTGGCGAACTCCAGTAGCGGCAGCATGTCTGCCATCTGTCCGGTCAGATGCACCGGCAGGATGCAGCGTGTACGACGGGTTATGACCCTGTCGAATAATGACACATCCATCAGGAAGGTGTCCTCCTCCACATCCACAAACGCCGGCACCGCGCCGGTGGCCCTGATTGCGGCCACGGTAGGCACTGCAGTATTTGATACCGTAACGACCTCGTCACCCGGACAGATGCCCAATGCTTTAAGGGCGAGAAAAATAGCGTCAGTGCAGGAATTCACCCCTATGGCAGATACTGCCCCGCAATACTCGGCGAAACGATTCTCGAAGGAAGCAACCTGTTGTCCCAGGATCAGGCGGCCGGACGAGAACACGGTGTCAACTGCCCGCAAATATTCTTCGCGGTGCGCGGCGTAATCCTCAAGATAGTTCCAATATCTGATCTTCGATCTGTTACGCGTCATGTTCCAGTCTCTCCTGAATACAGTTGTCATGAAACATGTCAGCTAGTGAGGCCAGATTCTGCGACTGCTGATGTTCCGCTCTCCACTGGTCACTCCGTATCAATCCGCATACGTGCTCGATGGTATCCAAAAAATGATCACTTGGCGGCACGTTGAATGACTCGTCCCCGCCCTGTACCATCACTGTGATTCTGCTCTCCATCTCTGCCGGAGTGGTGTAGGCTCGCTCTACCCTTATGAAACCCTGCTCTCCGCTGATCTCGTAGAATGATCGGTACGGCAGGCCGAATGCGGTCAGAAACGAGAACGTTTCCCCCGCCTCTGTAATGGAATCGGCTTGGAGTGACATGGTAAGCCCGTCCTCTATATCCGCACTGCCCTGGAAGCAACGGTGCATCTTTCCTACGAGAAAATACTGGGCAGCGCTTAGCGGGTAGCGATTCATATCATGGAACGCTCCGCCGCCCATGGCCGGGTCATGTCTGAAATCTCCTTCGGGTGGCCCCGGAAAGGCAAATTCGCTCAGCAGGGAGAGAACCCGCCCGATAGTTCCTGCCGCGATGAGCGCTTTCACCGCCTTGTGCTGCGGGTGCTGCAGGTACATGAGGTTCTCAAACAGGAGCCTGCCATGCCTGTCGGCAGCTTTCAGCATGCGGTTGACTGACGCAGCACTCAGGCCAAGCGGTTTTTCACAGATTACGTGTTTGCCCTGCTCCAGCGCACGAATACTCCATTCTTCATGAAGATGATTGGGGAGTGAAATGTAAACCAGATCAATGGCAGGGTCACTGACAAGCTCCTGATATGTCATCAACATCACCGACAAACCGGCTGCCAGGGAAACTGCCCTGTCCGGCCGGCTGCTCGCCAAGGCAACAAGAACTGCTTGCTCGCTTTTCAGTAGAGCGGGGATGAATTTGCGGCGGGCAATGTCGGAATAACCGAGGACACCGACCCGGATCATGCAGCCTCCCGACAGAGCAGGCATGACAAAACACTCCGGGCACAGGAGTTGACCTGCTCACCCAGATGAACCAGAAACATGACCTGCTCCAGCGGGAGCCACCGATAATCGGGTGGAGCCGCCATGGTCATGCCATCCGGTAGCATCAGGATCCGGTGCAGATGATATTCCCGATAAAAGCGCGCACCCTCCTCGGTCTGGCTGCTTTCGTGAACAAGGCGATACTCTGCCGGCTCCAGAAATTCATCGAACAGGAACGGTTTTTTCAGTTTCCGGCTACCCTCATAGTTCCCCTGGGTAAACTGGACCGTTGGGCCAAGCTGCACGGTACTCCGGTTGCCGATCTCGGCTTTGGCCTGCATCAATAGCTCAGTGCCATGAATACCGTTCCTCATCAACAGACCGATGATCCCGGCGGCCGGGTTTTCTATGATCGGTTGTCCCCAGCTTCGAACTTCCCGAGTCCCGGAAGAAACCTGCAGCCCTACTATTCTGAAAAACCGTTTTTCTCTGTGTGAGAAAAAACCCTTGCCATCGATGCGCCATTCCTGCAGATCGTTCAGGCCGATACGCCGAGCCAGCATATGGTTTGCTGCCCTGCGATCATCGAGCCACTGGAGTGTGGCACGTATTCCTTGTTCCTGGTGACAAAACAAGGTTTGCCGCTTATTTCTCCACTCGCATTCCGACGCAAAGACCATGCTTGACATGATGCTTCGCGTACAGGCGTTAATCAGGTTGTCCTTGTTCATCAGACGAGCAATTTGCCGCAGGGTCAGCCAGATAAAGCCGTCCGGCAGTCCCTGCGTGAAATCATTCGTCGCAACCACGATCATATTCCGGTTTGATTTGTACAGAAACCGACCGCCATCTTCCGTCTGAAGCCGTGCAAAAAGGTTTCTTGCATTGCCAGCCCCGGCGAACAGCTCGAGGAATTGCGGGCTTGATCCACCATGGGCTCCCGTGTAATTGCTGTACGTGGCCTGAACCGTCGGAGAAAGTTGAATATTGCCGATGTTGCCCGGTTCTTCCTTTGCCTGCAGGCAAAAATGGAGAACACCGCTTATCTTTTTAGCCAGAATACCGAGAATACCGGTCTCCGGTTGTTCAATAATCGGCTGATCCCATTCGATTTCGTCACGGTCAATACGATGCCGCACGCGAACGCCGATTATGCTGAAAAAGCGTCCGCTTTCGTGGCAGATATTTCCGTTTGCGTCATCACACTTCCAGCCATCCACCCCTTCCAGCGGGACAATCATGGAATGGAGGGTCGCATTCCGACGGGCTTGCCGGATCCAGTCGTTCACGAACAAATCATCATTAAGTGCCGAACAACTGTTGTATGAGTCCATAACAGCCGCCATATCATCCGGGCTGACAGCTATGGCGGCGGCATATTCACAAAAAGCGCCATCACTCGCCATGGTTGCCACCTCCCGATGCTTTGCCAACCTGATATGATGTGAGTTTCTCCCTGATGATGAACTGTGGCGTTTCATTAAGTTTGAGGTAGATGCGCCCCACGTACTCACCCACAATGCCGGTGGCAAATAATTGTAATCCTCTGAAAAACATGCTGACGGAGGTAAGCTCTTCCAGGTCACTGGGATTATCCAATAATGGAGTTAAATTACCCAGTACCATTGAGATCACGGAGTAAATACCAATTATTGTCAGGACAAACCCAGTTACAGTCAGAAAGCGGAGCGGAATGAGGGAATAACTGACAATCATGTTTCCCCAGAGAGCGGTCAGTTTTAATAGAGTGTAACTGGACCTGCCTGCCAGACGCTGGTCGTGGCGTACCACCACCGTCCCGATACTGCGGGTTATTCCCAGAATGATGGCGTCCAGATAGGGATTGGGGGTTGTGTAGGTGATGATCTCATTAACCAGAAATCGATTCATGGCTTTAAAACTGGAAAGATAGAGATTGGCAGGTTTGTTTAGGACAACCCGCGCCATGCTGCCATTCAGGTAGCTGCCAAGGTTACGGAATACACTATCTTTCTTTTCTGGGTATGTACAGTAGACTACGTCAAAGCCCTTCTGAATTTCCTTCACCAATCGGTCAACTTCTTCCGGTGGATTCTGGAAGTCATCGTCCATGGTGACCACATAGTCGCCATGCGACAGTTGTAGGCCGGCCATAACGGCATTATGTTCACCAAAATTACGTGACAGTCCGGCGTATACAACCGATTCAGGATGCTCCGCATGAAGTCGTTTGCAGATGGCATCAGTATCGTCATTGCTGCAGTCGTTAATCAAAACAATCTCAAGACGATAGCGGTCGGCAAGTTGCACCATGAGTTCACGGCACAGTGAGGCTATGCTTTTTTCGGCGTTGTAAACAGGTATGACTATTGAGAGATACGTCATATATTTCCCTTTGTGCACATAAGGGTAGCAATAATGCCTGGCACTGGATTCATGTAGGTATTGTATTTCCCTGTTAGTGCAACTATGATTAAGTAACGAATTGTTGCATTTGAGGACAAACCGTTTAAAAGAATGTCTCATTCAGTTAACCACATACGTAGAGCTAATACTTCTCCTTCAGGGTTCCGACGATCATATTTTTCGAAAAATCAACGCTCCCGGCATCCAGTCGTGATGCCAGGTTCTGCAGAGTCGCAAGCTTTTCCATCAGTTCAGATGTATCGCCTGCCCCAAAACAGCTCATCAGGATGTCATGAGTCATATTGTTAAGCATCAGTTCAAGATCACCGGCCTTCTCGGTAACCCTGATCTCGACCACACGACGGTCTTTTGTCGACCGTATCCTCGTAATAAGCTCCAACTTCTCCAATCGATCGAGAATACGAACCATTGTGACGGAATTGATGTGCATCCGCTTGGCAAGCCCGGAAACACTGCTAGAATGGGGGGTGGAAATTACTTTCATGGCCATCACAAGATTTCTGCTCAGACCCGTATTTTTTTCAATTTCGCGGGATTTCTCTTTGAATACGTGTGTCAGATTGTGGAGCCATTCGAAAATTTCTCCAAGGAGTTCTTCGTCCGGGTATACGCGAGAAGTTCCGGTTATATTGTTCACTGAACCATCAGCAGTATGCACACTCATGAATCGTCCCGTAATTTAGTTTGACACAGAAATAGTTTGTATAGTAAATTATTACCACGTGAAATATCTCGTGTCAACAGACACAATGAAAAGGAGAAGAAACATGAATATGTATCGTAAGGCTGCTGTGGTTGCAGGATGTTTTGGGGTAATGCTGGGAGCGGTGGGGTGTGCTAACAAGGATATTGTTAAAAAGGATGAGCCGATTGTTGCCGTAAAACCTGTTGCAAGTCTTCCTGCAACACCTGCTGTTCAGAAAACGGACGAAACGAAAAATACGGCACCGGCAGTCCAGGTTGTGCCTGCATCGACTGCGGATCAATCTGCCAAGCAAACCGTCATCGAAGCCGCATTTGATAAGATTTACTTTGATTTTGACAGCTCTGATTTAAGTAAGTCAGCACGGGACACTCTTAGTCGCAGTGCAGAAGTTCTGATGCAAAACAAGAAAAACGTAAAGTTGCGCATCGAAGGGAATTGTGATGAGCGTGGATCAGCAGAGTACAACCTGGCACTTGGTGAGTTGCGCGCAAAATCGGCAGCTAAATATCTGACGGCACTGGGTGTGCAGCCGGAGAGACTTGAAGTAATCAGCTATGGCAAAGAGAAGCCGGCTGTCCAGGGAAGCGACGAAGCGGCCTGGTCGAAAAACCGTAGAGATGAATTCGTGATTCAGAGATAGTAGCAGTGACCGGAAGAAATATCGTATATTTGAACTGCTGAACCTTTTCCCGGCATGATCACCTGTTCTTATATGTAAAAGGGCCCCCTCCTGGAAGGAGGGGGCCCTTTTACGTGGGGTGAGGGAGATTTATTTAAGCGTCTTCAGCTGATCGGTAATCATCTTGGCTGTCAGCGGGTCATAGCCGTCCTTTACAACGATTTCCTGACCTTCCTTGGAAAGTGCAAATTTCAGGAATTCTTCAACAACCTTGGGCAGCGGTTCACCCGGCTTTTTGGCAACGTATATGTAGAGCATTCTGGACAGCGGATACTTTCCCGAAAGTACATTCTGATAGTTGGCAGCTTCTGCCTTGCCACCCTTCTTGTCGGAAAGCGCAAGGACACGTACACCGGAGGTGGCATAGCCGATACCGGAATAGCCTATGCCCGAGATGTCATGGGCGATACCTTCAACCACTGAAGCGGAGCCGGGCTGTTCCTTAACGGTGTTCTTGTAGTCACCTTTGTGGAGGGTATGCTCCTTGAAGTAACCGTAGGTGCCGGATGCGGAGTTACGGCCGTAGAGGCTGATCGGCTTGTCGGCCAGTTTTCCGGTGACGCCCAGTTGTCCCCATGTTGTGATATCGGCAAGGCCGCGCTTATGGGTGCTGGAGAAAATTGCATCTACTTCATCAAGCGACAGGCTTTTGATCGGGTTGTCCTTGTTGACGAATACTGCGAGCGAATCGAGTGCAACACCGACTTTGGTCGGTTTGTAGCCGTACTTTTTTTCGAACCCTTCTACTTCGGAGCTTTTCATCATGCGGGACATGGGGCCGAGCTGGGCAGTGCCGGCAATCAGGGCAGGAGGAGCGGTTGTAGAACCCTTCCCTTCGATCTGGATATTAACATTCGGGTATTTTTTCTTGAACCCTTCTGCCCAGTAGGTCATCAGGTTGTTGAGGGTGTCGGAACCGATGCTGCTCAGGTTGCCGGCTACACCGGACGTTGATTTGTACGCGGCAATCTTGGCATCGATATGGGTTGGTGCGGCATTGGCTGCTGCTACGGTGACCGTCAGCAGTGCGGCGGTCAGAATTGACTTCTTGAACATTGAATGTTCCTCCTTTAATTTGTGTTACATTACTATTTGGCACTATATCAGATTGCTGTTACATACATGTTACAGCTTTGAAAATTGTCTGTTAATTTTTCATGTCTCATTTATGATTATTACATGGAGACGAAAACCGGGTGTCGTTTTCAGGTTCGCCGGTTGCTGAAGCAGTTCCACTATGCAGTTGAATACTATGATTACAATGGCACGACCACATCCGAATGGTTTATCACCGTTCAGTTTGTGGCGACCAAAATGATCCTGGCCTGGATGCCCATAACCATTCCTATCGTTATTCTTCGATCTTGTAGCCGAAACCCCGGACGGTCTTGATGATGCCGCCAGGCGCACCCAGTTTGCCGCGCAAGCGGGTTACATGAGTATCAACGGTTCTCATCTCTCCAGGATTTGTGCAGCACCAAATATTCTGCAAAAGTTTTTCGCGGCTCTGGACACACTGCTTTTTCTCTGCAAGAAAGAGGAGCAGCTTGAACTCGGTGCTGGTCAGATCAACATCACTGCCGGCGCTCTTTACGGAATGGTGATTCTTATCAATGACGATATCCCCGATAGTAAGATATTCAAGATTCAGGCTGCTGTATTTCCCGCTCATAGCGCCTCATGACCGCGTTTATGCGCAGGACCGCTTCACGCATGGAAAAGGGTTTGACAATATAATCATCGGCACCGACTTCAAATCCCGCAACGCGGTCAATTTCATCACCTTTTGCCGTTATCATGATAACCGGAATTTGATAAGTGCGCTGATCCTTCCTAAGCGCCTTACAGATATCGGTTCCGGGCAGTCCCGGCAGCATCAGGTCCAAAAGGACCAAATCCGGCAGATCTGAACCGACTCGCTCAAGCCCCTGCCTGCCATCATGAACACAGGTTACGGTGTATCCCTCTTTCTCAAGATTAAAGGCCAGAATCTCTGCTAAATCTTTTTCGTCTTCAATAATAAGCACCCTCTTCATCTCATCCTCCTGCTCCTGTATTACCGTAATTCGAGTGGCCATATCTCTCTTACTCATTTGTAGCACGCAATTGTTACAGCCATATTGCAGCTGTATAAAGATTCTGTTGAAATTGCATCCAGCTATGAATACTCAAAAAATTAACAAAAAATTTATCTGGCCTTCACACGTTTGTAATAATCGCAGTGTATTGTGAGAAAAAAAGAGAGGGGAACGTAAAAATGAAAATACGACTAAACGAAGACTATTATTTCTGGTGCTGCGATTGGTGTGACTCTGAAAATCTCGTGCTCTGGGCAAAACTGAACAGAGGTACCAATTGCGGCGCGTGCCATAGGCCGATGGAATTACCTGATAAAAATGGCGTTGTCATCAACAGTACGATAGCAGCGGGGTTGTGCTAACCATGCGCGGGTGGGTGGCCTCTTTAGCAGAGTGGTGCCGTATGCCGTTTCCGGGTGGTTTTGCAGAATTGGACATTCAGATTGAAAAACTTCGAATGTTGCGGGATTCTTATAAGGCGGAGTCGCAATATATACCGTTCAACTCCCTTGATACAGTTGCATCAGATAAATCATAATCTCAATGCCAATCAGGATAATGAAGATCCACTCGAGTCGGGCGGAAAGGCGGGAGTGGGAGAGACGTGTAAACACGTCCGTCATGTGTAAAGTTCCAGACGTATGCTTGATTTCTAAATAGTGTCCATCCATAAAGGGTGCTTTTTCCCCCCTGGCGGCGTCAAACTTCTGCTTTGCTTGTGCGGCGTACCACTGTACGCCTGCCGCGCAGCGCCCTGATTTCCTTGCAAGGAAATACCCCCCTTCTTAAGCCAGGGCACGTTTATGATCTGCTGCGGATCGAATCCAATCTGTGTGGCGGCAGGTTTTCCCGGATGCACCAGAATTCTTCCAATTCTTCCACGAGGAGTCTGTCGAGCCCGGAATCCCGTATGAATTCCTCCCGCAATCCGGCGTCGCCCTGTGAAAAAATAATTGGAAGAAGCGTGTTCATATACATCAGTGAACTTTTTGCGAGCCGCAGACCGACGTCGAAAAGATTGTCGGGGATGTCTCCGTTCAGGAGCCGCTTGTGGCGCAACTCAATTGATACAATCCGCTTGATTGTATCCCGTTCACCATCTCCGGCCAGCAATCCGTAACGGCTTCCGATTGCCTCCTGGATGCAGGTCACAACGCTTACGAGGATCTGTTCCTCTCGCTCTACCCTCTCCAGTCGCTGCAGAATATCCTGCATGGTTCCCGTGCCTTGGGAAAGGCATTCGAGTCCATCCAGTATATTGGTTATACGTTTGCGCCCCATCCTTCCCGGCAGGTCGCTGGTGAGAAGATCGTCAAGCAGTAACTCCCTGAAAAGTCCCGGTTTGATGGTGTTTAACTCATTCCAGCTGGAAGAAAGCACGTTCAGGGTATCGCAATCGGGGATTCCACGCGCAAAAAAAACCATTTTATTGATGAACTGTGAGGCCTCCTCCATCCGGTGGAGTATATCAACCAGGCGATGGAAATTTTTCCGGCCGGTTTTGCCGGCATTGTTTGCATCGTCAAGACGTTCATCGCAATATTTTCCTACATCCAGCATGAGCCGCTCAAAGCGCCGGTCATTCTGCGTAATAGCTTCCTTTTTGGCCAGAAGAATCGACAGGATAACAGTGTCCGGAAGATCCCTCCCCTCGGCAGTGGAAAACATGAAATAGGTTGCCAGGGCCTGACGGGTCTGTTCAAGTGTTGTCATGGACATGATATGAACCGGAATGTGTGCCTCAGGTGGTGAGTCATAAAAAATCATCGACGGGACAGCCATACTTCGACCCTGTTATTGCGGATTTTCCCATCGCTGGAACCACCCTCCGCAAGCTGCGCTACAGAGCCCAGCCCCATGACCACAGAAGCGTTCACGCCACGCGACGTCAATTCACCGGCCACCATTTTTGCCCACTGTTCGGCGGTCTCTGTTGATTTTTTCCCTTCGCTCATATCGCTGAAACCGAACAGCATGACTTTACGCCCCTGCAGTTCCTTGCGATCAAGCGCGTGAATGAGGCGGTCGAAATCGCGCCGTGAGCGGTTGTCGAAGCTGATCGTATCAGGGCGAAACCTGAAGGAGAGCGACAGCCGTTCCGCACCATCCACCATGGCTCTGAATTCCGCCGGCACGTTGTCCGGCAACAACGGTGTTTCGGCACGAACCTTGAGAGAAACAAAACCGTTCTTTTCTGCAATCTCCTGCCCGTCGTCCGAAAGCACAAATTCTATGAAATCTCTTGCCAGGGGGTTACCGATCTTTGGCGCAACATACATGTAGAGGCGGCGTGACAGCGGGTACTCCTCCTGTGCAACGGTAAATACATTCGGGTAAATCGCACCCCCGGCAGCGCTCGCCGAAATTGCCAGCGCCTTGCAGCTTTTTATATACGGGAGCCCGATGAAGCCGATGCCAGCCGGGTTGCCGGCGACATCGGAGGATAGCTGGTTACTGTCCTCATAGCGTTTGGCGCCGGCGCTCAACTTTTTCTTGTCCAGAACCAGGCTTTTGAAGGTATCATACGTTCCGGAATTGTCATCCCGGGCATAGAGACTGATTGCCTTGTCATTGCCGCCGACATCCTTCCAGGAGCCTGTTTCTCCGGCAAAAATGCGGGCAAGAGTGTCCTTGCTTGCCGCTGTTAGCGGGTTGGCTACGTTCACAATCACCGCCAGACCATCAAGACCGATGACATGTTCGCTTCCGTACTGAGTCATATCGCCCAAAGCAGACAATTTTTCAGATTCCACTTTCTTGATTGGGCGCGAAGCCATGCCGATATCGCATTGCGCTTTTTCGAGCCCTTCGAAGGCGGTGGAGGAACCATGAGACTTGATTTCCACCGCCCATGCCCTGCTCCCCCCCATGCTGCCGACAATCCTGACCTCTTCATCGTTCGCACCCGGTTCACGTCGTGTTCTGTTTGCCCCTTTTCGTTTCAGGAATTCTTCCGCCAGGGCCGGGGCGAGTTTGGCACCGATGGTATTTGAACCTTGCAGCCTGAGGACTGTTTCAATCCGCTCGGCAAAAAACAGGTACCAGCCGCCCCAGGTCAGAATTACCAGCATGGCGATGGCAGCGGTGCTGCGGAGCACAAACAGTCGTCGACGCAGTTTGCCTTCAGCCGCTTTTTCCCGGGCCTCGCGGTCAAGCTTGTCACGGTGCTGATAGCGCTCCAGGGCGGCAATAAATTCGTCGCCGCTCTGGAAACGATGGTCGGGCGACCGTGAAAGGGCGCGGTGAATTATTGCTGCCAGATCACCATCAAGTTCGGGAAGTTTTTCACGTATGTCAGAGATATCCTCCTCCATCTGCCGCATCAACTGGATAATGGTTGAACCGGCTTCCCGGGGTGGTGCACCGGTCAGCATCTGATACATCAACATACCGACTGAATAGACATCAGAGCGTGTATCAATCGCCTTGGGGTTTACAATCTGTTCGGGGCTCATATATCCTGCGGCGGCAAAAAAGGCAGCGCTGCTCCCCGCTTCTGTCGGCATATGACTTGATGCGCCAAATCCGTCCAGCTTGACCAGACCGTTTTTGGCCACAAAAACATTTGTCGCACTTACTCCCCGGTGGATGAGCCCGCGACTGTGGGCAAACGAGAGCGCTTTCAACACCTGCTTGATGACATGAAGTGTCGGCAGTTCTTTGTTGCCGCCATGATGATTGATAATCTCATCCAGTCGGAACGCCCCGAAATGCTCCTGTACCAGGTAAAAAACCTCATTCTCTTCAAAAAAATCGATGGTTTGGAGAATATTGGCATGGTTCAGATGGGCAAGGTTTTTAGCTTCTGCATAAAAACTGTCACGGAGTTTGGCAGCATCACCGTTCTGCCCACCCCTGAAAGCCTTGATAAAATACGAGACCCCGGTGGAAATTTCCTCTGCCTGGTACAGTACCGTACCATTTTCGAACGTGGAGATTTTCTTCTTCAGCAGGTACTTGTTAACAATCAGGTTGTTCATGTTTTTTCCTTGCCGGGTAAAATTGTGAGATGCGGGAAATTCCCATGTGGCAAACATAGCAAAAGCAAGGTTACATCGGGGTGTCGAGTTGGTTAAATGTTAATGAAGGGCAGAAAGCGCTGATAATGCAGGCGGAGGTTTGCAAAAAAATGCGCATGGACCCGGGCATAGGTCCTGCGCGATTATAAATGTCTGCACTGCCCGCGCCGTTTCCGACTCGGGCAGTGCTCCATACATGTTGTTTGAGGGACGTCCTACAGTGCTCGAGGATCAAGTGATACAGAAGAACTTGCACCCCAGGCATTTGTTTTCCAAAGATATTCACGAACCGTCATTTTTTTTGCTACTGAATCAATAGAGACAACCTGGTATGAAAGCAGATTGGTATTAAAAACCCCAGCCGTAGGGGCTACCGTAGCATCATCCTGACCGGAATAATAACCCTTCATCGGTGAGTCAACACGGAAGACAGGCAGGCTGACAAGATTGTCAGGACCAGTATATATGTAGAACTCATTGAAGTTGGTGTTGCCATGGAAGTAGGCAACAATGTTTTTATGGCGTTGCAGAAAGCGGACGAAAGACCTTTGCGCAGCTCTCGAAGACATATTACCCTGGGTATGGTAGGGCACTGAAATTGTTGTGGCAGCTACACCATCCGCAGTTGTACCAAGTGCGACCGTGTCATACTCGGAAACGTTGACAAGGAGGTTTTCAAATTTGTTGGTAGTTGAAAATACGGTAGGTCCACCTTTATCTGTCAGGTGTTTTCCTTCGGTGGTAGGTTCATCATGAGTAAAGATAACCGCCGGAGTGGTAGAGCTTATCTTTGCAAGGTCACCCTCCATCCATGCTTGAGCATCCAGGTCAGGCCACATGCTGATAAACATGAAATGAACACCGGCAATGTCTTTAGAGTAATACACCTTGTTTGCTGCAGTTTGATATGTTGTATTGGAATAAGAATCCTGTGCCGACGATTTTGTCGATGTATTAAAGGTACCGGCTTTCACAAACTTGTTGTAGATGAACGCCATGACAGAACCATCCAGATTGGTCAAACCACCGGCAGCTACCGGTGTTACCCCGCCATCCCGGCTCATGGTTTTTACATAACCAACAGCATTGGAAACGTCATGGTTACCGGGGAGCATGAGCATAGGAAATTTCAAGGTATTTATGTAACCGGCCTCGAACTGTTTCCATGAATCATATGCTGACTGGACGTAGGTTGAATACCCGTTTTTCGCGTCAGCCTGCATCCGGTTGGCGATGTCGCCACCCTCGACAACATAATCAACTGTTTTGATGACCGCTCCCGCATTCACGCCGCCATCAGCAGGCAAAGCTACTGTAGGCATGGTGTTCATGACGGACACCATGGCTGAGTTAACCTGCTGGGCGTTGCTGTAGCCGTTGAAGGCGTAAGCTGCGGCACGTTTGATGCCATAATGAGCATCAGATGTGTACAACAACGTTGCGGTGGTTGCTGGTGCCTGAGGTGTGGTAGCAATTGTTGCAGCTGGAGTGTCGCTATTGCCGCAACCACTCATCAGGGTGGATAGTGCTAAAACAGCCAGCACCGAGGTAAATGAAATCCTACTCTTCACTACGTCCATGTGTGTTCCCTCCGAAAAACAAGTTTTGAAATCATGCACAGATTTCTAGCACACTTGAGATTGCGATCGGGTTCCAACTTCGAAACTTTTTAGTGACCATAAATGCGCGTATCAGATGGTAACTCGTCCGGTCAAATGCAACACAAACAAAAAGAGCGGCATCGCTGCCGCTCCTGCAATATTGTTGGAAATGTACCGTCCCGGAATCTTTAGTCTGTTATCGGAAACGCAGCCATTACGTTATTTTTTGACCTTCTTTTTTTTTACTTCAGATATTCCATCAGTCACCTTGGTTTTTGTTACTACAGCGGTCATCTTCGTTTTTGAGGCAGGAACGCTCTTTTGCTCCTTGATGCCAATATGCTTCTCAATTCCGGGAATCGAAGCCCCGCCGTTTTTACGGTACTTTTGGTACCCTGCTGCAATCTCGTTATGGACTTTTAAAAACGCTGCCAATTTGGGAATCATGGTAATCATAGTTTGAAAATCATCCGCCAGGACAAAAACCGACTTTTCCTTTTTACTCATTGCCGCCTCCCTATTTATTGTAATGATGTCAACTATACCTGCAGTCCAGAAAGTATCAAGCATTATAGGCAATTGTAACGTAATTGTAACAATTTTGGCAGGACTACAGTATGAACCTGCCAGGAGAGATTTGGCGGGAACATCACGAACATTATTCCGGTTTATCTCAGGAAGGTTTTACAATCGATAATTCTGCCCGGAACGGCTCAGAATCCCAGGTGACTTCTGGATAGAGGGATTTATTGAGGCGAAGATAGGTGCCGTCAACTTCTTTGGAAGCCCACCAGCATTCATTTCCCCTGTCTGGCAGTTCGTTAAAGAGGTACAGGTCGTTATTTTTGTCTCTGGCAATGTACATGGCATGTCTCCTCGTACCGTTTATAGTGAAAACAAATCAGTCCTGTTTGCATGTAACGTCGGGACAAAACGTATGATTATGGCGATATTCATACAGCTGTTCAGTCAATCCCCGGGCAGTGAAAAAATGACGGTATCCACCATGCATCGACTCCTCGAATATGCCGGTCGCCATTTCTACTCTGTGATCCGGGAATATCAAAAACCGACCCGGCTGTTCTTACAAATCCTTTCATTACAGTCGCTGCAGATACCGTATCAGTGTTCATCCCAGAAGACAAGTCTACCGAATTCATCCCGCCCGTTATCAAGATTCCAGTCGCTGAAAACAGGCAGATTACGAATATTGTCATCACACACAGCTCGCTCTACAAGCCTCCATATCGCAGCTACATTATCGACAGAGTGGTCAAAAATATCGTCATAGTGAAGATATTGCGGGGTTATCAGCGGGATTTCCAACTCGTCTATGTACTGACGGTCAACCTTGTCGCCGACGGGATAGGCAAGATCCATTTTTGTCGCAATAACTTTGGCAAGTGGGAAAAGTTTTACGGCGTTGCCGGCGTTGCCGGCATCAAAAGTCATAAATTCTCGATGCCATGAGGAGCTATCAGGCTGATGAGCGGCATACAAATCCGGATGAACATCCTTGAGCATACCCTCCCAGAGAGTGACGATATCCCTGTCAAGTTTCGCATCGTCAGAGGCAGAGCTGCATTGTGCCACGGTCCGGGCAAAAATATCCGATTCGCCGATCTCGCCCAGATTCATGCGCCGATAAATGTAACTGTCCTGGTTCATTTCGCAGATACGATGATGTCGCTGGTTTTCCGCATATACACCCACTTTTGCCAGAACAACGGGATGGATGGTTACATCCGTTGCCACGTGAGCGCAGTAGCCCAGAAGCCATGCCAACTGTTTGTCCCGAACCGTTCCGTGCTCCCCCCTGACGCGTCTGATACCACTGGTGATCATCTCGCACGCACGGGTATAGTGCATGGCATCCGCCCAGATGGAAGCGGTTCGATCAACCGTCGCCAGATTTGGATAATCGGGGCTGACAGCGCCCAGTGCGCAGAACGGGAAAAACGGTGCCAATGATTCTGGGAATAGCGATGAAGGGGCAAAAATCGACTCCACCGTTCCCGGCCGCATGAGCTCCTGCAGCAGAGCGATATGTGCATAGGGTCCCGGCATACTATCTCCTTATTGATTTGTACTGATTGCAGGCATTCAATAGTCAAAGCTTTTTGGTAATCTGTCTGAAACAGGTGATCTCACTATCAGATAAATGAGCAAAGCTGCCGGAAGCACCGTCACCATCCACGCCGCGAGTGCCTTGATCATCATCCAGCCAAAGGAATTCAAGGCTGAAAGATCATGGCTCAGGACAAAAGTTGAAAGAAGGTGCTGCTGCACAGGCGGTCCTCCGGGGAACAACCATGCACCCAGTTTGAAAAAGGGGACAAGAAGTGCAAGTTGAACCGGCCAGAGGAGACAGTTCACCGACTGCAGTGCGACATGATTGAGCCTCATGACATGGGCCACAATTATGCAGATGAGCGAGGCGCCGAATACCACCGGCATAACCCCTAAGGCGCTCCCGAGACAGAGTGTCAGGGCAAGTTTCCGGGGCGTAAGTCCGCATGACATGACACCCTGTACCCGTTTTATGACCGGTGCGGCGATCCGCCGCCACAGATTCCTCACCTGTCGTACGTCGGCCATATCAAATCCGCTCCGTGTGTACATGAAAACTGAGCGTAGCGCCTGTCACCGTGCTCCGTCCCGTGTACAGGAAAATGGTCATCCAGATGCCCTGCAGAAAAAGAATCAGTGCCGGATTCCAGAGGCCTTTCAGACCCGTCAGGAGATCATCGTGACCTGATGGTTCATTCATGAAGAAGCATGCTGCAGCGATGGCATACAGGATACCGATGATTCCCATAATCTGATATGCGGAAAACCTTCCCTTTCCACGATAGTCGGCACGAAGAGTCTCGGAAAACGAGCGCCATCCCTGGGTTGAAACAGTCGCCAGGAGAAAGGCACCGGTATGGTGAGACGTGAGATACATACCGGCTGCAATCAGGCCGCAGCCGGTATAGAAAACGGCGGTAACGGCCTGAATGGGAATAACCTCGGTCGCCTCAAGTCCTCCGGCATATGCTATTTTTTTGGTGTTGCCGAAAAATACAAAGCTGCGACCCGCAAACAGCCTCTTGAGCAGACCCGAACTTGCCGAAAGCGGCTTCCCGTAACAGCAGCCGAAACTGATGCAGGCCATCCTCCCCAACCCTTCGCCGAAGGCGTAGGCAATGGCAATCGCGGCATATGCCGCCATTATAGGAATATGGAATTCCAGCATCCTGCCAGCGGTGCGGTTGATGGCTGCTATTACAAAGGGGGCAATCAGGATGCCGACGAATACCGCCCCTCCGACAGTGAAGGTGTGGGCTTTTTTTTCGACAATCCGCGCTACCAGACGCGATGCAGGCACGCAACAGCAGAGCATGGCCGCCGCCAGAATGGCCGTGCCGACCGGCGGGACCCCGGCAGCTCCCATCAGTACAAGCAGCACCGCTACTGACACGAAATACGCGTTGGCGGTAAGCAGGCCGTACCAGGTGAAATTGACCCCGCTCCACACCCCTGGCCCTGTTTTAACAGACGGCATCGTGGCTACTATTTGCCATCGCTCTCCGGGCAGCATCCTGAACCCCCACCAAAAATAGCACGTCAACAGAATAACGACTGAGAGCATTGTTACTGTTTCAATCATCGGTTCCTCCCGAGTTGGAACTGTTGCGTGCCGTGCCGAGCAATGAGCGCACCCGGATATCCGTCTCGACAAGCGGTTTTTTAAATCCCTGGGTGAAGCGGCTTGACACGTTCGTTTTGCGCATATTTTCCAGAATATCAGTGGCGAAATCAATGCGCCCTCTCTGGAAGATGAGGATGTCGGTGCTGCTCCCCGGGCGATAGAGGCTCTTTGGCTGTCCCTTCTGCAGAAACATCCCGTTTTCAACCGGCTGTGGTGAGTTATATGCCTCAGAGCTGTAGGCCTGGACAATGTCGCCGATCATTAACGCTACAACTTCGATCATCGCGACCAGTCCGACTCCGGTGCCCCCCGGCACATCGGTATCGATAATGGTGACAACCCGTTTGTTTTTCGAATACGGTGTGGCAACGGCGACCACGGCGGTCGGGTTGCAGGAGTGGTACCCACCGTCGATGGCATAAATATCGATTACCTGACCGGATACCGGGGTATGGTTGTAGTGGTATTTGTCCGGTGTCAGCCGAAAAACGGCAAAGTCGCCTCCGGTAAAGGCGTTGTGCCACACACTGTTGTCACTGCCGAGCAGTTCCTCGAAGGAGAAAAATTTTTCTTTCAAAAAAACCAGTGATGTCTCGTGAAATGACCCCACCAGCACCCGTGCATCGGCAGGTGATACAATCGTATCTATCTCTGCCGGCATGGGACGGCATTCCATGTAGCGAATCCTTCGCTCGAATATTTTACGAGGCGTGTCCAGCCTGTCGTACGCGTCGAGGCACTCCGACAGGTCGATGCCGCAATTCTCCAGAAAGGCCCGTTCCGACAGGATGGGGCGGTCAAAATTGACCATGCTCAGGATATGGGACGACCAGCTGCTGGTTAACAACCTGAACAGGGCGGCATTGTTTTCACGTACTCCGTGATACAGCAGTCTGACCATGCTGTCGCCGATCAACTGCTCTGTGACGACCCTGCCGCTATCCCGCTCGATGTACTGGTGCTGCATTCTGATCGCTCCTTTGATGGTCTGATGTATGTGTGGCAGTAACCAGATCGTGATGCACCTTGAACAGCACCAGATTCATCAGTCGCTGCAGGGTCGGAATGTCCGCCCGATCGTGCAGGACATCCGCTTTGGCATCTTCGATGAACCGGGCTGCATTCTGCCCCTGAAGGATGACCCTCAGGGCCTTGCGTTGTTCCTCGTTGAGCGAGCTCTGTTCCCGGTCCAGCAGGTGACAGTCCTGATGCAGGAATCCGAAAGCCTCATCCAGATGCCGCCGTTTCAACGTGGTCCGGTAGTAGTTTTCGGCTCCGATGTTAAATTCACGGGCATTAACGCTCAGAGGTGATGATGCGTTCACCTCGTTGAGGATGCCGGAGGTCAAACGTCCTGCAGCGGAATGGATGGTCGGTTCGTTGATTCTCTTCTCCAGGTCGTTCAGGGTGTCGTGCAGACCCATCATTTCCACCAGGTCGGCCGCATCTTCGCGGATTACCTGTATCAGAGCCCGACGATACTCATGGATCTGTACCCGTAGATAACCGGGATAGCGGTGACTGGACCGGATTCCGGCGGTTTTCTTGAGAATTTTCTTCAGAAAGGCATTGACTGCTGTCCCTTTGTACAAAAAAAGTGGGGATTCCGATAGCCGCTCCGAAAAAAATCTGCCGCCGTTCGCTCTCCAGTGACGGGGCATCGGGAATATGGGTATGGGTCGTGCCGAGCGCCATGTACTTGTAGGCCAGTGCCGTTATCAGTGTCTGCAGATCTGTCGCCCGCCCCATGTCATCAGCGAAATTTTCGAACATGCTGTAATAGCGCCCCTCAAACCCGGAAAAACCCATTTTTGCGAATTCACGCTGCTTGTAGAGCAGGTAGACCGACATCTGCTCATCGAACACACCCATGTCGGCCAGATCGCGGCGCAGTCGGTTACTGTTGCCGACCTGCCCGTCCAATCCGGGACTGCGCTCCGTTGACAACAGGCAGACCAGATAATCGATAAGCCGGTAATCAGGGACAAAATCACCTCTCAGCCTGAAGGCGGAACTCACCAGACTGTCCAGCGCGTGGGGTCCGAAAGGGGTGAGCGGCTGACCGAAAATGGAAAGATCTGCCTTCTTTTTCCAGCGCCGCCAGATCATCCTCAAGTGAGTATAGTCCAGTTCATGCGAGAGAAAGCCGAGTGCTTTTTCGGGATGGAAATCACTGAATGCTATCCGGTAGGGAGCCGCGGTATACGTGCCTACGAAGAGCGGCAGAAAATGTTCGCTGATTTTGATCGCCAGATCGCCAAAATGCTTTTCGTGAGCTGCGTTGAAACCGGAACCGTCGTCCGCAAGAGCCTGCGTCAGGCGCCGGCTTCCGATGCTGATATGGGTGCCGTTGTTGGCCAGGCTCACATTGGAGAGATTTGGCAGCACTACCAGATTGGTAAGGATGATACCCGCGTCACGCAGTTTGGCGACCGCGTTGAGCTGGCTGCGGGACAAAACCTGGTGGCAGAGATGCATGTAACGGAATTTGTCCTCCCCCTTGTCCCAGCCGGAAAGGCAGGGGCTCATGAACAGATCTCGATAGAAGCTGTCCGAGACATGGTCGTTCAGCTCTTTTTGCCGTACCGGAGGGTGGGGGGCGAAATAGGTCATGGCCTGCTGACCTCGCTCGGCGATACCGAAGGCCTGGTTGGCGTATGTCACCAACAGGTGGGTCATCAGGAAGCGTATGGCGGTTTCCCTGGCAATAGCTGCGCCCATGCCATTACGGGGCGTGAGAGAGACAACATTAAATGAAAAGGTTTCCGGCGAGGTGTTGTCGTTCAGGTAATGTTCCATCAGGCGGATACCGGTCTGACGGATCAGGTCGGGGAGTATCTGCTGGGAACCGAGCAGATCGGCCAGAGCCAGTTTGATCAGGTAACTGATCGGCAGCCGCAGCATCTCTTCGCCGGAAGCATCACGGAACATGAAGCTGGCTGAGTCTGCCCGTATGCCGCCTGCAGGATTTTTTTTATCCGCCAGCAGGTCGGTTTCCAATACGCTGAGCGCAAAGCGTGAAAGGTTCCGGCGGGGAAACCGCACCCAGCTGTTTTCCCACACCCCGGAAGGATTGTCCGCCAGGAACCGCTCCAGATCTGCCACAGCCCTTCGGGGCGCTTCACCTGATGCCGCCCGTTTCATCATATTGGCAAAAAAATTGGACTGTTCAATAATCTGCGGCAGGTCAACATCTCTCTGTGCACCGCACACTACCGCCTGGAGTTCGCTTTCTGAACCTGCGGTCACATCATGCAACGAGAAAGGGAGTGTGGCCGCCAGTTCATCCCGTGATGCAAAGGAAACCCCCAGTCGCGCAAACACCTTGCGGACATTGAGCGGTTCAGAATCTACTGGTTGGTTGTTGATCATATGAGTGATCATATAGGAAAATTGTGACGGTTGTGTTTGTGCCGTGTAAATATTGTGTTACTTTTCCTGATGGGACGAATCGGGAGGATAGTATGCTTTATTTTGCGTATGGTTCAAATCTGTGGCGACAGCAAATGATTCTGCGATGCCCTGATTATTGTCATGTCAGTGCCGGGCGACTACATGGGTGGCGCTGGATCATAACGACTCGGGGGTATGCCAGTATCGTGGCATCAGAGAGAGACTATGTGCTTGGAACAGTGTACGAACTCTCGGAAGATGACGTGCTCAGCCTCGACCGTTTTGAAGGAGTTGAGAATGGGAGCTACCTCAAGGAAGAACTGGGGGTGGAAGTGAACGGAAGGGAGGTGGACTGCCTGGTTTATATCGATCCGGTTGTTGAGGAGGGTGAACCGAAAGAGGAGTATATTGCCAGAATTAACCACGGCATTAAGGCCGCCGGGCTATCTGAGGAATATGTCACCCGCTACCTGCGGCCGTTCGTTCCCGCATGACCATTTGAACCGATCGGCCTACATATTCTTGATCACCGACGTAGCCTGAACGGAATATGAATTTTTCTCTCCTGTGCTGTCCTGACGGTACATTACAACAGTAGTCCCATCCCATGCAATCCAGCGCCGGGCCTTTTTGTTCTGGTCCGAAAAATCGATGATACGGCAGGGGTACTCTTTCCCGGCGACCTCATAGCTGGTGTTACCGAAAAGGCGGTAATCCCGCTTCACCACGGCCATTTTTTCCACATCCAGAATCCTCAGCGTGACCATCGTTTTTCCGGAAAAGTCAATCCGTGCTTCGGGGCACTCCATCGTGGTGTAGTCGTAGCTGCTGCGGGGTATGACAACAATACGCTCCGTTCCCTGTTTGCGTATATCGAAGCGAAAAACCGCATGTTCGAGTCGCCCTTCGACATCCAGCATTGTGCCGTTTTCCTTCCCCTTGTGAGAGTATCTGACCAGTTCACCTCTCTGGAGAGCTCCCTTCTCAACGGTTTCCTGGTGGTAACCCATCCACAAAAATGATGCATTGATTGCGGCTTTGGTTTCGAAGTGAACTCCGGGCACATCGCCTTCTTTCGTCATGCGCTGGGTGGTGGTCACGTCACCGATTGTAAAACCCATTGAAGAAACCGTGTAGTGCACCACCGTTATTGTGGCGTTCTCTGCTGACTGTATAACTGCCGGCAGCAGACAGAGCCACACGGCACATATCAGACGCCGGCAGCAACTGAGGATACGTTCTTTTTTTTTGTTTTGCATATGTTCAACCATATGATTCATGGGGAGGAGTTTGACAAGTTACAATATGGTCACAACTTCATTTGCTCTGCTCCCGCGCACACACCGGCACGCCGCAGCCGGTATTTCTACACAACAATTACACAACCTCAACATTCCTGTAACATTAGCATGATATATCTTATAATCATGAACCCATACAAAGCGGACTTGCATGTTCATTCCAGCCATTCCAACAAACCCACATACTGGGCCATGCGCAAGTTCAGTGTCCCGGAGAGTTACACATCTCCCAAACAGCTGTACCGGGTCGCGCGTGAGCGGGGCATGGATTTCGTTACCATTACCGACCACAACGCCATCAACGGAGCACTTGAGATAGCTCACCTTGATAAAGCCTTCATCAGCTCCGAGATCACGGCCCATTTCCCAGAAAACGGCTGCAAAGTGCATGTTGTGGTGCTCCACATCTCCGAGGGGCAATTCCAGTTGATCATGGCGCTGCGGAAAAACATCTACGAACTGGTCGCGTACCTTCATTCGGAACAGATTACCCATTTCCTCGCTCACCCCCTCTACGCCCAGAACGAAAGATTGAACCTTGAAATCATGGAACGGTCACTGCTGCTCTTTACGACCTTTGAAATCAAGAACGGATGCCGGGCACACCGTTTCAACGGCTTCACCAAACGCCTGGTTTCCTCTTTGAACGAAGCGGTCATCGAGCGATTGTCCAATACATATGATCTGCAGCCATACGGCTGCATTCCCTGGGTAAAGGGTGTCGTCGGAGGTTCGGATGACCATAGCGGCCTGTTCATCGCAAGGGCTCACACCACCGTTTATGATACTCCGACAATCGACAGCTTTATTGATGCTATCAGGAGTGGAGACAGTTGGGCCGATGGCGAGGATGGCGGACCGCTGACCATGGCCCACAGCCTGTACGGTATTGCCCACAGTTTCTACCGGGAGCGTTTGGGCCAGCGTCGGAGCGGTGCCACCCCTTTTGTCAGTGCTCTTCTTGACCGCTTTTTCAACATCGGCGAAGACAAGGGTTCATTCATTGACAAGATCCGCCTTTTTATTCTCAAAAACCTGCCCGCTTCACGCAATCATACGGGAAAAAGTTTTGAAGAGATCCTCGACTCTGAAGCACGGCTTCTGCTTGGTGACAGCCAGTTCATATCGGGCATCAGTGATTCAGACAGTAACCGCAAGATTTTTGCGGTTACCAGTCGTCTGGCGAATCGCCTGATTTTCCATTATACCAACCGCCTCATGACGTTGCCTGTAAACGCCGGTTTCTTTGATTATCTCAACACTGCCGGCAGCATAGGGCTGATTCACACCCTTATTTCTCCGTACTACCTGGCCTTTCACCATCAGCACAAAGGGAAAGAACTGATACGGGATCTCACAAAAGCGCTGCCTGAAATGCATATCAAAGAAGTCCCGGAAAAGATTGCCCTGTTTACCGACACGCTGGATGAAATCAACGGTGTTGCTCTTACCATCAAGCGCCTGATCAGTGCTGCCCGGAACCGCGGGGTTGAGCTGACGGTAATCACTGCAGGCGATGGAGGAGACGATGCGATTGAAGGGGTGAAAAAGTTCCCGTCCGTTGGCGATTTTGTGCTGCCGGAATATCCAGAGCTGAAACTCAATTTTCCTCCGATTCTGGATGTAATGGATTATATCGAGCGAGAAGGTTTCACCCGGATCCATATCAGTACCCCCGGGACTGTGGGGTTGCTCGGCCTACTGATTGCCCGTATGATGAATATTCCCATAGCCGGCACCTATCATGCCGATATTCCCCGGTATGTGCGCAGTCTGACAAACGATGAGTTTCTTGAGAAAGCAGCCTGGAGCTACATGATCTGGTTTTACAGCCAGATGGAAGAGGTACTGGTGCCGTCTGTCGGTACCCGAGAACAATTGGCAGTACGTGGCTTGCCACCTGAACGGATGAAACTGCTTCCACACTTGCCGGGAATTCGGCGCAGTTTCACACGTAATAAAATGCCAGCCAGTAGTCAAACGTACAGTACTATTCTGCGTCTTGACTCTCAGCAGTACACGGATTCACTCCATTCAGATAATAATTTCACTGCTGGCGGGATATAGTTAATGTCAACTTCTGCACCATCAAAAGCACGAAATGCTAAAAAATCTGACCAAGAGATTAATCTTTCTGATTCATGCTGGTATCTTAACCGTGAACTGACCTGGCTTGAGTTCAACAGTCGCGTTCTGCACGAGGCAGAGGATGATCGCACACCGCTACTGGAACGTCTCAAATTCATTGCTATAGTCAGTGCCAATCTTGACGAGTTCTTTATGAAGCGTATTGGCGGACTCAAACAGCTGGTTGGCGCCGGTTTACGTGATGTGAGCCTCGATGGGCTCACACCGCACCGGCAGATATTGGAATGTCACACAGTTATCCGGCTTCTGGAAAAAAGAAAATTTGATCTGTTGCAGCAGGTCCTGGAATTGCTCAAGGGGCAGAGCATTCACATCTCCCGGATAAAAGATCTGGCCTCTCGTGACCGCAAAAACCTCCGGATTCATTTCGCGACCAACATTTACCCGTTACTGACACCCCAGTCTATTGACCCGGCTCATCCGTTTCCCTTTATTTCGAATCTGTCTCTTAACCTGCTGCTAACTTTGAATAGTGATTCAGGATCTGATATGCAGTTGGCTCGCGTCAAGGTGCCGGTGGGAGCAGGTACTTCACGATTCGTTCCAATTCCGGAGAAATCAGGCCGTTTCGTATGTCTCGAAGACCTGCTCTGCAGCAATCTTGATATGCTCTTCCCCGGCATGGAGGTCATGCGCTGTGATCTGTTCCGGGTAACACGCAACGCAAATACGGAGTTGGATGAGGAAGAAGCAGACGACCTGGTGGAAATGATTGAGACCGAATTGAAGGAGCGGCGCTTTGCACCCATCGTACGGATGGAAGTGCTTGATGGGATGCCTGCATTTCAACGGGGGAGACTTGCAGCGGAATTGAACATTAATGAAAATGATGATGTCTTTGAATCTCCGGGAATGTTGGCCATGCGTGACATGGTCGAGCTGACCCGGTTGGATTATCCGCATCTGCACGACCCGCCGCATCATCCGATTGTACATCCGCTTCTGGAATCATCGCGCAATATTTTTCACATTATCCGCGATGCCGGATCTATTCTGCTTCAGCATCCCTATGAATCATTTTCATCTTCAGTTGAGCGTTTTCTACGAGATGCCGCAGACGATCCCAAGGTGCTTGGCATCAAGATGACTCTCTACCGTACTTCAAGCCAGAGCCGCATCATAGACGCTCTGATAGTGGCTGCCCAAAACGGAAAACAGGTGGCGGTGGTAGTGGAGCTGAAAGCGAGATTCGATGAAGCCGCCAATATACGTCTGGCCGAACTTATGGAACAGGCCGGTATCCATGTCACCTACGGTGTAGTCGGACTTAAGACCCATTGCAAGGTAATCATGATAGTTCGGCGGGACTTCAACGCGCTGCGGCGCTATGTTCATATAGGGACCGGCAATTACCATGCTGACACGGCCCGTATCTATACTGATATCGGGTTCCTGAGCTGTAGTGAGGCACTTGGCAATGACGTGACCGAGCTGTTCAATTATCTTACCACCGGGTTTAAACCCCGAAGAAAATATTCCCGATTGCTGACTGCTCCCCGTTTTCTTAAAAAAGCGCTACTGGCAAAAATTGAGCGAGAAACGGAGCTGCACCGGGAAAGTGGCGGTGGTCTGATTCAGTTCAAGATAAACGCTCTGGAAGATGGGGACATTGTCAAGGCTCTTTATCTGGCTTCTCAAGCCGGTGTCGTCATCGACCTGATTGTGCGCGATACCTGCCGTCTTCGCCCTGCCATACCCGGATTATCCGAGACAATACGCGTCATCAGTATTGTCGGGCGGTTTCTTGAACATTCACGAATCTACTATTTCAGAAACGGCGGGTCTGAAGAATATTTCATTTCTTCGGCCGACGCCATGAAACGCAATCTTGAAGCCAGGGTAGAGGTGCTCTGTCCGGTGGAGACTCCGGCACTTACTCATGAGATTCGATCTATTCTGAATGTCCACCTGAATGACACATGCTCAGCGTGGGATATGATGCCGGATGGGAACTACCTCCAGAGAATTCCGCCGGATTCTGGCATTCCGGCGGGCGGTAGCCATTGCCAATTGATTGAGCATGCAGAAAAAAGAGTTATGCAGTATCGGAAAAGAAAAAAAATAAAACACTTGCGTCAGGATCAATCTGACCCTGAGTAGGAACTCAAAAAAAAGGAGGACACAATGAAGCTGGAAGAAATTAAGCAAATTGCAAAACAGCACAATATCAAGGCAGCTAAACTGAAAAAAGTCGATCTGGTGAGGGCCGTCCAGGAGGCCGAAAACAATGAAGTCTGTTTTGAAACCGGCACGGCAGAAAATTGCGGGCAGAATACCTGCTTGTGGCGCAAAGCTTGCGTATAAGGGAGAATATTATGGTAGGCGAATACAGTCATCAACAGATCAAGACAGCCGTGGCAGCCTTGAATGCTCACAAGGAAAAACCTTTTATCAGACATCAATGGGAGGAACTGGTGTTGCAATTGAGCCAAGATAACGACCCTCAATTCCGTGAAAAAATGGCTCGCGAATTGGAGGCCATTCTGCATAATGATCCTGAGTTTAAAATTGAAGTCATGCAGGTGTATCCGCTTCGGTAATGTTATTAACCCGTCCCGCCAGTTCGTGGTCCTCACGGGTCCTTCTATTGATAACGACAGATGATCCCGGCAGTTTTTTTGCGGCCTTTTTGACTTCGGTGGAAATCGAAGCCAATTGGGCGTACGAAGTAACCGGGGTCAATCGTGAATTGACGATTCCGATTGAAAGCGAGAGCAGACCGAATGTTTCCAGTTCACCCTTGCGGTTAACAGCACTGTAACATCCTGCCGGAAAATCAATTTCACCGTGGAACAGCGGCAAATGTTGTTCAAGCGTTTTGATAACCTGTGATGCAATATACTCTGCATGGTGTGCACCGGTAATAATGATAAAGTCATCACCGCCAATATGTCCGCAAAAGCAGGAAAACTGGTCATCAGTCTGAAGGATCACGTCTGAGATGATTTTCCCGATCGCCTTAATAACCTCGTCCCCCCGTTGAAATCCGTAATAATCGTTGTAGGGTTTGAAATTGTCGATATCGATGTAGGCGATGTCGAAGCCCTCACCCATCCTGAGCCGCTCATTTATTTCGCGCTGAATGCTCTCGTTGCCGGGCATTCCGGTCAGGGGATTTGCACCTTTGGCCAGCGTCAGATTGATATCTGTGATGGCACTTATGAAACGATTGACATCCACAACTCCGTGATAGTTTCCGCCTCTGGTAACACAGATATTATCCACCCGGACATCCATCTCCTGAGAATGGATTGCCTGGGCAGCGTCTCTGATGCTGACATGTGTTTCGAGTGCCAGCATCACCGGAGCCATCAGGTCGCGCATCTTCCTTGAGTGATTGATGTGGAAGCCGAAACCGTTCATACCGATGACATGCTCTTCCAGAAAGGTCGATCGGTTGATAATTCCGACTGCGCGACCGTTATCCACCACCGGTAGCACCAGGAGGGTTGCCTCACTTTGAAATCGCTTAAGAACAGCAGCAAGGTTGTCGCCGGGGTGTGCAGGCTGGACCGGGATGGATATGTCACCGATATACTCGATGGTAAGTGCTGCGGTCTCCTGATTGCTTCCGGTATCCGGTGGAATGAATTCTTTCATGCCGGGCACTGTTCTTACACTGGTGATAACGGGAGGCACATCAGGTGTGGAAATTGACACATCACCGACCGGCATGCCTTGAGCTATAAACGCTTCAAACTGCAGAGGATCGAGCGGCCGGGCAAAATAGTACCCCTGGGCCTGCTGACAGTTCCGCTGCCGTAGAAAATCAAGCTGTTCAAGCGTCTCTACCCCTTCTGCAATTACATTCAGCTTAAGTGAGTGGGCCATGGCAACAATCGCATCCACGATCGCCGCATCGTCAGGATCATTAACAATATCGCGGACAAACGAACGGTCAACCTTGATGGTATCAATCGGGAGATGCTTGAGGTATGAGAGTGAAGAGTAACCGGTGCCAAAGTCATCGACCGAGATGCTGATGCCCAGCTCTTTCAGTCGAAGGAGCTTGCAGACAGTATCGCCGGTATCTCCCATCAGCGCACTTTCGGTCAGTTCCAATTCGAGGTAGCGAGGATCCAGTCCGGTCTCTTCGAGGGTCTGCACTACGAGAGGCACGAAGGCGTTGTCCCGAAGCTGGCGGGCGGAGAGATTGACGGCGACTTTGAGTTTCGGCAACCCGGCCTCCTGCCACGCTCTGTTCTGCCGGCAGGCTTCCCGCAATACCCATGACCCCAGTCGCACGATCAGGCCGCTCTCTTCCGCTACGGGTATAAACCTGTCAGGCGGGACTACTCCGAGGCCGGGGCGCTGCCAGCGCACAAGCGCCTCCATGCCGATGATATCCGTACCGTTGATGTCCATCTTGGGTTGATAACAGAGGAAAAATTCGCCATCGTCCAGGGCGCGCAGCAGACCGGTCTCAATACTGAGGCGATCGACAGCCTTCTGATTGAGCTCTTCTGAATAATACTGGAACGTCACGCCATTCTGGCGTGCCTGATTCATGGCAATATGGGCATGTTGAAGAAGCAGTTCACTGGTCACACCGTCTGCCGGAAAACAGGCAACACCGAAACAGGCAGGAATCAACGTTTCATCTGTCCCCACTTTGATCGGCGAGGAGAAGATCTTCTGCAGCTTGTTCAGGATCATGGTGACATCCGCTTCAAGTACGGATCCACCCAGTACGAGTACGAATTCATCACGATGGATGCGGGCGACCGTATCGTAGTGACGTACTGTTGAAACCAGAAGTTCGGCGATGGCGCTTACCACCTCGCACCCGCCACTATGCCCGCGTACATCAACAACAGCCTTGAAACCGGTCAAACTGATGTATATGACAGCCGTATTATTCCGTTTGCGGCTGTTGAATGCAATGACCTGATTCAACCGGTCAAGCAGCAGGTTGTGGTTGGGCAGACCGGTCTCACGGTCGTAGTAGGCAAGTTTTATTATCTCCTGCTCGGCCAGATGAAATGTTTCCTGCAATGGCTGTAGTTGCCGGGCATACGAGCGGTTCAGCAGATACATCAAACAAGCAGTTGCGATAATGAAAAGAATTCCCTTTATGATAGCAATATGTTCAAACTGGCGCATATCCCTTACAAACCATGCGGCTACACTGTCTGAACAGAGTATCCATACGATCCCGATAAGCAAATACAACAGTGCAATCCTGCCGGGGGAGAGCTTAGTGACAGGCAATAAACTGTTACTGCTGGTTGCTGCATGCATATAGGTAGAACCTCTCTCAGCATTACGGCGATAATGAGCAGATAACAGGATGCCGATTGCAGACGCTATGTTACACGGATTTAAAGAGGGGTGGCGTTACATGTAGGCAAAGAAATTGTGACAGTCTGATGGTGAATACAGAAATTGAACTAAAAAGGATGTGATCATGAGGTCGCAAAGACAACCGAACTGCCGAAGGCTTTTTCAAAAAGATCTTTCTTGGCGTTGGCTCCAAAAATTTCCACCGAAATGTCTTCTGCTGCTGTCAATTGGATTGTTACGGTAGTGCCGGCAAACAGGCAGAAAGTATTCTGAACCAGGCCGATTCTGCGCCGGTCGAGCCCGTCAGCCAGACGCAGAATGCCGCCCATGCGAGCAACCGCAATTTGATCCTTTTCCTTGAGGCCCTGGAAGGCGGCATGTTTCCGTTTGGGGAGTGATTTCCGGTGATAGCGCGCAATCTGTGCTATCAACTCCCGTTCGCGCGGGGTGAAACCGAACAGCTCGGCGTGGCGGATGAGATGGTATGAATGTTTGTGATGACTGCCGTAACTGATGAAATATCCGCTGTCGTGGAGAATCGCTGCCGCTTCAAGAAGTTTTCTCTCAGTCGTCTTGAGTCCGAAGGGAAGAGCCAACGAGTCAAAAATCGAAAGCGCCATGTCTGCCACGTGTGCAGCGTGTTGCTCGTCAACGTGGCAGGAACGGGCAAAATCCTTGATTGCATCTTTCCAGGTCGGCTGATTGTTATTTCCGGATGCTATCCCCAGTCGTTTCATCGCCCCGATAAGAAGACCCTCGCGGATACCCCGCTCATTGACCAGAATCCGATTGGCGTCAAGAAAACGCATCAGTTCATCGACCAGGACCACACCAGCCACTATAATGTCGGCCCGGTCCTGGTTAAGCCCCGGAATCGTCCGGCGCCCTTTCAGATCCCTGTGGATCAACATTGCCAGAAGGTGGACAACTTCAGCATGCAGTACCTCGGACCCATGTATGGACACGTAGTTGTCCTTGCGCATCTGCATGGCCATGCAACCGATCGCTGTCAGGGTCCCGCCCGAGCCGATCAAAGTATCAACGGATATCTTTTTACCGGCGAAGGCGCGCTTGAGACTTCCACGTATATATCCCCGGAGTTTGCGCAGTTCGTTCTCATCAATCGGGTCCCTGGTCAGAAAACGGTCGGTCATGACAACCGCACCAAGGTCGAAGGAATAAAATTCTTCCACATGGTTTCCATAGGCCGTAACGATTTCGACACTTCCCCCACCGATATCGATCATGGCATAGCGTTTCCCGTACATATCAAAGTTGGCCAGGGCCGACGTTGACGTCAGTTCGGCTTCTTCTTCACCGGAAATGATCGTAATCGGGTGTCCCAATTCCTTCGAGAGCAATGCAACCAGCTCCTTGCCGTTGGCTGCGCTTCTGACTGCGCTGGTCGCCACTGCCTCGACCGCTTCGACATTCAGTCCGGCCAAGAGTTTTTGAAAACGCCGGATGGCTTCAATAGCCCGATTCGAAGCCTCTTCAGAGATTATTCCGGTTATTGCAAGCCGTTCCCCGAGACGCACCGTTGTCTTCTCATCATCCAGTATCTTGAAGGTGCCCTCTTTGGAGGCTTCGGCAATAATGCAGCGAATGGAGTTGGAACCAATATCTATAGCGGCGATACGCGGCTTTTTCATGTGTCCTCTTATATCAGGAATGTGTAGGTAAGCGGTTTTCGCTCTTTAAGTTCTGTAAAGCTCTCCAGTAAGAGAGCATCTTCTGACAGAAGGATCCCTTCAGCGTACTCTCGCTCATCCGGAGTCAGTTTCAGGTTACGGAGCAGCAGCTCAAACTCGGAAATATCATTCATCCTTCCCAGGATCGACTGGTATTCTTTGAGCAGTTCCAGAACCGGGGTGTATTCCCGGTCCAGGATCGTTTCGATAATCTCGAAAAAATAGCGCCATTTTTTTATCGCAATCCGCAGGGCGTGGCGTGATGTACGATGCCGGGGCGCAACAGCAACGGCAAGCAACCGGTGAACCGGCAGGTACTGCCTGATTGACACATCGGAGAAATATGCCAGAAGAGAGACACTGTTCCGCTGAGTGATGGACAGCTCATTCACTTCTGAAACCATCTCCCGCACCATCCGGTCAAGAGTGCGGTGATCGAAATGTTTGAGTATCTTTTCTATCCGCTTCAATTCTCCGGGACGCAAACTGGAAAGCGCTTTCATCAATGTCGTATCGGCTGAAACATCAGCCTTGACTCGCGCCTGAAAGAAAAGTACCGCCTCATCTATATTGCGCAGACCGCCCAGAACCTGTGTCAGTTTTCGGACGTGTCTCCGCAGTTCGGCCCTTGGGCCTTTCGGCAGAAACGGATAAAAGAGCTCCAGTACAGCTCTGAAACGGCGCGATGCAATCCGCAGGTCATGGATGTCATCCAGGTTGGATGATTTTATGACCGCGCGTCTTAATTGAAGCAACTCTCCCCATCGTGCAAAGAAAACAGCCCGGGAGCGCTCCAGAATGGTTGCCGAATCAGGCCATAAACGTACAGGTTTTTGCGGCATCAGTTCAGGAAGCGGCTTGTGCAAAAGCTTTTTTGAAGGACGTGGTTCTCTTCTTGCCAGGAGCCAGATAACTGAGAAATACGGCCTCTCTATTGTCGGAGTCCGGATTCAGTTTCAACGTCACACAGGCACCTTTTTTGAGCGATACCGCCTCATCACGACCAAGCAACGTCGCAACCAATTCACCAAGCTGGGGTTCATGACCAACCAGCATGACGCGTTTGGCATCCTTGCACCCCTTCAAATGTGTAACCAGTTTGTCGATATCAGCTCCCGGCAGGAGCAGGACGCTTGCAACGACGACGTTTTTCCGGCAGGCCTGTCCGGCGGCGATCTCTGCTGTCTGTACCGCCCGGGTCAGGGGACTGGTAATGGTCATCCGCGGTTTGGGACCGATCCTGGCAATTGCAGCACAGGTTTTTTTCGCCGCTACCCTGCCTTTTTCAGTAAGATAACGCCACTCATCCTGCAACGTGTCGCTTCCCTCTACCGCTTCAGCGTGCCGCATTACATACAGAATCATAGTACCCTCCATATTGATTGTGGTAATGCAGAAATTATAAATTACTTTACAAACAATGCAATGGCTCTAACGTGCATTCCGGTGAATGGAAGTCATACAAACTTGCGATCATGGAGGAATCAGGGGTCGGATCGATGTGCGGTATCTTGGTCTGTCCGCCCAGTTTACCGCGTTCCGCCTGTGACCATCGGTAGATGCCGTCTTCCGGCACACACATCACATCCGGTGAGTTGATGCGGCCCTGGTTTCTGAATGCAGCATAGTCTGCGTTCAGGCTGCGCAAGGTATCGTCCAGTGTCTTTGCGGCGACATCAACATCCATGTCGTTCTGAACAGCCAGGACCCACCGATGTCGCCGGGACCGGGTGTCTGTACCAACCATAAACTCGCGCACACTCCAGCGGCCGTTTCTGTTGAGATTGGCAACTGCCTGCTCTACCTCTTCCTGCGTTACCTTCTCTTCCAGTTTATCCAGAAAGCGGTCTCTTCCGGTAAATTCAATGAAATGAGGTGATGTGGAAGTGAAGCGGATTGTGTCGCCAATGTGGTAGCGCCACAGTCCCGAGCATGTACTGAGAATGACAGCATATCGCTGGCCGACTTCAACCTTCTCGAGAGGTATGGCAGGAGCAAAAGCTGCTGGTTTGCCCTGGTCGTCCAAATCTTCAAATCGGACAAACTCGAAAAAAACACCATAATACGGGGTGAAACGCATCTGCGTTTCACCTGACTGCTGGAAAGCCATGAAGGCTTCGGACGAGGGAAGCAGCTCCAGCAGATGTGGCAATCTGCCATCAAAAAGGCTTTCAAATTCTTTGCGATAAGGCAAAATGCTGGTGCCGCCATGAATGATCAACTCAAGATTCGGCAACAGTTCTGTAAGCGGCCTGCCGCCTATCTTCACGCAACGTTTCAGTAACAGGATGATCCATGGGGGCACACCGGAGATAACGCGTATGCGGTCGTCACGCAACAGCAGGTCCGCCATGGCCTCCAGTTTATCCTCCCATGGCAGAGCTGATATCTTCGCACCCGGTTCGACGAACGACGTCAGGTACCAGGGGCGGTAACGGAGTGTGAGAGCGCTCATGTCGCCGGCCCATACGCCACGCCTGACTTTGGTTAGACGGGTAGAGCCGGACATGTAGAGGATTTTACCGTGTAGTATCTTTGATTCAGGATTGGCGGCCAGATAGCACGACATCATGTCGAGGGCCGCCCGGCGGTTCTCGGCAAACATCTGTGCCGAGAAGGGGATGAATTTGGTCGGCGCCGTCGTCCCGGACGTTTCGCAGAACATCTTGATGGTGCCAGGCCAGGTTATGTTATCCAGGTTAGGAAACAATCGTCCGTTAGATGAGTTCGGCTGATTCAGATAGCTATAATCCCTCATAAATTCATGATAGGAACGGATCGGCACACGACTTTTGAAGTAATCATACGCAATTTCAAACGATATTCCGCGCACACGCACAAAGATATTATCCCTGCCGAACTTTGTTGTCGCCGCCGTTTCAAGTAATTCCCGAAATATCCGCCGCTGTGCGTCCAGCGGATCCTGCCGGTTAAATTGATCTGCCCGCGTAACAGCCTTAGATCGCAGCAGCCGTTGCACTATCCCGGTGTTCTGTATTCCTGCCAGAATTCCCATCTAAACCGCCAGCTTCAGATTCGGATACAGGAGCTTGTTGTACCATCCTTCCAGCAGTGTGTTGTAAGCTTCATGATGGAAAATGAGCGAAGCATGAGCTACTCCGTCGCCCGCTCTGCCAGATCGTACGGACTTTACCAGACAGGATGGAAGTATCCTGCTGTACAGTGAAGCTTCGCTGAATAACTTTAACGTCGGTGATGATGGCACCAGAATATCGGATTCATTTTCGGCCAGGAGCGTCAATACCGGGCCGGAAAAGAGTGTTCTGGAGAATAACGGAAACCTGAAGTCCCGCAGAGCAATTACCCTTTCAAATCCCCCGCGGGCAGACGTGTACTCGATGACATCGTTAATTTTTTTTCTGATTGCAAGGTGGCGGACATTCAGTACCCGGTTCTCTGCGCCGGAATTGAAAAGAGCCTGAAAACAGCGCCTGGAACGCTCGATGTGTTTGGAAATATCCGTTTCATTATTCGGTTCGGCGGCCACAATTTTCTTGAGATTGCTTTCCAATATCCGTATGCCGTCACGTTTCTGTGCGGCTGGCCTGATCAGGTCGTCGGTTGTGATGACAGGGCTTACCAGTATGAGGCCCCTGACGTTTTCATGTACCCGTTCACCAGCATGCTGCAGGAAGTTGGAGAGCAGTCCACATCCAAAACTGACGGCCATTATCAAGGGTTTTTGCCCCTTTAATGCCAGTGACTCGATCAGGTCCGTAAGCTGGGCAGTAAACATCTCCCGGCAAAAACCATTAAGTCCGTAGTTTACATAATAGATCGAACCATGCTGGCGCAGCAGTTTGCGTTGAAACTCGACAGTTTCTGTCGCGTCCGGAACAAAACCACCCAGCACGATTGTTGGTACATTGCCGGCACCTTTTTCCCGGAAGATCTGACAACGAGTTCGATGAGAGTCTTTATTCCGCTCAATAATGTCGAATTCGTGACGACGAAATTCTGGAGCAAAGCGTTTGATGGAGATGCTCCGCATAAATCCTGCAGCCGCTGTAATCGCAGTTACTACATGACGATTGTCCTTCACTACACGAAGTTTTGTCGACTTGTCGCTCATATACCCTCCCAAAGTTGATTGGAAGGCATCTTAGCATCGTCACGTTACATACATATTGCGGTCGGGTAAATGTTATGAAAATTCGCGGGGTAATACTGGCACTTGAAGCATAAGCCAGATCTTGAAATCATATGTGTGCTTACTCGTGCAATACAGTATTTAAAAACGTGCGATTATGTCTTTTGCATGTGCGGAAAGCGAATGTGGATTACAAGCCAGAGGATACAAATTGTCCCGACAGTTCATGAGTTTTTAGTGTCATGGAGTTCTACTGTTATTTTTGTGTCGGGCGGTGTGGCAATGGAAGAAAAGCAGAAAACGGGCTTTAAATGGAATCGCTATGTAAAGCTTGAACTGGTACCGCATCCTGACTATGTTTGCATTCGGCAGCTGAAATAATCAGAACCCAGCATGCGGGATGTCATTCTTAAGATTTTGGCGACGCCTCCAATTGTTGGTCATCTTTGTCATTCAACAGCACATCAAAAAGCAAAAAAAGACTAAAGGACTATTTTTATCCTATTGACAAGAATAAGATCGACTGGTATTAAACAAGAATAAGCTTTTACATTTAATTCTAAGGAGATCTCCCTATGTGTCTTACAACTCTCGTAACCCAGCAAGCACCTGATTTTACCGCAGAGGCAGTTATGCCGGACAACAGCTTCGGTTCCGTAACCCTTTCGGCCCTCAAGGGGAAATATGTCCTTCTGTTTTTCTATCCTCTCGACTTCACTTTTGTCTGCCCGTCGGAAATCCTGGCTTTCAACAAAAAAGTTACCGAGTTCAAAACCAGAAACTGTGAAATCATCGGTGTTTCTGTTGACTCGAAATTCACTCATCTTGCCTGGAAGAATACTGCTATTGAGAACGGCGGGATTGGCAATATCCAGTATCCGCTCGTTCAGGACCTGAACAAGGAAATTGCTAAATCGTACGGGATCCTCTTCGGAGGTTCTGTTGCATTGCGCGGTCTGTTCCTGATCGATCCTACCGGAAAGGTTCGCCACTGTGTAATTAACGACCTGCCGCTCGGCAGAAGTGTTGACGAAGCCCTTCGCATGGTGGATGCAGTCCAGTTTTCTGACACGCACGGCGAAGTTTGTCCAGCAAACTGGAAGCAGGGTGAGGAAGCGATGAAACCGACCAAAGAGGGTGTTGCTTCGTATCTTGCGAAACATTCGAAATAGAGTTTGTTTTGAAAACCCTTGACTTTAAGGGGCTGTTTTTTCTACTATGCACAAAATATGTAAAGGCAATGAAGAGGAGTAGTAACCATTTACATGCTTTTCAGAGAGCCGGTGGTTGGTGCGAACCGGTAGGCATTGTGGTGAACTCGCCTTGGAGCCGCTCTGGTGATCTTGGTAGTCAGAGTCGTGAGCCTGCGTTAAAGGTGTAGAAGGCCCGGTGTGTTACGGGCGAATTGGGTGGTACCGCGGACGGTTTATAACCTCTGCCCCAAATATGGGGCGGAGGTTTTTTTTGTTTACGGGTTGAATGATTTATTACGAGAACCGCGCTCAGACGCAGGATACTGAAAGGAGATTCACAATGGCAAAGGCTGCGAAAAAGGATGACCGCAAGATTATCAGAATTTTTGATACGACGCTGAGAGATGGTGAACAGGCACCGGGTAACAGCATGAACATTGAGGAAAAGCTGCGCATCGCACGTCAGCTGCAGAAACTGAATGTCGATGTCATTGAAGCCGGTTTTCCGATTGCCTCTGAAGGGGATTTCGAAGCGGTAAAAAAGATTGCACAGACAATCAAAGGCCCGGAAATTGCGGGACTGTGCCGTTCAAGTGAAAAAGATATCGATCGTGCCTGGGAGGCCCTGAAATTTGCGGGTGAGAAAGGACGTATACACACATTTATTGCGACCTCAGACATTCATATGAAATACAAGTTGCAGATGGAACCGGCCAAAGTCCTTGCCGCAGCCGTTAAGGCGGTCAAACGTGCCGCTTCGTATACCCCGAATGTTGAATTTTCCTGTGAAGATGCCGTCCGCACCCGTCTGCCGTTCCTTGCCGAAGTGGTTGAAGCCGTGATCGCGGCCGGTGCAACGACTGTCAATATTCCGGATACGGTTGGCTACACAATCCCGTTCGAGTATTTCAACATCATTAAATACCTCAAGGACAACGTGCCAAATATCGATAATGCGATTATTTCAGTTCACTGTCACAACGATCTGGGGTTGTCGGTGGCCAACTCGATTTCAGCAATACAGGCCGGTGCAGGTCAGGTGGAGTGTACGATAAACGGCATCGGTGAGCGGGCCGGTAACTGTTCACTGGAAGAATTTGTCATGATTCTGAAAACCAGGCGCGACATTCTCCCCTTTGCAACCAATGTTGTATCAGAGCAGCTTACGCCGGCCAGCCGTCTATTGACGCAGGTCACCGGTATTGCCGTGCAGCCGAATAAATCAATCGTCGGAGCGAACGCATTTGCCCATGAGGCAGGTATCCACCAGCACGGCATGATGATGGAAAAGACCACCTACGAAATCATGACTCCTGAATCAGTCGGCCTTCTTTCCAGTGCGCTGGTACTGGGCAAGCATTCCGGGCGGCACGCCTTCAAAAAGAGGCTGGATGAACTTGGATATGATCTGGATGACGGCAAGCTCAATCGCGCCTTTGACCGGTTCAAGGATCTGGCTGATCTGAAGAAAGAAATTTTTGATGAAGATCTCGATGCCATTGTCTCTGATGAAGTTCGGGAAGAAGATCAGTACAAACTGGATCATGTCACTGTAACCTGCGGTTCTTTTGCCGTGGCAACGGCGACGGTCCAGATGGAAGTCAACGGAGTAACGGTGCGTACTGCAGAGATGGGAGACGGGCCGGTTGACTCGGCGTTTAAAGCCATTAAAAAGCTGACCAAGTCAAAGGCAAAGCTGACCCAGTATAATGTTGGCTCCATTACCGGTGGTACAGACGCCCAGGGCGAAGTAACGGTGCGGGTGAACGAAGGTGCTCATACCGTTGTCGGCAAGGGCTCTTCGACTGATATTATTGTAGCTTCTGCCAAGGCATACATTCATGCGCTCAATCGATTGAATAACAAACAGAAACGTTTGATTGATGCGGTCTGACGGTAGTCATGCCGGTCGGTATGGCCGTGCTGCCGGCCGGCAAAGAAGGCTGCCTGTAAAAAACGGGCTTGACAATAGGTCACGATTTAATATATTAATTTTCACAATAAAATACAGTTGTACAAATAAACGATAATACTAAACCATTCGCGAGGATGGGGCGGAAAGCCTATAGGGTCTCACTGAGACAGCCGGGTTGCCGAAAATGTTCAATTTTTGGCAACCCGGCTTTTTATTTTGTACTGTTTGCATTCCGGGAAGACGTTTTATGTCTGAACATCAGCCTATTCCCGCATCACAGACTCAATGAAAGAACGTATTTGGTGTAAGGCACGAAAAAATTATTTAAAGCAACCTGCTATATATGACAGTTGTGTTGGATATGACGGATTGTGATGAAGGTTTTCTACCACTTTTCGAGTGCGTGCTCTTTATTTTACCCTGTAAAACAAGACAGTAGTCTGAATAAATCAGCCAGTCTTATCTGGCACACTTGTTGCCAGTATTTGGAGCCTTGAGAAATGTGTCAAGAAGATAAAGAGGGCGTTTGCAGCCTTTGCGTTTGATTACTCTGGAATACAGTTTTATCTTGCGACTCAGTTTGTTCAATCCTCACACAATTAGTACAGGAGCCAGCCTAATGAAAAAGACCTGTTGCACGTTGTTCTGCGCAGCCTCACTTTTCACGATTCCCGTCGCTGCTCTGGCGGCAGACGTAACCATTGACTCCAGCACCCTGTTCGGTTTCGGCAAGCGTGACGTTACCGGCACTCCGAAGGAGACCCTTCTCCCGGCGACTCAGTTTCTCGGCCTGACTGCCGACAAACTGGCCGACGGCAACCTTTCCCTCCACTTTTACGGATGGGGGCGTACCGACCTGGCCGACAAGAGCTACAACAACGACACAACCACCGGAAGCATCACCTACGGCTACCTTCAGTACCGCTTCGCCCAGACAAGCGCACAGCTCCGCGTCGGACGGCAATTTATCCACGAAGGCATCGTCAATGAGCAGATCGACGGTCTCAGCGCCCGCACCGACCTGCCGATGGGCTTTGGCCTGTCAGCCTTCGGCGGTGCAACCGTCCACACGACCAATATCAGCGGTGAAAACAGCGACGGCAAGGGAGATGCCAGCTATGGAGGGCGCGTCAACTATCGATACAAAGGCCTTCTTGAAGTCGGACTCTCAGGAGTCTACGAAACCGACGCCCCGACGCTTGTCACCCACACCGCCACGAACTACCGCAGGGCAGGAGCCGACATCTGGATCACCCCCGTCAACGCACTCGACATACTCGGGCACAGCAGCTACAACACAGAAACCAAGCAGTTCGCCGAGCACTCCTACCTGCTTAACATCAAACCGGTCCGACAGCTGGTACTGACAGGAGAATTCAACCAGTACCTCGAAACCAGCGCCCTGTACACCTGGACCATGTTCTCCGCCTCCGCCATCAAACCCACCGACAACTCCAGTTCGGCCGGCCTGATCGCCTCCTATCAAGTCGATACAGGCCTTGACATAGCCGCCGACTACAAACGCTACACCCGCGAATTCGGCAGCGCTTCACGCTACGGCCTGGATACCCGCGTCAACTACAAAGACAACACCATCCGCGGCGGCATCGGCTATCACTACCTGAATGCCGGGCAGGGCTTCGCCATTACGCCCGACGTATCAGCCTCCTACCACGAAATACGTTGCTACGTCATGCGTGACACCAAGAGCTACTTTGGCGCCATCGACATCCTGGGCGACTTCTTCAAAGAGAAAATCTACAACAAAAGCAGCGCCTGGGAAGCAACCACCTCACTCGGCTATCACATCACCCCCGCCCTGGCACTGTCGGGCGACCTCAGTTACGGCAGAAACCCCCAATTTACCGAAGAAGTCAGAGCACTTCTCCGCTTGACCTACAACATGACGTTCACCGGCATTGGAGGGAAGAAATGAAAAACAGAACACTGATGCTCCCACTCCTTGCAGTCGCAGGGTTCATTGGCATATTCGCCTCCTGCGCGCAGATGAAAACGGTTCCCGGCCTCCCCGCCTCCCATCCGGAAGCGCTGGCGGTCGGACAGCAGGTGAATTGTGCCGAATGTCATGAAGACCAGCAGAAGGGTACCATGAAGGCCTTCAACTCATTCAGCCACACACGATCGTTCGTCAAAAACCACCGTTTCTACGCCGCGTCAGATGACCGCCTCTGCTCCACCTGTCATAAAAGCTCCTTCTGCAACGACTGCCACACCAACCAGGTTGAAATGAAGCCGTCCATAAAATACGGCAACCGTCCCGACCGTGAAATGCAGCATCGCGGCAACTTTATGACCATGCACAAGATTGAAGGAAAACTTGACCCTGCCAGCTGTTATCGCTGCCACGGCAGGGCCAACAACGAACGCTGCGTCGCGTGCCACAGATAGGAGAATGCCATGACCACGATTAAAAGCGGCGCAATACTGCTCATGCTCATAAGCCTCTGGGGATGCAGCACTGCCAATGACACACCGGTTACTGTCGATACGTCAGGGAACCATCCTGCCGGATGGGCGGTCGCATCGGTCGGAGGAAACCATCCGGCAGCATTTCTGTCTGCACCTGACAAATGCAAGGAGTGTCACGGGGCCGAGCTGAGCGGCGGCATCAGCAGGGTAAGCTGTTTCAGTGCCGACAGAAACGGCATGTCGTGCCATGCTCAGGGGCCGTACGGCCATCCGGCCGGCTGGAGTGACCCCGCCGCTCACGGAGCCCATGCCAAGGCCGCAGTATCCGGGGTAGATGGCATGGCGTTCTGCGCGAATTGTCACGGCACTGATTACCGGGGAGCCGGTGCAATCGGGAAGGACTGTCTGAGATGCCATACAACGGCCCCGCATCCGCCTAAACCATGGACCGGCGCCACCATCAGTCACACCACGACAAACCCCGGTAATGCCCCGGTCTGTGCGCAGTGTCACACCGGCCGTTCCAACCTCAGCCCCGAAGGGCTGGCAAAACTTCCGGCTACGGCAATAATCGGGGCTGGTGGATGTTTCAACAATACCCTCTGTCATGGTGTGATGGGGCACGAATTCCCCTTTCCGGGCAGTGCGCATAAATCAGTCGGTTTCGACTTCGGGACATACTGCATACCATGTCATACGGATGTGGCAAACGCGGCCGGTACTTATCCTGTTGCCAACGGCACACCGCCCGTATGCTCCGGATGCCATTCAGGATGGAAGACCGGGAACATCGGCTGCGGGGCCTGTCATGGCGATGTGAACATCGCTACCGGGCAGCCGAACGGCACGGTCTTTCCGAATAATGCCGGCCGCCATGCATCAAATGTCTGGCATGCTGTTGATTGTGCCGTCTGTCATACCGGCGGGGGGAGTGGATCCCCCTCGCACGGGAACAGCAACAGGATTGTTAAGACAAGGGGCGACGTGACAGTCCGGTTTACTAATGGGACAAGTGCCGCAATCTTATCGGGCATGACATTCACCCGCATATCGGGGGTTGTCACCTGTACAGGTTCGTGCCATTCAAAGCAGAGTGGCGGGAAGTCACGTATTCACGACAGCAGTGACGTGTGGCAGTAGATACACAAAAAACACCCCGTCGGTATAACCGGCGGGGTGTACATAGTAGTTGGCAGTTTAGAACGGTGGGTTCCGCTATCCGATCCGTACCGTCTTATAAAGGAAATTCTTGAATCGAAACAGCTGTCGCTGCTCCTCCTCTTTCCCTGATCCATGTGTAAGAGCATTAAGATAACGTGCCACTGCCGGCATGGTTTTACCTGATTTAGCCCGCGCCTGCTCGATAATCATTCGGACCGTTTCGCGCGAAATGTCGTTGCGTGAAAAAGGTTCATAAATATCCGCCCAAAAATCACCGCCTGCTGCAATCCTGTCAATTATTTCACCTGCCACGCGTTGGTCAAGATCATGCGTTACAGATGACGTAAGCCCTTCCAGGCGTCCGGTACCGGCAATAGCCTCAGTTATTGCATCACCCGTTATGACATTCTTTCTTCTGAAAAAAAGCGCTCGAAGGAGAATACTGCGTAACTCTCGGATGTTACCCTTGTAGCTGTGGTGCATGAGGATGTCTTTCGCGTCTTTGGTCAGGTATGGCGGTGTCTCTCCCGTGTCATGCTCGGCACGGTACGTACGGTAGAGTTTACCAAGAAAATGAACCGACAGATCGGGTATATCCTCGCGCCGTTCGTTGAGTGACGGCAGGCGTATTGAAAGCTCTGAAAGACGGTGGTAGAGATCCTCACGAAACCGCCCGGCAGCAATCTCATCGGACAGATTCTTGTTGGTTGCAGCAACAAGAAGCACCCTGCTGTATCGTTCTGTATTTTCTCCGAGCCGCATGAAGCCGCCATTATCAAGAAAACGCAGCAACTGTACCTGGGTCTTGGGATCGGCATCACCAATTTCATCCAGGAAGACGATGCCGCCGATGTTCTCTTCCAGAATCCCGCGCCGATCGGTATATGCTCCGGTAAATGCTCCTTTCTTATGCCCGAACAGTTCCGAATAGGTCAGGTCACCCGAATATGCGGCGATATTTGTTTTTTTGACCGGCAATTCGCCGCCGGGATTGATATCGCGTCGATACAAACCATTAAGCGTGTTGTAAAGGTTGTTGAAAAAGAACTCCTTGCCGGAACCGGTTTGACCGGTCACCAGAATTGAAGGAAGTCCGATGGTCGCCTCCTGGAGAATATTGCGGGACCAGAATACGATGCGATTGAAGAGAGGCGGCGATACGGTGTTTATAAAATCGACGACCTCCTGGGATTTCCGGCTGTTGCCGATGATGTTGCCGAGTCGATATGAAGAGACGTGCGGATCCTTGTATGCAACATCGGTTGTAAGCCGGTTTACCTCGCCCTGCAGGCGCTCGATACGTTGCAGATCGGATATGTGACGCGCCGTCAGTGAACCGATAATCTGCAGGATGCGGCGGTGCTCTTCACGAAAATAATCGTACTGCAGCGAGTTGAGACAGATAACGGCGATGACTTCACCATCACAGATTATCGGTACCGCGATTTCGCTCTTTAAAAGTGCACTCATGGAACGATGGAAACCGCTTCCCATCAATTCAGCTTCCACCCGGGCGGTAATTTTTGATCGCTTGGTAAAAGCGACATATCCTGTCAGGCTCCGCTCTTCTTTTGGCAGTTCATTTCCCCCGACCATAAGAGGAGGGATGTATTTTTTCAGCCACTCCTTGTTCTTGGCGCCAATGATTACTCCGTTCTTGTCCTCAACAATCAGCCATTTAGTGCCGTCCCGCTCACTCACGACTGCTATGCTGCCGGTATCTGCTCCGATCAGTTCTGTTGCTTTTGAAAGAACTCTTGTTAAAAATGGCTGCAGACTCTCAGTCCGTTCGTTTAATAGGTCACTGATTTCTGACAGCACACGGATTTCAAGGTGTTCACTACCGACCTCACTAATGACCTTTTCGACCATTTCGGCATGCGTCTGCAGCAGACCCATCTCAAAATCGCTGAATTGGTATAAATCATGAGAGTAGTAATTAAGCAGGCAGATTATGCGCCGTGTTTCCGGATTGAAACGCGGAACGACGTACAGTGAACGCAGCTCCATTGACTCGGTCAGTGCCCTTTTCTGCAGGTTGTGCTGAGTCAGGTCAGGGATAAAGAGAGGTTTTAACAGGCGATCATCAGTGATCAGTCCCTGATCGTTAATATAGTTGGATATCAGCGACATCCCCTTGCGGAGATCGAGCGCTCCCAGCTGATCATACGTTTTTTTAAGTTTTTCATCGGTCGAGTAACTGGCCAGATTTTCAAGAGCACCTGAAACACCCTCTTGATGATTCGGTACCAGCACAGCTGCCAGAGAAACCTTCTCAATCAGTTTAACGGCCGATCTAACCATCATTCCGGCCGCTTCGCGAGCCTTGAACTCTTCAAGTCGCCGGCCAGACGCACCTGCTGGTGATAAATTCTGGCCTGATCAAGATGGTCGGCCACAATAACCGGCCAGCTCTGCCAGAGCTCTGTTTTTGCGCGGCTGCCCACTACTTCGCCGGGGTGGTCCTGATCGATACAGAGGACCCCGATCGATTTCCCCAGACTGACGATCGGCATGATGATAGCTGGAGCGGAATCTGAAGCGAGTTGCACATTCGTAATCGGGGGAGGTTCTGGTAACTCCGGAGAGCTTGAAATCCTCCGGAGTCTGGGTGGCAAACACGTTGGAAACGGAAACTTTCTGTGAAACAATCGGAAATGTTGTCTCTACGAGCTCTTTGCCGAGTGGACCGGTGGCATGGACACAGGTAAGAGTGCCCCGGGTCAGGTCTTCCAGGTAAATGCGGATCTGTTCGCACCCCGACAGCTGTTTGGTATTTTCAGCCAGAGCATACAGCAGTTCTCCGAGATTCTCTTTGCCGTAGGCAGCTGTTGCAGACTGAAAGTCCTTAAAACGCGTTGATATCGACATGACGTCAGCTGAGCCCTTTCCTGATCTGGTACAGATCTTCAATGTTCAGGGCGTTTTTTTCAAAGTACTCCCGTTCCAGCTCTTCGACATAGAACCGATCAAGCCCCGAATTTTCAAGAAAGTCCTCACGCAGGGCTACATTGCGTTCCGCAATGACTTGCGGCAGCAGCGAATGCAGGTACATGGCCTCTCTCTTGATGGTAAAGATGGCTTCGTTAAAAAGGTGATCCGGAATGCCCGCACTGATACGTTTCTTTGTTCTCAACTCCTCGACCACCTCGCGTCGCAATGCCTCCTGGTCAGCCTTGGTGGTGAATTTGGAGTAGAAATTGCGGATACGGTCACGCACATGCTCCAGAAGTACAATCGAAATGCGTTCCTCCTGGTCTATGTCGGTTAATTGCTGGTACAGCTCTTCAATTGTTGATTCCAGCGCTTCTATTGCCGCCAGCCCTTCCATGAGCGTTTTTACTTTACGCCGCCCGAAATTTCCAAGATAGGCGTTTGCAAAGAGTTCCCTGATAAACAGCCCCTGAAAACAATCTTCATGCAGATTGTCAAAAGCGGCTTTATGCTCCAGCAAACCACGCAGCATTTCCTCATTGATCCGGACGTTTTCCATGAAAGCCAGCTGGCTGATCAGATTTGAAACGGTATCGAAGCGATCAAGATATGTGATGACATATGAGAAGCCATCCAGAAGCGAAGAGTCGGCGCCATCCCGGATTTTTTCATCGCACTCCTTGCTGGCATCCAGCATCAATTGGTCGTAGGAATGATCGCGATGTTCCATCGCCGTTTTCTTGCCCTGAATCAGCTTGAGCATATCATTCCGGTCTATGCGGCTTTCAATGTCAATCTCCCGAAAAAAGATACCTTGCAGGATTTCGCGGGTTGCTGCGATATACTCGGGTTCATTATCCTTTTTGAGATTGCGCCCCTTTTTCAACATCTCATCCAGGGTGTAAAACAATGCCCCCGGAATTTTATTGCGGACCGACAACGTTTTCAGACGAGTCAGACGGGCATTGTCAAGGTTACTGATCTCACCCTTGGAATTGCATGTCAGCAGGATATTGCGATACTCGTCAACAATTCGTTTATTTGAAGGACTACGGTACATTGCATCAATTCTGATACGTTCCTGTTGATAGCGGTCAATTTTATGTGTGGAAGCGACAGCCACCAGTCGACTGAAATCCTCATCAGATATTTTTTTGTTTTTGAAATAGAAGCTGCGAAAGAGGTCGCGATATTCACGATGGTGGCGATTGATCAGCTTGACTACAAAAAGTTGGGAGGATTCATCTCGTAATAACGGAAACAGCTCGGATACAAGGACATCATCACGCTCGTCGCCGATAGCCTCTGAACGCTTAATTGTCTTGCCGAGACGCTTGACAAGCTCCTCTTGCTGGTTTTTCAATTTACGGGAAAGCAGATTGGAGTGAACAAAGTAGAAATAGTTGCAGACAGCATTTCCTTCGAAAAAAATGGAGTCGTATGATTCCGTGCCGGATGTACGATCACTGAAGCGAACGGCACCATCTTCGCCGGAGTGAGCCCCGTACATAATCAGGCGATTGACGATTTCCGGTTTTGAAACATCGGAAGAAGGTTGATCTACTCCGAACATATATTCGCAAAAATTGCCGCCGTTGCCTTGATAGCTGACTCCCTCAGGTGAAAGGACCATTTCGTTGCCGGGAGAGAAAATTCGGAGATGATCCTCCTCCTGGACAATGTTGAAAAAATAGCGTTGGTAGGCATCGTTGCCGACCACCATGACAAAATACTCTGTCTGCCCGCCCATCATGCCGTGCAGCCGAATGTCCTTATGCATCGCTTTCTCCTCACACTGATTTCACCGGTACTCTGAAATCAGAATCGCTCCATATCGAATTCCATGCCATCGTACGCCAGCTCAAAACCGGGTGGCAGCTTGGCCCCTTCAGCATACGCGATCTGATGGGTGAGATGGGTCAGTACCGTGCGAGTGGCTTTCAGCTGTCGAGCCGCAGCAATTGCACCCGGGATGTTAAAATGAAACGGGTGCTCTTCCCATCGCAGGCCGTCAAGCACAAGCAGATCCAGTCCCTGCAGCAGTTCAAATGATGCATCCGGAATGGCACTGCAGTCGGTCAGGTAGGCAAAACCCCCGATTCGGTAGCCAAGCGAGATGGTTCTGCCATGCAGCAGCGGAATAGGGATGACCGTCTGCCCGAACAGCGTAAAAGGAGAATTGATCTCATGGGCGGCCAGTAACGGCGTGTAGCCGGAACCTTCATGTTCATTAAAAATATAACTGAAGCCGTTCAGCAGCGTTTCAAGGGTTTCCCGTGAGGCAAAGCAGGGGAGAACCTCTTTGTGGATAAAATGAAATCCGCGCAGGTCGTCAATGCCATTGACATGGTCGGCGTGGGCGTGGCTGAAAAGCACGGCGTCAATGCGCCTGATATGCTGCCGTAGTGCCTGCTCTCTCAAATCAGTGGATGTGTCGATCAAAACGGTGTGATTATCATAGCACATCAAAAGTGACGCGCGCGTACGTTTGTCCCTGGGGTCGGTTGAGGTGCAGACCGGGCAGTCGCAACCGACCATCGGAACCCCGGTGGAGGTGCCGCAACCTAAAATAGTGATTTTCATGCCTGCCAACCTTCCTGATAATTGCCCAAAAATAACAGAATCAGACCACTCAGGCAAGGTGGTTTTTGGGCTGTTTGTGGCTTCCCTAGCGAGCCAAATCAACCAGTAAGGCGATATTAAGCACGATTACAATCATCCCCACAGCCCAGAGTACGATCGCTCCATAGGTCTTGTTGGCATATTCGCCCATGACTTTTTTCGAAGAGGTCAACAGGATCAGCGGGACAATAGTCAGCGGGAGTTGCAGGGAAAGGACGACCTGGCTCCAGAGGATTCCATTGAATGGATCTGACAGCAGCAGGATAGCCGCCAGTGCGCCCAAAAGCGTGATGCCCAGGCCGATCCGTGAATGAGGGTCGTTGATGTCGAATGGCTCGATAAAGATCCCCGCAAAGACACTGCCGCCCGCCATTGCGGCGGTTACTGACGATGCGAGTCCCGCAAAAAGGAGCCCAAGAGCAAAAACAACTGCAGAGGCCCGGCCGAAGATCGGCTCCAGCGTCATGGTGACCTGCGGCAGCTCGTTTACGACGATGCCGTTTTTATAGAATACAGCCGCGGCCACTATGATCATGGCGCTGTTGATAGCCCATCCGGCGCCCATCCCTGTCAGTGTGTCCATAAATTCATATTTGAGCTGTTTCTGTATGACATCATCGCCCTGTGCATTCCATTGGCGGCTCTGGATGACTTCAGAATGAAGGAAGATATTGTGCGGCATGACAACCGCGCCCAATACAGCCATAATGACGGTCAGTGCTCCGGCTGGAAAGGATGGCGTCACCCAGCCGACTGCTGTCTGCAGCCACGAGACATCTGCAAGCCAGATTTCGAAGATGAATGCCAGGCCGATCAGGGAGACGAAACCCATAATCCATTTTTCAAGTCGTTGGTAGTTTTTTGAAAAAAGCATCCATGCCGAAAAACCTGCAGATAAAACTGCTCCGACGGAAAGCGGAAGGCCGGTCAGCATGTTAAGGCCGATGGCCGCTCCCAGAAGTTCTGCCAGGGCTGTGGCAACGCAGGCAATCATTGCACTTCCGAGCATGAGGATCCGCAGCCATGGTTTAAAATATTTTGAGGCGGCTTCGGAAAGACAGAGGCCGGTGACAATACCGAGGTGTGCGGCATTATGCTGCACTACAATGAGGATAACTGTGGAGAGCGATACTACCCAGAGCAGCTGATAGCCGAACTGTGAGCCGGCTGCTACATTGGTAACCCAGTTGCCCGGATCGATGAAGCCGACCGTGACAAAAAAACCTGGCCCGATATAACGGAACAGTTCCAGTGAGGCCAGGCGCGAGGCTTTTTTGCCTATGTGGGAAAGCCAGTTCATATTCCCTCACTCAGTCTTTTGTTGCCATCTCCCGGAGGCAGGGAAGCGCCGGGTATTCCTTCGCCATCGGGGAGAAGATGCTCAGAAGGAGCGGACGAGCGCCAATATGCCGACTTATTTGTCATTTATGTACTGCAGGGAGTATTTCACATAGTTACCGGGTGATTTTTTCAGCCAGGCCACCTCATCCGGGGTCAGGTCGCGCTTATATTTGGCCGGTGCTCCGATCCAGAGGGTGCGGGGAGGGATGACTGTTCCTTCGGTCACCAGCGCCCGTGCACCTATCAGCGCACCTTCGCCTACCACGGCATTGTCCATCACCATGGCCTGCATCCCGATAAAACATCCGTTCTGCAAGGTGCAGCCATGCAGTGTCACACTGTGACCGACGGTGACGTCATCACCGATGATCAGCGGTGCACCGGGGTCATCGGCATGTTTTTTGTGGGTAACGTGCAGCATGGACAGGTCCTGCACGTTACTGCGGGCACCGATACGGATATGGTTGACATCGCCGCGAACAACGCAGTTGTACCAGACACTTGAATGCGCCCCCATTTTGACATCGCCGATTATTACGGCGGTTTCGGCGACAAAAGCTGTCGGGTCGATGATTGGGTGGATGCCTTGAAACGCTTTGACCATGACAGTAATTCCTCTTGAGTTGAAATGTCACTACATCGGAATGAGTATAGCCGCTCGACAATGACTTGGCAATCGCACTGTTTCAAGCGGAAAAATAAGATTAAACTGCTTGTTGCCGCGCTCTATTTTTGCTATGTTACAAAGTCGATTTTTACTAATAAGGGGACTACCTTCGATGAAATTTACCAAGATGCAGGGCGCCGGAAATGATTACGTCTATGTGAACTGTTTTGAGGAGACGGTCAGTGACCCGCAGCGCACCGCCATACAGGTTTCAAACCGTAATTTCGGTATCGGTTCGGATGGGTTGATTCTGATCATGCCTTCGGACGTTGCAGACCTGCGTATGAGGATGTTTAACTCCGACGGCTCTGAGTCAGAGATGTGCGGCAATGGTATTCGTTGTGTCGCGAAATATGCGTATGATCACGGTGTTGTTGCTAAGACGGAGATTACCGCCGAGACCGGGGCCGGTATTCTGACGTTACGGCTTTTTCCCGGTGACGACGGAAAGATCGCGAAGGTGCGGGTCAACATGGGTCCTCCGCGCCTTACCCGTGCTGAAATCCCCATGACCGGTGACCCTGATGCAACAGCCGTTGCGGTGGAGTTGACCGTGCTTGATAGAACCTTCAAGATTTCCTGTGCTTCAATGGGCAACCCTCACTGCGTCATCTTCGTTGATGACGTCGCCAGTTTTCCGGTCACGACGTACGGTCCTCACATAGAAAACCATGAAATCTTTCCGCGTCGCACCAATGTTGAGTTTATCCAGATCATTTCCCGGACGGAGATCCGACAGCGCACCTGGGAACGGGGTGCCGGTGAAACACTGGCCTGCGGCACCGGTTCCAGCGCCGTCACGGCGGCCTGCGTTCTGAACGGTCTGACAGAGAAAAAGATTCTCAACCACCTGTCCGGCGGTGATCTTGAAATGGAATGGGCTGACGACGGTAACATCTACATGACCGGTCCGGCAGTGGAAGTGTTCAATGGGGAAATAGAGAATCAATTTTGAGTTTTGAATTGTAAATGTTGAATTGAAATTCAAAATCCAACATTCAAAATCCAACATTTTTATTCGGGTTTTATGTCGCGTACCGTAACTATCATAAACATTATTCTCGGGATATCCATCATAGCCCTGTTGGCAGGACTCACAACAGAGCGGCTCTCCACGCGTCTTGGCCAGACCTTTCTCCCCAAAGGGGGAGGCCTTTCGGCCACAGCAGTCCCCCCTCCCCGTACGGAAGATCTTTCCTTCTACGCTCCGATTCTGACTGCCGGGTTATTTGGCTCGGCTGCTCAAGGTGCGCTTACGCCGATCACAAACGCTACTGGCGCACTTCAGGCCGCTCCGGCGACTGCACCGACCGAACTGCTGCTGCTCGGCACGGTCGTTGGATCATTCCGCGAGACTTTTGCTTTGGTCCGGCATACGACAAAACAGGAAGAACGGGTATTCCGGTTGGGGGATCTGGTCTTCGATGCCGGACGCCTGGTTGAGGTCCGCAAGGAAAGCGCTTTTATTGTCATCAATAATAAAAAAGTCGAGTTGCTAACCCCCATGACGCCGCCTGCCTCTCCACAGACCGGCCAGATCCCACCGACCGGAGCACCGCATACGGTCACGGCGGTGGCCAACATTGGTGCAGGAAGTTATGTTATCGATCAGCGGGCTCTCAACGCCGCACTGGATAATCCTGCCCAGGCCATGAGTGATGCCCGTCTCCTGCCGAGTCAGAAGGATGGCAAAGTCGAGGGTTTTCGGGCTTCAGAGGTAAAACCGAACGGAGTTTTCGGCATGATCGGCATTAAAAACGGCGACGTTCTGTTGCGTTTGAACGATTTCCCGATGGATTCGCCTGATAAGGCGCTTCAGTCATTTATCGCCCTTAAGGGGCAGAACCGGCTGAAACTTGATATTCTCCGTGACGGGCAGCCGCAGACGTTCAATTACGATATCAGATGAAGTAAACAGCAATCCGGAGGCACACTTGACACGCTACGTACTACGCATACTTTGTACCCTTGTTCTTATGGGAGCGCTCTTTACTTCACCGGTTCTGGCCGCAGGCGGCAAAGGGGTGGTGTTGAATTTCAACGAGGTTGATATCTCCACCATGGTGAAGTTCATCAGTGACCTGACCGGCAAAAACTTTATCCTCGATGACCGGGTAAAGGGGAAGATTTCAGTGTACTCCCCCTCCAAGCTCTCGATAGAGGAGGCGTATAATGTTTTTACCTCCGTGCTGGAATTGAAGGGGTTCATTGTCGTGCAGAGCGGCAAGGTCGCCAAGATCGTTCCTTCGGCCGGCGCCAGGCAATCCGGTTTTTCACTGCTTCCGGCGGGCGAGACTCCGCCTGTCAACGAGAGCTACGTTGCCCAGGTTACCGAACTGGAATTTATCACCGCCCAGGAGGCGCTGACGTTTCTGCAGCCGATGATTTCAAAGGATGGACACCTTTCGGCCTTTGGCCCCGGCAATCTGCTTCTGATGGTTGATTCTGCAATAAATATTCGCAAGCTGCACGGTCTGTTGCAGTCAATAGACACCGAGCGGACCCGGGAAGGGCTTGAGATTATCTATCTCAAAAACGCCTCGGCAGAAAGTACCGCGAAAATTATTCAACAATGGCTGAACGGCTCGGACGGGAAGCCTGGCGGACAGCCGGCTGCACGCGCGGGGGGGAGTACTACAAATGTTGTGGCGGACCAGCGGTTGAATGCCCTGCTGATTTTCGGCAACGAATCAACCAAAAAAGCGGTTCGCGAGCTGGTCGTCAAGCTGGATGTCGTATCGCCTGAAGCAAGCAGCAAAGTCAACGTCTATTACCTTGAAAACACCGATGCAACCGAAATGGCAAAAGTTATGGATGGAGTCGTCAAGGGTATTTCAGTGCAGGCGCCTGCCACGCCTGGTGCGCCTCAGGCCTCTCCGTTTGAAAGCGGCAAAATCACCATTACTCCTGACAAAGCGTCAAATTCACTCGTAATTATGGCATCCCCGAATGACTATACCAACCTCCTCCAGGTCATAAAAAAGCTGGATCGGCGCAGCAAACAGGTGTTTGTGCAGGTGCTGATCGCCGAAGTATCTCTGGACAAATCGAACGAAATCGGGCTTCAAACCGGCCTGATAGGAGGCGGTTCACCCAACAGCAACCTCACCGTGGCCGGTATGTATGACCCGCTTGGAACACTCGGCGCAATCGGGACGGTTCTATCCGCGGGCGGCACGTTGACACCCACCATCACTGCCAGCCCGCTCAACATAACAGCTGTACTTAAGGCGCTTGATAAAAAAGGCCTGCTGAACATCCTTTCCACCCCCAATATCCTGACTTCCGACAATAAGGAGGCGGAAATCAACGTCGGTGAAAACGTACCATTCCAGGGGGCGGCCACACAGAGTACCATCGGAACAACGACGTCTGTTGAACGCAAGGATATCGGCATCAACCTTAAAATAAAGCCCCAGATCAGCGAGGGCGATTATATCCGGATGGATATCAATCAGGAAATATCAGCTGTAAAAGACAGCAAAGGTCAGGCAATCGACCTGGTGACGACCAAACGATCGGCAAAGACCAGCGTTGTGGTAAAAGACAAGGAAACGGTTGTGATCGGCGGACTGATCCAGGACACCGAAGAGGAAGTCGTCAGCAAGATACCGTTTCTGGGTGATATACCGCTGCTTGGTTGGTTGTTCAAGACCAAATCGAAGACACGCAAGAAAACCAACCTGATGATCCTGCTGACGCCGCACATCGTCAAGGATGCGGCTGATCTTGCTGAGATGACGCGCATCCAGCGCCAGTCATTCGGGGAGGCGGTTAAAAAAACCGATTCTGTTGACGCTGAAAAAGAGATTGCCGACAAATGAGTACCGGCACCGTGAGTGTTTCTGATGAGGTGATGGCAACTGCCGTCAAACTGGGAATAAACTGTCAGCTTGAAATTAAAGCCGAAGAGGTCGATTCGGGGCTGTTGAACCGTCTGCCTTTGACGTTCGCCCGATCCAACTCCATTCTGCCGTTGCGTGAAGTTGATGGTGTTATCACGGTTGCTGTTTCCAGCGCTGCAGGTATTCTCCTCCTTGATGAGCTCCGCCTGCTGTTTGGCGCTCCGATTGAAGCGGTGCTGGTGCCGGCTCCGCATTTGGCGGACGTCATCAATCACGTTTACGCAGGTGTTTCAGGAACGGCCCGCGAAGTATTGCAGGAGTTGCAGGGTGAAGATCTCTCCACGGTTGCCACCGAACTGAATAATCCTACAGATCTGCTCGATCTTTCCGATGAGGCCCCGGTTATTCGCCTGCTGAACTCGATTCTCTCTGAAGCGGTCAAAGAGCGGGTCAGTGACGTTCACATCGAGCCGTACGAACGGGACCTCCTCGTTCGCTTCCGCATCGACGGCATCCTCTACGAAAAGCTGTCCCCTCCAAAGATTATTCAGGACGCTCTGGTTTCGCGCATCAAGATCATGTCCGGCCTCAACATCGCCGAGAAGAGACTCCCGCAGGATGGTCGTATCCGGGTGCGGGTCGCCGGCCGTGATGTGGACATCCGCGTCTCGATCATTCCGACCCACTATGGCGAACGGGCAGTACTTCGACTCCTGGATAAAAAGAAGGGCATCCTTTCACTGGCCGACATCGGCCTGGGTGAACATGGAGTCCGCACTCTTGAGCGAATGCTTAACCGGACGAGCGGCATCATTCTGGTGACCGGTCCGACCGGCAGCGGCAAGTCGACGACGCTCTACGCCGCGCTGAACAGGGTCAACTCCAGTGAAAAAAATATCATCACCATTGAAGATCCGATTGAATACCAGATCAGAGGAATCGGCCAGATCCAGGTCAACCCCAAGATCGACCTGACCTTCGCCGGAGGTCTGCGATCCATTCTTCGTCAGGATCCGGACATTATAATGGTCGGCGAAATCCGTGATGCCGAAACAGCCGAAATCGCCATTCAGGCCAGCCTGACCGGTCATCTGGTGCTTTCTACCCTGCACACCAACGATGCGGCAACAGCCGTGACCCGCCTTGTGGATATGGGAATTGAGCCGTTCATGATAGCGTCCTCTCTGTCAGCCGTTGTCGCCCAGCGCCTGGTGCGGGTGATCTGTCCGCACTGCCGCGAAGAATATCGCCCGCTGGAACAGTACGCCGGGGTCATACTCCCGGGTACACTGTATCGCGGTCGGGGATGCGATGCATGTTTTGGTCTCGGAACAATGGGGAGGACCGCCATTTATGAAATCATGCCGATCGATCAGGAGCTCTGCTCAATGATCATTCGCCGCAGTCACGCCGGTGAGATCAAAGAATATGCGGTTGCGCACGGCATGAAGACACTGCGTGACGACGGCATTGCCCGGGCAGCCGCCGGCATTACCACCATCGAAGAGGTCCTGCGAGTTACCCAGGATGATTATGCCGACGTTCCGCTATAAAGCCTATAGCTCCACCGGTTCTTCGGTGTCCGGAACGGTGGAGGCGGATTCCGAGCGCCAGGCGATGCAGCAGCTCAAAGGCAAAGGGTTGCTGCCCCGTGAAGTGCTGGAGGAGGGGACAGAGAAACGTTCCGGTTCGTTCTCTTTCCGCAGAGGTGTGCCGGCTGATGAACTGTCGCTCTTCACCCGTCGTCTTGCCACTCTGGTCGCGTCATCCGTACCACTCTTTGAGGCGATGGGGTCGCTCTGTGAACAGGAGGAAAGCGGGCTCCTCCGTCAGGCCCTGGTCCGGATAAAAGAGCGAATAGCGGAAGGGGCTTCGCTGTCGCGGGCGCTGGGGGCCGAACCACACATCTTTGGCGAAAGCTATGTCAGCATGGTTGCAGCCGGAGAGGTCGGTGGAGCATTGGATACGGTACTGGACCGGCTGGCAGATTTTCTTGAGGAGCAGGAACAGGTTCGCAGCAAGGTTACATCCGCACTGGCATATCCCATATTGATGATATTCGTTGGAGGAGGGGTGATGCTTTTCCTGTTGACGGTCGTCATTCCCCGCATCGTTACTATTTTTGAAGACAGCAAGACCTCTCTGCCGCTGATCACCATTCTTCTGATCAAGGTCAGCCATTTCCTGCAGGGGTATTGGTGGATCCTCGCGGCATTGATAATCGCTTCCGTTCCTCTCTATCGCAAAGCCATGAAACGCGACAATCTTCGCCTGAAACGTGATGATCTGCTGCTACGAATCCCGCTTGCCGGTGGAATGCTGCAGCAGCTGATTCTTTCCCGCTTCGCCCGGGTCCTGGGGTTGCTCCTCACAAGCGGGGTGCCGATCATGAGGGCTCTGGAAATTACCGGAGAAGTCCTTGTCAACCGCGTGTACCGCTCCTTTCTGCGTGTGGTTATGGAGGAGGTTGCCCAGGGGGGGAGCCTGTCAGGCAGTTTAAAGAAAAGTCCGCTGTTCCCCCCGCTTCTGGTGCATCTTACGAGCGTCGGCGAGAAGAGCGGCAATCTGGAAGGTATGCTGGTAAAAGCGGGGGTCGCGTATGAGCGTGAATTCAGTACCCGCCTGACCCGCCTGATGGGATTAATGGAACCGTTGCTGGTCCTGGCAATGGGAGTGGCTGTCGGTATCGTCGTATTGGCGGTTCTTCTGCCGATATTCGAGTTGAATCAGCTGATCAAGTAACGTGCTCTCCCAGTTGCATTATGTCTGGAGAGTCGGTTGAACTATTCTTGAGTTGAGGAGGAACGATGCAGATCAAGTTTGGTACTGATGGGTGGCGTGGAGTTATTGCCCGGGATTTCACCTTTGAAAATCTTTCACGGGTGGCACAGGCCACTATGGATTATCTGAACCGCGAGGGTCTGGGGAATAAGGGGCTGGTTGTCGGTTATGACCGTCGCTTCATGTCGCGGGATTTTGCCCGTCGGGTGGCGGAGATCGCTGCCGGAAATGGCATTCACGCACGCTTGACGGAGGATTATGCGCCGACGCCGACGGTATCATGGGCTGTACGCGAGACCGGCTCCGGAGCCGGAGTGATGATCACCGCCAGTCATAATCCTCCCGAGTACAACGGTTTTAAAATTAAAGAGGCTTTTGGAGGATCCGCCCTTCCGGTCACAACAAGAATTATTGAAGAAATCGTTGCGTACAACAGGGAAAATGACCGCCGTGTCATTTCTATTCCCTACGAAGAAGCCCTTAAAAAGGGGAGTATAGAACTTTTCGACCCGAGTGAAGGATATTTCCATCAGATCAGCCGTTACGTTGATCTTGATCTGATAGCAAAAGCCGGAATTATAGCCGTGGTTGACCCGATGTATGGCGCCGGGAGTGGATTTATACCGCGGCTTCTGCCGGCGGTAGATGAAATCCACAACTGCGAGAATCCTTCGTTCGGCGGAGTGCCGCCTGAACCGATCGGACAGAACCTGCGGGAATTATCTGCACTGCTTAAAAATGGTACGTATCGGGTCGGACTGGCTTTGGACGGAGATGCCGACCGAATCGGCGCAGTGGATGAGAATGGTGACTTCTTCTCCTCCCACTGCATCTTTACCGTTATTCTCCGACACCTGATCGAACATAAGAAGCTTACCGGAGCGGTTGTCAAAACGGTTTCTACAACCCGTATGGTGGATCTGCTGGCTGAAAAATTCGGGTTGGAATTGTTTGAAACTCCGATCGGATTCAAGCATATATGCGAACTGATGCTTGACCATGATATTCTTATGGGCGGTGAAGAGTCCGGGGGGCTTGGGGTGAAGGGGCATATCCCGGAGCGGGACGGAATTCTGCTCGGACTGCTGCTGCTGGAGGCGGTTGCTGTCAGCGGTAAAGGGCTCCGGCAGCTGCTTGATGAGACGATGGACGATATCGGGCATTTCTATTATCAACGGATTGATCGTCGCATAGAAGCTGCCGATAAAGAGCTGTTGATTACAAAACTCAGCTCTCAACCACCGGCAGTGATTGATGGTCAGAGGGTTGCTGCGACCAATTTCAGCGATGGATTCAAGTTTATCTTTGAAAGCGGTGACTGGCTGCTGATCCGGCCGTCCGGAACCGAACCGGTGCTGCGCCTGTACAGCGAAGCGGGGTCACAGGATCAGGTTGAGCGCTTTCTGCGGGCTGCCATTGCGATAGCGGGATGTTAACCGCCGTTTTATTGATCTCAGAACGACAGGGTGCGTGGTGTTGATGAAAATGCTGCTTTCGGCAATGCCGGGAGCGGCATTTTCAGTTCGAGCCCGATCCACTGCGTGTCCGCAGGTCCATTCGTCGAGGATGGCCGGACAATTCAGATAGTACGTTCGACAATAATTATCTATTTCGTCTGATTTCGTAAGGAGTATGAGATGAAACAGCTGGCATTTCTGGTTTTTCTGGTATCAACGTCACTAGGCATATGCTCCTGCGAAAAGAGCGGGTCTATAAAAAATGCGGAGCAGGTTTCCAAACCACCGATAGCGGTTGAAGTTAGTGCGGCATCCTACTCTCCCGTTTCCGATGGCATAGAGGTGACCGGAACTCTGGAGCCGAAGTTCTCGGTGGATGTTAAAACCCAGATCCCGGGGCTGGTCACACAGGTCTTTGTATCGGAATGGGTTCCGGTAAAGAAAGGTCAGCCGCTGGCGCGAATCGACGTTGCCGAAACAGAGGCTCAGGTCAAGAGGGCTGAAGCGGGAATTGTCTCCGCCAAAGCGAATCTGGTTCAGGTGCAGGTTGCTGCCAACCGTGCTGAACGGGAATTAATCCGCATACTCAAGCTGAAGGAATCAGGTCTGGCTACACAACAGGCAGTCGATGATTTCCGCAGTGAAACGGAGGCGGCTAAAGCCAGGGTCGGAGTAGCAGCAGCGCAGATACGTGTTTCTGAGGAAGAGTTTCGTCAAGGCGTCGCCCGTCAGGCCAAAGGTCTGGTCGTCGCGCCGATTGCCGGTATCGTTGCGGTACGTGATGTCAATGTAGGTGACCTGGCCAGTGACGCAGCTGCCGCCAAGCCGATTTTTCGGATAGTAGATAATCGTCTGCTCAATCTGACAGTGACCGTAGCGTCAGTCTATTCCGGGAGAGTCAAAGCAGGCCAGACGCTGGAATTTACCGTTGATTCTCACCCCGGTCAAACATTCACCGGTAAAATCATGTATATCAACCCCGAACTTTCCGCGGCGGATCGTTCGCTGAAAGTTATTGCCGAGGTTCGCAACGTACCGGGAAATCTTAAAGGCGGTCTTTTTGCCAAAGGCCGCATCGTAACTGACATCCGGTCACAGGTCCTGCAAGTGCCGCGCAGTTCGATAGGCACTTTTGATACGCAGGCTAAAAAGGGGAATGTGTTTATTGTTGAAAACGGGGTTGTCCACGCGCGCGAGATAAAAAGCGGTGCCGTCACGGGGGATATGGTCGAGGTCGCTTCGGGGCTCAAGCAGGGTGAACAGTATGTTGTCCGGGGAGGTTTTAACCTGAAGGATGGCGACAAAGTTGTGGTCGCAGCCGGGAAATAACAGCAAGGAACTATAACATGATACTCTCCAACACCTCCATCAAACGTCCGATCTTTGCCTCGGTCATGGTTCTGGCCCTGGTCATTCTCGGCATATTTTCCTATCGCCGCCTTTCTGTCGAGATGTTCCCGAATGTCGAGTTCCCGATTGTTTCGGTCGTCACTACGTACTCAGGGGCTTCCCCGGAAACCGTCGAGCGCGAGCTTTCAAAGCGGATCGAAGAAGCGGTCAACCAGATCGCAGGAGTAAAGCATGTTTTCTCCACCTCACGCGAGGGGGTCTCCAGCGTAGTCGTCGAATTCCGGCTGGAGGAGAAGGTCAATGATGCTGCCCAGGAGGTGCGTGCCAAAATATCCTCGATCCGCGGCACCCTGCCGGAATCAATCGACGAACCGATTATTCAGAAACTCGACTTCAATGCCGCACCAATTGCGGCTCTGGCAGTTGAATCAACCACATTGTCCCCCCGTGAGCTGACAACTCTGGTAGAGAAAAAGGTCAAGAAACGCTTTGAAAGTGTTGCCGGTGTCGGCAAGGTAGATATGGTCGGTGGCCAGAAACGCGAAGTGACCATAGATCTCGACCCGGTTAAGCTCGATGCCCTCAAACTCGGCGTTAACGACATTGTTACCGGTATCAGATCCGAGAATACCAACACTCCTCTGGGGCGCATAACCCGGGGAACCGCTGAATATCCGCTCCGGATTGAAGGAAAACCGGAGCGGGCCGACCAGTATCGGCAGATGACCGTTGCGCAGAGAAACGGTCGGCCGATCACTCTTGGCGAGGTTGCCCACCTCACTGACGGCATCGAGGAAAAACGTAAACTGGCACTGGTGAACGGCAAACCGGCCATCGGCCTCGATATCTACAAACAGTCGGGGGGGAATCAGGTCGAGCTGGTTGATACGGTCAAAAAAGTTATGTCCAAAGTGCAGAGAGAGCTCCCCGCCGGGGTGACTCTTTCGCTGGTGCGCGACGGCTCGATCATGACTCGTGAATCGGTAGCTGATGTCAAGGAAACACTGCTCATCGGCGGCTTTCTGACAGTTCTGATCGTATTCTGCTTCATTAACTCCTGGCGTTCAACCGTCATTACCGGCATTACACTCCCCATCTCCGTCATCTCTTCGTTCATCGTCATGAATGCGCTCGGCATGACGCTCAACGTCATGACTCTGATGGCGCTTTCACTGGCAATCGGCATGCTGATCGACGACGCCATCGTCGTACGGGAAAATATAGTCCGTCATCTGGAGATGGGGAAGGACCATATGGAGGCGGCCCGCTTCGGAACGTCTGAGATCGGGCTTGCGGTGTTCTCTACCTCCATGTCGATCGTAGCCGTATTTATTCCGGTAGCATTCATGAAGGGAATTGTGGGTCGTTTTTTCTACCAGTTCGGCATCAGCGTTGCCTTCGCCGTTCTTGTTTCGCTCTTCGTCTCCTTTACCCTCGATCCGATGCTCTCCTCCCGCTGGAACGATCCTTCGATTCATCTGAAGGGAAAACGTAAGGGAATAGCCCGTTATCTGGAGATTTTCAATTCCTGGTTTGATCGAACCGCCGATAAATACCGTGGTGCCATCGCATGGGCTCTCGACCATCGAAAGAGTGTCATGGGGCTTGCCGCTGCCTCCTTTGTCACGGGACTCGTAATTTTCAGTTCACTTGAATCATCGTTCATGGCACCTGAAGACAAGGGGGAATTTCAGGTCTCTTTCAAAACCGCTCCGGATGCTTCCTTTGCTGAAACCGAAGGTCGGATGAATGAAGTTCTTGCTGCTGTTAAAGCGGCCCCCGAGGTGGACCATACCTACGCCACGATTGGGGCCGGAGACAGCGGAACGGTGCGGGACGGCCTCCTGTATGTAAAACTCAAGGAACGTAATAAGCGCACTAAAAATCAGTTCCTCCTACAGCGGGAAGTGCGTGAGCGACTCAGGAAAATCGCCGGCATAACCTTCTCCATCGAGGAGGTAGGACAGATTGGCGGGGCGCAAAAACCGCTCAACGTCAACCTCAAAGGAGACGATCTGGCGGTTCTTAAACAGCTTGGAGGGCGCCTGAAAGAGGAACTCTACAAGGTCCCCGGTATCGTCGATCTCTCCATGACCCTGGAGAACGATATCCCTGAATACCGCCTGCGGGTTGACCGGGACAAAGCGTTGTCTGCCGGTGTCACCACCAGTGCAATTGTCGGAGCAGTCAGCCGGCTGGTAGGAGGCGAAACTATTTCAACCTTTGAGGATGAAGATGGTGATGCGGTTAATCTGCGGGTACGGCTGCCGGCGAATTTACGTCAGAATGCGTCGCAGGTTCTCGCGCTGAACGTTTCAGTGCCTGACGGTAATGGCGGAACGAAACTGATTCCGCTCTCCAGCCTGACCAGTACGATAGTGGCCTCCTCTCCGACCGAAATAAACAGGCGCGATCTGGCCCGTCAGGTGACCATCAGCGCCAACCTGGACCGGTTGCCGGTCGGCACGGCGGCCAAGTACGTGGAAACAGCTTCAAAACGAATCAACATGCCCCCGGGTTATTCCGTCAATCTGTCGGGTGAGGCAGAGGATATGGCCGAATCGTTCGGCTACATGGGTGAATCGCTGCTGCTGGCGGTACTCTTTGTGTATCTGATTCTGGCCGCCCAGTTCGAATCGTTTTTCGAACCGCTTGCCATCATGCTTTCTCTTCCGCTTTCCATTGTCGGGATGGCCGGTATGCTCAAGCTGACCGGAGATACAATCAATATCATGTCACTGATCGGGCTGATCATGCTCATGGGGCTGGTGACAAAGAATGCCATTCTGCTGGTCGATTATGCCAAAGTACTCCAGCGGCGCGACGGCATGGCGCGCCGGGAGGCGGTCATACTTGCGGGTCGTACCCGTTTGCGGCCGATCATCATGACGACACTCGCGATGATTTTCGGCATGATGCCGCTCTTTCTGGCTCTTGGTGCCGGTGCGGAAGGCCGTGCTCCGATGGCCCGCGCCGTGGTCGGCGGTCTATTGACATCGACTCTGCTGACACTGTTGGTGGTGCCGGTCATGTACACATTGATGGATGATCTGGGGGGATGGCTTAAGCGTCGGTGGAAAGGGAATCATGCCTGATTGCCCTACGGTTCTCTTCGATTCATTCGGCACTCACTCATTTGCCTCGTCATGGCGTTTCGATGGGTATATCAAAACAATCGTCGCAATCCATAGCCATGAGGTAGTAGAGGCGCTGAACCGGGCTGAACAGGCAGCAGCAGAGGGACTGTACGCTGTCGGCTTTGTCGCGTACGAAGCGGCTTCATCACTTAATCCGGACCTGCCTTCTGTTCCGCCGCTCGCGGGACTGCCGCTTGTCTGGTTTGCCCTCTACCGGGGACGACATAGCGTCGATGCCGGAGACCGGTTTCGGCTCTCCGCCGTTGACATCAAGCTGGAACCCCTGAAAGGATTTGAGCAGTATTCCGGAGACGTTGAGCGTATCCGGAACTATATTGCCAACGGCGATTGTTATCAGGTTAACCATACGTTTCCACTGCAGGGGGTTTTCAAGGGGAATCTGCAGGAACTGTACTCTCAGGTTGGCCCCGCGCAGCGGGCGCCGTTCTGCGCTTTCCTTGACATTGGCCGTTTCACCGTCATTTCTGCCTCTCCGGAGCTGTTTTTTGCGCTGAAGGATGACGCCATTACGGTGTGCCCGATGAAGGGCACTGCCAGTCGCGGACGCTGGTCCGATGAAGACTGCTCTGCTGTCGAGAAGTTGCGGGAGAGCCCCAAAGAGAGGGCCGAAAACCTTATGATTGTGGATCTGTTGCGTAACGATCTCGGAATAATTGCTGAAACCGGCTCTGTAACGGTCGATGCATTGTTTGACGTAGAAACGTATCCGACAGTGCACCAGATGACCTCCACCGTATCGGCACGACTGCGCCCGGGCACGGGTTTGACGGATATTTTTTCGGGACTGTTTCCGTGCGGTTCCGTGACCGGGGCTCCCAAACGGCGCGGTATGGAAATAATATCTGAGATCGAAAATGCACCGCGTGGGATCTACTGCGGGGCTATCGGCTTTGTTGCCCCTGGAGGTGAGGCGCTTTTTTCAGTTGCAATCCGGACCATGCTTTTTGATAAGAATTCTGACACGCTGACTATGGGAGTCGGAAGCGCCGTCACCTGGGATTCTGAAGCGTTTTCGGAATATACCGAATGTTTGAGTAAAGCAGAGTTTCTTCATCATCAGCAGAATGAATTCCAGTTAATTGAAACAATGAGGCTGGAGAATGCGGTGTATACGCTCCTGGACAGGCACATGGCCAGGTTGGAGGCTTCAGCGGGATATTTCGGGTTTACGTGTGACCCGGAAAAGATCCGAAGCGAACTTTCACAGATTGCTACTCAAAAAACGGGTCTTTACAAGGTCCGTCTTCTTGTGTCATCGAATGGCGGCATTGATCTGGTATCTGATGTATTGACTGAGGAAACCGCGCCGTTACGGGTTGGAATCAGCTCGATACAGGTACATTCGGGAAATTGTTTTTGTTATCACAAGACAACCCTCCGGGAAAATATCGATTCTGCCCGGTCAGTCCGTTCAGACTGCGACGAAGTTCTGCTTCTCAATGAACACGGTCAGTTGACAGAGGGAAGTTACCATACTCTTGTTGTAAAAGTGGCCGACCGGCTTGTCACCCCTCCTCTCGCCTGCGGTCTGCTGCCGGGGGTACTGCGGGAGGAACTGCTTGAAAAGGGAAAAATCCTGGAAAAAATTCTCTACCCCGAGGATCTGACGCATGCCGATGAAGTATGGCTGATCAACTCGGTGCGCGGCTGGCGGCGTGGAGTCGTCATATAAGACTGTTATCCACGAACGACACGATATGGCGAAAGAATAACGTGCTCAACCGTTCAGGTTTAACCAGATGAATCGTTTGTTTTGATGGTAAGCTTTGTCCGTATTTATTCGTTATTTTCGTGGCCAACATGCCGTTTTGTGTTGAAAGGAGACGTTCGGCAATGAACTTTTTATGGGTGGTTTTCGCAGTGCTTCTTCCTGTGATATGCAGTGCCGAAACCAGAGTGTTGACGCTGGATCAGGCGATCTCGATTGCAATGGAGAAAAACCGCGATATCGAAAATGCGCGCGAGTACGCCCGCTACGTTCAGGGAAAATATGTTGAGGAGCGGGCCGCTGCCCTGCCGCAATTGTCTCTCAACGGATCTGCGCAACTCTTAAAGGACGAGAGTCAGAAAGTGGAAGGTGCCCTTACACAGCGCCAGTATAACCGGGCGGTTGACCTGACGCTGTCCCAGCCGCTCTTCACCTGGGGTAAGCTGAGTGCCGGTATACGCGCCGCGGAGATCGGTCTGAAAACTGCAGACCAGCAGCTGCGGCTGTATCAGCAGGCGGCATACCGGGACGTTGTTGCGGCCTATCACGATATTCAGCTGGCCCGCGAGCTATCCCGGCTGGCGCAGGAAAACCGGAGTCAGAAGCAGCGGCATCTTGATGAAGCCAGGCGCAAGTTTGACTCCGGTGTTGCGACTGACTATGATGTGCTGGCCGCTGAAGTGGCGGCTGATAATACGGTTCCGGAAGTCATCCGTTCCGGGAACACTATCCGCATGACTCGCGAGCGGCTCGGTATTCTGCTGTCCATGAAGGCCGAAGAGGTCGATGTCTCGGGATCTCTGGAAGAACCGGAAACCGATCGCCCATTGCCGGCCGGCTATGATGAAGCTGTTCGAATTGCCGGCACACGTAGACCGGAGTTGGCTGATCTGCGACATCGTATCGGCATTTATGACGAACTGATAACCATTGCCAATGCAGACAATAAACCACGGCTTGACCTGAAGGGAAGTGCCGGCTGGCATTGGTCGCGTCTGGATGACCCCGGCCCGTCCAAGGAAGCCGACGGTGCAGCGTGGAATGTCGGCCTGTTCATGACGTTCCCGCTATTTGATGGTCTCCGGACGAGCGGCAGAGTTGCGCAGGCCAAAAGCGAGTTGCGTACAAAACAGATCGAAGAGGCAAAGCTGCTGGATTCGATAGCACTTGAAGTCCGCCAGGCGGAATTTTCATTCCACGAGGCCGACGAGATACTCAAGGCACTTTCCGGCACGGTAAAACAGGCTGAACGGTTGGTTAAAATGGCTGAAAAAGGGTATGAATTCGGTGTCAAGATCAGGCTGGAGGTCGATGATGCTCAACTAAATCTGCTCCTTGCCAGAAGTAATCTGGCAAGGGCTCGTCGTGATTTCCGCGTGGCGCGGGTCAACTATCTCTGGGCTATGGGTGTGGCGGGGGAATAGCGGAATCTGCCCCGTGTCGTCTGAATCGGAAACCAGGAGTTTTTTTCCGGAGTCTCCAGAGCACACATTTACAATCCTTTTGACTCATTTTGAGCTGCGTGGTACGTTGCTTCTTATTTCAAACGGGAGAAACCAATGAGTATTGTCGTTGTCGGCACAGTGGCTTTTGACACAGTTGAAACCCCTTTCGGGAGGGGAGAGAACGTTCTGGGGGGGTCGGCCACCTATTTTTCGACATCTGCCAGCTTCTTTGCCGATGTTTCCCTGGTTGCTGTTGTTGGAGATGACTTTCCGGAAGAACATGTCAGTTTTTTGCAGAGTCGCAACATAGATACCGCCGGTTTGCAGCGCACTCCAGGCAAGACGTTCCAATGGAGCGGTCGCTACGGGTATGACCTGAATGAAGCCCAGACGCTTGACACTCAGCTTAACGTGCTCATGGATTTTAAACCGGAACTCCCGGAATCCTACCGCGATGCGGAATATCTCTTTCTGGCCAATATCGACCCCGACCTGCAGATGAAAGTGCTGCAACAGGTACGGCAACCAAAGCTTGTGGCATGTGATACTATGAACTTTTGGATATCCTCCAAGCCGGAAGCACTGAAGAAGGTGCTTCAGAAAGTCGATATTGTCGTCATCAACGAAGGTGAAGCGCGTCAGTTCACCGGAGAAGCCAACCTGGTAAAAGCTGCCCGGCAGATTATTGCCCTCGGCTGCAAGCGACTTGTTATCAAAAGAGGTGAATACGGTGTCCTGATGTTCACCGCCGAAACTGTTTTTGCCGCTCCGGCCTATCCTCTGGAAGAGGTGTTCGATCCGACCGGTGCGGGAGATACTTTTGCCGGAGGTTTTATGGGGTACCTGGCAAACACGGGTGACCTTTCTGAAGAGGGGCTGCGTCAGGCGATCGTGTTCGGCAGCGTCATGGCCTCTTTTAACGTCGAGGATTTCAGCCTTAATCGTATGAAGCGACTTGAGTATAAAGAGATTGAGGCCCGTTACGGTAAATTCAAAGCGCTGACACGTTTCCGGGATATTTCTTTCTGATGCCGGGGCGTAGTCATGTACACTCTGGTTGCTTGTCGACTTTTGCAGCACGGGCGCACTTGCCCCCTACAACGCAGGACGTAAGACGGGTGTGAAATGAAAAATAGTATCTACTTCTTAGCTGTTCTGATTCTGTTTCTGACCGTTTCCGGGTGTGTATCCGGTCGTGGTCGTAATAATCCCATGCCTAATCCAGGTTCCTATCATTATCAAATGGGGCTTTCCTATCTCGGGGAGCACAATTATACCTCCGCTCTGTTTGAGCTGACTGAGGCCGAGAAACTTGACCAGGATAATCCGGATGTCCTCTATAATCTCGGTCTGGCCCTTGTCGGTAAAAAACGCCCGGACCTTGCTGAACCAAAATTTTTGAAAGCTATCTCTCTGAAAGCGAATTTCTCTGTTGCCCGCAACGATCTGGGAGTAGCCTATCTGGACATGAAGCGCTGGGACAGTGCTATTCAGCAGTTCAAAATCGTAAAGGATGATCTTTTTTACGACAATAATGTAAATGCCTCCATTAATCTGGGACTGGCTTACCTGGGGAAAGGTGATTACCCCAAGGCACTGGAAGAGCTGCAGAGTGTCGAAGTCATGAATCCGCGTAATCCAGTTGTGCGTCTTTACCTCGGCCGGGTCTGGTTTGCGATGGATAAAAGCGAGCAGGCGATTGTTGAATATACCAAGGCGCTTGAGATTTATCGTGATTATGGTGCGGCCCACTATTACCTGGGCCAGGCGCAGCTCAAGCTGAACAGAATCAGTGCTGCCCGCGCTTCATTTAAAGAGGCGGTGCGGTTTATACCCGAGAGCGAGCTTGGTCGCGCAGCGTTGGGCTATCTGGAGCTTATCAAATGAGTGAGATCAGAGCGTCAGATTCGGTTTCAGCCTTGCCGGAAACGCTTAGTGGTTCGCCCGGGGCAATACTCCGCCGCTGCCGGGAATTTCATGGAATTACACTCGAGGAAGCTTCGGAAACAACTAAAATAGGCATTTCTCACCTGAAAGCACTGGAAGACGACCAGATCCGTGAATTTGCCAATCAGGCATACCTCAAGGGGTTTCTTCGTATCTACGCCACCTACCTCGGCCTGAACTCCGCTGATGTGGCCCACGGGAAGACCTCAAGGCGCGGGTTGCCGCGCTGGAAGCCTCGATTGCGGTCAAGCCGGCTGGTATTTCGGACTGATCTGCCGTTATCAACCCGTTATCCACAGTTTTTGAACAGACTTTCCCCGGATACGGGCATGGACTGGGGGCAATGCCATTGCGTGCTGCCTGCCATAACGGCAGTTTGCAGGCACGCGCATTGGCGTGGAAGGAACACATTACGTGAACGAACAGCAGCTTGATCTGGACCGGGAAGAAGCTGCGCCGGTGGACATGCTGGCCGCGCTGTTCGAGGCGCGGGGCTGGCCGTGCGAAATGGTGGGCGAGGACGAGCTGCTGACCGAGGTCAAGGGCAGCTGGACCAGCTATCAGCTGCGCGCCATCTGGCGGCACGAGGATAACGTACTGCAGTTGCTGGCAATGCCCGACATTCGCGTGCCGGACGAGAAGTTTGCGGTGATCTGCGAGGCCTTGGCGCTGATCAACGAGCAGCTGTGGCTGGGGCATTTCGACATCTGGTCCAACAGCGGCGTTGTGCTGTATCGCAACGGCATGATGCTGGGCAGCGATGCGATGCTGGGGCTGGATCAGGCACAGCTTGCAGTTGAGGCCGCGATCGACGAGTGCGACCGGTTTTACCCGGTGTTCCAGTTCATCCTGTGGGGGGATAAATCCCCGCAGGACGCACTGGCAGCAGCGCTGATCGATACGCAAGGCGAGGCTTGATCGGCTAAACAATCGCACCCATCCCGTTTGTCCCGAGCGAAGTCGAGGGACGTAATCGCCAACGGTAGCGTAGACGTCCCTCGACTTTAGTTTACCCTGAGCGGCCGACTTATCGGCTAGTCGAAGGGCTCGGGACAAACGGGGTTTTGTATGTCTGAGGTTTTCCCCCAATCCCTTCTCGTCATCGGCTCCGGCAATATGGCAGGTGCGATGATGCGCGGGTGGTTTGCGCAGGGACTTGAGCCCGCAAGCGTCACCGTCGTCGATCCATCCCCGCGTGATCTGCCGGAAGGCGTGCGCCATTTGACGCACATCGACAGCAGCATCACACCGCCCGCTTGGCTGCTGCTGGGCATCAAGCCGCAGATGTTGGTCGATGTTGCGCCGCAGTTCGCCAAGCTCGACCTGTCGGGAACGCTTGTCGTCTCGATGCTGGCGGGGGTTGAGATCGCCGGGCTGCGCAAGGCAATCCCGTCGTGCCGGGCCGTAGCGCGCGTGATGCCCAACATGGCCGTCGGCATCGGCCAGTCGATCACCGCGCTGTACGCCGAGCCGCTCGAAGATGCCGAACGCGCACGGCTTGAGGCAATGTTCGCCATGCTGGGCTCCGCAGAGTGGTTGTCCGAAGAATCGCAGATCCACCTTGTCACAGCACTGAGCGGGTCCGGCCCTGCTTACCTGTTCCGCTTCATCGACGCGCTGGGCAAAGGCGCGGTTGCGCTTGGCATGGCAGAAGACCAAGCGGCGCGTTTTGCGCTTGCCATGGTGCGCGGCGCGGCAGAACTCGCGCACCAGTCACCGGAAACCCCCGCACAGCTCGCAGAACGCGTCGCGAGTCCGGGCGGCACGACGCGCGCGGCGCTCAACGTGTTCGATGCTGATGAAGCGTTGGATAATCTGGTCAGTGAGGCAATGGCAGCGGCGGCCCGGCGCAGCGTCGAACTGGGCCAATAGCCGCCGACATTCTCAATCGCAGGGCAGGTCGTAAAATGTGCGGATCTTGTCCCAGGCTTCTTCGGCGGTTTCGACGAAACTGAACAGCCCGAGGTTTGCAGGCGAGACCACGCCTTCTTCTGCCAGCGCTTCGAAATTGACGACGCGGTTCCAGAACTCCTTGCCAAACAGCACGATGGGTATAGCGGCCATCTTGCCCGTCTGGATCAGCGTGAGCAGCTCGAAGAATTCGTCGAACGTGCCAAAGCCGCCCGGGAACACCGCCACCGCGCGTGCGCGCAGCAGGAAGTGCATCTTGCGCAGCGCAAAATAGTGGAACTGGAACGAAAGGTGCGGGGTGACATAGCGGTTGGGGGCCTGCTCATGCGGCAGGACGATGTTGAGGCCAACCGATTCCGCACCGACATCGGCCGCGCCCCGGTTGGCAGCTTCCATGATCGATGGACCGCCGCCTGAACAGACGACGAACTGACGCTTGCCGTCTTCGATCACGCCGCATTCGCTGGCGAGTGCGGCAAGTTTACGCGACTGTTCGTAATATTTGGCCTTGGCGACCAGCCGCTCGGCGATCTGCTTTTCTTCCGGCGTGCGCGCGGCCTCGACCAGTCCCTCTGTCTTGTCGGGCGCTGGGATGCGTGCCGAACCGTAGATCACCAAGGTCGATCCGATGCCCGATTCCTCGAGCAGCATCTCGGTTTTTAACAGCTCAAGCTGAAAGCGCACGGGTCGCAGTTCCTGCCGCAGCAGAAAATCGGTGTCGCCAAAGGCCAGCCGGTAGGCAGGGTCCTGTGTCTGCGGGGTATCGTGCACGGCAAATTCTGCGGTGCGGGCGTCTTCGGAGGCTTTGCGAAAGCGCGGCTCGGTCAGTTCTTTTTTCGTCATTGCACGGCAATTAGGCGGGGGCAAAGGGGTGTGCAAGCCCTATCGGCAATAGCCCTGGCCGCTCATGTCGACGTGCAGATGATCGCGGTGCGCGGCGTTATAGTCTGGCCCCAGCACCGTGCCGAAGCGTTTGCAAGCGCTGCCATGGATGGTGCGCAGGAAGGCGCGTTCCTGGTTCGAGCCGTTCCACCCCTGTTTTACCGAAATGCGGCGGCCATCGGCCAACACGAATGCGGCGATATCGATGGCGTTGGCGTGCGCGTGCTGGGAAAGTTTGGCAGACCCTGCGATCGTGCGGCACGAATAGCTGCCCATCGTCTCGATCTTCACCAGCGGACTGCCCAGCATCTGTTCGGCCGCGCGCGCGACGCCAAACTGCGCCCAGCCCGCGAACCTTTGCGCCAGCTCGCAACGCACCGGGCCGATGTTGCTGATCGCCAGTTCGTCCAGCCCACGCGGTGCATCGGTTAGCGCGATCGTCGATAGCCGCACGCTGCCCAGTTGCGAGCATCCCGCGCCGAAGGTCTGGTCGGGCACCGGCGTGAACCGCACCTGCGCCTTGCTGAGCGCGCTGATGCACTGGCGGGTATCCGCCTTGGGCGGGGCAGGCAGCGCAGCGGTTCGCACGGGTGCCGCCACAGGTGCGCGGGCGATACTGCGGCCTTCAGGGACCATGCTGCATCCGGCGATCATACCAGCCAGCGCAGCGACCAGCGCCATGCGCTGAAATTCGGGCGAGCGCCGATTGCTCGAAAACCGTGGGTCATCAAGTGTTTGATCGCCGCCGCGCCGGGGCCTGCTACGCGATGGCGCGGCGCATGCGGCAACATATGCCTTCACCAACGCTGCAGGTGTCATGCCCAGCGGCAACACGTCCTCCATTTCCGACGCCTCCGCCGCTGCGGCAGCGGTGGCACAGGCGTGCGGTGGGAGGGCATTGGGGTAGATCGGCAAAGGGGCGGTGGGGTTCATGGCTTATGGTTTACACGGCGAACTTTAACCCAGCCGTGCCGAGGTTGGTTAACGCTCCGGTAGGGATGGCAATACGCTGTGTTGCGTGCAATATTTTGGGTGTATGGCGTAACGGGCCGGTTAATACTGGTCAGCGGGTTAAGGGTTAACATGCTGCGTATATTGAAAATTCCTCAGCTATTCTGGTTGTTGCTCGCGCTTCCGGCCATTGGCATGGTGGCGGGCTTTATTGGCGATCCGGTGACGGCGTTCGACCTTGTACACCCCAGCGGCGAGTTTTCTGTGCGGTTCATGATCATCGCGATGATGATATCGCCGCTGCGCGTCGTCTCTCAATTGCTCTACCCACTTTTTGTGTTCATCAAGGAACGGCTTCACTTCAGGATACGGCCGTTTGAATTGCTCGGTCTTACAAAACCAAGATTCATCCTCTTTAGGTAAGGATCGAGGATTTTGGTGACAGGATTGTTCCAGTTCGTACCACAATTCTTTGCCATGCACAATTGGACTCGGTCGATTTACTTGAAATCCACATTGAACATAAAATCCTAATAAATGTTTTTTGGCAAGGAGGACCATCGAATTGATTCCATAATTTTGTTGTTGTTTGATGTTATTGACATACTTCTGTAGCATCGTCCTGGCTATTCCTTGACCTCGGTATTGTTCTTCCACCACAACACTGTGAATGGCAAGTAACTTTCCTGATCGAGTGTGTTGGGACATGCTTTCTTCTGTAAACTCTGTGCATCGTGTTGAACACACAAAGCCGATAATGGTCTCATCCGTATTATCACTTGAGGGTATGGTACACAACTGAAAATATGGGCCGGCATTTTCTTGTCGATAATACAATGACTGTAACGACGCTGCCTCATCGGCTGGATACGAAGCAGCTTCAATTTCATAACATCGAGGTATATCTTTTGGAGTGGGACGCCGGAAATTCAAACGAGACACAATATCACCGTCGTTACTTTCATTTTCCCTCGTCGAAGATGACATTGCAACGCCAGAATAGTAGTACGGGTTCTTTGATTTTGTTGAATGTGATTGTAGGGCTGTGATACCGTTCAAGAACAATGAAAGGGCACAAACTAGTAATAACCAAACCTGTAGATAATGGTGATGAACTCTATCGTATAACTCTCCCATAATCCTTTTATTTTACTTTTAATTACAAGTCAAGTACTATCGCTTCGTGGTGTGTTTCGTCGGTGGTTGGATGATGTTTTGGTGGTCCAATAATACAACGCTGTTGTTTTGGATTGCTTGGATCTTACAGTTAGTTTGGGACGATGATGACGTGTCTTGTACTTTTGTTATGTCGGAAAGATTAGGGTTTGAGATAATAACGCTCATGCTACTAGCTAGAGTAAAGCAGTTTTTGATTTTGTCTTTCTTCCATAGCTACTTGTATTAGAGTAGTTAATAGAGTAGAAACATCTCAGTAATACTTTGATGGAAGCTAATCTATCAATGTAAAGAATGCAATCCATGTACAATAGCCTCTGACAGAGTCAATTCTCTTGCAAGCAATAATCGTGGTAGGGTGAAATGACTTCTAGTAGCAGTGTAGTGATCTCAACTGGCATGGGAGTTCAAAGTTGACTGCTTTATTTGACTGCGTATTAATGGTGTTTTAACCATGTAATTATGTGTAAGCAAATGATTTCTCTAATGTTTCGAGTGGGATTGACGATTGATGGCTTTTCCGAAAGATTTTTTCACCAATTCCCTTGACTTTGGCCCGACAAACAAACTGACGCCGTAGCTAACTTATCCTTCCCTACCAGATCACTACTAGACTAATGGTAGATAATATTGATTGATCAAACAATTCGTTGTAGCTAGATTGAGAGCTCTCTCTTTAGATAGATCCAGAGCTTATCTAATTTAGATCGATCAAGAGCTTTCTACCCCAGCAAGCAAGAGGGCGTTCATTATCATTTTAGGTTGGATAATTAATAGCTACTAGCTAGAGTAGTAGAATAGTAGAGCGTAGCGATAGCATCTTCACTGTTCCTAAAATAGACGGCTTCTCCACTTCGGCAGGAACTTCTTCGGGCACTTCAATGCTTCCTTCCAGCAGCACCTTCAATAACAAAAGGTCCCAAGGCCCAACAAGCAAGAGAATCTCAGAAGCAGAAACCGGATCGTCGACTGCCCTTTTCGTTAACGGAACTTGAAGGGTAGACATGTTAGACATGCTTTCGGTACCTTGGAACTTTTTGCGCTTTCCTCTTCTGAATGGTGTGATGTTACAAACCCGAACCCGCTGAATAAAGTGGACCTCTAATCATGGTTTTCGGGTAGTATCTTTGATGGGTTTGTTCTGAAGGTTCTTGACTCTTTCCTTTACCGTGCATGTCAATAATTCTAGTGGTCATTCGTCGTATTCTACTAGTCACAAAAGAATGTCCCTTCAAAATATCTTGTTAAGTAAATTTCCTTGGGCTTTTAATCCGAATAACTTTTTGCGCCTACTTCGATTGAACGTGCAGAATGAAAGAAGACATTCTACGTGAAAAGATCGAAAAAACACCATCAACTCTTTTCTTTCTCCCATAAATTTCTCTCTCGAGCCATCAACAAAAGGTATCCTTGATATTATTTTACTCTTACGCTAAACTTTATAACAAAACAAAACACATTCTAATCAATAACCATGGGTATTTTCGAACAAATCAAGGACAATTCCATCACAGAACTTAACCTTTCTGTCCCAACTGACGAAATCGCTGATGATGTTCATGAATTCTTCAAGGCTCTCGGAGAAAACAAGAGCATCGAAATTGCCAAGCTCAACGAAGATTTTATCGGAGATTTGAGGCAAGATACCAGAGTTGAATTGTTACAAGCTCTTGGATCTATTCCTACCCTCACGGAAGTTCATCTTGCTGATGGACTCCTCATGATCACCGGAATTACCAAGATGGTTACCGATGCCAAGTCGCTAAAAGTATTGTCTTTGAAGGACGTTGTCTTACAAGGAACCAGCGAACATTTCACTGCCGCCGAGGCAGCTCTTTACCAACACCCTTGCCTAAAAGAATTTGAACTTGTTGATTGTGTCCCTGCCATGAAGGACGTTTCTTTAGGTTCTCTTGAAAAGGCTGGACAAAAGTTCACTACCAGTGGTGCAGCTACCTCCATCGAACCAGTCCACAACGCTCAGAGCGCAAAGACTGCTTAAATAACTGAAATAGTCCAAGTCCATGTATTTTCGATCGGATGGTGCAGAGATTTTCGGACAAAGCATTTGGGAATAGTTGATTTACAAGGCATTTGTTTAGAATAATAATAATAACAATATATATACATACAAGTACAATTTAAGGAATTCAATATAAAGAAATAATAATCACAAAAAGAAAACTTTACTCCGCTTTTTTACCAATGTACTATAGATGTAAAACAAATAGAAATGAAATCTTGCGATTACAAACCAAACATACATACTCTTTAGATGAAGAAAATACAAAGAATGTTCATGAAATACAATGTCGAAATAGGAATCAATGGTTACAGGCCGTCTTTTGAAACTCGACTACAACATGTACCGTGTGTTCTGTAGATTCGAAGGAATCATTCTTCTCTTGGAATACTGCACCTATATTTCAAACTACTCTCGAGTACAGTATCAACTCTACTATCTCTAGAGCTAGAGATCTCTAGAGCTAGGAAGATGACAGCTATTCTAGATAGATAGATTGGTGATAGCATGATAGATGATGTCAATGTTAGTTGCCGGATCTCTAGCTAGATTCCTTTGATGGCAACCTTCACTGTCTAATCGTAAAGTTCAACTAACAAGGGACATTTCGACATTTCCAGTCATAAGCGACCAACGTAAATGAGAATCTTCGTTAAAAAGTAGATGAGGTCGCAAGGAAGGGCCTATCGCAGAACGCCCAAGCAATGCGAAGCGCAACAAGAACCCTGTCCTCACAAAAAATGCCTCCGGTTGATTTCAACTCGAAAGATGATGATTGACAAAAGGTTGGGTAATAACAATAATAACAAAGCTCACAATTTCTTTCCGTAGCAAATTCTCAAGGAATCGATCGACCCACACTCGATATTTACTATCTTCTTTAAATTTCTTTGATCAAACATGACCATCCTCGCCAAGATTCAAGGTAATGACATTACCGATCTTCGTCTCTCTGAAGATCCTGATGAAATTTTTGACAGTGTAACTTCCTTCCTTGATGCTATGGAAAGTAACACACTCCATTGAGACAGTAAAATTAGACAAAGACTTCGTTGGTTGCTTACGACATGACGACAGAAGTGAGCTCCTGAAGACTTTGGGGAAAATCCCATCACTTAAAGAAGTTCATTTGGGCGATGCTTGCCTATTGGTGAAGGACATTACCACTATCCTCGTAGAGGCCAAAGGTTTGGTATCCTTCTCTCTCACCACCGTTGTTTTACAGGGGGATGGTGCATGCATGGATGCTTGTGAACTGGCCGTTTGCCAACACCCATGCTTGAAGCAATTCGAGCTTATCGATTGCTCGACGGCAATTAAAGATTTGTCGATTGATAGCTTACAGACTGCCGCAAAGAAGACTTGCAGTGGAATTGCTACCGGGGGATCCGCAACATTGAATGCTACAAGCGCAAAGACGGCATAAATTCAACGTCGACTATTTTGGAGATAGAGTATATCACAACACTACAAGGGCATAGAAGAAGAAGTTGAAGTCGATCTAAAGCAAACACTCTGAACAGCATATGCAAGAAAACACTCGATTAGATGTCATCATTAAACCAGCCTGAATGCATTTTTATTTAATTACATTACAATAATATTATAAAATACAAATAATTAATCAGTATTATTCAATAATTATTTCCTAGCAGCTCGTAGCGGCCGGTCATATTACGGGTTGTTGTAATATTATAGGTTGTTGTTGTTGTTGTTTTGATCGTTCAATGCAAAGCTCATGGACTGTCAATTGAAGCTCACCTGAACATCCATTTTCTAAAGACTTGTAGTCTTCCAAACTACCTGGTCGCGATGATGCATCCTTGATCCAAGCACTACTGTACCTTTCCACCTTGAATTCGTCAATGCCCAACGACCGATCTCTACTAGCAAAGGTGTTTGTGGCAACACAAAGCTTCCAGATTGTGACAACAAAAGACTGCAACGATTCTGTAGAGTTACTCATTACCAATCATACTCTCAATCGAAGTAGATATTATATTATGGTGCACGTATAGTAGACCGAAACCCAACCATTTATTTCTTCACTCGTGTGTTGATTAGGAATTCAGTAAAGAATATAAGTGGGTCAAATGTTTCATCTCGTAAAAACTTTTTCTGTGGTGAGGTGTCCGTAGCAAAGTTTTGGAGCTTCTTTCAGAAATTTGGTTTGTTTGAATGCATTTTTCGAGACAAATTTTGATTGTGAAATGCATATTATTGGAGGGCACTTCCCAAAGTTGTTACTGTCATTGCCATCCATTCCGGATGATACCGACGGCGGTATCAAACTCGATCGATGAATCCAGACACAGAATACTTTCCTAATGGTATCTTTTTGCAGGTCTCTCAACAAAAATTATTCCAAACAACTAATACGATTCCAATCCTTGACATTGTCGTGACCAGTTTATTGTTCAACGAGATGGAAAAGTCACTTGCCACCTCGCGGCACCAGGAAACATCGCTTCTTTGATGTCGCTGACATTTCATTTGTCATCTTACTACTGTAACGACAACAAAGATGGTTGTATTATTATATCTAAGTAAATGATGTAGCTGTAGCCATCATCATGATGTTTATCGATCATCATCTTCTTATTGTCGATGCGATGTTGAGGTTGCAGTAGTGTAGTAGGTCGTCCGTTTGGTGGTTGGTTGACGAATGATGATAGTGGATACGTGTCGTATCAAATCCTGCCAAGCAAAAGTGAGCCTACCAAGCAAATACTAATCATCGTCGACGTTGTTGCGTACCAGCCGGGTTCGCCAGCGGTAACAACCTAAGTGTTAGGCGGGCGCCATCAAATTTTTAGTGCGTAACAGATAAGTTGCGAATTGCCCAATTCTCCTTCTTTTTTTGCTTGACGTCTACGTGGGACCAGTTTGTACTCAATACTCAACCGCATCAATCATCGACCATCGTCATAAAAAAATAAATCATTATTTTGGGAAACAAACAAAAAGCACCAAACAAACAAAAACAACAGCACACAACATACCATAACAAATATCCATTATATAATCACCAACAACAACAATACATGGTTATAATGGATTGTGTTTGTGGTCGTTTCTGTTATCATCGTTGTCGTACCTGATGGCAATCATTCCATCCACGAAGAAAAAACATGACCAAAACATCGTTACGATGTGATGTGATGTGATGTCTACCATAATGATATATCGTCATCTCTCATCCTTTTCTTGAATGACACGATAAAAGTTTACATCCGAATATGATTGGATTATTACAACATGAAAACACGATTATCGTATTCAATCAACGAATCAAACAAACAACACACACAAAAATACCAACAACTACTGACTGGTTGTTTCGTGTTGTTCCCATCCTACCCTTCCTTTGTTTCGCTCTGGAAGAAATAAGGGCACTTATCCTAAAATCCTTTTGTTTCTAGCGTCTGCTTGTCGACCGTCATTAGAAGTACTACGAAAGACCTTTAATGACACCCAACTACACGTAACCCAAAAAAATACGACCAACAATGACCAACCATCAATCTTTCATCTTTTTGAACAAAGATTTCGACGTAGTTGACGTTTTGACGTTGGTGGCAGTCGTCGTCATCATCTTTGGTCGTATTTTTGATGGTTTTGTGTGTTTGGTTGTCTACTCCGATCCGACACAATCGATAAACGCCGAGGAACGACCAAACTACGTACACCAAGAAAAATTATCACGATAATACTATCCGCTACTCGTAAGCTAGCTAGGAGCTTCCCTACCTACTAGGAAAACTAGAAAGATATGGAAAGATAGATGCAATTTGCAATTATTTGCTCTAGCTAGTATAGAAGAAAGCTATAAAACAATACACTACATGACAACAAACTAATGGTGCAGACTATCCTTGCTATCATTAACAGCCGACAATCTAACTAACTGGAGTCTAATTGCTAGGGTCTCGGGCTAAGCTCATGCAAATACAACACCGACCGCTATGATAGTTTTTAACCGCGGTTACATTGTAGTTGAAGTTAACAACTGCGTCGTCGTCGTCCATCAATTATTGAATGCATGCGCATGGCAATACTGTGATGACAACGTCATTCTCTAGTAGTACAGTAGCGCCAAGGAATCTTCTCTTTTCGTGTCTGAGGACACTTTGATTGCTCGGCGAGTTACTGTGTGAATGAATGGATGGCTGCCACACGTTTTCTCCCTCAATTCTGCAATCATGAACGGAAGTTAGTCAACCATCAATAAACTTACGTCGATGACTGATCTTTTTGGTTTTGATTGGTTGTTAACTTGGACTCTCAAGTAACTAGAATCTTCAAGAAGTCCGATCAAAACTTCCGTCATATTTATCTGAAGGATCCTTTCTCAACTTGAGAACTTGCATGATTTCAATTATGGTCTGCCCCATTTGAATGCTATGATTGGTCCATCGAATCCTTCAATTGCGAAATATTTAGATTCAAGGTTGCGCTATTGGAACTTTGATTCATTCCAATGCTTCCTGATGGTCTTCAACGTTGCTACAATCCATACTAATATTGGTCAACATTTAACGTACAAATGTGATTGTTTCCGACGTACTTCACGACCCTTAAATGGAACTGGGGATGCCTTATTTACACTTGCTATTGCGTCAGAGACAATCCTAAACAAATCGACAATCGACAATCGGTTGGTGGACGACCGACCGATGGATCGATGATGATGAGAACGAGTAGAAGTACTTCATTTGAAAAATAATCAACCCGCCACTTTCGTTTCGCGTAATCCTCGCGTGCAACTCGTTGCTACAAGTATCTGCTTTGCAACTGCTGTTGGTTTCCGATGATCCAACTTTTGGATTTCATTTTTTTCTTTTTCTTTTCCTCTCATTATTTTGTCGGCAGTAAAATCATCAACAGTCAACTAACCAACAACAACAACAACAAAATAAAATGGAAAAAGATAATATGAAATATGATTTTGACAACATTGACGGTGTCTTAGATTTTGACACAATCCTTCCACCAATCTTCGGTACGTATGAAGATGAGGAGGAGGAGAAGGAGAAGGGAAAGTCATTATCATTGAAGGATGCCGATGATGATGCCGATGATGAGGATAACATCAACAACAAGAAGAAGAAACAACCAGGTAATGGATCCTATTCTAATACAACTACAGCTACTACGACTACTCATCATAATGATGATGTTGATGTTGATGTTGATGTTGGTCATAGAAATGGATCGACTGGTAGTCCAGTTTGTGTTTCAGCATTTGATGACCATACTCATCATCATCATCATCATCATCATGAAGAGGTTGACTGGGTCAATGATTTACTTGATGTTACTGCCATTCCTTCAGATGCTGGTGGTGGTGGTGATGACAATGACGATGATGACGATACAAAGTTTGGTAAGAACGATCTTGTTGTTGTTGTTGCTGTTGTTGTTGTGATTGCTTTTGTTGGTGTGTCCACAGTATTACATGTTATCTAACCGACTTGTACTGTATATTTCTTTTGTTATACAATAACAGAACCTGTCACTATGGTAAGGACTCCCTCCAGTCAACTCTCTCGACCTGTGGCTGTCACACCAGAAATGACACCATCATCATCAATCAACAACAACAACAGGAAATGAATGGAACAACAACTATAGTAATACTACTAATGTTGTGACACCTCGTCGTCAACTCTTCTCCCTCTACCCCGAGCACGACGACAATAACCATCATCTCTGCTATGATGATTATCCTACATCGTATTCCGTCTTTGAAGATCATCCTTCATGGAATACGTATCATGAGTCCGTTCGAGTACCTGACTCGATTGGTAATTCTTCTGGATGTATCCCTGATGTGGTCATGTCCAATCCACCAACAATTCAAGGTACTAAAAGTTTGTTTCGTTCTACCAAGGGGAAACGTGTTGCTGCTAAGTCCAAGGGAACTCTCGCCAAGAAGAAACAAAGGACTAAGAAGGTATCTAATAAAGAGTTGGATGTACCATTTGAACTTGTGGCGGACAACCCCGCTAGATACAACGATGCCGAAAGGACACTATGGAGCCACCATTATCATGAACTGGAACAGTTCAGAAAAGAGCATGGACATGCATGCGTCCCCTACGAGTACAAACCGAACCAATTACTTGCTAACTGGTGTAAAAGGCAACGATACCAAAAAAAGCTTTTTTCAGGTCAAATTTTATCCCCAACAGGAGAGCTCAAACCTTCTAGCTTATCCGAGGATCGTATCGAGGCTCTTGATCGGCTTGGTTTCTGCTGGGACATGCAGCAACTTCATTGGGATGCAAACTTTGAGGTATTAAAGTGTGTTGCTGCCAAGTTGAAAACGACCGATATCCCCAAGACCAACAAGTTGATCGGACGTTGGGTGCATATCCAAAGAAGTCGATACCGTAACGGTGAGCTTCCACCTATTCGTATTCGCAAACTTGAATCGATTGGGTTTCTGTGGCAGTCTGAGAAGTATGAAAGAAAGCCTTAAAGGCCCAAAAGGACGCAGAGAAGATGTCGCGGATGATTGCGGCTTCCAGGAAGAAAAAGTAGGCATCTACCTAGCGACGCTGGAAGATGCCACATCAGGGAAAGAGATGAAATTTTAGTAATGAAATGGTCTACACATTTTTTTGCAAAAGTAGATCATCGATCATTTTATTTTGATGGTAGGGAAGAAGAAGAAGAAGAAAGAATTTTTAGTCATTTTATAATTACATGTTTAGGCAGAACGATTGGTATAAATAATTAAAATATTATTAATTATTAATCATAGTATATCTTAAGAGCAGCTGTAATAGACAGCGATGTAGTCTAGGATCTAGTGACTGTATTATCTATTCTCTGATCAAATACCGGTAATTATTTAACAGCATCATCTGGGCTAGATTTTGATCTGTAGTATCCCAAATAATTTGAACTATGTTGTTCATTCATCCAAACTCTACTAGCTCTTAGCTAGCTCCAGAGTAGCTAGTAGAGTAGTAGTTACTTGTCATGATCGGGGAAATAATAATATTATTATTGACTGTGAGATTTCATTGGAGGAAGAACGGGGCAGTAGCAGGTCAATGATTCGATGTTTCATAAAAAAATAATCATTTATCGGATGAACAACCAAGACAAGAAGAAGACTTCCGCAAGACTGTCATTGGGGATCCTAGGACTTGAAGGGAGAAAACATCCAAAAGCTCCGTCGATGTCGACTCCGACTACTTCTTTTCTTTTTGCAGGGGTTCTCATCGTGTTTTTTTGGTCTTCCGTTATTATTTTTTTATTTTTGGCTTCTTAAAACAATCGAAAAATTCAATTAATCTTACGGGAGAGTTTGGCTCTTCTTCAACTTATTATTCGCATTTGGAGAAGGTCACGAACTAAACTGGCATTAAATGAGAAGGGTCATCGCGATCAACCCAAGCAAGCAAGCGATTCCTCAAAAGCACGAAGCCAACTGCACACATTATTATTATTTTCTTCATCCTCACATCCTTCCTCACATCATAGAGTAGGAGTAGTAATTGCGTTCGGATTTTACAACAAACACAGGGTTCTTGTTCGATCAAGTCCTGCGAAGTTCTGCTAATAGGTTTGCATCTATTCTGGTTGTTGCATGTCGCATCGTGGTTGCGACTTCTTTTCGATTGTTGCTCCTTTACTGGACATCTGCTCATAAAAAAAGAAGACCAACCAAACAACAACAACAACAACAGAGACATAACTTGAACCTACAGTGCCCACAATGAGTTCAGATATCCTACCGGTTCTTTCCAACGACGCAATGGAAACAATTCAAATTGATGCTGGAATGACAGATGAGGACTTTCCCATCAGACCGGGATCGTGTCCATCATCATCATCCTTTCAAGGTATCTCTCACTCATTACTGCAAGCGGAGAATCAAACATTCACCCGTCGTATATTTTCCGATCTCAGTAGCACGTATACTGAGGAGCTTGATTTACTGAAAGCAGAAGAGGAGGAAACACGACGTATTTCCAACGACCAAGATGATATCTCCAAGACGACACAAGAGGAGGAGGACGAAAAATTGGATCCTCTATTTTTCTATTACAGTCAGTATTCCAAAGACCAGAACCCTAATGTTTGCTCGGATGAAGAAAATGAGGATGATTACCTTCTGATTGACGATGCTTTCAAAGAAATCAAGCCGATCGAGATGAGCATCCCCGAGATCAGTTGTGGAATAGTTCCAACACTACCTCCAAAACCAATCTCGCCATTTGGAATTGTCTCCTTTGGATCTTTGAAACCTCTTACCGGTCAATTGACTCATTCCTGTTCTGTTGAGTCGGCAACCTCAATGGCAACAGCATCATCGTCATACTCTCAAGAATCCTCTTCATCCCGGTTTCGTGATTATCAAGCGGAACAGTGGCATGAGCGCTTTGAAGAACTCCGTCAGTTTGTTGAAAAGCACGGACATTGTCAAATAAGTCACAAAGATCCTGAGCATAACGCTTTAGCGCGGTGGTCGAAGCGGCAAAGATACCAGTTTAAATTGCTTCGAGATGGTAAACCGTCAACTATGACGGAAGAAAGAATCGTTGCTCTTAACGGACTTGGATTTGCATGGAACTCCCATGAAGGTAATTATCAATTAATGGATTGATCACCGACACCTTCGCCCCCCGAAATCATTCCCATTACTAACGATCTTTTTACCTGTTTGTTTAACGTTTAACTATTGATGCTGTTCTAGCCATTTGGGAGGAACGACTTGATGAGTTGAAACATTTCCGACGTACTCATGGACATTGTAATATCCCCTCAATATATGGACCCAATCAAAAGATTGCCACGTGGGCGAAGTGCCAAAGAAGACAACACAAGCTGTTGCTCGCCGGTAAGAGATCCAACATGACTTGGACGAGAGTTGGTAGATTGGAAGAGCTCGGATTTGTTTGGGAGGTTCGACCACAACTTTCTTCCAACGAATGCGTTTAGATTACAATAGACAACTAAATTTAAAATAGATGAATGCATTCTATTTTCTTCTCCCTCGGAATAATATTGTCTTAGTCAATGGGAGGAAGTATCGATTCTCCGTACTCAAATGTTGCTGTTGTTGTTCCACAACCAAACTGTTGCTTTGCTGCTTGTAATTCTATTTCCATTCGTTTCATTTGTTCTTGATGATTGTAATATCGTCGGTAATGCTCTAATAGAATCGCCATCCAAATCCCAAAAGCCAAAAATACCATGACTGTAGCAAAGAAAGATATTGTCGACATTGGCTTGGTCTGTAATTTTGGTTTCGCGATAGCCCTTCCACATACAACATCATCGTACTTGTAATCATCATCTTGATTTTGAGAGTACGACGATGATGATAATTCAGATTGGCCACATTGATTTCTTACTACTGAGAATAATGCATTACCATTCAACTTGACATGATCGATTGCTATCAATGAAATCGAATCAAATAAGCCTTCATAGACCCAATCAACGATATTTGCATTGACCTTGGATTTGGTATTGTCATCAATTAACGTCGATAGATGTGCGATCCCTAATGCAGCTGACGTAGTATCGACCTGCCACAGGGCTTGGATTTCATTAAATGGGTACGAGTACGTTGATGCTGGCGGACCTAGTACATCATTCCTATCGGTCGGTTCATTGTTGGCACTAGCAAGGACATACTCTTTCAGAGCCTGATGATGTAATGAATGCGGATTGGTACATGGTAGATTAGAATTTGATGTTGTTGATGATGTTGTGGTTGAATTGGAATAACACGTTACAAGTAATTCTTGTACCCAATTTGGTTTAGCACAACTACTTGCGTATGCATCATGTCGATCCATTGCTAACAGATATCCCTTTCCATTGGCTAGTGTTGCTAAATCCATCGTTTCACCTACTGTCAATCCATAAACATCACTGCATTTGCCGTAAGGCACACCAAGTGATTCATATACTTCTGAAAGTAACGCTACTGCAGTCTCAGCGCTAGGAGTGATACTACCAACAACGTTGTCATCATCATATGATGATGTTGTTGGTGGTGGTGGATATTGTTGGATATGCCAAGTCATTATGTAATATCAAAACTAATTCATTTGGATTGTCTTGACACCACCGGATCGCATCTTGTACGATTTGTTTCAATGTTATGGGTATCGCAATCGGTCCGTGTTGACAAATAATAGTCCCATTTACTAAAATTTTGGGACGGATATCTAATGCACGTGCACCATCATTTAATTGTTCATAGACTGTCCCAATTTGATTTTTAGAGTAGGAGTTGGTTGCTGTATTGTATATATTTGATGGTATAATTGTCGATTGAGATGGTAAGTATCCAGTTGCTGCATCATGACTCATAACAAAGCTAGCCTCTGATAGTAACAATGTATCCTTGTTGATGTTAGGAACATAACAATCAGGGAATTGGAATTGTTTAGCAACTGATCGTGGACATGGATGACGATGATATCCCATAACAACGGCTATAGGATGTAAC
>CAVYYZ010000008.1:0-387651 GCA_963772835.1 uncultured delta proteobacterium | reverse complement strand
AACGCTTCATTTTCCAAGCGGCGGACGGCAACAGCCCTGACGATTCATCTTGCAAATGCTGCCCATTTTTTTTCCGAAACCAAAGCGCGATAAAAAATTAAAAATGTTGTCTATGCCCATCTCGGTCGCTAGGCCGTAGTAATAGGTGTCGCACGACACCACGATAGATTTGAATAAATCCACCGTGCCATGTCCGCCCGCTTTCCGATCGCGATATTGATGCGAGCTGCCTGGCAAAGTGAAATAGCCAGGGTCGCTGATGCTGCGCGCGGGACTGCGCGTGCCGTCGTTCAACCCCGCTAATGCCATGAAAGGCTTGATAGTTGAGCCAGAAGGATATTGCCCGCGCAAGGCACGGTTAATCAGCGGATGGTCAGGAGAGGTGTTTAATTCGTCCCAGCTTTGCGCATCGATTCCGTCAATAAACAACGTCGGATCAAAGCCAGGACGACTAACAAATGCCAACACCTCACCGTTAGCGGGGTCGATTGCCACTAACGCGCCGCGATAATCGCCGAAGGCTTGTTCGGCGATTTCTTGCAGCTTGGCATCTATGCTCAACACCAGCGTGTTGCCAGACACGGGCGCAGTGCGCGACAACAAACGCACCGCGCGTCCTGCCGAATCCACTTCAACTTGCTCGATGCCCGCCACGCCATGCAGCTCGGTTTCGTAGCTTTGTTCCAAACCCGTTTTGCCGATGTAGTCCGAGCCGCGATAATTGCCATCCAGCTCTTTTTCTTCCAATTGCGCCACATCATTTTCGTTGATGCGCCCAATGAAGCCGAGCAAGTGCGCCGCCTTGTCGCCGCATTCTCGAAGGTCGTTTAGGCACGGGTGCCATTACTCGCGTTCTCGTTGAGACAAGCGACGGTAAAGGCGAGTGGGACACGATGGGTGTACGTGAACGTGATCGCTGCATCGGCGATGGCATTGGAGGATGCAGTTACGTTCGGATTACTTAGGTTAGGTCGCGTACCAAACTAGATCTCGAAAGTTGCGGTTGTCTTCATCCGATGGACAACCAGTATGGTGACATCGTCAGAGGCGTTAGGTCCGACCATATTGAGTATCACATCAACCACAGCTTGAGCACTGGTAGCGTTTCTCACCGTACTTTCGGCGACAAACATGCCCTCGATTGTCCCATCGAATAGATCAAGAACGCCGTCGCTAATGGAAATAAGGGTATCTCCTGGCTCCATCGTGAAATTTTGCTCCTGCCATTCTGTGTCAATGCCAGCCCCTAATGGCGGGTTCTCTGACATCAAACGAATAGTTGGGCCCTCGTCTCTAAGTACAAATGAGAGTCCATGGCCTGCGTCGATGTAGCGGACTAAGCCGGTATTCATATTGAGGCGAGCATGAAAAAGCGTAGCGAAACTTCCTACGCTATTGAGATCAGAATCCAATGTGATCGCGGCGACCTCAACGGCTCTTACTAGGTCACCACTTTTTGATCCGGCGCGCAATACCGCCCGAACGGTCGCCCCAATCATTGCGGCAGCCATTCCTTTGCCCATGACGTCTGCCAGAGTAAAGGCTTCACCTTCGTCGACGTCGTACCAATCGTAGAAGTCGCCCCCAACTTCGCTGCACTACTTGAAGCCACCTGCGACTTCATATCCACGCAGTACGGCGCGACTTTTTGGCAGAAGCCCCTTCTGCACTTCTGCGGCTCGCCCAAGTTCGGCCTCAATCATCATTTCCTTCTCTACCCAGATGCCCCAGTATGCGCCGCAACCATTACTTGGCTCCGGCATGCTCCGTTTTTTTTTGCTCCTTTGTCCCATGTCACACCTTTTGTTTCAGCACTTTTCCGGTTTTTTCGGCTTTCTTCGCCACCTCCAGAAAATCCCTCTCCACTCGGGACGGCTCCTGCAACTGCTCCTTATGAAAGCGGTCATACTCCACATGAGCTTTTTGCAGCGCTTCTTCATGGCTGAGTTTTCCGGCATGGGTCAAAATTTCGCGCTCGCTTAGCTTCAGAAAATCATCCAACTTGGCGATCCACCCGGCCATATACATCGGCTTACGAGAGAGCGCCTGCAATTCTGCAAATTCAAGATAGGAAGTCACGATTCGGTTGAGAATTTCCAGTTCCTCTTCGTTCAGATAGTTTTTGGCAACCTCGACGTCTGTCTTTCGCAAGGAGTCACCCACCCAGCTCGTTAATCCCATGTTAGGCTTACCGGCATCGGCTCTGGCAAAAATAATCTCGGCAGCAGTCTGCCCATGAGTAGCCCAGTGCATCTTGTTCTGTACGGTGGCAAAAAACTTCCTTGATGCCTCGGTCGCCGGATCATAGTCAATGCTGGTGGCGTATATCTCCAGCACCTTGCGCCAGAAAACTTTCTCTGACGAACGAATGTCGCGGATTCGCGCCAGCAGCTCGTCGAAGTAGTTACCGCCACCGGCCTGCTTAAGCCGTTCATCATCCATGGTAAAACCTTTGATGATGTACTCTCGCAGCCGTTGGGTGGCCCACTGCCGAAAACGGGTCGCGACATGGCTCTTTACCCGGTAACCGACAGAAATGATCATGTCGAGGTTGTAGTAATCAACCGGCCTGTTCACCTGCCGTGAACCTTCAGTTTGAACTATTCGGAATTTCCGAATAGTTGCCTCCACCTCAAGTTCCCCGTCATCATAAATGGTTTTTATGTGCTCATTGATGGTGGGAATGGTCACCTGAAAAAGTTCTGCCATCTGTTTTTGCGAAAGCCAGACCGTCTCGTTTTCAAGATGGACTTCAAGTTTCGTAATTCCGTCTGTAGTCTGATAAATCAGCATCTGTGAGGCATTCAGGACATCGCTCATGTGAATCTCCCTTTATTCTGCTTCATGCAACAGGGTACGGTTTGTACCCCGCTCGACGATTACGACAAGTCGTGACAAAATGTCACGGACTTGATTCCAAACGTCCGGTATTTCCGGACAGTTCATTCCAAGGGAGGGGATAAATTGCCCCCCCTTTCATCCACCCAGCCGCATCCGTAGGGGCGCTGCTCGCCGCGCCCGCCTTTGGATATGTCCGATTCCGTAGGGGCGATACCTTGTGTTCGCCCGATTTTGATATTTGGTTCCCCAGCCTGTGGTTCACTGTCGACAGTTGGTTTCCTCAAGGGTAGGTACAATTTGTACCCACCCATTCCCAGTTATTAAGGTTTACTTAATAATTAACGCCCGCCGGACGAGCGTCAACCTATCGGTACTACTGACAAAAGCCCAAGCCCCATGACCTTGCCATGCCCGATGCCGTTTTGTAGCGCATCCCTGAATTTATCCGGTTCAGTGACAATAAGCATCCCATCGTACAACACCGAGAAAATCCGAATACCGTTGCCGGAATGCTGCTTACCACCAAGCATCTGTTCCTGAGAAACTCGCACATCAACCCGTTCTTGCGACGATTCTGAAAAATCGAAAGAGGCTAAATGCGGCAGAGAGAAACCATGCATTTCCCCTTTCCGCTTTACCCATGCTTCCTGTTCCTCCAGCCGTAGCAACCCTTGCCGCTTGCCATTACGGGAAACACAAGGATTGGCACGTAGTCTGAAACGAAAGCGCTTCCCAGCTTTGAGCGAATCAAGCTTTAGTCGTTCTTTCAAGTCAATTGCCGGATCAGCGGTTGCAAGCCACCCTTTTACACCTATGCCTGTCCAGTCTGGCATAGTCCGACTTTGCACAAGAATGCGCGGGCACCCGGATGAATCAGTCTCCGGTTCAAGCCGCCACATAAATTCACCTTCTGGACATTTTTTATCCGACGAACTGAATGCCCGGCAGAGTGTAGAATGAAGCTGGTATGGATCTGACAGGTCTCGCCGGGCTTCCCTGCAACGTGGATCAATATGTATCCTATGCAGGTACATTTGGCACCTCCTGCGGGAAGGGAATCCATTCCGAGCGTACAAACCGTGATCCGAAGTGACGTTCAGCAAACGACGACAGCGGCTGATCCATCTTGAGAACGCCGGAACCATCCGCAGACTCATAGGAAACCAGGAGCTTATCGGGAGGCTCTTCCCATTTTCGTTGGCTTGCGATCCAAGGCCACCGGGCCAAAACGTCCACCAGCGGAGCATCCTGCAGCCCGTCAGCCATCCAGACCGGCTCGGATGGCACATAGGATTTGCGCCCTAAAGCAAGTGTCCAGAAAGGGTTTTGCAGGGCAGTGTGGATCTTTTCAAGCAAGGCGACATCTTTGCCTTCAAGACCCACCAGGAAACAAGCGTCTGCTAGGTAATGGCGATATGACTGAACACCTTCACCAAGATGCTCGCCAGAAGGGTACTTACCATTTGCAAGAATCATTCGACTCCTTAACTGAATTTCCCCATCAGGAGACACCACACTTTCTGTTCCTTGCCCAACTGTTTGATAATCATATTTGGGTACCCCTGACCGGTCGTGACGAACACCCATGGATAGGCGAGTAAGCGGTTCGAGATCCGGCCACTCTTCACGATCTATTCCCAAAGCGGCGGCCAGCAGACCGATGACTCCGGATTTACTCGGCTCTTTACCGGTATCGCGTTGGTCAAAACGACTGGTGGTGCCCCACGACTGCATGGGTCCCACCAAGCGAAGCAACAATGTGGGCATGTTATGCCTCCTGTTTTGAAACTTCTGCCAGTGCCCATTTGATGAGCTTTGGAACACTTTCAAGTTGTTCACCCAAGCCTTCTGCCTTGTACGTTTTGTCAAAGACATCTTCAGAAACGGCAAAACGTGCATTGACTTTAGTGTCGTAAAGCTTATCCAGTGCAGCGGCCTTGGCGAACAACTTGTCTGCAGATTCTTTAGTAAGCGATTTCCCCTTGGCGTAAATTGGCGTTTCAAAGGCATTGGCAAGATTGCGCGGTGCGGTATTACGGCTCACTGATATAGAAATGAATTCCGGCGGATTATGCGCCGCGAAACTGTTCTGTTTTCCGGTCGGCTCGGCAATTACAAAACCATCCAAAAAGGCCTGCAACCCCTTTTCAGCAAGCGTTGTATTGCCCTGGAGATTTGCAACCAACTTTTCCCAATCAACCACGGCATAGCGATAGAAACAGGCAGAATTGAATTCGATAGTTCCCATCATGTCAGCCCCGGTGGTGTCTTCGGGTTTGCGGTCATCTACAGCGGTGTAAAAATCGAATTCTCGCTCTACAGAATGCGTCGAAATGGCGTGAGCAACCTGACAGGCTGCATACTGGTTTTTATCAGGCATGACCGCCAACATACGCCCAAACAAGGCAACGTCCACGCTCAGGCGCGATCTGTCTTCACCGTCAATAGCATCGTTTAGACTTTTAATCACCGGCTCCGGCAGCTTAGCTTTGAGAAGATCAGCAAAGGACTCTTTGATTGTTTGAGCAAGCGAATCAATCTCTTTCTGGCTCAGAAACAACAGTACATCAGTCGTTTTCTTTTCTTTGTCAACCTTGACTGTTTTCTTGCCACCCAGACTGTTCACGGCGGCCTCAATTGCCTTAAACAGGTTCTCGGCCGAGAAGTCATTGTGATCCTTCAACACCTCTGACAATCTATCAACGAGCGCATCAACTACACGCTTCGTCCTGTCAGCCACCCAATCCTTATTTTGAGCCTTGAAATATTCTCGTATTGCCCGCTTAAGGCACTGGCTGGAAACACGGGCACGACGGGTTCCGCCGAAAAACGCGTCTTTTGGCGCGCCTGTATCATCACGGTTCAGGTTAGAGGGGGCGAAGTTCTGAAGTGCATGGATTTCGATAAAAGTTTTCATTTCGTAGATCTCCTTTTTTGTATGTTTTGATGGCGAAATAGTGAATCAAAGGTGCCGGTAATAATCCCGCGCCCAGGTATTTTGGGTACGCTTCTGTTTGTCATGCCAATACAGTAGCCCCTTCAATAGAGCTTCGAAATCGATTTGGTGCTCTTTGAGCAAGGCAATCATCTGCCGCAGACGATACGATAACTGGTCGGCATCAGCGTCAAGCAGAGTGATGAACCGCTTTTCAGTACTGGTCAGCTTTCGCTGGTCATCTGGACTCATCTTACCTCGCTTATCCTTGTCAAAAATGGCACACGCCTCACCAATCGGCATTGGTACGCCATTACGCCCATCACGCCAATTCATTGCCCAAAGTCCGGCCACCAGATAATGCATTTCTCGTCGCCACAGATTATCATCATCTTTGATGAATGGTTCGACGTAGGGAAATGCAGGGACATGCCCCCCGGGATCAAACGCCAGACTTCTGCGAAGTACCGCACGAACTTTCGTATCCTTTTCATTCAGCTTTTCCAGCCACTCAATAAATTTGCTCATGGCTCCTCCTTTTCAGGTGCAAGTTTCTTTATCTCTTCATTTATTTCAGCAAGCTTATCTCGAACCGGTTTCCGAGCCTTTTCAATCGCTCGAATAGCCCAGGCATCACCAGTTGACAAAGATGTACTGTATCGATTCCAGGCTGTTTGTAATGCATCGCGCACAAATTTCAGCCATTGGCAACGAATAATGTCCGAATCATGACCGAGAATATAATTGCTCAGTATTGTTTGAAAATGAGACTCCAAAAGAGACCAGAATTGTGGCAACACGCTAGTACTTTTGATAAATTTAGTTACATCTCCAGGTTTCAGCTTGCCCGCTACCCATTTGTCCGGCATGAGTTCACGGTCACCTTTGGTGATCATTGATTTGGCTAGTTCACGAAGTGACCATTCAAGTGAATTTCCAGCCTCATTTGCCAGGTTAAGAAGCACATTTATTTCTGATTTCAGGTACTTGTTCTCAGAAATATCAATCGGCAACGTGAATCGTTCCATACGCCAAAACTCTACAGAAGCATTTTTGAATTTTTGCCCTATCACCATGAGTGGAAGAGCTGAACCTATTAATTTAGACCTTGATAACGCACCAAGATAATTAATAACTTTAGGTTCCAACCCATCAGAACTATCACCATCTGGCAATAGAGAATCAAAACTTGCCCATACACCGCGTTCTTCAAACCCAATCTGTTCAATTCCAGTATCTTTTCTGGCCTTATAGGGCACCATTGGATCTCTCAACTCCGACTCGACGTGTCCAATGCCTGGGATAAATGCCACCTTTGATATTTGCCCGTTATCTGATTGAAGTAATCGCATTGCCCTTGCTTGCCATGTATAAAGGTCAGCAAATCCTTCCGCTACCCGCTCCTTTCCTGACTTGAATTCAGAATAATGTAACGGTTCCCTTTCCCAGATTGGCAAATCAGAATCAACCATTGTGCGATTAGGATATGAAACAAGCGAACAAAGCAGTGTCTGCTGCAAATCCTTTCCAACAGGAATACACATTACACCATCAGCGGAAGGTGAAGGCCTATATCCCCGCCCACCTCTGACTGAAAAATTCAAGGTTGATACAATCCACCTTACAGCGGAGGCCTGTGAAATTGGGATTAACGCAGTCGTATCCGTATGGTCAAAAAGCACTTTATTTGAGGTCGCGTTGTGTTCAGCTGTCAGCTTTGTCCATGGTTCCGCTTCAATATCAGGGACAGACGGCACTTGCCCAAACGGATACTTCTCATCAAACAGCCAAAACCGTTCCCGCCACTTTTCCAGATAGGACGTGATCTTATCTCCAGGTAACCCCTCCTTGAACAGCTCCTTGGCCTGGTCAATATCCGTCGGCCCTTCCAAGGCACGGTACAACACCGCCAGCAAAAATCGATGCAGGGCCGCTACCACCAACGGCGAAGGATCTTCGATAGCAGCGATCTCTCTGGATCGCAGCAGGGTGTCGCGAATACCCAATTCGCCACGATTCCCGTCGGGAAAGCGCACCGGAATCCATTTCTCGTCAATCAAGTTAAATCGGCTCATTTGACCTCCTTTGTTTCATACACCAGCCCAAGATCGTCATCCAGTCGCACCGTCGCATCTTCTATCCAGCTGTTTTCATCATTCAACACCAGCGGGAAGAAGTTCCGGAGCAGTGTTGATTTTTCCCACCCCTCCGGCACTCCAAGCCGTTTCAGATCATTAACCAACCCCTTGCGCGAAATGCTCATAGCTCGCAAGCACCAGCTCTTGGCCTGGTTGAAGTCAGGCTGCGTCAACGGACTGAACTCATCAGCCGGAAAAAGCGGAATTACCGTCACGGACGGTTCGCCAAGCCTTGTCTGTGCAATCAGAGTGGGATGCAAGCCCGGTTCGTCCTCACCAGCCATTTCAAACTTAACCTCTTTCCAGGAGCCATCATCCGGGAATCCTATTATCGCCATATTGGCACGCTGACGCTGAGAAATGACTTCACCTTCAACTAATAGTGCCTTGTCCATTCTATCTGACAGGAAATCTGGAGTGGTGATAGTATCCTCATACACCGCCTGCACCAACGTATCAATCTCATCGGGAAGAGTCACGGCCTGACGTTGTCCCTCCCGAAGCAGACTCCAGGTACGCAACAGAATATCCTCACGATATACCTTCCCCCACCACAAGGGCTTTCCGAATGATGGCGGCTCTTCACCGGCAAGACCAGCCACCAGAAGGGTTGGAGGCCCGGCAACCGGCCTGTTCTCGCGCTTATGCCGCCACAAGCGTCCTGCACGCTGCAGCAGAAGGTCAATGGGTGCAAGGTCGGTTACAATCACGTCAAAATCCAGATCAAGACTCTGTTCGGCAACCTGCGTAGCAATAAGAATTTTCCGCCCGCTTCGATTGCCATCTTCTCCGAAGGTCGCCAAGACAAGGTCCTCGCGTTTCTGTCGCCGATCTGCTGGGAACCTTGCATGAAAAAGGAATATTTCCGTCCCATTGGCAAGCCGTTTTCCGACACGCTGATCATCAATCTCCATTGGCTCGCCGTCCTGAAAAAGCCGGTAGAGCTCTTGAGCCCGCTGCACCGTATTGACCAGTGCCAGCCCCATACCGCCATTGACAAGATGCTCCTTCAGGGCTGATTGCATGCTTGGCAGATCACTGGGAATACCCTGCAACCGCAGAGTCATGCGGCGAGCGGGATCAGCCTCGAAATGAATTTGTTCCACGGCCCCAGGACGAAAGACCGAAAGGCGGGGATATTGCGTTTCCTGTTCCGGCAAAGAAGCGTTTACCACTTTAGCCAACTCGCGCCGGATATTTGGTGGCAGTGTCGCCGAGAGCAAAACCACCGACGAACCGAGCGACAGAAGCCAGCGCAGCAGATGAACCAGAAGCGTGCCCGTGTAGGCGTCATAAGCGTGGATCTCATCGAAGACCACGACACGGTTTGCAAGTCCCCACAGGCGGACGAAATTATGCCGGACCGGCAGAATAGGAAGAATGGCTTGATCCACCGTTCCGACGCCATATTCCGAAAGTAGCGCCCGTTTTTTGTTGGTGAACCACTCCCCGGCTCGGACCTCACCACCCGTTTCCGGGTCATGTATTCCGCTAAGTCGCAAATCTTGAAAGGTTTCGTTGAACGCTGTCCCGCCATGCAGCAACTGCAGGTCAAGCCGACGGTCAACGTCCTGTTGGCGAATGAATTTCAAGGTGCGCTTAAACATGGCATTGCCCGTTGCCTTGGTCGGTAGAGCCACATAAAGACCACGGTGCCCGAAACGGCGCTGCAGTTCAAAATGCGCATAGAAAGCCGCTTCGGTCTTCCCCTCGCCCATGGGAGCTTCAACCAGTAGAATTGCGGGTTCCTGCAAATCTGCGAGAGCATCAGCGACGGCCTGCTGCATAGGGCGAGGGGTGCGATCGAATATCTGTTCAAAGGATTTTCGCTCCTTAGCCAGCGGAGTTCTCGATTCCCAGCCGATTGCATCCAATGCCTGGTCGGCACAACCTCTTCGCTTTTGAAACCATCCCGGCAGATCCTCGCAATCTTCGACAGTACCGAAAGTAAACCATTCCTCGTTGGAACCGATCCAGTCGGCAAAGCTAGTCAGTCCCGATAACAACATGAAGTCAGGGCCGGAAAGCGTTTCTTTGGTTGGCATCTGCGAAGGCTTAAAAACCTCCCGCAGCGCTTCCACAAGTCCTTGGCGGGCTTCTCTCCAGTCATTCCGAACAGCTTCAAGCCGCTCGCCACTCCCGACATATATTTCGTACTCAGCTTTGCTCTTCGCATTTTCTGAGGCACGTTCCCCGTGGTGGCACCCTACAGCATCAGCCAAAAGTTCCGCCAATACTTCTGGCCACCCCATACCCTGCAACAGTTCTGCAAGTGCTACCTGACTCACAAAGGCATGATGAATATCTGTGTTTGGAACACGAGGCAATCGAAGCCCTGTCATATCCTGCCACTTACACTGAAAACCGGGACACGCCTTTCCCAGATCATGGCAGGCAATTATCAGCAATAGCCAGGGACGAGCATCCACCCATTCCATTCCCAAAATTGCCGCCATCCTATTCCGGGTAGCTTCTGGCTCACGCGCCAGAATGGCATCTGCACTTGCCGCTACATCCAGCAAATGGAGAATTAGAGGATGCCATCGAGTGTCATTGTTTTTGTCAGTTTTTGCCCAAAAATTTGGTGTAATTTTATCCATTATCCCCATCCCGCTCCGCCTTCCCCCAATACCGTAAACACCCCGTCATCACATCTCCCCATACAACCGATCGGCCACAACATGCCGACCGTAACACACAACCCTGTTTTAAAACATATTTCTAATAATCTCCCATCAACGCCACCCAGATCCGCGCCGCCAGCCTCGCATCGTCCAGTGCCCTGTGCCGTTGCACCGATAACGGCAATGCGCCGAACAGGTGCCGGTACACCGTATCCAGCTTGTGATTATGCAGCTGTGGCAGCTTCTGGCGCGCCAGCCGGACGGTGCAGTGCCACTGGTTCGGAAGGGCACAACCAAGCAATTCCAGTTCGTGCCGGACAAACGATCTGTCGAACGGCGCGTTGTGTGCTATCAGCGGCGTATCACCGACAAATTCACGAAAGTTGCCCCACACATCTTCCGGGGATGGTTTGCCATACAGCATCGCTTCGGAAATGCCGTGTACCTGAAACGCCCGGTACTGGATCACTGCCCCGGTGTCGATCAGACTGTTCATCTCGGCCACGACAACGCCGCCCTCCAGAACGACGGCGCCGACTTCAACAACCCGCCCGCCGCGCCCGGCAGGCAATCCGCATGTTTCCACATCAACAGCAATATATCGGGAAACGTTACTCATAATTTTCCTCTTTTCATGCAGTTTATTTTGTACCACATCGATACGTCACAATACGTCATATGCTCTATTTTTGATAAAAAAAACGCCACCGGTTGCCCGAATGGCGTTCTCTACGACCTCTGCTCCTGTCTCTTTTATTCCCGCAGCCGTTTCTCCGCTACCCGATACACCGCCAGGTTCTCACGCTTACCGAGCGCCACAACGATGACCGCAATGTGCAGATCATCAACCTGATATACCAACCGGTAACCGGCATTCTTCAGCTTGATTTTGTAGCAGTCCGGCATTCCGGAAAGCCGGGCCGACTCTACCCGCGGGAGCTCAAGCCGTTCAGCCAGCTTTTTCTTGAATTGCTCCCGGATACTGCCATCAAGCCTGCTCCACTCCTTGAGAGCGGATTCCTTGAATTCGAGACTATAGATCATCCAGCGTTACCTTGACGGTTGCTTCGTGTTCTCTTTCTTTGACGACACGACCAAGCTCATAATCCTCAAACTTTTCCATCAACGCCTCGAAAGCTTCTGCAGGAATCAGGTAGGCGCTGGGCTTATTGTGATTAAGGATAGCCACCGGGGCACCCCCGGCATGACCGATAATACGCGATGGGTTTTTTTTCAGTTCGCTGATACTGACCGAAGCGCCGGCGTATAACTTATTCATGACAAGACCTCACTTATGACTTATTTAAGGTACCAAATATAGGTCATTTTAAAACAGGTGGCAAGAAAGTAAAGACGGGTATCTTGAACCGTTACTTCTCCAGCGCCTTCTCAATCCGGCTGCAGAGCGTCTCAAGTATCTTGATGCGGGCATAATACTTGTCGTTGGCTTCAACCAGCGTCCAGGGGGCTATCTCCGTACTCGTACGATCGATCATGTCGCAGACAGCCCGCTCATACTCCTCCCAGTTTTCCCGGTTGCGCCAATCATCGTCGGTAATCTTGAAGCGCTTGAAGCTGATCTTCTCCCGTTCCTTGAAACGCCGCAGCTGCTCTTCCCGGCTGATCGCAAGCCAGAACTTGACTACCAGCATCTTTTTGCGATGCAGCTGCTCCTCAAAATCATTGATCTCGCCATAGGCACGTATCCAGTCGGTATGGGTGCAGTATCCTTCCACCCGCTCCACCAGCACCCGCCCGTACCAGGATCGGTCGAAGACGGCAAATCGCCCCTTCCGGGGCAGGTTCCGCCAGAAGCGCCACAGATAGGGTTGTGCGCGTTCCTCTTCAGTGGGTGCGGCAATCGACGTGACCCGGTACTGACGGGCGTCCAGCGCCTGGGTGATGCGCCGGATGCTCCCCCCCTTGCCGGCTGCATCATTTCCCTCAAAAACCACCACAACCGATAGTTTTTTGAAATCATCATGCCTCGTCAGCAGGTTGAGCCTCCCCTGATACTTTTCCAACTCTTTCCCATAATCGGCTTTAGTAATTTTCTTCGTCAGATCGAGGGTTCGTAACAGCGACAGGTCGTCAATCATCGGCATAATCGGCGGAATCGGTTCTTCGTGTCTGGGCGGTTCGGGGGCATCAAGACGTTGACGCAGGGCGTTGAGGAGCGCTTGGCCGATAGTAAGATACCGGTAGCGCGGATCAGTACCCTCGACGATGGTCCAGGGTGATTCCGGTGTACTGGTCTGGCGGAGCATCCGCTCGGAAACCTGACGGAATTTGTTGTACTTCTTGTAGTGTTCCCAATCGGTCCGGGTAACACGCCAGCGGGTGTTGGAATCCTTTTCGAGTTTTTTCAGACGTTTCTTCTGTCCGTCACGGGAGAGGTGCAGCCAGAACTTGAGGATCAGAGCCCCCTCATCGCACAGCATCTTTTCAAAACGGACTATCCGCTCCAACTGCTGATCGAGTTCAGCATTTTTGATAACCCCATAGACATTGTCGATCAGCGGGTTGGAGTACCACGTACCGATAAAAACACCGATCGTCCCCTTGGGTGGCAGCACCCGCCAGTACCGGTACATGCGCGGACGTTCAAGTTCCTCATCGGTCAGGTCACGCAAAGCGTGGGTCTCAATATGACGGGGGTCCATCCACTCATTGAGAATATTAACCGTTTCCCCTTTGCCTGCGCAATCAACACCGGCCACCAGTATGATGACCGGAAACTTTTTCGTCTGGAACAGGTCAAGTTGGGCATCCAGAAGCCCCTCACGCAACCCGGGAAGTTCCTTTTTCCAGATTTCCTTGCTGATCTTGTGGCCCAACTCCGCTGATTCAAACATGATACCCTCCTGGATGTACACTCCGGACCATCTGGATGCGGTATACCTGAAATTATTTTCCGGCCAGCTCCTTCGATCTGAGACAGGCCGCCTCTACCGCATCCATGACAACACCGCGAAAACCGCCGCTTTCAAGAACGTGCAGTGCCGCAATGGTCGTGCCGCCAGGAGACGTAACCTTTTCTTTCAACAGGGCCGGATGCTCACCGGTTTCGACAACCATTCGGGCCGCACCGAGCACCGTCTGGGCGGCCAACCGGGCGGCGACGTCACGTGGCAATCCGTTTTTAACACCGGCATCGGCCAATGCCTCGATAAAGGTAAAAACGTAGGCCGGACCGCTGCCGGAAAGGGAGGTAACAGCATCCATCTGCTTCTCTTCCACAGAGAGGGAGGTCCCGAGCAGGGCAAAAATACGGCCGGCATATTCCAGATCACCTGAAGTGGCATAGCGCCCCGGGCAGACGGCTGAGGCTCCGGCACCGATCAGGGCCGGAGTATTGGGCATTGCCCGTATGACGCGGCAGCCGGATGTCAGAGATGCCTCTATTTTTGAACTCGGTATGCCGGCCATGATTGAAATCACCAGTTTTTCAGCGCTGACAACCGGTTTGATCAGTTCGAGAACGCTCTCTGCCTGCTGCGGCTTGATCGCCAGAATGACCACTTCACCCCACTCCGCCGCTTCTGCTGCACTCCCGACAATCCGCACGGCAGGAAATTGTGCCGCAAGTTCGTCCCGACGCGCAGGGTTTATTTCCGCAACACAGATACCGACAGTGCCATCTTCCCGCAGCAGTCCGCGCAGAATCGCTTCAGCCATGTTGCCGCCGCCGATAAAGGCTGTTTTACGCATATTCACCATCGTGTTTCTCCTTTATTTACTGAATCACACTTTTCCCGTATCCGGAATGACACCGAAACAGATCAGAAAGATACCGGCCAGGCACATGCCGCCGACCAGTGTACCGGGAGACATGTGGATGGCTCTCGAATAGCAGGTATCTCTCTGAAAAGTCAAGGTTTACACGGGGGAAACCAGTAAGAACGGGGTACCCTGTCCGGATACCCCGTTCTTATTCAATACGTGAAGAGTACATGCTATTTTTTCGGCTGTTTGGCGATCAGTCGGTCTTTTACCTGTTCATAGAGAACAGCCGGCACTATTTTTCGCGACTTGAGCTGCGCCTTATTTGCGTACGGTCGGCCGGCAATGATTTTGGATGCGTAGGCATCGCCTATTCCGGGAACGGCCTTCAGCTCAGCATCAGTGGCGGTGTTAATATCAACAATCCTGGCCTTCACAGAGGCGCCGGCACTTTCTTTACCCGCAGCAACAGTCGCTTTTGCATCGGCTTTCACACCGTCTCCGGCCGACTTAATGGTGCTTTTCACATCCGCAGCCGGGGCTTTCACCTCGGCGGCAAAACCCTGAACAGCGCAAAGAAACAGAGAGAGAGACAGCAACACCGTTTTGAGACTGATTTTCATGTTTGAACCTCCTTTATTTGGATTAATTACCGATTCTTCTACAAATATCATCCGGATATGTCAATGGGGATTATCGCCCCGCAAGCCAGCCTGCAAGATTGGCGGCCAATCTGCTGTTATGCTCATCGAGATAACGATTCTGGAAAATGGCATCATCGCCAAACACGACAAAAGCGCCAGCGCCCTGTTCACCAGAGACAACAACGGCAAAAGAACCGATAACATCTCCTTTAGACAGGATTTTGTTGCCGTCGAGATCCGCCCATGCTCCGGAAGACGTCTTTGCAATCGCCGTCGCAACTTTGCCCTGATCAAGCGCCCAGCAGCCGTACACTGAAAAGTGTGTCAGACCGGTAAAAAGCGGTGAACCGGACAGGTCACTCACGCGAAAATTGGTATCAGCATCAATTACGCCGGAACGCTCATGCAGAACGGCAGTGGAAGAATCCAGATCAAGCCGGGACAGCAATCCCGCCAGGGGAGATCCAATGTGCAGCATTACGGCAAGCCGCCCTCCCTTTTCTACGAATCGCGCCACAGCCTCGACCTCTTCAGGACGCAGAGCCTCAAAAGGGCCGGAGATAACCAGTGCGGCGGAATCTTTCAACGTGTCGTCATTGAGGGTGTGGATTGTTGAAGTGACGTGGTTCCGCTGGCCCCGCATAATGCCAGCCAACCTTGACAACTGCAGGTCTCCCTGTCCCTCGATCAGAAAGCGCTGGTCATGCCCCTGGTCAAACAGGATGTGCACCCCGCCTTCGGCCGCAAGAGCGATACCTCCCCAGAGCAGCACAATCAGAATGACCATACTTTTATTTAGAAATGTCCGCATACCTGAAAATTTCATCTTTACCTCTTCAACCGTAGGGGGAATCTACGCGTGCAAAATATTTTTTATACAATTGCAAGAAGACTTATATGGTCCTTTATAGCGTTGGCAGCACCGGAAGGCAAGAAATTCTTTTCCTCTAGTACCAGGTTATGGTAGTTATCATGTAGATTAGATTCACCAATCACCCGAGCATGCACGTGCCTTCAAAGGAGAACACCCGATGAGCCATAAGAAACCCGAATTAACATTCAAGTACATATTTAATTACGCCTATAACCCCACCTACGTAAATGGTGCTCAGGGGGGATTCTCGCCTCGCGGTGAAATGGTAATCAACTTCTATCTTGAGCGACAACCGCTCCCCGAAGCCATCTCTCACGAGATCACCCTTGAAGGTGCAATAGGCCGTGAAACCGCAGTAGAGCCAAAAGATCTGGCCAGCAGCATGGTCCGGTATATTGATACCGGTGTTGTCATGAGTTACGAGAATGCAAAAGTATTTCATGCCTGGATGGGAGACAAACTGCGTGAAGTCGAAGAAATGCACAAGGCCCGCACCGAGTTTGAACAGTCACAAACCGGCGGTCAGGCATAACCGGAGAGGAGTACGGGATGTAGTGATACGATGAATTTCCGGTTCAATATATGTGCGGTGAATGCGACTCTGTCGGCACTTTTGTGTATCTTTACGCTGAACAGCGCCGACGCATTTTCAATTCCCGAGCGTTTGGAGTTTGAACTTTCCTATACCGGCATAACAGCAGGGCATGCGGTTCAGGAAGTGACACGGGAAGGCACGGAGATCCATATTGTTTCAACCGCCAGATCAGCAGACTGGTTACAGCATTTTTTCCCGGTTGATGACCGGATAGAATCTTTCCTGACGTCAGGGTCTCCTCTAATACATATCGGTTCACCGAGACTGTACCAGGAACGAAAACACGAAGGCAGAACGATAACGCATCGTGAAGCACGCTTTGACCGTCAGAAACTGGAAGTCACGACCACCGACCATCGAAACATGCGTGAAAAGAAACAACCTATTACGAAACGGACGTACGACACCCTCTCAAGTTTTTTCTACTTTCGTACAGTACCGCTGCAGGTGGGAACTTCATATTTCATTGATATCTATGACTGCAGCAGGCTCTGGAATACAGAGGTTAAAGTACTGCGCCGTGAAGAGCTCATCACCCCCCTGGGGCGATTCAGTACCATAGTGATTCAACCGCTACTTAAATCTGAAGGGATATTTGCCCGGACGGCGGATATGTTCATCTGGCTTACCGATGATGACCGCAGGATACCGGTGCAGATGAAATCAAAGGTTGTTGTGGGGAGTATAACCGCGACCCTCACGGGAGGCAGTTACTGGCCGGTTCGTAAGTGAATCTGGCTAAAATCCTTTCATTTCTCACCGCAACATGATATAAAAAACATAAACAATCGTTTTATTTATGCTCGGGGGAGAATATATGATTACATTTAAAGGCGTGCATAAGTGGTTCAAAACACTACACGTGCTTAACGATATAAACCTTCATGTCACCCCCGGTGAAGTTCTGGTTGTATGCGGCCCGTCCGGTTCCGGCAAGTCGACTCTGATCCGCACCATCAACCAGCTGGAACCGATCAACAAAGGCTCCCTGGTTGTAGACGGCATGGATCTTTCTGATAAAACCACCGATATCAACAAACTGCGGGCAGAGATCGGTTTCGTTTTCCAGCAGTTCAATCTGTATCCTCATCTCTCTGTTATCAGTAACATTACTCTTGCCCCCATAAAAATCCGCGGCACTTCAAAAAAAGATGCCGAAGAGCAGGCAATGGAACTTCTTACCCGGGTCGGCCTGGCCGAAAAACGGGACGCGTATCCATCCCAGCTTTCCGGCGGACAGCAGCAGCGTGTGGCAATCGCCCGCGGCCTGGCAATGAAGCCCCGCATTATGCTGTTCGATGAACCGACTTCGGCTCTTGATCCCGAGATGATCGGTGAGGTACTGGAGGTCATGAAAGATCTGGCGCACTCCGGTATGACCATGGTTGTGGTGACACACGAAATGGGTTTTGCCCGTGAAGTGGCGCATCGGGTTGTGTTTATGGATTATGGAGTTATACTCGAAGAGGCTGCTCCTGAAGATTTTTTCCTGCGACCGCAGCATGAACGGGCACAGCAGTTTCTGCGTCAGCTATTGACACCGATGCAAAGTGTGTAACATCATCTGGAATCCCGGTAATCTTATCCCTGACACACGAAGATAGTTCATTAGCAAAATGATTACTCCGCCGAAACATGCAGATGATTATCAGTTGTGAACTATCCACTACACAAAGGAGGAAACAAGATGAAAAAACTGGTAACGTTGTTTATGATCATGGCTTTTGCTGCAATCACCGCACAGGCCGCTCTGGCTGGTGACACACTGGCCGATGCCAAGAAAAAAGGTGTACTCGTGGTCGGCTGCAAGGATTCTCTCCCCCCCTTCGGCTATATTGACCAGGATTCCCGCCGTATCGTCGGGTACGACATCGATTTCGTCAACGCCATCGCAAAGAAAATGGGCGTAACAGTTGAACTCAAACCTGTTACCTCCGCCAGCCGCATGCCGCAGCTGCAGGAAGGCCACATCGATATCATTGCTGCAACCATGACCAAAAATGCCGAGCGGGCCAAGGTTATCGATTTCAGCCATGCTTATTTCCTGACCGGCCAAAAGTTCATCACCAAAAAAGGAAGCGTCAAGAGCCTGAAGGATCTGGAAGGAAAACGTATCGGCACCGCCAAAGGTTCCACGTCCGAGCAGAACGTCGCGAAGGCGATCCCTTCGGCAACGGTACTTGCTTTCGACGACTATCCCCAGGCATTCCTGGCGCTGCAGCAGGGCAAGGTATCAGCTGTAACGACAGACGAAGCGATCCTGGCCGGCATTCTTGCAAAAGCCCCCAACAAGGCTCAGTTTGAAATCCCGAATATCCAGATTTCCGACGAACCGTACGGCCTCGGTATGCGCAAAGGGGATACAAACTTAGTTAACTTCGTGAACAAGACCATCCTTGAGATGGAAAAAAGCGGCGAGGCTAAAGCCATATTTAACAAATGGTTCGGCCCGACCACTCAGTTTCACCTGGAGCGCACGTTCAAGATCACAGCAGACAAATAGTAACAGTGACGGGTGAAGAGTGAAGGGTGAGGGGTGGTTTGTCCGCTCCTCACCCTTCACTCCCAACCCCTCGCTCCTTACGGGGTTTTTGTGCTCAACTACACATTCGACTGGTCGATAATAACATCCGGAAAATATTTTGACTGGCTCCTTACCGGACTGATAACGACTCTCAAGCTGTCTGCCGTCTCGATAGTGATGGCCTTTATCCTGGGCCTCATTATTGCTGTTATGCGCATGGCGCATAGTAAGCCGATACGCTGGTTTGCGCTTGCCTATCTCGAGTTTTTCCGTAACACCCCGCTGCTGGTACAGATCTTCTTCTGGTATTTCGGCTCGTATAAAATTCTTCCGACCGTTATTAATGACTGGCTGAACGAAACCGGATTTGAATTCGCGGCGGCCGCCATTGCCCTGACTATCTACACCTCGGCCTTCATAGCGGAAGACATCCGCTCGGGCGTACTCTCCATACCAAAAGAGCAGATGGAGGCATCCAGAAGCGCCGGATTCTCGTATCTCCGCTCGATGCAGTACATTATCCTACCGCAGGCGGTGCGCATCACGATTCCGCCACTGGTAAACCAGTTTCTGAATGTGGCTAAAAACTCGTCGCTTGCAATGACAATCGGCGTCATGGAGATGACCTACCAGGCCCGTCAGGTGGAGAGTTATACGTTCAAGGGGTTTGAGGCTTTTACCGCCGCGACGGTGGTGTATCTCGCACTCTCGATCATCATAACGGCGCTGGTCAACCTCTACAATGAAAAAGTATTAAGCGTTCACAAGGCGACCTGATATGGAACCGTTTCTGAATTTTTCCGTCATCACCGACAATTTCACCTATTTCATGATCGGCCGCTTTCCTCACGGCCCGTTAGGAGGTGTCGGGCTGACGATGTATCTGGCAGTTGTTTCCTGCATACTCTCCTTCTTCGGCGGTTTGATTCTAGGGCTCCTCAGTGTCTCACGCTTCAGCATTGTGCGTTATCCGGCCCTCGCCTTCATAAATCTGGTTCGCGGCATGCCTCTTCTGATGGTTATATTCTGGATGTACTTCCTGCTGCCGGCTCTGTTCGGCAAGGTAGCGGAAAATAATACGGTCATCATGGCACTGACTCTCTTTACCTCGGCCTATATGTCCCGCATTGTAGTCGCCGGCATCGAAGGCATCCCCAAAGGACAGACCGAAGCCGCCATCTCCACCGGGCTCACATCCTGGCAGGTTATGTTGTATATTGTTCTCCCACAGGGGCTGCGCAACATGATCCCTTCATTCGTTAACCAGTTCGTATCGCTGATCAAGGACACCTCCCTTGCATTCATTGTCGGTGTTTCTGAACTGACCCACGTTGCCACCCAGATCAACAACCGCACCATGGCGTTCCCGACCGAGATCTTCATGTTTATCGCCCTGGTTTATTTCATCCTCTGCTACGCCTTCACCAGTCTCTCACGCTGGCTGGAGGGACGTCTGTCGTGGTCCAAAGCTATCTAGGCAGCACACACTTCCGTGCCTCCTGAACTCCTTCTCCCGCTTCTCTTCGGAGCTGCCTTTATTGCCGGCCTTATCGACTCTATCGCCGGAGGCGGCGGCCTGATAACCGTTCCGGTACTGATAGGCATCGGCCTCCCCCCCCAGATTGCACTCGGCACCAACAAACTCCAGGCATCATTCGGCTCAGGCAGTGCCATGCTCCATTTTTTACGGGCAGGTACGGTCAAATTGAGCGACTGCCGGAGCGGCATTCTTTGGACCGCCGCCGGTGCAGCACTTGGCGTATGGGCGGTCCAACTCCTCGATACAACCCTGCTTAAACAGCTGATCCCCTGGCTCCTGGCGGCCATTGCACTATACACCCTGCTTTCGCCACGCCTCGGAGCTGAGGATTCACATGCCCGTATAAAACCCGGCTTATTCTACCTGTTCTTCGGATTGTCGATCGGTTTTTACGACGGCTTTTTCGGCCCTGGTACCGGATCGTTCTGGACGATGGCGCTCATGATGCTGCTCGGGTATTCAATGATGCGGGCAACCGCCACCACCAAGGTCATGAACTTCACCAGCAACTTTGTGGCTCTGATCTTTTTTTTATCGGTCGGACAGGTACGGTTCGTTGAAGGTTTTGTCATGGGGATCGGACAGTTTCTGGGCGCAAGGGTCGGATCGAAGCTGGTGATCAAACGGGGCACGGCCTTTATCAGGCCGGTGTTTATCTCTATGGTGCTGGTGCTGGTCGGTCGATTGATCTACCTGAACTTCAAGTAGTTTTCGAGAAATACTCCCCCAGTCCCCCGCGCGTATGTTCGTCGTCATGACAATGAACGCAGAGATTCTCCCAGTTTGAACCATCCGGCGGGTTATTGTGATGATTGCCGTCCTTATGGTGAACGGTCAGGAGATTAAGACTGGACTGATCGAATTCCCGGGCACACTTGGCACAGATCGGGCCGTGAATTTTCAGCGATTTCGTCCGGTAGTTGGAGTTGCCGTCAATCTCGCCACGCAGCCGCTTGAGTAGTGCAGCAGCTTCTTCGGCGTTTGGAAGCTTGACTGTCCGGGGGCCTGATGATCTCATCGACGTATTCCTTTATTCCTGTTATATTCGCTTTATTCTAAAATCATCCGCGTTCAAAAACAAGTGTATTACCACTTGATCTCATCAAAAATTACGCTAACATGGCACTCGGCATACATTCCGGTTCTATTCATGTACTGGAACAACAAACCTCAGACAGGAGGAAATACCATGACGTTATGGGAAAAAGCCACGGCGGAGTTACTCGATATTATCGAGTGGACCGACGATTCAAGTGATACCATGGTCTGGCGGTTTCCACGCTTTGACAACGAAATAAAATACGGTGCCCAGCTGATTGTACGACAGGCGCAGGCAGCGGTTTTTGTAGACAGGGGAAAGATCGCCGACGTACTTGCTCCCGGTCAGCATTCATTGACAACCAAAAACCTTCCTCTTCTCACCACTCTCATGGGGTGGAAATACGGTTTTCATAGCCCGTTCAAAGCAGAAGTATATTTTGTCAATACACGCAACTTTACCAACCTGAAATGGGGAACAAAGAACCCGGTCATACTCCGTGACCAGGAATTCGGGCCGGTACGGCTGCGGTCATTCGGGACGTATGTTATACGGGTACATGATCCTGCTGCATTTATACAGGAAATAGTCGGTACCGGGGGGCATTTCACCCTTGACGACATCAGCGAACAGCTGCGGAATCTTATTGTCAGCAGATTCGCCGATGCACTTGCAGAAAGCGGCATTCCGCTCCTTGACCTGGCGGCACACTACGATGAACTATCGGCATTCCTGACGAAGAAAATCGCACCTGAATTTCTGGAGTACGGCCTTGAAGTCACCAAACTTCTGATCGAAAACATTTCCCTCCCGCTGGAGGTCGAGGCGGCGCTTGACAAGAAGAGCAGCATGGGGATCATCGGCAACCTGGATAACTTCGCTAAATTCCAGGCCGCACAGGCCATGGAGGCTGCGGCGAAGAACCCCGGCGGTGATGCATCGGCGGGAGTCGGCATGGGGATTGGCTTTGCGATGGCTAACCAGCTCGGAAAAATAATGTCCGCCCCGCAGGAATCATCTTCAGGCACTCCGCCTCCTTTCTCCGACAGCGGGACAGACATCAGGTATTTTATCGGCGAAAACGGCACGAAGACCGGCCCGTTTGATTTCCAGACAATCATTGCCCACATCGAGGCCGGCTCCGTAACCAATGAAACACTGCTCTGGAAACAGGGAATGCCGGCATGGGGCAAAGCCGGGTCGTTCGATGAGTTCGCTGCATCACTGCAGAAAACGCCACCGCCGTTACCTGAATAAATTTGCTCCACCTTTGAGAGGAGGCACTGTGGCGAACTGCACCAGCTGTTCTGCGCCCCTGCACGATGGATCGATACGCTGTGAATATTGCGGCTGCCGCAATGACATCGACCTTGCCGGGGTTCATTACTATACGACCCACGAGACTGAATCGGAGCGGATCTGTCCACGCTGCAAGATCAGCCTCAAGACCGTTGATCTGAACATAAACGGCCGCTTTCTTATTGAACGCTGCGATGAATGTCTGGGGCTTTTCTTTGATCCGAACGAACTTGAAGCGCTGCTGGAGGCAACGGTTTCACATGTGTTCACAATTGACAAAAGCAGGCTGGATGCCGGCAAAGTCCCGATGGCAGCGAGCGAGCAGGGCGCTTTCTATATCAAATGCCCAGTCTGCAGCAAGATCATGAATCGAGTCAACTTTGGTGTCAATAGCGGTGTTATAGTTGATCGTTGCAGAGAACATGGTGTATGGCTTGACGGAGGGGAGTTGCGGCATCTGTTTGAATGGATGAAGGCGGGAGGAAAGCTGCTGCAGCAGGAGAGAGAAGTCGAGAAGAGAAAAAATGAGGCGCGGGAACTGGAGCGTGAAAAGCGGCAGCTACAGACGAAATCGGCTTCCGGAGGTGAGTTTCATGATGATTCGAGTTTCGGCCTGTTCGGTGGCGCACTGCGAAGCTCAGACCCGAATCTGTATGACATCGTGTCGAAAGCGATCAGATTCTTTATGAGGTAGTCACCCCGATTTCAAATCAAATGTGAAATCAAGGCGGCGATAATTGAGGGGACGAAGACGAGCCATCGAAGATAGTGTTTTGATGTGGAATTGGTATCACCCGTTCAACAGCTTCACCGTCGCACGCCCGTCGGCATAGTAGTCGATGATATTCAGGCAGCCGTAATTCTGTTCGATGCTGAACATCCCTGCCAGAGGCGCACCGATGGCATTCAACAGCACAATTCTGTTGACGCCGCCATGTCCTACCACCAGCACTTCCTGGCCTTTATGCCTTTCCACAACTTCATTGATGACCGGCATGACTCGTGCTTCGACGTCCAGAAGGTTTTCCCCCCCCGGTACCCGGTAGTTGACAAGGTCTGCCAGCCGCGCCTTCCAGCCATCCGGACAGGAGGACTTGATCTCCTGCCAGGTCAACCCTTCCCAGACTCCGATGTTCAGCTCACGCAGCTCCCGGCGGGGGGTCGGCTCTACGCCGAACGCCTGACAGATGATGCCGGCACCCGTCGTACAGCGTGACAGGTCGCTCGTGTAGCAGGCTGATATTTTCGAATCCGCCAGACGCTCTTTGATGAGATGGTACTGTTCAACGCCATAATCAGTCAATGCTACGTCGGCCTGCCCGTTGTAACGCGGCTGGTCGTGCCCGGCAACCTGACCATGCCTGATGAGATAGATGCGGGTATGCGGCGTCATGACAAACTCCTCTGCAGTTTTGTCACAGTTTATCACCCCTCAAATCGCATGCAAACAACTTTCCGGCACCACGCGAAGCGCAGAAGTCGCCACACATCGTGCAGGTCGCCTCATCCTCCGGCACCCGACTGGCCCGAATCGCACGTGCATCATCAGGATAGAGTGCCAGAGCGAACTGTTTTTCCCAATCAAGATCACGGCGGGCTTTTGACATCTCCTTGTCGCGACGACGCCCCTTTTCGGGATATTTATTCATGTCACCAATGTAGGCGGCAATTTTGGCCGCCTTGACTCCCATGCGCACATCATCTTCATTGGGCAGTGCCAGGTGCTCGGCCGGAGTGATGTAGCAGATCAGATCTGCTCCATAGCGGCTCGACTGTGCCGCGCCGATTGCCGCGGTAATATGGTCGAACCCGGGTGCAACGTCCGTGGCGATCGGACCGAGCATGTAGTAGGGCGCTCCGCCACTCATCCGTTTCTGCAGCTGAATATTTCCCTCGATCTCGTCCAGCGGCACGTGCCCCGGCCCCTCCACCAGCATCTGGCACCCCATGTCGCGGCCGATCTCCGCCAGTTCACAGTTGAAGATCAGCTCCTGAATCTGGGCCCGGTCCGATGAATCGTGGATCGCACCGGCCCGCAGACCGTTGCCGAGAGAGAGGACGGTATCGTATTTTTTGAGGATTGAAACCACCCGGTCAAATTTTTCGTACAGCGGGTTTTCGCGACCATTCGCAATCATCCAGGCCACCATGGAGACACCCCCTTTGGAGACCAGACCTCCGTAGCGATACCCCTGCTTGCGCAGCCGCTCGATCGTGCAGAGGTTGATGCCGCAGTGAACGGCCATGAAAGCCATGCCGTCGGCGCACTGCTGTTCGATAATATCGAAGAGCATCTCCTCGTCCAGCCTGTTCGGGTCGCCGTATTTGCGAGCCGCCTCGCAGAATGCCTGGTAGAGCGGCACATTGCCGACCGGAAGGTCAACGGCGGCGATGACTTCGCGCCGGACACGATCGAGATCGCCTCCAACGGAGAGCTCCATCAGGGTATCGGCTCCCGACTCCTGGGCCGCCAGTGCCTTGCGCACCTCCGCTCCATAATCGATTATGTCTGACGACGTGCCGATCGAAGCGTTAACCTTGGTTGAGAGCCCCTTGCCGATGCCGACCGCCTGGGGTTTGCGGATATGATTCCAGGGGATGACAATCTTCCCTTCGGCGACCATCTGCCGTACGTATTCACTCGTCAGTTCTTCCTTGAGGGCAACCGCTGCAACCTGCGGAGTGATGATGCCCTGCCTTGCCTGTTCAATTTGAGTCTGCATGTGTGAATCCTTTATCCTGTATTACAACAAGAGCTGCGGCACAGAAGATATGATCATAAGCGCCGTTATTTCGTTTAGTTCACTGATGCAGCCAATCGTATCTCCGGTAAATCCGCCGAGCCGATGCCGAAAAAAGAGTCTGCCGGCAGCGGTAAGCAGGCAGACGACCGTGAGGGCAGCGACGCCTTTAAAGCCGAGCAGCCAGACGGCAGCAGAAGCGACAGTTAAAAAAGCCAGAAACAGCGCACCACCACCGGCTCCCGGTACAAACGCCGCGCCCAGACCATCCTGACGGGCATGACGGGCTCCGGTCAGCGTTAACACCTGCCCGAAGCGGGCAAGAACGGGAAATACCAACAGCGCCTGCCATTTGAGCTCGATCGGCACCGCTACCAGCGCCTGCCATTTCAGCAGCAGGCAGAGCACCAATCCGGCTGCTCCGATCGCACCCACCTGAGAATCCTTCATGACCGCAAGAAAGCGTTCCCGTCCACCGCGTGCCGCAAGACCGTCACAGACATCGGCGAGTCCATCCAGATGCAACCCACCTGTCAGAACCGCCAGTGCAGTGATCAAAAGTGCGTCACAGAGCGGCCGCGCCAGCCAGGGTGAAATCAGCCAGTTCAAGCCGGCCAGCAGGGCACCGATCGTTAATCCGGCGAGAGGAAAGAGAGCGGTAGAGCGTCCCAGGTCCTCTTTTCCGCAGCGGACTGAGAAAGGGAGCGGCATTATCGTCAAAAACTGCAGGGCGATGATATAGAATCTCATTATCCCTGCGATACCCCGGCCTGCTCAAAGGTCGCCATCTCCTTCAGCACCTTCACTCCGGCCTCGATCAGCGTCATCGCCAGTGCGGCTCCGGTACCTTCACCGAGGCGGAAATTGAGATCCAGAATCGGCTCAACGCCGATCCGCTCAAGCATGAAGCTATGGCCGATTTCAACTGACTGATGGGCGGCAAATATATAGTCACGCACATGGGGATGCAGCTCCGAAGCGATAAGGGCCCCGGCGGTGGAGATAAAGCCGTCGATCACCACCGGAATCGAATTGGCCGCACACCCCAGCACCAGACCGGCGATGGCGGCAATTTCCAATCCTCCTACTTTTGCCAGCACGTCCAATGGGTCATGCGGGTCAGGCGTGTTGAGGGCCAACCCCTGCTCGATGACGCGAATCTTGTTGACTAATGCCTCGTCGCCGATACCGGTGCCGCGATGTGTCACCTCTGCAACCGTTTTTCCGGAGAGAGCGGCAATGATGGCCGACGATGGTGTCGTATTGCCGATCCCCATTTCGCCGGTGCCGACCAGGCCCACGCCATCTGCACGGCACTGCTCCGCCAGTTCGATGCCGACTGTAAGGGCTGCCAGTGTCTCTTCGCGCGTCATTGCCGGCCCGTGAGCAAAATTTTTCGTGCCACGGGCAACCTTTTTATGGATCAGACCTTCAATGCCGGCAAAATCATAATCCACCCCGACATCAACGACCCGCACTTCCGCACCGACGTGGCGGGCCAGCACATTGATACCGGCTCCTCCGGAGAGAAAATTCAGCACCATCTGCGGAGTGACTTCACGCGGGAACAGAGAGACGCCCTCCTCCGTGACACCATGGTCACCGGCGAAGGTAAAAACAATTTTTTTCGAAATATCAGGATCAAGGTTGCCGCTGATAGCGGCAATACGTCGGGCAAACTCTTCCAATCGTCCCAGTGAACCGAGCGGCTTGGTCTTGTTGTCCAGCCGGTTCTGCGCCTGCTGCAGCAGTACCGGGTTGACCGGTTTGATGCGGGAAAGTGTACTGTTTAAGATGTCCATGTAAAGCTCCTTTTCTCTATATTCATAACTGCTCAGGTATTTCTAAAACAAAACTAAAAGGTAAGGTCTTTTTACAGGGATAAAAGGGATGAAATGGATAAACCTTTTACCCTGGAAAAACATTAATAATAAGGAGATACGGAGGACACGGAGTAAACCGGATAGTTACAGATAAAATAAGAAGTTTTCTGTTTCACCCAAAAGGTTTTTTTGTTTCAGACCCTAAGCCTTTGTTTCTCCGTGTTCTTCGTATCTCCGTGTTATTGAACAGCCGTTTTTGTTTACTTCAAGTTTCAACGGTATCCCGCTGATGACAACATACACCTCATCTGCCGCAGCTGCCAGGTCTGATTCGCCGTTCCGGCGATGTCTCCGAAACAGTCGTGCGAGTCTGTTATCCGGCACAATTCCCATTCCTACTTCGTTACTGACCAGAATAACCGGCGTTGACATCGCCTGCAGCGTAGCCTTCAATCTCTTCAGATCTTCATGAATCAGATTTTCACAATTTTCCGCAGCGTCTTCATATGAGAACAGCAGATTGGAAAGCCACAGCGTCAGGCAATCGACCAGTATAGCCTGGTATAGGCCATCACACCGGACAAGTGCCTGTGACAGGTGAATCGGTTCCTCAATGGTATGCCATTCTGCCCCGCGCCGTTCACGGTGCACCCTGACGCGCTCATCCATCTCGCTGTCGAGTGTCTGGGCGGTCGCCAGATAGCCAAGCGGTGCCCCGAACTCCCGGGCCAGTTTTTCAGCAAATGAGCTCTTGCCGCTGCGCGCTCCGCCGGTAATGAAGATTGTTCGTGCCATGTCGTCCTCCACAGGAGAAAATAAAAAAGCCCCGGTCCATTGAAAGGACTGAGGCTCGAAAACCGGGGGAACAGATACGACCAGGCTTCGGCCCCTCGTTCCACGGAGGTCCCAAAACTAACATCGGCATGGCAGGTTTCCTGGCTCCAGGGTCATCTTACTAGTCGCGCCTTCCCGGAAGATTCCAGTGGCATAATGCGGCGTTCATCACCTGTTACAGTTGCGGGACAGCGAAGGAGTTTAACCTTCTTCCCTTTTAACTATGCTTTCACAGCACAGCACCAAATCGACTTTGTGTAACAATTGTGGTGTGGGTTGTAGCAGAGTGGGAAGATAAAAGTCAAAAGAAATTGAAGGTATTTCCTGAAAGCCATCGCGAAATAGTATCATAATAATGCGGTGGCTGAGTGCAACCATGTCACAAGATAGCAGCTCCCATAAATTATGAAAGTTCGTATTGTGAGCTGCCAGGCTGAACATTGTTTACTACCAGAGGCAAGATTGTCACTATTCAGATCAAGGTGTAAATAATGCGATATATCCGAATCAATAATTCATACTGAATCCCTCATTTTTAATGTTGCAATCTTAAAAGATGAGTATAAAATCAACCTATAATTTCCTTTATCATAAGGGGTTTCCGGTGGCAGTAATCATGCGCAGGCAGGAAAATCCCTACCAGACAATTGCTTCTTCCAGCATTTATTTTGATTGCACTCTACAGACCGGCGTTGCGGATTTCCCGTGCGCCGGTTTTTTGTATCCCGTTAGTAGCGCCTGCAGGGAAATTCCCTGAAGTTACAGTACGAACGTTCATTTTCATGACATGTCAGCTGGATGCTTAATTGATAGAATACTGAAAAGTGATCGGTTACGTAGAAAGAAAGGTTCAGTGTGCTTCATCCCCGAATCAATAACATCATTCTTGTGTGCCTGTTGTCACTTGCCGTCATCTGGGGTGCGGTGTATTACCATACGTCAACTGACCGAAGTATTGTCATCTCTGCCGCCGGGATCAATTCCTCAAACCTGGCTATAGCATTTGAGGAGCACGTCAAAAAAACGGTCCAGAACATCGACGGGTTACTTTTGCAACTGCGGAGCGAGTATCAACAGAACCCTCTTGGCTTTGGCGACCGGATACGGTTATTCGAAGACAAGAGTGTGGCTGATCTTCTGATCCAGGTCAGCATCATTGGCAAGAAGGGGATGATGACCTTCAACACTAAAGGACTGCCCCCTGTTCCCCTTGATCTCAGTGATCGTGAACATTTCCGCGTACATCTGGCCGCGCAGAAGGATCAGCTCTTTATCAGTAAACCGGTACTTGGCCGGGTTTCAAAGCAATGGAGTATCCAGTTCACCCGGAAAATAATGGATAGCAGAGGGGCATTCACCGGAGTGATAGTGCTTTCAGTCGATCCGGACTACTTTTCAAACTTCTATAAAGGCATTAATATAGGCCCCGGAGGAGCCATCACACTGGCCGGAATGGATGGTGTAATTCGCGCCCGTACATCAAAAATCACATCTGCTACTGAACCAAGGGGGCTGACTCTTCCCATAAATCGCCCTTTTTTTGATCCGTCAAAGCCTGCCGCAGGGATATACAGGGCGGTGAGCGTTGTGGATGGCGTCTCCCGAATCGGAGCATACCGGCGTCTCCAGGATTATCCGCTGGTGGTGGTTGTCCTGCAGTCCGAAGAAGATATCCTGTCTGCATCAAATGCGCGGAGAATACAGGCAGTTTGTGCGGGCTTGTTATTGTCCGCCCTTGTAGTCCTCTTCGGCTGGTTATTCTGGAAGAATGAGAAACGGCGGAGTGATATGCTCAAAGCGCTGTTGGAGAGGAAGGTGGAACTCCGCGAACAAAATAATGCGTTACAGGCGACTGAGGAAAGGTTGCAGGTACAGATCGATGAATATGAAGCTGTTCATCTGCTTCTACAGGAGAGTGAACAGAACTTCCGAACCATCATCGAGGTATCACCAATACCTCTTGCCATGAATGATAAACATGGAAATATCTTTTTTCTTAACAAAGCGTTTACACAGACATTTGGGTATACCATGAGCGACATTCCCACCGTGGAAGAATGGTGGCCCCGTGCTTACCCGGAGGCACAATACCGACAGAGGGTAATTGACACCTGGCAGCAGAATCTGGGAATGGCGAAGAAAACCGGCGATCCGTTTTCCCCCATGGAAATACATGTAACGTGCAAGGATTCCTCAGTGCGCACCGTCTTGTGCAGCGCGGCCGCATTGGAAGAAAACTTTGCAGGAAATCACCTTGTGGTTTTTTACGACATCACAGAGCTAAAAAAAGTTGATAAAGAAAGATTATCACTGGAAAAACAGCTCCATCAGGCGCAGAAAATGGAAAGCCTCGGCGTACTGGCCGGGGGCATCGCCCACGATTTCAACAACATCCTGGCAGTCATCATGTGCTACTCCTCCTTAGGCCAGCATAAGCCCGAAAAGGCGGCCGGGCTTATGCCGGAGATAGAGAAGGCCACCGAACGGGGCGCCGTACTCTGCCGGCAGATGCTGGCCTATGCCGGGAAAACGCAATTTGTGCAGTCACATGTTGATGTTACGGCACTGCTGGATGAAATGCTGGGCATGCTGAAATCTTCTCTTCCCCTGAATGTGACTATCAAACCGTATCTTTCAGGCGACCTCCCGGCCATAGAGGGGGATGCCGGCCAACTCAGACAGGTCGCCGTAAGTCTTATCATGAATTCATCCGAAGCGATCGGGGAAGAGCAGGGGTATATCCGTGTCGCGTTGACAAAGACAACCATCACCGCTGAGCAGCCTGAAAAGGACTATACCGGCAAAGCCATATCACCCGGGCAGTATCTCTGCCTTGAGGTCACCGACAGCGGCTGCGGTATGGACGAAGAAACTGTATCGCGACTCTTTGAGCCGTTTTACACCACCAAATTTGTCGGTCGCGGCCTGGGGATGTCGGCCGTACTCGGCATCATCACAGCACATAAGGGAGCGGTGCAGCTCCAGAGCCGGCAAGGCCGGGGCACAACTTTCAAAGTCTACCTCCCCGCCCGGTTCAGTGACTCCACCGAGGAGCCACTTCAGCAGACCGCACCGGCGCCCTGGTTTGGAAGCGGCACGATACTGCTGGTAGAAGATGAGCCGCAACTGTTGGAAGTCGCCAAAGCCCTTCTTGAAACGCTGGGATTCTCCGTCATTGCAGCGACCAACGGTGTCGAAGCACTGGAACAATTCCGCACGAACGCCGCAGACATCAGGTTGGTTCTGACGGACATCGGCATGCCGCTGATGAACGGGTATCAACTGCTGGCCGAACTTAAAAAGATCAATCCGAAACTGCCGATAGTCGTGTCAAGCGGCTTTGGCGATACGATTGTCACCTCAAAGATTGATCCCGGAGATATGGCAGGAATGATAAGCAAGCCGTACAGCTATGATCAGTTGCGGGAGGTGCTAAAGGGTGTCGTGGAGGCACTGCCGAAACAGACATGAGGGGAATATCCCTATCAACTTACAATCAGATAACAGTAATCAAGTATATCGAAGAAAAAACGTTCTCACGTTTCCGCATCTTCTTCTGCGACGAATTAATCTAATGCATACTGATGCGCACTCACTTCCCCTCATGCCCCTTATTCATCCAGTAAATAAACGGAGGTTGCACCAATCCCTGAGATCCACCGCGCAAGCGGCATACTAATAATGCGGTGGCGGTTCCTCCTGATCAGGGTCACGGGATACGGAGGGTGACATCGCCATCATCTGTTCCTTCAGCGTCACAAAGTCGCGCCGCAGCTGCGCAAGCACCAGTTCCTGCCGACAGACTATTTCATTCAACTCCTGAATAGTCTCTTCCTGCTGCATATACCGCATTTCCAGTTCGTTGATCCGTTGTTCCATACTTGTATAGCCTCCTCTATGGGCAGCATTCAATTACCGCTAATTATCAATTACAACTGAATGAACTGAATCTCTGCTTTTTGAATTGTGCCTGCCATCATAGCACTATTCGCAAGAAACGGGTCGGGAATTGGATCCAGACCTTTTGAGATTACCACTGTTGTCGGCTCACATCGTTAGTATTGCTTCGATGCATGCCGGTCTCATACAGAATCTGTGAAAAACGAATTTCTTATGGTACACATTAGATTATTGGTTCCAATTGTTTTTTCATCACCGAGGCATACATATCACAATATTTTTGCTTATTTCAAAAACCGTGTTATATTTACGCACATTTCAACATGGGGGTGAGTCGTGGCACACGTTCTACGGACCATTTTTCTCAGCACCATACTTCTTTCTCTCTGTATTCCGCATCCTTCCCTGGCGAAGCCGCCACAGAATAAAATCCTGATAGGCATCCTGCCGGAGATGAACGTCTTCAAGCAGAGGCAGCGCTTCAAACTGCTCGGCGAGCATCTTTCGAAAAAAACCGGCGTAACCGTGGAATTCACAATTCTGAGCAGATACGGTAATATAATCGAGAGATTCACCTCCGAAAAAATGGATGGGGCCTTCTTCGGTTCCTTTACCGGTGCGCTGGCAATCAAAAAACTGGGCGTTGTCCCTCTGGCGCGACCGGTGAATCTTGACGGCAGTTCCACCTACCATGGTTACCTGTTTGTGAGGAAAGACAGCGGGATCAGAAGTGTCAACGATATGAAAAACAAGAAAATGGCCTACGTTGACAAGGCGACAACAGCCGGATACCTGTTCCCGCTCGCCTACTTACGGGAGAACGGCATCACAGATACGAAGCATTTTTTCAGCGAAACTTTTTTTGCCGGAAGTCACGATGCGGCGATCCATGCCGTACTGGACCGGAAAGCGGATGTGGGAGCGGCCAAGCACAGCATATATGACCGGGAGAGGAAACATGACCCACGGGTGGATAACGAGCTGATTATTCTTGCGGAATCTCCCCATGTACCGTCAAATGGCCTTCTTGTCAGAAGCGGACTGGAAGAGCCGCTCAAGAGTAAACTGAAGTCCGTACTGCTGGCCCTTCACACCGACACCGACGGAAAGATTGTCCTGCAGCAGTTTGGCGCATTAAAGTTCATCGAAACCACGGCTCAAGACTATCAACCGGTATTCGACATGGCACAAAAAGCCGATATTGACGTAAAAACCTACACGTACATCAACAAATAAGTTTTTGTGCCACACAGGAAATCAGTACATTTTGCGAAGAGACTGTTCGTGTTGGTGACCGGAAAATGAAACAGAAAATAATCCTATCCTTTTTATTGATATTTCTGATCTCTTCACTCGGTGCAGTGTTTGCCTACGTGCATGTCAAAAATACGAACGATATACTCAGCCGTCTTATTAAACTCCATCAGATTGAGACCCTCCGTCAACAGTTGATCAGATCAATCCAGACGGTACAGTCAGACCTCTATACCGTTAACACCGAACTCGGCAACAACCTTGACAGCATTATCGATAATGTTTCAAACCTCGAACTGGCTGCCAGGACCTGCACATCATGCCATCACACCCCCGAAATCGCACGGAAGATCGAAGGGATAAGCTCCCTCATCGGAGAGTATCAGGAGGCCTTAAGCTTCTATATAACGGCGTCGGCCAATTCCACCCTGATCCAAACAAATAAACTTGAAGCGGCCGGCATCGGAAATAAACTACTCGTCAAGACCGAAGAGATGTCACAGCTGGCGAGCACTCGGCTCAAAGCCGTGACGGCTGATGCCACTCAGAGAATGGGGAGAATACAGACGGTCCTCATCGCCTCAATGCTGCTGGCTCTCGTCCTCGGCATTATTGTCGCCATGTACCTGACCAGGGCCATTACCCGGCCCATCGATGCACTGCTCGACGCCACGCGTATGATTGCTTCCGGGAAGCTTGGATACACTATCGACTACAGTGACAAAACAGAATTTGGCGAGCTGACCACACATTTTAATGATATGAGCAAATCCCTCCACAACGGCTATGCAAAGCTGGAGGAGGAGATTTCAGAACGCAGAAAATCTGAAGAAGCCCTCCGCGAGAGTGATGAACGCTATGCCCTCGCGGCCCAGGGCTCGAACGACGGGCTGTGGGATTGGGATTTACGGAAAGGCACCATATACTTTTCCAGTCGTTGGAAATCGATGCTCGGCTATGCTGACGATGAGATCGGCAATTTGCCGGAGGAGTGGCTCGGCCGTGTCCATACCGATGACCGCCCCGAAACAGAGGCCCGAATCGCCGCCCATATCAGCGGCCGCAACTCTCATTTGGAAAACGAGTTCCGCATATTGCATAAGGACGGAACATACCACTGGATGTTGACCCGCGGTATGGCTGTCAGGAACGATTCCGGGCAGGCCTACCGTATGTCCGGCTCCCAGACGGACATAATGTCGCAGAAAACAGCAACAGAGCAGCTTGTGTATAACGCCTTCCATGATGCCCTGACAGATCTGCCTAACCGCTCTCTGTTCATGGATCGCCTCCAGCATGTTATCACCACGTCAGCCCGCAGGAGTGGTGAACTCTATGCCGTTCTTTTTCTTGATATGGACCGTTTCAAAATTGTTAATGACAGCCTTGGCCACCTCGTCGGGGACAAGCTTCTCGTTGCAGTAGGCAAAAAGTTATCCGAATGCATCAGACCGGGGGACACGGTCGCCCGACTCGGTGGAGACGAGTTTTCCGTCCTGCTGGAGGATATCAATGAACTGAAGGATGCGATTGAAGTTGCCGACCGGATTCATTACACCCTGTCAATACCATTCTTGATTGAGGGGCATGAGGTCTATGCGGCCGTAAGCATCGGAATTGCCATCGGTTCTGATCGTTATGAACGGGCGGAACAGGTTCTGCGCGATGCCGACATCGCCATGTATGAAGCGAAAAAACGAGGCAACTCATCATCCGAGATTTTCGACACCGGTATGCATGCGAGCATCCTTGACCGGATCCAGCTTGAAGCAGATTTACACGGCGTCCTGGATCATAATCAGCTGACCATGGTCTACCAGCCGATTATTGACGTAAAAACACATCGACTGGTCGGTTTTGAGGCTCTCGTACGATGGATGCATCCTACAAGGGGTACCGTGTATCCCATGGAGTTCATCCCCCTGGCCGAGGAAACCGGACTGATTGTCAAGATCGGTGAATGGATTCTGCGAGAGGCATGCCGGGAACTGAAGGTGTTACAAACGCGGATTCCCTCTCACCCCCCGCTGAAGATGAGTATCAATATTTCGGGCAAACAGTTCGCACATGAGAATCTTGCCGAAATCGTGACCGGAATTATTCAGGAGACGGGAATTGCCCCGCACACCCTGGCAATCGAAATCACAGAAACCATGCTGATGGAAAATATTGATATGGCGATAGCAACATTGAACAAGCTTCGTGACATGGGAGTACACATCCACATAGACGACTTCGGCACAGGCTATTCGTCTCTCAGTTATCTGCACAGCCTTCCAATAGACGCCCTCAAGATCGACCGCTCTTTCATTAACAAGCTGACCGCCCAAGGCGGAAACCAGGAGATCATTACGTCGATTATTTCACTGGCTAAAAGTCTTAATTTTGATGTCATTGCCGAAGGGGTGGAACTGGACCATCAACTTGATCAGATAAAGGGACTGAACTGCCAGTTTGGGCAGGGCTTCCTGATTGCACGGCCAATGGCGCCTGCTGCAATCGATGCGTGGATCGAGACGGAAGAGTTAAAGATCAGGAAGACGTGATGCTACGCTAGAACTCGTCTGACACCCTGGACGCCTTGAAATTTCTGAACAGGATAAGATCATACACAATCTTCAGCCCACCGGCGATTATAAACGGGCTACTCAGAAACACCGACAACAGAGCACCGGCAACAACGGGAGAAAGCGACGCCCCGACCGAGCGGGCGATACCGGTTATGCCGGCTGCGGCAGAACGCTCATCCGGAGCGACCACGGCCATCGTGTAGGCCTGGCGGGTCGGTACGTCCATCTGTGAGATACTGAACCGCAATAGAAGGACGCTGATTGCAAGCGGGTAATTCGGCATAAGCGGAACAAGTATAAGAAGAATATTAGAAGGCAGATGGGTAAACACCATAGTTCGAATCAGCCCGATTTTTTTTGCGAGCGGCACGGCAAGAAGCGCCGAAAAGCCGGCGAGCAGATTGGCCCCAAAGAATATCCCCCCCAACATTGCTTCATCCGACCCGTAACGGATATGAAACCAGTATGCCATGAAACTCTGCAGGACAAAGCCCCCCGCAAATGCATCCAGTGAAAAGAGCATCGACAGTTTGAATATCACTCCACGGGACTTGTGCAGGCCGACCCGGTTTCTCGGCACGACATGAGATGCAGACAGTGTTGTCTCACACTCCTTTGAAAGCCCGGTAAATACAAGCGCCAAAACTCCACCGATGAGAGCATAGCCAAGTAGAATAACACGATATGAATCAAGCGGGCTCATGCCGCCGTTTTGCAGCGTTTTTGAAAGGACTCCTCCGGCAAGCGCGCCGAATGCCGTTGCCAGTGACCCGGCCAGATTATACCAGGCAAAGAGTCCCGTTCGCCGTTCTTTTGAAACAAGCTGGGAGAGCATCGCCTGCTCAACGGGAAGGAAGGGGCCTATTTCGTTTCCGCTCGGACTTATCACGCCAATGATTGCGGCAAGGATGAGAAGCAGGGGATTGCTCGTCAGAACAAAAACAACCCCGGCCGCCATCATGAGGACAGCTCCAATGACGAGTGTTTTCTTACGGCCGAAACGGTCAGCTGCAGTAGTAAGCAGAAGCGAGATTCCCGCATCGCCGACAAGCGTTAACGAGAACAATAATCCCATGAAAAAGTTGTCAAAACCTGATTCCGAAAGATAAAGGGCGAGTACGACGGAAAGAAAGCCATACCCGAAGAGCCGGAGGGTGCGGGTGGTAAAAAGCAGTACAATATTTCGATCCGTAGTGGGCATGGTATCCGTTTCAGTAAGGATGAAACCACTGGAAAAATGGCAGAAGAATGGTCAAAATTATGGCGTAACAACTGGGCGGGGGGCATTCCGCTGTTCTCTTATCCAACAGATGTTCACAAGGCAATTCATTGCTGGTTTTTTAAGCAAACCGCACCGCTTTGCCCAGTTGCGGGAGTTTCTGAAGAGGACTTTGGAGGGTTTACAATAGCTTTTTTATTGTTTGACAATACCGACTTTTATCTCACCTAAAAAGCATCTACACAATCATATTTACAGGCCTTTTTGACACCTTTGTGTCCAAAAAACAAAATTTCTCAGAATTACTATCCAAGCACTCCACGCACTTTTGCTGCCAGGTTTGGTAACGAGAACGGTTTCTGGATAAAACACACTCCTTCATCAAGCACTCCATGCTGAGCTATGACATTTGCCGTGTAGCCTGACATAAAGAGGCACTTGAGCAGAGGATTCAAGGACTGAAGCCTATTGGCCAAGTCCTTGCCATTCATCTCAGGCATGATCACATCGGTTATGAGTAGATTGATCTCTCCAGCATGTTCGAGTGCCAGACGCATGGCTTCACCGGGTGTTCCTGCAGTCAGCAGTGTATAACCCTGCATTTCGAGCAGCTGCGAGGTTGTATACAATATTGCCGGTTCGTCTTCCACTAACAGTATTGTCTCATGACCTTTTGGTAGTGGTGCCGTCTTTGTCTCAGTCAGAGATTTTTGAATTTCACTCACTTCCCGTGGGAGATGAATAGTAAAAGTTGTGCCCTTCCCTGGTTCACTGTAGATATTGATAAATCCGTTGTTCTGCTTGACAATACCGTACACGGTGGCCAAACCGAGTCCAGTGCCTTCACCGATGCCTTTTGTAGTGAAAAATGGTTCAAATACACGGGCCATCGTTTCCTTATCCATGCCACTACCATCGTCACTGATACTCAAATGCACGTACTCACCGGGAACCGCATCCGGGTTTACTTCACAATAGCTGGAATCAACGGTGTTGTTCCGGGTCTCAATTGTGATCCGCCCGGTACCCTTAATGGCATCCCTGGCATTGACACAGAGATTGGCAAGAATCTGGTCTATCTGGCTTGGATCAGCCTTTATCTGCCACAGGCCTGGTGCAGGATGCCATGCAAGATGAATATCCTCCCCAATGAGTCGCCGCAGCATCTTGAGCATTCCATCTATCACCTCATTAAGGTCAATAATTTTCGGTGAAATAACCTGCTTTCTGGCAAACGCAAGTAGCTGCCGTGTGAGATCGGCTGAACGTTCTGCCGTATTCATAATTTCCTTAAGATGATTACTGATGGGGTGATTTGTATCCAACTTCATGAGGCCAAGCTGAACGTGTCCCATAATAACCGTCAGCAAGTTGTTGAAGTCATGGGCAACTCCACCGGCCAGGCTTCCTATCGATTCCAATTTCTGAGTCTGTAGTAATTGCTGCTCTGCCTTGCGTTGACTGGTGATGTCACGAGATATCCCCACAAGGCCAATGGGTTGCCCCTCTTTTCCCAGGATTGGAGCCTTCACTGTGTCCAGAATCAATCTGTTTCCATCAGCGGCTATGACCGACTCTTCCAGATGGACCGAAACTCCACCTTTCAAAACCTCTTGGTCACTGGTCAGAATACGCTCTGCCGTTTCCTTGTCAAAAAAATCAAAGTCAGATTTGCCAATTTGCTCCGCTTCAGAAATTCCGGAAAATAATTCAGATGCTTTGTTGCAGCCGAGATAGAGGCTATTGATGTCTTTGAAGTAAATGAGATCGAAGGCCGAATCGATGAGTGAGCGCAGGAAAGCCTTCTCTTTCCATAATGCTTCCTCCGCATTTTTTCGATCGGTGATGTCTTCCACGCTAGGAGTCTGTCGGCCTTGAGTTTTTAGCCGAATTGGTTAGACCCGTAATTTGAATCCGCTGGTTGATCCTGATCCGTCTACAGATTCAGTTTCGACACGTGGATTGGTTCAAGTGTAGTTTGTATGCTAGTTTCCCTGAACATATGATGTTTTGCTCTTTCTCAAGCCATTTTCAAGCTATGCATCCGTTTGATGTTGTACGCCATGCAGGCGAGGTTCCATTCTCCCTCTGCTGAATCTTTGCCGCGCAGCATGAAGCTACGGAATCCCATGACCGCCTTGATTATGCCAAAGACCGGTTCTGAGGTTACCTTGCGAAGTGCATATACTGCCTTGCCAGCCTTGGTTTTTAATCGGTGTTTCATTGTGGTTACTGAATCAGCATCATCGGGCAGTGGTGGCGGTTCCTTAAAGCGTTCCCACAGTGACCGGTTATGGCTTTGCCGATCTACTGCGATGTATGGCGTTATCTCTTCACCTACGCAGGCATTGACGTTGGTCTCGCTGAAGTAGCCACTGTCGGCAAGTAGCTCGGTGACTGTGCCGAGTTGCTTTGGTAAGGCAGCCAGATTTCTCAGGGTTGGTTCAAGTTCCTGTTTATCGTTGGACTGCTGGGTTATATGGGCAGCTACTATCAGCTTTGATTCAGTATCAACAGCAGCTTGGGCATTGTAGGTCTGCTCAAAGCCGCCGCCAGAGACCGGCATGATACGGGACTCTTCATCCGTCAGGTTGACCTGATCTTTGGAGCTTGGACCCGCTGTCGGTGGTTTGGGCTGTTTGCCTTTCGGTTTCTTGCCGGTTTCTTCTGCCTTCTTTGCCCGTGCAGCGACCTTCTCCTCGTATGCAGCCTGCTCACGAGTATGATGCTCGGCAGCACGACGTTCAATCTCGGCCTTGGCGGCGGCAATGCCAGAAAGACGTTGTTCACGACGCTGAAGTTCTTCTGGAACGCTCATGCCATCAGGAATGTCAGCTTTGTCGGCTGATTCAGCTCTCTTGAGAAGCTCTGCAACTTCCGATTTGAGCTGTACTTCCAGTTTGCAGGCATGCTCATAACTCAAGGCTTTGTGTTTGGAGGCATTTGCCTTAACCTTGCTGCCATCCAGGCTGACGCTGCCCAACTTCAGCATGTTCATCTGGCGGGCAATCAGCAGAATCTGAACGAATAAACCGGAAAGCTCTTTCAGGAACCGCTTCCTGAATGTGGCAATGGTGTCGTGATCAGGATGACGGTTTGCTGCAATGAACCGAAATGCTACCGAGTCATATGTGCTGCGCTCCAGTTTCCGACTGGAAAATACACCGGTAGAGTAACCGTAGAAGAGAAGCGCCAGAAGCATTGCAGGATTGTACGGCTGGGAACCACGACCGGCATATGATGCTTTCAAAGAACGTAGGTCGAGTTGTTCTACAATCTCGACGACAAACCGGGCCAGGTGCCCTTCGGGCAACCAGTCCTGCACTGAAGGTGGCAGAAGATACAGAGTCTCTCGATCCACCTCTAAAAAATTGGGTTCCATGCACGCCTCCAATATCTAACCAGCTGATATTACAGGCGTAACCTACATGGAAACCAATGAAAAAGCAAGAAAAAAATGATACTTAATCCAATAATATCAAGTTGTTATGCTAATTTAAGCGGAACCAGTCATGTTGGCGTGCTATAAGCCCGACAGACTCCTAGACCAGATATATTTTTCGCCATTACGTTCGATCAGTAAGCCCTGCAGTAAGACTGGTACAAGGTGCCCGTCCTTATGAATATATTCTTTTTCATATGGCCCATACTCACCCACCGTGTTAAGTGCTGTTAGCTGCTCCTGTTCCTGTAAAGAATATTTTTCAGGTGTTACATCCCAGTAGGTCAGATTAAACGTTTCATCAATGGTTCTGCCGATAATGTCGGCATACGCCTGATTTACATCAACCAGCGCACCGTCCATGCGAGTAAGCGCAAGACCAATCGGTGATTGATCAAAGAGCATCCGATTGTATGCTTCACTTTCACGCAGTTCATCCTCAGCCCTTTTGCGCTCGGTGATATCGTGATAACTCAACAAAACTCCGGAAATGTCAGGGTCATGCAGTAAATTGGCGGCGGTATGTTCAATCCATTTATAACTGCCATCCTTGCACAGATAGCGGCATTCTGACATAATAGATCTGTTTCCCTCACACAGCAGATCCGCAAAGTTTTTCTGCTCTGCGGCCAGATCATCAGGGTGAATGTGTTTCCATGTGTCTTGACCAACAACTTCATCTTGACGCCAGCCGAATAATTTTTCGATATTTGGACTTTTGTATTTGTTTATTCCGTTCTGGTCTACGATGGCGATAACATCTGTAATACTTTCAACCATTGTCCGGTGTCTTGATTCGCTTTGCCGTAGGGCCTCCTGTCCTTTTGCCAGTTCACTGGTACGCTGAGCAACCTGCCTTCTCAGCATCTTATTCCAGATCAAACTTCCGATTATCAGCGAACAGATAACAAAAAGTGTACAGCCAACGAAAGCCCAGAAACGCCAGTCTGAAAGAATATCCCTTTTCTCAGAGTGAATCCATTTGTCACGAATTTTGTGCTGCTCTGCCTCAGTGATTGAATTAAGACCTTTCTGGATAATGTTCTGCAGAATAGCCTCGGAATGAGGAACAGCCATCGAAAGCTGTATGCTACGGGACGCTTCGCCCGCCACACGCAGGTTTGTAATGCCCTTTTGAGATATCAGATAGGAGGCTGTAGCAAGATCGATTACGGCGGCATCGGATTGCCCAAAAGAAACATTCAGGAGAGCTGTGAGATCATTGGGAACAATATCTACAACTATGCCGGTTCCTGCTTTTGAAAGGTGCTCCGTGATGGCATATTTGTCTACGAGTGACACCTTCAACCCTGAAAGATCGTTCTCCAGCATCTCTCCTGATCGTTCTTTACGCACTATAATAACGTTCGGCACCGAGATGAACGGTTCTGTGAAAGAGAGAAATTCTGATCTGGCGGGGGTTTTGGTTACAGCATTGACTATCTGGACTTCACCATTACGAACCTTTGAGAAGATTTCATCCAGATTTGATAATTGTATCTGAGAGAAGTTGACGCCAAGTTTCGATTCAATTTTGAGTAGATAGTCGTGGGCGAGACCGGATGGTTTGCCTTTTGAATCGAGAAATACGTAGGGTGGGTAACCGGTTTCAACTGCAATGACGATACGTGACTTGTTTTCATTGAGCCAACGCTGTTCTTCCGGAGTGAGAAGGCCGTCACCGCTAGAGTGAGCAGCAGTCGAAACAATCAAAATCAAAATCAAAAGGAAACAGGTCAGGACATAGCGGCACATTTTTGTGAAAATACCGCATATTTTTGAGGTAATTGAGATCAGTGCGTTCAAGGTGTCTCCTAATAAAATTTACATATAGAAAACCCTGCCAACAAAAGTGTTGCCACTTGAGGCCGCTCTTAAAACATAATTATAGTGCAGTAACTATAGCTCTATCATAAATAATTAAAATAATAAATGCAGGAATAGGCATTGACCTCAGAGGCTTAATAATGTGGCATCCTTCCGCCAAATATAATGCTGAATTGATTCAGGGCAGATTTCCAGCCTTTGATTGGTATGATCTCATTTCTTTGTGATATTTTCCAATGCAGATACTGTAGTCCAGACAAGGACAGACCGCTCTTGATAGTTTCAGGGGCGGCTGTTATGTTTAACGAACGATATGGTGGGGTAGCGAACAGCAAAAGTATGAATAAAGGATGAATACAGGCATCGCCAACAAAAAAGGCACTCACGAATTAACGTAAGTGCCTGAATTTATGGTGCGCCTGGAGCGATTCGAACGCCCGACCTACGGATTCGTAGTCCGTTGCTCTATCCAGCTGAGCTACAAGCGCATTTAAGAACTGGCTTTATAACCTACCGGGCGGAATATATCAACCATTTTTTTGATCGCAGCGGAGACATCCAAAGTCTGAGCACGGTTATCACTACCATATTCTGCTGTTTTCAGATATTCTCTCTGCGTAATGATACATCGATTTCGAGAAAGGCCATGGTTTATGGACCACTTTATTCAGGAAATCAGCGAAGCAGAAGTAAAGAGAGAGCGGGAGAAATCCAGAGAGCTTCGCAAGAGTCGCTGGTGGCAAAATCGCCTTGCTCTGGGACATTGCCACTATTGCGGGGGGAACTTTCCCCCGGAGGAGTTGACTATGGATCATCTGGTTCCTGTTTCGAGAGGCGGGAAAGCGTCCCGCAACAATGTGGTGCCGGCCTGCAAGGAGTGCAACAGCCGCAAGAAATATCTGCTCCCGATTGAGTGGGACGAATTTTTAGACAGACAAGCAGGTCAGACATCGGAGTCTACAGGTGAATAAACTAAAAAGTCGCTATAAAGTGGTCATTTATGACTGTGATGGCGTGATTCTTGACTCAATTGAATCCAACTACATTTTTTATAATCGTGTCATGGGATTTCTTGGCAGGCCGGATATTGACCGGAGTAACGAAGATGCCGAAAGGGTTCTTCATACGTATTCGTTCAATAATGTGATGGAATATTTTTTTGCCGGTGATCCGCAGCGGGAAAATGCCCTCAGGTTTGCCAAGACTATCCACTATCGCGATTTGATGCCGTACATGCGGATGGAGGATGGCTTTATCAACGCCCTTGATCAACTTAAGGGGCACACATCGCTGGCAATCTGCACTAACAGGGCGACTTCGATGGATATGATAATCGAGGATTTCGGCTTGACCGGCTATTTCGAATACGTCATGACGGCGTCGCAGGTTACTCACCCGAAGCCCCACCCGGAACCGCTCCTTAAGGTGCTTGACTATTTTGAGGCGGCGCCGGATGAGGCTCTTTTTATTGGCGACGGCGAGGTGGATATGCAGGCTGCCAAAAGCGCCGGGATCCCTTTCATTTCTTATAAGTCACACCTGCCCGGGCTTGCCCGTATCACACACCATGCCGAGATCGTTCAGCACGTTTTTGCCGTCTGACAGGCGTGCCGCTATCTCACCAGCTTCGACAGCTTTTTGAATTCATCCGTCCCGGCTACCTTCAATAATTGAAACAGCACCGATTCCGTGCTGGTCGGGATTGCTCCGGCAAGGGTCATTGCCTGAATGGCGGTGCGCCAGTTCTGCTTGTTGCGGCTCATGACAGCATCCGTCACTATATGGACGTTCATACCGGCTTCACGCAGATCGATAACGGTCTGCAGCACACAGACATGAGCTTCCATTCCAACCACGATAACCTGGGTTCTGCCGGTTGACGTGAGTGCTGCGACAAACTCCGCGCTGCCGCAGCAGCTGAATGCCATCTTCTCATAACAGGGAGCCAGTGCCGCCTTTCCCTTCAATTCCGGCAGGGTCGGGCCCAGGCCCTTCACATACTGTTCGGTCACCAGAACCGGGATGTTCAACTCCGCAGCACTTTCCAGAAGTATACCGATATGTCTGGTCAGCGTATGAAGCACTTTTTCATCCATAGCAACGCACAGTTTTTCCTGCACATCGATCACGACCAGTACCGCTTTGTCCCGTTCCAGAAAAAACCTGCCTTTAATCGACATGTCCATCTCCTCTGTTTTCGTATGATGAGAATCTAACTGTTACCTGCAGTACGCCCATCGCAGTGTAACGCAGACGCAGGGAATTATCAATCCCGTCTCAAAGCAGCAATACACAATCATTCAGCTGAGCCGTAATTACTATTGTCTGATATGCAGCAAAATGCTACATCACGACCATTAACAGATCTGGAGGTCCACCATGAAGGTAGTTGCATTTAACGGCAGTCCACGCAAAGGGGGAAACACTTCACTGCTTATCGGACACGCCCTCGGCGCGCTCGATAAGGAAGGAATAACAACGGAACTGATTCAGGTCGGGGGCGAAAAGCTGCACGGCTGTATTGCCTGTTATCAGTGTTTCTCCCGGAAGGACAGTCGCTGTGCCGTCACCGATGATATCGCCAATAGCTGTATTGAAAAGATGATTGAATCCGACGGCATCATTATAGGTTCTCCTACGTACTTCGCATCACTGACTCCCGAGACCAAAGCTCTTATAGACCGGTGCGGCATGGTATCACGTGCAAATGATGATATGCTCAAGCGCAAGGCAGGGGCCGCCGTGGTGGCAGCACGCCGGGCCGGTGCCATCAACGTATTCGATACCATCAATCATTTTTTCGGCATAAGCCAGATGATTATCCCCGCTTCAAACTACTGGAATATTGGCGTCGGCCGGAATATCGGCGATGTGCTTGATGACGAAGAAGGAATGCGCACTATGGAAGTACTGGGGGAAAACATGGCATGGCTGCTGAAGAGAATAGCCGGTTAATTACACTGAATATCGGGCGCTCCGCATGGAGCGCCCGGTTCGGGGGCAACTCTACAGCAATGCTTTGGCGGCTGCAATCGCCGCTTCATAATCCGGTTCGCCGGTTACTTCCGGAACGATCTGGATGTAGCGGATAACGTTGGTGGTATCAACAACGAAAACCGCACGGGTCAGCAGCATCAATTCCTTGATCAGCACACCGTAACCGAGCCCGAAGGAGCGATCGCGATAGTCGGAAAGGGTGACGACCTTATCAATGCCGCCTGCGCCACACCACCTTTTTTGAGCAAAGGGGAGGTCGAGGCTGACGGTCAGCACGACGATATCTCCCGGCAATGCTGCGGCCTCCTGATTGAAGCGGCGTGTCTCGGTGTCGCACACCGGAGTATCAAGCGAAGGTACAGAACTTATGATCTTGATTTTTCCGGCATACACGGAGAGAGATACTCCGGACAAGCCATTGTCGACAACGGCAAAATCCGGTGCGGCGTCCCCTGCCTTGAGCTCCGGCCCAAGCAGGGTCATCGGGTTACCTTTGAACGTGATAATTCCTGTTTTCTCATTCATAATTATTCCTCCTCGTTGATTTCAACTACTTCCGGCAACCTGCGGTACCCTTCTTCACCGCGGCTTTTCGCTTCGATAATATTCATGAATTGTGTCACCAGGCGGTAGGTGATCCCCCAGAGTACCGGCTTGTTTTCAATGGGAAGGCGTATAGCCGGTACATTGAAGCGTTTGTCATCAAACGCAACACAGCTTTGTATATGACTGTCAGGATTGCACAGGTCGGACAAAGAAACCCAGAAAAGATCACAAACCTCCTCGTTCAGGACCGGATTGGAGTGCCGCCGATCCAGACCGTAGAGACAACACGAAACTCTTACCGGTAGATTTGTTCCGATGATATCGGACAACCTCCCCAGATATCGCCCCTGCCCGAGGTCAATCCCGACTTCTTCACGGGTTTCCCGACAGGCCGCCTGGCACTCAAGCTCACCCTCTTCCAATTTGCCTCCCGGAAAGGCAATATGACCTGACCAGGGGTCCAGATCATGTGCGGCACGCTGGATAAAGAGAATCTCAATGTCATTCGCGCCCTGATTCAGTATCATGGCGACTGATGCGCGGGTTCGGTCGCCGGAATGAACGACAGGCCCGCTCTCCCGGTGTGCCAGGTTCTCTGCAATGCGGTCAAACGTCCAATGGCTAAGGTTTGCTGCTCCACTCATGCAGATCATGTCCTCACTGAATTATTGTTTTATCCTCTCCATATCACGCGCAATCGTCAAGTATAAATTACGGCACGCCCCGCTATTTCTATCGGCACAAAACTTGCTTTGCTCCAGCATCTACATGCAGCAGAGGCGCTACGTATGACTGTCACTCTGTCACAACCCTCTATTTACGCAATTATATCACGGGTGGTCTCCGATCAACACGCGTGAAGGTTGATCAGCCGTATTCCCGTTATTTTGAGTTAAAGACCATCGCAGCTAGCCTTTAGGCTTAATTTTATTGTACTGATTTACAAAATTTGTGTCAGGTGAATTGCGTCCCGCTATGTTTTGTATAAAAATAATTTCAATACTGTTTCTCTACACCCTTCTCAGCTGTTTCCCTGCCGGGGCTGCTGAAGAGCATGGCTTCAGCTGGCCGATTTCCTGTGTCCCGGGGGTAGATTGTGCAGGTTCGCACTTCCGTATCGGCTATCCGGATGTGGGCGGCACCGGGCTCTCTTTCTCGTGCAGTAAACCCGGATATATCGGCCATCAGGGAACCGACATAGTTGTTTCTTCAATCGAACAGGGTGTACACGCTCTTGCTGCTGCAGACGGCGTGGTGCGCTGGATAAAGGACGGCCGGTTTGACCATTGTCCGAGTGATACTGAGCGCGACTGCGACGAACGGGAAAAAAGCGAGCTTCAGTCTGGCACGGACAAGGGGGCTACACTGGGTTTTAATGCAGGAAACTTTGTGGTTGTTGAACATATTCTTGACAATACCCGGTACCTGTCTCTCTATGCCCATCTCCGCAAAGGCTCTCTGACCGTTGTTCCCGGACAGAAGGTTATACGCGGACAGAGCCTCGGCGATGTTGCCAGCTCCGGGAATTCTCAGATTCCGCATCTTCATTTTGGTGTCTACAAAGCCGAAGGGACCATGTACCGCCCGGTTGATCCATGGAAAGGCGCCTGCAACACCAGCAGTGATGGTTTATGGGCCTCTGTGGTCCCCTATCGGACTGATGATCTTATGATGGCACATCCTGCACGGGAACTGATTAATGACTCCGAAGTGTATCTTCAGACGATCCAGCGGAGTTTACCAAAGAAACTTTTTTATTAGGAGAATGCTATGCTGATCCCGATTATTACTGCCTGTAAGGAACCTGACTCCGTCCCTCCCCATGTCCTTGACCACATGCTCGTTTCCGGTGAGGTACACGCTTTTGAACGATCTACCGGATGGGTCATGGTTGGGCGAGACCCCATACGATCAGCCATACGGCCGTATTACGGATTCGAACGTCGCCGCCCGGTTTCATTGCGGCTGCAGTCACTGGCACCCTGACATATTCCCGTATTTCATTCTTTATTTATCGTTGATCACCGCGTAACGCATCACTCCCGAAAGTCGATCTTCATACAACAATGCCGAATATTTCGATCCTCATGCCGATACGCAATGAAGAACGCCACCTTCAGGCTGCGCTGGATTCCCTGTATCGCCAGTCCTATGACCGCTGGGAGTTAATTGCTGTTGACGACGGTTCAAACGACCGGACGGTGTCAATTCTCACTGCGGCCGCCCGTGGAGACCGCCGTGTTCAGGTAATCATGAATACAGGTCACGGACTCGTGGCGGCACTCAATACCGGCCTGGAAATCTGCAAGGCACCTCTTCTGGCCCGGATGGATGGAGACGATATCTGCCATCCCCGTCGACTGGAGCTGCAGACTGCCTGGCTGGAGACGCACCCGGAAACGGGTCTTGTAGCCAGCGGCTTCAGACATTTCCCGCGAACCGGCCTCAAACAGGGAATGATTGACTATGAGACATGGCAGAACGGACTGTCGGAACATGCTCTGATTATCCGGGATCTGTATGTAGAATCTCCCTTTGTCCATCCATCCATCATGACGCGCAGAGCTATCGTTGAAAAGCTGGGCGGATACCATCATAACTGCTGGCCGGAGGACTATGATCTCTGGCTGCGCATGGCGTCGACCGGAGTAACGTTTGCCCGCCTGCCGGACACACTCCTGTTCTGGCGCGATCACCCCGAACGTGCCACCCGCACCATGGGCGAATATGCTTCACGCGCATTCCGTGCATGCAAATGCCATCATCTGATGCAGGGTTTTCTACGTGGCACCCATGACGTTGTTATCGCCGGCGCCGGGCAGGAAGCACGTGCCTGGCAGCGATTGCTGACTGCTGCAGATGTGACGGTTTCCACCTGGCTGGATGTTGACCCGAAAAAGATAGGGCGCATTCTGCACAATGCGCCGGTAATTTCACCGGATGCGCTTAAACTCAACGGCAGAAAAATGATCGTAGCCATCGGTGTACGCGGCGCCCGGGAGCAGTTTAGGGGTGTAGCTGAATTGCATGGCTGGCAGGAAGGCGTGGACTTTGTGTGCGTCGCGTGATAAAAATTATCATACCGGATGCGGCGGAAATGCTATAAACTACAGCTGTTTTATATAAACAGGGAGTTTCAGATGATACCAAGCAAAGAAGAAATGGCGCTTACAATTGATGAAGCCGAGTGGAGCTGTCTGCGCGCCCACATGCAGCGCGGCGGCCTGATACTCGTTGATGATGCTCTTGATCTGGCCGATACGGCCCATAAAGTTGCCGTTGATGACGTAGAGATTATCCAGCAGCTGGTTGAAAATGGCATGATCGGCAAACCATCTGACTCAAAAATCCGTTTATGGGAAGAGGACATTCATAAAAAGTTTGCCATGCTGGTTGTCAGCCCATATGTACTTTTCCAGGAAAAGATGCCGACATTTCATTGAGTAACAGCAGGAGTGACAAAGTGGATATGACCCTTAACGATAATGAGGCACGTGTTCTGGGAAGCCTGATAGAAAAGGATCTGACTACGCCGGAGTATTATCCTCTGTCACTCAATTCTCTCACCAACGCCTGCAACCAGAAGTCCAATCGCGATCCTGTCATGGCACTTGCAGAAGAGGACGTCGTGCGGGCCCTGGATTCGCTCCGGTTCAAACAGCTGGTGGTACTTTCAGCAGATGGCGGACGCGTCCCGAAATATCGCCATCTGCTGGCTGAAAAGTTCGGACTCATGCCGTCTGAGCAGGCAGTTATCTGTGAACTACTGGTGCGAGGGCCTCAAACCGTTGGAGAGTTGCGTACCCGTGGTGAGCGAATGCATCCGTTTGCTGATCTGGCAGCTGTTGAAGAGGTGCTGCAGGAATTAATGGTGCGGGAAAACCCGCTGATAACTCTGATGGCACGGCAGCCGGGAAGAAAAGAAGGACGCTACAGCCATCTGTTTTCCGGGATGCCGGAGATTGGAGAGGAGATCTCTGAAGCAAGACCCGAGGCCGCCAGACAACGGGTTGAAGCAGAGAATGAACGGATTACGAAACTTGAGGCGGAGGTTGCCCTCCTGCGATGTGAAGTAGCCGCTTTACAGCAGCAGATGGTGGATTTTAAGGCGCAGTTTGAGTAACTTCTTCATCTTCCGGCCAGAACCGTTTCTGCAGTTCGTCCATCAAAGGCTTGAGGCTCTTCCGGTCACAGGCTGACACCGTGACGCTGTTCTGGGTCCTGGCTGATTGACGCACTTTTATAAATGACACCGGATCCTTCTTTTTCATATCATTCAGCAGATCAGACTTGTTAAACACCAGCAGTTCCTGCTTTTCCCCCAAATCCAATTCCGCCAAAATAGTTCGTACCTGTGATATTTGATCCTCAAAACGGGGATGAGAAGCATCCACCACATGCAGCAGAAGGTCGGCGTCACGCATTTCTTCCAAAGTCGCCTTGAAAGCTCCCAGCAGAGATTTCGGCAGGGAACGGATAAAACCGACCGTGTCGGTGATGATCACCTCGCGCTCACGCGGGAAGCGGAGGCGGCGCGTTGACGTATCAAGCGTTGCAAAGAGCAGATCCTCCGTAAAAACGTCACTCTTTGTCAGAGCGTTCAACAGAGTTGATTTCCCGGCATTGGTATAGCCAACGATTGATATGATCGGCACCCCTGCTTTGACCCGCTGTTTTCGCCGCTGGTCACGCCCCTTGGAAAGTTCTTTAAGTTCGCGTTCCAGGCTCGTAATCCGGTCACGAACACGGCGACGGTCAGTCTCCAGCTTGGTTTCACCCGGCCCGCGCCCTCCGATCCCTCCCATCAGACGTGACATCTGCACACCTCGACCGGAGAGACGGGGCAGGAGATATTTGAGCTGTGCCAGTTCGACCTGCACCTTGCCATCGAGCGTCTTCGCGCGCCGGGCAAAAATATCGAGTATCAGCTGACTCCGATCAATAACCTTCAGTTCCGTCATTGCAGAGATGCAGCGAATCTGGGCCGGAGTAAGTTCCTGGTCGAAAACCAGCATGCTGGCACCACGCTGCATCGCCCTGATGACCACATCCCGCATCATCCCCTCCCCCATTAGAGTGCGGGGGTTAAGAGTCTTCGGACGCTGGATGAATTCATCCAGTGCCTCCACCTGGGCGGTGCGTGCCAGTTCACGAAGTTCATCCATCGAATCCTCCGCTTCCTGACGGGTCCCGGAAGTCGTGACGGAGATCAGAATGGCTCTCTCAAGGGCATCTATTCCCTTCGGTGCCGTCCGGGCAGCTTTTTCCAGGTCCGCTTCCAGTTCAGGGATGACGTGAATGCAGTCGAGGTCTATTCGTTCAAGGGGGAGAATCGGATCCAGCACCGTGCTTGCACCTCTTTGGTCAGGGGCAAGCCAGGCAAGCTGGGCATATATCTGGTTTTTACCGGGGGGGTACAGCAGGGCGGCGAGCAGGTCAAAGCGTAGCAGGGAAAGGTCGGTCAAATCGTCTTCAGAGACCGGCTCGTTTTTCAGGTGCGTATGAATCAGACGCAGGCCGCGCATGACCTTTTTCCCGAGCGGATAATCGCGCAGTTCAGGGATTACCACCCCTTTTTCATCGCCGACAATGACATATTCCACGCTGCCTGCACGGTTGACAAGGATGGCGATTTGACGACGGAGTTCGATTGAGAGTTCGACGAGACGGGTAGCCAGTTCATGGGAGCAGAAGTCAGCAACGGGTACGCGCCTGCGGTACAGGCGCTCCAGCGACTGAATCTGGCTTGCTTTTAGGCCTGCAAGATTACCAAACACTTCTTTAATGGGATAACTCCACGCTACAATCCAATTATATTGTACCCGCCGTCAACATAATGAATCTCACCGCTGACGCCGCTGGCCATGTCGCTGCAGAGATAGAGCGACGAATTGGCCACATCTTCCTGGGTTATGGTTCGCCGCAGCGGGGCTTTGGACTCGACGTGGTTGAGAATAGTGTGGAAGCCGTTGACTCCTGCAGCCGCCAGAGTACGGATCGGGCCGGCGGAAATGGCGTTGACCCGGATACCTTCGGGACCGAGCGCCTCAGACAGGTAACGTACAGATGACTCAAGGGCTGCTTTGGCAACGCCCATGACATTGTAGCTCGGGAACACCTTCATTGCTCCGTAATAACTGAGAGTAAGTGCAGACCCCCCTCTCCCCTGCATCATTGGATGAGCAGCTTTCATAATTGCCAGAAATGAGTAGACACTTATGTCCATTGCAGTGGCAAATCCTTCCCGCGTAGTATTTAAAATCGTCCCCTTCAGTTCTTCCTTGTTTGCGAAAGCGACCGCATGAATGATGATATCAACACCATCCCAGACCTTGCCCAGTTCGGAGAATACTGATCCTATCTCATCGTCACAGGTAACATTACAGGGGAGAATGGCAGCGGCATCAATCGAATCTGCCAGTGGCCGGACCCGTTTTTCAAAGGCCTCGCCTGCATAGGTAATCGCCAGTTCGGCACCCTGCTCATGAAAAAGCCGGGCGATCGCCCAGGCTATACTTTTGTCGTTTGCAACACCAAAAATTACAACTTTTTTCCCACGTAACAACATTCTGTTGTCTCCTCTACGTCTTACTCAGCGGATGATGCTTCCGAATCCTTTTTCTCGGCTGCAGATTCAGTCAGCGTTACTGCATTTTCAATCGGATGTTCATGTGATGATTCAATTGTTGATTCGGCTGGAGCGGTGCGGGGTCCGGCCGGATCAGTTTTGTTCTGCTCCGGCTCAACCGGTTTCATACGGTCCTCAAGGGCCGCCAGTCGTTTTTCTATCGATTCAAGGATTTCAAGCGTCCGGTCCTGTTTCCCCTTGATCGCAAACACGACAAACGGCATGATCAACCAGACCACCGCCAGGAACAGGCTGATGAAACTCATCATTACCACGAAACCGCCAAAAATCTCCATGCTGACTCCCGCAAACAGTTGTGTGGCTTATATAACACAATAACTTCAAAAAGTTAAGGTGATATTTACTGTATACCACAGAGTAACGCCGCGTGATTTGAGCTGAAATACGGAGGATCATTCCTGATTATTGCAGCTATGTCCGGGTCACGCTTGAATTCATTCTCCAGAAAGTGACGTACATGTTTGCGTTCCCAGCCGCCGGGATGCCGGAAAGAGGTGTAGAGCGAAAGATCGCCTTCGTAGAATGGTTTATTTCCATATTCCGAAGCCTCGTCTCCATAGAGCGGCATATTGAATATCGCCAGGTTAAGAAAAGTGATCGCCTGATGGTGGCGGGCTGTAAATTCAAGGGTCCGACGAGCCTCTACTACCGTTTCCCCCGGAGTCCCGAACAACAAATAGCAGTAAACCGCAATTCCGGCTTCCTTAAGATTATTCAGCACCTGCGAGGCCAGTTCAAGATCAACCCCCTTGTGCATCCGGTCAAGGACACTCTGGTCGCCCGATTCCAGCCCAAGCTTGAGCATCACGCACCCGGAAAGCTTTAAGGCCCGACAAAATTCGGGTTTTGCCAGATGTTCGTCAATTCTGGCAAAACCGTACCATGGGATTCCGGGAGGGCTTTCCGTAAGAACGTTCAGCATCGCCGGACTTACGGCATTATCCAGAAGATGGATGAGAACCGGCTCCGTTTGTTCGATCAGAAACTTCAGGTCTGCCAGCACACGAGAGGGCGGAACCGGGTGGTATGCATTTCCTTCGGCCCGTTCAGGACAGAACGAACAGCGGTTCCAATAGCAACCACTGCCGGCACTGTAGGGAAGGATCAGACCGGGCGAAAAATAATCCTTTAGAGGCAGATCTGTATAATCGGGGGTAACGAAGCTCGTCGGTGAGGCACTGCTTCCCATAAGGGTCAATAGCGCTCCCTCACCTTCCCCTGAAACCAGATGATCCACCATGTCTCCAAAAGGGTTGCGCCATCCGGGACGCTGCATCCAGGAGGTTACCAAACCGCCGCCAAGAACTATCCGTACTGTTGGATACGTATTCCTGAGGTAGCCGATCATGGCAAAAGTACAAAGTGCCTGACTGAGATAATTGAGCGAAATACCAACCGTGAATACACCGGCGAGAAGCTCCGGAAGACGTTGGCTGAAATACGGGAAAAACGGATTCTGCTCCGACTGCCGCGCCGCAGAAATCAGGTCTGCACTGCGTAATGGCGAAAGAATGGAATGCCGGTAGTCGGCAAGCCCGATCGTCACATCTGTATCGGCAGCGGAAATAGCAAGAACCCGGTTAATGTCACTAATCGCCCGGCGATAGCGGTCAGGATTCTTGTAGACAGCCATGTCCCGCACAGAAACAAGGTTCTGCGTACTCCCCTTAACTGCCCGCCGGCTCCAGGTATCTGCAGCGGGCAGAGGGTGCTCCAGAAGCCAGAGTTGACCTTCCAGATTGGCATCCAGCAGATGACACGGCACGTCGTATGCCCGCAATGAGGCTGCCAGACGAGCTATACCGGCCGGCGGCTCACACGCTTTCGCAACTGGTGGAAATATGAGCAGCATACCGCGTGACGTCCCACTACTGATACTGGATATAAAGCGGCTTCGGATTCAGCTTGAGCACTTCCTGCGGTGTCAGTAGCGGATCGCCTTTTTTTGTGTCGTTGTGATAAAAAAACTTGAACCCCGTATACTGCACCGGCTCGGCAACGACGTATTCCTTGTAAGAATCGCGTTTCAGCCAGGGGGCTCCCCAGCCATCCATATGCATGACAATTTGCACTTCGGGACGCAGCACTATCTGTTTTGAGTTAGTGACGCCGTTACGGGTAAATCTGTGGACCGTAAACACTTTGGGGGGCAGATTATACTTCTTGATCAGATCTTGCAGATATCCGGAAACGTAGTTGATATCGGCGGCATCGTAAGAACCGATCTTTGTACCCGGCTTTTTCCCGCTCTTTATCAGATTGAACTCGGGATCTATCCCCAGGTGTACGTCAGGGTTTTTCAGAATCCACTCGAAGCGCGGCAGTACCGCCCGGATATCGTCATGACCTGTCTGGATATCGATAAACATGATCGCACCGGCTTCTTTGGCCCAGCCATACACCTGATTGACAATTTTGTCCGGCATGATCATCCGGTACTTACCATCGTTGCCGGGCGCGCCCTGTGCCACGACTGCAATCAGATGCAATGCGGGCTGTACCGGTGTGGCCGGATCAGCCGCCTGCCACTTGGCTACCTCGCCCTTCAGGCGCTGCAGCATCTCATCCTTGGGAAATTCACCAAGTGCACCCATCTTCTTCGAAAGCGGATTACCATAGTAAGCGACAATACGCTTAGAAGGCAGGATCGCTCCTGGTAGCGCGGGAGAACAATTGACCGGCCAGCCGCATTGTTTGGCAAAATCCGGACTCTCTCCGGCATTGTACTTTATTATTGGGGCTGATTTGCGGGCGGCACTGGTCTGGGCTGCAAAAGCTGCAGCCTTTCTGGTAGCAGTAGTCGTTGCTGCAAAGACAGCTTCAGCTGCCCGAAGCTCAGCTTCATTACGGTTCTTTACCCCCGAAGAGCCGTCTCTTCCGTCAGTACACGCGGAAAATGTGAGCACGAAGGTTATCAGTAATGATGCGGCATATATTCTCTGTGAAAATTTCAAACTGCGGCACTCCTTTGTTTGTGTCGTTCCGTGGTCCGACATATGGCACTGCAGACTATTCTTCAGGATCATCAATCAGAAAATCCTCGACATCAATGACGTCTTTTACTTTGTGCAGGAGAGCGGCCGGCCACTCCCTGATTGAAAGTCTGGTCAATATTTTTGACTCCTCAAACGTCAAATCAACGTCATCAGGCAGTTTGTCTGCAATTTCGCTTGCCCACCGCGTTTCATGCGCTGTCAATGGGGCCTGCAGCAGCAATTCGATGCTCGGTATTTTCATACTCACCCTCGCTCTGGCTAAGTTTTTGTGAACAGCTATAAATACAGGAATCATAGACGTCATTCAAGACTTATTTTGAATACGTAGTGAATATGTATTTGACAAATGTGATTGAAATATGTAACCAAATTACCTGCCATGCTGTACCCTGTTTAAATGCGGTGCGCAGAGCCAATCAATTAAGGAGCAACAACTATGACTATATGTCCATGCGGAAGCGGCATCCCCTTATCCGAATGCTGCGAAGAGATCATATCCGGCGACCGGACGGCACGTACGGCGGAACAACTTATGCGCGCCCGTTATTCGGCATACGTTTTGGCCAAGATGGATTTTATTTTTGAAAGCACCCATCCTGACAGCCGCCTGGATTACGATCACTCCGGCACCAAAGAGTGGGCAGAGACTGCCGAATGGCAGAGTCTTGAAATCATCGGAACAAGAGGGGGGAAGGCAGATGATTCAGTCGGTGAAGTAGAATTCATCGCACGCTTCATAGAAAAGGGCGAAACACGCGAACATCATGAAGCGGGGCAATTCAAGCGAAAAGATGATCGTTGGTATTTTACTGAAGGCCGCATGGTCCGTCAGAAACCGCTGGCTGTAATTAAGGTAGGTCGCAACGATCCGTGCATGTGCGGAAGCGGTCTTAAACACAAAAAGTGCTGCGGAAAATAATGCCGGTTATGCGAGGCCAGAAAGACGGCAGAAGAACCGTTATTTTGGTCCCGGACCAACAATAACCACAACACAATTACTACTCTTTCTCTCCAACGTAGATTGTGGCGATGCCAAAGGTCAGATCATGCAGGTGGATGTTGCGAAATCCGGCTTCGGCAATCATGCGCGAAAATTCCTCCTGTGAAGGAAATTCAAGGACAGAGTCAGGCAGGTACTTGTAGGCGTTGTACCGTGAAAACACCCCCCCGACAACAGGCAGCAGACGACGGAAATAAAAATAATACAATTGCCTGAACAGCAGCGAACGCGGCGTGGAAAACTCGAGTATAATCATCCGGCCACCGGGCCGCAGAACCCTCCACATCTCAGCGAGTCCCAGCTTTCTGTCAACGACATTTCTAATGCCAAATGCAATTGTAATCGAGTCAAAGGTATTATTCGCGAATGGCAGATCCTCACATGGAGCAACCTTGAGGTCAATCCTGGAGGCATAAGGTGATGCTGCCACCTTCACGGCCCCAAGATCAACCATTTCCTTGCAAAAATCAGCTCCGGTAATCTTGACCGAATCAGGTGTCCGGAGAGCAATTTCCAGGGCTACATCACCGGTACCGGTAGCCACATCAAGAATACGTGAACCCTCACGGTATTTAAGCAATCGTACGGCTTTTGTTCTCCAGCGCCGGTCGATACCAAAACTAAGCAGTCGATTAAGAAAATCATACCGGGGGGCAATTGCACCGAACATCTGCTGGATTTTTTCCCCTTTATCAGAAAGCCTGAACATTCGTTTCCACTACCTTTTTACGGATTTAAATGTTATAAAAACTGTCTGTTTGTGTAGCATAAATTGCATGCCATTAACCAGCAAAAACGACCCGCCATATTCAGGAGCCACCACATAGTGATACCAAACATCCGCATTCAGGATATTGCAGACATATTTATTATGACCTTTCTGCTCTACCAGCTTTATTCCTGGTTTCGCGGGACACGGGCTATTCAGGTGCTGCTCGGACTTGGAGTGGTAACCCTTATCTATTTTGCGACCCGATTCCTTGATCTGTATATGACAAGCTGGGTGCTTCAGGAACTTGGCACCGTGCTGATCATACTCATCATCGTCGTATTTCAGACCGAGATCCGGCAGGCGTTGTATCGATTCAGTCTGCTGCGTCATATTCTTGATAACCGCGAGAAAACGCAGCACGGTCAATTTCAGGATATTGCCGAGACCCTTTTCCGGATGGCAGCCAATAAGACCGGGGCACTGATTGTTTTTCAGGGCAAAGAATCTTTGCAAGACCTGATGACAAACGGGATAGTAATCAACAGTGAAATTTCCCCCCAGATGCTTGAGTCAATCTTCTATGATGGCGCGCCATTTCATGATGGCGCGGCACTTATCAATAACGGCAGGATTGAAAAAGCGGCCTGCCATCTACCACTCTCGGTCAGTCCGGATGTCCCACAGCAACTGGGCACCCGTCACCGGGCAGCGCTCGGATTGTCGGAGCGGAGCGATGCCGTTATTGTAGCCATCTCTGAGGAGCGCGGTGAAATTTCTCTGGTAACCGCCGGAACATTTCGACGCATGACCACCCCCTCAGAACTGATTTTGGCGTTGGATGAACTACTGAGAAGTGAAAATGAAAAGCCCCGCATCACACTGAAACAGCGCGTTTTTTCAAATCTGTTTCCGAAGCTTTTTCTTCTGCTTGGTGTGTGCTTTTTCTGGGTGCTGATAACAACCCGTCAGGGACTGATCGCTACAGTCACGGCCCCCGTGAGACTGCATGGTGTTCCTGAAGGCATAATACTGCTTCGAACACTCCCTGAAGACGTAACCGTTCAGATAAAAGCTTTGTCAAGCCTGGCTCCACCACCTTCAAAGCTTGATCTGACTGCAGAAGTTGATGCATCGGGAATTTTGGAAGGGACCACCACTCTGAGAATAAGTCATGCAGACATTGCGGCTCCACCCGGTATGGTCATTACGTCGGTAGTGCCTTCCAGCGTCCGGGTATCGGCAGAAAAAAAACTGCGCAAAAACGTACCGGTAATAGTATCTCTTAAAGGAAAATTTCCGCCAGGGCTTTCATCTTCGAACGTATTCTGCGAGCCTGCCACGGTCGATGTAGAGGGCCCCGCCAGTCAGGTTTCACAGGTAGTATCTGTTGCGACTGAAGACATCGACGCGAGCCAGTTAAAAAAGGGAAAAGAATTCCTTAGGAATCTACGATTGCCGGAAAGACAGGTATCTGTACTTCGGGACGCTCCCGTAACAATAAAACTTGCTGCTCGAAGTAGACATCATCAGTAGGCTATCAGCCCACGTTTTTTAGATACTGCCGCCAGATTATATGTAACAGGGATTGACTTTTCGAATTGGGTGTTATATAAACCAAGCCTTCTTTATCAAAATTAAAACAAACCGGAGGGAACATGGCCCATATTCGTATCGCTGTTGCGATCTGCCTCATACTCCTGATATCTCCTCAGCTCGTTCTTGCATCAAAATCTCATATAGTGCGTAAAAATGAATCTCTGCAATCGATTGCCAATAGATACCATGTTTCTATGGGTGAACTTAAAAAAGTCAACAATCTGACTGCTTCCCGAGTTGCCAAAGGTACACGGCTGATAGTCCCATCACACGCTGAATCTCCCCAAAAGAAAAACACATCTTCAACGCGCCCTGATACCTATAAAGTTTCCAAAGGTGATACGCTCCCTAAAATTGCCAAAAAAACCGGTATAAAGGTATCGGATCTCAAAAAACTGAACGGTCTGAAAGGTAACAGGATCAAGTCCGGCCAGGTACTGGCTCTTGTGGCTGCTGAGACAACCACTCGTTCCGTCAGCACAAACAGACTGCAGCTTATTAACAAAGATCTTTTAAATGAGCAGGAATTGACTGACACTCTGGCTGAGTTGACCGACCTTGAGTCGGATCGACCGGTTGACCTGGCTAAAACGCTGGAAGCTAATCAGGCTATCAGCAAACTTAAAAAGAGTGCCTACAGTTTTCTCGGCGCACGCTACCGTTTTGGGGGCAGCAGTCGCAACTCTCTTGACTGTTCCAGCTTCACACAACAGGTTTTTCGTGAACAGAGCGTAAAACTACCCCGAACTGCCCGGGAGCAATTTCAAGTTGGTGATGAGGTCGTGCGCGGTGACCTGAAAAAAGGTGATCTCGTCTTCTTCCAGACCTATGCCCGATTCCCGTCACATGTGGGAATTTATCTTGGCAACCGCAAGATGATCCACGCCTCTTCACATGAACATCGTGTTGTCATTTCATCCATGGACACACCATACTACCTGTCCCGGTATCTTGGAGCGCGACGTATGACAAATACATCCTCAGACGCCATCAATTTCAGTGAATTACTTCTAGGCATTGAAGAGGAAAATGACAATGATATTATGACAAATGATACTCTTGGAGTGTCATTTAACCTTGCAAAATAGCACCTGTCACACGTACCGAATCCCTACCGCATCCGGGTCGTTTGACCCGGATTTTTTTTCTTCATGAAAATCCTGCTCGCCTACCATTCCGGATTATCTCACCGCAACGACCCTTATATAAGTCTTGTACCGACCGGTTTGTGCTATCTGCACGCCTGTTTACAGGAGGCCGGATATGACTCGATTCTGGTAAACTTTTCTGCCTGGCAACCATCAAGAATCAAGCAGGAATTACTGAACTCCAAACCGGATTTGATAGGCATTTCCCAATGGACCCACAATCGACACATGTCACTGAAACTGGCCCGGATCTGCCGAGACCTCCTCCCGGAATGCACAATTGTGATGGGAGGGGCGCACGCAACCTTCTGTTATGAAGATATATTGTGCAAAGGTTCGCCGGTGGATGTCGTCATTCGTGGCGAGGCTGAATCAACTCTGCTGGAATTGGTTGCACGGGTTACACCAAAATCGGAATGGCATCGCATATCCGGACTGGCATTTCGTTGTAACGACACTATCGTGGTCACCCCACCTCGAAAAAACCTCGAAAATCTTGATAGCCTGCCGCTTCCAGCACGGTACCTTACATATTCGGTTGGCGTAGATCTGGAAATGCAATCCGAGTTTATCGTAACAACTCGAGGATGTCCATCCACCTGCTACTTCTGCAGCTCGCCTGATTTTTGGGGAAGAAAAGTTCGGTTCCGCTCACCGGCAGCGATTGTTGAAGAGATTCAGTTTATTCGTAAAAACTATGGATTGATCTACTTTTCGATTCGTGATGACACCTTTACGGCTGACCGGAAGAGAGTTTTAGAATTTTGCTCATTACTGCAGAAGCTGGATGTCACCATCCTCTGGAACTGCCAATCGCGCGTCTCAGCTATTGACGAAGATCTGGCAATCGCCATGAAACGGGCAGGTTGCGAATGCATTCAGCTCGGTGTTGAATCGGGATCCCCGCATATTCTTCAACAACTTGGCAAAAATATCGTCCCGGCCCAGATTAAGCAGGCTTGTTCGTTGATTCGAGAAATCGGCATAAATCTTTCAATTTATCTGATCAGCGATGTCCCCGGAGAGACCAGCGATGACATCAAGCAGACTCTTGAACTTATCCGCCACATTCATCCCGATGACGGCTATGTCTCACCGCTTGCCTATTATCCTGGCACAAAGCTTTATAACGACGCAGTGGCATCCGGAGCCACCACTACCGGAATTTTTACAGAATCTCTTCAAGCGGCTCTATATGCTGTACCCACACCTGGCTGTACATCTGCACTCCTTTTGAAGGAGTTGACGAAAAACATTCAGGACGATCCGGAACGCTTTAATCGCCAGAAAAAACGTCTCGGATTCTGCTACACCACAAATATAATTGCAGGAGAGTGGTACCGTCAGCGGAAGGATTACAATAAGGCCGAAATAGAATTTCTGGAAATTATGGCCGTGCAGCCGAAAAATCCATGGGGGTGGTTTCTTCTGGGAGATCTTTATACCGAAATGGGCAGGATAAAAAAAGGGAAGGGGTTCTATGCGGAGGTGCTCAGAATCGTTCCGGAGCACAAACCGTCAATAGCAGCTTTGTCTGCACCATAAAAAAACGGGGTCATTTTCATGACCCCGTCAGTGTTTCGAACCCTGAATCTTACTTTACGATCCTGATACCGGGGATGAAAGAAATTTTTTCAAACGTCTTGTTCAGAGTTTTGCTCTGGAAGTTAGCCAGAGGGGGAGTTTCCGGGTACTCAATCTTGTCGCCCTTGGCAACTTTGACTTCTGGCAGCGCCAACCAGACTTTCACACCTTTTTCGTCAGCTGCTTCCACATACGTGTAGCCACCTGAGTTCATGGTCTGGGTAACCGTCGCTTTTTTACCGGCTCCTGCGGGAATCTCCTGAGCCTTCATACCGGCATGCGGATCTCCGCCTGGAGCAGTGGTCCCAGGGGCTCCGCCCGGCACTGCGGCTGGCATCTGACCCTGCTGCGGAGCAGCGACTGGAGCTTCAGTCTTTGGTTTGTCTTTGCATCCTGCAAGGGTGAGAGCGGCAATACTGAGAACTACTAATGCTGTTTTTTTCACCTGCTACCTCCTGAATTTTTAATCTCTTTACAGTCGTATCATATTACGGCTTATTATTCCAAGAGAAATATTCTAACGTTCGATAATATAACACTATTTCTCAATTTACGCCAGATCCATACAGAGCAGACAATGGGATAGTTATTTATAATTACTGCTTTAACGTGCTGGAATCGGCGGCATTCAGGGAATCGTACAAGACAATCTGCTCTGCCATAGTACGTTTTCGACGACAACCGCCCTTTGGGGCCAAGCAGAGGCGGCAGCGGTCATCCGAACAATTCTGGCAGCAGGTACAGTCTGGACAGGGGTGCTTTTGGTGAGTCTCGGCAGTCATTAATACGCAACATTTCGTTTGACAGCATTACCCTCAAGGAGCTGTACAAAAGCCTTGCCACTGTCAGCATTAACCAACAGATAGCGTGGCAGCTTCATAATGGAATCGGATGCAGTCGCATGGCGGCGTTCAATACTGAAGGTAGCAACATATCCGGCTTGGGAAGCCTTGGCAATCAGGTAGTCATCGTATATGCCAAAAGGCCATGCAAGCATGTCGACTTTTGACCCTAACTCGGTTTCCAGTCGGGCTTTCGATTTATTCAACTGCATCATGACGAGAGATTCCAGCGCAGGCCCGGTCAGTTTTTTACGCTCCCGTTTAAAGTTTGGATGCCAATATGTATGCGACTGCACATCATAGAGTCCTGTTTTGGTAAGTTCCCGCATCTGGGGCCAGGTCATAGCGTATTTAGCGTTGGAGATCGCTGACGGGTAGGCAAAAACAGTCACTGGATATCGATATTTTTTTATTATCGGCAGCATGTCGCTATACACCGACTTGTGGGCATCATCTTCAACGATTACCACTGACTTGGGACCCGGTGCCGGCGTTTTCCCCCGGTAAAAATCAACGAGCTGCCTCAGCGGAATTACTTTATAGCCATTGTCATGCAGATATTTCATCTGAGCTTCAAAAACCGGGGTTGTTATCGTCATACCATCCGTCACCGTTGCCCCGAACCGGTGATACAGCAGGATGGGTACGCGGAAAGATTCGGCGGCGGCTGATAGCGGCATCAATAGAGCGATCGTGACGAAAAACAGACGTGTGATGAGACTGTACATAAAAATCAAGAACCTCTTCCGGGTCAACCCCTCACGATAAAAACCGAACATGCCGCATTACTGGCCACTTTATGGGAAATACTCCCTTTGATTCTACGCTGGATAAACCCCTTGCCTGAGCTGCCAATGACAATCACATCAATTTCTTCGCGCTTGGCAAGGCTGATTATTTTGTCGGCCGGATCGCCATATTCGATAATCATCTCAAGCGGAATACCCTGTTCGGCGGCATATTTTTCTACGACATAAAATATTTTTTCCCGAAGTTCATCCCATTTTTTAGTTTCTGTCACCGGGGCCGTTGGTACAAAATCGGTGTAGGTTGAAGCCGGGGCATTAGGCAGTACGAGTAATGCATAAATTCGACTTTTAAATTGGCTCTGATTGCCGGCGGCAAGCCGGACAGCCTCTTCAGCAGCTTTGTCCGATTGGGGGGAGCCGTCAATTGCCACAAGTATTTTTTTACACAGGTTCAGCATATCTTCCTCGTACGTGTTTTATATGCAGACCAATCTTTAAAAAATCATGGTAACGTCAATGATTTAAATATAAAGCAATTTTTCGTACTTGACAATTGTAAAACATTATTCTAACATTTTAAAAAATGGCCGGTAAAGTTCACCATTTGACCCGTTTTTTAATTAATGACGATATTTTGATAACTTGCATTACACTTTCTATTATTCCAACTCATTAAAAGGAAACATCTCATGGCAAAAAAAGAAAAATCAGAATATCTCATACAGGCAGTTTCCCACGCACTTGACCTTTTGGAACAGTTTCATGGTGAAGTTGATGAACTGGGTGTTACAGAACTGAGTAAACGCTTGAAACTTCATAAGAACAATGTCTTCAGGTTGCTTGCGACTCTTGAATCCCGAAGTTATATCGAACAGAACAAAGTAACCGAGAACTACCGTCTCGGCCTTAAAACACTTGAACTCGGACAAACCTTTATAAAGCAGATGGGGTTGCTCAGGCAGTCAAAACCGGTCCTCGAAGCGTTGGTAGCGAGTTGCAACGAGACGACCTATGTTTCAATTTTGAAAGATTTCAACATAGTATACCTTGATGTTGTTGAAACTGCCATGACCGTCAGGGTTGTCCCGCGGGTTGGATCAAGACTGCCGGCTTACTGCACAGCAGCAGGCAAAGTACAGATAGCCTTCATGAGTGACGAAGAGCTTGAAACGTATCTGCCGTCGAAAGAGCTGAAAAGCTATACTCCCAACACCATCACTGACCGTGACACCCTGAAAAAGCAACTGAAACAGATTGCCGAGCAGGGATACGCGTTCGATGATGAGGAGTTGGACACCGGAGTAAAATGTGTCAGTGCACCGATTCGGGATTACACCCGCCGCATTATCGGTGCCGTCAGTATCTCCGGCCCGTCAATGCGTTTTTCAGACGAACGGATTAAAAATGAACTTATTCCTTTGGTTCTGCAGTCCGGGGACGAAATTTCTGCAAAACTTGGTTTCCAGAAGTAATCGTCCCTTACAGACACATTCAGGGCGGCTTTCGAGCCGCCTTTTTTTTGCATTTTAGCGGGGACATTGGTCCAGGTCCATTACAGCGGCAGCACTTCGACAAAGGAAACATTCATGCTTAAATACAAGGTAGTTGAAATCGGAATTGTTACTGAAGATGCGATAGAAGATACTCTTAACAGATGGAGTTCTAAAGGGTGGTATTTCGACGGACTGCAGTTTGCCATGCGCGAATCGAGTAAGCGCCCTGCCATGGCCTTTGCGCTTTTCACACGAGAAACAGCGGACGGAGAAGAAAAGTTATGAAATCTAATGAGACCCTCTATCTGGTTGACGGCTCTTCCTATATTTATCGTGCCTACTACGCAATCCGCCACCTTTCATCGCCAAGCGGTTTTCCGACCAACGCCATCTACGGCTTCATCCAGATGCTGCTCAAACTGCTGAAAGATTATAACCCGCAACATGTGGCGGTGGTCTTCGACGCCGGGAGAACCACATTCCGCACAGAAATGTACCCGGAATACAAGGCTAATCGCTCCGCCATGCCCGATGATCTGCGCGTTCAGATGGATCCTATTCGCGAGGTTGTGCGGGCATTTAATATTCCGACTCTGGAACTGCAGGGATATGAGGCAGACGACATAATCGGTGCTCTGGCCGGACGTTTTGCCAGAGAAGGAGGAAAGGTGGTGGTGGTTACCGGTGACAAGGATCTGATGCAGATTGTAACCGAACACGTCACACTACTGGATACCATGAAGGGGAAAGAATCTGGAATTTCTGAAGTAATTGAGCGATTTGGGGTCGGTCCGGAACTGGTTATTGACATCTTGGGACTGGCGGGAGATTCTTCGGATAACATCCCCGGTGTTCCGGGTATTGGCGAAAAAACCGCTACCAAGCTGATTCAGGAGTTCGGTTCACTTGATCTTTTACTGTTACGGGCTGATGAGGTCAAAGGAAAAAACGGAGAAAGATTACGTGAATTCAGGGAGCAGGCGCTTCTCTCACGTCGTCTGGCTACGATAGAGCTCAATGTCCCGCTTGAAGTTGATCTGGAGACGCTGACGGCACGGGAACCGGACCAGAAAGTCCTGAACACGTTCTTTAAAAAGTTCGGGTTCACCACACTGGTCAAGGAACTGACCGGAAAAGCGACGCTTTCTGCGGAACAGTATCACACCGTTACTTCAATCGAAGGGCTTCGAGCCCTTGCGGACGCTCTGGAACAGGCGGGTGAATTCGCCTTCGATCTTGAGACCACCAGTCTCGACCCTCGTTTGGCGGATATTGTCGGATTTTCGTTCTCCTTTTTGGATCATGAAGCGTATTACATCCCGGTCGGGCATGTAACGTCGATTCCCCTTCCTGTCCGCCCCGCGGTGGCGGAGGGGAACCTGTTCGCTCATTACCTTGAAGTAGAAAACCACCCTCTCCCCGTCCGGGAAGAAAGTGGTAATGGCCTCCAACCCGGCCAGCTTCCCTATGTCACAGTTATCGACCGCCTGCGGCCTCTTCTGGAGAATCCGGTCCTGCGCAAGGTAGGCCAAAACATCAAGTTCGACATGCAGGTGCTGGCCAATAACGGCATCCGTCTGGCGGGGCTCTGGTTCGACACCATGATTGCCTCCTATCTGCTTAATCCGTCACGGCATGGGCACGGCCTTGACGCCCTGGCACAGGAGCATTTAAATCACCGCATGATCAGCTTTTCCGATGTAGCAGGAAGCGGCAAAATCCAGAAAAACTTTTCCGAAGTCGACATCGTAACTGCGTCTCGCTATGCCTGCGAAGATGCAGATGCCACCTGGCTCCTGCGTCAAAAGTTTAAACCGCTGCTGGCATCAAACATGGTCGAATGCCTGTTTGATGATGTCGAGATGCCTCTGGTTGCAATTCTGGCCGAAATGGAGAATCACGGAGTGCTCCTTGATTGTCCCCTATTAAACAGGCTATCGGTCGATTTTGCCGAACGTATGTCCCGACTGGAGGAACTTGTTTTTTCGCTGTCCGGCGTACACTTCAATCTCAATTCACCCAAACAGATGGGAGAGGTTCTCTTTGAACAAATGGGGCTGAAGACCGGCAAAAAAACCAAAGGGAAAACCGGCTGGTCGACAGACAACGAAGTTCTGACGGCGCTGGCAGAAGAACATGAGATTGTCCGGCTGATTTTGGATTATCGCGGAGTTGCTAAGCTCAAATCAACGTACAGTGACGCTCTCCCACGCCTTGTCAACCCGAAGAGCGGACGGGTGCATACCTCCTACAACCAGACAGTAACCAACACCGGGCGGCTGTCATCGTCAGATCCGAACCTGCAGAATATACCGATCCGCAGCGATGAGGGGCGCATGATCCGTCACGCCTTTATCGCGCCGCCGGGCCACCTGATTCTTTCTGCTGACTACTCACAGATTGAGCTTCGTGTGCTCGCAGACCTTTCAGGTGATACGGTTTTCTGCCACGCTTTTGCCAACGACGAAGATATCCACACCCGTACCGCTGCCGAAGTCTTCGGCCTGTTCCCCGAGATGGTTACGCCGGAAATGCGCCGTCAGGCAAAAACCATTAACTTCGGCATCATCTACGGTCAAGGGGCTTTTTCCCTTGCCAAACAGTTGGGAATCGCCCGCAAGACGGCAGATGAGTTCATCGCTGCCTACCGCGAACGCCACAGAGGTGCCATGGCCTATCTGGATTCCTGCATCCAGCAGGCGGAGGAAACCGGCTATGTCACCACAATTCTGGGCAGACGCCTGCCGATCCCGGACATACACAGTTCAAACGGCAATGTGTTGGCCTTTGCCAGACGCAACGCCATAAACTACCCGATCCAGGGATCTGCGGCCGATATAATCAAGGCGGCTATGATACGTGTTGATGCACGTATTCGCCTTGAAGATCTTCAATGCCGGCTGATTATGCAGGTGCATGACGAACTGGTTTTAGAGGTTCCGGATGGTGAACTGCTGAGAGTGGAAAAGCTGGTGGAGGAAGAAATGGGGCATGCGGTTGAAACAAGGGTTCCGCTTAAGGTCGATATCAGTTATGGAGCAAACTGGAGCGAAGCACACTGACCGGTTCAACCGCCGAGATAGGCGTGTAATACTCGCTCGTCGGAGAGGAGTTCCTGAGATGGACCCGAAAAAGTGATCTGCCCCGCTTCAAGGACATACGTCCGGTGAGAATGCTGCATTGCCAGTTTGGCATTCTGTTCGACCAGTAAAATGGTTGTCCCCTCGGAATTCAGATTTCGGATAATAGAAAATATTTCCAGTACAATCAGCGGAGCCAGACCAAGGCTCGGTTCATCAAGCATTAGAAGTTTCGGACGGCTCATCATGGCCCTGGCAATGGCGAGCATCTGCTGTTCGCCGCCCGAAAGAGTGCCGGCCGATTGCTGACTCCGTTCTTCAAGCCGGGGAAAAAGCTGAAACATTTTAGAAATATCGCTCTTAATGCCGGCACGGTCTTTTCTGACAAAAGCACCTAGTTCAAGGTTGCCAAGCACGCTCTGCCGGGCAAGCACCTGCCGCCCTTCCGGACTCTGAGCAATTCCCGACCGCACCACCGAATCGGGCGGCTGGGAAGTAATGTTTTTCCCTTCAAAATGAATACTTCCCTCGCGTACTTTCAGCAGACGTGAAACTGCGCGGAGCGTTGTTGATTTCCCGGCTCCGTTAGCGCCAATGAGCGTTACAACTTCGCCGCTGTTTACCACCATATCAAGGCTTCGCACAGCCTGAATGGCGCCATAGTTGACACTGAGGTTTTTCAATTCCAATAATGCCATCTACTCAGCCCCCAGGTATGCTTCGATCACGGCCGGATTTTTCTGCACCTCAGACGGCTCACCAACAGTAATTAACTCTCCAAAGTTAAGCACGGCAATCCGGTCACACAGGTTCATCACAAGTGGAACATGGTGTTCTATGAGCAGCACCGTAAGCTTGAACTGTTCACGAATGGAACGGATAAACTCCGTAAGGCCATGTTTTTCAGATGAATTCATACCTGCCGCCGGCTCGTCCAGTAACAATATTTTTGGACCGAGCGCAAGAGCGCGACCGATTTCCAGGCGACGCTGATCTCCATACGAAAAGTTCTCAGCCAGCTCTGTAGCCCTGTCAGACAAGCCTATCAGCGTAAGAAGTTCCCAGGCCTTTTCCTCAACCTTTTTTTCTTCCGCCCTGCTCGCCGAAGTACCGAATATGCCGCTCAATAGGCCGGCTTTGGTGGTAACATGCTGCGAAACCTTGATATTTTCCAAGGCACTCAGCCCCTTGAAAAGGCGGATATTCTGAAAAGTACGGCCGATACCCTCTGCAGCAATACGGTGCGGCGGCAGGCCGGTCAGAATTTTACCACGGTAGCGCAGTAATCCGCTACTTACGGGGGTAAGCCCCGTCATAAGATTAAACAGGGTTGTCTTGCCGGCGCCATTCGGCCCGATCAGTCCAAAAATTTCACCCTCGGCGACCTGAAACGAGACGTTGTTGACGGCCCTCAGCCCGCCAAAGTTGCGGCTGAGCCGTTCTGCCTCAAGCAGTACCGTCATTTTTCGCTCCGGCCCAAGCCCAGTTTAAGGGCGGTGAAGTTTCTCAGGTTACCGAGTGCCCCGGCAATCCCTTTTGGCATGTAAATACTGGCAAACACAAGTACAAATCCGTTAATAATCAGCCGGGAGTCCTTGAGCGGCCTGAGAACCTCAGGAAGAGCCGACAGCATCATACCTCCCAGCAGCGGGCCCCACATGGAGCGACTACCGCCGATCAGGACGTAAGCCAGATAGGCGATCGAAGCGTCAAAAGTTCCCTGACGGGCGTTCCAGGTATTGAGAAACGGGGCGCTCATCGCCCCGACGACACCCGCCAGCGTCGCGCCGATCACAAATGCCAGCACCTTGTAGCGGGTCGGATTGATTCCCATGGCATCGGCAGCCAGTTCATCCTCACGGATCGCCTTGAAAGCCCTCCCTACCCTTGAACGATCTAGCCGATAGCTGAACAGCAACATCAGGAGCAACAGCGGGCCGAACGTCCAGATATAACTCCAGCGGTTCTCGAAGAGCTGTGGAACGCCGAAAATACCAATGGCACCGCCGGTAATCTCGAGGTTCAGACAGACAACGCGCAGAATCTCAACGAAAGCGATAGTGGCCAGAGCCAGATAAATACCGCGAAGACGCAGCGCAGGAATACCTACTAAAACTGCCAGTAGTCCGCTTAGTACACCGGCGGCAAGCCATTCAAGAGGAAAAACAACCCAACCGAGAGAGTCCCGCCAGGGGGCAAAGACTTCAATGGTACCGATGATAGCGGCCACATACCCCCCCAGAGCATAAAATCCGGGGCTTGCAAGGCTTAACTGCCCTGCCATGAGCGGGTAGTAGAGACTCATGGCCAGGAGCGACTGCTGAACCATTGTTACGATAAGAAAACCGTTGTTTTGAAGAAATTCATCCATGAGTTACACTTTCTGAATCAGTGAACGGCCGAGTAACCCCTGCGGACGGACAAGTAGCACGATAAAAAGGAAGGCAAACGCAACCGCTTCTTTATATGCACTGTAATCCGGCGGTACAAAAGCCTCTGCCAGACCGATGACAATTCCACCGAGAACAGCACCGGGGATACTCCCCAGACCGCCCAGGACTATAACCGCAAGACCCTTCAAACCGTACGTTACACCGAAATAAGGCCCGGCAATCCCGAAACTGGTGCCGACCAGAGTGCCTGCAAGTCCACCTAGAAAACCGGACAGGAAAAAGGTGGCCAGTATCATTTTATCAACACTGATACCGAGAAGGCTCGCCGTAGTCGTATTTTCAGCCACCGCCTGCAGGGCCTTGCCGATTCTGGTAAAACTGATGAGATAGCCGAGTAGCGACAGTATTACCATACATACGGCAAAAATAATTACCTGGACGGTTCTGATGACCACCGGGTGCCCCGACACCTCGAACATTATGGCCGGCTTGATATTTCCATACACATGGGCAGGAAAAGTGTATATCTCCGCCCCGACCAGATACTGAATGGCGTTGACTATTACCAGTGCGACTCCGAGACTGCTCACCAATGCCAGCAGAGAATCCCCACCCCTCGCCCGGAGCGGTTTAAAGGCCAGACGTTCCAGTAACATCCCGACTAAACCCGCCAGAACAGCCCCGATGAGAAGCGACAATGCGAAAGGCACATGCATATTGAGATCGAGTCCTGAAAGCAGGCCGTTTATACCGAACTGACCAACTGCCAGCGTGTAGGTAAAGTAAGCGCCCAGGGTAAATACCGCTCCGTGTGCAAAGTTGATTATGCCCAGAACAGAAAATACCAGTGTGTAGCCAAGAGCAAATATGGCATACACACTCCCGATACTGATGCCGTTGAGCAGATTTTGGAGAAATTCAGCAGTCGTCATGGATATAAAATGCCTCTCAAAAATTGAAACAGGTTGAGGCCGCACGGGATTTCTCTTCTCCCGCCGAGCCTCAACCTGAGTCATAAGTACAATTATTTCAAGTACACGTATTTACCTGTTTTGCCGTTTGCATCCATTTTAATCTTTGCAACATAGAAGTTTTCCTGGTGAATCTCCCCTTCATGGTCAAGGCTTATTTTACCGAGCGGGGTTATATAAGAGCCGATGCGGATCTGTTTATTCAACTCTTCGCGCACCTTCGCCAGATCAAGCTGGGTGATTTTTTTCTTTGTCGCGGCTTCGACTTTTTTGAGTGCATCAACAAAAACCTGTACCGCTGTAAATGCCTGGGCAGTAAATTGGGGAGGGTCTTTTTTGTAGCTGGCCCGGTAGTCAGCTACCATTGCGGCGTTGATGGCGTTTTTAGGGTCTGCTGTAGGGCTGTAGGCTTGAGCGATCATGATGCCGTCACAATACTGGCCGCAGACCGGAAAGATATTGGCTGTATTCAGACCGTTGCCGCCGATAATCGGTCCTTTGTAACCCAACTGCCGTAGCTGTTTTACCAGATTTCCACCGTCTGCAGAAAGTCCGGAAACAATCGCCAGATCAACATTGGCTCCCAGAACCGCAGTCACTTGAGAAGTGAAATCGGTGTCCGTGGTCATGAATTTCTGAAGCGTGGCAATCTGGAGACCCATTTTTTTAACGTTCTCCTGAAATGTGCCCGATTCTGAAGTATTGAAAGCATCGTTCTGGGCGTACAGCACCGCGACTTTTTTGATGCCGGGATGTTCCTTCATCGCCTGTTTAAGCGCATTGGGGGCCACGATGGCAACCGGAGCGGAGACTCTGCCGATATATTCTCCGATCTGGGGAACTCCTTTGGCTGTGTTGGATGGTCCGATTACCGGCACTTTTGCCCGATTGGCCACCGGGTCGGCACTAAAAGCCTGCTGGGAGAGCGTTGGGCCGACAATTCCGACCACCTTGTCACGATTGATCAGGTTTTGAAAGGAATTGATGGCACCGGCCTCATCCCCTCCCGTATCCTGAAAAATCAGTGTAATAGGTGTCCCGTTAACACCACCGTGAGCATTGAAGTATTTTTCGGCAATTTTTGCTCCAATTACCTCCTCCTCACCAAGCAGAGCCACGTTGCTGGTTTGGGCGATTCCGATACCGATCGGGATCGGCTTACCGACCAGTTCTGCTTGTGCAACGGTTGCAAACATGACTACGGGCAGGGCTGCGAGCAATACACGCTTCATTATAAACCTCCTTGGCTGGATTAGGACCATCAGGCACCGACTACCCATTGCATCGGTTCACCGTTCGATCCGGTATTTAGTATGTATATGTGAGCTCAGATGCCGAAAATTACATGCCATACAAAATACGGTTACTAATGACACCATAAATCAGTTTCAATGTTTAACCTGGCTGGGATTCATTATGTCCCGATTCTAGCACAACTTTGAATCATACTACATCAATATTCAAACTGCTGTTTTATTATATAAATACCTCAACGCGAGTTCATAGGGTAGCAAAAAAACGTTTGCTGTATTTATTGCCTGAATGGCCTGCAATAAAGGACGGATGGTCGGTGAGCATCATTTTACGAGCACGCCAGAAATATCTGCAACTACGAATCGTTGACGTGACCGTTACTGGCAGGCACGACCAAATGATCACTGGTCAGCTTGTAACCGCCACTGAACCAGCGTGCCACTTCCCGGATATGGTGACAGTGGTTGCGTGTCAAGAAGAAGTTCTGGTGGTGAGCCAGATCCCTGAAAAGATCAGCCCGACTCCCGCTAGCTGGAACAAGTGGAACACCTCACCCAGGAAGAGAATCGACAAAACAGTACCAAAGACCGGCATCAGATACAGAAAAAGGCCGGCCCTGCTTGGACCGATCTCCATAACGCCCTGATTCCAGAAGACAAACGCCAGCACCGAAGGAAACAGGGCCACGTACAGGATACTGGAAATATTTGCAGGGTCAAGCACAACACGGGCGCCCTGACTGAATTCCCACGCGTACAGCATTGAAAGCGGTATCAGACCTATTGCAACTACCGATGTGAGAAAGCTTAATGGATGAAGGCCTGCAGGGCGCTGGCGCAGTAAAAAAGTATAGAACGCCCAGCTGATAACAGCCAGTAGAATCCAGGCATCACCGCTGTTGATCTGCAGCGTCAGTATTACGTCCAGATCGGCACGGCAGATAATGGTCAGCACTCCCGCCAGGGAAATGGCAATTCCAAGCGTCTGCCGCAACGAGATTGGAGTGGATGCCAACAGGTGCGAAAGCAGTACAATAAGTATCGGAATAATTGAATTCAGGAGCAGCGCGTTTGTTGCTGTTGTCGTATGGAGACCGATATACACAAATGTGTTGAAACACGAAACCCCCAGTACGCCGTAAACTGTCAGTACACGCCAGTGCTGTCTGAGGAGCGGCCATTGAGTGCGTACATGGGAAATTGAGAACGGAATAAGGATCAGGAGAGCCAGAGCCCAGCGCCAGAAGGCGAGACTTATGGGAGGAATGTTGCTTTTTACGGCCCGCCCGATAACAAAATTTCCGGACCAGAAAAGTGCGGTCAGAGTCAGAAGCAGAAATGGGTGGGCTTTAACTCGCATTAATTGCCAGGCCCGGTGGTGGCATGAGCCCTTCTCTTGCGGCGGTTTTTCTGTTTGCGCAGCTTAGCAATCCTCTTCATCTCCGGAGTAATAACCCCGGAGGCGGCTTCAATTCGCTCCAGCAGCTCTCGTCGGGCCAGAAAACGATTTACGGATTGGCTTCGTTCCCGCATACAGGTAGCAGTAATGCCTGTGAGTCTGTGTTTCAACTGAACACAACTTGAAGTCTTGTTGACATGCTGCCCGCCATTGCCTGAAGACCGGACAAAACTCTCCTCCAGGTCCTCTTCGCGCACCCCCAACTCCAGCATTTTCAACCGTAGCCAGCGGTTTTTTTCTTCACTTACGGCAAAATCAGGCATATTGCTTTGTTCTCCGGCCGGATAGTATGACTCAGGTCATGCGCCTACCAGTGCATCAACTGAGTCGATGATCGTACCTATACCACATCAAATCTGATTTCAAGGTATTATTCAACAATCAGGACGGGTGTTGCCTGATATGCTGCGCTATGCTATAAGCCAGCATGGCCAGTATATCATTCCAACCTATTTAGGAGCACCGTGAAGGCACATCTTCTACAACGCTGTTGGGTTACATTTTCCGTATATGTAGTCGGGTTCTACGCATCACTCCTGAACAGGCTTGTTATCAAAGGAAGTGGCAACATCCCGAATTGCGGTTCTGTCCTGATAGCTGCCAATCATATATCAGCCTATGACACCGTCTTTCTTCCCTGGGCAGTAATCAGATATAATCCCCTTCAGATGCTTTGGGCACCCGCCAAAGAGGAACTGTTCGGAAATAAAATACTCCGCTTAATTTATACTTCATGGGGCGCTTTTCCGGTCAGACGCAAACGTGATGTCAGGGCCGGTCGTTTTTTAAACGACCTGCTCCTTGATCAGAAAGTCATGCTTTTCCCAGAGGGGACACGGCATAAAGACGGAAAACTGGGGCCGGGTAACCGGGGCGTTGGAAAAATCATTTACGACACACGCCCTACCGTCATCCCGACTGCTCTGATCGGACTGAACGGTTGGAAGTTTCCAGGTTTTCACCAAGACGCCGCGGTGATTTTTGGGGCAGCTCTCGATTTCAGCGATCTGTTTCAGCTGGAAGACAGCAAAGAAACTCACTTGTTGATTGTTGACAGAGTAATGAAGGCGATAGCGGTTTTATTAACAGAAGGAGGCTTTGATTGTGGAAGAAAGTAACGACCAGATCATAGAAATTTTCTGCGATGGTGCCTGCAGCGGCAACCCGGGACCGGGTGGCTATGGGGCGATCCTGCGCTACGGTGGGAGAGTAAAAGAATTGAGCGGCGGTGCCGGGGAAACAACCAACAATCGCATGGAAATGATGGCGGCTATTGAAGCACTTCGCCAGCTAAAGCGCCCCTGTCAGGTATCGATAACAACCGACTCACAATACCTGGTTAAAGGCATGACAGAATGGATTGCAGGATGGCAACGGAAAGGATGGCGCAACAGCAAGAAGGAACCGGTCGTTAATAAAGACCTGTGGGAACTGCTGTTGGCCCTGACAAAACCACATTCAGTGCATTGGAAATGGGTACGGGGACATGCAGGGCATGTTGAAAACGAACGATGCGACCAATTGGCGAGGAACGGGATCCCTCATAGTGCATGTTAACGTATTGTTGGTAGGGGTTACTTGACCACCGGTACGGCACCAATGAGGCTGAATGCAAATTTGGGATGCGTAACAGCGTGCGTATTTGGAAATTTTGAGAAGAGCCACCCTTGAAATATTAACGTGCCGTTTTCCGTGATACGAACCTTCGCACCCGGGTTTATAAGCTCTATCGAAGAGGTCGTGATATTTGCGCCTTCCATTAAGAAGGCGGGAAGAAAAGCTTCCACGGATATAGTAAGTCCAGAAGAGGGAATTGTAAATGGATGCCCGACAGGGACGACGTAAATATTTTCTGTCCCCCGGGTTTTATCGATCACCGCAAGCTTTACCGCTGACCAGCGATGCGCAACCTCCGGTGGAACAATAACCGTTTTTTCTTTGACAGTCCGGTGGGATTTACTCAGTTTGAGATTATCGTGCGTTTGTTCGTTACCCTCCTGGCAAGCGCTCAGGACAGATATCGAAAAAAATAAACATATAAGCAACTGTACTATTCGAGCAGAAATCAATGAGTTATCCGATAAAATAGTGGCGGAGAGACAGGGATTCGAACCCTGGATACCGGTTTCCCAGTATACTCGCTTAGCAGGCGAGCGCCTTCGACCTACTCGGCCATCTCTCCGTGTGTACAGACATTCTTCCGTAACGGCGGGATGCGATACCTAACACGCCCCTTAAATTAAATCAAGCCCAAAGAAACCCGGACAAAAATATTCCGGCTCGTCATGCAGCCATTCGTTCTATCGTTAGTCAGTTTCTGCGTGTGTTATACAGTAATTGCACGGAAGCTATTTTCCTCTTTTCAGATCTATAAGAATCAGCTTTGCAACCGCCTTGAGTGTTTCGAAAACCCCCTCTCCAGTTGTAGCACACGCCTCAAATTCGGGAACATTTGTAGGATTCAGCTCCTGTCGCAATTCCTCCACAGTCATGGCACCCGGTAAATCCCGCTTGTTGTACTGAATGATGTACGGGAGCTTATCCAAATCGTAACCTTGCTCCTTAAGATTTATCCTCAAATTCTCAAGCGACTCAATGTTAGCATCAATTCGCTCTTCCTGCGAGTCGGCGACAAAAACAACACCGTCGACACCTTTCAAGATCAGTTTTCTGGATGCATCGTAAAAAACCTGCCCCGGAACCGTATAGAGATGAAAGCGTGTCTTAAAACCACGAATCTCTCCCAGGGAAAGAGGAAGAAAGTCAAAAAACAGCGTCCGTTCGGTCTCTGTGGCAAGGCTTATCATCTTACCCTTGGCATCCGGAGCGGTCTTTTGATAAACAAACTGAAGATTTGTCGTTTTTCCGCAGAGACCGGGGCCGTAATATACTATTTTACAATTTATTTCACGAGAAGCATAGTTGATGAAGGACATCTTTGGCTTTCCCCGTTTTTAATTAGTACGTAAAAATAATTTCGGCGGAATCTGACTCACACATGCAGTTCATGCCGCCCGGCAAATTCCAACGATTAGTTTCAACTGAAAAGGTTGTCGATGTCGTCATCGGTGATTTCTGCGAAGGGAAAGTCCGAAGAACCGCGTTTTTCACGTTCTTCCGACTTTTTCATCAGTTTTTCGAAAATGGCCGAAAGTTCTTCGGATGACTTCTTAACACGCAGACGGACAAGGCCGAGAGAAGAGCGGTTGTCGAACAGTACAACGAGAATAACCCTGCCGCCAACAATGGAAATATGGAGATTATCCTTCTCCCCTTCATGGAAGAGAATCGAGAATTCTTTTTCTCCGATAAGTTTAGCAAGACCGCCTGTGGCAGCAATATTTCCGGCAGTCAGAGAAGCGAGTGATGTTGTATCAAAACGCTCTGTTTCTCCCACACCTGAGATGAGTTGGCCATTTTTATCCACCAGGAAAATTACCTTTGCGTTGGCTTCTTTCAGCAAACGTTCGATAACATCGTTGACTTCCTTAAACTCTTCTTCGTACATGACCAGCGTTGGATTGGACATGCCCTGTCTCCCTGCCCGTCGGAAATAGTTTCTTTACAGATTAAGCGGTAAAAACAAAATATCCTGCCTTATATCAAACCTGCTTCATGCTTTCAAGCTTATTCGATGCGCATGCCATGATTGTGACAGTAATCAGCAGTTTGCTTTACGAAGTTGGCTGTGGTACCGTAATTTGCTCATATAAACGCTACAGCACCCATTGAAAAGGCTTACATTATGGAATTGAGTTTTTCGAGAAGCAACGAACCAATAGACCAAATTATCAATCGTTTGATTGAAGAATCCGGCGGCATACACCATCCTGCAATAATTAAAGAAATGATACTTGCGACACTTAAAATCGGGCAGGATGTCGACTATCTGGCAGACCTGAAACTAATCAACCGCACACTTCGCGAAATGCGATATACGGCAAAAGTTTTCGGCCCCTATCGTCATCGAAAGAAAGTTACAATTTTTGGCTCGGCCCGCACCAAAGAGACCGATGAAATGTATAAGAAATGTGTTCGCTTCAGTCGAAGCCTTGCAAAAAACAACTATATGGTAATTACGGGAGGAGGTCCCGGCATCATGCAGGCCGGCAATGAGGGTGCCGGCAGTGAAAACTCCTTTGCCGTAAACATTCGGCTTCCGTTCGAACAGAGGCCTAATCCAATCATGTACCGCAACCCACGACTGGTAACATATAAATATTTTTTCAATCGTAAGGTGGCTTTTGTTAAAGAGACTGATGCGATAGTCGTTTTCCCGGGAGGTTTTGGAACACTGGACGAGGCGATGGAAGTATTCACACTGATTCAGACCGGCAAAACATCCCCCAAACCACTGATATTAATGGATGATCAAGATGGATACTGGGAGCGTTTTATTGATTTCGTCAAAGAGAGTCTTCTGGTAAAAGGGTTCATCTCGGGAGAGGATTTTTCACTGTTTACCGTCACGAAAAATGAGCAGGAGGCGCTCAAGGTAATCAACACCTTTTACAGCACCTATCACTCGCTCCGTTTCATTGAAAATCGATTGGTTATCCGCCTGCAGAAGGTGCTTTCAGACGAACAGATAGCGATACTGACCGCAGAATTTCCGGGACTCATTAAAGAAGGAGATCAGATCCGCTGTTGCGAAGCATTTCCGGAAGAGATCGATGAACCCGATCTTGTCAATCTGCCACGTGTTTCCCTGTTGTTCGACCATCATCACTATGGACTGCTGATTGCGTTCATTAACCGCATTAATTCCTTTTGGTTGATGCAACCGGCTTAAATAACGATTATATTATCCTTCATCGCTTGGTTCGTTGACAACAGCAGAGACTTGACGATATAGTCCGACAATAACTCATTTTGCGGGACATCATGCAGGATCTCAAACATTTATCTCAAAAAAAAGCAGCCACCGGCCGGGGACTATTCGGCGGCAGCTCAAAAAACAGGCGCCTGGCATCAACCGGTAACCCTGCTCGTCCCGGACTGTCTCTTCCAACGGGAAAGCGCCTGCAACAACTGAAGCTTGCGCTGCTGTTTATTGCCATAACCCTGGTGCTAGCGCCGCTCGGAGCGTTGGCGCTGCGACAAACCAGAACAGTCACCGGGCATGTCCGCAGCTGGGTCGCATCCTTCTCCTCAGTAACACCGGAAACAGCCGAAGCGGCAAAGCCGCCCGGTTCGGTCAGCCCCTTTGAAACTGCCAGAGATCTGCTTGCAACGGCCGACGTTAATGGCCCTCTCCTTTCTGCCCGGACTACAGAAGGGCTGCAGCATATCTATACCATTCAGGGAGACCTCCAGCGAAGAGTCTATGATTTTCTGGCAAAAAACAAAGTGCCGTATGGCGTCTTTGTCGCTATTGAGCCGGCAACGGGACGCATTTTAGGTATGACAGCCTACTCATCGGTCGATCCTGACTGGGCGAAAAGCTCCGTGTACGAACTGTATCCAATGGCCTCTTTGTTCAAAATAATCACAGCCGCAGCAGCACTTGAAAGCCATAAAATCACGCCTGAATCTGTTATTGAATTCCGTGGCAACTCCTATTCAGAAAACCCTCGTTATTGGGATGCAAGCCCCCGCGGCAGAAACAACAGCATGAATGTAACCTACGCAATGGGCAAGTCCATCAATCCGGTTTACGGGCGAGTTGCAAGCGATATTGCCGGCAAGTCGGCAGTTATGGAATCCATTTCCCGTTTTGGGTTCAATCAGGAACTGCTCCCGGGCATTCCGGCCAAACCGAGCCAGACCGGGGATCCGGACAGTCGACATGCCCTGAGACTGATGGGGGCCGGATTGGACCATGACGTTAAAATTTCTCCGCTGCACGCGGCGGTGATCATGTCGGCAATAGCAAATGGCGGCAAAATGATGGTCCCCGGGTTGACCAGCAGCATTGTGGATGGACAGGGAATTGAAAAAGAGGCCTTTACTCCTCGCGAATTGCGCCGTCTGGTCACACCGGAAACATCAGCATCGCTTACCCGAATGCTTTCCAGCACCGTGCTGACGGGCACTTCACGTAAAGCGTTTCATGACCGCCGCGGCCGGCCGATGCTTGACGTGGCGATAGCGGCCAAAACGGGATCCATCAACGGGTCGGACCCCAAGGGGCATTACTCGTGGTTTGCGGCCTTTGCACCGATACAGAATCCCCGCATCGCGCTCGTTGCTCTAGTTATCAACCCGGACAAATGGAAGATCAAAGCATCGCAGGTGGGAGAACAGGCACTGGAAGAATTTTTCAAGCAGTGATTTCGAATGGTTTGCTACAGTCCGGCGATACGAATATGAACGGCGTCCCTGTGTTTATTCATTCGGAGTAAGACATTAGCCGCAATTCTCCATCCAGCATTTCACCATAGGTGAACTTTTCCATCCAGTCGCCGAGGGACAAAACGGAGAAAGCCGACCCTGGAACGGTTTCGTGAAAGGCAATGTGGAAATGGCCGGTTATCAGCCCGTCACACTCCTCCCATTGGAGAGAACGGGCGAAATCCAGAATGATCTGATGGTAATCCCAGCGGGCAGTTTTGAAACTGTAACCCGCTTGACTGCGTCTTTGCAGGCGTTTCCTGATTTTTTCAGCCCATGACGGGGGAAAGTGCCTGACACCGACTGAGACCATGCGTGTACGCAGCAGGAATCTCAACAGACGGTAATAGTGATCTTCCTTGTTGATCTGGTCACCGTGGCAGATAAATAGGCGCTTGCCCTGAAGGCATTCAATGGCAGGCCCTGAATGGATTTCAGCTTTCAGGCGGTGAGAAAAAATCGTGCCCAGATGGAAATCGTGATTCCCTTCGAAATATACCAGTCGGCAGCCACGCACAACCAATCGCTCCAATGCATCAAGAACGGGTTCATATTGTGTCAGGGGATGTGACGGGAACCCAAGCCAGAAGTCAAACAGGTCCCCGACAATATAGAGGGTATCCAGCTCACCCTCAAGCGTGCGTAGAAAACTAAGAAGAAGACGGTAGTTACCGTCGTCCGGTGACATCAGATGGGCATCTGCTATAAAAATTGCTCGCATGGAGCGGATTGTGCTTCGATCACCTGTAAAAAGTCAATAAGAAGAACGGAATTCTGTGTTATATCAGGGATAAGATCAATTCGGTGAGTGTTGAAGCGACAAAGATCCGATAGTTTGTACCGTTGAGAAACCGAAAACGCACGAACTGATTATTGCCCCTTGATATGGGATTGAAAGAGGAGACATATATGGCAACTGTTCACAGTGTTGAAATATCCTGGGAGGACCTACTCGGTGCATTTACCAGCGGACAGTCAGATAAAGCTTACTATCTCGACAGGTTGACCGGTGAAATATTTTTTGTTCCTTCCACATTCGACAACAATGAAGTTAGAAAACAACTCCAGAACAACGGCGAGCGTTTTCTGGAAATCCCGCCGTTCGACTATCGCAGCGAACGGCAGATTGCCTCGGAATTTGTAGCTCAAATTTCCAATACTGCATTAAGAAACCTTCTCTATACCTTGCTGGCAGGCAGAAAACCGTACGGAAAAATCGATGACATCCTCTCATTTTATCCGCATGAGGAAGAGAGTTTCGCATTGTTGAAGGATCAGTTTATTTCCAGGCGCCTTAAAAGCTGGATGGAAGAAAACAACCTGTTCACGGCAGATACTATGCAGCGGGATATGAGTCACGCCTAGGAGGGGACATGGAGCACACTCACCACGCTCATACGCCGCGCAATGACTACGGAAGATCAATTGCCACGTTACTGCTTTTCTGCATGCTGGCCGTGGCCGGCTACGCATTGCAGCACACTATTTCCTGTTTTCTGCTTTCCTGGGTTATCGCCTATTTGCTGGATCCAATTATTGTTGGAGTCGAGCGACGCGGTCTAAAACGTGTGTATGCACTGGGGTTTCTGTATGCTGTCCTGGGGGTATCGGCGGTTTTTTTTCTGACATTCATCGTGCCTGCACTTACGCTCAGCTGGAACGCTTTCATCCACGAACTTCCCACATATATTCAGGAAATTAAACGGTCCGCTCTTGAATGGAAATATTATCTGCCCGACCATTATGGCTCCGAAGAAATTCAGTGGCTCATAGATAAAGCGACGGGCAACATTGACAAAGCGGCTGACAAGGCCGGCTCATGGGCTTACAACTTCGGGACCAGTATCTTTTTCAATCTCTTCAATATTGTACTCTCACCGATTCTGGTTTTCTTCATGCTGTACTACAAGAAGACCGTCATCAATACCATGGTCTCCTGGCTTCCCGAAGGCAGGCGCAACCAAATAGTCGATATTGCCCGTGAGGTAAACAAAAGTATCGGCGGTTATCTGCGCGGGCAGGTGGTGGTTTCCATCATTGTCGCGCTGTTTGCAATGATCGCTCTGTTTACACTCGGGATTCCCCATCCGATCTTCTGCGGCCTATTTGCGGGCGCAGCCTCTATCCTGCCGTTCATTGGTGTAATTATTGCGACTCTGCCGGCACTCTTTTTTGCGTGGTTCAAATTTCAGTCTGCGGCCATGCTCGGCCAGACAGGGTTTGCTTTTGCTCTGATCTACTTTGTCGAAGGGTATGTCATAAAACCACTGGTATTCAATGAGTCGATGAACCTGAACCCGCTGGTAACCATTATCATGGTCATGGCTCTCGGAGAAACGCTCGGGTTCTGGGGCATCCTTCTGGCACTCCCCATCGCATCAGCAATAAAAATCACCTGGGGACATTTCGTGCATGGCGACTTCAGATAACGATAACAATCTCATCGTTCGGTCCGAGACGACCGGCGAACTGACTTTCGGGGTGCGGGGATTACATTGTGCGTCCTGCGTCAACACCCTCGAAAAAAAGCTGCTTGTACATCCTGCAATTACCACTGCAATCGTGAATCTGGCGGCAGAAACCGGCTTTGTCAGTTTTGATCCGCAACAGCTTGACCGCGCCGGGATCTTCAGCATCGTACATGCCGCCGGCTACACCCCTGTAGAACTGAAAATCGCTGAAACTGCACATGACGACGACCTCCACTCCCAGCGGAACTGGTTTGTTTTTTCCCTGCTCGCCTCTCTCCCGATCATGCTTACGATGGGTTTACACTCCAATCGAGCCGTCATGCAGCTCAATCTGCTCCTTGCTACAGCGGTGCAGTTTTCCGCCGGCCTGATCTTCTATCGCGGTGCGTGGAGTGCCCTTAAAAACCGCAGTACCAACATGGATGTACTGGTAGCTCTGGGCACATCAGCCGCATATTTTTATTCGCTGGGTGCCTATTTCGGGCTTCTCGGTCAGCATCGCGAAGTTTTCTTCGAAACATCGGCCATGCTGATTGCATTTATCCGCCTCGGAAAATATCTTGAGGCCCGTGCCCGGGGCAAAGCAAGCGAGGCTCTCAAAAAGCTGCTCCACCTCCAGGCTGACAAGGCTCTCCTGGTCACTGAAAACGGAGAGATGGAAGTACCTGTATCTGTTATCCGTGTCGGCGACGTCGTTCTGGTCCGTGCCGGGGATGTCATTCCGATAGATGGTGAAGTTATCGAGGGAGGGGGTGCTGTCAATGAGAGCATGGTCACTGGCGAGTCACTTCCGGTCCTTAAAAAACCGGGCGATCTCGTTTCCGGGGCCACCATCAGCACCAATGGCGTAATGCGGATCCGGGCAACCCGGATCGGCGAGGCAACCCTACTGGCGCAAATCATCAAGATGGTACGAGAGGCACAGGGAGATAAGGCTCCCATTCAAAAGTTTGCCGACACAGTCTCGGCCTGGTTCGTCCCAATAGTGATCCTTCTAGCTGCTGCAACATTTGCAATCTGGTACGTCATTTATTCCAGCGACTTTCTGACCGCCTTCCGTTTTTCGATCGCCGTACTGGTTATTGCCTGCCCGTGCGCAATGGGGCTCGCTACTCCGACCGCCATCATGGTCGGGAGCGGTATTGCACTTGGCCGCGGAATTCTGGTAAAAAAAGGCTCAGCACTCGAGACGATCTCCCGGCTGAACGTTCTACTTCTCGACAAAACCGGCACCCTGACCTGGGGAACGCCGGAAATGACCGACCTGGTGACCGTCACGCGAAGCGTCGACCCGACCAAACTGCTCGAATGTCTGGCTACTGCCGAAGCATATTCGACCCATCCGCTGGCCCAGGCAGCGCTTGCAGCGGCTCGGGAAGCGGGGATCGAACCGGGTCAGGGTGAAGAGTTCCAGGAGCGGGGCGGATTGGGAATAACCTGCCGGTATGAAGGATTTCAGCTGGCCGTCGGCAACGAACGGCTCATGGGAGAACTCGGAATTGCTCTGTCGCCACTGGCAAAGAGAGTCTCCGAATTGAGTGCGGCGGGAAAATCGCTGGTCTATGTAGCCGCCGGAAACGCTCTGGTTGGTGTCGCGGCTTTTGCAGACACTCTGAGGCCGGGTTCTATAAAAGCTGTCGCCGAGCTGCGACGCATGGGCATATCTACCTGCATGATTACCGGCGATCACGCGTATGTTGCCTCAATTGTTGCGAATCAGGCAGGGGTTGACTCTTTTGAAGCTGAAGTGATGCCGGAGCGAAAACGGGATGTAGTCAAAGAATACCAGGCTCGAGGAATGACCGTCGGGATGGTTGGAGACGGGATCAACGATGCCCCCGCTCTTGCCCAGGCGCAGATAGGGATCGCCATCGGCGGAGGCACTGATGTTGCCAAAGAGACCGGCGACATTGTCCTGATGCGAAGTGATTTGACGGACGCAGTGCGGGCGATAAAGATCGGTCGTGCGACTCTTACTAAAGTCAAACAGAACCTGTTCTGGGCTCTCTTCTACAATATTCTCGGCATACCGGTTGCTGCCGGTCTCCTGTACCGTTACGGCATATATTTGAAACCGGAATATGCCGGCCTGGCGATGGCCTTTTCATCGGTCTCGGTTGTGCTCAATTCTCTGTTGTTGAAACGGATCGAAAAAACACTGTGACATTCTGATCACTGCAGGGTATTGCCCCGGCACGGCTGCCCTTTTTTGCAATCTGGAAGTGATTGCAGCGGCGGCTTCTCCAGGCAAAGGCCATAAAGTTCCCCATACTTCCCGACGTCGTGATTCTCCCTGATTAGATTGAAAACAGTTGAGTACATTTAAAATAATTACATTTCAACATGCATGCTAATCTCATGTATGCAGAGCAGCTATGAGACCCTGAAATGTAGTTCTCAAAATGTTTGTGTATTTCATTCTGCAGAGGTGCCTTGCCAATAGCTATTAATGTGGTAGATGAGTACATATATGAAATTGAGCCCGAAAAGGTTTTAACCATGTATCTGCCTGTACGCAAACGACATCCTCGCTTTTCCATAAAGGGCATGCTGCTCATATCAGCATTCGTGTTTTTTTGTGCAGGTATCATTTCATATCCTGCGCCACTGTCAGCAGCCCCCCCACCGTCAGCCACAATCCCGCTGACACCTGCCGAACGGACATGGCTGCAGCAGCACCCTGTCATTCGTCTGGCACCCGATCCTGAATTCAAGCCGATAGAATTTTTTGACCGCCATGGAGACTACCAAGGAGTTGCAGCTGACAATATCAGAATGCTGGAAGCAAAACTCGGAGTTAAATTCACCATCGTCAAAGCAAAAAACTGGGATGAAGTACTGACTAAGTTCAAAAACAATGAAATTGATCTCCTCGGTGCAATTGTATCCACTCCCAACAGGCTTGAATTCATGCGGGTTAGCGTCCCTCTTTCCCATGTACCGGGTACTATAATTGTCCGCAATTCGGTGGATCATGGAATGACCTTCGAAGACCTCAAAGGTAAAGGGATGAGAGTGGCAGTCGTTTCCAACTACACTGCTCATGACATTATTAAAAGCAGGTATCCCGACATTCAACTTGACGTCGTACCGGATACTGCATCCGGTCTTGCTAAAGTGTCATTTGGCATGGTGGACGCCTATGTTGAAAATCTTGCCACTGCTACCTACTACATGCAGGAGATGGGTATTTCAAACATCCATGATGCCGGTGTAACGCCTTTCAGTTATGACTGGGGGATAGGCATAAGGAAGGACTGGCCGGAGATGGAGTTGATTCTGAACAAAGGAATCGCCTCCATTACTCAGAAAGAACGTCAAATGGTACTGAGCCGCTGGCTTCCGATTGCACCGGTATGGCACCCTGGTAAAGTTTTTATCGGCACTACGGTAGCAGCGATTGCCATACTTATCTTCTCTTCGATCTTGATCTGGAACAGGACTCTTGTCAGAAAGGTATCCGAACAAACAACACAACTGATGGACGAGATTGAGGTTCGGAAACGGGCTGAGGGTGAGGTGCGTTCCCTGAATGAGGGCCTTGAGTACCGGGTTAACGAGCGGACCGCCGCACTGGAACGGGAGATCGCCGAACGCCGGAACGCACAGAAGTTGCTGCAGAAAAGCGAATCACATCTGAGGATTGTCGCCGATTATTCCTCCAACTGGGAATACTGGCGCCTGCCGGACAACCGGTTCATTTACATGTCACCATCCGTTACTTCGTTGACCGGCTACAGCATCATGGAATTCGATTCCGACACTGAGCTGATACATACGCTCATACATCCCGATGACCGCAAACTTTACCGGCACCACACTCATGTCATAGATTCCCATGGTCAGATTCAGCCGATCGAAATCCGGATCATCTGCAAGAACGGCGAATTACGATGGATCAGTCACGTGTGTCAGCAGATTCATACTCCGGACGGACTCCCCTGGGGCTGGCGGGCCAGCAATCAGGATATAACCGAGCGTAAGCAGATGGAACATGAACTCTTCGAACAGACCAAAGCACTCGAAGAAGAAGTCGCCGAACGCGAGGCGGCACAGGCAAAACTTCAAGAGCTGAACCAGTCGCTGCAAGAACGCATCAATCTGGCAGTGGCCGACCTCAGAGGCAAGGATCAGGCCCTGATACAGCAGGGGCGACTGGCGTCCATGGGCGAGATGATTAACAATATCGCCCATCAGTGGCGGCAGCCGCTCAACAATATCGGTCTGATCATCCAGAACCTTCTGTATTCTTTCAATTCAGGCACAATAACGAATGACGAGATGAAACAGGAGATCGGCACAGCAATGGATGTCATAATGCACATGTCACGCACTATCGACGACTTCCGCAATTTTTTCCGCAAAGATAAAGAAAAGTCCCGTTTTTTTGTCGGAACAACTGTTCACCGCGCCCTTGAATTAATCTCCGCGACACTGACAAGTCATACTATTACGGTAGAGTTCGAAGACGACGAGAACGTTGCCATCTTCGGATATCAGAATGAATATGCACAGGTACTGCTTAATATCCTTTCCAATGCCCGGGAGACGTGCATTGAGCGACGTATAGACTCCCCCCGTATTTTCATCAGATTAACCCCAGAAAACGGTCGTTCAATCCTCTGTATTCGAGACAATTGCGGCGGTATAGCTGACGACATCATGCCAAAAATTTTTGACCCCTATTTCACCACTCGAGCCCCGGATAAAGGCAGCGGCATCGGACTTTATATGTCTAAAGTGATCATCGAACAGAATATGCATGGCCACCTGAGCGCCAGAAACACCGAAGACGGGGTTGAGTTCCGGATAGAGGTATAGCGTGAAGGGCGTTTCACGCAGCCTACAATCACAACAGGCGGCCGTTATGGCCGCCTGTTGTGTTTCATCCTGATATCAAATTTATATCATCCCTCGGTCAGCACCCGCTCTTCATAAATCGCTTCTATCTTCCGGCGATGCCCCAATTCAACATCGGCAAAATTCATCAATACCTTTTGCAGTTTCGGATCGTCAGTCATCCCGGCGGCGGCTTTATATAGCTGGTAGGCGTTCTCCTCGGTTTTGAGGGCAAAGGCAAGGATCTCGCTGTAGGTCAGGTCGGCCCTGAACGGTATGTCTGCCAGATATTTGGCAATACTGGATTCGGGGAGCGTGCACAGCTTGTGGTTCTCTGCCTTGTCCTCATCGATTTTAACAAAAACATCCTTATGGGCGGCTTCTTCCTGGGCAAGTTCCTCGAACATTTTTTTTGAAGAGATGTTGGTGGAAAGCTCGGCGGCCCGCTTGTAGAGCTTGTAGGCGGTGTCTTCGCGATCTACGGCAAACTTGATGACATCGTCAAGGGTGACAAATTTCTCCATATTACGTCTCCATTCAAACAGATGTAGTAAAGCCGGCTTGCCTTTCGAACAAACCGGCTTTGGTGGTATCGATTTATTTTACGGCAGTTTACTGCCGGGCCATTTCAGTGTCAATATTGATGTACACATCGTCTGCGACTACCACTCCCCCGCCGTCAAGTTTCTTGCTCCAACTGACGCCGTAATCCTGGCGATTGATCTTGGCGGTTGCTGAAACACCACGCCTCATTTCCCCCTGCGGACTTTTTATTTCACCGGTCGGACCATCTACATTCAGGACAACCGTTCTGGTCACCCCTTTAATCGTCAGATCCCCTGTCACTTTCAACCTGTCTGCTCCCGCTTTTTCCACCCTGGTCGAAACGAACGTCATGGTCGGAAATTTGGCGACATCGAAGAAATCAGGGCTACGCAGATGCTCGTCACGTTTGGCAATGTTCGAATTCAGCGAGTCCATCTGGATGCTGACATTGACGACGGATCTGGTAATATCCTTCTCATCCAGAGTGACAGTTCCTTTAAACTTTTCAAAAACGCCCGTGACGTTTGTGATCATCAGATGCTTAACCTTAAACTGAATCGCTGAGTGGTTCGGATCCAGATTGTAGGTTGCTGCCATTACATTAAGCGGAATCAGCAGAACGGCGGCCACCATCATCAAAAATAAACGTGTCATAACATCCTCCTGTTACATTGAAGCGGGATTCAATCCCGCAGATATGCCAGCACTTCATCCGGGTGCTGCTCGGCCTTGGCAACTTTTGCCCACTGTTTTTTTACTATCCCGTCCGACCCGACGATCACCGTCGAGCGGATCGTACCGAGCGACTTTTTCCCGCACATAACCTTCTCGCCGTACGCTTCATAGGCTTGCATCATGGAAAAATCCGGATCACTCAGCAATACAAACGGCAGTGCGTAGTTGGTGATGAATTTGCGGTGTGCTGCAATACTGTCCTTGCTGATTCCAAGCAAGACAACTCCCTTATCGGTCAACTCCTTGAAGTTGTCACGGAATCCGCACGCTTCCTTGGTGCAACCGGGCGTGTTGTCTTTCGGATAAAAATAGATCACAACCGTTTTTCCGATGTACTGTTTCAACGTGTGCTGCTTCCCATCGCTCCCCTCCAATGAAAAAGCAGGTGCTTTCTTTCCTTCCAGTGACATTGCACATCCTCCTCGACAATTAAACAAGACCTTTTGAGTCCACTTTACCACTACGAACCAAAACGTCAATATAAAAAGATCCACACATTCAACAAACCATATAAAAACAGCTTTTGACTTGGGTCAAAGATTTTATCATTAGTGGGAGTATTGATTATTACACTAAGCTGTGCGGTTTCTCTATTTGATCCAGTAATTTTAATTGCAGGAGGTAAATTGTTTGATAAGTTCAAACAGAGAAAGCACCCTGCAAACAGAGTCTCATTGAAGACCACGGGAGGGGAAACTGTATGGCACATTCAAGCAGGTTTCTGAGCTGTATTATCGCGCTGTTGATTCTGTCGACAAGTAGCTTATCCGTCTGGGCAGATCAGGGAAAAGATCTGTTCGACAAACAGTGCGCCGGTTGCCATACCATCGGCGGCGGCGACGGTGGCGGCCCCGATCTGAAGGGGGTAGCCGCCATGCGAACGCACGAGTGGCTTGAAACGCTCATACGTGAACCGAACAGTCTGACAGTGAGCAAAGACCCGATTCAGGCCGAACTGGTAAAGAAATACGGCTATGAGATGCCTAATCTGGGGATTAGCGCTGATGACGCCAAGAAGATTATCACCTATCTCGCCGGAGCCGGCGGCGTTGCCGTATCGACTGGCACTGCGCGTCCACCTGCAAAGACTGAAACTGCGGTGACGCCGGAACTGATCGCTCAGGGCAAGGCACTTTTTACCGGCGGCACGAGACTGGCCAAGGGTGGTGCACCATGCCTCTCATGCCATCCCTTTACCTATCCAGGTATTGAGGGTGGAAATCTCTCCGTTGCCGACCTGAGTGCTTCGTACAAGAAGATGGGCGACAACGGTATGCAGGGTGCGCTCAAGGCGCTCAAGTTCCCGATCATGAAGAAGATCTATGCCGATCGCCCGTTAACCGATGACGAAATTGCGGCGTTGATGGCTCTGTTCAAGGACTCCACTTCACAGAAGGCGGGCGGTTCTTCAATATCCCTCCCTCTGGCGGGCGGAGCCCTGTTTGCTCTGTTACTACTGGGATTGACTCTCTACAAAAGGAGGATCAGATAATGTCGAACGAGCGGATCAAGGATGACCATAGTCCCTGCGACCGGGGGTGGGAGGAGTTTTACCGGAACCGGTGGCAACATGACAAGGTGGTGCGCAGTACCCACGGAGTCAACTGCACCGGCGGATGCAGCTGGATGGTTCACGTCAAGGACGGCATTGTCGGTTGGGAACTGCAGGCTAACGATTATCCCCAGTTTAACGGTGACCTGCCTAATCACGAGCCGCGAGGCTGTCCAAGGGGAATCAGCTTTTCCTGGTATCTCTACAGTCCGCTGCGGGTTAAGCACCCCTACATGCGCGGTGTGCTGATCGATCTTTGGCGTCAGGCCCGCGCTGTTCATGACGATCCGGTCGAAGCATGGAAGAGCATTGTAGAAAGCCCCGACTCTCGTGAGAGTTATGTCAGCAAGCGCGGCATGGGGGGCTTCCGTCGTGCTTCATGGGATGAGGCGACCGAACTGATCGCTGCTTCCTCCCTGTACACCGCCAAGAAACATGGCCCGGACCGGGTGATCGGCTTTTCACCCATCCCGGCCATGTCGATGATCAGTTATGCTGCCGGCACCCGTTTTCTTCAGCTGCTTGGCGGTGTTGCCATGAGTTTCTATGACTGGTACTGCGACCTTCCCCCTGCATCTCCGCAGGTCTGGGGTGAGCAGACGGATGTCAACGAATCAGCTGACTGGTATAACGCATCCTACATCGTCCTGTGCGGCTCTAACGTCCCGATGACCCGGACCCCGGATGCTCACTTCATGACAGAGGCCCGCTACCGCGGCACCAAAGTGGTGGTTATGTCCCCCGACTACAGCATGGCGAGTAAGTTTGCCGATGCCTGGCTCCCGGTGGAACAGGGGCATGACGGCGCATTCTGGATGGCGGTGAACCATGTAATTTTGACAGAGTTCTACGCCAACCGGCAGGTCCCCTTCTTCGATGAATACGTGCGCAAGTACACCGATCTGCCGTTTCTGGTCAAACTGACCGAGAAGGACGGGGCATTACGGCAGGGAGAATTTCTGCGTGCGGCCGACCTTGAGCGGGGCGAAGGGATTGAAAATGCAGACTGGACCCTCTGTGTCGGCGACAGCGCCGGGAATGCCCGTTTCCCTCATGGCAGCGTCGGTTCACGTTGGAGCAAACAGGAGGGGAATTGGAACCTGGATATGGTGGACATGGTGGATGGTGGCGATATCGACTGCTGCCTGACCAACCTGGGCCAGACGACCCGTACGGTTCGTTTCTCTTTCGAGGCCGACGGTGACGTACTCCGGGATGTCCCGGTCAGGCGCGTCATGACGAAAGAGGGGGAAGTTACCGTAGCTACCGTTTTTGACCTTCTTATGGGCCAATTCGGCGTTTCGCGCGGCCTGGGGGGCGATTATCCGGCAAATTACCAGGACGACAAACCCTTTACCCCCGTATGGCAGGAAAAATATACCGGCATTGCTGCCGACACCCTGATAACAATCGCCCGCGAATGGGCCGTGAACGGCGAACAGAGTACCGGACGCAACATGATTATCATCGGCGCAGGCGTCAACCACTGGTATCACAACGACCTGATCTACCGGGCCGCCATCACCGCCCTGATCCTGACCGGCAGCGTCGGACGGAACGGCGCCGGCCTGGCCCACTATGTCGGTCAGGAAAAGGTGGTGCCACTCGCTCCCTGGACCTCCATCGCCATGGCCCAGGACTGGACAAAGGCATCGCGGCTGCAAAATACCCCGAGCTTCTGGTATATGCATTCGGACCAGTGGCGTTATGATCGCAATTTCGTCGATTACTTCAAACCGGAAACCGGCGAAAACATGCCGATGCATACCGCCGACTTCAACGCCAAAGCGGTCCGGCTCGGCTGGCTCCCCTTCTCCCCCCATTTCAACGAGAGCCCTGTCCGGCTGATGGAACAAGCGCAGGCAGACGGTGCTGTGACTGACGATGAAGTTCGCGCCTGGCTGATCAAGCGCCTCAAGAGCGGCGAGACCCGTTTCGCCATTGAGGACCCTGATGGTGAAGGTAATTCCCCCAAAGTCTGGTTTATCTGGCGTGGCAACGCCATCTCCTCCAGCGCCAAGGGACACGAGTTTTTTCTCAAGCATGTCATCGGCGCTCCCAACAGCAGCTTTACCGCCCGAGAGGCCGCAAAGGGTCAGGTCAAGGACATCGTCTGGCACGAAAAGGCCCCCACCGGCAAAATGGATCTGGTGGTGGATCTCAACTTCCGCATGGATACCTCAACTCTTTATTCGGACATCGTCCTGCCGGCAGCCACCTGGTACGAAAAATCAGACCTGAACACCACTGACATGCACTCCTTTGTCAACTGCATGGATGCCGCCGTTGATCCGGCCTGGGAATCAAAATCCGATTGGAATATTTTCGCCGGGATCGCCAAAAAGGTCAGTGAACTTTCACCGAAGCACTTTCCTACGCCATTCAAAGACATTATTGCCGCGCCTCTGCAACACGACACACCGGGTGAAATTGCCCAGCGAAATGTGAAGGATTGGAAGCTGGGCGAGTGTGAGGCGATTCCAGGCAAGACCATGCCAAACCTCCCGATCGTCGAGCGCGACTACATCAATCTCTACAATCGTTTCATGTCTCTCGGCCCGCACATCGGCCATCTCCATGCTCACGGTGTCAGCTGGGAGGCGGACGACGTCCACGAAAAGCTCCTGGCAACAATGCCGACCCGCTCATGGGGAGATAAGACCTTCATCGATATGGAGGACGTACGAAACGTAGCCGATGTTATTATGGCCCTCGCCCCGGAGACCAACGGTGAACTGGCACATCGCGCCTATCAGAACCTGGAGAAGCGGGTCGGCAAGCCGCTTGCGCACATATCCGAGGGGGACCGCAACTTCCGTATCACCTGGGAGGAAGTTACTCAAAAACCGCGCCGCCACCTCAGTTCCCCGGTCTGGAGCGGGTTAGTCAACGAAAACCGTCCCTACGCACCTTTCACTCTGAACGTGGAGCACGGCGTACCCTGGCGGACCCTTTCCGGCCGACAGTCACTGTACCTCGACCACCCCTATTATGGTGAGTTCAACGAGGGTCTACCGACCTTCAAAGGTAAACTCAACCCGGCTATCCTGGACGAAACCGAGGGTGAAACCGGGCTGATCCTCAACTTCCTGACCCCGCACGGCAAGTGGAGTATCCACTCCACCTACAGTGACAACCAGAGAATGCTGACCCTATCGCGCGGCGGCCCGGTCGTCTGGCTTAACCACGAAGATGCGGCGAGTGCCGGGATTGAGGACAATGAGGAGATCGAGGTCTTTAACGCGAATGGTGTGGTGACCAGCCGTGCCGTCGTATCATCACGCATACCACGCGGGGCGGCGATTATGTACCACGCGCCGGAGCGGACTCTCAATGTCAAAAAGTCCCGGAAAAGCGGCAGGCACGGCGGTGTACACAACAGTCTCTCCCGCATCCGCCTGAAGCCGACCCTGATGCTCGGCGGTTACGCACAATTCAGTTATTACTTCAACTACTGGGGGCCGACCGGCGTAAACCGTGACAGCTACGTGGTAGTCAGAAAGTTGAGGGGGTGAGGCAATGGACGTACGAGCTCAACTGGTAATGGTATTCAATCTGGACAAGTGCATCGGCTGTCACACCTGCAGCATCTCCTGCAAGAACATCTGGACCGACCGCAAGGGTGCCGAGTACATGTGGTGGAACAACGTCGAAACAAAACCGGGTGTCGGCTACCCCAAAAAGTGGGAAAATCAGAACATCTTCAAAGGCGGTTGGCTTCGCGAGAATGGAAAGTTGAAGCTTCGTGCACTGGGCAAAGGACCGACACTGCTGAACATGTTCTTCCAGCCCAACATGCCGAAGCTGGAGGACTACTATGAGCCGTTCGACTTCGACTACAGCAACCTGTACAAAGCCCCCCCCGGCAGCGATCAACCGGTAGCCGAGGCTTTTTCCCAGGTCTCCGGTGAGCGGATTGAAAAGATCACGGGGGGGCCTAACTGGGACGACGATCTCTCCGGCTCGCAGGTCTATGCCGTAGAGGACGTACAATCTTGAAGACCGCACCCTGGTCGAAGATTACGGGCGCATGTTCATGCACTACCTCCCCCGCATCTGCAATCACTGTCTGAATCCGGCCTGCGTCGCCTCCTGTCCGTCCCGTGCGATCTACAAACGGGGCGAGGATGGCGTCGTGCTGGTGGATCAGGAGGTCTGCAAAGGGTGGCGTTTCTGCACCAGTGCCTGTCCGTATAAAAAGGTCTATTTCAACTGGCAGAGCGGCAAGGCGGAGAAGTGCATCTTCTGTTTCCCGCGTACCGAGACCGGCCAGTGCAACGCCTGCGCACACAGCTGCGTCGGCAGAATCCGTCACGTCGGCGTGCTGCTCTACGATGCCGACCGTGTCGAAGAAGCGCTTCTCAAGCCCGACGATCAACTGGTGGCGGCTCATCGTGACGTCATCCTGGATCCGCACGATCCGGCAGTCACGGGAAGCTGCCCGCACAGAACGGGGTCTCGGATCAGTGGCTGGAGGCTGCCGAAAAATCACCGGTATATGCCCTGGTGAAAGAATTTGCCGTCGCACTGCCGTTACATCCTGAATTTCGTACCATGCCGATGGCCTACTACATCCCCTCACTCTCTCCGGTAATTTCCAGCGGTGGCGATCTCCATGAACTGGCCGACCATGGCACGTTCCCGCTCCTTGAAAAAATGCGGGCACCAATCAGCTTCCTGGCAAACCTTCTGTCCGGTGGCAACCAGGAAATTATTGCCGAAATCTTGCGGAAACAGATTGCCCTGCGGCTCTTCAAACGCGCCGGCAACCTTGGCCAACCGATCGAAGAGTCTATCCTTAAAAATGCGGGACTGGACGAAGAGGGGGCAAATCGCCTCTATCGCCTCTTTACCATCGCCCCATACCGTGAGAGGAACATTATCCCGACCCAGCAGCGGGAAGAGCAGGACTCATACCAGCGCAAGGGTGCCAGCGGTTTCGGTATCCTGAAGAAGACAAGGGGGCCGAAATGACCATTTCCGCCAGCTACGATGCCCTTGCCCGGATGCTCGACTATCCGGAGGACAAGGAACTGCTGCAGGTCGATTATGACTCTTGTCAGCACCTTTTTGAACAAGCAGCGACTGAACAGCTCCCTCTCCATCTTTTGCCGGGTTTGCTGCCGCTTCATCTCTGGCGGCACTTCAGGAGGAGTACGTTGCCACCTTCGACTTCAATCCGGCCACCGCCCCGTATCTGGGACATCATCTCTTTGGAGACAACCAGAAGAAAGGCAGCTACATGATCATGCTGAAACAGGAGTTCGAACGATGCGGATACATCCCCATCAGGAACCGAACTTCCCGACCACCTGTCGGTGGTACTTGGTTTTCTGGCCCATCTGGCACGTCAGGAGGAACAGGGGACACGACAGCCATTCATCGCCGAATGCGTGCTGCCGGGGGTGGAACGGCTCTCTGCCGCCTTTGCCTCCCGGCAGGATTCCCACTGGAAGGTGCTGGTTGAAACGGCCCGACTGCTCTGTGCTGAAGATTGTAAGGAGGTGCAGCCATGCTGAACAATTTTATTTTTATCGTGATGCCCTACACCGCTCTGGCGCTATTAATCTTTGCAACACCGTACCGCTTCTACTCTAATCGCCTGACATGGTCGGCCTACTCTACGCAATTTCTGGAGCGTGACCGACTCTTCTGGGGGATAAATCCCTGGCACTATGGCATCCTGCCGGTTCTAGCGGCCCATTTTCTTGGTGTTGTTTTCCCCGGGCCGATGAAGGCGATTCTCGGGAATCAGAACAATCTGATCATCTTCGAGAGCATCGGACTGGCGCTTGGCCTCTTCGCCCTGTTCGGTTGTCTGGCGCTGTTACTGCGCCGCGTAAACACCCCTCTTTTGAAGCGGGTTACATTCTACTCGGATTGGGTACTGCTCTATCTGCTGGCGGCACAAAGCCTTTCCGGTGTCTATGTCGCAACATTCATGCGCTGGGGATCTCAATGGTACCTGCATAGCGTGGTCCCCTATTTCTGGTCGCTGGTAACTTTCAATCCGCAGATTGAATATATGGCCGACTTCCCGTTGGTCTTCAAGCTCCATGCAGCCTGTGCCTTCCTGATCGTGGCACTGCTGCCGTTTACCAAGCTCGTGCACCTGCTCTACGTCCCGCTCCGATTCCTGATGGACCCGCCGATCCTGTATCGCTGGCGCTCAAAATAATTTTTTTGATGATTGAATCGAGCTTTGAAAGGACTTGCTGATGTTGGAAACCGCTACCGCTAAATCACATAAAATTCTCTTTCTCAATACCCTGGCCTTTACGGTCTGCTTTGGCGCCTGGATGTTCAACGGCGTACTGGTAACATTTCTGGTCGATAACCAGGTATTTAACTGGGGTCCGGTGAAAATCGGCTGGCTGTTTGGGATTCCGGTCCTGACCGGCTCGTTGTTCCGCCTCCCGGCCGGCATGCTGACCGACAAGTTCGGTGGCAAGCCCGTTTTCGGGGCGCTCCTGTTCCTCTGTGCCCTCCCCATGTATCTGCTGTCCAAGGCCGACAGCTTTACCTCATTCGCACTCTGCAGTTTTGGTTTTGGCATGGTCGGAGTAAGCTTTTCCATCGGTATCGCCTTTACTTCGGTCTGGTATCCCAAAGAACGGCAGGGAACGGCGCTTGGTATCTTTGGCGCCGGAAATGCCGGGGCGGCCCTAACCACGCTGTTTGCCCCTACTATGCTCAATAAGCTGACCAATAACGGCGCTAATATTGAGGGGTGGCGGCAGCTTCCTGTCTATTACGCCATGATCCTTGTAGCTATGGGCGTGATCTTCATGCTCTTCAGCGAGAACAAAAAACCGGCCAGTTCCGGCAAATCCTTTACTCAGATGCTGACCCCGCTCAAGCATATCCGCGTCTGGCGCTTCGGCATGTATTACTTCCTGGTATTCGGCTGCTTTGTCGCCTTTTCCCAGTGGCTTGTCCCCTATTTCGTCAACGTCTATTACCTGCCTTTGGTGACTGCCGGACTGTTTGCCTCGCTGTTCAGTGTCCCGTCAGGAGTAATCCGTGCCCTGGGTGGGTGGATGTCCGACAAATTCGGTGGTCGCCAGATCATGTTCTGGGTACTGGGAGCTTCAACACTGATCAGCCTCCTGGTAATTGTACCGAAGATGGAAATCTATTCGCCCGGCCGTGGCGTCATGGCAAAGCGAAGCGGAGTGGTTAAGGAGGTAACGCCAGCCTCTGTAATGGTCAAGGAAGTGATCGCTTCATCCGCAGTTGGCAACGAGCAGCCATACACGTTAAAGGCAAAACCGGAAGTTTTGGAGAAGTTTGATGACAAGATGCTGGTTTTTCCCAGGAAGCAGACTTGGCAGGAACCGGTGGTTGCTGTCGGGCAGACGGTAAAAAAGAAGGAACTGCTCGCCAAGGGGGTAACACGAATTTCCTTCCAGGCCAACGTCTGGATCTTTGCCGCCTTGGTTTTTATCCTGGGCAGCACCTGGGGGATCGGCAAGGCGGCGGTCTACAAACTTATTCCGGACTACTTCCCGGAGGAGGTTGGCGTAGTCGGCGGCATGGTAGGAGTTCTGGGCGGCCTGGGCGGTTTTGTCTGTCCGATCGTTTTCGGTTATCTGCTGGAATGGACCGGACTCTGGAGCAGCTGCTGGATGTTCATGTTTGCCCTGTCGCTGGTCTGCCTTCTCTCCTTGAACTATGTCGTAAAAAAGATGATGTCCGAGAAACACCCGAAGGATATGCGCAAGATCGAAGGGACCGTAACGAACGTACCGTCATAACAATAGAACTGTAAAAAGGAGACCACCAATGTCATCACGAGTACTAACAGAGTGGAGCCCGGAAGATAAGGATTTCTGGGAGAAGAAAGGAAAGAGAGTTGCCAGCCGCAATCTCTGGATCTCTATCCCGGCGCTACTGCTAGCCTTCTCGGTCTGGATGGTCTGGAGCGTGGTTGTCGTCAATCTGCCGAATATCGGTTTCAAATATGATCCTAACAAGCTTTTCTGGCTTGCGGCGCTCCCCGGGTTGTCGGGCGCAACCCTGAGGATATTTTATTCATTCATGGTGCCGATATTCGGCGGCAGAAAATGGACCTCCATCAGCACGGCATCGCTCCTGATCCCGGCTATCGGCATCGGGTTTGCTGTGCGCGATCCGAACACCAGTTATACAACGATGCTGATACTGGCACTCCTCTGCGGCTTTGGAGGGGGGAACTTCGCGTCGAGCATGGCAAATATAAGTTTTTTCTATCCCAAGTCGCAGAAGGGAACCGCGCTGGGGTTGAACGCCGGCCTGGGGAATCTGGGAGTCAGCGCGATGCAGTTCCTCGTGCCGCTCGTGATAACCACCGGCATGTTCAGCGCGTTGTGCGGCGACCCACAGGTCTGCGTGATCAAAGGCGTAACCAAATCCATCTGGCTGCAAAACGCCGGGTTCGTCTGGGTACCGTTCATCGTTGCCTCGACGATCGCCGCCTGGTTCGGCATGAATGACATCGCCAGCGCCAAAGCTTCGTTCAAGGAGCAATCGATCATTTTCAGACGCAGACATAACTGGATCATGTGCTGGCTTTACCTCGGAACCTTCGGTTCATTCATCGGTTACTCAGCTGGCCTTCCGCTCCTGATTAAATCTCAGTTCCCTGATGTCAATCCAACCCAGTACGCCTTCCTTGGCCCGCTGGTAGGTGCTCTCTCAAGGCCACTGGGTGGCTGGATGGCAGACAAACTGGGAGGCGCAGCAGTTACGTTCTGGAACTTTATCATTATGGCGATCGCGGTCTTTGGCGTTCTCTTTTTCCTGCCTCATGGTGGCGCAGGCGGAAACTTCTGGGGTTTTCTGGCGCTGTTCATTCTCCTCTTCTTCGCCACAGGAATCGGTAACGGCTCCACATTCCGTATGATCCCAGTCATTTTTCTTACCGAGCGACAGCGCGACGCAGAGGGGAAAGGCGTGGAAGCCCAGGAGCAGGCCATCAAAGACGCCGGCAAGGAATCGGCTGCAGTACTTGGCTTTACCTCGGCCTTTGCCGCCTACGGAGCCTTCTTCATCCCCAAGAGTTTCGGTTCCTCCATCGCAACCACCGGTGGTCCGGATGCAGCCCTGTACGGATTTATAATTTTCTACGTCAGTTGCATTGTCATGACTTGGTGGTACTATTCTCGTAAGAATGCGGAGATGCCATGTTAAACAGGTTTTAAGGTTTGAATGATGAAGGCTGAAGGATCCTGAGTTAGGTGATAGTCTATTGGAGTTATCCCGTCAGCCTTCAGGCTAGCAACCTGATCAGTTACGTTATCCAAGGAGAAACTCTATGCATAACATGTCATTTGTCTGGTTAAGTGAGCAGATCGTCAAGCAGAACAGCGACGCGATTATGTTTGCCGACCATGAAGGTGCAATCCGGCTTTGGAACAAGGGAGCCGAGGCAATGTTTGGCTATTCCTCCGCCGAGGCGGAGGGTAAAAGCCTCGACCTGATCATTCCTGAGAACCTTCGCGGCAGGCACTGGGATGGATATCACAAGGTCATGGCAAGCGGTGTGACCCGTTATGGAACTGAGCTCCTGTCCGCCCCCGGCATTCGCAAGGACGGCACCAGGCTGTCACTGGAATTCAGCATGGTTATCGTCCGGGGTGAGGACGGCTCCGTTCTCGGCACCGGTGCGATCATCAGGGATATTACGGCACGCTTTCAGAAGGAAAAGGTATTGAAGGAACGGCTCAAGGTTCTGGAAGAGCAAAAATCATGAGTATCTCCCGTAAGGATTTTTTCAAACAGGGACTGTTCTCTCTCGGAAAAACAGCCCTGGATATTGCCGAAACCATTAAAGTACGTCTCCCAAGCATACCGGTGGTATCTCTGGATTCAGTACCAGTACCGGAACCGCACCCCGATTTGGTGGCTGACGCATTCAACGAGCGCTGCCTGGCGCGCACCAATGAGTGTTCAGCCTGCGTTGAGATTTGCAAGCCAAAGGCCATTAAACTGAACCCTGGAGTAGGGATCAGAATCAACCCGCAGTTTTGTGATGGTTGCGGGAACTGTGAATATGTCTGCCCGGTCGAACCAAAAGCCGTGGTGTTGATTCCGAGACAACATTAGAACTGATTATTCATTAAAGTTGACATGCTTCAAGAAGCCCTCACTCCCCTTGCAGAATGGATGGCATCGTCAAGGAGAAGTGAAAGCACATACCCCCGGAAAGGAGAACCACCATGTTGAAGAAGAATCTGGCCCTTGCTGCGGCCGTCATCGGGGCAGTTGGCGTATTGTCGATCCCCGTCATGACAACAGCCGCCAAGGCAAAACCGGCTGCAAAAGTTGCCAATGATGGACGCGCCAAATGCTATGAGTGCCATGACGAGATCAAGGCGCTTAAGGAAGGCTCCAAACATGCCAAACTTGCCTGTACGGTCTGCCACGACAAACTGGGTGCCCACATGACTGACCCGGAGAAGAACAAGCCGGTGACTGTCATCGACCAGTCGCTCTGCGGCACATGCCACAAAGACCAGTACAACAGCTTCTTCAAGATGAGCTATGAAGGTGCCGCCCGCAAAGAGAAGGGTACGCCGACCGGCAGGTCTCCGATGCAGGACAAACTGCTGGAACCGTACGGGTTCACCTTTGAGCACAATGAACCGCGCGGCCACGCCTTCATGGTCATCGATCAGTTTGCCGTGGATCGTTTCCAGGGGGGACGTTTTCAGTTCAAGGATGGCTGGAAGGGAATCGATAAATCCGGCAAGGTATGGGATGTTCTGGAAGACAAGGGCAAGGATTACAAATTGAAGGAATCAGCCATGGCCGGCAATCCGACCTGCATCCAGTGCAAGACCTCGGACCATATCCTCAAATGGAAATTCATGGGGGACAAGGATCCCAAGGCCACGTGGGACCGCACCTCAAACGTGGTTGATGTCGCCAAGGACACCAATAACGCGGTCGGCTGCATTCATTGTCACGATCCTCACGGGACACAGCCCCGCGTTGTACGTGACGGCCTGATCCAGGCAATCGAGCGCGACCCCAAGGGAAATATCTTTGCCAAGGAGGGCACGACAGACCTGAAGGTGATCTCGTTCCGCGACAGTTTCCGCAAGATCGGCATCATGGAAAAGACCGATTCCCGTATGATGTGCGCCCAGTGCCACGTGGAGTACAACTGCGGCGGCGGTAACCAGTGGAGCGACGGTGCCAAGGTTGTCTACAGCGACCAGCGCACCAACCATTTTCCGCTCAAGAACTCTCTACAATTGCTGAAGCACTATAAAGATCTCGACTTCTTCGACTTTAAGCACGCCGTCACCGGAGCCCGACTGATCAAGTTCCAGCATCCTGAGGCCGAAACGTACGCAGGAAGCGTCCATGACAAGGCCGGTGTCCAGTGCCATCAGTGCCATATGCCGAAGCAGAAGGGTAAAAACGGCAAAATGTTCTCCACTCATGGCGTGATTAGACCCAAAAACCATATCAAGGAAGCGTGCCTTGGATGCCATCCAAAATCAACGGTTGAGCAGAAACTGTACGAGATCGAGGCTGTCCAGAACTACAGCAAAGGGAAAATGCGCAAGGCAGAATACTGGCTCGGCCAGTTGATCGACACGTACGCAATTGCCAAACGACTCGGGGTAGTCGAGAGCGTGTTGACCCAGGCGAGAGAGAAACACGAAGAAGCCCATGCTCTGTGGGAGTACTGGACCGCTGAAAATTCGGATGGTTTCCATAACCCGGGACTGGCCCGTGAAAGCCTTACCGGATCAATCTCAGCCTCGAAGGCGGGCGTGAAGATTCTGAACGATGCGATGGCTGTTGTTACAAAGAATGAAGTAAAAAAATAACTGCAATTGTTTTGATTGCACTAAAAAGCCCCGTTCTTTACACGTTCGGGGCTTTTTTAGTCTCTGCGGCCGGGACTACTTCAACGGATAATCCGACATCCTGACAAACCTGAACCCTCGACGCTCCAACTCCGGTACAGCCGCCATAATACCCTCTCCTGTCCCTGCTTCAGGGTGGTTCATATGCAATAGGGCAATATCACCCGGCACCGCCTTCAAGAGTGCCTCTTTAACCTGGGCAGCGCTCCAGGTCGCACCGGCATCTCCCAGCAGCGAATAGCCGGCGACCTCATGACCGAGTCCTTGAGATATCTGAACCGAAATCTCGTCATAATAGGCGGTACCCGAACGATACAGCTTCGGCCTCACCCCGCTGATCGCCTCAATTTTCCGGGCATTCAACTCGATCTCCTCAACCACTTCACCGGCGTTCTGCGTCCCGGCAATGCCATATATGGAACGTCCGGTGACCGAGGCCGGCTTGTGGTACATGCCGTGGTTGGCTATCTCAAAAAGCGGGTTTGCGGCCAATTTTCTGAACAACTCGGGATTTGCATCAATCCAGCGGCCATTGATAAAGAGTGTGGCCGGTATCTGATTGGCAATCAGAAACTCCATCAGCCGGGCATCAACACCCTTACCCCTGGCACTGCCGCATGCATCAAGTGTCAGTGCGATAACTTTCTCACCGGTGTCAAGCCGGGTGCGGACACCGGTGATTTTTTCCCCCACCGGGCTGGTGTAACACCGGCGTATCGTGCCGCATTGAGTTGTTTCAGGCTTTCCACTGATGGGGGCGGTGAACCGGCGAAGGCGGAAGAGCCGGCAGTGATGATAAAAGCAAGCAGTCCTGCTGCAATTCTGTTCATAGTAATTAACCCAACTGATAGTTACTGAATCTGCGATTCCACATTCTTCTGCATATTGCGTTCGTATGCAACAATAAAACATTCCCGCTTGACATGAAAATTTATAGCGGTAGTCTGTCACCTCTCTGTAGGTTACCGAAAAAACATCAGGAGCACCTCCGTGTCACGACGCCTGCCAAAAATGTTGTATGCCGATCATAAAGGAAATATTTTCGACCACCCGGAACTCTGCATGGCCGGGATGAACGGTTCTGTACCGACCCTGCCGGAAGATGTCGAACTGATTCCGCTTCCCGAGGACAGCAGGCTCTTTACCATGCCAGCCATGCCGCCGGTCGCCTGGGACCCGCGCAAGAAGACGTTCATCACAGTCGACACACTGCGGGAGGGAAAACGGAGTCAGCGGATCCAGGCAGTTTCCGCCTTCATGGCCCCAGGCTACCTGCGAACTTTGCTGCCGGCATGCGATTACTCAAAGAAGACCGAACTTCTGCCGCTCTGGTCGTATACTGCCGTCGGGTGGGACGAGGATCGTGATTGTTTCGTAGTCGCCGCCACCAAGGTAGACAACAACAGTAACTGGAATCCGGTAAATTATGATGATCGCACCCTTGACCCGCTGGTCAGGGCGATGCTGAAACAGATGCCGGATAACCGCTTGCTGGAGCAGCTGTCACGCTGCGCCGTTGATTACCACTGTTTTGCCGCCAAAAACCTCTTCTATCGCCGCTGGGAAGCACCGTTGCCAACCTCGCCGGTCTGCAATTCGGCCTGTCTGGGATGCATCAGCCTTCAGGCGTCAGAATGCTGCCCCTCCAATCACGACCGGATCAGCTTCGTCCCGACACCCGATGAGCTGTGCGAGCTCGCCCTCCCCCACCTGGAAAATGCCGAGCAGGCTATCGTTTCCTACGGTCAGGGGTGTGAAGGAGATCCGATTCTGCAGGCGGACACGATTGCGGAGGCGACCAGACGCATGAAAAAAGGGACGTCGCGCGGCACGGTCAATTTCAACTCGAACGGCTCGATCCCGGAACGGGTACAGCTTCTTTGCGACGCCGGGATGGATTCATTCCGCTTTTCGATGAATTCGGTGCGCGAAGACACCTACAACCGCTATTACCGTCCCAGAGGATATTTGTTTAATGACGTGTTACGATCCGTGCATATAGCAAAAGAGGCCGGCCGTTTCACCTCTATCAACTATCTGGTATCGCCCGGTGTTTCGGATGCACCGGAGGAAGTTGAGGCTCTGATGAAATTTGTCGCCAAAACGAATATCGATATGATCCAGATGCGTAATCTCTCGATCGATCCGGAGTACTACAACCGCGAAATGGGTGCGCAGGGGAAGGGAATCGGCATGTATCGTCTTCTGCAGAAACTGAAAAAAGAGTTCCCCCGTTTGCAGTTCGGTTATTACAACCGTACGAAAGAGAATTTCTATCCGCCCGATCTTGAAGTCGGCTGGCCGATTTTACACGTCTGAGATTGTAACAATGAAATTGCTCCCTTTCAGACGTTCTGTATCGGTAGGCTCCGGCAAAAACCGGGCGGGCACAATAGATGAGTTACTGATTTGTCATTAAAATATAATTTGACTCAACAGGACCCTTTTGGTATTATTTCACCAAGAGGGCGTGATCATGCTTATTCAGGTACATTATGCAGACAACCGTTTCGACTATGTAAAAGACAGCATGCTTCAAAAGCTGATAATTTCAAACGAAATCATCGGGTTCAGGCGTTCTTCCGGTTGGGTGACAGTAGGGCGTGAACCTCTTCGACGCTTTCAGCGCGTTGCAAGTTACAAACCGACAGAAGAAGTTAAGAATATTGTGCAGGTGGAATTTACCGACAATCGTTATGATTACGTTTCTGATAGAATGCTGGACGTACTGATAGAATCGAACAAAATCGTCAAATTCAAGAGGATTACCGGATGGGTTACGGTGGGTGTAGACCCTTTAAGAGCTGCCAATCGCGGATATACCTACAGGTACCCGAACGAACTGAAGAAAAGGTCCGTTTGATGCCTGGAGGTGTGAGTCGCACACTGCCTCTTTTCCGAAACAAATACAGTTGAGTACGTAATATACCGCAACACGCCATATACAGATTACCTGTAAGAAGTTTCTCCCACTGGTTTTGAACCGGGACGGCAAACAGGTATTGCTTTCCGTGGTTTCTCTAGTCATACAACTCCTGCCCGTATTGTACACAGTCATAAAATAATTATAGATACCCCTTGATTTTTGAAGGGGCGCTGTTTATATTCCGATAGTGTTAGCACTCGGCAGTCTCGAGTGCTAATTTCAAATTAACCACCACACCACACAAGGATAGAAAGGAGAAGTAAAGATGAATTTACGACCACTGCAGGACCGTATCATTGTGAAACGCGTCGAAGAAGAGACCAAAACCGCTGGGGGGCTTTTCATCCCTGAGACCGCTAAAGAAAAGCCGCAGCGCGGTGAAATCGTAGCAGCCGGAAATGGCAAGAAAACCGAAGATGGCAAAGTGCTGCCGCTGGATGTAAAAGTCGGCGATATCGTTCTGTTCGGCAAATACGCCGGAACCGAAGTTAAAGTTGATGGCAACGACTACCTTATGATGCGTGAAGACGACATCCTGGCCGTTGTAGAATAAAATCGGCTGTTTTTCCGAGCTGGTCTCACCGGCCTTCTTTACGCCTTGTGCGACGTTCCTTATGGTACGTCTCCGCGAGCTCGCAGACCGGAGAAGCCATCATCGAAAGTTCAACCGTTTCGCGTTTCTGACAATTCAAACCATACTAAAACACACGGAGGAAGACTCGAATGGGTGCAAAAATCATTAAGTTTGACCAGGAAGGGCGCAACGCCATCCTGAAGGGCGTCAACATTCTCGCCGATACTGTTAAAGTTACCCTCGGCCCCAAAGGGCGTAATGTTGTCATCGACAAGTCCTACGGTTCACCGCTGATCACCAAGGACGGCGTAACCGTTGCCAAAGAAATCGAACTGGAAGACAAGTTTGAAAACATGGGCGCACAGCTGGTCAAGGAAGTCGCTTCAAAAACTTCCGACGTAGCCGGCGACGGCACCACGACGGCAACTGTTCTGGCCCAGGCTATTTACAAGCAGGGTTCTAAACTGGTAGCAGCCGGTCACAATCCAATGGAAATCAAGCGCGGCATCGACAAGGCTGTTGAAGCGATTGTTGGCGAGCTGAAAAAGATCTCCAAACCGATCAAGGATCATAAAGAAATCGCCCAGGTCGGCACCATCTCCGCCAACAATGACAAAACCATCGGCGACATCATTGCCGAAGCTATGGAAAAAGTCGGCAAGGAAGGCGTCATCACGGTTGAAGAAGCCAAGGCCATGGAGACGACTCTTGAAACTGTTGAGGGAATGCAGTTCGACCGCGGTTATCTTTCCCCCTACTTCGTAACAGATCCGGAGCGTATGGAATGTTCCATTGAAAACGCCATGATCCTGATTCACGACAAGAAAATATCCAACATGAAGGACCTCCTTCCGGTTCTGGAGCAGAGCGCCAAATCCGGCCGCCCGCTCCTGATTATCGCTGAAGATATCGACGGTGAAGCACTGGCAACTCTGGTTGTCAACAAACTGCGCGGCGTGCTGAATGTCTGTGCCGTTAAAGCTCCCGGCTTCGGCGACCGCCGTAAAGCCATGCTGGAAGACATCGCCATCCTGACCGGCGGCCAGGTCATCTCCGAAGAAGTCGGCTTCAAGCTTGACCAGACCACGATTGAAATGCTCGGCCAGGCCAAACGCATCACCATCGACAAAGACAACACCACCATCATCGACGGCAACGGTAAGGAAGAAGCTATCCAGGGACGCGTCAAGATGCTCCGTGCCCAGGCAGAAGAATCCTCCAGCGACTATGACAAGGAAAAACTCCAGGAGCGTCTGGCCAAACTGGTTGGCGGCGTTGCCGTTATCAAAGTCGGCGCGGCAACCGAAGTCGAAATGAAAGAGAAAAAGGCCCGCGTGGAAGACGCACTGCACGCAACCAGAGCTGCTGTTGACGAAGGCATTGTCCCTGGAGGCGGCGTCGCATATATCCGCGCCATGTCAGCTCTGGAAGGCCTCAAGCTGGCCACCGAGCAGCAGTTCGGCGTAAACGTGATCAAGGCTTCCCTTGAATCACCGATCCGCCAGATCGCAGAAAATGCAGGGATCGACGCGTCGATCGTAGTTGACAAGGTCAAGAACGGCAAAGATGCCTTTGGATATGACGCCGCCAATGATGAATATGTTGACATGATCAAGGCCGGCATCATTGATCCGACCAAGGTATCCCGCAGCGCTCTTCAGAATGCGGCTTCCATCGCCGGTCTGATGCTGACAACCGAAGCACTGATCGCCGAGAAGCCGAAAGACGACGGCGGCGGCGCAATGGGCGGCGGAATGCCTGGTGGTATGGGCGGCATGGGCGGCATGGGCGGCGGAATGTACTAGACAGTACATCCGTAACCTGTAATGCATTTGTTTTATACACGGGCGGAAAACTTCGGTTTTCCGCCTTTGTTTTTTTTGGCTGATGCGATAGTATGCTGAATGGAATATAACCCGCAGGAAGAGAGGAAAACATATGGAACTAATTGGTACGGCATTGACATTGAGTGAACTCGTTTCATATCAGGATGGTTCGGTCGTCAGCAAGACACTTATCGACAAGAAAATCGGTACACTGACGATGTTTTCGTTTGGAGCCGGACAGGGACTGAGTGAGCATACTGCGCCTTTCGACGCTGTTGTTCAGGTGGTTGACGGGGAGGCTGAGGTGGTTATAAACGGAGAAGCACAAACCGTACACTCCGGTCAGCTGATTATTATGCCGGCTAACATTCCCCACGAGCTGAAAGCGGTCAAGCCATTCAAGATGCTTCTGACCATGATCCGGGCGTGAGATATGCCTGAAAAGACCGCCGTGCTGCTGCTCCAGATGGGAGGACCGGATTCGTTGGAGTCGGTAGAACCATTTCTCTACAACCTTTTTTCCGATCGCGAAATTATAAAAATCGGACCGGCTTTTCTGCAGCCTTTTATTGCCAGGATGATCGTTAAGCGCCGGGCTCCCAAGAGCGCTGCCAACTACCGACAGATCGGCGGCAAGTCGCCGTTGCGCAAGTTGACAGAACAGCAGGCGGCTGCGCTTGAAAGCGAGTTGGGAGAATCCTATCGCTGCTTTGTCGCCATGCGTTACTGGCACCCTTTTGCCCCGGAAGCGCTGGCAGCCATCGAAAAAACGGGCATCAGAAAGGTCATAGCCGTCTCGCTCTACCCGCATTATTCCCGTGCCACATCCGGATCAAGTTTTAATGATCTGAAGCGCTCGCTGAAAAAGAGTTCTACCCCGTTTGAGGTTCATTCCGTACGCCAGTTTTACGATCACCCCCTCTATATCAAGGCGTTGGCGGAAAAGATTGATCAATCCCTTGCCCTGTTTTCTGAACGTTCCAGGGTACAACTCTTTTTTTCTGCCCATTCTCTGCCGCAGTCATTTATTACCGAAGGTGATCCCTATCTTGACCACATTCAGGCGACGGTGCGGCTTGTCATGGAACAGCTCGGCGATGTTTCGCACCATCTCGCCTTCCAGTCGCGAGCCGGTCCTGTCAAATGGCTGGAGCCGTCCACCGGCGAAAAGCTGAAGGAAATTGCCGCAGCAGGTCATACTGATGTTTTGGTGGTACCGCTGTCGTTTGTTTCCGATCACATTGAAACATTGCACGAAATTGACATTGAGTATCGTGAGGTTGCCGAGCACCTCGGCATCACCAACTTCCGCCGCATGGAGTCTCTTAACGACTCTCCGCTGTTTATCCGGTGCCTGGCGGAACTGGTACGGGGCTGTGCCGGCTGATATTGATTTTACGGACCGCCTGTCGTATAGTAACCACCATTTCTCAGTCAAATTTATTCGGAGGGTATCATGATTAAAAAATTGCTTCGTGTTATTATGCTGGTCTGTTTCATGGCAGGTATTGCCTGCGCTGAGGGGAATAAGAACCCTGTTGTTACTATGGAAACAAGTCTTGGAGCAGTCAAGATAGAGCTGTTTGAAAAAGAAGCGCCTGTCAGCGTCAAAAACTTTCTTGATTATGCGAAAAGCGGCTTTTACAACGGGACTATATTCCATCGGGTTATCAAGGACTTTATGATCCAGGGTGGTGGTTTTTCCGCAGAATTTAAACAGAAGACAACAAAACCGCCCATAAAAAATGAAGCGACAAATGGCTTGAAAAATGACCGTGGTACTATCGCCATGGCTCGTACGGGAGCACCTGACAGTGCCACCGCTCAATTTTTTATCAATGTAAAAAATAACGATGGGCTCAACCGCCCCAGTCCGGACGGTTTCGGATATGCGGTTTTCGGCAAAGTACTGGAAGGTATGGACGTTGTAGATAAAATCAGGTCTGTAAAGACGGTAACCCGTGGATTTCCTGATGTCCCCGAGACCCCTGTCATCATCAAGTCAGTCAAAGTTGTAAAGTAGGGGGGATGCTATGGGTATGACGGAAGAGCTTGTCATGTGGACACATGAGCAGAAGTGCCGCAAGGCGGTTGCGGCACTTGAGAAGAATGACTTTACTGCCGTGTACTGCGACACTCCGCAGGATGCTGCAGAGTATATTCTCGCAGGTGCAGCTGATGCTGTTACCATAGGTTTCGGCGGCTCAATGTCGATAGTTTCTCTGGGGGTAGAACAGGTGCTACGGGAGCAGGGTAAAGAGATCCTTAACCATGGCAGCCCGGTTTTCTCGCGTGATGAAAAAATGGCCATCATGCGCCGCCAGTTAACGTGCGACCTGTTTCTCTCAGGCTGCAACGCATTGACTCTGAACGGTGAACTGGTTAACATTGATGCCACCGGTAACCGGGTCGGAGCAATGCTCTTTGGCCCACGCAAGGTGATTGTCGTTGCCGGCCGCAACAAACTGGTTGACGGGACACCACAGGATGCCATCGAACGGGTCAAAAGCTGGGCGACCCCCCCCAATTCAAAACGACTCAATTTCAAAACGCCCTGTTCTTCGACCGGTTTCTGCAGCGATTGCCACTCACCCGACCGGCTCTGCAGAGTAACTACGATTATCGATCGCAAACCCCGCTTTACTGATCTCCATGTGTTGGTAGTCAACGCTGAAATGGGCTTTTAGATGAATGGAGTCAGGCCGTTCTTCCAGGCACTGCTTGACTCCATTCTGCCGCCTCTCTGCCACATCTGCCATGACCATATACCGGATGCCGACACACTGCATATCTGCCCGACATGCCGAGAGCACCTGCCTCTTGTTGCTTCGCCGCTCTGCCCTGTCTGCGGGATTCCTTTTGTCGGGGCAGGCTCCGATCATTGCTGCGGAGCCTGCCTAACCCATCCACCCGGTTTTGATACGGCCCGGGCACATTTTCTGTATGAAGGACCCATTCGCGACATGATCCACGCCTTCAAATACAATCAGAAAACATATCTGAGAAAACCGCTTGCACTTCTTATCGTTGAAGGCATGAGCGAATTTATTGCCGGACAGAACCCGCATTTCATAGTTCCCGTTCCGTTACACCGTTCCCGCCTTCGGCAGCGAGGCTTTAACCAGGCGGTACTCCTCGGGAAGGTACTATCGCACCGGTGCTCTCTACCGATGCTGCCACATGTCCTCACCCGGACACGGCCGACTGAGCCTCAGATTGACCTCCCGGCCGCAGTGCGGCGCCTGAATGTCAAGGGAGCCTTTACGGTCACCAGACCCGACTGCGTTGCAGGAAATCGGATACTGCTTCTGGACGACATTATGACAACAGGCAGCACAATGAACGAATGTGCCAAAGAGCTGAAAAAAGCCGGGGCTGACGTCGTGACTGCAGTAACAATTGCCCGCACCGCGCGATAGTTCAGATCTCAGTCACATATCTGCGAAGCAGCCTTCCGACTGTTTATTTCCTTGACAACCACACGATGCTTCCGTAATGATTTTCCTCATTTTATTCTATCCGGAGGAACAGTATGCGCCTCTCCACCAAAAGCAGATACGGCCTGAGGGCCATGTTCGACATTGCCTATAACTGCGGCCCTGCACCTGCCCAGATTCAGGACATCTCCCGACGGCAACAGATTTCTCCCCGTTACCTTGAACAGATATTCCAGAACCTGAAGCGCGCCGGCCTCCTGAAAAGCAAGCGTGGGCCACAGGGGGGCTATGCGCTGTCACGCAAACCTGAAGAAATTACGGTTCTTGAAATTCTGAATGCCACCGAGCAGGACGTATTACTGGTTGACTGCGCAGGAGCCACGCCAAAGAAACTCCGTCGCAAAAACGAATGTCCTTTTGAAGGACAATGTGTAACACAGACCGTCTGGGCAGAAGCAAACACGCTTCTTAACACCCTGTTTGGCGATATGACACTGCAAACCCTCTGTCAGCGTGCCCATGATATGGGCATCAAAAACGAGGTCGATCATCGCGTCATGTACTACATCTGACCCCTCCCGCCACTACCCTGTAACGCCCCTCTCCGGGGCGTTTTTTCCCCGTTGTTGTGACCTGTGAACGTCCTGTACGGTACCACCTATTTGCACCTTGCATTCAAATGCAAACAGTCCTATTATTCCCGCACATTTAATGGGGGTACGCATGCTGGAAACTGTCGATTTTTACCGTGAGATTCTCGACAATCTGTACGACGGAATCTTCTTTGTGGACAAGGAAGGATGCATCACGTACTGGAACAAGGGAGCCACAAACCTGACCGGCTACAATTCTGCAGATGTTCAGGGCAGAAATTATTGTGACATTTTCAAGCCGCTTGACAAACAGGGGAGGCATCTCTGCGAAAGCGATACCTGCCCGATACGGCGGGTTTTCGACATTTCAACCCTGACCGAAGTCGAAGCGTACATTTGCCACAAAGAAGGCCATCTGCTGCCGATATCGATCAGGATCGCCCCGGTACGTGAGGTTGATCAGCACTACGTGGTTGCCGTAGAGATTCACAGCAGCAGTTCACCACGCTATGCCATGCGCCAACGACTTGAAGAACTTCAGGATCTGGCGATGCACGATTTACTGACCGGCATTGCCAACCGTCGCTTTGTCGAAATATCTCTTGCGGCACGTTTGGAAGAGCTTAAAAGATACGGCTTTGATTTCTCAGTCATGTTTTTCGATGCCGATCATTTTAAAAGGATTAATGACACCCACGGTCATAGCGTCGGTGACCGCATCCTCAAAATGATCAGCGCGACGATAGCCAACAGCCTGCGCTCGTTTGACACCATCGGTCGCTGGGGAGGCGAAGAATTTGTCGTGCTGCTGGTAAATACAAAGAATGAGGATCTGTTTAAGCTTACCGACCGCCTGCGCAGGCTGGTTGAAAACTCTGCTTTGACGCTTGATAACGGAGAAATGCTGAAGGTAACTGTTTCGGGTGGCGCAACGGTGGCTCTCAAGGGGGACACAGTGGAATCACTGGTCGAACGCGCCGACAAGCTCATGTTTGAAAGCAAACGGCGGGGCAGGAATCTGGTTTCGATTGAATTCAATCAGATGTAGAGTTTCAGCGATATTAGAACATGAAAGGGCGGCTTTTATGCCGCCCTTTCATGTTCTAAAGGTCAAGTATCATAGCATTTTCATCACAATCCGGAAATTTAGGGCATTTTATGCAGTCACCCCAGACTTTATGCGGCAACTCGGCCTTATCCACAAGAACAAAGCCATGCTTGGCAAAAAAATCCGGCTTGTACGTCAGACAGAAAATCCGCTTCAACCCGATGTTTCGCGCCTCGGAGATGCAGGCCTGCACGAGACGGCCGCCGATTCCCTTGCGACCGGCATCTTCCATCACAGCGACAGAGCGGACCTCGGCCAGATCCTCCCACACGATATGCAGTGCCGCTGCACCCAGCAGCACACCTTCCTCTTCTATCACGTAGAAATCACGCAACGACTCATACAGCTCCGACAACGAGCGGGAAAGCATGTCCCCGCGATTGGCAAACGTCATCAATAGCTTCTGTATATTCTTAACATCTGACATCTGTGCTTTCCTGATCATTCCATGTCCCTTTTCTGATCCTGATAACCAGGATTGTACGTTAGCCTCATGACCGGCCGGATGAAAAACATGCGTAACAAGGCCCTCATATGCCGACTGTTACCAGATGCGGCTTCAGTACCCTGACAAGTTCAGCCGGCGCCATCCCGACCAGATACCCCCGTTTGCCGCCGTTTATATAAATCTTTGGTAGACTGACGATACTTTCTTCAATATAAACCGGCATCCGGTACCGGGTTCCGAACGGCGATGTGCCTCCGACCAGATAACCGCTCTGTTTATGGGCCTCTTCCACTGTGCAGGGAGAAACCAGCTTTACGCCTATCACTCGCGCCAGTTCTTTGGTCGAAACCTTACGGTCACCATGCATCAGCACAATCAGCGAATTACGGTTTTCATCCTCCATTACCAGTGTTTTTATGACGGAATGTTCGTCAACTCCGAGTTCACGAGCAGAAACAGCGGTCCCGCCTTTTTCCTGGTACGTATAGGGATGGTCACTAAAAAAAACCTTCTCGGCACGTAGAGCCCGCACTGCAGCAGTTACCGGGACTTTTTCCTTCGCCATTTCAGCAGATCCTCGGCAACTGTTCCCCAGAGAGCATATCAACCGAACGCATACCGCCAATCACCGTTTCCATCTGCACACGTCCGGCCGGACCGTTCTCAACCGTGCCGATGACAACAGCTGCCGATCCGAGAGGATGATTCCTGATGACGGCCAGGGCCGCCTCTGCAGCATCAGCGGAGACAAATGCCAACAGTTTCCCCTCATTAGCCACAAACAGCGGATCAAGTCCCAGAATCGAGCATACCCCACGCACAGCCGGTTTAACCGGCAGCGCCTTTTCCTTCAGTGTGATGGCGACACCGGATTGCTGGGCAATTTCTTTGATAGTGGTGGCCACGCCACCCCGGGTAGGATCGCGCAGAACATGAAGAGCAGCTCCGACTTCCTCAAGAAGATCGGCAACAAGGCCGTTCAATGCGGCAGAATCACTTTTTATTTCAGTCCCGACCTCAAGCCCTTCACGCCCCGCCATGACGGCAATGCCATGATCACCGATCGTGCCGTTAATGATAATCACATCTCCCGGCTGCGCATTGGCACCATGGACCTGAAACGTATGTTCGACGGCACCGACGCCGGACGTCGTAATGTATATTTTATCCGCCTTGCCGCGCGGCACGACTTTGGTATCTCCGGTAACGATGGTTACGCCTGCAGCATCTGCCGCAAAGCGCATATCTTCCAGTATGACCTTCAGATCACTTTTACTGAAACCCTCTTCAATAATAAGTCCGACACTCAGCCAGAGCGGCCTGGCACCCATCATTGCCAGGTCGTTGACAGTGCCGTGCACAGCCAGGCTGCCGATGGTTCCGCCCGGGAAAAATATCGGATCCACGACAAAAGAGTCGGTCGTAAAGGCTATCCGCCCGGGAACTGGCTCCAGCAAGGCGGCATCGTTCTGTCCCGAGGCCGGAATCCCGCTCACAATCGGTATGATCAGTTCATCAAGCAGTTGGTGCGAAAGTCGGCCGCCGCTGCCGTGGCCAAGAAGAATCAGGTCATTATTCACGCGAATTGGTCTCCAGAATATTTGATCCACACTAGCATGAAACACGCCATATGTCACTGCAGCTTTTTATGTTCACATGACAGTGCTGTTTATGCTAAAAAGGAGGCTTATTTTATCGAATTCAGGAGATTATATGACAGAATACAGACCACTGCAGCAGCTACCTGATACGGCAGGATACAAAGCCGGCGACGTGCTTGTATTAGTAGGAGAGCTATTCGGACGCGGCTATGCAAACGGCCTGGTTGACGAAGCCAAACGGATCGGCATGACCGTTATCGGCACAACGGTCGGACGCAGGGATAGTGACGGGACACTGAGGCAGCTGAATGCCGAAGAATTGTCGGAAGCAGAAACACTTCTGGGGGGAGCGATCATCAACATCCCGCTGGAAGCCGGTTTTGATATGGAGAGCGTTGACGGAGTCCCCTCAGTGGCTGAACAGCTGAAAAAAGCCCGCCCTGACGATTTGGCCACCATCAGTTTTATTGAAGGGAGTGTCGAAAAAGCCCACGCCGCCGGGAGGGCACGGTTTTGCTCTCATCTGGCGCAAATGGAAGCAACACTGCTCAAACTCATACCGACGGATGCCAATATTCTCCTGGCTCATTCCATGGCAGGCGGTATCCCCCGGGCCCGCGTTTTCATGCCGCTCCTGAACAGGATTTTTAAAGGTACCGGCGACAAGTATCTGGCATCGGAAGTATTCTGGAACAGTCCGCTAGGTGAGCTCTGCAACACCAGCTTCAATGAAGTCACTGCTGACACCTTTCGTTATCTGATTGAAAATACCGCATCTCTTCGCGAACGCAATGCAGGTGCCGGAGCCCGGGTCTGTTACTCCGCCTACGGCTATCACGGTACCGGCGTTCTGGTAAACGGCGAGTACCGCTGGCAATCCTACACTCCCTATGTGCAAGGTATCGCGAAGATGCGCCTCGAAGATATTGCCGCCGAAGCTACTTCACAGGGGATTACGGCAACTGTGTTCAACTGCCCGGAAATCCAGACCAATTCAAGTGCGCTGTTTCTCGGAGTCGAAATATCGCTCTATCCGCTTTTGAGCGCAATACGCCGTGAAGCCGGAGAACAGATTGCCGCGACGCTTGAGACACGATGCCAGTCAATGCTGAAGGAGGGAGAAACGGTTACCAACCTTCTGAAGCGTGCCGACCGCTACCTCTCCTCTCCGATCCTGGACGAAATTGAGGATTTTTCTACCTGGCCGCAGCACAACACCCGCGAACAGGCCGAACTGATGCTGGCTGCCTCTGCAGAATTGATGGAGATGCATGCCGACCAGAAGCAACTGGTCTGCGCTGAATTATCCAGAATAGTATTTCTTTCAACAGGACGCCTGATGCTGCACAGTTCATGGAATCCAGGGTCAGCGACACTATGGCTTAATCATGACATAATCGGCCGACTGCTGGCAGACAAACGCGGTGTGGGCATCGTTTAACTGATATCGCAAAAAAAGGATCCGTATGAAAACAACTGCAAAACTGGTCGTCACTCTCATTCTAGCGTCAGCACTTTTTCAGGGCTGTTCCACACCGCAGGTGATCAAACCGGCTGATGTGCTCTTTAAAGAGGGTGAACAGTTCTATCAGGACGAAAAATATGAAGATGCGATCGCTCAATGGAAAAAAGTGAAAGAAACGTATCAATCCCCTGAACTTTCGACAAAGGCCGAGCTTAATATTGCCGACGCCTATTTCCTGAATAAGGATTATATCGAAGCAGCAGCCGGATATGAAGATTTCCGGAAACTGCACCCGAAGCACCCGCAGGCTGATTTTGCGCTGTATCGGCAGGGGATGAGTTATTTCAATCAGATTCACGGCATAGACACCGACCAGACTCCGGTAAAAAATGCGCAAAATACCTTTGATTCCTATGTAAAACTCTACCCGACCGGAGCCCAGCTGGCAGAAGTCCAGGAGAAGCGGCGGGAGTGCCGTGACAAACAGCTTGAGTATGAGCTGTATGTCGGCCGCTTTTATTTAAAAACCGATGCCTATAAGGCTGCAATCGGCCGGTTTGAGGAATCTCTGAAAATGTTCTCCGACTCTGCCCGGCGCGATGAAGTTTTGTATTATCTTGGCAGAGCATATCTGGAGGATGGTCAGAAAGCAAAAGGGCGGGAGATATTCGGTCAGCTGGCCCGTGAATTCCCCGGCAGCGCATATATCGCTGATGCCAACAAAGCCATGGATTCATTCTTTTAGTGAAAGGCTGGCTGCCCGGTATACTCTGTCTGTTACTTCTTCCGGCATCAGGATGCATCGACTCGAACCGGGACCAGCATGAGATACGTAAAACCCTTGCTACCCGTACCAGTGCTTTGAATTCGATGGATATGACGCAATACCTCTCCGTTGTATCTATAAACTACGACGATAAGGACAAACGGTTTGCCCAGCTTAAAGAGAGCCTGGAAAAGAATTTCAGGGATTTTGAGTACATCAGGTACGAACCGGACACACCGGCAATAACCGTTGACGGCAACCACGCCGAGTCGACCGGCAGCTACCGCATGAAAATCCGGGCGCGGGGAAAAGAAATGTCCCTGAATGGCACCGACCACCTCCAGCTTGCAAAAGAACCTGAAGGTTGGAAAATCATTGCAGGGATATAAATCGTGACAGGAGACCAGACCATCATTTTAGCACTGCTTATCATGTCAGCCTACCTGATCGGGTCGATCCCCACCGGGCTTCTGCTCGGCAAAGCGTACGGGATAGATGTCCGCAAGGAGGGGAGCGGCAATATCGGCGCGACCAATCTGTACAGAACGGTCGGACGGACGGTCGGCATTATTACATTAATCGGCGACTGTTTGAAGGGACTGATCCCCGTTATCCTCGTTAAATTCAGCACACTCCCTCCTGAATTCTCCGCCTGGGTCGGGCTTGCCGCATTTTGTGGACACGTTTTTTCTGTTTTTCTCAAATTCAGGGGGGAAAAGGGGTCGCCACTGCGCTGGGAGTTTTTTTAGCACTGGCACCTCAGGCAGTTATAATTGCAGTGGCGCTGTTTGCCGTTTTGATGGTCATCTGGCGCTATGTTTCACTCGGGTCGATCGCCGCCGCCGCCGCCATGCCACTGGCGGTCTTTTTTACGGGGGGAAGCAGAGTAATCACGATAGTAACTCTCGTGATTGCAGTAATCGTCATTTTCCGCCATCATGAAAATATCAGGCGGCTGATTTCCGGAAATGAGAGCAGGTTCAAAGCCTGAAAAACGTCGTTCAGATTTGCTTTTAAACGCAAAGACATCTGATCCCATGCTAGTGCCCCGGCACCGCTCCCCGCATTACCCCTGGCGGTCTTATGAAAGCCAGGAAACGTTCCAGCAGTAGCGCCGCCTCCGCACTATTCCCCGAGAGCCGCAGTACTTCAATGGCACATTCTGCCGTACACAAACCGGATTCTTTCTGATTTTTTCTAAGGTTGTACACTGATTTCTCGACTGTCGTCAGTGAGATGCGGCGAATTTTTTGCAGATAGGGACTTCGTTGATGAATTTTGCGAGCTTCGTGCCATGTACTGTCAATAATTACAAACTCCGAAATACAGCTGAGGTCGCCATCAGTCTCATCTGGCGCTCCGGGGTAGATCAGAGCCACACCACCGGCTTCGATCGCCTCGACAAGTCGTACAGGTGGATTAATTCTATCCCACCGGACCTGCTCGGCGGCATTCCCCAGAACGTCAACCACCAGGCGCCCGGTATTGGATCGTTTTCCGAACTCTTTGGAATGGGTTAGCAGCGTAATTTTAATGTCATTATTCATACGTTATCAGCTGACCTCAACAATGGTAAACAGTGCAGAGGTATCATCGCCGGCATTCACTTCATCTCCGGAGCGTAATCCCAGAAGAGAACGACCCAGGGGAGAACCAGGTGTAATAATCACAATGTCCCCGCTGCCATCGGCAATTTTTAACCCCCCGGCCTGTGGGCCGAGAAAAAAACGCCGGACTTTTCCCTCCGCGCTTTCCAGAACAATCAGGGCGGTCAGCCGAATCGGAGTATCATCGTTAAAATCATACAGAGTCAGGGTACGGTAATTTTCCAATGCCGCCCGGATTTCCTGAGCACGATTTGCCTGCCCCTGTGCGATGTAGGAAGCCTCGAGTGCAGTGGTATCGTACCTGTTGTCAGGAAGACATTCTGAGTGGGTGGCAGCGTCATGGGCAGCCCTGGAAGCGGAGGATAAAACCGCAAGGTCGGCAGAAAGTGCCGCTATTATGCACTTTATTAATCGTTCTTTGGTCATGTTTCGAGAGGATCCTTATGAACTGTTTTCTGACTGGACTCCTCAAAAAAAACGGCAACAAGCGCCAGAATTACCGGCCCCGCGACCACTCCGGAAACCCCGAAAGCCAGTATTCCGCCAAGCACTCCGAGCATTATGATCAAAATGTGGAGCCGGGATTTACCGCTGATAAACAGGGGGCGAATAATGTTGTCAATGCTGCTGACGGCCACGATGCCCCAGACGATCAGCAGCAGACCATGCATTGTCTGCCCCTGCATCAGCAGGTAAATCGATCCTGGTAGCCAGATAATGGCGGTCCCTATTATCGGTATCATGGCACATATTGACATCAATGCCCCGAACATTATCGGAGAAGGAAGTCCGGCAACCCAGAACCCAAGGCCTCCCAGTGCACCCTGCACCAGGCATGTCAGAACGATCCCGTACATAACTGCGCCCATTACCCGGGTAATCGTATCGATGATAGTTGTCCTGAGGTCATCTCTTATAGCAACAACAAGCCAGAAACGGCGAACAAATCTCGCTCCGTCCAGGTATATAAAAAAAAGAGCGATTACCATCAGAACCAGTTTAACCAGGAATCCGAGAAAATTTTTCACAATTCCCGTCGAATAATCCAGCATTATGGCAATCCCTTTTTTTACCGCCGGAAGCAGCATGGCATCCAGATCCAGGCCAAGAGAGCTGGACACCGGCCTGATCCAGTCAATCCAGGGAATGATCGATGGATGATTCAACATATCACCAAAGGCAGCTGCAGAGCCTCCTGCTGCCGAGCTCTCAAGGTATTGATACGCCAGAGACGCTTCTCGTGAAAGGGAGAATATCAGACCAACCAGCGGGAGTATGGCAGCCAGGACAACGGTCACTGTCAGCAGCGCGGAAGCGGCTATCCCATTCCCCTTACAGCGGTAGAGCACTTTTTCATAGAGCGGCTGTGTGATGACGCCTATTGCACCGGCCCATACCAGTGCCGCAAGGAAAGGGGAGAGAACGGAGTACAGCAGATACAGGAGCACCAGGGTAAAGGTGTACACCAGCAGTGTTGTGAACAAAGTACGATCCATGGTCGCGAGACCTCCGTGGTATTATGCTCAGGCTGTCCAGCTCAAGGTCTACATTGAATCCGACGATCAATCAATCAATATTGTGAATGTACCCCGGGCCGACTCCGGCGCCATGCCGTTCGGGAAACCCATACCACTTCGAATAAAGCATTTGACAGGGCCTGAATTCACTGGAGGCCGGCACTTATTAATTTCCTGCTGCTGCCAAAAAAAAGGATCCTTGTATAATATCTTGTGGTACAGTGGCTGGCTACGTGGCTCAGTGCCCGGTGGAATGCCAGGGAATGTTGGCGAACAATAACGGGTGGCAGGATACCTCTGTCACGTTGGTTTCAAGTATCGTAACGGAGGACGAATGACAGCCGGGGAAATAAAGAAGAAGGTAATTGGAATCGCTCTGCTGCTGATTGTAACCGTAGCAGCTCTCAGTACCGGATATGTCATGATTGTGCTTAACTGGAGCTATTCAAAAGGCGAAAGAGTCGGCTACATCCAAAAATTTTCAGAGAAAGGGTGGCTCTGTAAAACCTGGGAAGGGGAGCTGCAGATGCTGCCGGTACCGGGTGCAATACCGGAAAAATTCATCTTTTCGGTACGCGATAAGACGGTTATCAACAAACTTAATTCGGCCATGGGCAAGAAGGTTTCGCTCTTCTACGAACAGCACAAAGGAATCCCCACAACCTGTTTTGGAGAATCGGAATATTTTGCCGTTAATGCGAAGATGCTGGAATAAAGCCGGGGCCGGGTCTTCCCGGTTTTTGCTCCTGACCCTGTACCTGGATAGGCATATGAAAACAGTGTCCCTGATTATCCTGCTGATGTTTCTTCTTCAGCCGCTGGCTTGTTTTGACCACCCCTGTGATTCCTGCATGGGTAACGCTGATACCATAGACACTTCCGGTACATCAAGCCACTCACACCATCAGGACGCCGACGGCTGCGATTTGACCGTCTGTTGTGCAGAGTACATCAACCTTCACTCCGGAATAGCTGTTATCTATGCTCCACTTGTTTCGGTAATTATACCGAGAGAGCGGTATCAAAAACTTCCAAATGTCATTAGACCGATATTTGTCCCCCCTCAAAGCATTTCCTGAATCGGCTCAAAGCACTCTATCACCAATTGAACGACTGATATTCCTCACATTAATGACTTCACCGCGCATCCACCGCAATGAATGTTGATGGTGTATTATTATTTGCGCCATGTACACGGAGCGCGGCATTACCGGGCTCTAGCGAGTCATGTGCGTACAACCGGACCTATAGGAGAAACCGAAATGAAATGCCCCGTATGCGCAGGAATAGATCTTAAAATTGCAGAACGACAGGGAGTTGAAATCGATTACTGCCCGGAATGCCGGGGTGTCTGGCTTGACCGGGGGGAACTGGATAAAATCATCGAACGGTCTGATGCCCAGACAGCGGCGTATACCCAACCCCAAACGCAAATCCAGCCTCAGTTCCTGCAAACCGGCCACACGCAGCAACAGCATGGAAAGCAGCATCACGATGATCATAGGTATGGTCAGAACGGCCAGTACAGGAAAAAGTCATGGATATCTGAGCTGTTTGACTAAATACAGCATACGGGAGGGGGCGACTCCTCCCGTATCGTATTAATTACTACCATTCAATGACACCGGAGAATATGCCCTATGAAGCAAATCGTACTGATTGCTATAATCAGCGGAATTATGACAGTATGCGGCTGCTCAACTGAGAAAGCACCGGCACCGCCTCAAAAGATTGCTGCATTCACGCTCTCACCGGTCGACAAAGAAAAATTGATGGCTTTCCAGAAAGATCTTCTCAGCATGGAGAGTATCACGGATAAGGCGGTCAAACTGGCCGGTGATGAACTGAAAAATGTCATTAAAGGTGGCGGTATTTCCATCAACCTGCCTTCAGTAATCGACAAGGCAAAGGCTGAATGCATCCGGGCGGGAGAAACACTGGCTAAAAAGGGAGTTCCTGAAGCATTGTCCCCCGAGGCTAAGAAGCTTCTAAACGATGGTAAAACGGGTTTAGTCTCTGCCCATAAGGCATATGCTGACTCCTTTGATGCCATCAAGAGTTTTGTATCCGACAAGAACCCGATGGCTCTGCTTGAGTACCGGAGGAAAAGTGTAGAAGCTCAAAAACTTTATAACGATGCAGTTGAAAAGATTAAAAGCATCATGACAGCAGCCGGAGCAGCATAATGATTCAATCACCTGAAGTACTGGCGGCGAAAAAAGAGCCGCGACCTTGTCAATAACCTCCAATACGGCACCGATTCTCCTGAAGTTGATTATCGGCTTTATGATGCAATCGATCAGCAGAATATCCGAAGCAGTGCATTCCTGCGAGAACGGGCACACTGCCATATTCTCGTGCATATTAAGCATGTTCCAGTGACTGCTGAAGTGCACGGTCGAATGTCCGAAGTTGGCGTCAAGTTCACCGGCTGCTTCTTGAGAGCCGTTCACCTGTTGACAATCAAATATCAAGAAAGAAGAAATGTATGAAGCACACCTCACTATTCCTGATTTTTTCCGTTGTATTCCTCCTCTGCACCTCCTGTACAGCCAAAAAAGAGAAACCCAAAGCAAAACCACCGGTTCCGGTAAAGGTGGTCCAAGCGGCCCTGAAAAATGTCCCGGTCCAGGTCAAGGCCATCGGCAATATCGAAGCATTCACGATCGTTGCCATAAAGTCGCAGGTGGGGGGGCAGATAGCCCGACTCCACTTTGCGGAAGGAAGCAATGTAGAGAAGGGCGTCTTGTTGATCAGTATTGACCCGGAACCGTTCCGGGCGATGCTGAACCAGCTTGAAGCAACACTGGCAAAGGATCAGGCTCAGGCAAAATTCGCTCGTGAACAGGCAGAGCGCTACGCGGGGTTACTCAAAGAGGGAATAGTCACCCGCGATCAATATGACCTGTTGCGATCTAATGCCGAATCCCTGGCTGCAACACTCGTTGCTGACCGTGCCGCCATAAAAAACGCCAAAATCCAGCTCGGCTATTGTTCCATCCGGTCACCTATCGCCGGCCGGACAGGCACGATCGCGCTGCAACCGGGTAATCTGGTGAAAGCAAACGACCTGGCGATCGTGACGATCAATCAACTCACTCCTATCTACGCCACCTTCTCCATACCGGAGAAATTGCTTGCTGAGGTAAAGCGGGCCATGGCCGGCAATGAATTAAAGATCGAGGCGGCAATCCCGAATGAACCGGGTGCCACCGAAACCGGTACGATCAGCTTTCTTGATAATGCCGTGAACCCGGCAACCGGCACGATCAAACTCAAGGGGGTCTTTGCCAACAAATCTCGTAAACTCTGGCCGGGGCAGTTTACTGATGTGGTAATGACGCTGGGCAGTCGGAAAAATGCTGTAGTTGTGCCGACCAATGCTATCCAGACCAGCCAGCAGGGGCAGTATATTTATGTGGTAAAACCGGATAATTCAGTGGAGATGCGCCAGGTTACAGCCACCATGGCAGTGGGTGAGGATACGGTTGTCGAGAAAGGCCTGGCAGCTGGTGAAACGGTGGTTGTGGACGGTCAGTTGCGCTTGACTCCCGGGGCGGTAGTAGAAAAACAGCCAGCAGCAAAACAGCCGGCCGGGGGTAAAAACTAATGAATTTCGCGGATATTTTCATCCGCCGTCCGATCATGACGTCACTGATCATGATCGCCATCTTCATATTCGGAGTGGTTTCCTATCGCCTGCTTCCGGTGAATGACCTCCCCAACGTGGATTTCCCGACTATTCAGGTAAGCGCCAACCTGCCAGGCGCCAATCCGGACACCATGGCAGCGGCGGTGGCTACCCCTTTGGAGAACCAGCTCTCCACCATTCCCGGTGTCGATTCCATGACCTCGGCCAACGGTGTCGGCACAACCAGGATCACCCTCCAGTTCAATCTGGACCGCGACATCGATGCCGCTGCTCAGGATGTACAGGCGGCCATATCGGCGGCAACCCGTTCGTTGCCGAAAAATATGCCGACGCCGCCATCCTTTCGCAAGGTTAATCCTGCTGACCAGCCGGTTCTTTACCTGACGCTCAGCTCACCCACGCTGCCACTCTCCGCAGTTGACGAGTTTGCCCAGACCATGATCGCACAACGGCTCTCTACGATCAGTGGTGTGGCCCAGGTTAACGTGCATGGATCGCAGAAATTCGCCGTACGGGCCCAGCTCGACCCGAAAGCGCTGGCATCACGCCGGATCGGCATAGACGAAGTAGCGACAGCGATTGGTGATGCAAACGTCAACCTGCCGACCGGGACCCTCGATGGGACAAAACAGACCTTTACTATCGAAGCCAACGGTCAGATGTTCAACGCAGCCGCCTACAGACAGATGGTGGTGGCCTATAGGGAAGGCTCCCCGGTTCGCCTTGAGGAACTCGGAAAGATTATCGACAGCGTTGAGAACACCAAGACAGCCGGCTGGTACAACAACTCCCGCGCCATCGTCCTGACCGTCCAGCGCCAGCCCGGAACCAACACCATTCAGGTGGTGAACAATGTCAAAAAGCTGCTGCCGACCTTCCGCACCCAGATGCCCGCTTCGGTCGAGCTTAACGTGCTGTTTGACCGCTCCGACCAGATCCGTGAGTCGATGCACGATGTCAAATTCACCCTGATGTTGACGATCGGGCTGGTTATTATGGTGATTTTTCTCTTTTTGCGCAATATGTCCGCCACTATCATCCCCGCTTTGGCGTTGCCGATGTCGATCGTAGGCACCTTCTCCGCCATGCATCTGCTCGGTTTCTCCATCAACAATCTTACCATGATGGCTCTGACTCTGGCGGTCGGCTTTGTCGTGGATGACGCCATTGTCATGCTGGAAAACATTGTCCGTCACATGGAAAAGGGTGCCACCGCCATGGAGGCCGCTTTCAAGGGATCCAGAGAAATTGGCTTCACCATTATCTCCATGACAATTTCGCTCGTTGCGGTCTTTATCCCGGTCCTGTTTATGGGAGGCATCCTGGGGCGACTGCTGAACGAATTTGCCATAACTATCAGTGTGGCTATTCTGGTCTCCTGTTTTGTGTCCCTCTCCCTGACCCCCATGCTCTGCAGCCGTTTTCTGAAGCCGCCGATGACGGAACAGCACGGGCGCCTGTTCATGATGATGGAGCGTTTTTTCGACGGCCTGCTCGGAATTTACGAGCGTTCTCTGAAGCAGGTTCTTCGCTTCCGGCGCACAACCATGGTAGTAACGATTCTGCTTACACTGCTGACCGGCTGGCTGTTTACCGTGATCCCGATGGGATTTCTGCCTGCAGAAGATACCGGCCGGCTTAACGCCAGCACCGAGACTGCTGAGGGGACCTCGTTTGCGGAGATGAAGCTACATCAGGAAGCGGTGGCTGCCATCATCGCCAAGGATCCCAATATTGACGGATTCATGTCCTCCATCGGGGGAGGCAGCGGCAGTAATACCGGTCGTTTTTTTATGCGCCTCAAACCTCGGGGTGAGCGCACACTCTCAGCGGACGAGGTCATCAAGGAACTGCGGCCGAAACTGGCAAAAGTGGCCGGAATCAGCACCTACCTGAAAAACGTTCCCTCAATTCAGATCGGCGGCACCAGTTCCAAAAGCCAGTACCAGTTCACCTTGCAGGGTCAGGATACGGATGAGCTGTACCGTTCTTCTGCCGAATTTGAAAAAAAGTTAAATACACTACCTGAGCTTATGGACGTAACCAGCGATTTGCAGATGAGCAATCCGCAGGTACGAGTCGAGATTAATCGGGACAAGGTGGCGGCCCTGGGACTCTCTGTACTGCAGGTGGAGGACGCCCTTGCCTATGCCTATGGGTCACGTCAGGTTTCATCTATTTTTGCCCCGACCAACCAATACCAGGTTATTCTGGAACTTGATCCGCTCTATCAGGGGGACCCGGCAGCTCTGGGGATGCTCTATATCCACGCGAAAACCGATCAGCTAATCCCGCTCGAAACCATAGCGACTATCACCAAAACCATCGGCCCACTGGCGGTCAACCACCTGGGGCAACTTCCGGCGGTGACAATTTCATTTAATCTTCGCCCCGACGTGGCTCTGGGTGATGCGATGAAGCTGGTTGACAAACTTGCCGACACGTTGCTTCCCGCTACCATCAGCACCAGCTTTCAAGGGACGGCGCAGGCGTTCCAATCTTCGTTCAGCGGCTTATGGTTGCTGCTGATTATGGCAATCTTTGTCATCTACATCGTGCTCGGCGTGCTGTACGAAAGCTACATTCACCCGATCACGATCCTGTCCGGGCTGCCGGCCGCCGGTTTCGGGGCGTTGATCACCCTGATGATATTTAAATGCGACCTTAACATCTACGGTTTTGTCGGGATCATCATGCTGCTTGGCATCGTCAAAAAGAACGCAATAATGATGATCGACTTTGCACTTGAAGCCGAAAGGACAGAAGGGAAAAAACCTTTGGAGGCCATTTATGAAGGGGCGATCGTACGATTCAGGCCGATTATGATGACCACGATGGCAGCTCTGATGGGAACTTTGCCGATTGCAATGGGACTTGGTGCCGGCGGGGAATCGCGGCAGCCGCTTGGCCTTGCAGTTGTGGGAGGTCTGCTGACATCGCAGCTGCTGACCCTTTACATCACCCCGGTGGTCTATTACTACATGGATCAGCTGTTGAACCGGGTGCGGACGGGGAAGACGGGAGTGAATGTTGAATTAAGATGATTGCAGTATATTTCCGGGGACAGACTGTCGAGATGAGAAAGGAGACATACCTCATTGCTTCGAAGTATGTCTCTGACAATTTTCATGGATGCCTGTAGAGCGCCGTTTAAAAGACGTTCCCTCCCTGGAAGGAAAACCGGGCACATTCATTTCAATGATTATCCGGCACATTTCTGCCCTCACGACCATTACCTTTTCTCATTCGGGCAATGCGTTCTTTTACCTTGTCCAGAAGATTTCTTGCCCAGATGAACTCCGTGGCCAGTATCGCCAAACCGATCGGGATAACGACAAACGCCGGACCGGGAAGCACAATCATGGCAACTCCGGCGGCCAGGATCGTGAAACCGGTCACCATCACGATCATACGTTTAGCCTGCCGCAATGTCCTGACTACATAATGCATCACGATCTCTGCACCTCACCGGGACATCCACGGAACACCGCTACTTCGCCATCCGCTTCAGCACCTGCTCAAGCCTGCGCAACTCCTCGCCGTATCCGGCCCAATTCCCCTGACGCTGCAGAGTCGTCGCCTTCTCATAGATACTCATAGCTTCCCTGGCCAGTGTGGCGGGCGAAGCTTTCGAATCTGTCGAGACCGCCCCGGTAACGGCTCCGGCAGCTGCAACAGCTTTTTTACCCCCAAAAAGCCGTTGCAGAGCAAGTTCCAGGTTTTCCTCCATAACTACCTGATCGCCGAAGGCGACAATTACCCGTTTCAGTTCCGGAAGGCCGGCTTTATCGGCAGCGAGGAAGAGCGGTTGAACGTAGAGCAGCGACTTTTCTATAGGAATCACGAGCAGACTTCCCCGGATTACCTCCGATCCTCGCTGGTTCCAGAGCGTCAACTGCTGGGAAATGAAGGAATCCTGATTGATGCGCGCGTCTATCTGCTTCGGGCCATAGATCAACCTGTCACGAGGGAATGTGTAGGCCCGGATCCTCCCGTAATTCGCCCCGTCGCAACGGGCCGTCAGCCAGGCTGACAGATTATCCCGCTTTGAGGGGGTGAACGGCAGCAGCAGGATATACTCCTCAACCTTTTCACCCGGCAGTTTCATGATCGTGTAGTAGGGCTCCATCGGCTTGTCCCCGAGGGCCGGAATCTCCCAGAGATTCTCCTTGTTGTAGAAAACCTTCGGGTCGGTCATGTGATAGGCGGCAAACATGGCGGCCTGCAGTTGGAGAAACTGATGCGGGTAGCGGACATGCTTACGAAGATCTTCAGGCATGGCCGTGATCGGCTTGAATAACCCCGGAAACATCCGGGCATAAACCTTCACCAGAACATCATCAGGATCACTGATATAGAAGTCAAGTGTACCGTCATAGGCGTCCACAACCGCCTTGACCGAGTTCCTCATGTAGTTGATCCCACCCCTGAGCGGCCTTGAATAAGGGAGGCGGTCCGAGAAGGTGTAGGCGTCGATGATCCATTTAAGCCCTCCTTTCCCGTCCACCACCATGTAGGGATCACCGTCGAAACGGAGGAAAGGTGCTATGGTTCTGACCCGCTCGTTGATGTTACGATTATAGAGGATTCGACTTTCCGCCGTAATATCGGACGAAAGCAGGATCTTTTCAGTTCTGAATTTGGCCGCAAAGAGCGCCTTTTTGAGGAGTGAGTCGATCGGCACTCCGCCCTTTCCGGCGTAGGTAGTGTTAATATTGCCGGTGGCGGTCGGATAGCTGAATTCCGGCACCCTGGTCTTTACGACCACATAATCGTTTGAAAGCTCGCCATAATAGATCTCCGGCCTGGTGACCTTGATGTCAGCCAGACTGACAGGAGGGATATCCTTGACAAAAAACTCAGGGAGCCCCTCCTTGCTGATCCGGCTGACCGGACCGAAGGTGATGCCGTTGCCGTGGGTGAAGATCAGGCGTTCGTTGATCCAGTTTTTACTGGGAAGGTCCACGTAGGAAAGTTCGCGAGGAGACAGCATGACCTGCGTGTACTGCCCGTTCACCATATAGCGGTCATTATCCACATCGAAAAACTTGTAATAGGTCCTGATCTGCTGCAGCTGACTGTAGGTTTTGAGCAGCGGGGCATGATCCCAGAGCCTGATGTTCTTGATGGTGGCATCATTGTTGGCGATATCGGCGGCGGTAAGCTTTGTATCGACATCGAAGGGTACGGTTTCTATCTTATCCAGATCATAGCCGAAACGGGTAAACTTGATGTTGCTCTCAATATAAGGAGTTTCAAGAGCAAGTTCATTGGGTGCAACCTTGAACTTCTGGAGTATACCCGGGTAGACCTGAATACCGATTATATACAGTGCGCCCACCACTATCGGCGGCAGCAGCGCCATGCGCCATGCGCCCTTCCAGAGCCCGACCGACAGCATGATCCCCGCCAGTGGCGTCAGAAACGTCAGGATCCGATATGTCAGCAGACGGGAGTGTACATCGGCATACCCGGCTCCGGAAAAGGTGCCGTTACCCGAAAGCAGCAGTCGGAAACTGTCCAGGTAGAAGCCGGCGGCTGTCACACAGGCAAAGAGACCGACCAGAACCGCAAGATGGTGACGGACTTTCCCGTCAATTGTCGCGCCCCGCTCCGTCAGCACGATGCCGCCGCGCACAAAGTACACCGCCCCTGCCGTGGCGGTGGCTGCCAGAAGCATGAAGCCGGAAAAACCTTTGATAAGCTCCAGGAACGGGAGGTTGAACAGATAAAAACCGAGATCCTTGCCGATAACCGGGTCAACGGTCCCGACGTCAGCCCTGTGTGTGAAGAGCAGCAGTTCCTCCCACTGCGTGGTGCCCCAGCTGCCGGCAAAGAGTGCCAGGACAAGGGCGATCAGCATGGCCAGGGGCTTTACGAGACGAGTTACTTCGTCACTGTTTACCCGGAAGGCCCCCCCACCCACTGAAAAAATTCCGCTGTAGGGGAATTTCGCCCTGTTCGCATACAAAACATTGATCATGATAACGACAAATAGAAGCGCCCCGAAGAACAGCCCGACTCCTGTTTTGGCAAATATAGTCGTTGTGAACACAGAAGAGTAGCCGGTCTCAACGAAAAAGAGCCAATCGGCATAAAAATTCAGCAGGCCGGAAATAAACGGGAAAATCACTGCGACCAGTATCAGAACAAAAATGACCTTGTTTTTAAGCATGCTGTTTCCCCTTTTGTTGTTGATGCTATCACCGGCCATTCAGATCAGAAGAGCCCTCGGTTCTTTTCTTTCTCATATACCGATACAGCAGATAGCCTCCTCCGGCCAGGAGAATAATGTTAAACAGGCCGCTGCCTCCACCGTCGCTCATGCCGTCTCCGGCTCCGGCAGAACTGCCGAACAGCATGCTCCCCAGCATACCTCCCATCATTCCGCCTGCCATACTTCTCATAAATCCGCCGCCACCGGGCTGTTGCACACCTCCTGATACTGGCGCAGACGGAGTTGCCTTGTAAGAGGGACTGGCCGGAGCGGAATAGCTGCGGGAACCGCGGCTGCCAAAGGAGCGACCTCCGCCGAATCTGGCATGGGCATTAAGTTCCAGAGTTGTAATGCTCAAAAACATAACGGCGACCATCACCGAACAATATTTTACCATAGATTTTTTCATTTTCTGTCTCCTTGGATGCAGCGTCTCCGGTTATGCCCGGGATAATTGTTATATTCTACCATCTGTGTATCAGGGTTCGGGGCTATTTACCAGATGTGGCTGATGGAGCTTCACCGGGGTGCTGCGTCTGAGTTTCAGATTGAGCATCTCGACCAGCACCGAAAAAGCCATGGCGAAATAGATGTACCCCTTGGGTATATGCATATCAAGTCCATCGCCGATAAGTGCCACGCCGATCAGAAGGAGAAAACTCAACGCCAGCATCTTGATAGTCGGATGTTTCTCTACAAAGGCACTTATGGTACCCGAAAAAAGCATCATGAAACCGACGGCGATGACGACTGCTGCGATCATTATGGCAAGCTGACTCGCCATACCCAGCGCGGTGATGATCGAATCGAGAGAAAATACAATGTCCAGGAGAAGGATTTGGACAATTACGGCACCAAAGGTTGCCCCTACGCGAACGGATGATATCTCCTCTTCACCTTCAAGTTTCTCATGGATTTCCATGGTGCTTTTCCAGAGCAGAAACAGACCGCCGGAAAGGAGGATCAGGTCGCGACCTGAAATCTCGTTGTTCAGCACAGTAAACAGCGGTGCGGTAAGCCCCATGAGCCAGGTAAGCGAAAAAAGCAGAGCAATACGGATAAACATCGCCAGCCCGAGTCCGAGAAGTCTGGCTTTCTCCTGCTGGTGGGGGGGAAGTTTGCCCGCCTGAATGGAGATAAATATAATATTGTCTATTCCGAGCACGATCTCCAGTGCGCTCAGAGTCACCAGTGCCATCCATACCTGCGGGTCTGTCAGCCACTCCATTGTTAAAGCCTCCTCTGTCTCTTCTGTAACAGCCTGTGTACCAAATAAAAAAGACCTTTACCCACGGCGTGGTTAGACGCACTGGATAAAGGTCTTGCTTGCGATTATTATCGTTCCCGGCCCGAGTCTTGCGACTGTGTTGACGGACTCAGGATCAGCCATGTCTCCGGCCGATAGCTACTCCCCTTCATTGTGGGAGCACAATAAATGAACTGCCACACATCTGTCAAGAGGCAATTTACTTTCCTCCGCCGTAGCTGTGCAGCCCCGACAAAAACAGGTTAACGCCCAGATAGCAGAAAATGGTGGCGGCAAAGCCGATTATGGAGAGCCATGCAGCCCGCTTGCCGACCCAGCCCTTGGTGATGCGGGCATGCAGAAAAGCGGCATAGACAAACCAGACGATCAGTGACCAGGTTTCTTTCGGGTCCCAGCTCCAGTAGGTGCCCCAGGCGTAGTTGGCCCAGGCAGCTCCGGTGATGATGCCGAGGGTCAGCAATGGAAAACCGACCATAATTGCCCGATAGTTCAGGTCATCCAGCACCTTCATGGGTGGAAACATACCGAGAAGACCGCTGCCGGCCGGCTTGTCAGCTGACTCTTCACTCCCCGCTTTGATCAGATACATGATGGAGATGCCGCACGCCACGGCGAAGGCGGCGTAACCGAGAAAGCATGTAATAACGTGATAGAGCAGCCAGTTACTTTGCAAGGCAGGTACAAGCGGTTCGATACCGGTGTTCATGCCGAGCTGTGCCCAGGCCATACCGAGCAGTGCAAAGGGCATGACAAAGGCGCCGATCACCCGGTATTTGAATTTGATATCAAGCAGGGCATAGATCAGCACGATCGTCCAGGAGAAAAACACCACCGATTCGTACAGGTTGGAGAGAGGAGCGTGTCCAATCCCCATGTCGTAGGATTCCTTCCAGCGTAGACCGATGGCCACTGACTGAGCAAACAGGCCGGCGTAGGCGACCACCATGGCGACTGTGCCGAGCGTTTTAGTGCGGCTGGCAAGAAACCCGAAGAAAATCAGCATGGATATGAGATAGGCAAAGGTGGTGATATTGAAAAGCAATGAACTGGTCATGGCTGTTGCTCCTTGGCAAGATCGGTTTTGAGGCGTTCGACGAGACTTTCGAACGTGTGCAGGAAATCACTCTGATTTTTGCTGGCATTTCCGCCGATAGTGACGGTTCCGCCATGGATGCGCACCCAAATCCGGCGGTGCGACAGGAAAAAGGCGGCATAGATACCGAACACCATCAGAAAGCATCCCAGCCAGACGACCCATACTCCGGGATCCTTTGCCACCTGCAGACCAGTGTACATCCTTTCTTCGGCGCCCTTGTAATGAATTACCGGACCGGTGCCATGCTGCTGCGCATGCCGGATGTTCAGTTCAGGATGGTTGGCATAGATGACAAAACTCTCCGTTTTACCGTTGGCGGTATGCAGCTCGACCTGGGCTGCCGGACCTGAAACTCCCTGTGCAAATTGGGAAACGTCCTGTGTTGCCTCAAGAACGTGCAAGCTGCTGCCGTCGGGCAGGGTCACTGAAGATTGGCCGGAAACGGTCAAAGGGACAGGATTTTTGCCATCAAGATCCGTGATTGTCAGGTAATAATTACCGGCATTGCCGTAACTTGATTGATAAAAAGTAATCCCTTTATAGGTCAACGGATCGTTGACGATAACCCGGGCATTTGTGTAATCGGGCACCGGTTTGCCGTTCTCCAGTACCGTCAGGATGCTTTTGAACTCCTTCGGTGCTCCGGATGGATATTTTGTCACACTGAATTGCTCGAGGCGCAGGGAAAAACCCAGGTCAAGCTCCTTTTCCGAACGCAGCATGACCTTTGATACGCTCTCTCCTTCGAGGATATTGACGAAGCCTTTGTAGCCGAACAGAGAGCCTGCCATGGCACCGATAAAGATGATGATGACACTCAGGTGGACAAAATAGACAGACAGTCTGCACCAGGGAGTTTTCTGGGCAAAGAGGTGCCATGCACCGTCAACCTCTGTAACGACCGGTTCGGCAAATCCGGTACTCAAAAAGGTGACAATCCGCTCTTTGACTGCTGACGGTTCGTCCGGGGTTTTGATGGTGGCTACATTGGCCAGGGTTTTTTCAAGAGTTCCACTCAGAATCGTTTCCGGGCGGGTAACTATCTTCCAGATGTGGGGCAAACGTTTGATGGAACAGGCAATGAGGTTGACGGTCAACAGGTAGAGCAGCAAAATGAACCACCATGAATGGTACATATCGAAAAAACCAAGCGCTTTGTATAGCTTGATTTTGGCCGGACTGATCTGAGCAAGATATTCCTCGGGAGGGATTCCCTGGGGGATAACCGTCCCTATAATCGAGATGACCGCCAGGGAGATCAGCAGGAACATGGTCAGCTTAAGTGAACAGAAAAAATCCCATAAGGAATGCAAAAAATCTTTTTTTGGTGATGTCACGAGCACGGTCTCCTTGAAATGTGTGCCGCCATCCCCCACCGGAGTGACTCCGAGGGGGCGTCAGAACTGGTTTGGCATTGAACTGAATGGGTGCAAATACAGGTGTAAAAACAGGTCTGTTATATTATTTTTTTCCAAAGCATATCAGGCAGGGTTTTGCGGAGGGACAAAAATGGGAAGGTACACCTGGGGCAATGTCCAGGATTGCTCCCGGAAGTTATGGGTCACCAAAAGCGGAGCATAGGTGAGGCGTAGCCCGCTGCTAAGCGGCGCGTGGCACGCACAGCTGCAGAAAGTCGTGTCGCAGCAGTCAGAACCCTGCCCGTCAGAGCAGGGGCAGTTGTCGCACGGTGCCGGAGCGGTAGTGCTGTAGGCCGGTGAGGAACCGGACATGTCGTTCAGGATGGCAGCATGGGCACCGATCGTTGCCGGAAGGAACAGATATATGACGATCAGAGCCGTTGCGGTAAAAACATTATAGACACGTGCGAAATTCATGGATTGTCCGTATATATCATAATGGCAATGTATGCAACCAGCTTCAGAATGTCAACTGAGTTAGTGCCGGCATCAAGAATCAGAAACCGGGGTCTAGTCAATTGTCTTTCTAAAAAGGTGCAGAACCAGGGCAAACAGCAGCAGGAACGACACGGCAGCTGCCCCGGCAATTTTCCGTTTCTGCTGCGCATCATCCAGTGTAGCAAGTACGATCTGGATTTTCTTCAGATCGTCCTGAATCCCTGCTGATTCTTTTGTAACCAGATCCGCATTGACGTTGTGGAACAGGGTATGGAAACGATTGCGTACTGCAAAAAGATCCTTTTCCAGTTTACCGGTGTCGGTCCCGGTCAATGTATAGGCACTGATGCGCCCGTCGATCGCCACAATGATTGATTCGGTCTCCTGCATGGCATCACGAATTATTCTGGCACGCTCAAAACTATGACAGCGGCTGCAGCTCTTTTCGTTAATCAACTCAATGGAAGCCTTTATTACCTGATGATTCCCGTGACAGGTGACACAGGTCGGCCCGCCTTTTCCCAGCATGCGACCGTGGGCACTGGCCAGATAATCCTTTAACACTCCGACATGGCAGCGGCCGCAGAAAGCCGGAATTGCCGGCTCCTTGGGAGCTCCCAGAAAACCTCGTGCCGGGTTCATGGCGTTTGCAGCATCTTTCGGATCGCCCCCGTGGCAGCCATTGCAGGCGATGCCGTTTTCGGCATGAATGCTGCCCCGCCAGAGTTTTACCGGTTGGCTGTATTTTTCAGGCATTTTGGAGTGACACTGAATGCAGACTATCTCTGTTGCTTCTTCTGCGCACGATGCCGTCGGGAGCAGATATGGTACGAAAGCAAGCAGCAACATGACACACAGTTGTAATCGAAGTTTCATGGCAGTATTCCGATATTTCATGATAAATGCCCCCAGATACTCAGCCCGATCCAGAGCAGCAGTCCGCCGATAGAGCAGGCCAGGAATAACGGTCGTTTCAGGGGATGGCGCTCCCTGCCTCGATCTATAAAGGGAAGCAGCGCCAGAAAGGTCATCGCAGCACCCTGCAGTGACAGACCTATCAGCTCATTGGGGAAAATTTTCAACGTCTGATAGTTGGCCAGGAAGTACCATTCCGGCTTTATGTGCGCCGGTGTCACAAAGGCGTTGGCCGGGATGAAAGCATCCTTCGGAAAGAACAGGTAGGGGTCGAAAAAGACCACCGCCAGAAAAATGGCCATGTAAATTGCGATCGACCTCAGGTCTTCAAGTGCAAAATTGGGGAAAAACGGGATCCCGCCCGGATGGTTTTCATGAGTATAGCTCCCGCCCGACCACTGGTTGGACGTCTCCTGCTGTCCAAAGGGAGGCGTTGATACTCCGGTACGCTTGAGGAAGAAGAGATGGGCGCCGATCATGGCCGCGATTCCGGCCGGTATGACCGCTACATGCAACGCGAAGAATCGCCCCAGAGTCGGGGGGCCGACCAGCGGACTGCCGCGCAGAAACTCCACAAGGTACGGCCCCACCACCGGTATCGCATTGGCGCTGTTGGTAGCCACGGTGGTGGCCCAGAAAGACAACTGGCTCCAGGGGAGAAGATATCCGGTAAGAGATATGCCCTGTATCATGCTGAGAAGAATAAAACCGGTCACCCAGTTCAATTCACGAGGTTTTTTGTAACTCCCCATGAACAGCACTGAAAGCATATGGAGCAGCAGCACCAATACCATCATATTTGAACCGACAGCGTGTAGCATGCGGATCAGCCATCCGTATGGCACGTCATTCATAATGGCGGTAACACTCTTGAATGCTTTGTCTGCATCCGGTACGTAATAGATCAGGAGCAGCATTCCGGTAACAATCTGCAGGGCAAAAGCGAACATCAATATGCTTCCCATGGAGTACCAGACATTTATGTTTTTCGGCAGGAGATATCCGGTGAGTTCCTTCTCTGTCACCTCGCGGATTCCGACACGAACATCGACCCAGTCAACTATTTTTTTTATGAGTTCCATACCGGCTCCTTCCACAAATCAATTCATCCAACGGTAATTTTTCCCCCGGCAACTGAAAACGGCAGAACTTTCAGCGGCTTCGGAGGAGGACCGGCCGTCACTGCGCCATCTGCGGTGTAATGTCCGCCATGGCATGGGCAGAGGAAGTCCTGCTTGTCTTTTTCCCATTGCACAATGCACCCCAAATGTGTACAGACCGCAGAAAGGGCAACAAGATCACCCCCCCTTTTCCGGACCAGAACCGCCGAAGATCCGGCAAATTCGAAAAATTTTGCTTCGCCTTCACGGACATCCGTATCAGGTATCACAACCTTTCCGGCAATTTCACCACCGGAACGTGGCGCCAGATACCGGAACAGCGGCCAGGAGACCGCGGCAGCCGCAACGACACTCAGACCGCCAAGCACAACTCCTAAAAAAGTCCTCCTGCTGCTGTCAGTATCCATACTTCCTCCCGAACACGTAGTCGTGTTTACTGTTTCCAACTTTCAATACCCTCAACGAAACGCCCTATTCTTTCCCGGTCGTTTCCGATTCATGCGCCCCCGGTGCCGGGAGATATCCGGGAACATCCGGCACCGGCACCGGCACCGGCAATGGCAATGGCAATGGCAATGGCAATGGCAATGGCAATGGCAATGGCAATGGCGACAGTGGCGACAGTAACGGCGTAATAACATTCCCGCCGTGTGTGGGGCAATACTGGGTCGGCTCGGTCCCTGCGATATAAAACTCATCGCGTTTCAACGGACAGTCGATCGTAGAAAGATAACCGGTCACCGGGTCAATTGCAACTGAAACGACCGTATCCGGCTGCACGAAATCCACAACCGGTTTTGAAGCCATAACTTTGTTCATGAACCGTTCCCAGATGGGAGCAGCAGCAGCCCCGCCGGTAAAGCCTTTCCCCACCGGTTTCGGTTTGTCATATCCCACCCAGACGCCGGTCACTATCTGCGGAGTATATCCGACAAACCAGGCATCCCGATAATCATCGGTAGTACCGGTTTTGCCGGCAGACGGTCGTTCCTGGCTGAATTTTTTGAGACTCTTGGCGGTGCCATAGATCATGACGTCCTTCAGCATCTGGGTGGTGACAAAGGCTGTGGCCGGAGAGAGAACAGGGGTGAGCACCGGAGGATTTTCTACCCACGTCCGGCGGTTGCGATCATAAATACGGATAATTGCCCTCGCCTCGGGGCGCACCCCCCCGGTCGCCAGAGGGGCATATGCCAGAACGAGATCATTCAAAGTGACTTCATCTGTTCCAAGAGCGAGGGAGAGACCGTTTTCAGCCCGTAACCGCAGTCCCAGTTTGCCGGCAAAATTGACAAAATACGGAATGCCGATGGCGTCAAGGAGCTTTACCGCTATGACATTGTTTGAGTAGGCAAGGGCCTGCCTGAGGGAGAGCACTCCATACTGTTCCGCGCCGTAATTCTGCGGCTTCCAGACTTCACCGTTTCCGCGGTTATATTCTACGGGCACATCATCAAAGACACTTCCGGCGGTATAACCGCGCTCCAGCGCCGCGGCATAAATCATTGGCTTGATGGCTGAACCTGGCTGCCGTTTGGCAAGGAAAGCGCGGTTGTAGGCGGTCTGTATTGCATCGACTCCACCCACGGCTGCCAGAAGATTCCCCGTGGCGGTGTCCAGACAGATCAAAGCACCCTGCAGCTGCGGAGAAATCTTTTTTACCCCCTCACTCAACGCCAGCTCTGCCTGCTTTTGCAGGTTCAGATTAAGAGCCGCGGTCACTTCCAGACCACCCTGCTCTATTATTTCCGCTCCGTAACGCTCGATCAGTATGTTCCTGACATGAGCAATGTACTGCAGTGCCTGGCCTGACTTTACCACTGAAGCCGGATTGGCTCGCAACGTCTGGCTTTGACGGGCAGATATCATATTCAAACCAACCATCCGTTTGAGGACCACATCCCGACGCCCCGTGACATTGGCCGATTTTCCGAGAGGGTTGTAGCGGGCAGGATTTTTTTGCACGCCGGCCAACTGGGCACACTCGGCGTCGGTCAGCTCCTCGGGATTTTTATCGAAATAGAGTCGGGCAGCCTGGCCAATACCCCAGGCACCGTTCCCGTAATAGATTTCATTGAAGTACATCTCCAGGATCTGCTTTTTGTTGTATTTCTGTTCAAATTCTATGGCCAGCCGGGCTTCATCAAACTTTCGTTCAAGTGTTTTCTCTCCGGACAGGTATCTGTTTTTAATCAACTGCTGGGTGATGGTCGAACCACCTTCGACCATTTTCCGTTTGACCACATCTTTCACCAGTGCCCGTGCGATCCCGCGGATATCGATACCGTTATGCTCATAAAAGCGGGCATCTTCCACGGCCACGACGGCCTTTTGAAGAAACTCGGGGATACGATCTATGGTGACCCAGTATCTCTTCTCCGGAAGAATGCGGCCGACAAACTGGCTCTGGCTGTCGAAAACCCGTATGGAGGTGTAACCGGGCGGTAGTGGTGGATATGTGGCAAAACCTTCCTGGGCGTGAGCCAAATGGGCAAGAATTAAGAACAGAAAAACAGCGGTTGCGAAGAAAAGCGTATATTTTGTTCGCTTGTACAAGAAGACCACTAATTGCTTCCTCCGGAACCGGACAATCCGGAACCAAAACATGATATTTTGCTCAGTCAAGCGACAGATAACCGTTAGAATCCTAGTCGCAAGCCAAGCATGGCACTATGGCTGAGATAATCCATTTTAAAATTTTTACCGTTGGCCTCGGTGAACTTGGGGCGGGTTCCGCTGAAAAAGCGGTACCCGAGATCGAGGCTCAAATAATTTGTGAGAGCGAACTCAACACCGGTCCCCACCTGATACGCAAAGACTATATCTGAACCGGTGGCCAGAGGTTCGTTAGTCACCGTCAGAGCAGAAGCTCCCATGCGGGCAGCTCCCACACCGACCCCGAAATAAGGCGCCATGGGCCCTTTATTACGGAAGACACCGAAAAAATTGAGCAGCAGGCTTTCCGCAGTTACGTCGCCCCCCCCCGTGAAACTCCCTTCGACAAACTTTACCTGGTCGAGAGGACTTCTGCGCCGGGTGTATTCAAGTTCGATCCTCCCCGGTCCCACCGGGTCTCCCGGCACAAAATCCCAGCCGAGTACTGCGCTTCCCAGCAAATCAGGTTTAAAAGTAAGGTTGAAGTCACCAAGGCTGTCAGTACTCTTGGCAGCCATCAACGCACTTCCGCCAATAAAAGCAGCGACATAGGGTCCCGAGTGTTCTGCCATGGCCTGTCCACTGAACAGGAGCAGCAGACAGAGGGTAAGTATCATCCGCCAGGTTCGTTTCATATCGTCCTTCCCTGTAATCAGTAATATTTTTCTCGTTACGGTACGGTGACTATGGTCGTTGTCGATTGATTGCCATACGATGCAGTAATAATGGTTGAGCCTGCGGCGACTCCGGTGACCAACCCGGTACTGTTAACGGTCGCTTTCGTTATGTCGCCGGAGATCCAGGTGCTGCTGGCAGCCACATTCTGGGTCGAACCGTCGGTAAAGGTTGCGGTTAAAGTCAGTTGCAGAGGCGATCCGGCGCCCACATTCGGGTTGGCCGGAGTGATTTGCAGTCCGTTAGTATTCAGAACAAGAGCCGTCACTGTGAGGTTTGTTTTACCGCTGATGCTGCCCAGTGTGGCACTGATGGAGGTCGTTCCCGCTGCAACTGTAGTGGCTGTCCCGCCGGCGGAAATCGTGGCAATACCCATCAGGGATGATGCCCAGACAGCCGAACCGGTGACGTCGACAATCGTTCCGTCGGAATACGTGCCGGCAGCAGCGAAAGTCACTGTTTTTGATAAACCTGCGATTGAAGAGTTGATCGGTGTGACCACAATTGACTGAAGTATCGCCGGTGTGACGTTCAGCGTCACTGTGCCGCTGACAGGGGCAGAGCCGAAAGTCGCGGTAATTGTCTCTGAGCCGACTGCGATTGCATGGGCAATCCCCTTGCTGGCGGGGGCGTTGCTTACGGTCGCAAATGTGCCGGGGGCTGAAGACCAGGTGGCATCAAAGGTCAGGTCTTGGGTTGTTGAGTCAGAGAAAGTACCGGTTGCGGTAAACTGTGTGTTCAGTCCTGCGGCGACTGACGGTGCCGCGGGGGTAACCACAATGCTCGCTATGGTAGCAGAACTGACCGTCACCAAGTAGGTCGACGACACGCTCCCCACGGTCGCCTTCAGGATGGCGGTCCCCGGGGCAATGCCTTTCACCCTGCCCGGAATCCCGGATACAAAATCAGCCACGACCGGTGAAGCGCTCGACCAGACGACCTGGTCGGTAATGTCCCGGGTGTAAAGACCCGAGTAGTTGCCGGTTGCGGTAAGTCTGGCAGATGTATCCATGGCTATCGTCGGAGAGGCCGCACTGATTGTAATAGATGTCAGCGAGGTAAAGTCGTTTTCCCGGGTCGGAGTGTCGTTCCAACCACAGCCGGATACCAGTAACAGCATAAATAGCGCAGAACAGAACAGTCTTATCATGCTCATCCTCCTGATGACACCTGTGAGCTGAAAAATCATAGCTTGTTCACTGCCGTCTAACGGCGCGGCAGACCCAGCAGCGGCAGAAGAAATTTTTCAAAGATGACCTTCTGTTTTGCGGACAGCAGGTCGATATCCCCTTCGTTATCGAGTAAAAAAGTGCCGACGCCGATGACTCTTTTTGCCAGATAACCGGTTCCAACAACACACTTTTCAATTTCATCGCTTCGTTTGCTGATCAGGTTTTTCATCACATCCAGATCTACATGCATATGTTTGTACTCCCGCAGGGGTAATCTGCCCATCCCGCGTTGGCGGTATGATACTGCTTTTTATACACCATCACGCACAATACTTCTACCATCAATGATTCAGCAGGCCTTCAGCCCGCGTTCCGCCGATAGTATTCAGCTTTTATTTTTCAAATGGCGGAGTAAAATGGACGTATGAAACATCTATTCAATCAGAAAGGAGAAGTGTCATGGCAAATCCGTTCGTGCATATCGAGTTAATGACCACTGATGTGGCCAAAGCCAAGACGTTTTATTCCGGGTTGTTCGATTGGAAGCTGGAAGACATACCGGGGATGGACTACACAATGATCAATGTGGGGGAAGGGACCGGCGGTGGCATGATGAAAACTGTTCAACCGGACTCACCGTCATACTGGCTGGCCTACGTCAATGTGGATGATGCGGCCGGCGCTACCGAGAAAGCACGGGCCCTCGGAGGGACGATCTGCAAGGAGGTCACCGAGATCCCCGGCATTGGCAGGTTCAGCGTCATCACCGATCCGACCGGGGCGACACTGGCCCTGTGGCAGATGAACCCGGTTTCTTGCATGCCTGCGTCGTGAGCAGCGGGCGTAACAAAAAAGGCGGCCGAAACGGCCGCCTTTTAAATGGTTGCATGAACCTTTGAGACACGTGAATCGAGTCTGACCGATCAACAACGCCTTACAGGGGAAAGTGCCGGTGATAATGCCCGTGTTTCACACCAGTATTCAAATGCCGGCACCCTTCCGTACGACATCCGTTGCTTTTTCACGGTATTCGGATATACTCCCGTTTCTGATTCCATCTGATACTGCGCGGGGAGGGACATTTTTGTGAAGACGGATACACCACACATCCTGTTAGTGGATGATTCGCCGATGATCCTGAAGGTATTAGGAGACCAGCTTGTCAAAAACGGGTATCTCGTAACCCTGTGCGAATCGGCCGAAGAGGCTCTGGAGATCTTTCAGGAAACGGAATTCGACCTCGTGCTGGCCGACATCATCCTCCCCGGCATGAGCGGCCTCAACATGCTCAAACTCATGAAGGACAGCAAGCCGCTCATCGACGTTATTGTCATATCGAGTACCTCATCGTCATATACAACAATCAGGGCGTTACGCCTGGGAGCATACGACTATCTGGTGAAGCCGATAGACGACGAGAACATCCTTTCCAATGTCGTAAAGCGGGCGCTTGAAAAAAAGGGCCTCCAGCAACAGAATGAACTCCTTGTTGCAGACCTCTCGGTCAAAAACAGACAGCTGCAGGAGGCTCTGGATATGATGAAAACCACTAACCGCCTCTGCAGCCTTCTCTCTTCGACCACGGAAGTCGCCGGCATCCTTCGCATACTTGTAGAAAAAGCGGTAGAGCAACTGGATGCAAAGCAGGGGTATCTCCTCCTTCTGGACAAATCCGGCAGCCACTTTTTCATGAAAATAAGCGTCGGTATCAGCCGTGATACGGTCAAAATGTTCAAATTACCCTGTGACCGCGGCATATCGGGACTGGTCGCATCCCGGAACAAACCGTTGAGAATAGACGAAAAAGACTCCTCAAAATACGCCCGCCATATTACTGAAGAAGACCTGTGCGGCGACCTGCTGACTGCACAGGGGTGCATTTCTTTCCCGCTCCGGATCAAGGACAAAGTGGCCGGTGTCGTGAATATCTGCGGCAAAAACGGGGGCAATTCGTTCACCGATACAGAATGCGAGTTTATCGCACTCCTTGCCAACCACGCCGCAATAGCGATCAATACCGCCGGACAGTTCCATCAGAAGAAAAAAGCCGTCTGACGTGATCGCATACGAAACGCCATGTAAACGGAGTGTGGTGATGGTGCGGAAGGAGAAGGCAGATCAACAGACGTAGAAAGGCGGCCGTAACGGCCGCCTTTCTATTTTAAACTTTTTTCGAGTAATTTTTAACTGGTGCCATATTTCTTTTCAAAATCCGGTCCCGGTTCCCTTCCGGATGTCCAATGTACTTACAACAGACGGTTGAGAAAACCCCTGATCCGTTCATTGTCCTGTGCTGAGCTGAAGAGTTCCTCCGGCGTACCCTGTGCGAGAAAATTTCCGGACTCCATAAAGATCACCCGGTCGGCCAACTCCCGCGCAAACCCCATATGATGGGTGACGATAATCATGGTCATGCCCTCGTCAGCCAGGGTGTGGATGGTATCAAAGACTTCGCCGACAAGTTCCGGATCGAGGGCTGAAGTCGGTTCGTCGAACAGCATCAGCTTGGGCCGCATAGCGAGGGCGCGGGCGATTGCAACCCGCTGTTTCTGTCCGCCTGAAAGGGTGGCCGGAAACACGTCCCGTTTGTCAGACAGCCCAACTTTTTCCAGCATACCGGCTGCAATAGAACGTGCCTCATCTGCCGGTTTACGTTGTACCGTCAATGGCCCTTCCATTACGTTGCCAAGGACGGTCATGTGCGGAAAGAGATGGAAATGCTGGAATACCATGCCGATCTCCGCACGCAGTTTACTGATAGCCGGAGGGCGGTCCTGATGACGTTTCGCGTTGCGCATGATATACCCCACCTCACGCCCTTCAAAACGGATGGTTCCCTCATCAATCTCCTCCAGGAGATTTATTGACCGGAGCAGTGTGGATTTACCGGAACCGGAGGGACCGATAATGACCAGTTTTTCACCGTATGCAACTTCCAGGCTGACACCGTTAACCGCCGTCAGCTCTTTAAAGCGTTTGGTGATATTCTCCAGTTTCAATAATGGCTGATTAGCGCTGTTCATAGATTCCTGCCCGGTATTCGATCTTTTCGAAGATAAAGGTAAAGATGGTCGTCAGCACCAGGTAGATCACGGCGGCCAGAGCCAGTGCCGTAATGTTGAAATAGGTATTAAAGAGCTGGTCGGCGGCGCGCATCAGTTCAACCATGGCAATGGTCGAGACAAGTGCCGTATCCTTGATCAGGGCAATAAACTCGTTGCCAACAGGGGGCATCAGGCGTTTATAGGTCTGCGGGATTATCACTCTCCGCATGGCCTGGCCGTAACTCATGCCGATGGCCTTGGCAGCTTCCATCTGGCCACGGTCAATGCTCTGGATTGCACCACGGATGATTTCCCCCAGATACGCCGAGTAGTTCAGACCGAGACCGATTACCGCAGCGGTAAATGGCGAGAGGACAATGCCGAGAGAGGGGAGTCCATAATAGATGAAAAACAGCTGCAGAAGCAGCGGAGTGCCACGGAAAAACCAGATTATAAACCAGCATAATCCTGAAATCGGCCCTAGAGTACTGATGCGCCCCAGCGCGATCAGCAACCCACCGAGAGGTGACACCAGCATGGTGCAGCTGACCAGCATAAGAGTCATAAGCGCGCCTTTGGCCAGCGACGGGAGGAAACGCAAGGTATCAGACAAAACGGTGTGCCAGACGGGCTTAAGCTGATCTTTTAATGCTGCGACAAAATTGCGCGCCTCGCTGTTATCGGGGAACAGTTTCAATACTTCCTGGCAGACGACAATTGCCTTACCCGTGGCATTTTGCGAGGCAAGGATGCGGGCTGCCTGCATGCGACTGGAGACGAAAGGTCCGGCTTCTTCACCGGCGGCAGGTGTCGGCACCTGTTTGAGCAGCGCCAGGGCACCGTCGAGATCTCCCTGTGCCATCAAATCGCTGGACTGGCGGAAAAGGTGGTCATAATCAACCGAAGCCAGACTGTTTCCAGCCAGAATACATAAAAAAAGCAGGGCCACAAAGGCCCTGCTGCAGAAATATGTCATCGAAACCTTCTTAGCCTAAAATTTCTTGGGATTTGTGAGATCTTCTGCAAACCATTTGCGGGAGATCCTGGCCATGGCACCATCCTTGACCATTTTGTCCAGGGTTTGCTGAACTTTCCCGCGAAGGTCGCTGTCGTTCTTGCGGAAAGCCACGCCGAACGGCTCTTTGCTGATCATGCCGGGGATGAGCTTGAATTTACCGGGACGTTTGGCGATCATGTCACGACCGGTGACATTGTCGACGACAACCACGTCGATTCGACCTGCTTCCAGATCAAGCAGCGCTTTGGGATAGTCCTCGTATTCTTTCAGTTCTGTCGGAGCGCTGGCAAGTTTTTTGACCGCCTGAATACCGGATGAGCCTTTCTGGGTTCCTGCTTTAAAGTTTTTGAGCTCCTTGAGGCTTTTGAAACGGTTATCCTTGAAATTGACGATTGCGATCTGACCATCCATGATATACGGCTTGCTGAAGGCGACCTGTGCGGCACGCTCCTCGGTAATGGTCATACCGTTCCAGATGCAGTCGAATTTTTTGGCGTCCAGAGAGTGGATCACCCCGTCCCAGGCGGTCGGTTGCCATTCAATCTTGATACCGAGGCGTTTTCCGACCTCTTCTGCAGCATCAATATCGAAGCCGACCAGTTTCCCGTCAGCCTGACGGTACCCCATCGGAGGAAATGAATCGTCGAGTCCGACAACAAGCTTACCATCCTTTTTAACCTTGTCCCACGAGCCGTCACCGGCAAAGGAATTAACGGTAAACAGCGACAAAACGAGGCATAACACGAGCAACAGCGGTTTCTTCATGGTGTTCATCTCCTCAAACAATTATTTGACAAAACACTGCGGAGTATTCCAGAAAAGGTCGGACCAGTCAAGACCAGATTGCCAGGGAGCGCCGGTACCGGATTTAATTTCCGATGGTACTGACACATCCGGAGATTGTTTCCGTCCATGTACCGTCGTCCGGTAATACGATTGCGGAATTCGCCCCGTTGCTTACTCCACCTCATCCAGCATGCCCAAGGCAAAATTTTTGGCACGCCCCGAAGGGGCTATGATGCCATAGGCGATCGCCTCGCGCAGCTCCTCTTTTGTTGCCCCGGCTTCCTTCGCGACCGCGAAGTGCTTCTTCAGTCAGGTGGGACACCCTACGGCAATGGCACAACCGACCCGGATCAGTTCGCGGGTTCTGGTGTCAAGCACCTCTTCATACTCATAGTCCAGAATTTTCTTGCGGATCTTCATTTTGAATTTCTCCTTACGCATGTGTTCGCAGCAGCCCCGAGACTCCGGAGACCCTATCAACCAGACAGAACGATACACCGGACCGGGGCCACCGATCATGAATGTCTCTTTTTCAGCTTCGTGACGAAGTTGGCAGCTACACGAGCAGCAGCGAGACAGCATGCAGGAGCAGGCCGATAACGCCGCCGACCAGGGTGCCGTTCATCCTGATAAACTGCAGATCGGAGCCGATGCTCAGCTCGATTTCGCTGACATAGTCGTCGCTTTCCCATTGCTGCACCGTACCGGAAATGTGACCGGCAATCGCACTCCGCAATGTGTCACCGTAGCGGAGCACCAGCGTTTCAAGATGTTCATTCAACGAATCTTTCAACCCCCGGTTGTGCGACAGTGTCGCACCGAGACCGGTAATCGCGGCCATGATCTTCTCCTGCACCTTCGACTGCGGCCGGCACAGGTCAGCATTCAGCCAGCTCTTTAGATCGGTGCCGAGGCTCCTCGCATAATCGGCTATGGATTGGGTATGAACAACGTCACGCTTGATCGCCTCGACCTTGTTCCGCAGCTCCGGATCGGTCTTCAGCCGGGCGCTGAAATCAGCAACGGCAGTGTCAAAGCTGCCCCTGATCTCGTGAGCGGGATCGGCATTAACTTCCTGAATATAGGCGTTGATCCTTTTAACAATCTTATCTCCCGCTCCCCGGGCAAACTGATCCCGGTTGGGAATGAAGGCAATCAGCAGCGGATATTCCCTGGCACACATGTCTTCGATGGCTTTGGCCAGTCGTGTCTGTGCGTCATCGGTTGCCAGCCACCCGGCAAAGCGGTGCAACAGGTCATCGAGCACGATCTGGTGCCGATTGTCTTTTGTCAGGGAATCAATAATCATTCCGGCGGACGTGGAAATGTCGAAATTTTCGACCCGGTTACTCAGAGCGGATCTCAACAACTGCTGCACCCGCTCGTCATCGATAAAATCCATGGAGTCGGCACAGACACGGGTTAACCCTTTGGCCAGACCGGCGGCATTCTCCCGCGACATCAGGTAGGCGGCAAGATGTCCGGCAGGGTTGTACTCTCTCATTTTGGCGATCAGGGTATCGCTGGCAAGAAACCTGTCACGGATAAAACCGGCCAGATTTCCGGCAATGGCATCCTTCTTGTTTTTAATAATACCCGTATGCGGGATCGGCACACCCAACGGGTGACGGAAGAGCGCCACGACCGCAAACCAGTCCGCCAGAGCACCGACCATGGCCGCTTCCGCAAATGCGGCCAGCCACTCCCAGGCGCCAAGACCCTTCTGAGAGCGTGCGACCACAAACAGTACCGCGGCGCCAATCATCAATCCAGTCGCTATTCTCTTGTTTCTTACCAGTATTTGTTTTCTTTTGTCCACACTCAGTCTCCGGTTTTTTCATCATTTCATTATTTCAGCACAAAAACACAAGAACACAAAAACCGCTTCATCTGGCGGAAACGGTTCTCCTTACGTACCTGTTGTATTGCACAGCTGCGCTGTTTTTGTCAACGCTGGTACGAAACAGAAGCCGTACTGAACTCCTTCAGAATTCAGACAACGATTCCCCGGTATTCTTCACTGCGATGATTTTCGGATTGACTTCTCCCGTTTAGAAGCGCCTTATGGCATATTGTCTGACACATATCAGACTAAATCGAGCAGCAGGATCAGGAGAAAGTACACATGGTAAACGGAACAGTTAAATGGTTTAACGACAGCAAGGGTTTTGGGTTTCTTGAGCAGGAAAATGGCGATGATGTATTTTGCCATTTCTCCGCAATCGCAGGCGACGGGTTCAAGTCTCTTGTTGAAGGAGATAGTGTCACGTTTGAAGTAACCAAGGGTCCGAAAGGGCTTCAGGCCGCGAATGTAATGAGAGTTTAAAACTACTCACGAAGAAGCAGGCCGCCATGGGGAAACCCGGGGCGGCCTGTATGAATAACGCTTCAGCAACAACTAAGGCGGCCACATTGGCCGCCTTAGTTGTTGGAAGTATATCCCCGGAATTATCTCCGTCTACAAACATCAGGATACTTTAGGCTTGCGAAGAAAATGTTCTGCCATCGACTTGTAGAGCGGTTGCGGACATATTTTTTTAGAGATGGCAGATGCGATGAATGAAGCGGCCATGAGCGGCAGGATCATGGTGTGATTGTCGGTCATCTCCATAACGATCACGAAAGCCGTTATCGGCGCCTGAACAACTCCCGAGAAATACGCCACCATGGTAAGCATTACAACGCCGCCGGGGGTTGCGTAGGGGATCAGGCCGGCAAGATTATGTCCAAAACCTGCTCCGATTGCAAGCGATGGTGCGAAGATTCCGCCCGGAATGCCGCTCAGATAGGAAACCACCGTAGCCAGGAACTTAAGGATGCCGTAGGCTTGTGAAGCCTCCCCGGAACTCTCGATGATTCCCCTGGCTTCCTGATAGCCGGTACCGTAGGTGAGATCGCCCGATGCAAGGCCAATGCATGCCAGTACAAGACCGCAAAGTCCGGCAAACAGTACCGGCCTGGCTCGCATCAGTTTTCCGGTTACGCCAGGCAATCCGTAGGAGGACACATACACCAGCATACGGCTGAAGACCCCGCCCAGCAATCCGCCGATGCATCCGCAGACGATAACCGACAGCCAGCTGGCGTTCAGCGGAATGGAGGTCGAGGTGTGGCCGAAATAGGTGTAGTTGCCGAGAAAGTGGAGGGAAACCACACCGGATATAACCACGGCGGTGATCATGGTGCCGCTGGTCCGCTCCTCGAAAGAGCGGCTCATCTCTTCGATGGCAAAAACAATCCCGGCCAGAGGCGTATTAAAGGCCGCGGCCACTCCGGAGGCTCCACCGGCAAGGATCAGCCCCTTTTCCAGATCAGTCCGCGAAAAACGGGCAAAACGGGACATGGAATACATGATGGATGCGCCCACCTGAACGGTTGGGCCCTCTCTGCCGACCGAAGCCCCGGCCAGAAGCGACAGGAGAGTCAGAAAAACTTTGCCAATGGCGATTCGTACTGAAAGCAGCTTGCTTCGCTCTTCGTGCGTCTCAAGGGAGATGGCGGCTATGCATTGCGGGATACCGCTTCCCTCCGCGCCCGGAACGAATTTCTGGGTCAGGTATACCACCAATGCCAGCCCTATCGGGGTAATGGCCAATGGGAGGTAAGGTGAAACTTCCAAAAGCTTGTGAAAGTAATGGTTGGCATATTCACTCCCGATGGAGAAGAGAGAGGCGACACACCCTACCATGACTGCTCCGCCCCAGAAAACGAGGCGGCGCTGCCAGAGGTGCGGCGAAACATTGAACTTTCGAACCAGTTTTACCCTTCGTTTTGTCAACAAGCTATTGCCTCTGGGGCAGCTGAATTTGTGCAACTAGCTAGAATAGCACACTGCGGGATGAAGTTAAAAGGAAAAGACCGTATCCGCACTCTATTTCCAGGAACCATTCAGTATTTCGCGAGACCCGTTCTGACTTTTCCGTAGTGTACGTGCCGGGCATACCGTCACGGATGGCCGACAGTTGCTCACCGTTTCCGACGCTTCCTGCCCGGCGTGCCCGGTGGTATGGCCGCAGCCATAAACTCGGGTTCATACCTGACTGTGAAACCGGCGGCGACACTGTTGCGCATACTCAGGAAATGCGCGTTGCCGGAATCAAACGGGCAGAGCGGCAGAGTACAGAGCTCAAAACCGAACCTCTGGAAATAACCCGGTTCACCACGGACAAACAGGGGCTGGTCTTTGACCGCCTCCTGACGCAGAGCAAAGCGGAGCAGTTCCGAACCCACCCCCTGCCTTTGAAAATCGGGGGCAACGGCCATGGGCGCGAGGTGCAGCCCGCAGATGTCCTTGCCGTTATAGGCAGGGGTAAAGGCGATGTAGGCGATGGCCTTGTTGGTATGGATGCAGACCCATTCATATACGGTTCTGCTGTTCTCGTGGAGTTTCTGCACCAGCAGGGTTTCATGGGTGCTGCCGGGAAAGGCGCTCTGCAGCAGGGCGTAGACCTTGGGGCGGTTCCCGATTATCAACTTCTGTATTTTCATAATGGATTCCGGCGACGATGTAATTAGTTCAACGGGGTGCTGGCAAACATAAAAGCCGCTTCATCAGACAGAAGCGGCTTTCACGTGCGTGGGCTGTTTTATGGCACGGCTGCGATGTTATTGTCAACTACGGTGAGTACAGACACGCAGAACTGCCGACGCGGGCACGTCACAACAGCCCACCCTCGTATTCGGGTCTCGACACAGACTTTCCTACTTGATGTTCCTGCTGGTGAAAAGGAGTACCTTGCTACCCGCAAAATTTACCGTAATGTTTTTCTGTTCGTCCCCCCAGACGCAGTTCTTTACAAACAGCGCCTCCGAGCAGCTGTCGGGGGTGCCGAGGATTTTTATCACTTCGGGGTACTCAATGCCCATTTTGATTTTAGAGTAGTTCTCCATTGTCAGCTTGCTGCAGCCAATGAGCATGGCCAGAAAAGACAACACAATTATCAGCCGAATATGCACCGGCATATTAGTTCTCCTATCCATAGGGACTGTTACACAGACACCATAGCAGATGGCCCGGTAACTGTCCCTGCTTATTTCGGTATTGTGCTGATAACCGCCGGCAGCAAAGTCAACCGGACCTCGTGCCGAAAGCAATACAGCAGCTACGTCCCCGATGCCGTGCCATTAGCCGCCTTCTGAATCACGTTGCTGGCCCCGGATTTCGCTTTGGAGCTCCTTGCTTCAGCCGGTCCGTCAGCCGGCATACCCTCCCCGGTAGGCCCCCAGAATCCTCTCCAGATGAGGCTTGAGATTATCAAACATCTGCAGGGTCGCATCATTCGGATTACGGCAGTAATGATCTGTCGAACCGAAATTGAAGTAAATCCGGCAGGCAAACGGCCTTACGCCATAAATGCCGCAATTTTTTTTGACCAGATTGAAAAAAGGGCAGTATCCGGATGCATCGAGCCTCTTCGGCAGCAGCTCCAGCACCTCCTGCTCATAGGCGAACACATCGGGCCGGCAGCGGCAGCAGCAGCCGGTCGAGCAGCCGCTCGCCCCTATTTCCCCCCGGCAGAAGGAATGGTCAAGAATGCGGCCGCCGAACCGGTCCGCCGTCCGGTAGAGGAAGGATATCTTCCGCCAGCTGTCGCCTCCGGCCCGCTCATTCCAGATGATCCGCCGCTTTAACTTCTCAACCTCCCGCGTAACTGCCGCCTCACGCTCAGCAGCCCCGCCGGCAATCGGTACGATGCATGACATTTACCAACTCCTCAGTAACAATATGTTACCCTCAGATACGTTCTTACCACCTTCCTGTCAAGACTGTATCTGTCCGGATGAGTGGAATGTCTGCTCACGGGGTATCTCTATCTCATAACAGCACAGGCGGCCATAAGGCCGCCCGTGATTTACGTGTGGTATCCCGGGATTATTCCCGTCCATTTACTCAGATTTCAGAGAAGCCATATCGATTGAGAACCGGTATTTCACATCGGACTTGAGCAGTCTCTCATAGGCTTCGTTGATCATCTGGATGGGAATGACTTCGACATCGGAAGTGATATTGTGCCCGCCACAGAAGTCAAGCATCTCCTGGGTCTCTTTGAGGCCGCCGATAAGCGATCCGGAGAGACTGCGACGGCCGAACAGGAGAGCAAAGGAGGAAACGGCAAGCGGTTTCTCAGGGGCGCCGACCAGAGTGATGTTGCCGTCACGGCTCAGCATGTTGATGTAGGCGTTTATGTCATGCTCGGCGGCGATGGTGTCGAGGATAAAGTTGAACGTTCCGGCGTGCTTCTGCATCTCTTCGGTGTTGGTGGATATGATGACCTCGTGGGCGCCCAGACGGAGCGCATCCTCTTTCTTGCCGGGCGAGGTGGTGAAGACAACGACATGGGCTCCGAAGGCACGGGCAAACTTGACCCCCATATGCCCCAGCCCGCCGAGGCCGACCACACCGACCTTCTTCCCCTTGATTTCGCCCCAGCGACGCATGGGCGAATAGGTCGTGATACCGGCACAGAGCAGCGGTGCGACCCCGGCAAGATTCAGGTTGGTCGGGACACGCAGTACAAAGCGTTCATCGACGACGATGCTGTCGGAGTAGCCGCCGTAGGTGACGCCGCCGAGATGTTTGTCCGGAGAGTTGTAGGTAAAGGTCGCGTTGTGGCAGAACTGTTCAACACTGTCCTTGCAACTGGGGCAGGTATGGTCCGAATCGACCAGGCATCCGACGCCCGCAAGATCGCCCGGTTTGAAATTCGTCACTGCGGAACCGACCGCGGTGACCCGGCCGACAATCTCGTGACCCGGCACACAGGGGTAGGCCGTGGGCATGACGCTGCTCCACTCGTTGCGGACCGTGTGAAGGTCGGAGTGACAGACGCCGCAGAAGAGGATTTCAATCTGCACGTCGTATTCGGTCGCATCGCGTCGCGGGATTGTGGCGGATGCCAGCGGTGATGTGGCACTGGCAGCGGAATAAGCTTTGGCATTGTACATGGCTTGATCTCCTGTAATGGTTTGTATTAGTTATGTTCCAACCGGAAAGGAGGAGTTTTTTGTTCTGGCAAGGAATCTCGCAGATTGACACAGCCAGGGAGGGAAAGCTCCCTTTCCGGATGAAACCGGTTAACGACCGGTCATTTGTTCCAGTCTTTCCGGGTAGCGCGCCCCCTGCACGGTGATCTCTGCGGCTGCGCTGTCGATTGCGCGGAGATCGGCGACGGTGAGTTCGAGTGCAACTGCTCCGTTGTTCTCATCCAGACGCTCCGGTTTCGTGGTGCCCGGGATGGGCACGATCCACGGCTTCTGCGCCAGCAGCCAGGCCAGGGCGATCTGGGCAGATGTCGCGTTTTTCTGTGCCGCGATGGTGCCGAGCAGATCAACCAGGGCCTGATTGGCCTTACGGGCCTCCGGGGTAAAGCGCGGCAGAGTAGTGCGGAAATCGGTGCTGTCAAAAGTAGTGCTTTCGTCGATCTTCCCGGTGAGGAACCCCTTGCCCAGTGGGCTGTAGGGCACAAAGCCGATACCCAGCTCTTCCAGCGCCGGCAGTACGTCCGTTTCCGGACGCCGCCACCAGAGCGAATATTCGCTCTGGAGTGCAGTCACCGGCTGGACGGCGTGGGCGCGACGGATCGTCTGTACGCCGGCCTCGGAAAGGCCGAAGTGCCTGACCTTCCCTTCCCGGATCAGCTCCTTCACGACTCCGGCGACCTCTTCGATCGGAACGTCGGGATCAACCCGATGCTGATAGAACAGATCGATGACATCGATCCTGAGCCGCTTGAGCGAAGCCTCGGCCACTTCCCTGATGTGCTCCGGCCGACTGTTCAGGCGTGGCGCCCCACCCTTCATTCCCCTGGGGTCGACCGTAGTATCGAAACCGAACTTGGTGGCGATTACCACCTGGTCGCGCAGCGGCGAGAGCGCTTCTCCGACCAGTTCCTCGTTGGTGAAAGGGCCATACACCTCTGCCGTATCGAAGAAGGTCACGCCACGCTCCACGGCTGTCCGGAGGAGCGAGATCATCTCCTGCCTGTCTTTGGGCGGGCCGTACGAAAAGCTCATGCCCATGCAGCCGAGCCCGAGCGCCGAAACCTCCAGACCGCTTTTCCCCAATATACGTTTATGCATTGTTTTCTCCTTTTCACCGTCTTTAACGGTTTGCTGACTATTGTACCGTACTCCGGGAAAATTAAAAGCGGCAGACCAATCCTGTCCTATCTTTGCCCGATTGACCGATACACTGGATAATACAGATGTAAGACAACATGTGGTTAGGTAGTATTTCAGCAGGATACATTGATCTGAAGCGAAGGATTTATGAGGGATAGCTGCAATAACAGTATGGCAGTTGCAGTCGAAGCCCTGAAAATGGGAATGCCCGATTGACCGGACAGGGGGAGCTTCACACAATACCTGTTTTGGGCGCCACCAATTACGGGACATCACACATTTGCCTCAGATGGCAGCGGGATGAGAGTGGACTGGGTGCGGCCGGGCTTCCACCTATATTAATTACGAAAGCATCCCGGGATTCTTCTCTGCACTGTTAAAAATACTCGGCCAATCCGCTCTCAATCCGCTCATAACAGGCCAACCTGTCCGGCGGATCGCCTGCCTCCAGGGCGGCCAGTTCGGCACGTGACAGCTCCGGTTCAAGTGGCAGCTGTCGTCGTTCAAGATACAGTGAGCGTCCGCTTGCCAGTACGATTTTGTCAAAAGGGGCACGATAGCTGGGGCTTTGCATGAGAGCCGTTTCGCTGTAACCGACACCGGTTGTGGAAAGAGTCCGCAGAAAGCCTGGCTCGGTCACGGTCTCGCCGGAGCCGCAGATTTTCAAAGCCGCACGTCGCCGTGAGGCCGCAAGCTGAAAGCGCCGTTTGTAGGTAAAAGAGCAGTAGTTCACCGGCAGTGGAATATCCTGTTCAAGACCGAAACGAACCATCCGTAAGGCACACAATTCCGAATCCAGCAGCGTCACCTTCTCGCCATGAAGAAAGGTATAGCCTCTCGCCGTCAAGGGGCCGAAGTTGTGCGGTGTCAGCCGCATCTGGTGCAGGTTGAGGTGTTTGACTCCGGCCTCGGCCATTTCAACCATCTTCAGCTTCAACAGTTCCTCATCCTCCGGCACCGCCGGGATCTCCACTGTCACCGTCGGGATGCGGCCGATCGCAAGCCGCAGCTTTTTAAGATTGTAGCGGACCGCCCCCAGGTCGAAGCGGATCTCGTCCAGGCCTGCATCTTTCAGTTTGCTGCAAAGATCGGCAGTAAGCATGGTGCCGTTGGTGTAAAGCCAGAGATGGACGTTGTTTCCGCACCGTTTGCGCACTGCCCGCAGGAAGGAGAGAGAAAGATCAGGAGTCAGGAGCGGCTCGCCGCCGCTGATGCTGACACCACTGAAACCGAGGGTGGCCACATAATCGGCATAGTCGTCCGGATCGGTAAAAACCAGACCATTGGTAACCGGAGGCCCTCCATCATCCTGTGACGTGGGGCAGTAAAAGCATTGCCCGTTACAGCGACCGTTGACAAACAGACAGGACCAGCCGCCATCGCCGCAGTGCCTGCAGCCGGGGGAGAGACCGTTGCAATCCACCTTGGTCCCGGCATACCCGAAAGCGGCGTGCCGGGCAAGCCACTGCAGCAGTTCCCGGCGCTCTGCGTTCGCTGCCGCCAGCCGCTCACTGTCGGCAAAGGTCAAGAGGTTGTACTGGAGACCATACTCACGGCGATTGGATTCGATCAGACGTAGTTGATTGATTTCATTGAGAGATAATTGTGGAATGGGGTACAGTGAAGACGGCACGTGTAATCTCCTTGGGATAAGGAGAGGTAGAGCCGGATAGAGGCGTCCTTAACGTAATGCCGATTAATTTAGCGGCGGGCTACATCTTCACTCTAGACCTTTACTGCACATTCGTACAGTTTATAACACCGCTGTCATACGGGTAATCGCGGGATACACCAGAGGGAGGCAGTCATGTTCCCTGGTAATCCCGAAAAGCAGCCTGTCCCCTATTAAGCCCTGGCCGGTAATTTTTCAAATCTGCACCTATAAAAATATTCGGTATTGCACCTACCGACAGGGTCAATTATTGATTATGTTCGACGTACCCGAGCTGAAAGCGGCTTACTCAAGCAGAGTTGAGAGAGTATTGCGATACCGTGCTCAATCTCGTTGTCATTCATCCCGCCGAAGCCGAGCAGCAATGTCGTGGCTTCCGGTTGGCCGGAGACATGAAAATCAGAAAACGGAAACAGCTGAACTCCTTTTTGCCGGGCCAGATCAATGATCTCCGATTCGCTGTACGGCGTGTCAGTCAGCTGCAGAACAACATGGAGACCGGCTCCCTGACCGATAACAACAGCCCGTGTGCCAAAGTGATTTTCAAGCGACCGGAGCAGGGTATCGTGCTTCTTTTTGTAGACCATGCGCATCCGCCGTATATGACGCTCCCAGTGTCCCTGTTCCATGAAATGTACCATGGTTCTCTGTTCAAGCAGCGACACGGAGGAAAAATATTCCCGGAACAGGCGGCGGTACACTGCAAGCAATGAGTAGGGGAGCACCAGATAGCTCAAACGGAGTGCCGGAGAGAGAATTTTAGAAAACGTACCTGAATAGATAATATTTCCGGTCGGACGCAGCCCTTGTAACGAAGGGATAGGTTTCCCATGGTAGCGAAGTTCGCTGTCATAATCGTCTTCTATAATATATCTGTCGCCCGATTCAGCCCAGTCAATCAATGCAAGCCGGTTAGCGACCGGCATCACGGCCCCCAATGGCAGCTGGTGTGAAGGAGTGACATAGGCAATCGTACTGTTACTGGCCCTGAGCAGATTCAGGTCCATCCCTCCCGGACCGACGGGAACAGGAAAGATGGTGTATGAATGGTTATGGAAAACAGAACGTGGCAAGTGGTATCCGGGATTCTCAACCGCTACCACTGAATGGCTCTCCTTCAGCAATTGTGCGGTAATGTCCAGACCCTGCTGAAGCCCGGAGCTGATGATAATCTGCTCAGGATCGCAGAGTACGCCGCGTGATCGTTCCAGATAATGCTGAATAGAGCAGCGCAATCCCCAGTCCCCTTGGGAATCACCATACTGGACAAGCTGCTGACCGTTTCTGCGCAGGCTTTCAACGAAACATTTCCGCCAGAGCTCCACAGGAAAACTCCCTGGATCGAGGCGGGCAGGATGGAAATCATAGGGAAAGACAGCAGGAGGACCGGGGAGATAATCGAGTCTGCCGGGTTTACCGGGTAGATATCGTGGAGGGACATCCTGGTCAAGCGCAGACACGAAATACCCGCTGCGCGGCTTACTGTAGAGGTATCCTTCTGCGTACAGCTCCTGGTAAGCTCCATCAACTGTGTTGCGACTGGCAGAAAGTTCTGCTGCCAGATCCCTGACAGAAGGCAGCCGGGAATCAGCGGGCAGCTTTCCAGACAGGATGTACGCCCTGATCTGAATATAAAGCTGTTTATATAACGGGACAGGATCGTTATTATTCAGGATAAACATGGTGCTCTCCGCCATCGTGGCATATTATTTCAGGTGGAAAGAAGTTTATATCAACCGTCGAAGTGACGTCAAAGGGAATCTGCCCCCAGCTGTACGTATGACATATGGATAATCAATAGTGACAGTTGTACACATATCAAGCAAAGTAACACCATAAATCACAGGAGGTACGCACAATGATTCCGGAAAAATTACAGGAAATAATGAAACAGGATGGAGTGGTCGCAATTGCAACAGTGGGGGAGGATGGACCGCATATGGTCAATACCTGGAACAGTTATCTGCGAACCACTGAAGATGGTCGTCTGCTGATTCCCGCAGGTTACATGAATCATACCGAGGCGAACATTGCCTTCAACCCGGCCGTACTGATAACTCTGGGGAGCAGCAAGGTCAAAGGACTGTATGGACCGGGCGCCGGTTTTCTGATTAAAGGAAAGGCCGCGTTTATAACCTCCGGCCCGGATTTCGATGTTCTTAAGGCAAAATTCGATTGGCTGCGCGCCACAATCGCCGTCACTATCGAGTCCGCCACCCAGACCTGGTAATGATGCATCCATAACATGCGAAGAAACAACAGTGGAATCAGTCCCTAAAAGCAGGTAAATCTTCAGATGCTGCTGAATAACCGATTCTGTCAACAGTCGACACACCGGGTGCCCTCCCCCGTCAACCGCGACTACAAGCGGTTGTTCGGGGCGCCCGCCGTTATGGGAGAGTACCATGGTGCGACTGAATGACCGCTGATTTGCAGTTGGTAAAACCGGCAAAATATCACCAGATAAAAACTGTAAAGGCGGCCTATCGGCCGCCTTTTAAATAAAATGCGTGTTTCCGTATCATATCAATTGCAAGCCTTACGGAAAATGTGTCGCCCTGGCACATGGTGCTGAACTCAAGTACACGTAATTATTCGAGTAACTTTCACCGCCCAAACAGGACTGTTTTGGTCCATTTTGTAATTGACTCCTGTTCTTCGAAGAGAATACAATCAGACCATCAACGAACGAATGCAGGAGGGTATGATCATGAGAACGATAAAAAAAATATTCCGGTGGACGTGTGCTGGTGTGGCTTCTGTTCTTCTGTTTTCAACTCTGGCAACGGCTGCGGCCGTCGAAATAAGGACCAAGGATGGAATCGGAAATTACCTGACCGATGAAAAGGGGATGACACTGTACCTCTTCAAAAAGGATACTTCCGGTGTCAGTGTGTGCGCCGGTCCCTGTGTTGAAAAATGGCCGATCTTCACTGTCGAAAACGTGACCGTTCCCGAGGGGGTACATGCTGCAGACTTCGGGACAATTACCAGGGAGGATGGCAACAGGCAGACGACATATAAAGGACTGCCGCTTTATTACTTCTTCAAGGATACACATGCCGGAGATACAGCGGGACAAGGGGTTAATAACGTCTGGTTCGCTGTAGCTCCGTAACGGAAACGTCCGTGCAGCAGGAACGGTGATTGCTGTCAAAAAGGAAACATGTTGCGATTGGAACGTCTCAAAAAGCACCGGTCGGCATTAATGCCTCTGCCGGATCGGGGTGGGAATGTGCGCAATGCCGGACAGAATCACACCGCAAAACTTGAAGGACTTCCGAATGTCGGGAAATCAATTGCGTCGGATCTTCGATCTATCGGCATTCTTTCCCCGCATCAGCTTGCGGGGAAGAACCCGCTTGCGACATATATCGAATTAGGTCGCGTTATGGGGCGTCGTCATGATCCTTGTGTTCTCTATGTCCTGATGTCGGTACAGCATTTTTTTGAACGTGGAGAGGCTCTTCCGTGGTGGACGTTCACAGAAGAGGGAAAGAAGCTGCTTGCCTCAATATCCGGAGTGAAAACCACGTGAAGTTGCTGCGAAAACTGTTTTCAATAGAAAAACAAAGCGGAGACAGGCTGTTTTTTCATAACGCATGAATGCGGTGCAACAAATGCCCAGAGAGATGTTGCGCCGGACCGACCGGAAATGCTATGCTGTTCAACCCTTTTCGCGAGCAGCCGAGGAGGCGGGATTATATCACATGTGTGAGGTTGAAAGAATGACAATGAAACACTTTGGTCCGACCGGACTGGACGCAACACTCATCCCGAAAATTGCTCAGCAGTGGGGAACACCGGTATATCTGCATGATCAGGAATACATTGAAAACAGCTGTGAACAGCTGCTGAACATGCCGAATGCCTACGGCCTGCATGTGCGATTCGCCATGAAAGCCAACTCGGATCGTACCGTACTGCGGGTCGTCACCAATAAAGGACTGGATCTGGATTGTTCGTCAATCAATGAAGCGGCCCGTGCTTTTGCCGCCGGGGTTCCCTATGCCCGGATGATGCTGACGACCCAGGAGGTTCCGACCGGTGAAGAGCGCGCCGAACTGGAGGAGATGATCCGTGCTGGACTGAAGTACAACGTCTGCTCCATGACACAGTTTCATCTGATTGCCGACTTTGCCAAAAGCATCAACCTTGACCTGTCCATGAGAGTCCATCCGGGAGCCACCGGCGGCGGCGAAAGCGCCACCCGCGATACCGGCAGCGAATATTCCTGCTTCGGCGTACACTTGAACAATGTCCCCACGGTAAAGGCCCTGGCTGACAAACTGGGGCTGCGCTTTACCCAGGTTCATGTCCATATCGGTTCCGGGGGCGACCCGGAAAAATGGCGTCAGAACATCGACCGTGAACTGGGCTTTGTAAAGACCTATTTCCCGGATGCCACCACAGTCAGCTTCGGCGGCGGGCTCAAGGTCGCCCGGATGCCGGGGGAAAAACAGGCCGACATCGCATCACTGGGAGCCTATGCCGCGCAGCGGGTAAAGGAGTTCAAGGAGTCCACCGGACGCGAACTGCAGATGGAGATCGAGCCGGGGACCTATGTGGTGGCCAACTCGGGCCATATCATCACCCGGATCATCGACAAGAAGCTGACCAACGAGCTGAACTTCCTGATCGTCGACGGCGGCATGGAACTGCTGACGCGCCCTCTGCTGTACGGCTCCGAACACCCCATTGCCATAGTACGCCAGGACGGTACGCTGCTCTCCAGCGAGTATGACAACACTCCCACGACCGGGCTGAAATCGTTCGGTATCGTCGGGCGCTGCTGCGAAAGCGGCGATTCAGTGCGACTGGACAATGACGGCAACATCGTGCCGGTACTGATTGCCGAACCGGAAATCGGTGACTATGTCGTCATCGGCGGCACGGGAGCATATTCCGAGAGTATGTCGCCGGAAAACTACAATTCGCACCGCAAGCCGCCGGCCGTCATGAGAACACGCAACTCCGAACTGGTTCTGATCAGAAAGAAGCAGGAGCGTGAGCAGATTGTCCAGAATGAGCTGGATGTGAAACTGTAATTGATCAATCGGTTATAAATGGTAAGAGGCCAGGGGGTATGCGTCCCCTGGCCTCTTTTTATATGCGCCAGGTTTATAACAGGCCGGCGGATCCTAATTCCAGTTATCAATTTTCAGATCATGAGGTGAGGGTTTTCCTTCCCCTGTTTCTACATACTCACGAAGGCTCAAAAGGAACGTGGCCCACTTCATACTGCAGTGATATGTGGCCTCAACCACCTCGCGCCAGTTTCTGTGCCCGAAGTCTCCCGGAACAACGGTGCGCCCCACGCCGCAATTACCGTGGCTTACGAGGTCCCGGAGCAGATTGACGCCCCAGTTGTGCATCCAGTTCGTCAATCCAACCGGCCCTGGCATCCGGAAAGGCGTCCGCGTAGGGCACATACGGCTTAATATCCAGAACAGGTGTGCCATCCAGGAGGTCCACACCCCGCAGATGCAGCGTCCTGCCTTCGATATGTATCAATTCCACCGCCGACAGGCCGATGGAATTGGGACGATGAGGGGACCGGGTGGCCAAAACCCCCCTTTTCGGGCCGCCACGGGGCGGCTTGACGCAGCTTTTCCAGCCTTCACTCAGATGAAAGGCAAATATGAGCCACAGCCTGTCGAAGCCATTCAGATCTTGAATAACCTTCTCGTCCAGCCAATCCTCAAGCTCCAACGTGGCCAGTGCAAAATCGCCGCTTTCAGTGCCTTCCACCACCGTACTCTGATGCGGTGCATCAATGCGGCGGGAATAGGGGGAGTGCAGAATGCCGATGGGGCGGTAAATGTGTCGTGAGTCGTGGGGCATGGTGGGAATGCTAGCGCACACGGGGTAAAGTGGCAATAAAAATGCGGAACGTGCCCCTGTATTTATACTGCCTCTGGAATCCGCTGCTCAGCACAGCCCGTGCAGAGCAGCTTCGAACGCCGGCACGGTTCTGGCCCGCAGCAGCTCCTTAAGCGGTTTTGACAGTTCCGGGTCACCCAGGTACGCAATGATCTCCTTGACCTTGTTCAGCACCTGCGTGTCATCGCAGGAGAGCTGACCATAGCGGGTCAGCATCTCCCGCAGATAGCAGTCAAGTTCCGTTCTCCGCTCTTCCCGGCCGGGCTCTCGGTTCACCACTCCCCGCAGGCGCCGGAACAGCGCCGGATCGGCAATCGCCCCCCGCCCCAGCATCAACCCGGCAGCGCCAGTCTCACTCAGCACCCGTCTGCCATCGGCAGCGTTCCGGATATCGCCGTTGGCAATCACCGGCAGCCGCGTACCCCGCACCACCCGCGAGGTCACCCCGTGGTCGGCAGCTCCGCTGTACTTCTGAACCACGGTACGGGGATGCAACACCAGGAAATCCACCCCGCTCGACTCGAAGAGCGGCAGCAGCGACAGTATCTGCTCAGGATCGCTGTATCCGGCCCGGATCTTGACGGAGAAGGAGCCGGCGATGGCCTCCCGCAGGGCGGGGATGATCTCCGCAAGCTTGTCCGGACGGCGGAGCATCCCCCCGCCGGTCAGGCCACCCCCCATCCTGCCATAGGGACACCCCATGTTGAGGTTGATATGTGCCGCACCGGCCTCCTGCGCGACCAGGGCCCCCAGAACCAGCGCTTCCCGCTCATGCCCCACCAGTTGCACCACCAGCGGCACGCCCCCCTGCTCAGTGGCGACATCCCGCAGGTCGGCAGCGGTAAGCCCCGCTCCCGCCGGCGCGGTATTGACACGCATGAATTCGGTAAAGATGACGTCGGGGCGGGCATGTTCGATGAAATAGTCACGCAATGCCCGGTTGGTCAGCCCCTGCATCGGTGCCAGCATCAGCGGCGTGGTTCCGGGTTGCCACGGGAGCACCGTCATGTCCTGCCCACCGTTTCCGGCGTTTTCCGGGCGGTGCAGCGGGCGGTTGTGTCGTTATGGGAGAAAAGGATGAGCATGCTGCCTATTGTTGCTCAGCTGGCTGGGAAATTACAAGCATGTAAATAGCATAGACGGCCAATTGTCCCGTTTTTAATTATATATACTCTCACCTTTTTAATCCCGATTGGTGCATCACTAAAAATGAGGTACAATGTAATCAACCGACAGGCATGAGCCGGGGCCGTCGGGATACATCACACACGAGGAGATACAATCATGAAGATACTGATGATTCTGACATCACACGACCAGCTCGGCAATACCGGCAGGAAGACCGGTTTCTGGTTGGAGGAGTTTGCCGCCCCCTACTATGTCTTCAAGGATGCGGGAGCCACGATCACCCTGGCTTCGCCCAAAGGGGGACAACCGCCGTTGGACCCGAAGAGTGCTGAAAATGACTTCCAGACAACAGCCACCAGGCGATTCAACAACGACACAGAAGCGCAGGCGGCTCTGGCGCATACCGTACCGTTGAAGACCGTGTTACCGAATGAATATGACGCACTCTTTTATCCCGGCGGCCATGGACCTTTGTGGGATTTGGCAGAGGACAGGGATTCCATTGCCTTGATCGAGACAATATATGCCCAGGGGAAACCGGTCGCCGCAGTTTGTCATGCCCCCGGGGTGTTGCGCCATGCCCGGGCTGCAGATGGTACTCCGCTGGTGCAGGGAAAAGGAGTCACCGGATTTTCAAACACCGAAGAGGCCGCGGTCGGTCTGACTGAAATTGTGCCGTTCCTGGTTGAGGACGAACTGCGCAAGGCTGGCGGGAAGTATTCTAAAGGGGCAGACTGGCAGTCCCATGTCATCAGCGACGGCAACCTGATCACCGGCCAGAACCCCGCTTCCTCGGAATCGGCGGCAGAGGCGGTACTGAAGCTGCTCTGAAAAGCTGTTGGGAAGGAGAACACCATGAACAGCACACCCGTGGTTGAGGTTTTTTTCGATTACATCTGACCCTGGTGCTACCTCGGTACCGTGCGTACCGAACGTCTGCAACAGGAATACGGGATCCAACTGCTCTGGAGCGTCTTTCCGCTCCACCCCGACACCCCGACGGAAGGAATGGAGCTTGCCGAACTCTTTGCCGGACGGGAGACAATGATCCGCGACATGCAAACCCGACTGCTGCAGGTTGCAGCGGCAGAGGGTCTACCGCTGACGGAACGAAGCCGCACCTACAACAGCCGGCTTGCCCAGGAACTGGGGAAATGGGCAGAGCAGCATGGACGCGGAAATGAGTTCCGCCATGCTGTCTACCGGGCCTTTTTCGTGGGGGGGGTCAACATCGCGCTGGTTGATGAGCTGGTGCGAATCGCCACAGCCGTTGGATTGCCCGTGGATGAGGCACGGACGGTGCTGGCGGAGAGAAGTTATGCCGCGGCAGTGGATGCCGACTGGCAGCGGGCCATGGATCTGCGCATCACCGCAGTGCCGGCCCATCTCTGCGACGGAAAGCGTTTGAGCGGTTTCTCGGCCTATGAAGATTTTGTGCATCTGATCGGGAAGAGCCGATAAGCCCTAGTGCGATACATCAAAGGCGGCCAATCGGCCGCCTTTTGAATTAAGTATGCAGCCCCTGAATTTTCTGAGAGCGACAGTAGTGTCATCCTGACTGGTTGCAGTGATGCCCCCGTAATGACAGCCCTGCAAATCAACCACGTCCGTTCATGTCTTCATGGCCGTATCTCAACGATCGTGCCGTGCGGCGATAATCTGTCAATTTCCTCAATTTCTTCGTCCGTAACGGCAATACACCCTTTCGTCCAGTCAACCTCAGTGTGGAGATCACCAACCCACGAGAATCCATTCTTGATGCCGTGGATCATGATGTCTCCACCCGGAGAAACACCACGTTGTTTTGCCCGCTTTTTGTCCTTCTCGTTTGGATAGGAAATATGAAGTGACAGGTGATATCGGCTGTCACTGTTTCTTGAATCGATAACGTAGATCCCCTCCGGGGTTTTGTTATCGCCCTGCCTTTCTTTTGGCCCGTCCGGGTTTCCCCCCAGGGCTATTTTGTAGGTCTTGAGCACCCTGCCCTTTGAGATCAACGTCAATCGTCGTTCTTTCTTTTCTATCAGAATCCTGTCTGCCGGTCCCTTCTGGAGTGCAAGGGCCTCTTTTTTCTGTGCAATAATCTCATTCTCTTTGCCCGCAATCTCCTGCCCAAGCGCTTCAACCTTTTTTTGCAGGGTAACAATCTCACTCCCCCTGCTGTGAACCTCTTGCCGGAGCGCCTCGATCTGTGCCTGCTGCGCAGCAATCGTTGTATCTTTGACAATGACATTATTGATGGTAAACACCATCAGCTCACTGTCCTTCCTGTACCCGCTCCCCGGGTAACCCTTTATGAGTTCCTGAAAACATTCCAGGGACTTCTGGTAATTTTTCTGCCCATTCCCTGGATGCGCGTAGACAAGACCCATCTCGAAAAGAACCCTGTCTCCCGCCGTGGGATATTTTTCGATAATCTGCCGATATGTACCCAGAGAGGCCGCGTAGTTCCCCTGGCTGAAAAAATCATTCGCTTCCATAAAAGATGCATTGACCCGGGAGCCCTCATTAAAGTGGCTGCATCCGCATATCAGCATCGACGCCAGCATGATGCAGGCAAAGAATACGCGTAGATGCGTGGCCATCCGACGATGCTCTTTACCCATACCCGGCTTCGGGTTCGTGAGTACTATGCCTGATGATCGCAGAGCCATTCCTTTTCCTCTTCCTGATGTATCAAAACCATGCGCCGAACGGGTGAAGCAGAAGGAAGTGGCAGAGTATCACAACCCTGCCACTTCCTTTCCGGAGCTGAAACGGAAAAGGTACCAGCTCCGCATAAAACAGACTTACTTCTTCATTGATTTGCGAAACATGGCGTCAGCTTTCATCGCTTTTTCATCTGCGATCATCGCTTTATCATCTGCGATCTTCGCTTTTTCATCTGCAATTTTCGACCGTTCCTCGGCCATCTTCAGAGCATTTTCTGCCCTGGTTGCGGCTGCCTCTGCCTTTATTGTGGCCGCATCAGCTGCCGCCTTGGCAGCCTGCGCATCCTGCGCTGCCTGGTCAGCTTTCGCACCGGTCAGCATCTGCTGGGACTGAACTTTCTCAAGGTCACCTGTTGTAGCACAACCACCCAGAGTAACAGCAGAAACAAGCATCAGAGCAATTACCAAAAGATTCTTATTCATCGTTTATCACCTCCTCTCTCTTTCTTGACAGGCTCAATCAGCCTGCCATCCAGTTCCAAATCGATTTTCAGACGTTTGATCGCATCTTTGGCCTCTTTGCTGTCACTGAAAGGGCCGGCGACAACACGATAACTATCGCCCCTTGCCATCACTCGCGCCGGGATTTGCGGGCCCTGGTGATTGATAATGGCGGCAAGCCTCGCTGCATCATTCTCGTCGCGCACGTCAGCAGCCAATACTGACCACGCATCTGTTTTCAGCTCCGGCATTTCCGGACTGCCGTATAATTTTCTCGGGTGCCTGACTTCCACCGGTGCCGCACCATTTATTCCGCCTCCCTGCCTGAAGTTGAATACGGGAACCGGAATCCCGCGGGCCTCGGCCAATACCTTCTTAACGTTACTCCAATCAAGCGGGCGCCCTGATTCCTTTTCAATAGTTTTCAATCTTGCATATATCCTGTCAAATCCGGCGGGGTCCGGCTCTTCCGTGGCCGCATGAACTTCCATGTAAACCACTCCATCGCTCTCGCCCAGGAGATACGGCTGGTTAACGAAGTTTACCGGCGTTTTAGTCGGTGTGTTCTCGTAGAGTTTTTTTACGCTTTCCGGATAGAGCCGTATGCAGCCATTGGTTGCCCTGAGACCGATGCTGGCCGGTTTATTCGTGCCATGGATCAGATAACTTGGCGCACTTAAATACAGTGCGTATTCTCCCAATGGATTTTGAGGCCCCGGCAGAACTGCGGCGGGCAGTGGATCTCCTTTTTTCAGATGATCCCTGGCAATTGAGGAGGGCACATGCCAGGTCGGCCGGTGTGCCTTGCGCTCCACATGCATGTGGCCCATGGGCGATGGCCGCTCTTCGGTACCGACACCTACCGGGAAGGTCAATACTGCCAGTGACTCACTATTTCCTTTAAATTCAAAAAGCCTCATCGAGGCCAGGTTGACCACGATGCCCTTCCTGGGAGCGTCCGGCAGGATAAAACTCAGCGGCAGCATGATACGTTTTCCGGTCTCAGGCACCCAGATATCCACCCCCGGATTAAGTGCACTGACGCCATTAAGTCCCAGGCTGAAGTGCCGTGCAATATCCGGCAGAGTATCCCCCTTTTCAAGAGTGATGAGTCTTATCCGGCCGATGACATCCGCTCCTTTTGCAACAGAAAACTCGTTTTGTCCGACATATTCTTCCAATTGTCTTGGAATAAGCTGCTGCTCTTCCTCATGGCCTGCGATCATTGTCGTACATCCATTGAGAGATACGATAACGACAAAAAGAGTCGTAAGACGGAGCGTATTGGATAAGGGTATTAGCTCAAAAATTCGGCGCATGGGTAAATACTGTCCTTTCAATATGTTATACGTGCCTGTGTCGGAAGTTAGACCTGGATCGTGACGGCACAAAAAAACCGGGGCCGAATATCAACAGGATATTTCGGCGACCCGGCTATCTCTCCATGAGACCCGTAGGCTTTCCGTCCCATTCTCGCGAATGGTTTAGTATTATCGTCTAACCATTTGTATCGAATAATGCTTTGTCCACAAGCATCTGCCCCTGTCGAAGGGGATGTCATCTTTACAGCAGATTCCCATGTGCCGGCAAAAAAAACGGGCCGCCGAATATCTGCTGGATATTTCGGCGGCCCGGCTATCTCGATGAGACCCTGTAGGCTTTCCGTCCCATTCTCGCGAATGGTTTAGTATTATCGTGTAACCAATGTGGTGAACTTATGCTTTGTTGCGGCATAATTATCCCAAAGGGGAAACTTGTCAAGAAAAATAGAGTCCCCGGCGCGGTCATGCTTCCGGGCAGGTCAGGCTGACAGGGCATGTAACCGGCAAGGGGACGTGGAATTCCGTCGGGAGATTGAATGAAACAGGAATGACAGCCGATTGGCCTCTGACTCTTTCCTGGTCACCTATCGCTTCTCTGCACAAGTTTCCGGCATCGCAGAATTCCCCTGACAACAACACTCCGGATAACCGGCTGTAATCATACGGATATCAACCCGGCTTTGCCTTGGCACGGGACATGTAGATGACATCCCAAGATATCTCAGCATGCAAAGGAGCCTGCACACGGAGGAAGCCATGAAACAGATAGAAGCGGTCATCCAACAATTCAAGATGCAGGAAGTACGGGACGCCCTCGAGGAAATGGGTATAGATGATTTCATGGAGAGCGCCATCATGTGCCGCCAGAAGGGGCAGACCATGATGTTTCGCGGTGCCTCGTTCATGTCGAACATCGTCGAGAAGGTGAAGCTTGAGATCATTGCGGCGGACGAATCGGTAGCCAGAATTATCGAAACAATCGGCTCAATTACCAGGACCGGGAGCAAAGAAGATTGCAGGATTGCCGTCCGCCCCTATTTGGAAGCGACCTGATCAACAGCAGGAGTACAGGCACTTACATAGAAATGAACTAAACCAGGGAGACACACCGGTTTTCCTCCGGAAAAGGCAGTGGTGATAGTTTTTTAGTGACATATGATCAGCCATCAACCGGCAAAATTGTCATTCTCACAGGAGAAATAACAATGGACAAAAAATCTAATGCATTTGACACCATCTTCAAGGTAGCGGTTTTGGCATTAATGATCGACTGGACATTTGCCTTATGGAAGATCGCAGATAATATTGCCAGACTAATAAAACCATAAAATATCCCATCGAATCGCATCATATAACTAAGTGACGGTTCCATTTTTAAAAGCAAAGGGCGCCGTAAAGGCGCCCTTTTTCAAGCCTGCTTCACAATTTTCCTGATCCTCTCCGCCGCCTCCATTTTTCGCGATTAAAATATGGGGAGTACCCCTGATTTCCTGGGACTGGACGTGCCCGATCAGCAAAAATGCTGGAAATTTTCCTGGCTTTTCCCTTCTCCGCTCAAAAAAATGGTAAAATTATTTGCAGTTCAATACAATGCGGCATAATCAGGTTCAACAGAGAGGAGGTGACAGCATGGCGACATGGAAATGCGAATGCGGTTATTCAAAGGAAGGACGCTGCAAGCCGCAGAAATGCGAGAAATGCGGCGAAAAAGGAACGTTTGTAAAAGCTGAATAACCACAGACGGCGGATAGCGCTTTATGCAACGGCACAGGACATACGGAGTTGACTCTGATGTCCTGTGCTGTTTTGTGAATCTGGGAAGTGTTTAAAATTAATACATCGAAAAAGGGATTTGGCGCCTTTTGTAGTTTTGCATATGACTAACGGTACACCTCGTCATGACTGCCGATGTCGAGCAGAATGATCTCATGCTCGCTGATCAGCAGAGTCAGGGTAATGCGGTAGGAATAATTCAGTCTGACGGCATGGCATCCGGATAGTTTACCGGTAAGTTGATGAAGGCCGAGACCCGGCTGAAAAGGGTCCTGTTGCAGAGCACCGACAGTCGCAGCGAAACGCGGTTTAAGATCAGGGTGCTTCCTGAAGAACCGACTTGCCTGCCGGAGAAACTTTTCCGATGTGATAACGCTGAACACGCTCACTCTCCGTCAAGCTCAAGCGCCTGCAGCAGTTCATCGGCAGAAGTAAATCTTCGTACCCGTCCCGCTTTCACATCCTCAAGTGACGCCTTCACCCGGGCCACGTATGCCTCCTCTGCCTCGGCCACCATTTCCCGGTAACGCGCCTCGGTCAGCACCACGTACTCGGGCCGGTTGTTGCGAATGACATGCACGTCGCCCTGTGCGATCAACCCGTCAACCGCGGCAATACCGCGCCGTTTCAGCTCCTGAGCAGGAATAGTATTCATATAAGTACTCCTTACAATACCTTATTAAGTACTTAATAGTGTGCCACAGGCGGAAGTTGGCGGCAAGAGAATTATTTCCGAAAACAAAAAAGGCGGCCGGTTGGCCGCCTCATAAATTACGTATGCTTTCCCCCTATTTTTGCTGCAAGCGAAGGAACGTATTTAAATGGCGCTTTACTCGGACGGACTGAATTGTTATCATTCGAACAATGATGACAATCATCCCATAAGGAGGAAGCATCCATGAAAACTGTCAGGGACATGCTGAAAACCAAAGAGGCCGGAATAATTTCTGTTTCTCCCGCTGCCACGGTATTTGCGGCGATCAGACTTATGTCGGACAAAAATGTCGGTGCGCTTCCGGTTTTGGATGGTGAAAAACTGGTGGGTATTCTCTCCGAGCGGGATTACGCCAGAAAAGTCATTTTGGTGGGGAAGTCTTCCAAAGAAACGCTTGTCAGGGATATCATGACTACTCAAGTTATGGTCATCAGACCGGACACCAGCAATGAAGAGTGCATGGCGCTGATGACGGAAAAGTTCCTGCGGCATCTGCCCGTTATTGAAAACGACCGGGTTATAGGTATGATTTCTATCGGCGATGTAGTAAAAACGATCATCTCGGAACAGAATTTCACCATCAAAAACCTGCAGGATTATATCATGCGGGGCTGACCTGCCAGGACCCTTCAATACTCTCACCACGTAAGAAAGGCGGCCGATTAATTGGCCGCCTTTTGTATTAGATTTCAACTTTTCATTCAGGAAATACGTTCCCGGGTAGTGCCTTGGTTTTGATCGCGGTTATCTCAGCGCCTTCTGTTATCATTACGCTTTTCTTTGAAAATATCCCGGTCCAGTCGATCAAGGTCTCGATTTATCTTTTTCCGTTCCCTTGGACTAATATGGCCATCTTCTTTCATGCGGTCAATCTTGTAAAGAATTTTGCCCAACTCTTTGTTGAGCTTGCGGGCCTCATGTCTGTTGAGTGAACCACGTTCAACACCCTGCTCGATCTTTTGCTTTGAGTCCTGAATCCTGGCGCGTATTCCCCCACGCCAATCCTGCTGCACTGCGGGAACAGCCGATACAGCATCATGCTTTTCTTTGAAAATATCCCTGTCCAGTCTGTCCAGGTCACTTTTTATAGTGTCCCTTTCCCCCTGGTTAAGATAGCCATCTGCTTTCATGCGGTCTATCTTGTTGAGAATAGCACCCAGCTCTGAATGGAGCCGGTCGGCCTCATGTCTGTCGAGTGACCCCCGTTCGATACCCTGATCAATCCTTTGCCTTGATTCTTGAATCCTGGAACGTATTCCTCCGCGCCAATCTCCCTGCTCGGCGTAGCCGGTTGCTATCGTGCCAAACACAAATACAGCGCAAACTACTGCTATCATCAACTTTCTCATGCGATTCCTCCTGGAATTACTGTTTCAATTTTAATAATTACTGAGCAACTTATACGCCAAGAATGACCCACTGATATATCGAGTGTAACAGGTTGAAAATACAGGGTAAGTTGAAAGGAGTGTACAGGGGATGAAGTCAAAACAGCATCGGCATCTGTACTATAGTACTGAACTGCCAAATGTGGCGGACCACGGAGCGGTAAACTTTATGGTATGTGAGTTTATCTGCGGTGCGGCCACAATTTGGGGTCAGGGCCATAATTTGGTAATTTGGGATCTGGCTTGACTTTCTCCTGTGAAATATATCTTCTGCCCCCACCGTCCCCTCTCAGGAATTTTTTTATAAAATATCTTCGCCAAAGAGCATAAAATGAAGATGACAAATAAATCGTAATGGATCTGGTACATTGACCGCTCACTACCGGCACTTTTTTCAGAGCGGCGCATCACGAAGGAGAAGTGATATGAAAACGCACGCAAAGAACACAATTTGCCTTTGGTACGACCGCGAAGCCGAGGAGGCGGCGCGGTTTTATGCTGCAACCTTTCCTGATTCATCCGTAAACGCTGTACATCTCGCACCGGGGGACTATCCGGCCGGAAAGCAGGGGGATGTGTTGACGGTCGAGTTTACCGTCATGGGTATTCCCTGCCTCGGGCTTAATGGCGGACCCGAGGTCACGCACAACTGGGCATTCTCGTTTCAGGTTGCAACCGCTGACCAGTCCGAAACGGATAGCTACTGGAACGCTATTGTCGGCAACGGTGGTGAGGAGAGCGAGTGCGGCTGGTGCAGGGACAAATGGGGTCTGTCGTGGCAGATTACTCCGGTTGCCCTGACGAAAGCTATAACCGATCCCGACCCCGCCGCAGCCAAGCGGGCGTTCGATGCGATGATGCAGATGAAAAAGATCGACATCGCAGCCATAGAGGCGGCGCGGCGAGGTAGTGCGGTCTGCAAGGAGTGCTTGAATGAGGATTTTGATTCCTGCGTCTGCCCTGAGCCTGAAAACTGATCAACTGCGTACTTTCAAGTCCCGGTTAGTCAGGGGTGAATTATATTTCAAGACCTGACACTTAGGTTTCCTATGGTCGCCTTTTGAATTAAAAGGTGTCCCCCGGAATAACTATCCGGATGACAGGCTCATCACCACAGTGCGCTCAGCCCCTCAATCGCGCAACTTCATCTTCAAGCTCCCGCACGCGATCCTGAAGCTTTTCAACAACCGGAGCTATTTGAAGCTGCGAGAATCGTTTATGGATGTGCTGGGGGCAGTTCACATCCCAGGCATCAACGGTGAACAGTATCGCCCGTTCCACTCTGCCGGGATAGGTCGGATCAGCGAGGCGTTCGAACAGATCCGTGTCATTATCAACGATACGAGCTGTGCCCCAGATTTTTATGCGTTGGCTGGCGGCATAGTCAATCAGGAAAATGAACGCCTTCGGATTTTCCGACAGGTTTCCGATCGAGATGTACTGACTGTTGCCGCCGAAATCGGCGAAGCCGAGGGTGTGGTCGTCAATTACTTTCAAAAAACCGGGAGGACCGCCACGATACTGGATGTACGGCTGACAGGCGGCGTTGCTCGTTCCGAGATAGAACATGTCAAGTTCCGCCAGAAAATCGGCCAGATCAGGAGTGACTCTGGTCTGCCAGCCGCGACCCCGTTCCATCCTGGCGTAGGTGTCCCGGGAGCCTCTCTGTTTCTGAATCGCTTTAACAGCCGGTGTGAAGGCAATATCACTGGGGTAATCAGGCATGTTGAACTCTCCCGCAGTATGAGATCGGGTTTGATATTGGTTGATTAGAGCACTGTTTCCTGATGATCCGGCATCAAGGCCGGATCTTCTGCACGGGAAATTCCGGCACCAATTTTCAATTTCCAGAACATGGGGAGTAGCACCCTGTACCTGTCGCCACTCCGCCGTATGAATTTCTTTGCATCAAACCTGCACCTGACTCGCAAGAGCCATCAGGATCTCGTGCAGATGGTCGATGTGAAACTGGAGGTGATACTCACCCAGGCCATAGATCATCCCGTCGAGGGTGGGGTACTCGCCCAGCGGACTATCTTTCAGCTTCGGGATGTGCGCTGTTCGTGCCAGTTGCGCCTCATTCAGTCCCTCCACAAAACCTGCCACATGTTCGTAATTCAGCTCACACTCCGCAACAAGCCCACTGAAGCTCATGGCCGCACGCTTTTCAGTAAAAAACGGATCCTCGGTGACAAGATCGATCAGCGGTGTTTCGCTGTCGAGAAAGGTCTTCAAAAACGGCAGGTGCCCCACGCCATCGGGACCGCACAGATGGGAAATCACCTGCTTGGGAGACCAGCGCTCCGCCGGAGCACGCCCGGACAGATCTTCGTCCACTCCCTGGCATACCAGTTTCAGATCCGCTACTCTCTGGCGTATTATTTTAGCCAACTCATTTCCTCGTGAAGTTACCATTGTATTGCCTCCTTATTCTGCTCATCTATTTCCACATAGAATGCTAATTCCAGTTATCTATCTTCAGATCATGGGGTGACGGTTTCCCTGTTCCTGTTTCCACATACTCACGCAGGCTTAACAGGAAAGTGGCCCACTTCATACTGCAGTGATAGGTAGCCTCAACAGCCTCGCGCCAGTTCCGGTGACCGAAGAGGACAATCGTCTGACCATCCTGTTCAGAAAGCTGGAAGGTGATGTCAGTACCAAGCCACTCCTCCGGCCCTTCAACGCAGCGCCAGCGAACCTCCTTATTCTCATCCAGTTTCTGCACTTCCATAACCATCCTGCCCAGCAGAGCACCGGATGTGGTGAGAAAACTGAACGCAATCCTGCCTCCGACCGCCGCATCACCGGTTACATCTTCAGTCCACCAGCCGGCTAGGCCATTCAGAGTTGTCACTGCCTTATATACCCGTTCTACCGGGGTTTTGATGCCGATTCGATGATTTATGTCTACCATGTCAGCCACCTCCAATTTGTTTTTGTTATGATTCATAGTAGAATTATCACTTGCAAATTACAAGTGAAATCTGTATAAATTGAATTATGAAAAAGGGAAAAAACAAACTTCGCTCGCACTGTCCCGTTAACTTCGCCCTTGAGACCTTTGGCGACCGCTGGACACTGCTGATCCTTCGAGACATCATTTTCAGGGGGAAACGGACCTACGGTGATTTCCTCAAATCAGAGGAGGGTTTTGCCACCAACATTCTGGCGTCACGCCTGGGGCAACTTATTGAGGGGGGCATTCTTGTGCGTGAGGGACATGCCGACGGCAGGAAGGACAGCTATATGCTTACCGATAAGGGGCTGGATCTTATTCCGCTGCTGTTTGAAATGGTATTGTGGAGCGCCACGTACGACGATCAATCGGAGGCCAAACGCATCACCCGACTGGTTGAACTCATCAGGAGCGATAATCGCGCAATCAGTCAACAAGTGAAGGAGCAAGTACGGCGTGGTGAAGCGATCGTCGTAGACTATTTGATCCCCGATTTTGTAAAACTTATATTTCAAGACCTGACCCCGTAGATTTCCTCCTTTCAGAGATTTTGCGAGGGTAGCAGAAAAAGTGGTTGCTAACTGCGCTGTCTGATATAATCAGCGAAACTTTGGGGGGGATTACCATGGGGAACGACGTCGCCGCTGCCGCCATATTAAGGGGAGTTTATGATTACGTGCCTTCTCAATCCAGTAGGCCATGCCCAAAGTGTGGGCGGGATATGGAAGAGGATTACGATTGCGAAGGCGATGAAGATAGGTTTTATGGCGTTTGCCTTAACTGCGCCATAGAAATTGAATCTGGCCCTAGCTACAGCGATACGTCCGATCTAGATTGTTTTGACCCTGAGAATCCTTATAATTACCTGTATTATATCCCTGAGCACGATTTCTATATCATCAAGCACGACAATACTAACGCATTGTCGATAGTGCTCCTTTTTCCGGACGATGTGGAGTGGAACTTGTACAGTGTCGATAGGGGGGTGTTTGAAAAGTTTGGCTTCAACATGGACGGATATCGCTGTTCCAAAATTACGGACGATGATATTAGCCTTTGTGAGTCCACATACTTTGAGCAGGTGGCAGGTAAACGTTCTGTAATAGAAGCAAATATTGCTGTCACTCCAAATGAAAAGGACATAGAGGAGAACGATGATTCAGAAGTACCTTTTTGAGATATATATCAATTTAGGAATTCCGGATACCTGAGACAACTTGGTACAGTTAAGGCTATAACGTAGAGGCGGTCAAGTTTGAGTCCTGTGTGCGGGAGGATCTTGGCACCAACTATCTGAAGGTTGTCACCGACTTTTCCAAGCAGGATCTGGGGCAGCACAAAACAAGAATTGCCGCAGCGCTTGAAATGTACTGAATACAGAAACAGCAAAGGCGGCCGATTGGCCGCCTTTGCTGTTTAAAAATTGTAGGTTTGTCACCTGCTGTTTTTTCGCAGGCAGAAATGTTGATAGGGGAAAAATACTCTATGTAACAGAAATGCTGATCAAATGCTAAGCATCATCATTACTGCTCTGAAAAAGAAGCATTTGTACCTATATTCTGATTGGCCATATACGTAGTTCGAATGATTATTACATTATTCATTTGGTCTGCGAGATTTCCTCTGACAGCAGTTCCCATTTCCTTACTAGTTTCAGTTGCAGTTGTGGGGCGGTATAGATTGCTCGCATCTGTTGTTGACTGGAAATAACTCATCTTGTTTTCCTCCAACCTTCGAATTTTCGGTTATCGTGAATTGCTTCCTGTGGCATAGGCGGCATGTTAGGTGCAACTTGTACATGCATCATTGATTTATTCAATGTCCCACTTGAAATAAATTGATGACACCCAGTTATATTGCTCTCAATAACTGCTCGAGGTAAAGAATAATCTATTGTCTGAGACACTCCAAGTAACCCCGCAGGATCAAATGGCTCTAAAAGGCTTAATTCTTCGACATAGCTTAGGTGTATTTTTCTCAGCAAAGTGTAAAATTCATCGGAAGGGGTTTCGATTTGCAATCCAAGATCACGAGCCTCGCGCCTGTTAATGGTATAATCATGGCTTCCTGACTCTGCACAAAGGAAGTCGATAATCTCATTTATCTTTGCATCTTCTTTAACTTGTCTTGTAAGCAGCTTTTTCGCCAAGAATCGTATTTGAACTTTTGAACGAAAAATTTGCCCTAAGACCAACGGATGCACCTTGTTCGACAGATCAACGAGTAATTGCGATAAATCTTTACTATCCGTGATTCCTAGTTCACTCGCAGCATCTAAATAGCCCCTGACTGCTTCAACACTCACTGGTGCTTTAATGTGAGGCATTGTCGGAACAATTGGGTTTAGTGGATGATCGATGCTTGGATCGATAGGCCCCAGAACTGCTTGTTTTGTCATGATTATTTTATCAGCGCCGAGTGATATGAGTGTACCAGCACTAAGTGCTTTAGATATTACAATGACTTCGAGCTCATCACAGAATATATGAAGTAAATTAATTAGACGCCACGCTGCAGCTGTATCCCCTCCATTTGTATGCAAAATCAGAGATATTTTTTTAGTCGGGCCAATCGCATCAAGATGTTCAACAAAAATATCAATAATTTCCGGGGAAATTTTAGTTTCTAAACCTCTACGATCCCCAGTAATAAAAGAAATCACGAGCGATTCCCGTAAAGCTTCTATCTCCCCATATATTAGCTTTCTATCGTCGTAACTAGCCATTATTAACACGCTCCTAAATTTAGCTGCACCATAGTGCCACAAAACACTAAAAATGCAATTTTAAAATCCGCTTATAACTATATTTCACAACAAAGATCCAATCCAATGCATTTCAATGGATACACTTACGATTTTCACAATAAGGTTTACGGACATACAAATCCAGAACGCGAGAAGGGCGGCCAATCGGCCGCCTTTCATTACAACAACTACTTCAAATTCTTCTTTATCCTCTCCACCGCCTCAATCACATTCTCGCGATGGCCGAAGGCCGACAACCGGAAGTACCCTTCCCCGCTCGGGCCGAAGCCGCTGCCGGGGGTGCCGACCACGTTGCATTCGGTCAGCAGCTTGTCGAAGAAGTCCCAGCTGGTCATGCCGCCCGGGGTCTTGAGCCAGATGTAGGGGGCATCCACGCCGCCGAAGCAGGTGACGCCGACTTCCCTCAACCCTTCACGGATGATGCGGGCGTTCTCCATGTAATAATCGATGATCTCTTTGGTCTGCTTCCACCCCTCGTCGGAGTAGACCGCGGCGGCGGCGCGCTGGACCGGGTAGGAGGCGCCGTTGAACTTGGTGGTGGTGCGGCGCAGCCAGAGCTTGTTGAAGCTGTAGCGCTCGCCCGTGCTGGTGGTGCCCATGACCTCTTCCGGCACGACCACCAGGCCGCAGCGGACGCCGGTGAAGCCGGCGGTCTTGGAGAACGAGCGGAACTCGATGGCGCACTTCTTGGCCCCTTCGATCTCGTAGATGGAGTGCGGGATCTCCGGGTTGGTGATGAACGCCTCGTAGGCGGCGTCGAAGAAGATCACGCAGTCGTTGGCGTTGGCGTAGTCGACCCACTTCTTCAGCTCGGCCTTGCTGGCCACGGTGCCGGTCGGGTTGTTGGGGAAGCAGAGATAGATGATGTCCACTTTCTGGGTCGGCAGAGCCGGGATGAAACCGTTGGCCTCGTTGCACGGCATGTAGACGATATTCTGATAGTAGCCCTTGTCGTCGGCCTCGCCGGTGCGGCCGATCATGACGTTGGTGTCGTTGTAGACCGGGTAGACCGGGTCGCCGATGGCAACCACGTTGTCCAGGGCGAAGATGTCCAGGATGTTGGCGCAGTCGCACTTGGAACCGTCGGAGATGAACATCTCCTCCGTTTTCAGGCTGACGCCGAGCGGCTTGTAGGATTTCTCGATGATGGCGTTGATCAGCCAGTCATACCCCTGCTCCGGACCGTAACCGGCGAATTTGTCGGTGGTGGCCAGATCGTCCACGGCGTCGTGGAAGGCCTTCAATACGGCCGGTGCCAGCGGACGGGTAACGTCGCCGATCCCCAGACGGATGACCTTGGCGGTCGGGTTGGCGGCGGCGAATTCGCGCACGCGGCGGCCGATTTCAGGGAAGAGGTAGCCTGCTTTGAGTTTCAGGTAGTTGTCGTTGATCTGTGCCATTACTGAAGATTCCTCCAAAAAAATTGTATTAAATTACCGGATGCCTGATGAGACCGTTCTATATGCATACCTTGAGTATCTGCTCCATGTTCGTCTTACCCTGCAACACCTTGAGGATGCCGTCCATCTTGAGGGTCAGCATACCCTCATCTATGGCAAGCTGCTTAAGGGCATCGCCGTTGGTCCGCTGTTTGATGGCGTTCTTGAGTGACTGTGTCCCCAGCAGCAGCTCATGGATCGCCACCCGCCCTTTATATCCGGTGTTGTTGCACTGCTTGCACCCTTCCGGAGCCATGCAGGCGGCATTTTCATAGGTCGGGAACAGGTTCATCGCCACCGGGGAAGCATGTTGCAGGAACTCTTCCCGCAGTTCATCGTACTCCTCCTGCCGGAGCTTGAGCGGTTTTTTGCAGTTATCGCACAGTTTCCGGGCGAGACGCTGGGCGACAATTCCCAGGAGGGCATCGGCAAAGTTCAACGGATCCATCCCCATGTCGATCAACCGCACCACGGTTTCGGCGGCACTGTTGGTGTGCAGGGTGCTGAACACCTGGTGCCCGGTCAGTGATGCCTCGATAGCGATCCGGGCGGTCTCCACATCCCGCATCTCGCCGATCATGATCACGTCAGGATCGGCACGCAGGAAGGAGCGCATGGCCTCGGCAAAATTGAAACCGATCTTGGCGTTGACCTGTACCTGCCGCAAACCGGCCTGGGTGATCTCCACCGGATCTTCGGCTGTCCAGATTTTTCGGTTCGGTTTGTTTATGTAGCCGAGGGCGGAATGCAGGGTTGTCGTCTTGCCGGAACCGGTCGGGCCGACGCAGAGGATCAGACCGTACGGTTTGGTGATGATCCCTTTGAGCCGCTCCAGGTTGTACGGAAGAAAGCCCATCTCTTCCAGCGGCAGCGGCTTGGAGGCTGACAGCAGCCGGAGCACGGCATCTTCCTGCCCCCCCACTGTTGGAGTAATCTCCACGCGGTATTCGACTTTGCGGTTCTCGAAGCGGAGCATAATCTTACCGCTCTGCGGTTTGCGCCGTTCGGCAATATCCAGGTTTGCAATGATTTTGATGCGGGAGATAATGGCATTCTTGAAGGTGGCGGCTATCTTATGTGCCACAATACACTCGCCGTCGATCCGGTAGCGGACCAGAACCGGGTTATTGATGCCGCCCGGTTCGAAGTGGATGTCCGACGCTCCCCGCCGGTGGGCGTCGATAAGGACCTTGTTGATGAGCGTGATGATCTTGGAGTCCGGTTCGATGAACTGGAAGACTCCACATCCTCTTCAACCGTTACCTCGTGCTCGCCCTTCATCTCATCGAAGATTGTGTCCAGCTCCTCCTCTTTGTGCTGGTAATACCGCTCGATGGCCTGGGCAATCTGGGTGGAGGAGGCCACGACCAGATCGATGGTGTATTTTGTACAGAAGCGCAGATCGTCGCCGATGGCGGGGTCGGTCGGAGCCGAGGTGGCAACCACCAGCCGGCTGCCGACCAATTCCAGAGGAAATACCTGCAGCCGGTTGACCAGACCTTCCGACAGAGCTGCCAGTGCTTCCTCGCCGGGGGTCTGCGCCGTCAGGTCGACAAAACGCATCTGAAATTTGGTGGCCAGTGCGTTAAGCAGCTGATCTTCGGTAATCAGCCCATGCATGATAAGCAGTTCGCCGATGCGGACTTTCTTGCCGGAAGTCTGGCTCTACAAGCGCCTTTTCCACCTGATCACGGGAGACCAGGCCGGCCTCGATCAGGATGTCGCCGACCCTGGCCTTACGGCGCGCGTCAGTCTGAGCGTTCGCAAGAGTTTTTTCGATGATCTCCTGCGGCACATTGGCCGATTCGGAGAGAAGTTCACCCATTCTGCGGTTCCGAAGCGTCTGCTGGATTTGCAGCGCTTCGTCGATTTTTTCCGAGGAGACGAATCCCTTCTCCTGCAGAATCTGCCCCAGGGTCTGCTCCAGGTGCCGGGAACGGATGGCTGAACTGACGAAGAATATAGTGTTGTATCCGGCAACCGGCGGCTTCCCGGCGGCAATACCGAAAAAACCGGTGGCAAAGTGCGCGCCTTCGTATATGGCGACACTGAATGTGGCCCCGGTGATTATCTGTACTTCTTCGACTGATGAGGGTTGGCGGTCAGCGGCCCAGGAAGGGGTTCCGGACAGCAGGATGCAGGCTATTTCATCTAATGCAAAGGTTAATCGTATTTTTTCAGGCTCGGCGACAACATCAATGTCAGTATCAGAGCCATCAAAGGCCCTCGCCAGGGTGCCATCAACGCTCAATCCGTTTTTCAGATAGATGATCAGCTTTGTAGCCATAACACCACCCCCTACCGCAATCCGAGAACATCCTGCATATCATAGAGTCCCGGTGTCTTGCCGACCACCCATTTCGCGGCACGTACCGATCCGCGCGAGAACATGTCTCGTGTCATGGCGCGGTGGGAGATCTCGATCCGCTCCCCCTGGCCGATGAAGTAGACCGTGTGTTCGCCGATGATGTCGCCGCCGCGGACGGTCTGCATGCCAATCTCTTCTTTCGTTCGCTCGCCGCAGATCCCCTCGCGGTGATAGTTGGCAACCTTGTTGTAGTCCCGTCCCAGCGCTTCAGCCACGACCTCGCCCATGCGCACGGCAGTTCCTGACGGTGAGTCTTTTTTCTTGTTGTGATGCAGTTCGACGATCTCCACATCGAAGTCGTCGCCCAGTGTTTTGGCCACGTCTTTCAAAACCTTGAGACAGACATTGACACCGACCGACATGTTGGGGGCAAGCACAGCCGGAATTTCCCGTGCCAGTTCGACCGCCAGGGCACGCTCTTCCGGTGTAAAACCGGTGGAACCGATGACGATGGATTTTTTCTTGAGTGCGCAGACTTCCAGGTTTTTGAGCGACACTTTGGGGGAGGTGAAGTCGATCAGCACGTCACAGCCGGCAATCACGGCGTTCAGGTCATCGGAGACGTTCACTCCCAACGCACCGCAGCCGGCAACCAGCCCGACATCCTGTCCGGCCTGCGGATGACCCGGTCGCTCCAGCGCGCCGGAGAGCTCTACCCCCTCGGCCTCCAGTATTGAATTGATGATGCGCTGCCCCATTCGTCCGGCAGCGCCGCAAACGGCAATTTTAATCATTATGTGACCCCTTATTCACCACTAAGGCACTAAGTTCACCAAAGATTTTGTCAAAAAGGCTCGCCTTTCCAGATTCTCTTAGTGAACTTAGTGCCTTAGTGCTAAGTGCATTAAATCAGTTTATATTCCTTCATGATCGCTTCCAGCTTCGCCTTGTTGGCCGCGCTCATTTCGCAGAGCGGCAGACGGACCTCGCCCGAGCATTTGCCCATCAATCCGAGAGCTGTTTTTACCGGGATCGGATTACTCTCGATGAACATGGCGTTACCTATCTTGAGAGTATCCAGGTGCAGCTGACGGGCCTTGGCCAGATCGCCGGCAAAGAAGGCGTCGGTCAGGTCGCCCACTGTTTTGGGCATGATGTTGGCCAGTACGGAAATAACTCCCACTGCGCCGCAGGCCATCATCGGGAAGGTGATGAAGTCGTCGCCGGAAAAGACGTCAATCTGGCCTCCGCAGAGAGCGATGACCTCCGAGGCCTGCTGCAGAGAGCCGGTGGCCTCCTTGATGGCGACAATGTTCCGGTGCGGAGCGAGACGCGCAACGGTTTCGGGGAGCAGGTTGACGCCGGTGCGTCCCGGTACGTTGTACAGTATCTGCGGGATGTCAACGGCATCGGCGATGGCGGTGTAATGACGGTAGAGCCCTTCCTGGGTCGGCTTGTTGTAGTAGGGTGTCACCAGCAGCACGCCGGCTACGCCCAGTTCTTTGGCCTCACGGGTCAGATGGATCGCTTCGGCGGTGGAATTGGAGCCGGTGCCGGCGATAACCGGAACGCGCCCTTTGGCCTGTTCGAACACGATCCGGATGACATCCAGATGTTCTACATTGTCGAGGGTGGAGGACTCGCCGGTGGTGCCGCAGGCAACGATGGCATCGGTCCCGTTCTCGATCTGGAAATCGACCAGTTCGCGCAGTTTCTGCTCGTCAACCGCTCCGTTGCAAAATGGTGTCACAATAGCAACAATACTTCCTTTAAACATATCCTTTTCCCCCTTGTGGAGTGGTATTTTTGCTGCCCGGACTCGACGCTGATCATCTGGATGCCTGCTGTCAGGTAAAAAGTGGGTATTTATAGCACGGGAGGCGGCGGTAAGTCAAAAAATAAGGTGACATTATGTATACCGTAGCGGCTGCATTTGGTTCTTGTTATCGACACGTGGAGTAGGTATAAACAGCCTTTAAAAATCAGTAGTTTATGAAAACTAAACCTTTGTTTGATAACTGGAGAAGCTGATGACAGAAACTGTTTTTCGCTGTTCATGGTGCGGAACCGATCCGTTGTACCGGGAGTATCACGATCATGAATGGGGAATTCCGCTGCACGACGACCGACGGCTGTTTGAGATGCTTACGCTGGAGGGGGCGCAGGCCGGCCTGTCCTGGATTACAATTCTGCGGAAAAGGGAAGGGTACCGCAGGGCCTTTGACGGCTTCGACCCGGAAAAGGTCGCGGCGTATACCGATGCCGATGTCGAGAGGCTTCTGGCTGACCCCGGTATTGTGCGCAACCGCCTTAAAGTTGCCTCCACCATTTCCAACGCCCGGGCAGTGCTTGAAGTGCAGGCCCGATACGGAAGTCTCGACAGTTATCTCTGGCATTTTGTCGGCGGGGTACCGATCTGCAATGCATGGGAAAATATGACCGAAGTGCCTGCGAGTACAGCGCTTTCAGATGCCATGAGCAAAGAGTTGAAACGGATTGGCTTCCGTTTTGTCGGCACAACTATCTGTTACGCTTTTATGCAGGCGACCGGCATGGTCAACGACCATCTGACAGACTGTTTTTGCCTTGGAAAAAACAGTCTGCCGGATTCCGTACATGACCTGCAAAATCAGACGTAAAGTGGTGTTTGCATCCGCTCCGGCGGCTGTTTTGCGAAGGAATGAAAATTGCATGATATCCAATTCCTTTAATTAAATAAAGGATTGATTTGATCGTATTTGTATTGCAACGCATTGGAAAACAACGTTTTATAAATTGACTTCATATGAGTGCGTTAATTACTGATGTCAATGTGGCTGACGTTTATTGTCAGTCGTTATGCCATTTCACGCGATAAAAGGCAGAAAAGAAATTACACCGAATCAGAGGAGGTTCACTTATGGAAAAATCATTTCAACGTTTTACGGTATCCCTGTTCACTCTGGCACTTCTGGCACTTACCTGTCTGCCTGTCTGGGCAAAACCACAGATGGAAATCAACCTGTCGGCCAGTAAGGAGGTCTTCGAAACCGTCAACGGCGCCAGAACCGCAAAACGGGTCCCGGCAACAACGGCAAATTCCGGGGATGTCATAACCTACACCCTTGCCTACAGCAACAAGGGGAATGAAACCGCCACCGATGCCGTTGTGGACAATCCGGTATCCGCAGGAATGAGCTATGTTGACAACAGCGCCAAAGGTGCCGGTGCCGACATCACCTTTTCCATCGACAACGGCAAGACGTATAAGAAACCGTCTCTGCTCACGTACGAGATCAAACAATCCAACGGCTCTGTGCAGAAGTACACCGCCCGTCCGGAGGAATATACTCATATCCGCTGGACCATCAAGCAGGTTCCGGCAGGCACAGGAGGTACACTCGGCTTCAGTGCCAGAGTCAAATAAACGACAACCCGCATCAACAAAACTGCACGCAATCTTATTTTGAAAAGAAAGGAGGATGATGAAATCAATCGAAACTCGCAACAAAACACTGGCTGGCCTAGTTATTCACAGATAAGACTAACCGATCACATTACGTGATTACAACCGAAGAAAGGAGAGCAAAATGAATATTTCAGTAGTTTAACCACAGTCAGCTGTGTCGGCATCGGTGTTCTGCTGATGTTTCTGACACTGGCTGCCATCCCGCAGATGGAGCACGCCAACACGGCGGCCAACACCGCCATCATCAACACCGTAACAGTCAACTTCAAGGACGCCGGTGGAACCGCCCAGACTGCGGTCACTGCATCAGCAATCGTGACCGTCACCCTGGTGGCGGTTGCCCCCTCCCTGAGCACTCCGGGCGACCAGAACACCACACTGGCCACAGCGGCGACCTACAACTACACCATCACCGCCAACTCCAACGGCCCGGAATCCTACGCCATATCGACTTCTCTGAATGGCGGAAGCGTTACCAATACGGCCCATATCCTCACCTCCAGCGCAGTGCCATCACCCACGCCGATAGCTCTGGGCGCCACTACAATCATCACACCGGTGACCATCACTGCGGCAGGAACAACAGCCATAGTGGTACCGAGTGACGGCGTGTCTAACGCCAGTGTCAACGGCATCATTGCCGGCGCCACGGTTGTCATCAACACCCAGGTATATACCGTTGCTTCGATTGTCGACAATGCCGCCGGCACATCGACCATCACCGTCAATGGCAACGGCACTGCCTCCGCTGCGCTCACTTACGGCACTCTGATCGGCGAGCAGAAAACCTTCTCTCTGGCGGTGACACCTCTGACCATGAACGCCACGACGACCAATGAAACAATCACGACCGTTGTCAGTGCCAAATCAGCAGCCGGCGCAGCAGCGACGGACTCCACCACCACCACGGTACCGGCCGCCAATCTGACGGTGACCAAAGATGTTTCCCTGACGGGACTTGGCAGCCAGTTGGGCAGCCACAGCAAGCGCTGCACCGACAACCCCGCTTTTCTATCGTATCACCGTGCATAACGGCGGCACCGGCAATGCCACCGCGGTGGTCATCACTGATCCGATGACAAGTTATACGTCCTATACGGCCGGCAGTGCCAAACTGGCAATCGTCAGGGGCAACTAGCAGGTGCGCCAGGCCGCTCTACCCGATTTTGACGCTGGAGATGTTGATGGTTTCGAAATTTTGGGACCACGCCCGGCACGATTACCTACACACTACCTGCTGCGATCGCAGCTGGAGCCGATGTAGTGCTGTTATTCAAGGCAACAGTCAAATAGTAAAGCAGGCGGGGGAGGTTTCTCTCCCCCGCCGCCTCAAAAAACATGAAGGAACCGAAACTATACATACATGACTGATTCAGTAAAGAGCATACAGAGGGTACAAGCGGCGTGACAACCGTTCGGACCGGCATAAACGGAAAGGAGCGCTCCCCGGGTTGGGGGGCCTTCGCCCGTTCTGCACTGCGCTGCGCCTCTGTCGCTATTCTTCTGTCGTTTTTCCTCGCGGCCGCAGAGACGGATATTCATGCCGCCTCACCGGTTCAGGGCGACAAGGTCATAGACACCCGTCATTGTAACCTCTGCAACCACTCCGCTTGTAGCAGCATCGGCAACGGTTACGGCCGTGATCCGAACGCCCTCAACTATCGAATACCTTCAGTACGCACCAACCCTTTCCGGAACACCGGCTATTCAAGTGGTATCCGGTACGTATCGCAGCGGCGCAAGCCCGGTTTCACCCTTCCTGCCGCTTCCAGCGCCGACCATGACAGGTTCATCCACGCCGGTTGATCTGAGCAGCCCGATTCCGCTGGCACCGGCTACCCAGATTCATCAGGGTGACCCGCTTTTCATTCGTGTGACCGACAAGGACCAGAATCTGGACCGGACCCTGGTGGAAACAGTTTTAGTAACGGTTACCGATCCGGCCAATGGTGATGTTGAAGTGCTGAAACTGACCGGAGTGACCGGATACCGGCATCTTCGTTGGGTCCTTTCCCACGACCGACTCCGCCGCCGCCAGCTACAACGGGCAGCATAACTGTCAAAGCGGGCGGATACACTCACGACCCGCTATGTCGATAGTGTTGACGGCAGCGACACCTCGGCGACGACCATCATGGTCGACCCGTACGGAATAATCTTCGATTCCGCGACAGGTCTGCCTCTCAACGGCGCAACGATTACCATGATCAACACCGCGACCGGTCTGCCGGCCACTATATTGGGAGATGACGGGGTCAGCAGCTATCCGGCAACACTTACATCCGGCGGCAGTACCAGCGACAGCAGCGGGAAACTCTATACTTTTTCGCCTGGCGGTTTCCGCTTCCCGTTCTGTACTTCCCGGTTCATATCGTTTCGACGTCACTCCTCCTCCGGGTTACAGTTCCCCAGCACGGTCGCTACGACAGTCATCCAGGCACTCCCCGGCGGGCCTTTCACTATCGTAAACGGCTCGCGAAGCGAAGTGTTCGTCATCAATCCCGGTCCGGCCCTGCGTATTGACGTGCCGCTTGACCCGGCACCGGCCGGACTCTGGGTGCAGAAGAGTGCCGGCAAGGAGTCCGCCGGTCACGGAGATTTTGTGCCGTACAAACTGAGTGTCACCAATATGAGCTCAACCGCAGCAGCAGGCGGCGTCCAGCTATCTGACACCCTGCCGATCGGTTTCAGGCTGCGCAAAGGATCGGTTCTGCTTAACAATCTGGCTGCGGCTGATCCAACGATCTCCACCGATGGCCGTACCCTGACATTCAGTATTGGAATTATCGCAAAAGGAGGCGTTGCGACGGTCGATTATGTAGACGAAGCACTGTCGGACCTACGGATAGGAACGGCAACCAATACTGCTGTTGCGAGTTCGGCTGGTGTGAGTTCGAATACGGGCCGTGCCACTGTCACTGTTCGTGATGATTTTCTGCGTACCCGTTCCACTCTGATGGGGCGTATCTCCACCGGTGCCTGCAGCGAAGAAACAGGCGATGGGCCGGATGGCGTTGCCGGCATCAGAGTCTATATGGAGGACGGAACGTTTGTGGTCAGTGATAAACGGGGTCTGTTCCATTTTGAAGGAGTTCGTCCCGGCCTGCATGTGGTTCAGATCGATCTGATTCGCTCCCTGACGGCTATGAGGCGTTCCCCTGCACCGAGAACAGCCGGTTTGCCGGACGGGCCTTCTCCAGTTTGTCAAAACGCGAAGAGACCTGCTACGGCGAACCGACTTCCATCTGAGAAACACGGCCACTCCGCAGCCGGTGAAGCCGGAACTGATAGCGCCTCCTCCTGCGGTCTCCGTAGTTCCAGCGGTCGCACCTGTTCCCGTTCCCCGCTAAAGGGAAAGTGACACTGGAACTCTCGAACGAAGTGGACGGCGAAAAGCATCGCCTACACGGTTTCCATGCAGGCCTCATCTCTGCCGGTTCAGGACACCAGGCTGAACATTATTCTCCCGGAAGGGGTGAAGTATCAACCGACAGCAGCCGGATGAACGGCAAAGTGATGGCTGATCCTGTCCAGTATGACAAAGCCATTCTGGTGTATCAACTGGGCGAACTGCCCGGCAGCTGGAAGCACGAGGTGACCTTTACCGGACAACCGACGGCAGCAGCTACTGCACTTGTCCTGACAACGCAGGCGTATCTGACGGCGGATCGGTCAAACGGTGCTTCCGTGCTGACACCGCCAGCCGAAACCACCGTCGAGCAGGACAAAAAGTATACAGATCATCCCATGCCGACTATGGTCCTGCGTCCGTACTTTCCGACGTTCGGCGCTGAACTGAACGATGATGACCGTGAACGTATCGATGAACTGGCCCGTCTGTTGATCTCACTGCGTGTCGACAAGATCCACGTCACCGGTCATACCGACTCTGTGCGCATCGCACCCAGAAGCCGCAGCATCTACAAAGACAATTCTGCCCTTTCAATGGCCCGTGCCAAAAGTGTCGGACGCTATCTGATGGAAAAGCTGCACCTGCCGCCCGAAAAGCTGACGTTTGACGGAAAAGGAGCCACAGCACCGATCGCCGGCAACAGCACTGAGGAGGGAAGATCACTCAACAGGCGCGTGGAGGTCCAGACCTCCTCCAGCCGCAGCATAGTGAGCACCTCCCGTCTGCGGGTCCTTAAAGCGTTCAGCGGCGAACAGGTGACAGAAGTCGAGACCGTGGTTCCGGTGGTGGTTGCCGGGGGGCGCGCCCCCCCACGTCGGCACTGTTTCGGAACGCACCGTTGCCGCAGCAGCGCCTCCCCCCGCCGGATCAACCGGAACGGCAGACATCACCGGGGCTGCCGCAACAGCTTTCAACCAGTCGCTTCCGGCACCGACCGTATCACCTGCAGTCATTACCGGCAAAGCAGCACCGGTCGAGGCAGCCGCACCGGCACAGGCCGATGAACCGGCCGGTTTCATCGGCAGACAGGAGGGAGAGCTGCTGGTACACCAAACCAACACCGTCCAGTTGCGCCTGCCTTCATCCCTGCAGCCGAAACTGGCGATTGACGGCAAGGAAGTCCTCAGGGAACGGATCGGTTATAAATCAGCCGATCCCGCGACCGGCACAACCACCTACAGCTTTATCGGTGTCGATTTCGGGCCCGCCGGTGAGCACACCCTGACCCTGCAGGGGCTCGATCCATTTGGCAACGCCCGTTTCGACAGGAGCATAACGGTGATCCGCACCGGCGACATCGCCGCCATTCGCGTACTCTCGTCAGAGGGGAACGTGGCCGACGGCACGACCCCCGTCCGGATGCGGCTTGAACTGCTTGACAATGCCGGAAACCGGATCCGGCTGCGGCCGAACTGGAACTGCGTGACGGGAACCTCAAACCGCTCGTGCAGGACAGCCTGCCTCTTGAAGAGAAAGACGACCACCCGCCGGCTCGTGATGGACCGGGACGGATGGGTCTCCTTTCAACCGGTCACCGTCAGCGGCCCGTACCGGGTCGTAATCGGGTATAACACCGCCACTGTCGAAGCCGAAACCTATGTGCAGCCGAAATTGCGGGACTGGATCCTGGTCGGTCTGGCCGAAGGGACCGTTGGCTACAACACCGCTTCGGGCAACATGGAGAGCCTGAGCAGTACCGGTGCGGCAGAAGACCTTTATCAGAACAACCGTGTCGCCCTGTATGCCAAGGGACAGATCCAGGGCAAGTGGCTGCTGACCACCGCCTATGACAGTGCCAAGACAAAAGAGACCGGCGGCAATGGTCTGTTCCAGACGATCAACCCCGAGACGTATTATACCCTCTATGGCGATGCGACCCAGCAGCAGTACGATGCCGCCAGCGCAAAAAAGCTGTACGTCAAGATCGAGCGGGAGCAATTCTATGCCATGTTCGGTGACTATGACACCGGCCTGACCGTGACCGAGCTGTCCCGCTACAGCCGCCGTATGACCGGCATCAAAAGCGAACTGCAGGCCCAAAATTATGAATTGAATGTCTTTGCCAGCGAAACCGAACAATCCTATGTGCGTGATGAAATTCCGGGAGACGGGACATCGGGGATCTATCGTTTATCAAACAAGAAGATTGTCTCGAATTCCGAAAAAATCACCATCGAGGTCCGCGACCGTTTCCGGAGCGAAGTCGTACTGTCCACCCGCACGCTCGGACGCTTCACCGAGTATTCCATTGATTATGATGCCGGCAGCATCTTCTTCAAGGAACCGGTTTTCAGCCGCGACGAGAATTTCAATCCGATCACGATTGTCGCCGAGTACGAAACCATCTCCACTGGCGGAGTCAACTACAGCTACGGCGGCCGCGCCGGTCTCAAACTGCTTGACCAACGGTTGAAAGTGGGTGGAAGTTATATTCACGAAGATCAGGGTGTCCGGATCGGAAACCTGTACGGCCTTGATACGTCGCTTAAGCTTGGCGACGGCACCAGATTGCGCGCCGAATTTGCCACCAGTGACGTCAGCGCCGGTACCGCAAGCCATCGCGGCAATTCGTACCTGACCGAAGTCACACACAATTCAAAGAAGTTTGATGTCAAAGCATATTATCGCGAACAGGAAGCCGGCTTCGGTCTCGGGCAGCAATCGGGGACCGAGTCAGGCACCCGGAAATTCGGTGCTGACGGAACGTATCGCCTCAACGACCGTTTCAGCACCAGCGCCAGCGCCTACCGCCAGTACAACCTGCTTGACGGGGCGGTACGCGATGTTGCCGAAGGGAAGGTCAGCTACACTGATCCCCATTCGGGATTTTCTTTCGGAGTACTGCATGCAAATGACAAGCTTGGCGATACCAGTAACCGGCAATCAAACCAGTTGACCGCAGGGGGAAAGATCCTGACACTGAATGACCGCCTGACCCTGACGGTTGACCATGCCCAGTCAATATGGGATGGCAACAACAAAGACTTCCCGACCCGTACGACTTTGGGTGCCGAGCTGAAGGTGCTCCGCAACCTGACGCTGCTCGGCGCACAGGAGTTCACCTGGGGTAAAACAGCCACAACACAGACTACGCGTGTCGGCATACGCTCGACCCCGTGGAAAGGTGCAACCATTACCAGCACTGTTGAACGGCAGTTGAACGAGAATTCCGAACGCGTATTTGCCAATGTCGGGATGAAGCAGGTCTGGCAGATCAATGAAGCCTGGAAGGTGGATGCCGGACTGGACCGCAGCCAGACTCTTGCCAAAAACTCCAACTACCAGTTCAACACCAATGTACCCCCTGCATCGGGCGGCACCGAAAATTTCACCGCCGTATCAACCGGCGCCACCTATCAGGTCAAACATCTGACCTGGGACAACCGGGCTGAGGTACGTGTCGCTGAAAGTCAGGACAAATGGGGGCTGTTGAGCGGGATCGTCAACGAGGTCAATGGCAGCTGGGCCTGGTCCGGACGTGCCCAGATATATCAGACCTTTGCTTCGACCGGCATAGACACGACACAGTCAAACCTGCGCTACGGACTTGTGTTCCGACCCCCGGAAACCAAATGGATTTTACTGAATCGCCTTGATTATTATCTCGACGACCAGAGAGGCGGCAGCAGCTCCAACGGCACCACATGGCGTCTGGTCAACAATCTGAATGCCAACTACCGGCCGCAGAAAAAACTGCAGATTTCTCTGCAGTACGGCGCAAAGTACGTCAGAGACACAATTAACGGCAGCAGCTACAGCGGCTTCACCGACCATACGGGAGTCGAAGCTCGCTACGACATAACCAAAAAGTGGGACCTCGGTGTGCGGGGCAGCGTCATGCACACCTGGCATAGCGGCCAGTTTTCCTACAGCGGCGGTCCATCAACCGGCTACAATATTGCGGAAAATGCCTGGATCAGTGTCGGCTATAACATCGTGGGCTTCACCGACAAGGATTTCTCATCGGCCGATTACACCATCCAGGGGCCGTACATACGTTTCAGGATAAAGTTCGACCAGAATTCGGTTAAAGATGCGGCCGGCTGGCTGAATAAACAGTAGCAGAATTTTTAATGAGGTAGAGACGTGAAACGAACTTGTTCCTATATAGGCATCATCACCTGCAGTCTCATGCTGCTGCTCCTTGGCGGACAGGCCTCCGCGCAGGTATGCTCGAATCCCGGCGTCGACGGACCTGCCACGCCAAGCGGCGTTATCAACAGCTATTATCCCGGCACCGGGACAGTTAGCGCCGGCTCGACATCGATAACGGTCAGCATCGCCGGAAAACGGGGTGCCGCAGCGAACATAGCTGCCGGCGATCTTATAATAATCATGCAGATGCAGGATGCCGACATTGACAGCAGCAACACCACCAGTTATGGCGGCAGTTCAGGCGGTTCCGGATTTACGGCGCTGAACAACGCCGGTATCTATGAATACGCCGTAGTATCCCCCTCCTATGTAACCGGCGCGAACCCTATTACTGTCACTGCGCCGCTGGCCAACAGCTACCGTTCGGCTACTGCAACCTTCTCGGCAGGACAACGCACCTTCCAGGTGATCCGGGTTCCCCAGTATGCTTCTGTTGTGATGGGGGCGGGGGTAACCGCTTCCATGTGGAGCGGAACCGGGACAGAATACACCGGAGGGGTTGTGGCGTTCGATGTGGCCGGCCAGCTAAGCTGGGGTGGGCAGATTATCGACGTAACGGGACTGGGTTTTCGTGGCGCCGGCGGCATAAACCTGGTCGGTGCCAATCCGTCTGCCGGCCTGACGAACACCGACATCAGGACGACAGCTCCAACCGGTGTCCCGCCCTTTGCAGGCACCGGCCTCAACAGACTGAACGCCGGCAAGGGTGAAGGCATAGCCGGTACACCTCGCTGGATAAATAACAGCAACACTCTCTTAGACACCGGAACCGACGGATACCCGAACGGCAGTTTTGCCCGAGGAGCGCCGGGCAATGCAGGCGGGGGCGGCACTGACGGAAGCGTTACCAGCAACCAGAACAATTCCGGCGGAGGTGGCGGCGGCGCGTACAGCACCGGAGGGATGGGCGGTTACGGCTGGACCCCAGGCACGCCGCCGATGTACATGACCGGCGGCTACGGCGGCGAATCGGTGCCCATGTCCCCGGCCCGCCTGACCATGGGGGGGGGCGGGGGTGCGGGAACCACCAACAATGCGACCGGTACTCCCGGAGGCGGTTTTGCGTCCAGCGGCGCAGCCGGAGGCGGCATAGTCATCATTCGTACCCGGACAACTACCGGAACCGGGACGATCAATGCCAACGGCGCAGCCGGTAACACGACGGTTCTGAACGACGCCTCGGGAGGCGGTGGCGGTGGCGGCGCAGTTCTGATGTTCGCCACCAACAACACGCTGGCGGGCGTCTCGATCAATGCCAACGGCGGCAACGGCGGAAGCAACTCTCCGGGAGCCGGCGTCAACCCGCATGGACCGGGCGGGGGCGGTGGAGGCGGGTTTGTCGCCATCTCAAGCACAGTGCCGGTCAGCGTCAACGGCGGGGCATACGGCACCACCAACGCCAGTGCGACGACCACCGTAGACTACGGATCATCCTCTTCGTCCGGAGGGTACCAGTTATACGCGCTGCTGCCGACCGACCTGCCCGGGGCGGGTTCAAACGCGCTCTGCAACCCCCTGCTCACCGTAACCAAGTCGGCTGGAACTCCCAATGCAGTCCAGGGGGGGACGGCCACCTACACGCTGACCGTGACAAATGCTGCCGGATACGGAAACGCTACCGGAGTCAAACTGACTGATGTGCTGCCCGGAGCGCCGTCACCCTTCACGTATGCATCGACCTCCTCCATAACACTCAGCGGCGGCGCCACTCAAGCATCAACGGCTAATCCGGTCGTCGGTGCGACATCGCCCGCCTGGTCGAGCTTCTCTATTCCTGGCGGCGGCAGCGTTTCGGTCACGTTCACCGTGAACATCCCGGTCGGCACGACGCTCGGCACCTATCAGAATCCGGGCGCGGTCACCTACGACGACCCGACACGGACCATTGCTGGTCAGACTGTCACCCCGGGAGGCGCCTATGCCGGCGGCGGTGCCGTCCCGGGCAGCAACTACAATCCTGCTTCCAGCACCAGCGAAGATGTGACCGTCCGCACCCCGGCAACCTTCAGCAAGAGCTTCAATCCGACCAGCATAAGTGTCGGCGGCACGAGTGTGTTGACCGTCACCATCGGCAACCCGGCCGGCATCCCCCTGACGGGTGCATCCTTCAGCGACACCTACCCGGCTGGTTTAGTGAATGCCGCCGTACCGGCCGCCTCCACGACCTGTCCGGGCGGTGCGGTTACCGCTACGGCCGGCAGCACCTCCTTCAGCCTGAGCGGTGCCACCGTCCCGATTGCCGGTTGTCAGGTGCAGACAACGGTTTCGTCCCCGGTTTCAGGGCCGTTCATCAACAGCATCCCGGCCTGGGCCCTGACGAATATGGAAAAGATCTCTAATGCCGCAGTCGGTTCCGGCACACTGCTGGGTCGCCCGACGATTACCAAGGCTTTCAGTCCGATTGCGGTGGCGACTAATACCAATGACACCCTGACTTTTACCATAACCAATCCGAACGTGGCAGGTCTGACCAATATCGTGTTTACGGACACCTATCCGGCCGGCCTGATAAATGCCACTCCGCTCACTACCGGCGGAAGCTGCACCGGTGTGATTCTGAGTGGTACTACTGTCGCGGGAGGGGGCATCTTCAATGTCACGGGAGGCAATGTCCCCGCGGCGGGAAGCTGCACCATTACGGTACAAGTGCGCTCGGCAGCAGCCGGCAACTATCCGAATACGACCAGCGGCGTCACCAGCACGCAGACGCCCGATGCAGGAACCCCATCAGCAACGACGGCTCTGGGAGTCGGCTTGGTCGTGATCAACAAGGGCTTTGCCCCTGCCCAGATCGCTCCGGGAGGCACATCGACCGTGACCCTGACGCTCAATAACCCGACCGGGATTGCGCAGACGGCTGGCATCATGACAGACACACTCACCAACATGAGTATCTCCGCCAATCAGACCGCCGGTGGTACCTGCGGCGCCTTTACCGGTAACGGGCTCACGGCCGGCCAGACAGCTCTTGCTTTCAGCGGTATCAATATTCCGGCCGCCGGCTGCACCATCACCTTCATCGTGTCCAGTTCTACTACAGGCAGTAACCTAAACACGACCTCGGGTGTTTCGACTGCGCTGCTGCCGGTCGGACCGGTTTCGAACAGCGCCACCCTGATAGTGGCTCAGAAACCGACCATAGCCAAGGCGTTCATTCCGGCCAGCTTCGCGCCCGGCGGTACCGGCAGTATACAGCTGACTATAACCAACCCTGATTCCATCCCTCTGAACGGAATCAGCTTCACCGACAACTATCCCGCTAATCTGTTCAACGGTACGCCGCTCACGGTCGGCGGCAGCTGCAGCGGCATCGTCACGACCGCCACTGCCGGCGGCTCGACCTTCAACGTCACCGCAGGGACGGTTCCGGCACTGTCGAGTTGCACCATCACGGTGCCGGTCACTTCCAGCGTTGCCGGTACGTACAACAACGCCACTTCCGGTGTAGCCACCACGGAAACCGGAGGCGCCGGTGCGGCTTCAAACACCGCCACGTTGAACGTCGTGGTGGCACCGGCAGTTACCGCTAAATCCTTTTCTCCTTCGCTGATCAGCCAGGGCGGCGTCAGCGCCATGACGATCACCCTGCAGAACAGTAATGCCGTGCCGCTCACCAACGTAAGCTTCAGCGATGCGCTGACCAGCATGACAGTTGCCAACAGTACTATCGGTGGCAGTTGTATCGGTACCACCAGCATCCCGGCTCTGGTTGCAGGGGCATCCAGTCTCAACCTGACGGTGCCGACACTGGCTGCCGGCACCAGCTGTACCGTAACGGTCCAGATTACCAGCAACGTCAGCGGTGCCAACACCAATCAGACCAGCGGCGCCACCTCGACCCAGACCCCGGTGGCCGGATCGCCGTCGCCAGTGGCGACCCTGAACGTGCTTCGTCCGCCGCAGCTTGGCAAAAACTTCCTGCCGAGTCAGATCACCGTCGGAGGCAATACAACCGTTACGTTTACGGTCACCAACCCGAATTCATCTACCCCGCTCAACAACGTCCAGTTCAGTGATGTCCTGAACAACATGACTGTGGCATCAACCAGCTTCGGCAAAACCTGCAGCGGAGCGGTATCATTTTCACCGGCCCTTTCCGTCGGCGGCACCCAGGTCAACCCGACTCTTACCTCTCTGGCCGCCAACGAAAGCTGTACGATCAGCGTCACGATCACCTCCGGCACCATCAGCCCCGCAGTTGGACACAGCAACACGACCAGCGGCGCAACCAGCACTGAAACATCTGTAAATCCGGGAACTCCCGCCTCGGCCTCTCTGGACGTACTCGGTCCTGTCACCATCGCCAAGGTCTTCAGTCCGGCCACCATTCCGGCCGGTGGAACTTCCACCATCACCCTGACCCTGACCAACCCCAACTCCTCGATCATGAACGGGGCCGCCTTCACCGACGTTTTTCCGGCCGGCATGACCACCACCAACGTCGCACAGACCTATACCGGCGTTGGCAGGGGTACCTGCACCGGTGCGATACCGAATGCTAAAGCCACCACGGCTTTAGACGACAGTCCCAATAGTGGCGCCACCCCCAGGGGTATCATCGCCAGCATTAACATTCCTGCCAGCGGCAGCTGTACCGTCATGGTCGATGTAACCGCTGCCGCTTCGGGCAGCTACGTCAATACCGTCTCCGGCGTTACCACCACCCAGGTGCCGACCTCCGGGCCGAACGCCTCGGCCACCCTCACCGTGCTGGCGCCGCCGACAATCGCCAAGGTCTTCTCACCAACCACTATCGCCAGCGGGGCGAACTCGACTTTGACCGTGAACATCAGTAACCCCAACACTGCCGCCATATTTCTCACCGCTCTCTTTACCGACACCTTTCCGGCCGGTATGACCATCAACACTGCCGGTAACAGCGGAAGTTGCACCGCCGTCACCGCCACAGCCGGAGCCGGCAGTTTCACCATCGCCAACGGCACCTCGATCCCGGCCGGCGGCTGCACGGTAATCGTAGATGTAACCAGCAGCACCGTCGGAACACCAACCAACACGATAGCAGCGGGTACTCTGCAGACCACAGCCGGCAGCAATGCCGCCGCGTCCGGCAGCCTGACAGTTGTCGCGGCCGGCACCAACCGCCTGATCTATACCAAGTCATTCAGCCAGTCCCAGGTACAGGCCGGACCGGCCAACGCAAACCTGGACATGATTTTCACCATCTCTAACCTTTCGGCCGGCACCGATGCTACCAGAGTCCGTTTTAATACCTCTGATGTAATGGCTCTTGCCGGCGGGTCACGCATGCTTCTTCTAAGCGCCGCGAATTCCTGCACAATTACCGCCTCGGTACCCGCTAACGGCTGCATATCCAACGGCACAACCGGCGTCGGTGCAACGGTTGTCAACACGTTGAACAGCACTGCGCAAATCAACTTTCAAAATGCAAACTCGGGGTTGCGGGTTAATGCCGGTGCTGTCTGCACCGTGACCTGCCCGTCAACGATCCCGTCTATCACCACTGGTGGCACCTACACCAATACGGCGGATTATCTGATCACCAGCGCCGCCGGTTTTACCAACACTACCGGCAGCTCTGCCTCGGTGCTGGCCCTGAAATCGCCGACCATCGCCAAGGCCTTTGCACCGAATGTGATCGGTGCCGGCAGCAGTTCAACCCTCACATTTACGCTGAATAACGTATCCAACTCAACCGCTCTCTCCAACGCCACCATCACCGACACGCTCACCAACATGAGCATTTCCGGTGACCAGGTTGCCGGCGGCACCTGCAGCGGCGCCGCAAGCAACAGCTTCACCGACACCCAGACCGGCCTGATCACACTGACCGGGATGACACTGCCGGCGAACGGCAGCTGTACGGTCACGCTGCTGGTGACCAGCACTAACGTCGCGACTAATGCCAATACGGTCAGCGGAGTCACCACCCAACAGACTCCGGCAGTTGGAACCAACGCATCTGCCTCCCTGACCGTCCGGGGCTCGACCCTGACCAAGGCCTTTGCTCCGGCCATCGTTCTAACCGGATTGTCGTCAACCGCGACCTTCACTATCACTAACGGTGCCGGCAACCCGGTTCAGACCGGACTGGCCTTTACCGAGACACTACCGGCCAACGTGATGGTGGCGAGCCCGGCTAATGCTTCAACTACCTGTGTCGGCGGAACGGTTACAGCCGGGTCAGGGAGCAATGCCATCGTCCTCGCCAACGGCGGCATGGCGCTGGCTCAGGCGACCTGCACCGTCACGGTTGATGTCACCAGCAATACGGCCGGCACCTACAACAACGTTGCCGCCAACGTCACCGGCACATCGCCCGGTATGACCAACAGCGTCAACTCAACCCTGACAGTTAACGACCATCCGACCTTGACCAAGGTTTTCGCACCTGCCACTATCGGGTTTAACGGCACCTCGGCCCTGACCTTCACCATCGCCAATTCAACCGGTAACCCGGTACAGAGCGGGATGGCTTTTACGGATACCCTCCCCGCAGGAGTGGTCATCTCAGCTCCCAACGGTCTCGTCGGTGCATGTGGAGGTGCGGTGACAGCCATGGCCGGTAGCAGCGTCATAACCCTCGCAGGGGGTGCACTCACTGCCGGAACGGCCAACTGCACCATCAAGGTCGATGTAACATCTGCAGCGGCCGGCAGCTACACGAACACCAACGTAGGCAATATAACAGGTCTGGCCGGCGGACTGACCGCAAATGCCCTCTCAAGCACTCTGACGGTGGTCGGTACGACCCTGAGCAAATCCTTTACTCCTGTTACCCAGATGCTTGGCTCCAACAGTCAGTTGACATTGACTGTCACCAACGGCGTTGGCAACCCGGCTCAAAGCGGGCTGGCCTTTACCGATACGCTGCCGGCCGGTCTGCTGGTCTCTACTCCCAACGGTCTTGTCAACGGTTGCGGCGGGGTTGTTACCGCCACGGCCGGCAGTAACAGCATAACCCTGGCCGGCGGAACACTCGCGGCCGCTGCTGCGAACTGCACCATCACGGTCAACACCATCGCTGCCGCTGCCGGAAGCTATACCAATAATGCCGCACGTATCAGCGGCGCCTCGTCAAACCTTGACGCCAGCACTGTCAGCGCCGCAGTCAGCTACCTGTCGCAAGCCGGTATCGGCAAGGCCTTTGCACCAAATATCATCTCTTCGGACGCTCCCTCTACCATAACCTTCGCGCTCAGCAACGCCAACTCCATCACCCTGACGGGTGCCACCTTCACCGACACGCTGACCGGCATGGCAATCAACTCCAACCAGACGGCCGGCGGAACGTGTGGCGGAGTGGCCGGCAACAGCTTCACCCTGGGGCAAACCGGCCTCTTAACGTTCAACGCCCTGTCGATTCCACCGGGCGGCTGCACCGTAACGGTCGTCGTATCTTCCGATGTCCCCGGCACATACAACAACACTACCAGCGGTGTGACGACCACCCAGACCACCGTCGGTACAGTCAGCAACACGGCCCAGTTGACGGTCACAGCGGCAGCGCCCACGATTGCCAAGGCGTTCGGTCCGGCCACGATCAACCAGGGATCAACCTCTACAATCACCTTCACACTCAACAACACCAATGGCATCAACCTCACATCATCAGGATTCAGCGACACCATGACCAATATGGCTGTCAGCGGTGCCCAGTCGGCCGGCGGCAGTTGTACCGGTGCCGGGGGCAACAGCTTTGCAAACGGCCAGACGAACCTGACATTTAGCGGTCTGACGATACCGATCAACGGGAACTGTACTATTTCGGTCGTCGTTACCAGTAACGTCATCGGGACCCAGACCAACCAGACATCAGGAGTCTCAAGCAGTCAGGCCTCCACCGGACCGGCATCCAACAGTGCAAACCTGATTGTACAGGCCCTTCCATCACTGACCAAGGCCTTCAGTACCGGAATCATAGGCGTCGGCCAGACGGCGACACTGACCTTTACCGTCACCAATCCGGCCGGTGCACTGGTACGCAGCGGCCTGACCTTTACCGACACCTTCCCGGCCAACCTGAAGATTGCCGGTACACCTGCCGTAGTCAACGGCTGCGGCGGCACGCCCACCATCACGGTGACAGCGGGAGCGGGAACCTTCACCGTTGCCGGCACCGGAGTCAATGCGGCCGCAGGCGCCTCGACCTGTACCATCAGCGTCAATGTCACCAGCAACGTGGCGCTGGCCGGATACGTAAACGGTGCGGCTCAGATCACCGCCATCAGCGGTATGCTGAACGGTGTCACCAACCAGACGCTCAACGTATATTCCGCTCCTACTATTACCAAATCTTTTGCCTCCGCCAATGTGGCACAGGGCTCGAGCGTCAATATGAGCTTTCTGATCAGCAATGCCAACAGCAACCCCGTAAGCGGCATCGCCTTTACCGACACTTTGCCGGCCGGCCTCACCGCCACAAACGGTACCACCAATCCTTGCGGCGGTAGCCTGGTCATTACCGGCGGCAACCTGCTGACCTTTAGCGCCGGTACAGTTGCCGCATCACCGGCAACCTGCACCATCACCGTCCCGGTCACCGGCACAACCACCGGTGCCAAGAACAATACCACCGGAGTGGTCAGCTCCACCCAAAGCGGCAACGGAGCAGTATCAAACACCGCCACGGTCAACATCTACGCACCGCCCACAGTCACCAAAACATTCACTCCCGCCGGCATCTCCATTGGCGGTACCTCCAGCATGGTCATCACTGTCACGAACCCTGGCGGTAACGTAGGCAACCTGACCGGCGTCAGCATCAGCGACACCTACGGAGGAACACTTAAGAACAACGCCGGCGGCGGCGTCGTGTGCAGCGGCGCGGGGAGCGCCACCCTGACCGGCGGTGTCAATCTCGGCACCACGGTCGGCTTCAGCGCCGGCACCATTGTTCCCGGCGGCACCTGCACCATCACGCAGAGCGTCACCGCTACTGCCACAGTCAACAACAGCACAACCGCCCCGACCAGCACCGGTCCGGCAGCACTGACCGGCACACTGGCCGGCCCGATCACGCTGACAGTTAACGTAATGCCGACAATAGTAAAGACCTTCACTCCGGCAACTGTTGATGTTTACACAACCTCAACCATGACGTTCACACTCAGCAATTCCAACGGCAATGCACTGACATCCTCCAATTTCACAGATACCTTGACCGGTTTCAAGGTCGCAGCGCCCGCAACTATCGGCGGGACCTGCGTCGGAGTAACTAACTCACCGGCTATTGCAGCAGGCGCCACCAGCCTCAATCTGACTATACCCAGCCTGCCATCCGGCGGTTGTACCATCACCATCCCTGTATCGGCTTCATCAGCCGGGTCATACACAAATACCACCAGCGGCATTACCACGGCAGATACCGGCGCTACAGTCGGTTCTCCAAGTAACACCGCTACACTTACGGTAACATTGCTGGCGCTGCAAGTAACTAAAACTCCAAGTGTTTTTACTGCAACACCTGGTACTATTATCAACTACATCATCGGCTACGGAAACCCGAATGCCTCCACCTGGTTCCAGAACGTAGTCATCACCGATCCCGTGCCGGTTTACACCTCTTTTCAGTCTGCAGTATGCGGCCCTTTCCCGCCCGGCATTACCTCATGCACCATAACCGCCCCGGCAGTGGGTGGCACGGGAACAGTTACCTGGACTCTGGGCGGCACACTTGATGCCGGTTCGAGTGGAACGGTGACTCTAACAGTCAAGGTGGATTGACCGGGTCGACACTCATAAAAACAAAACAAAAAACCCCCTCAGGAATCCCTGAGAGGGTTTTTAATTGTGATGCAGGAAGGGGCTACTTAATCCTGATACCGATATCATCCCCATTTGCACCGGCATCATTAAGTGTTTGACTGTTGACACTCGTATCAAGAATTCCGTTCGGTCCGGCCGAAATGACCCAGACAGGTTCGTTCGTTCCAAAATTGACGGCATTGAGTACGTAGGCGTTGCCCCATGGGTCGGGTGAATCCTGAGGTAAATAATTCTGCGCCTTATCATTGTAACAGGTCTGTGCAACGGGAGGGTTAATCGATGGAAGATTGAGTATCAGCTTAAGCGCGATGTCATTGAGACCGAGCTGCCAGTCCCCGGAAGCGTTCACGGGTGCGTTGCCGGAACCCTGAATGGCAAGATATGACAGAGTGCAATCGCCAGGCAAAAAGTAGGGCCACTTCCCTGTATCCTTACGAAACATCATGACTGCGGTTGATATGGTTTTGCAGTCTCCCTGCGCCCGCGTCTTTTTCGCCTCATCGATCTGGTTGAAGATCATCGGCACCAGAATACCTGCCAGAATAGCTATAATCGCCGCGACAACAATGACTTCAATCAACGTAAAACCACGATTCCCTTTCATGCCGGCTCCTCACGCATAGTTTTCACACAAATAAAATCGTATCCAGATCTTCCTTATACAACACCCCCACGTTACTGTCTTGTAAATTCTATCGTTTAAAACAGCTCATCTAACAACAAAAATCACTCCCTCCAGCCTCTAAGACATGCTATAGTCACACAATTTTTCCAAGACTGTTATTCACTTTACATGCACAAAAGAAGCTGATTTCTGCCTCTACACGCAGATCATGCCTACCGGCTTACAAAGGACGATTCATGCTGATCCCCAACACATCCCCCACCTTCCTGCCATGGGAGGATAACGACCCCGCCCCGTCATGGAGCGGGATATTTGGAAATGACAACCCCCTGGCGCTGGAAATCGGCTGCGGAGTGGGTGATTTTATCGTACAGATGGCTGTTCTGCACCCTGACCTGAATTTTATCGCCCTTGATTTCTACAACAAGGGGTGCATCAAAACCTGCAAGCGGGTGGATACGTCCGGGCTGACCAATGTCCGGGTACTGAGGGCCGAAGCCCGTAGTTTTATCGACGCATGTATACCGGCGTCAGCTCTGCACATGGTTGTCATCAACTGCCCGGACCCCTGGCCCAAACTGCGCCACAGAAAAAGGCGCCTGGTTAACTCCGGGTTTGTCGCATATCTGTCACTCTTCATGCAGCCGGAGGCGGATCTGTACTTTGCGACCGATTTTGTTGACTACGGCCTGGATGTTGCTGAGTTAATGAACGTCCAGCCCGGATTCGCCAATCAGCTTGCTCCTGATACATTCCGCCATGCGCTGGAGGGATATCCGGTTTCAAAATATATGCGCCGTTTTCTGGATATGGGGCAGCCGATTTATTACGTTCATTACCGGAAAACCTTCGTGTGATTAATCAACACGGATGGCCGGATTCAGCCGAATAAGGGCTGCGTAATGTACCGGGAAACAATTCAGTTATTTACTCTGTTCATCTCTTTATAATGATTCTGTTTTTTCGCGCCGGCTTGTCCGGTTCCGGTTCACACGTTGGGGGATATCATGGCCAATGCACCATCCAGCAAGGATCTCAGTTTTTTTAAACCGCGCGGCACAACCATGCGCGGCGAAGTCCGCGTCATCACGCTTATCCTGTCAGGGTGGCTGATCGCAATTGTCGGATTTCAGCTTTTCGCCTACTTTCTGGAAGCAGATTACTCCGAATTATTGCTCAGAGACCTGACTTTTTTTAATCTGCCGATTCAATTCTGGCTGAGCGGCCAGCTGCTGCCGCTCTGGTTCATCATTCTCTGCGGCGTGTTTAACTTCTGGATGGACCGTCATACGGTGAACTCGACGGAAGGCTCGCTCCGGTTCCGCATACGGCCGACCAACGGGGAGGACGAATAAATGGCATACGGTATGATACAGCTGGTGCCTTTGGCCATCGTGGCTGGCATGTTTGCCCTCTTTATCCTTTCCGGGCTGAACAACCCCGATAAACCGAAATCGGAATACCAATTCAGCGGCAGCTACACCGGACGGGTCGGGATCGGGGCCGGCATCGCCAGTAACTGGATGAGCGCCGCCAGTTTCCTCGGACTGGCCGGCATATTTTACCTGAAGGGCTATTTTGCCATGGCGTATGTCGTGGGCTGGACCGGTGGATATGTGCTGCTGCTGGTACTGATGGCCACACAAATCAGGCGGTTCGGTAAATTCACGACGCCGGATTTTGTCGGTTTCCGCTATGAGTCGGAAACAGCGCGAACTCTGGCTGCGCTGATTTCCATCATCATCACGATTATTTACTGCGTAGCCCAGTTTCGCGGCATCGCGCTGCTGGTATCCTGGCTGTTCGGAATCGACTATATTCCTGCCGTTATTGTCGGGACATCTCTGCTCGTATCATTCATTGTCGTCTCCGGTGCCCTGGGAGTGGTTCGCAATCAGAAGCTGAATTATTTCGTACTGATCATCTCTTTTATCCTGCCGTTAATGCTCCTGACCCGTAAACTGGGCTATTTCTGGATACTTCCCCAGTTCGGCTACGGAGCGGCAATCGGAGAACTGCAGCATCAGTTCGGCTATAACTGGTCGGAGCCGTTTGCCAACACCTCTCTGTACAGTTGGTTTGCCCTCTGCTTTACCCTGATGTTCGGCACCGCAGGGTTGCCGCATGTGCTTTCACGCTTCTACATGGTCCCCGGGATACGGGATGCACGTTGGGGAGTCGTATGGGGTCTGTTCTTTATCGCGCTGATCTACTGGTCGGCACCGGCCTATGGTGTTCTGGCCCGCCTGTTTGAAGCACGAAACGGCCTGACGCTCAACGCAGGGAGTGCCGACGCAGCCGATATGATCGTCCTCTCTGCTGCCGGCATGGGGGGATTGCCGCTCTGGGCGGTGGGACTACTCGCCGCCGGCGGTTTGAGCGCCGCGTTTTCATCAACAGCCGGATTGCTGATGACCGGTTCAGCATCCTTTTCGTTTGATATTTATCCCCGCCTGATCCGTCCGGGAGCCTCAGAACGTGACAAGGTATATGCCGCGAAGGGGTTTTTCCTTGTCCTCGCGGCGATTGTAATGGTGCTGACCTTCCAGCCGTGGGGGATGATCGCAGAGATTGCCGCTTTTGCCTTTGCTGTGGCCGGTAATACTATATTTCCTTCGTTCGTACTCGGGATCTGGTGGCCCCGGGCCAATGCTCCCGGCGTCATTTCCGGCATGGTGGTCGGTCTGTTAATAAGCTTTGCTCCTCTTTTTATCGGCGACAGAGTACCGATTCTTGCAGAGCTGTTTCCACTTACATCGTCAGCATTTATCGGGGCCCCTCTGGTGATGGCCGTTATGATCATCACCTCACTACTGACAGCTCCCCCTTCAGAAGCCATCCGGCTCTTTGTCAGCCGGGACGTGCACGACAGTCCGGAGAACTGATGAACTTTCAGCTGACAGAATTGAGGAGCAGCCCTCAATGATTCTCTCACTTTCAACCGGATGCCTGTTTACGCTGCCGCTGCACAGGATATTCGAACTGGCGGCGGAGTCGGGATTCGACGGGGTCGAACTGATCATAAACCAGAATTTTCAGAGAGTTGACACAGTCAAACTGGTAAAATCGCTTCAGGAAATAAAGACGATCCATTCCATCCATGCTCCGTTCATGATGCTGGACGGGTGGGGAACACCCATGGATTCTCTTAGAAAGACTGTTGAACTTGCTGCCGCCTGCGAAATTCCGCTGGTAAACTTTCACCCCCCCTCCTGGATGGGATTGGAAATCGCTTTCTGGCGCTGGCTCTACAAGATCCGTGACTTCCAGAAAGAAATCGGTCTGGATGGAAAGGTGATGATAACCCTCGAGAATATGCCATGGGTCGGAGAGCATAAGATCAACCCCAATATCCTCTCAAAACCGCAGCAGATGATCGAATTTATCCATGAACATAATCTCTTTATGACGTTTGACTGCACCCATATGGGCTCGGGTAAAACAAGCTTTATCAACGACTTTTTCCTCTGTTATGAATCGGGGCGCATTCGAAATATTCATTTTTCAGACTACGGCCTTGGCCGCGAGCACCTGCTCCCGGGGCACGGAATACTGCCGCTGACACGATTCCTTAACCATCTCCGGCACACTGAATATCAAAGCACGGTCACACTTGAACTCGATCCGAAGGAATTTCCCGCAGGGGAACTCAATATTCTGAAAAGCCTGAAAGAAATACTCGCCTTCCTGCGAACGGAGACCGGTCCGCAGACAGATGCTCCACGTGAATATACACAGGAAACGCTGCAAATTTCCTAACCTGCAGAATCGTCTCATACCGTGATTCTGACAGCTAATATAACGTTTGAAACGACCTCACTCCATGAATGATCGATATATAGAAAAATCGTTTCTCTATGTACTTTGCATCTCTCTCGTTCTTCATATGGGGGTGCTTGCGGCACTCTATTTTCACCCTCCGTCCCGATCCGAACCTGCTAAGGAGCCGGTTTTTATTGATCTGCAACAGATGCCGGAACTAAAACAGCCGGTTAATCCGCGCCAGCAGGACACCAGGCGACGTTCTGAACAGCAGATCAGAGTCCCCAGGGAGAGCGCTCCGCGCGGTGATGCCGCACGAGATGCCCAGGCGCTGAGAAAACAGACCGCACCACCCTCACCGGTGACCAAACCATCCCGGCCTGTTCAGGCAGAGCCTGAACAACCTTCGGTCACCCCCGGATCTTCAGCCGCCAGCCTTCTGAAACCAAAAAAACGGACCGTGCAGCAACCGTCAACCGCACAACAACTGTTCCCCGGGGCCAGCCGCCTGGCAAAACTGGAAGAGAGTTATCGCCGCACGTTTGAAAACGACATTGCCGAAGGGGACACCCGCTTTCTGAACAGCGATGACATCGTGTTCGGATCGTTTCTGCGCCGATTCGAAGGGGCTATTTACGGTGTCTGGCGGTATCCCCAGGAAGCTGCCATGAAAGGGATCGAAGGGATCACACCGGTACGGATCACCTTCAACCGGAAGGGCGAGATTATACATATACAGCAGTTGGAGAGCTCCGGAGCGCGGATATTGGACGAAGAGGTGCTGCGTACCCTGCGGGCAATCGGACCGGTCGGCGGATTCCCGAAGGGGTATGACAAGGAGGAATTCCACCTGATCGCATTTTTCCAGTATGGCGGCTCGAGAAGGTCGCTGAGGTGAACAGCTTGAATGGCTTTCTGATAGCCGCACCGCAAAGCGGCAGTGGCAAAACCACGGTCACCCTGGCGATCATGGCGGCACTGATGCGGCGCGGAATGGCGGTTGCCCCCTTCAAGTGCGGACCGGACTTTATAGATCCGGGCTATCACCGGATGGTGACCGGACATCCTTCACACAACCTCGATGACTGGATGTGCCAGGAGGGGTTTGTCCGCCAGACCGTTCAGCGTAACGCGGCCGGTCTGACAATCGTCGTTATTGAGGGGGTAATGGGACTTTTTGACGGCATCGGCGCATCTTCTCGCCAAGGGAGCAGCGCCCGGATTGCGGCCATAACCGGAGCGCAGGTTGTTCTGGTTGTCAATGCCCGCGGCATGGCGGCCAGCGCCGCGGCACTGGTGAGCGGTTTTGCCCGGTTTGACCCGCAGATCACGCTGGCCGGGGTCATCTTTAACTGCGTCGGGAGCGATTCACACGCTACGCTGCTCAAAGAGACGCTTGCCGCTCACTGCCCTGATATTGCCTGTTTCGGCTGTATACCGCGCGACGAGTCTCTGGTGATCCCCTCCCGCCACCTCGGATTGGTAACTGCGGAGGACAACCCGCTCTCCCGTGAGTTTATCGGACGACTGGCGGATATGGCAGAGCGCTGTCTTGATCTGGACCGGCTGGCCGGACTGGACTTCGGCTCCACTCAACCTGCCGTTCGTACAATGCCTGCAGCACCGGAAGAGGTGGCCGGCCCACGAGTCAGAATCGCCGTAGCCCGTGATGCCGCGTTCTGTTTCATGTACGAAGACAATGTGCGGCTGTTGCAGGAGGCCGGAGCGGAACTGGCTTTTTTTTCACCGCTTGCCGACGCCCTGCTCCCCGCCGATATCAATGGGCTCTATCTGCCGGGCGGTTACCCGGAACTGTATGCCGGGCAGCTTGAAACCAACGGTAGTATGAAGGAAGCCATCAGGGCGGCTGTTGCGACAGATATGCCGGTATACGCTGAGTGCGGGGGATTTGTGTATCTCACGGAAGGGATTGAAGCGTCTGATGGCCGGGCTCTAGCAGATTTTGTCGGAGTTTTTCCGGTTCGCTGCCGGATGCTGCCACGCCGAAAGGCACTCGGTTACCGGCAGATTGAACTGACAGAAAATGTCGTAATTGGTGCAAAAGGTACGACGATCCGGGGGCATGAGTTTCACTACTCAGAGATCGGCATGATGCCGGACGGGATAGAGCGCTGTTACCGGGTGTCTCGGCAAGGGGTTGAGCTGGGGGTGGAAGGGTATCGCTTCCGCAACTGTCTGGCTTCCTACATCCATATTCATTTCGGCAGCAGCAGCGGCATCGCGGCGGCATTTGTCGCCGCGTGCCGGGAACATTGCCGGTAAAACTATTCGTCTCCGGCCAGCACCATCTGTTTCTGAAGCCGCTTGTAGTAGAAATTCTGACCGTACAGTACGGCAATCGGGTTATGACCGGTAACACGGTCCTTGACGATCAGAGTTGTGACCGGAGCCTTTGAGTGTTTGTTGAAAAGCATGTCGTGGCCGACGCAGAGTCCGACGATGACGTTCATGTCGGTTCCCATCCGGTTACAGATTTCTGCCTGGGCGATCGGATTACAGGCCGGCTCGAATGTACCCGGCCGTACCTTGTCCGCATCTGCCAATCCCAACTCCAGCTTGTCGATACTTCCCGCCTTGCAGCAGACACTGACCGGCTCAAAGCCTTGTGCCGTGAGTATTTTTGACAACCGGTCCGACTCATCCAGCAGACCGATGCAGGTCGCCATACCGATTTTTTTGTATCCCATCAGCTTGGCAAAAGCGATTGTGTCTTCAACCCGTGTCCAGCGGGCGTTGACGGCATCACTCCCCGGCACAGGCTGATAGCAGAGCCCTTCGACCCGTGCCGCGACAAAGGCGATCTTCGCATCCTCGCTGTCACCGCGATATTCATCAAACGATTCCTGTACGACATCTTCATAGATATCAGACGGACAGTTGCCCGGCTTGGGAGGCGCCTTGGCAGGATCACCGCTCCAGCAATTTGTAGTTCCAAAATTCTGCCAAACGGTACTGCACTTGGCACAGGATACTGATTTCTGCTCTGACATGGTGATTCCTCCCTGAACGTTTCTTATTGAGATGGCGCAATTCCGGCCCGGCACTTTTCAATTACAGCGAAGAGTTTCTCGATATCAACCGGCTTTACTATGTAATCTTCAAAGCCTATTTCACTGAATTTTTCAAGATAATTCCTATCGCCATAACCGGTAATCACGATAAACTTTGTGTCCGCTTTGATCAATTTAATAGTGCCGGCCATCTCGATACCATCCATTACCGGCATATTAATGTCGGTGATGACAATCCCGGGGGAGTGCTCCTTGAAGAGTTCCAACCCGACCAGACCATTTTCCGCGGTATAAACCGTAGAACCGGGGAATTGCCTGGCCAAAATGCGGCCGATAGCCAGGCAGACCACTGCATCATCTTCCACAAATAGAATCGAAAAAGAGGCTGATGATTGCGTTGTTACCATTTCAGACCTCTATCCTGAATTCTGAACCACCTTCAATATTACGCACGGTGATACGTCCTCCCATATTTTTCTCGATAATGGTTTTTGACAGGAACAGACCAACTCCGGTCCCTTTTCCAAGCTCCTTGGTAGTAAAATACGGGTCAAATATTTTATCCATGATTTCCTCTTTGATGCCGCCTCCATTGTCGGCAATGGTCATCACTGACCTGTCGTTCTCTGACCATGAGATCACCGTTATACGCGGGTTGACAGTTTTTTGTCCCAGCAATGCATCCTTGGCGTTCAAAATGAGGTTCATGAACATTTGGCTGAACTCGTTCGGATAGCCATTGATCTGCGGATCGCCGGTTGAACTGACATCCAGCGTGATCCCCTCCTTTTTGAGGCTCTCATCGATGATCTGAACCGTGTCAGCGATGACCTGCTTCACCCTGAACAGGCTTTTTTTCTTGTCAGGAACAGTGAGATTCTGGAAAACGGTTATGGTCTGCGACAGATGTTGGAGTATTTCCATCGCCGTGGCAATATTGGCGTCGATGAGTTCCTTGCTAAGTTCTCCGTATTTAAATGATAGGCCCAGTTCCTGAATTTTTATGCCCAGCACATTCAGTGGTTGCCGCCATTGATGCGCTATATTGCCGAGCATTTCGCCCATCGCCGCCATGCGGCTTTGCTGGATCAGCAACTGATCCTTTTCACGGAGTTCTTCCATTGTTCGGTGCCGCGCTGCGGTTTCCATCTCCAGATTGCGATACGTCTCTTGCAATTCCGCATTTTGCCTTTCCAACTCAACGGCCCGCGCAGCCAGGTCCACATTCAACCGCTCAATTTCTTTCGCGGTAACATGTAATGGCCGGGCAATCAAAAACCATAGAAACGGTGCACATATGAGTATCAGCATAACCGGGTCGGCAAAATTATCTATAGGAACAATCGAAGTATGAAAAAAATATGGTAACGTAAACATTATTATCGCTTCGGCAATAAAAAGGACCAGCAGTAGACTCGCGAGCAAACGCAAGGGGGAAATAATCCTTGGTCCCTTTCCAGTACTTGTTTTCATTGCATCTGACTTGTTCATAATTATATCGCCTCACCTATCAACCCGACACCGTGACTTGTTTCACTTACATTCTACACCAACAGACGTATTCCGGTGGTACATGAATAGAGCTTCTGTGATCTGTAGAGTTGACCGTGTTTCTGTCGTCCCTGACAATGAATTAACAGTATGACCTGATTGGCAGTTCACTCCGTCCGTTCAACCAACTCCAGAAATTCATCCTCGGACAACACCGTCACGCCCAGCTCTCTGGCTTTAGCCAGCTTGCTTCCTGCCTCCGCTCCTACTACGACGTAATCTGTCTTTTTAGAAACCGACCCCACCGCGTTGCCCCCCTCGTTTTCCACCATGACACGGGCTTCATCGCGGGTAAAGCGAGAAAGAGACCCGGTAAAAACGAAGCTCTTCCCGGTGAAGCCGCCGCCGACCTTTTTCTGCTCAACTGCGGGTGTTACGCCAGCCTCAAGCATGCGCCTGATAACAGAAATATTGCCCGGGTTGTCGAAAAAAGTCCGGACGCTCTGCGCAACCGTCCCGCCGATGTCACGGATGCTGACCAGCTCCTCGAATGTGGCCAGCTCCAGGTTTTCCAGGCTCCCGAAGGCCTGAGCCAGTGACTTGGCGGTGCGCTCCCCCACATGACGGATGCCGAGGGCAAAGATGAAGCGCCCCAGATCTCTCTGTTTGCTGTTTTCGATGGCAGTCAGAATATTTGACGCCAGCTTTTCACCCATCCGCTCAAATTTCATGAGGTCATCCCGGGTCAGGCTATAGAGATCTGCCACGCTGGACACCAACCCCAGTGAAAGAAGCTGTTCGATAAACTTTTCTCCCAGACCTTCGATGTCCATGGCGCCCCGCGACGCAAAGTGCATGATCGATTCGCGGAACTGGGGAGGGCAGGCAAGGCCCATACAGCGTACAGCTACTTCGTCAGCTATCCGGACAACAGCTGAGCCGCATTGCGGGCACTGTTCCGGAGGGAGAGAGCGCTGTTCGTTCCCGGTACGCTTCTCCGCCAGCACCTTGACAACGGCCGGGATGACGTCACCGGCACGCTCCACCACCACAGTATCGCCGATGCGCACGTCCTTGAGAGCTATCTCGTCCCAATTATGAAGCGTGGCGCGGGAAACGGTGACTCCGGAAATTTCCACCGGTCTGAGCAAGGCCACCGGAGTGATGACGCCGGTTCTGCCGACTGAGTGAAGAATTTCTTCAACTACAGTTACCGCCTGACGTGGCGGAAACTTACAGGCCACCGCCCAGCGGGGAGAACGGCTCTTTTCGCCCAGTTCACGCTGGATGGCACATGAGTCAACCTTTACGACTGTGCCGTCGATTTCATAGGGGAGCAACTCACGTTTCCGCTGCATCTCTTCGTAGTATGACACGGCCTCTTCGATACCGACGGACGGACGCACCAACGGATTCACCGGCAGTCCCCAACCGGCTATTGCAGCAAAAAAATCCTGTTGTGAAGGGAAATCGGCCCCTTCGGCAACACCGGGGGCATAGCAGTAGATCGAAAGAGGACGCCGGGCTGTAATGCGTGAGTCGAGTTGCCTCAGTGACCCGGCTGCGGCGTTGCGGGGGTTAACAAACGGCGCATCGCCGTTTTCTTCCTTTTCACTGTTGATCCGGCGAAAGGCCTCCAGTGACAGAAAAACCTCGCCGCGGACTTCAAGCAGATGTGGTATCCGGAAGCCAAAAAGACGCCACGGGAGGGACCGGATTGTACGTATGTTCTCCGTTACATCCTCACCGGTAACGCCGTCACCACGGGTCGAGGCAACCGTCAGCACTCCGTCAATGTATACCAGCTCCACCGCCAGACCATCCATCTTGGGTTCACAGACATAGGAAACACGTTCTTCCGGAGGCAGCCCCAGGTTTTTTTTGACCCGCAGATCAAAATCCCTGATCTCAGACGCATTGGCAGCATTCTCCAGGGAGAGCATGGGAGTACGGTGTGTAACAGCGGAAAATTTATCGAGTGCGACTCCGCCAACCCTCCGGGTCGGCGAATCGGAACGGGCCAAACCCGGATATCGTGTCTCCAGGCGCTGCAGTTCGCGAAAAAGTTCATCATACTCGGCATCGGAGATTTCCGGCGCGTCATGGACATAGTACAGCCGATTGTGCTGTTCAAGCTGACGACGGAGCTCTTCCGCCCGTATTCTGGCAATATCTTCAGGGGAGGCGGTATCAAGAAGTGACAGCTGCATCGGATTCCTCGCGGGATTGGTTGACTTCGCGACACGGTACAGTATTATACGAACAAAATCAATTCCTGACGGGGCTGGCATATCCATGAATCAAAACCGGCTCGACAATATGAACGCCTGGTTCAACGGATACGTTGAACCGTTTCTTGACACCGATGAAGAAGGCATAAAAAATATTCAGCTCAAAATTGAGCATACCCGGAAAGTATGCGCTGTGATGGCGCTGCTGTCTGATGGTGAGAAGCTTACGGCGAACGAGTCGCTCATCGCCTCCGCAGTTGCCCTGCTGCACGACGTCGGGCGTTTTCCCCAATACCGTCGCTGGCGGACGTTCCGGGACAGCGACTCGGATAACCATGCGCGTCTCGCCATTGATGTTATCCGGGCGGAGGATGTTCTGTCAGGAATCGACTTTTCGGAACAGCTTCTAATAGAGGAGGCCGTACGGTTCCACAATCTGCTGGAACCCCCGGTCAGAATCCAATCACCAACCAGAACATATATTAACCTGATTCGGGATGCGGACAAGCTCGATATCTGGCGTGTATTTGTCGAGCTGCTGTCTCAGCAGCCGGAACAGCGGGCATCGGCCGCGACACTCGGACTGGAGGACCTGCCCGAATCGGTTTCAGATGACTGTATCGCCATGCTGGACTCCGGTTCCGTCGTTCACCTTGATACTGTAACGTGCGTCAATGACTTCACCCTGCTGCAAATTTCGTGGGTCTACGACCTTACCAGCAACACGTCGCGACGGTTACTGGGTGAACGCGGGTACATACAGACTCTGGCAGCCACCCTGCCGGACCGGCCTGAAATACGTGACGCCGTATCGAAAGCTCTTGCAGTGCTTTCAACTTGACATATTTTCATCCGCTTTACACAATGTCGCTTTAAACTTACAAAAGGAGCCTCAGATGTCCCACTCTCACCTCATACCTGCTGGAAAGCTCCGCTGGAACTGCGATCCGGAACTTCTCGGTTTTGAAACCACCGCTGAACTGCCTGATTTCAATGATGCCATCGGCCAGAAGCGGGCGCTGCGCTCGATTGAATTCGGCCTGGGAGTTGATGGGTCCGGTTTTAATCTGTATATATCCGGAGAAACAGGCACCGGCCGGACATCCACCATCGCCAGCATTCTCAGTAAACGTGCCAAGGACGAGCCGCAGCCGCACGACTGGGTATATGTCAATAATTTCAAGGATACCGATTCCGCGATCTCTCTCGATCTTCCCGCCGGAAAAGGGAGTGAGCTGGCAGCTGACATGAAAGAGTTGATCGAGGCCTTTCGAAAGGACATTCCTAAAGCGCTTGAAAGCAGTGAATATGAAACCAGGCGCGCCGAACTGCTCGAAAGCTACCAGTCCGTTTCAAATGATCTTTTTCAGGGGCTGGAAAAAGCCGCGGAGAAGATAGGGTTCTCACTGCAGAGAACGGTATCCGGACTGGTGATCGTACCCCAGAAAGCCGGACGCAACTATACCCAGGAAGAGTATGACGCACTCAACGAAAAAAAGCGCCTGAAGCTTGAAAAGCAGGGAAAGGAACTGACGGAAAGGTTGAATGAGGTGCTGCGTCAGGTACGCGATCAGGAGAAAACAACCAAGGATGCTCTGGCGCAGTCCGATCGGGATCTCGGCATGTCCTGCCTCGGACACCGTCTTGACCCGCTGAGAGAAAAGTACGGCGGTCTCGAGAAGGTTCTCGGCTACCTGGACTCTGTCAGGGAGGATATCCTGAACACCCTTGACGACTTCAAACCGCAGTCAACCCAGCCGCAGATTCCGGGCATCAAGATGCAGCGCCAGGAACCGACCTTTGACCGTTATCAGGTCAATGTGCTGGTGGACAACAAGGATACCGACGGAGCACCGGTGGTGTTTGAGTCAAACCCGACCTATAACAACCTCTTCGGGCGGATTGAACATGTCATGCAATACGGCGGAGTGGCGGTAACCGATTTTACCATGGTCCGCTCCGGCGCCCTGCATCGCGCCAACGGCGGCTATCTGGTAATCGATGCCCGCGAAGTGCTGATGAATCCCTTTGTCTGGGATTCTCTGAAGCGCTGCATCCGCAATAACGAGATCAGGATCGAGGATGTACTTGAGCAGTACCGTTTTATGACTATGGTTTCACTCAAACCGGAACCGGTTCAAATGCGCGCCAAAATTGTGCTGATAGGTACTCCCTGGATTTACTACCTGCTGTTTCATCTTGACCCTGATTACCGCAAATTTTTTAAAGTTAAAGCGGAGTTTGACAGTCGTGTGGCGCGAACTCCGGAAATAATGCACGATTATTCTCTGTTTGTTGCCAGCAATTGCCGGGCCGAGGGATTGCTGCCGTTTCACAACAGCGGCGTCGCAGCCCTGCTGGAGCATACCGCACGTATGGCTGACGACCAGTCGAAACTCTCGTCCCAGTTTATGGAAATTGCCGATTTCATGCGGGAAATCAGTTTCTGGGCCAGTAAAGCGGGACGGGATATCATCAGTGGTGACGATGTTCGTGCCGCAGCGGAAGAAAACATCTATCGCGTCAATCGCATAGAAGAGCGAATGCAGGAATTGTACGAGGACGGGACTATCATGGTCGATACGTCAGGAACCGTTGTCGGACAGATCAACGGTCTGTCGGTCATCGGACTCGGCGACCACACCTTCGGCCGCCCGACCCGCATCACCGCCACGGTCTATACCGGTCAGGACGGTATGATTAATATCGAACGGGAAGTCAAACTTTCGGGGCCGATTCATGACAAGGGGGTTCTGATTCTGACCGGTTATCTGGGCGGGACCTTTGCGACAGAGCACCCCCTGTCATTATCCGCATCGATCTGCTTCGAGCAGTCGTACGATGGCATAGAGGGGGACAGTGCCTCTTCAACTGAACTTTACGCGCTCCTGTCGGCTCTTTCGGGAGTTCCCATCAAACAGGGGATTGCGGTAACCGGCAGCGTTAATCAACGCGGCATGGTGCAGCCGATAGGTGGTGTCAACCACAAGATCGAAGGGTTTTTTGCGGTCTGCCGGGCCCAGGGACTTACCGGAGAACAGGGGGTCATAATTCCGAAATCGAATGAACGCCATCTCATGCTGCATGAAGATGTTATTCAGGCGGTCAATGCCGGACAGTTTCATATCTGGAGCGTTGCAACTATTGAACAGGGGATCGAAATACTCACCGGCACCAAGGCTGGACAGCGCGGTAAAAACGGAAAGTTTTCCAAAGGGTCTCTCTATCAGCGTGTCGATACCCGCCTGCGGACAATGGCAGATCGACTGCAGGAGCAGAAGCAGAAAACTGAAACCGGAAAACGGATAGTTTCAAAAAAAATTGGCCGATAAATCCGGTGAAGGGGTGAACCATGGGCATACAATGGAGAGATTCGTTAGCTATTGGAGTTGATGCAATTGACAACCAGCACAAGGAGCTTCTGCACCGTTTTGACCGACTGCTGAATGCGTGTCAGACGGGCCAGGGTATTGAAGAGCTGAAAAAGCTGCAGCTTTTTCTTGAGGAGTACGTGCATACCCATTTCAATGACGAGGAGGCGCTTCAGCGCGCACACCATTATCCCGGCTATGAAGCCCATCACGCCCAGCACCTCTACTTTATTGACCAGATCACCACGTTAAGAGAGGAAACCCGGGCAGACGGCGTTTCTACCCACCATGTGATCGAGACCAACAACATGCTGCTGAAATGGCTGCTGAACCACATTTCCAAGGTTGACAGGGAGCTGGGAGTATTTCTGAACGGGAAATCTCACTGACAAAAAACCCGGGTGCGCACCATCGGTACGGACCCGGGTTGAATCAAAACCCGCCTATCAAGCGACGAGTGACAACCGCCAACGCCAAAGAATCAGTTGCAGTCCGCCCGCCAGAGGCATCCCGGCTGTCCGCACTCGTCAGTCCGCCCGGTTTCAAAACAAATGTCATTACCCTCGGCCGCCTGAATGGCGCGCACTAAATCACCCTTTTTCAATTTGCCCGGTTTGATATCGTGCCGTTTTGCAATTTCTTTGATCTGTTCAAGTTTCATATCATGGTTCTCCTTTGTATGAGTTCAATTATCAACAGGTTACCGTAGCTTTAATCATTGTCAAGCCGCAGCACAAAAAAAGAGGCGGAAAAAGTATCCGCCTCTCGAATCATATTGAACGTGATAACTAGACCGTAATTCCTGCGATCCTCTGCAGCGCCTCACGGTATTTATCGGCGGTCTTATCCAGTATTTCCTGCGGCAGCACAGGCGGTGGAGCACACTTTCCCCAATCGAGAGTTTCAAGGTAATCACGCAGGAACTGTTTATCGAAACTTGGCTGCTGACCACCAGGCTGATATGACTCCTTCAGCCAGAACCGGCTTGAATCCGGGGTCATACACTCATCGATAATAATAAGTTCACCCTGATACACGCCAAACTCGAATTTGGTGTCGGCTATGATGATGCCTTTTTCATCGGCCAGGGCATGAGCACGGGAATAAATTTTAAGGGTATAGTCGCGAGCCTTTTCTGCCAGATCGCGTCCACAGATTTCAACCATTTTCTCAAAGGTGATTGTTTCATCATGAGCACCGAGATCGGCTTTCGTAGAAGGGGTAAAGATCGGTTCCGGCAGACGATCCGACTCTTTCAGACCGACCGGCAGCTTAATCCCGCTTATTGCACCGGTGGCCTTATAGTCCTTCCACCCCGAACCGGAAACATATCCGCGTACGATACATTCAACGGGGAGCGGCACCGCTTTTTTGACCAGCATCGAACGCCCTTTGAGAATTTCGGCGTACGGCTGGCACTCGGCCGGGTAGTCAGCAACATCGATAGATATAATATGATTGGGGACGATATCTTCCATCTGACGAAACCAGAAGGCGGAAATCTGGGTCAGCACGAACCCTTTATCAGGGATCGGTTCGTTCATGATAACATCAAAAGCCGAGATCCGGTCCGACGTGACCAGCAACAGTGTCTCGCCAAGGTCATAAATATCGCGCACTTTACCGCGGGCTATCAGGCTGAGACCGGGGAAATCGGTCTGCAAAACTAGTTTCGACATATCAGTCTCCTATTTATCGGCAAGCAGCGCCTGATTTATCTCGATTTTCGCTTTTTCACGCAATCCTTTGGCCCACTCGGTCAATGCATCTTCCTGCTTTTTCGGGAGCATCTTCTTCTTCAACTCTTCCTTTGTTGCATCAAACTGGGCTTTCGAAGCATCCGTACGGTTCTTTACACGTACAGCGTACCAACGGGTGCCGACCTTGAACGGTGTGGACGGAGCCTGCCCATTCGTGAGTTTAAAAACCGCTTCCATAATCTCAGGAGAGGAACCGATGACCGGAATATCGCCTTTTGCGGAGAAGCCGAAACTTCCTGTTGTCTGAGTCTTGATGGCTGCAGTGGTTGACAGCTGCCTGGCCGCATCGTCAGCTTTTTTCTTTGCCAGTTCGATCGCCTTGGCGATCTTGGCTTTCCCCTCGACGGCGGCCTTTATTTCAGCCAGTGCCGGGACAGCAGCCGCTTTGCGCTCTTTTGCCTTGAGAATATATATGCCCTTTGCCGTTTCGACCGGCCCGCCAAGCTCGCCCTGTTTCAGTTCAAGGGCCTTCTTGATTACCGCTGTCTCGCCAACCAGCTGGGCGGCAGGTGCGGAGGCGCCAAACAGGCCGGTTTCCTGGACCTTCTGCTTCAGGGCACCGGCTATCAGATTCAAATCACCTGATTTGATGTTTTTATACAACGTATCGGCGGCCAGTTCAAACAGCTGCTTGGCCGTCTTCTGTTTTATCGCAGCAGCTTTGACCTTTTCTTTCACTTCCGACAATGGCTGAATACCGTCTTTCCCCTGCCAGCGGTCGATGTTCTTCTGATAGAATGTCTGTATCTCTTCTTCCGATACCGTTGTCTGTGCCGACTGAGAAGCCGGGTCAAGCAGAATATACGAAAGGGCTACCATTTCGGCGGTTTTAAAATCATTCGGATTTTTTTGCAGAAAATCGGTCAGGTCGGCATCATTCAGTTTAACTTCAGCCGCTACATCCGAAGGAGCATAGGACACATACTCAAGGTCCAGCTTGTCATTTTCCTTTTTGTACTGTGCCAGGGCATCGGCATCGGTGACAACGACCTTGTCCTTGATCGACTGGCGAACTTTTTTGAGCAATACTTCTGATTCCTGCCCGTCCTCAAAATCCTTTGCGGTCATGCGGTTTGACTTTAATACCTGCTGGTATTGATCAAAATTGAATTTACCATCTTTCTGGAACATCGGCATCGCTTCTATAGAGGCGGAGATATCATCTTTTGAAACCTTCATTCCAAGCGACTTGGCCTCTTTCATGGCTAACAGGCTATCAATCAGCCCATCGAGCGCGACTTTTTTCAATCCCAGCATCTTCTCCATTTCGGGGGGAATCGACTGGCCATAAATCTGCTGATACATGTTTCTGATGCGCTGATATGCGTTCTGGTACTCTTCGAGAGAAATTTGCGTGCCGTTTACCCTGGCTGCATACCCCCCCTTGCCGCCACCAATTCCGTCACTTCCCTTTCCCCACACGAGAAAAATTGTACCTACAAAGGAGAGGACAATGACAACAAAGACAAACTTGATGATTATTGATTCTTTCTGCTTACGAATGATACTCAGCATTGAATTGGTGCTCCTTGAGAGGGTGAATGTACGTAAAACGCCGCGAATGGCGGCGGGAGCGTCATACTACTATACGTTTGCCGCGATTGCAAGCGCTTGTTTATAGCTTTCCTAATCTAGCCGGCAGCACGCTGCCGGAATATATTCTTGAGTTTACGCGGCCATTCAGGTACGATTTTCAATTGAAGAACAATGCAACTAACATCGTTGAAATACGTTACGGGAGCACTATGAGTACAGAATTTGTTCCAAAATGGATCGCATGGGAAACCACGCAAAAATGCAACCTTCACTGTGTACACTGCCGTTGCTCATCTGATTTGACCTCCACAGAAGGTGACTTCACTACTATCGAGGGAAAGAAACTCCTGGAGGATATTGCTGATTTTTCCAAACCGGTTGTTGTGCTTTCCGGCGGTGAGCCGCTCCTTCGTCCCGACATCTTCGAACTGGCCGAGCATGGCACGTCGCTTGGCCTCAGGATGTGCATGGCGACCAACGGATCTCTGGTTACCGACGAAATATGCCGGAAGATGAAGAAGGCGGATATAAAAATGGTCTCGCTCTCACTTGATGGTTCAACGGCCGAAGTACACGACAATTTTCGCCAGTCGCCCGGATCATTTGAAGGAGTTGTGCGGGCGGCAGAAATATTCCGGAGAAACGGGCAGAAGTTTTTGATCAATTCCTCCTTTACCAAACGCAACCAGACAGACATTGCTGCAACATTCAAGACGGCAAAGGGCCTGGGGGCTACTGCCTGGTACATGTTCATGATCGTCCCGACCGGTCGGGGCGAAGAGATCATGAGCGAACTGATATCGAAAGAGGATTATGAAGAGATCCTCGACTGGCACTATCAGCAGGAAAAGGCGGAAGATGAAATCCTGATGCGCCCGACCTGTGCACCTCACTATTACAGGATCGTACCGCAGAAGGCAAAGGCCGAAGGAACCAAATTCGAGCGCCGCTCACTGACTTTCTCCACCGGAGGGGGCAAAGGGTGCATCGCGGCCCAGTCCATCTGCCTGATAGACTGTTACGGCAACGTGAAACCCTGCTCCTATTTCCACCGCACCGCCGGCAACGTCAAACAGACCCCATTCCGGGAAATATGGGAGAGTTCAGAGCTGTTCAATGACCTGCGTGACTTCAAATCGTACAAAGGGAAATGCGGACAGTGCGAATACCTCAACGTATGCGGAGGTTGTCGTGCCAGGGCCGATGCTGTACACGGAGACTATATGGAAGAAGAGCCGTTTTGTAACTATGTCCCGATTAAAATGCAGCGGGAGAACCCCGCATAACATTTAGTAAACTTTCCTGTTGACACCGCGCGGTGATAAAGTTATAAGAGAAATCCTTTTGCCCAGGTAGCTCAGTCGGTAGAGCAGAGGATTGAAAATCCTCGTGTCGGCGGTTCGATTCCGTCCCTGGGCACCACTTAATATCAAGCACTTACGAGAAATCGTGGGTGCTTTTTTTATTGGATTCATGTATAATTCCTCCCTTATTTTTTCATCATTGAAACTATTATCAGGGAGAGAATCATGATCGTCCGCCCCTTTTCAGATCTCCATGCCGAATTCTGGCCGCCCAACAAGATCCCGCGCATTCTGGACATGGTGGTCCCGCCGCTGCCGACTGATAAGGAGACCGTTGCCCTGGTTGCCGGGGACATCGGACTGGCCCACCGGCAGGAAACCTGGCTCAAGGTAATCAGCCTCTTGGCCAAGCGCTTCCATGCCGTCATCTATATTGAGGGGAATCACTTTTTCTACCACAACGACTTCTTTGGGCGCATCCAGGAGCTGAAAACCAAGCTGTCGATTCCCAAAAATGTCCATTTTCTTGAAAACGAGTCCGTCGACATCAACGGCATCATGTTCATCGGAGCAACTCTCTGGACGGATTTTCTGGGGAAGGATTTCTTCAAGATGCAGAACGCCCGGAAGAACATGAATGACTTTGCCGTAATCAAAAAGGCAGATGGAACACGGCTCATGCCGGAAGAGACAGTCGATCTGTTCCAGGAATCGAAACGCTTTATCTTCGAGTCACTTGCAACCGCCGGCGACAAGAAGACGGTCGTGGTGACACACCATGGAGTCTCACCACTGTCGATTCATCAGCGGTTCCGGGGTGACAGCCTCAATTGCGCCTTCATGACCGACCTTTCCAACGATATTATCGACCTTGGCCCGGATCTCTGGGTTCACGGCCATACGCACAACTCGTTCGACTACACACTCGGCAAAACCCGGGTGGTGGTAAACCCTTATGGCTACAAGGATGTAGAGGCCAATCCGCAGTATGACAAAAAGCTGGTGATAGAGTTGCAGGTTTCTGACAGATAATCCGATTTACGACAAATCACGACAGTCGTCGACAAGGGCGAGTCGATAGGGATTGTGCCCTCAGACAAGTTCCCGCCAGCCTGCGATTACCTTGCCGAATTCTTCCTGGAATGCCGGTCGGCGTAGGTTTTCACGCTTAACCTTGCCGGCAAAAACTTTCCATCTGGATTCGTCCTTAATGACATCCACCAGCATATGCCTGACCTTGAGCATGACCTTGGCCCGCTCAGTATATTCCTTGCGGGTTGCATTATTGTTCAGGTTGCCGAGCCCTGAAAGATAATAGGTCAGGATCTGTTCGGGGAAACGCTCTTCCAGCTGTTTTGCTGTCTTCAGTTCATCACCTGAATCCCAGGCATAGCGGGGATATTTGTCCTTGAGCAGTATCGCTACCGCCTGATCGTATTCCTTACGCTGCATCCTGATCTTGAGGCTTTCCGAGGACCAGGCCTTATCCAGCCGCTCAATTATTTTGGGCTCGTGAATCTTCCACTCTTCTGCGGTACAGGTTTTTTTGAAGGCAGTGTATTTTGCCAGAGTAAGATGATCCGTTGTCTGCTCGAACTGGAGGGCAAGGTACTGTTCCCGGTTGCCCCCCTCTCGGGCGCGGTCGGACAGGAACTTTCGCAGTTCATCCATCCGCCCCTGGCCTTTCTTCTTTCCCTCTTCAGCAACCGACAGGGACTCCTCGCGGTTGCCCTCGTCCCAGTAGAAAGTGGCCAGATCATAGTAGTCGCCACCGTACACCAGTTTTTTGTGCCGCAACTCCAGATATTTCGCCCGGTCACCAAGTTTGCGATAAATCCGTCGGGCGTGATCGGTCGGCCAATCCTTGTTCATTGCTTCCAGCATCTGTGCCAGACGGCGCCAATCCTCATCACTGTAGCAGGTTGCATAGGCCAGATCATAAAGCGGATCATCCAAGCCGGCATTGCCGCTCTTGATGAACGGCAGCACTTCATCAAGAAGTTCCCGACGAACCTGTTCTTCAACCTTTGAATTGACCAGTTTTTTCCGGATTTCGTCCAGCAGGTCTGCAACATGATCTTCTGTCCCGTAGTCACCGCCACCGCAATCGTCGAGCTCCTCCAGGTCGGGAGACAACTCCCACCAAAGGGCCATGACTATCTCGCCTTCCGACCGTGTCTTCTGGGCAGGGGTGAGTGAGACGTGTTTCTTCAGGTAGTCAAAGCATTCGCGACGAACATCGGGCCGATCTTCCGCAAGCTCGGCAATCAATTTAATCAGCGTCTCAGGCTTGGCCGCCTCCAGCAAGTCAACCAGTGAATCAGCCGTTTTTTTCTTTTTTACCATAATGACCTCAGAGATGAAACTGGACGACCTGATCCAGAAGCGGCAATTTCCTCACCCTGAACTCTTCTGAATAGCGGTCATTTCCGCTACGTTCAATTTCTACCAGCCCAAAGAATCGGGCAAACCGTTCCAGACAGCGGGCTGAATAACTGAGCCGCACCACTTGCTCTGGCGAATAATAGTTGCCGACCGGCTGTACCTGCGGGAGCAGGTTGGGAAAGGCCTGCAGGAAGTTGTCTTCATAGAAGATACTGCTCCGCCACTCACCACCATATCGGGAGATCAGATAGAGACTGAACAGAAATGACTGCTGCATGAAGGCAATTTCTCCCAGGTGATCCTGATAGGCCCAGTTGTATTCCCTGACAAAGGCCCTGAACAGCCGCGAGTAGATGCCGGGTTGTCCCTGTTCTGCCAGCAGTTTCCGGCACTCTCTGCTGAGGATAAATTTCCCCTTGTATTTTCTGATCAATCCGGCCAGTTCGGTAACCAGCCGGGTTGTATGCATTACCCTGAATTCCGGTTCTGTTCTCAGTTCGCCGAACCGGGATATTCTCTTGTATTCCTCTTCACCATAATAACTTTGGGCCGACTCCCGGCAGAAGTTTCGTGGCAGGTTGCCGGTGGTGGTGGTCTTCAGACCGTCATCGCCGATGCCGTCTACCAAAAGCTTGAGCAGGGAAAGGATCGGGGCTTGCAGATGGCTGTCGAGGCTGGACGGGAAGGCAATCAGATAGGGTGTATCAAACGGGAAGTGCAGAAACCGGTGCATCTGTTCCGGAGAAAGGCCGTGGAAATCGTCGCTGGGTGCTTGATTACGTTGCTGGTTGTGCTGACGCAGAAAGGCGTTGGCCTCATCCAGCGAACCGAAGCTCTTGCCCTTGAGTAATTCCTTCAGTTCGTCCATGACCGGCCCCATGACGCGCTGGTGTTCACTTGCGTCATCTTTGTCGGCGCAGCATTTCTTGTATTTGAGACCGCTGCCACAAGGGCAGGGATCATTTCTGCCAGTTTTCATGATGATACCACCTTTGATACCCAATGGAGGGTTTGTGGGCTTATGTCGGGTTCAACACACCTGAACGCATGACTGCTTCATGTTACTATGGCCCATTTGGCGTATTTATGGCGTAAATCGGGTATGTCCCTATTGTCCCTATTATGTCCCTATCAGAACCATGTCCCAATTGTCCCTATTATGTCCCTATTTTTCTGATCACATAGTGAACGCTCGGTCCTTTTGTGCCAACCTGCTCAACGATTCCCTTTTCTTTAAGATCGTTCAGATCACGGGTAGATGTCTTTTTAATTGCATTGGTAACCTGCTGATATTCCTTATTAGAAATTTTGCCGTTTGTTTTGAGATACGCCACCGCTAATATTTGCCGCTCATTCAGGGTCATACCGGCGAGAATTTCCGGAGTCAACCAGTCACGCCAGATGGTTGTAACAAAAAACCCCTCTCGCTGTTCAAACTGCGGTTCCGGCAGTCCGGCTTCCCGGCAGAGTTCGATCATGGTCTGGGTGCCGGAACCGACGCGTTCAATATAGCGGGCCAGGTAGAGCGACTCGGCCAGAAGCGGGTTAAATGGCACTGACGGGTGATCATGCCGGAGGCTGTCCATGGTGAGGGTGCCAGGCAACGAACCAGGATTCCAGATTTCGAGCCTGTCAGCAAACAGTCGAACCTCAACAGAGGCATTGCTGTGATAGTCCCGGTGGGCAATGGCATTGACGATGGCTTCGCCCACGGCATCGGGAGGGAGTTCATAGGTCGCAGGCGCAGTAATGCTGACATCCCTGACGCCGACAGCGCGGTCAATCCGGTCGAGAACAAAATCGCGGGCAAGGTTTGCCTGCTCGAAAAGATCACCACCATAGACCTGCATCGAAACAAATGGGCGCCGATATTCCGTGCCCCGGCAATGCATGCACTTGGTTTCGGCAGTACGGTGGAATTTCTGCGGGTTGCTGCCGAAGAGCATGATCGCGGCATTGGTGGGCTTGTGCTCATGAAAGAGGTTAAGGTGGGTCAGCAGCGCCTGGGTACTGGTGTTTGATTTCAACGGAAATCCGCGTTCACGGCGGGCGGTATCCAGGAACCACTCAACCCGCTTGCGGGATATGTCTTTCAGGGTTGCCTCCTCACAGGGAGATGTGTCGAAGGGGGGCACCCGCAGTGCACCGCTGGTGTCGAGATAGTCCACGAGACTTGCATAGACCTCGGCAGTCAGAGCGCTGGCATCTTCAATACGGCGGCGGATCAGCTCATTGCTTGCCTTACTGACAAGCTGCCGCATCTTGGGGTGGCGCTGTTTGTCATCGGAACCCCAGACATATACCAGTCGGGGTTTGCCATGACGGCCGGCATGATCATATTCACGCTCTGTCGGAGAAACACCGTCTGCATCCTCAAAACCGTACTCATAGCCGAAGATGCCCAGATAGATGTCGCACCGTTCGACCTCTTCCAGATAGACCGTATCGGCACGCTGGTCCCGTGCCGGAAGTTCCTCGAACAAAAAGACGTCCGAAACAAAGCGTCGCAGAACCGCATCTCCCATAAGAAACGCCTTGAGATCCCGGCGAACCTGGGAAAACTCTTTCTGGACGCTGCTGATGAATATTCTCTTGCGGGTTATGGTCATGTCAGCACTCGATTTGTCTGGATGATATGTGCATCAAAAACTCATCACTCCTTGGGCGGAATCCGGCGTTGCACCTTTGGCCTGGATATGGTTGCTCATGATATCGGCGATCCTCCCGACGCACGTGTTGATACCCTGCCGGTTACACCCGTGTACCGGTCCTCCAGTTCCTGCCAGGGTTTCCCGACCAGCATCCCGCTTGCGGAAGTCAGGCGGAAACGGAACGGGCGGACGCCTCCGATTTGTATAGGACTGGAGAGCTGTCGAGCCGGCCCGAGTTCAAACAGCCAGTACTCGTTATCATTTCCCGGTGCCAGGCTTCCGGCCTGTTCGACCGTCAGGTTGCAGCGTTTCACCAGCCTGAGCGATTTGACGTCATAAAGGTATTCGATCAGCCGGTCATGCGCGCCGGGCTGATGGATTGAAACCGCACAGAATCGAACTTCCCGCATGACTGACCGGGGGATTTTTCTGTTTTCCTGAGTGCTGACCGGCAGGTGATACCAGCCGGCAGTACCTTCCAGAAACCGGTTGACATACCCCCTGTCTCTGCCGGCTATGCCGCCGAGCGAGGCGGCCAGCGTCAGATCGCTGTACTGTTCAAGCTTCAGGCCGGTCGGCGGAATTCTGACTGACTCATGCAGCCGATGTTCGTCAGCATCAAGCGCTAATGTTCTTACAGTATCCCCGAATTTCTCTTTCAGAAATGACTTTAGCCAAAGGTTGTCACGTCCCGGCAGAAGCGGGAACCCTCCGATGCCGACAGACTCAACAGCTGCAGCATACGGGTTTGTACCGGTCTCTTCATCAAACCATCCGGGATAGAGCACAAATGCTCCCACAATTGGACGGCTTTTTTCTGTAACACCGTCATCCCCGGCGGACAGATGTATCAGTGCATCACGGTAACGGTGCATCTGATTGATTGCATCATCGGGAATAAGGTCATCATTGCCGTCTTCAGAGGCAATCCGGTATTTTGCATCAAAGATCCATCTGATCCTGCTGTTGTCAGGAAAAGATGCTTCAAGAAGAATGTCCGGCTTCTGGGGGGTTGTCCAGGAGTAGATGCCTCTGGCATCAGGCTTGTTCGTAACGGAAAACGGCGGTTCATGGGCCAGACGGATCTTCAGCCCGTCACGCCTTATAAAGCGGAATGCAGTGCCCATGCCGTCTACCAGATCCTTTTCCAGACCTTTTGTCCGTAATGCAGCTTTACGCGATTCCACTTCAATAAAACCCAGATCGATCAGCATGCGGCGCATCTCAAGCAGACACCATACTTCATACAGCTCTGATACCGACTTCATCGAGATTGCTGCCTGACGACCGAACAGGTCAAGATACAGCTTCAGTTCCTGCCAGATTCGGTAGACTTTTGCATAACCGGCTCTGTGATGAAGTACCAGAGACTCCCCTGACAATCCGTTGAAACTGCTGACTTCACGAAACAGGGGTTCTGCAAGCCTTTGCTCAAGGGGTTTCTGCCAGCTCTCCAACTCATCAAAAAAAGCCCGACTGAGTTTTTCTCTGTCCGGCACGGCATTATTCAATCGTGCTCTATGACTGAATATTGATATCTCCTTCACACAGCGGGTTATCACCATTTTCACAAATCGGTTCTCAGGCGTATCAACCGACAGTCGGCGGGTCTCTATCCTGTGACGGCGATGGGCTTCCCCGTTCCGGCACTGTTCCGTCACCTGTTCTTCCAGGCGCGGCGTAAGTCTTCCTTTAAGACGGTCGGGACGTAGGAATTTCTCCTGCGGGAGAAGCCGCGCATGAGGAGACCTGCAGATCAGTTTTACAGCTTCCTGAAGTTCCGTACGCAGGCTTTTAAATAATGCCAGCCAGAGAAGCGGAAAACGTTCATGCGGTTTCCGTGACTTTGCAAGTTCATGCTCGGTTTTCTGGGCAAACGAAAACCGCCAGAGCGGATAGGTACTATCAATATCCCGGTGAATCTGATCAAAGTCTCCCGCCAGATCCATCTTGGTCGGCAGCACTTCAAAGGATAAAAACTGTGTTTGCTCCTTCTGACCGTTGTTAAACTTCAGCCCCAGTCGAAACCAGCCCACATCATTGCCGAAGTTGATACTTCCCCTGAGACTGTTTCCTGACGGGTGGAAGGCATCTACTACATCGGTGCGCCAGTGAATGATTTCGGGACAGGCGGCTGAACTGCTGCCGGAAAACTGAAATTCAAACTCATAGAGTCGGTTTTCGAAAAAAACCGGTTCTGGAATAGATAATTCAGCTATTTTTTCATCAATGGAATTTATTGGTTCGGGGATGACGCCGGAAACTTTCAGAGCGGGAAACAAGTGGACTGCACCAGCAGGAAGTTCTTTTCCTCTGGCTTCAAGAGTTAACGCAAGACGAGCGGTCGGAACACTTATATTCTTCGTCCAGACAGAAAGATTCCATTCAGCGGTATGTATCCTGACTACTTCAGGCACAGTAAAGCACCGGCTACGGCCAGAAAGATGTAAAGCTGCTTGCGGACAGACGCTTTTGCATCCATGCGAGTTTCTTCAACGACCGGCACGAGGATTGAGCCGCTGATCCATCAGCATTGACTCTCAACAGGTCAGGTCTGCCATCAACGATAGCTGCCAATTCCATCTTCAGAAGCTGTGATAATTCAATCAACCGTCCGGTATCCTCGCCTTCATAGCCCAGTTTTTCTGCATCACCCTCAATCCTTGGGAGGACTTTCATCATCAAAAAGTCATCCCAGACCGCCTGCAATTGGATTTCATCAGCAGGATTGAAACAGACAACTGAGAGCAAGGCTTCATTCAAAGCACGATAGGCAAGCTCGAAGGGAGTATCTCTAAGGATTCCATTGACTGCATTCAAAAAGCGGATTGTATTTCGACCGTCCCTGTCAGCAGATACTGAAGCAAGAGCATCTTCATGGTGCACTCCTGACATACGTGGAAAGCCGAGCGGTCTGACTGACTGCAGTTTGTCAGCTTCGTAATACTGGCCATAATCATTAGGGAAGAACTCGCCGAAATCAAAAGTCAGGGCCCTATCAATAACCTTGCGTGAAAAGCCATGAGTGGTCTCATCCATATTAACCGTGCCGGCCACGATTAGATTGGGAGGCAGCGCGATTCCATATTCTGTAAAAAACTCTACCAGTCCGGCAGATTCGACATCATCGATACCCAGCCTTTTCCATAAATCGATCTGACCTACTTCGTCAAGCTGCTGCTTAATTACTGCCGACTTGAGTAGAGGATCACATGAATAGGCACCATTCTCCCATTTGCGGGTTTCAAGAATGGACAGATAATCAGCGAAATACTGCTCAACCGGAGCCAGGTTCATCTCGTCAAGGCAAAGCCAATAAGGACACACAGTGTCGAATGGTTTATAGATTATCCCTGCAGCGGATGCGGTTTCTGCAGTATATTTCCAAGCTGCCACAATGAAGCGGAGCAGATCTGTAACTACATAGCGGGGGCCATCACAGCCAATGCGGGAGATATAGCCAAGAAGATCGGATGGTTCGTGCCAATCTGGACGAACGGGGACAAGGCAGTAGTTATCGCCTTCTGGTAAGCTGAAAAGTGAAGCTGAAGCATTTGCCTGTTCGCGAACGAATCGGGTTTTTCCGGTGCCTGAGATACCGGCCAGGAGAAGGAAAGGTTTGGGAAGAAAAATAGTCTCAGATTCTGATGGAATAAGCATAGAATGTGCGGGCAGTTGCGTACGATGTTCTGGTTGACGATTTCGCTGTAAAAATTGTTTGTACTCTTTTAATGCTGCAGAGCAATAACCGTCTCTCCAATAACTTGGAGGCTTGTAATCCTTAAATATTCCATTTTCATTTCTTTGCTCTCTCAATACAACTTCGTAAAGCGCATCGATATTTTCTACTGTGATAAAATTCCAGACATCAGTAGTTGCGGTAAGTGCTTTAGAAAAAAATGTTTCTTCAATCACTTCCATTGCTTTTGAGTATGCTGACGGCTTGCCACTATTCTCAGCCGATACACCTCTCAAATATTCAATAAAGGATTCTTTCCCCATAAAATTCCTTTCAGGCCAAAGTAGGCAGAGCGATTTCCGGCTTCGTATCCTTGCTACGAATCCGGCTCATATTCCACGAACGCATTTCCTTGTTGAGGTGATCAGTCATTCGGGATTGCTTATGACCTCCCAAGACCCGCCTTTATCCGGACCAACACGCTTGAGTACGCCTTCCTTCTTCAGGCTTTCGATATTCTTCTTAATTGCCCGGTCCGTGATCTTCAGGACGTCTGCCATCTCCCTGATGGTGATATGCGGATTGGAGACTATCATATCAAGAATTTTCTGTGAACTTTTCTGTGAACTTTTCTGGGTACCGGTTCCCTGAAAAACGCCGGTACTCAATTCACCGGCTTTCCGTTTAAACGTGACGATAAACTGTACGGTTCCTATCTCCTCAAACTCTGTGGCAGGTTCCCGCTCCAGAATCATCTTGATTCCACGGCCCCATTTCTCAATGCGGTGGCTGCGTTGGAACAGCTCAGCCAGCAACTCGTTACGCCGGGCAGATACCATTTTCTTTCTGATGCTGTCGATAGTAAGCCCACCATACAGAAGGCCAGGGCTTCTTACCTCGATACGATCCTTGAAGATGGCGATATTGACTGAATCATACTCACGGTAATCCCGGTGACAGAATGCATTGATAATCGCTTCACGAATCGCTTCACGGTCAATCTCAGGAACATCTACCCGCAACAACCCGTCCAGTCGCATGCCGATATTGATATGCTCCAGAACGTACTCTTCGGCCCTGCTGATCAGAGTAAAAGCATCTCCGTAAAAGTCCTTCATATCAATGGTAACGGTAGTGTCCAGCGTACCGAATACCGCACAGCGTAACCTGGCATTGGGAAAGAGTTTCTCTGGCTTACGGGCAAAGCAGAGTACAGCGGCATTCAACAACTTGCCGTCTTTGGCCAGATTCAGTTTATCAAGGGAATTGGGGATTGTGTCATAGGTGAGGCCGCAGAGCTTCAGGAATGACTTGAGCTTGCTGGCACTAATGTCATCGACGGTCGCTTTTTCGCAAACCTCAGTATCCCAGCGGAGTCGGTCACGGTTCTTGGTCAGGACCATACTTTCCAGCTCTTTGGCACTTAATTGCCGATCTTCATCACCCACACGGATATATGCTCGTCCATAGGCATAATAAGGATGCTCGCCGCCATCGACCTGCACCTTGATGCACTGTTTACCGTCAACGGAGACTTGTTCAACAACGGGGTAGATTTTTGGTTCAATATGTTCGGAAATCGATTTGGAGACATCCCTCATCGTTTTATCTGAAACCTGCTGGCCGACAACCGTCCCATCATTCTTAACGCCGAACAATACTTCACCCCCCTGGTGTTTGTTCAGCATCGCCACAATGGAGATCACCGCCTCCTTAAGTTCAGAGGTTGATTTCTTTAGTTCAACGGTTTCGGTTTCCTGATATTTCATAATATATCCTTGGTATTTTCCTGGCCGGTCACGAGGCTTTTTAGTTGCCTGATCTTTTCCAGGTTACGCAGGTTTTCCAAGGTCATGTTCATCACCTATCAGAAAGAGTTTCGGTTCGCTCATGATGCGTGTCGCAAACTGTTCTCCGGCAGCCAGCTTGGCAGTGAACTGTTCGCAGGGCATGACTACCGGATTGATTTCCCGGCCAAGTTTCTGGTTCATATTCGCCAGGGCCACCACGACATCGGTGAAGGATGTCGTCCCGACGACACAGACATCCACATCACTGGTCGCCCGTTCTTCCCCTTTGGCTACGGAACCGAAAATGAACGCTGCCGTGATGCCCGGGGACAACGGCTGCAGGGCTAAACGGATGACATCCGCCAGACCGCTCGTTTTGCGGAAGATGCCGGCCAGTTCATGAAAAATGGGGCAGTCCCGTTCGGCATGGTAGCGGACCTGGTTCCCCATAGCCTGCCGTGAAAGCAGTCCAGCATCAGTAAGGAGTTTGAGCTCACGGTGCAGCGATCCGGCCGGTACACCGGTCAGACGGGATATCTCCCGAACATGGAAATCCTCGTCGGAACGCAACAGCAAAAGGGCCAATATGCGTCGCCGGTAATCGCTGAAAAGGGTTTCAGCAAGACCTGTCGACTTTCTCTGTTCTTTACTTATCGCTGTTCTCTCCATGAGTGCGTTTGTAATCCAATTGAGAACGTTTTGCAACCAACTTTTGCTATTGGTAACTTACGGCGTTGCGGTATTCGTTCCTCGAAATTGTGACATAGCCATTACTTCCATATAGGGTCTCATCACATTACTTACTCTACATACCTTCGCGTAACGCCAGATGTCATCGATTACGCAACGGCCGCTTTCAATTCCTTCGCGAAGTGCTTCCAGGGCAACATCCAGTCCGATTTTGTGACGGTATTTGAAGCAATCGGCCACGGTCTTTGCAAGACAGTAAACTTTTATGTCCACACCGTCAATCCTGTGGATTTCTACACCATCACTGAGAGCTGGTCCTGAGAATCTGACGAATTTTATTGGCAGGCTGGTTCTGGGGAGATGGGCTTTGACGTCAATCGTCATCCAGACCTCGAATGGCGATTGTGTTGTCAGATCATGAAAGCGAAGTGCGGAAAGGAGGCAGACCACTCCGTTAGGGATTGCTTTGCAAACCTCGGCCAGAGTTTGATGCTCTGTTACCTGTGCATCTGTCAGTCGATAGAGCCCGCGCCCGACGCGCTCAACCACACCCCGCTTGCACAGGCGGCTGATCTCTACCCGGGGAATTTCATACTGTTCAAGATCCAGAGAGCGTACCACGCTTTGCCTGCCGAATAGATCAAGAAGTCTTTGTTGTGCTGTGAGATTCATGGCAACCGCTTTTCATTCCAAAGTGTTGGGTTTCAAAAATATATACCATGTATTTGGAACAGGCAAGCCATATTTAAAATAGTTCATATTCACATAAAAGGCACGCCACATGCGATCAATGTTGCACCTGTGCCGGCAGGTAAATCAGTTCCTCAATCCGTTATTTCTGAACTTCCTGAGCATTAGCACTGTGCTGTAAGCTGCCTGATTGACATGCTATATATGTCATTGCAATATTACTTCTGTCCGGAACACCTGATGATGCACAATATCAAATTGGAGAGGCACTTCAATGGGAGAAAATACAGCTACCATCAACAAGGAGACCAGAGTCAGCCGGGAACAGTTGTATGAAGAAGTGTGGGCAGAGCCGATGACCACCGTTGCCCTGAAGTACGAGGTCTCATCGAGTTTCATGGCTCGTATCTGCACTCGACTGAAGGTTCCTCGTCCCCCAAGAGGCTACTGGGCCATGTATGCGACCGGAAAACGCCCCAAGCGTCAACCTTTGCCGGATGCCTGTCCTGGAGATGAATTGGAATGGGCGCGCAGCGGTTATGCCAGGATTGCACAGTTGCCTCCTCCTCAGGCGCCTCAAGACGATAGCGTCACCAAACGCCGGAGCAGAGGGCTGCCAAAACAGCACCCGTTGCTCGAAGAATTTAAGGAACAGATGTCCGGGGTTGGAGAATCACGCGAGGGCTTTCTTAAGCCCAGGAAATACCTGCTGCCAGATATTATCGTTTCAAAAGAAACCCTCAATCGCGCAATCGAGGTAGCGAACATGTTGTACCTGGCCTTTGAAAAACGCGGCCATTCCGTCATCTTTGTGCCGTATGGACAAGGAATGCAACGCCAAGCAATAGATGAACGCGAAAAGGGGGGGCGTCGGAAAGAGCGGTATTACACTACAGATCTCTGGAGCCCGGCACGGCCCACTGCCGCCTTTATTGGTACAGTTGCCTTTGGCGTGACAATCTACGAAATGAGCGAGAATGTCGAGGTGGAGTACCAGGATGGAAAGTACACCCGTGTCTCGGAACTTCCCGTAAAAAAGTCGAGACGCTATGAATCCTACTCATGGAGGAGTATGCATGACCTGCCGAGCGGACGATTGTGCGTGCAGATTTATTCTCCCTATCACAGAGTCGCATGGATGCAGCAGTGGCGCGAGTCAAAAGCAGGCGATTTCCCGCGGAAGCTTGCAGATCTGGTGAAGGAGGTGGAGGCTGAGGCAGTAAACATCGTCAAGCGTTTTGAAGAAGGAGAGCGCCAGGCAGAGATCGAGAGGCTGCGACGGGAGGAGGAGCGGCGTGCGCAGGCACGGGAAGCGGCGGAACGCCGACGAATCAAGGCAATCAAGGATAGCCGGGAAGAGCTGGCTGAAATCATCAAGGCATGGGCGAAGGCAAAGCGAATCGAGGATTTCTTTACCGACGTCGAGCGCCGGGCTGCCAATCTGGAAGCAGACCAGAAAGCTGTTGTTCTGGAACGATTGGCACTGGCGCGGACAATAATTGATACTACGGATGCTCTGAGCTGGCTCGCATCATGGGAAACACCGGGGGAAAGAAATGCTGCATCAGATGCAACCGGTTATAGTTGCAATATTTGGTAAATCGGCATAAGAAGAGAACATTGAAAGCATCTGCGGAACGATCAATCTATTCCAAGCTTTTTCAATAATTCGGAGATGGCTAGACACGACCCAAAATTCGTCCAAATTGACGGTCATAATATATTATTGAGGTATTTTTAGAGGTATTGCACCCAGCACCTCAACACATTAACCTTACTAAACAGATAGTTACACAATCAGTTCGATATCGTCCCTGGCACCACTTATTACAATAAAAACGGCTACTTACAGAATTAACTGTTTGTAGCCGTTTTTCGTTGACGCAGCTTTTGACGCAGATGATAAATCTTGCATAGCATCTACTATCAATTATTTCACGCCATCCAATCAATCCTCTTGCCCTCCTAGCGTATACACGACCACAATCTTGGTGGCATCAAGATACTCACGCAACAGGTCAACTTTGGCTTTATCTATACCCCGCCTAATACCCTTAACCCTCTTTTCACTATATTCGTGACGATTGTTTGATCTGGCATCGGCTTCTTTGTTTAAGTTTCTGGTGACTGCCCTGTAGTCATCACCCAAACCGATTGTTATTATTGACATGCGCTCAAAACTTCCGTATAGGTAGTCGTATGACTACCTATGGACCGCAAACCAATATCGAACTCACTCTACGCCAGAAACAGGTGTTGGAGTTCATCACCTCATACATGGGTGACAACGGTTATCCGCCCAGCCAAAGGGAAATTGCAGGCCACCTGAATGTTTCGGGAACACTTCCGGTCATGAAACATCTCGGCGCGCTGGAACGTAAAGGGTACATCAGGCGGGATCATGTCAACCGCGGAATAACACTGAAGACACCTGTCAGTACTTCGCTTTCTCTGCCGATCGTCGGCACCGTCCGCGCCGGTCACCTCGCCCCGGCTATTGAGGATATTCAGGGATATTTCTCGGTTGATCCGATGGCCGTGAAGGGCAACGACTGTTTTTTCCTACGGGTCAGCGGAGAGTCAATGATCAATGCAGGCATCTTCGACGGCGACCTTGCTTTGATTCGACCGCAACCGACTGCCGACAATAAAGATACGGTAGTTGCCATGATTGACGGTGAGGTGACCCTCAAATGGTTTTACCGGGAGCAGGATCACATTCGTCTTCAGCCGGCAAACCCTGACATGGGGCCAATAATCATCCGTCCGGAAGATGGCGAGGTGAGCATCGTCGGCAAGGTGATCGGCATTTACCGCCGGTTGTAAAAAATTGGTGACCTGGCAAAGGCCGGTGAAATGGCCTGCTGACGCCCGCTACAGGTTTTAATCCGCACATCGAAGCAGTTATGAACAATAAAAACAGGAGAGTGAAATATGGAACCGATTACCCTATGCGGAACAGTAATTGTTGCGTTTGGCTTGTGGGTGGAGTTTGAATCAATATTCATGAAGGCTGCACGGGCAATTTCCGAATGCACCGTCATGACGGCAATAATACCGTCAACGAAAAAGCAGAGGCGTGCCGGGTTTATTTCACCAAATGGCTACGGCAGCTACCGTGCTGAAAACGGCCTGCAGCACCGGATGGCAAGGAACTGAGCCTCCCGTTACCTGGCACCAAGCATTTAGCCGATGGCAGAAGCATTACTGCAATTATTCAATTTACCTATTGTCAATCATGCTCCCGGGAATACCCACACCTCACGCCGGGGCGGCCCATCCTTTCGCACGCTGCAAGGCTCTTTCCCATCCATGCTGCAGACCCTCGATGTATCCACGCTCCATATCCGGAACAAATAGCCGGTCCTGCTGCCGTGATGTGTCGATCTCCCCGCTGTCTCTCCAGTATCCGATTGTCAGCCCCGCCAAAAAAGCGGCTCCGAGAGCGGTCGTTTCACTTACACGGGAACGGACCACCGGCACACCGAGCAGATCCGCCTGAATCTGCATCAGAAGGTTGTTGACCGAAGCTCCGCCATCGACCCTCAGTTCAGGCAGGATTATTCCGGAATCGTCTTCCATTGCCCGCACAAGGTCCACTGTCTGAAAAGCTATGCTTTCCAGCGTCGCCCGGGCGATATGGGCAGCGGTGGTGCCGCGGGAAATGCCGGTAATGGTGCCGCGTGCGTACGGATCCCAGTGTGGCGCGCCGAGCCCGGTAAAAGCGGGCACCAGGTACACACCGCCGGAGTCCGGGACCGATGCCGCCAGCGATTCAACCTCAGCGGATGAACCGATGATTCCGAGCCCGTCGCGGAGCCACTGGACCGCCGCTCCGGCCATGAACACACTCCCCTCAAGCGCGTAATTGGTCCGGTCGCCGACCTGACATGTCACGGTTGTCAGCAGCCGGTTACGGGAAACGACGGGCGTTTCTCCGGTATGCATTAACATGAAACAGCCGGTGCCATAGGTGTTTTTGACCATGCCGGGGCGCATGCATCCCTGGCCGAAAAGGGCAGCCTGCTGGTCCCCTGCCATTCCTGTCACCGGGATCGGCCGGGAGAACAGGTCGGAGGCGGTTTCGCCGAACTCCGCACATGAGGCGGATACTTCCGGCAGCATGGCGGCCGGGATCCCGAGTATTCCGAGGAGTTCCTCATCCCATGCACCGGTATGGATGTTGAACAGGAGAGTCCGTGATGCATTGCTCACGTCGGTCCGATGGCGACCGCCGCCGGTCAGGTTCCAGAGCAGCCAGGAATCAACCGTCCCGAACAGGAGTTCTCCCTTCTCTGCCCTCTCGCGGGCGGCAGGCACATTATCGAGAATCCAGGCCAGCTTGGTGCCTGAAAAGTACGGATCGAGAAGCAGGCCGGTCTTCTCACGAAAGAGCTCCTCCATTCCGTCAGATGTAAGTCGTTCGCAGGTGGGGGCAGTGCGCCGGTCCTGCCAGACTATCGCGTTATGAACCGGCCGGCCGCTCTGCCGCTCCCAGACCAGTGTCGTTTCCCGCTGATTGGTGATTCCGATTGCGGCAATATCAGCAGCAGTCAGGCCGGCCTGTTTTATGACCTCGGTCGCCGCCTCCAATTGGGAGGACCATATTTCGAGCCCATCCTGCTCTACCCAGCCAGGAAAGGGATATATCTGTCGAAATTCCTTCCGGACCACCGACCTGATTTCGGCGGCATGGCTGAAGATAATAGCCCTGGAACTCGTGGTACCCTGATCAAGCGCGAGAATGTACTTCATCTGCAATACCCCCTTCGTACTTTCCCTGATGGCTGCTCTTTCTTGCCACGTGCTCACTCCTGTGTCAAGGGTTGCCCTGCCCCGTTCGATTACCGCATGAAGATTGCCCTTTCGGGCTTTCTGCCGGCATATAAATTACGCATGCTCATCGGCCGGAAATAAGTATATAATTTCAGGTAAGACAAAGGAGGTGGCAGACATGAATAAGAATCTAACCACCAAAATTCTGGAGTCACACCTTGTGAGCGGCAGGCTGATTCCGGGGACTGAAATTTCGATACGAATTGATCATACTCTGCTGCAGGATGCCACCGGCACCATGGCAATGCTTGAATTTATTGCCATGGGACTCCCCCGGGTGAAGGTGGGATTGGCGGCGCAATATATTGATCATAACCTGCTGCAGACAGATTATAAAAATGCGGACGACCACGCCTTTCTGACGTCAGCAGCAATGAAGTATGGCGTTCATCTTTCCAAACCGGGCAACGGCGTATCCCATCAGGTGCATCTGGAACGGTTCGGGGCGCCGGGGGTCACATTGCTCGGCGCCGACTCTCATTCTCCGACTGCAGCCGGCCTCTCTATGCTGGCAATTGGTGCCGGCGGCCTGGATGTGGCACTTGCGATGGCAGGGCACTCGTTTAATCTCCCCTGTCCGCAGGTCATGGGTGTCAAACTGACCGGTAAACTCCCGGACTGGGTTTCGGGCAAGGATGTCATCCTGGAGATGCTGCGGCGCCACTCAGTTAAAGGCGGCGTAGACAAAGTCATCGAATATTACGGGCCCGGTGTGGCAACCCTTTCCGTTACTGATCGCGCCACCATCGGCAACATGGGGGCGGAACTGGGAGCCACATCATCCATTTTCCCTTCGGATATGCGGACACGCGAATTTCTGGTCTCGCAGGGTAGGGGTGACTGCTGGCAGCCGCTTGCCGCCGATGAAGGTGCAGATTACGATGCGTATGACGAAATAGATCTTTCTACGCTGGTACCATTGATCGCCTGCCCTTCGTCACCGGATAATGTGGTCGCCGTCAGCGAAGTGGCGGGAACGAAGGTCGATCAGGTCATAGTGGGAAGTTCAGTGAACTCGTCCTACCGGGATCTTATGACTGTCTGCAGGATTATGGAGGGAAATCGTGTCGCTCCCGGCGTGCATTTTCATATAAATCCCGGCAGTCGTCAGGCGCTGGAGAACGTTGCCCAGGACGGAGGCGTGTTAATGCTCCTGATGGCAGGGGTCAGCATTCACCAATCCGGCTGTCTGGGCTGCATCGGGATGGGTCAGGCTCCGGGGACTGATCAGGTGAGTCTGCGCACCTTCCCTCGAAACTTTCCCGGGCGGAGCGGCACCAAAGGCGACAAGGTGTATCTCTGCTCACCGGAAACCGCTGCCGCATCAGGTATATACGGAGTTATAACCGACCCCCGGACTTTAGGCGGCAGCAGACCGTACCCAAGCGTGCAGAATCCTGAAAAGTATCTGCTGGACGATTCCGGAATCATATTTCCGCTCGAAGACGGTTCTGCCGTCGAACTCAAGAGCGGGCCGAATATCGTCCCGTTCCCGGATTTTGAGGCGCTGCCTGATTCACTGGAAATGGGTGTTGTCATCACGCTGGATGACAATATTACAACTGACCATATCATGCCGGCCGGCAACAACGTATTACCGCTGCGCAGTAATATTCCGGCAATCAGCGAGCATGTTTTCGAGCAGGTGGACGCGGAATTTCCTGCCCGTGCGCGGGCCACCGGGAACGGAATAATTATCGCCGGTGAAAACTACGGCCAGGGTTCTTCTCGTGAACATGCCGCCATTGCTCCCCGCTATTTGGGAATTCGTGCCAAGATCGTCAAAAGTTTTGCCCGTATTCACAAGGCTAATCTGGTGAATTTCGGCATAGTGCCGCTTATTTTCAAAGATCCGGGAGATATGAACCTATTCAAGAGAGGCGATCAGATCTCCATTCCCGACATACGGCGGCTTATCGAAAGCGGAATCAGCGAAATTCCGGTGTTTGTCAACGGCATGAAGATCATCACACTTCTGGAGATATCCGACCGGCAGCGCAATGAGCTTTTGGCCGGCGGAACACTGAATTTTGTCAAACAGTATCACCTCTGATGGAGCTGAAATGTCAACGTATACTATCACGTGCAACTCCTGTGAAACGATAAACAGGATTCCGGCTGAGAAGGAAGGGAGGATGGGACGTTGCGGCAATTGCCATAAAGAATTGCTGCCGATGTACTACAGGCCGCTGCAACTGACGGAGCGGACCTTTGACACCTTCATTAACGGCTATGGCGGCCAGGTGCTGGCAGAGTTCTGGGCTCCGTGGTGTCCCCACTGCGCGTCATTTGCACCGACGGTACAGAAAGTAGCGGGGATGCTGGCAGGTGAGGCGGCAGTGGTACAGGTCAACACTCAGGAAAATCCGGCACTGGCACAACGCTTCAGCGTGAACAGCATTCCGGTACTGGCACTGATCAGGCAGGGAAAAGTCGCCGACCGGCTTTCCGGTGTTCAAAGCAGCGAGGCAATAGCTGCCTGGTTCCGGCGTCACCGGTGACAGGTTTCAAGCTGCTATGCCACTGCTCTTGCAGCGATGAAGAGCTCTACGCTGACCAGATCATGTACCAGATGCATGCCGAGGCGTTCATACAGCTTCCCTGAGCCGTAACATACATTCCAGAGTGTACGGTCAAAGCTGAGTGCGGCCTGTGCCTTAATGCTTCCATCCTCTTGCGCTGCGACAATGGCCGGGAAACGGATCGAATGGGTTGAATCCTTGATAGTCAGCATCCCGGCTATTTCCATGTTTGGCGTCCCCGGTGTGCACGCGGCGATTACAGAGGCACTGCGCAACTCGAAGGTTACCGCAGGAAAACGTTCCACATCGAAAAAATCATCAGAGTTCAGATGCCGGAGCAGCATACTCCGCCAACTTTCATCCTGAAGATCCAGGTTCGTTATTGTTTTCATATCGAGCACAAACCGGCCCGATTTCGGGCGGCCGTTTTCCAGAATAACCTCTCCGGCAGACATACTGATCCGGCCATGATGGCGGTTATTGATATTGCGCCCGCTCCATTCGACCACACTCTTTTCCACATCGACACGATAGACTCCATCACTGATTACAGGTGATGCCCCGGTCGTTGCGACAGATTCAATCGCGAATCCAGCGGCCTTCCAGGCCTGGACCCCCCCTTCCAGAATTGCCACGTTGCAATATCCGGCACGTTCCAGCTTCTCTTTGGCCGTTCTGGCAGCAAGTGTCGTACCACTGTCATCGTAAACAACTACGGTTCTGTCCCGGTCAGGTATGCATTCGGCTACCCTGTCCGGAAACACCATTTCGTAGACACACGCATTCTCCGCACCGGGAATATGGCGACAGGCAAAATCCTCCGGCAGGAGAACGTCAAAAAGTGTGACAGATCCGGTATTGATGAGCTGTTGCAGTTCATGAACATTCACTGTTGCTTTCATGTATCTCAACTCCTTCCCTTGAGCCTTCACCCGCAACGGATAGCAGGTTAGGGCTGACATAAAAACGACTACTTCATACGGGATAATTATACTCCTGTTTATCCCGGAATGGATCAGCAATTTTTTCAGAAAGAGGGCCTGTCGGTGCTCATTTACAATTTCCATCAAGATATGTTGAGAGTATAATCCAACAGTAAGCGGCTGGATTTTTCGGTAATCCGGTTAGACGGCAGGAAATATGCGGGTAAAGTAACCATGGACAAAATGGAATTCTGCTGCGGTGATAGAAACAGTTCTGTTGCGTGCCTGACATGTGCCGACTCACCCCGCGCCACCTACTGGTGCGAAACCTGTCAGCGTCACATGCCTGATAAGCGGTGTATGCTGTGCGGACTGAAATGCAGGAAAATCAGTCCCTCTGCCGCAGAAGAGCCCAATCTGATGTTACCCTGAAAGCCCGGGGGAGGTGTTATCATGAAAGCATTAATGTCTGTTTTTAACCCGCACTGTTACGCAGCGATGCGGATCGTTGTCGGTTTTATGTTCCTTTGGCATGGTGTCCAGAAGCTGTTCGGTTACCCGGTCGCAATGCCTCCGGGAGTTCCCGCGTTCATCACCTATATAGCAGGTCCGATCGAGTTGGTCGGAGGCGCTCTGGTTATGATTGGATTGTGTACGCGCTGGTCGGCTTTTCTTGCGAGCGGCCTGATGGCCTTTGCCTATTGGATGGCTCACGGAACGAAGGCGCTGCTGCCTCTCCTGAATAACGGAGAACTGGCGGCACTGTATTGTTTCGTTTTCCTGTTCATTTCTACTCAGGGAAGCGGGATATGGAGCGTCGACGGTATCAGAGACAAAGGGAAATTTAACGGCTGAGTAGAAATACAAAAACCGGCCGATCCCGAACCGGTCGGTATTACGGTGCAGAACCATCGACATTCTCACTCGGCGCAGCAGGAAAGCAGACTGATATCACGATCAAACCCCTGGGCACAGAGTTTAAGTCCTTCACCCATAGAGGGGTAAACATGCATCGTCGATGCAATGTCAGACACCGTAGCCCTCATGCGCAGTGCCAGAGCAGCCTCATTGATGATGTCCGCACCCCTGTGGCAGACCAGGTGGACTCCAAGAATGCGGCCGGAAACCCGGTCGGCAATCATCTTGATAACGCCATCTGTCATACCGGTAACGTGCGCTTTCGGAATTGAGCCGGCCGGCATGCAGTTTACCATACAATCAAATCCCGCCTCCCGGGCACTCTCTTCGCCATGGCCGACCATGGCGGCCTCAGGATCGGTAAAGATTGCCATCGGTGCAGCCAGATAATCCATGGCACAGCCGCATCCCCGGTTAAACATGTCATCCACAGCAACGATCCCCTCCCTGGCTCCGACCGTAGCTATCATCATTTTTCCGACGACATCACCGGCAGCCCAGATACCTTCCACTGAACTGCGCATCTGCCGGTCAGTAACAATGAATCCTTTTTCGTCCAACACTACTCCGGTGGCCTCCAATCCGATTTCTGAAGTGGCCGGGAGAGTTCCAACCGCAAAGAGAAGTTTCTCACAGGTGAATTTATGGTGATGCTCCGCAACATCTGCATATACAACATTCAGATCACCGAATCTGTCCAGAGAGTTGATAACCACATTCGTGACGACCTTGATACCCTCCCGTTCAAGAATATCCTGGAGAACTTCGGAAAGCTCCCGTTCGACCGTTGGCAGTATACGGGGGCCATGTTCAAGAATTGTCACGCGGCATCCCAACCGGTGGTACATCTGACCCAGTTCGACGGCGATAACACCGCCTCCGATTATCACAAGAGAGGCGGGAAGTTTCTTGAGTAACAGAGCGCTGCGACTGGTGTAATACGAGCACTTCTCCAGGCCCGGCAGATCGAGGGTGCGTGGATTGCCGCCCACCGCAATGAGAAATCGCTTGGAGCTGTACTGCCGGCCGTCGCATTCGACTGTGTGAGAATTGAGAAATCTGGCCGTCCCCTTGATGAGTGTCAACCCTTTCATAGTTCCAAGAACGTTGAGATACCGTTCCTGTCGCAATTCAGTCAGCACAGCATCCCGGTGCCTGAAGAGCCGCTCCGCATCGACAGCATGTCCCTCATCATCACAGTTGAGGCCGATCCCGTTTCCGAGGTGAGCTTCATGTTTGAAAAGTGCAGCATGAATTAAAGTTTTGCTTGGGATGCACCCCCAATTGATACAAGTCCCCCCCAGCACACTTTTTTCAAACATCAACACCCGCGATCCGTAGTGAGTAGCACGCAACGCCGCAGCAAATGCCGTTGATCCGGAACCAAGTATTATCAGGTCGTATGCTGTGTCCATATCCGGCCAAACCTTTCTTCTGACTTACACCCGTATTGTACTCTTAGGAATTACTCAGGTGTAGTTATTTGTTTCATTTCTGAGCGGAACTTTTATGGATCCAGGCAGTTTTTCAAAAGACAACTCACCTCAGCACCAAAACCGACTCTTATGCTCAAGAATACATGTGCCATGTTTACCTGAATGGAGTATTATATATCAGGGAGAGCAGGTAAAGCCTGATGCAGCGTTGTCAGACAAGGGGAGGAAAAACAATGAACATACTTGAATGTACTATAAAAATGAAAAGAGAGGCGCAGTCACATTATGAATGCCTCGCCGGAGCGGTAGAAAATGGAGAGCTAAAACGTCTCTTTTCATTGCTCGCATCTGCAGAAGGCGAGTACGTCGACAAGCTGGGCGTTTTGGAAGGAAATATGAGGGGAGTTGATGGAGACACTTATCAGGAACTTGACGGCAGCGTGTGTGTATACAGCCCGCATATCGACCCGAAGCACGTAACAGAAATCTTACGTGATGATCCGGATGCCTACCGCCATGTCGTGCAGGAGGAAGAGGACACGATTGAATTCTTCGTTCAATTGAGCGACCAGGCGGAGAGTGAACAACTGAAAAGGATCTGCCAATTACTGGCGTCAAAAGAACGTGAACATCTGAAAATGCTCGAGGAGATATATTCTTTCGTCGAAGACCCCAGAACGTATCTGGAGTGGGGTGAATTCAGCAATCTAAAAAGCCTTTAGCCTGGAGAGAAGGGGGTGAGCTTTGTGACAACAACCAGTTATGATCAGGTCTGCTACCGGACAGAACAACAGGAAGAACACGTGCCGTTACGCAATGTCAGGAACGGTGAAGTGGGTTTTTCTTTTGGATGTACCCGGGGAGGAGAAACCGTTCAGGTGACACTGACAAATGGAGAATTGGACTCATGGAGCCGTGATGACTGCATGGAGAAATTCCCTGAGCCTCTGTAGTACTTGCATATGAAGCATCGCGCATCATCGCCCTATCATAATGCCAAGGTCTTCTGCAGTCCGCGCGATTTCTCCGGCGGGGTCCACCAGATTTAACTCCCGTGTGGCTTCCTCGATAGTAGACGAAGTGATGCGGCGCCCTTTCAGGCAGGCCATGCGGCCGAACTCACCGGCAGCAACCATCTGCACGGCTTTTGTGCCGAAACGACTTCCCAGGGCGCGGTCAAAAGTGGTTGGAGACCCTCCTCGCTGCAGATGGCCCAGCACGGTTACCCGAACGTCCATTTCCAGACATTGCTCAATCTGTTTTGCCACGTACTGGCCGACCCCCCCTAACCGTTCAATGGTGTTGCGATCGTCGGCCACTTTGGCTACCACCCGGTCGCCTCCGGCAGGAAAGGCCCCCTCGGCAGCAACGACTATGCTGAAGCGGCTCCCGCGGTCGCAGCGACGTTTGATTGCGGCACAGATCCGTTCAATCTCAAAAGGGATTTCGGGTATGAGAATAACGTCCGCACCGCCGGCTATTCCCGACTCCAGAGCGATCCACCCTGCATAGCGCCCCATCACCTCAAGAATCATCACCCTGTGATGGCTCTCGGCGGTGGTATGAAGCTTGTCCAGCGCATCGGTGGCCGTTTCCAGGGCGGTATTATACCCGAACGTGAAATCCGTTTCGCGCAGGTCATTATCGATAGTTTTCGGTACACCAACCAGGGGGACACCTTTGCCGGAAAGTTCAAGTGCAATTTTGAGCGAGCCCTCGCCTCCGACTGCAATCAGTGCGTCTATGCCAAGGGCCCTGATATTTTCTACAACCCGATCTGAAATATCAGTACGGGTAATTTTCCCATCATGTTCGACCGGATAATCAAAAGGATTTCCCCGGTTTGTAGTCCCGAGTATCGTACCGCCACGGGGCAGAATTCCGCGCACGCTTTCGAGCGTTAACGGATTACACTTGCTCAGGTCCAACAGGCCGTCAAAGCCGTCCTCGATTCCGATAACCTCCCAGCCATGTCGTATAATTGCAGACTTTACCACTCCTCGTATGACGGCGTTCAGACCGGGGCAGTCGCCTCCGCCGGTAAGAATTCCTATTTTATTGATACGCATTCGTTTCCTCCGGATAGTGTTATGGCGCAATATGGCGATCAATTGAAACCGGGTCAGTACTATCATTACATCACCGGGCTGCTCGATTTCTTAAAAAGCCACAGTCAGAATGTTAATGGCAAGAACCGCCCGGGCGCGCGTCAGCGGATCAGACTATTACCGTTTGTATCATAACCGGATGAATTATATATGCTTTATTTCTGAATGCAACGTCATCATCTCAATCATTTTTTCGCCGGCCTGTTTTACCGGTGCACAGACAATCTGAAGGTGCCGCAGGATACCGGAAGTTCTGGAGAAACAGAGTTCATTTATTGTATAATCTGCACCAGGGGCAGAATCAGGCGTATTTCTTTCTCTTTGATTAAACGCCTGCGGCTCACGATTATCACCCCAAAGGATTCACCATGCGCAGATGTGAAGAGTCACCACCCGGCCGGCTGCTGGACGCTATCAGGCAGTTCAATAGCCGTGATTGGTACAATTGCCATGAATCTCTGGAAGAATTGTGGATTGGTGAAACAGGCGAGGTCCGAAACCTCCTTCAAGGGTCTTTACAGATCTCGGTGGCCCTTCATCACTGGCGTAACGGGAACTATGGCGGTGCTGTCAGTCTCCTCGCAAGTGGGGTGAAATACCTGAAGCTGGTCCCTGATGCCTGTCTGTGGGTAGATGTGGCGGCTCTTATTGCTGATTCCGAGAACGTGCGCACCGCTCTGGAGGAACTTGGCAAAGAAAATATGGGTTCCCTGGAACCGTCGCTCGTCCCTCTGATCAAGACACTCTCAATGAACCGGCCTTGAAAAGAGCATGCCGGCAGAAGTTTTTCCCTGTGGACGAAAGTCCCCTGCTCAAATTCCGGGAGAAGGTGCCATTTATGATGTTGAAAAACAGGATGTTATTACGGGCAGTACTTTTATTGACTGCGTGTTCCCTCTTCGCCTGTGCGGCCGCACGACCGCTTACGGCCGAGCGACCAAAAGCGGAGGCATTTCGTACGGCGCTGAAAATGGAACCCTCCACGCTCAATATCCCTGTGGAAACAACGACGGATGACCTTGCCAGACTACTGAACCGGTCCGTCCGCACGGAGTTGTACAAAGGGTCAACCGGAACCAGGGGAGTAACCGCGGACGTTGTACGAAGCGAACCGATTGTTGTAACCGCCGCTGATGACTACCTGTTTATCACTCTGCCGGTTACCCTGCTTCTCAGTTATGGCATGTTCGAGACGCCGACCATTCCCCTGAGGATGAAATTCAGGGTCAAAGCCACCATCACCCCAGACTGGCGACTTCACGCGGACATCAGTTATCAGGGTCTCAGTGATCTGCTTGCGGAAGATGTGCGGATCGGCCTGTTTTCGTTCAATCCGCGCAGCATCGTGGAAGATGTTACCCGGCCGGTACAGAAGGTATTGTCTGACCTGATTGCACAAAAGATCAACGATGCATTCCCACTGAAAAAAGAGATCGCCAAGATCTGGAACGAGGTGCAGAAACCGCTGCTACTGGACAAGGATTACAGCGCCTGGCTTACACTGACTCCTCAGGACGTGATGCTTTACCCGTTATCAGCCCGAAACAACAGGGTGAGACTGAGCGTAGGCATCCGCACCTATGCCGAGCTTGTTGTGGGCCCGGAACCTCCTCCCCGCCCACTGCGTCCGCTTCCCGACCTTACACAGGCCGCCGCGTTCGACAAGTCATTCCGTATAGCCCTGAACGCCGATCTATTTTACAAAGAACTGCGTGGCATAGCCTCAACCAGGCTGCTCAACAGGACGTTTGATTCAGACGGGAAAAGCATACGTATAAAGGAGTTGGATCTGTATGGAAACGGTGACAGGCTTGTGGTTAAGCTGGAGACTCTCGGCGCACTCGAAGGGACATTCTATCTGACTGCCAGGCCGGTTTTCAACCCGCAGACAAACATGTTCTCGGTGCAGGATGTAGATTTCGATATGCAGACCGAGAATATGTTGCATAAATCGGCGGACTGGTTTCTTCACGGCACAATCAGAAGCGTAATTCAGGAGAAACTTAATTTGGATTTGACCGCACGACTGGAGCAAACCCGACTGATGGCCGGGAAGGCGCTGGATAGAATTCAACTTTTGGAGCACGTCTTTCTGAAGGGTAACATAAAAAACCTGACGTTTAATGATGTGATCGTACAGCAGGATAAAATATCAATCAGGATTTACTCCGACGGCGAATCTGCAATCCTTTTCCAGTAAGGACTTGCCTGAAATGAGAGAGGGAAACAACGGCCCCCCCGATCCGTACCTGAATAAGATAATCGCCGCCTCACATGAGGCATATATGCCGTTTTACCGGCTCAGGATTGGAGTAGATAGATACACCGTTCGGTTTTATCACTGTACAAAGCGCACAACTTCTTGCGTATACAGCTGCAGCAGGAAATATATCTAACGCTTGGTTGAGATTATGCAGGCGGTTTCATCATGAGGTACTGCTTGCAAAAGGAGGACGTTATGAAGAGACTTTTTTTAGGCATAGTTGCCATCATGATGCTGACCATATCCGGTTGCGGAGATGTCGGCCTTTTGTTTGTCGTTCCTGTCGGAACCGTGATAAACCCGCCATCAATCACGTCATACCGGTTTACCAAGCACACGACGACGGGATTCATTGACGGGAGTGTCGATTTTTCTGCTCCTGACTCTGATATCGACACGATAACCGTTGCCGTATTTGATGGCAGAGGGTTCGAAATTTACCGGTCAAAATCGGTACTGAACCTCCCCGGGGTGACGCACGGAACCATCTTATTCAGTATTGATTACGCCGCATATCTTGCGGGGACCTATACGTTCAGCATTTTCCTGACCGATTTTAACGGCAATACGTCCAATCAGGCAGTGGATACATTCATCGTGCCTTGAAATAAATCTGAATGGCCACCTGCCTACCCGAGCCGGATCAATGCAACACCGGCCAGAATAAAGAGCGCTGATACAAGGCGTATCCGGCCGAAGGATTCCTTTAGAAAAAGGATGCCGATCAGCACGCCGATGACGATGCTGACCTGTCGGACCGGCACGGCATAGCTCACCTGCGATAGATTGAGTCCGTAGCGGAAGGTCAGAAAGGACGCCATCATGATCGGGCCGCTACAGAGAATAAGCCCCCAATGTTCGCGCAGCTCTGCGCCGATCAGGGCACGATACTTCGGACGGACCATGTTGAAAGACATTAGGAACAGCATCAGCAGCACCAGAATATAGGTGAAGTAAAGCGGCGAATAGCTTCCGACCCCGCTTTTTTCCGCAATCGATCCGATGGAGTAGATGAAGCCGGCTGTCAGAGCGTCCCGCACCGGCGGACTCTTCAGGTTACGGAATGGGCGGGCCATCTCGCCGAAAGACAGGCGCTGCAGTTGTATCGAGTATGTGCCGAATAGTACCAGCAGGATACCGCATGCCCCCGTAGACGATAGCCGCTCACCCAGCAGAACAATTCCCCAGATAGGCACATAGATCATTGAGGTCTGACAGAGCGGATACACCACCGAAAGGTCCCCTCCCCGATAGGCACGGCCATTGAGAAGATGGTAGAGCACAAAGCAGACCGCGGCGAGTGATACCATGAGCAGTGTGTGGGTGTCAGGCCGATGAAACGGCTCCGGCAGCAGAGGGACTACCAGAGAGAACAGCCCGCCGGAGGCTATGAACATCCACCAGATAAAGACAGTTTTGTGGCGACTGCGCTTAACCAGCAGGTTCCAGAGGGCATGCATGACAGCCGAGATTACGATCAGGGTAAAGGCGAAGTGGCTCATCGGGAGAGTATAACCGGGGCATGCTTAAAAATTATGAGTCTAATTAGAGAGGCCATCAGCTTGGCAAAATACCGACCTGCTTCGACGGGGCAGGTTCTACAGAAATAAAGTCCGCGGCAAAGCGCTGTACCAGCGGCATAAATCCGCGAAAATCGGTGTGCAGGTCTTCGTAATGCCGAATCAACTCGGCTTCGCCCCCTGCCAGTGGGTTGTGACGGATCACCCTTCGCGACATCCGTTCCAGAGCTGTACCGATGCCGCCAATCTCGCGATATGAAGGGAGCAGCTCCTCAAATATAATAGGCAGGAGTTTTTGTAACCGCTCAGGCATCTCGCTCCGCTGACTCTCGATAATCAGCCTGGTCCTGTCGAGATACCGGTCGAACGGTTCATCAGACCAACGATTCCACTCGGAAACCAGAAAATGATCGTAGAACAGGTCGATCAGTACTCCGCGATACAGACCGTAATGCGGGTCAAGCCGCAGCCTGCTCCGCCGGAACAGATCATCCCTGCTGGCAAAAGAGTCAATGCTGCGGTGCAGGGCAAGCCCCTGACTTATCCGCTCGGGAAATCGGCCGGGAATCGGCCCTTTGACAAAGTCACCCATGAAGTTGCCGGTCAGTATCTGTGCGTCGTCCCCGGAGAGCAGCATGTGGAAGAGAAAGTTCATGGGGTGCCGGGAACAATAGTGAAGTTGAACTGCCGGGGCGTAGAAAACCCGGCAGAAGGGTCAAAGGACCGTTCTGAAAACGTCACACGATTACGATGGTCGATCAACAGTACCGTTGTTGAACGGGTGCCATACAGTTCGTTTTCTATGAAGAGCGGCGAGAGCATACGCTCCTGTTCCGGACCGACTCCCGTATCCGGCAGCAGGTCATAAGCAAATGGCACTGCATCAGACAGTGCCGAGAAAATCTGTTCCGGATCCACCTGCGCCTGCTGCACGATGTCTTTGAGTCGCGACGAGGCGGCAGTCACCTTGGGCCAGCCGGTATCAAGCAGATGATTGGAAAGGCCATGGATGCCGGGCGAAACCGGACCGGATGAACCTCCCCTGTTGGTGTAGTAGAACAGTTCACTCGCTGAGCCGTACAGCAGGTTTAACCCCCGGTACATGCCGCCCGTACGGACGAGCTCACTCTGGAACTCCTCTGGATTCTCCTGCGGATTCTGCAGATATGCGGAGACCAGTCGGCCTCGCGATGGCGGATCAGTCATCAGCCGGTGCGGGTCCCGATAATTGGTTAACGCCGCCAACCTACCGGTCGTCGTTATTCCCAACCAGGTTCCTCCGGCTACGCTGTCGCGTCCTGCCAGCAACTGCGGTGCATCACTCCAGAACCGGACCGGCTCGGTCGGACGGTGCCGAAACTCATCCCTGTTTGCACCCAGGATCAATCGATAGCGCGGGTGACAGTTATATGCAAAGACGATCAGGCACATGTCTGCACCCTACTCCTTCGCTAGCGGCATCTTTTTTGAACTCAGAACGAGTGTTCACTCTGGTCATAACTGCTTCATCGCTGCCGCCGCCGTGGCACTCAAACACCTATTTTTTCATCCAGGAACTCTTATTGACGGTTCTGACGCCGTCTTCAAGGGTCGACTGACTCAGGCTGCCGGCCTCGGCCTGTATGCAGATAAAATACAGGTCTTCATCGCCCGCCTTCCAACCCCGCTCCCCCTCAGGGGCGACCCGGATCAGGCTCCCTTCCTGAATCGGAAACTCATCACCGTCTACGGAGAACATACCGGAACCCCGCAGGACGATATACAGCTCTTCGTTTTTTTGATGAGCATGCAGGAATGGCATGTATTTCCCGGCAGGAAGACGATTCAGAGAGACTTCGCAGCCGGTAAGGCCCAGTTCCCTGCCAACGAAATACTTGCCGGGAAATCCCATGAAATCCCGTTTGAGAAGATCATCAAAAGGGCCGATATGTTCAACGCTGTAATTGCTCTGTCGATCTGTCATCCGTATTCTCCTTTCTCACATTGTCTGCAGTTATGAATCGCCATCCACTTATTCTGCGTCCCCACGCAACGGGAACATCACCCACCATCTCTGACTGCTGCACCCAGACACACATATTGTCGGCATTCTTAATACGCAGGTGGTTACTCCATTGTAGACCGGATTCCAGCATTCTTAAATAGTTTCCGGCCGGAAACTAAATAGAAAGCATTCCAACTTTTCCAATAGAGGCAATGATTGCGGAGAAAAAGATGGCACAGAGTATTCCCAGAATAACACTGACTACAATCCCGACTGTGATCACCCACCGGTTAACTCCACCCGTTTTTTCAAGCATGGGACAACAACTCTGAGGTGGGTGCATCGCCCGGATTTCACGGATATTCCGTTGTACATGTTTATAATACATATAGTTACCTACAACTCCAACAACAAGATGCAGGAGAATATTTAAGCCGGGGATACAAAAGAGAAAAAAAGTGATCACAGCCGGTACATACATTTTTCTGTACAGCATCCAGATAAAGGTAAACCCGAATGTCGACCAATTCCATGTCAGACAAAACTTTTCTGATCCCGTTTTGTTGAAATGTGCAAATTTCTGCATATAATACTCGGCATTGGGCCCGACAAAAGCGCGTAATTCGTCAGCAGTAATGCTGTCAATGTACGTCCCCTGGCCGAATGTTCCACTGAGAGAAGAACCGCAGTACCGGCATTTAATCGCTTCATCCTGAATTGTTTCCCTGCAATACGGACATATCATTAAAGCAGTACTCCCTGTACGTGATTGTAAGACCTGAATGGTCGGAAGCTCAAAATTCCTGGAAGGAGAGACAGCAGCCGGATAATTCAGCGGGAAAGGAAGGCACCCAGAACACTCCATCCCAGCACAGCTAGCGTAACCAGACCGCAGAGCAGTGCCAGAGCCCTATCGAAGTGGTTTTCCCTTCTCCGCTCGCTGTACCCTACCACTGCAGCAACAACAATCCCGCCGAGAATCCCGCCGCCATGCCCCCAGTTATTTATCCCCGGGAATATAAATCCGAATATGAACAGGCTGACCACCCAACCGCTCACCTCCCGATAGACAGAGTTTCCATAGGCGCCGCCTCTGCTTTTTCCATAATAGAGCAGAGCGCCGATCAGACCGCAGACAGCTGCCGAAGCGCCAATAGTGAATGGCACTCCCGCAAGATACGAAACTCCAAATCCGATTATTCCACCAATTGTATAGATGCTGAACATTCGGCTGGAACCGAACTCGCTCGCAACTCTGGGAGCTATCTGCTTAAGGGCCATCAGATTGAAAACGAGGTGAAGAATGCCGCCATGCAGATAGCTGGCACTGATCAGCGACCAGTATCTGCCGAATTGATCAATCGGATATGTGCCGGTTGCGCCCAGCAGCAGAAGGCTGGTCTGACCGGGGGAGAGAAAACCTCTCACCCCCCCTGATCTGGCGCTTAACGCGAGCGAAACGGCAAAGAACAGAACATTGACAGTGATTATCGCTTTTACAGGCCAGTCGGCATCGAGAGCACCCCGTGACCAGTTCATAAACTGCCACCAGGGCGCAGAACGGGATGTGCCGCACCAGGAGCAGGTTGTCTCATCGCTCCCTATCAAACGCCTGCAGCGTGGACAGAGAATCGGTCGTTGTGCCATCAGAATACCTCACATTATACCGTACGTCCGTTTGGAGTGACGCCTGAACCGCTGACCATCAAAAAAAGCGGGGGATATCCTGATGGGTACAGGCAGGACACCATCGTGTGACAAAGGACGAGTGACTGACCGGTCGTGCCTTCTCAGTGCAGAAACAGGTGAGGCTCACCTGTAAAGTTCCTTCATCCAACGAAAATATCCGTCGCGTTTTCTCTGCACATACTATCAGGAACCTAAACCAATTTCGCGCGCTCTTTGATCGCATAAATACAGGGGGCATTTCTCCAGTACCCTTTATAGTCAAGGCCGTAACCGAACAGGAATCGATCACCAACCTCAATACCGGTAAAGTCTGCACGCATGCCCGGAGTGACTTTGCGCAAATGAAGCTTTTCAACGAGCACCGCCATCATAACCTTCGCTGCACCCTGATGGAGACAATACTCAGCGATGGCAGCAAGCGTGACCCCTTCATCGAGAATATCATCCAGAAGCACCACGGTCCTTCCATGGAGGTCTGTCTGAGGTCTGACCTTCCAGTCGAGCGCAACACCGTTTAATGCATGGCCGTAACGGGTGGCATGGACATAATCAACCTGGAGAGGAAATACTAGTTTTGTCAGCAGCTGCCCTGCAAAGACGAGCCCTCCATTCATGCAGCACACCAGCACCGGATCAGAATCTTTCAACTCTGCCGTCATCTCAGCTGCAATCCGTGCGATAGCAGCACAAACCTCAGATTCTGTTACTATCAGATCACTCCCAGACAGAACCCTGCCCGCTTCTTCGATATTCATAGTATCTCCTTTAGCTGTGCCATAACTACTCGCTCGATCCCGCCGGAATCACGTGCGACAATAGGTTCATCAAAGATGCAGGTGTTACGGAACAACTGTACAACGTCTTTGGATTGACCGATACCGATTTCGACCATCAGCCATCCACCCGGGTTCAAATGTTCAATCGACACAGGGACAAGCAGCCGGTATATATCGAGCCCGTCGCGGCCGCCATCAAGGGCGCTAAAAGGATCAAAGTCGCGGACCTCCACATCCAGTGTTCCGATATCCGCCGTAGGTATATACGGAGGATTAGATACGATCAGGTCGAAGCTGCGGCTGGCTACCGGAGTAAACAGTGACCCGCACAGAAATTCGACCTCCGCAGAATGTTTTTCGGCGTTGCGACGCGCTACTGCAAGAGCGGCTTCCGATAGATCAGTGGCCGTAACAGCAGCCCGGATGAGTTTCTTCTTCAGAGAGACCGCAATACATCCACTCCCTGTTCCGATATCCAGGACCGTGCGTGCATCCGGATACCGTGCGGCCGCCTCTGTCACCAGCAATTCAGTGTCATGTCTCGGTATCAGAACTTCAGGGGTAACCTCATAATCAAGCCCGTAAAACTCCTGACTCCCCAGAATATGCTGGAGCGGCTCCCGTTTGGCTCTCCGGGCGATGAGGGTTCGGTACACCGTCAGCTCACCGTCAGTTAAAGGTTTGTCATAGTGCAGATACAGACCGACCCGGTCAAGTCCCATAGCAGTACAGAGAAGCCATTCCGCTTCCAGGCGGGCGTTGGTAATTCCCTTTAATGACAGGAAGTCCCTGGTCCAGACAAGTATATTCAGCGGTGTCCAGACTTCTTTTGAGGACATATTGACTCCTGAATGGCCGATTCAATTGTTCATGCAAACATATATTTGGAATTCAAGCGCAATCGACAGTATCTTCTCTCAGAAAAGGGCAGAAAACAACTTCTAACTTGCCAGCCCCGAAACTGGATTGTTTTTTACCGTCTGTTAAATACAAAGGGCGGTCTCTCAAGGAGGCCGCCCTTTGTATAAAACGAATGGTGTGACAGACTACATGAGCTTGACCGCCATCTGTGCGTACTGAAGAATATATGACGGCACAATACCGGGGATCAGAGTACCGGCGGCAGCAATTGCAAGCGCCAGGGCGACCGGGGCGGTAACCTGTATCCAGGCAAAATCTTCTGTCGATTCCTTGAAATACATATAAACCATGATACGGAGATAGTAGTAGACAGATGCGGCGCTGTTAAGCACTCCGATGACTGCCAGCCAGATGAATCCCTTCTGGATTGCTCCGGAGAAGAGGTAGAATTTACCGATAAATCCGGCCGCCGGTGGTACACCTGCCAGCGAGAACAGAAACAGTGTCATGACAAGAGCTAAAAGCGGGCGTTTGAAGCCGAGGCCGGCAAAGTCGGAGACGTTCCCGTTTGTCTCACCCTTTTTGGCAACGAGGATAACAATGGCAAATGCTCCGATGTTCATGAATGCATAAGAAAGCATATAGAACAGGATACCTGCCGTACCGGTTCCGTTTCCGGCGGCAAAACCGACGAGAGCGTATCCTGCATGTGCAATGGAGGAATAGGCAAGAATGCGCTTGATGTTGTCCTGACGAAGCGCGGTTATATTTCCGACGGTCATCGTTAATACAGCCAGCACCCAGAGGACCTGGCTCCATTCAACCTGCAGCGTCGGGAGTGCAACCAGAAATATACGGAGCAGTGCGGCGAAACCGGCAGCCTTTGGTCCTGCAGACATGAAGGCGGTCATCGGCGTTGGAGCCCCCTCGTACACATCAGGAGTCCACATATGGAATGGTGCTGCAGCGATTTTGAATGCAAAACCGGTCATCATGAGCAACATGCCGGCTACCAGCATGATATTAGCGGACGGCAGGGTCATTTGCCCTACAATTGCGGCTATCTTATACAGGCGTGTTGTGCCTGTCGCTCCATAGATGAGCGCCATGCCATACAGCATAAAACCGGTAGAGAAGGCCCCAAGCATGAAGTATTTGAGGCCGGCCTCATTTGACTTTTTGTTGGCCCTGTTGAATCCGGCAAGAACATAGAGCGAGACAGACATAACTTCAAGTCCGAGAAAGATCGTCATAAGATCGGTTCCGGACGCCATCAGCATCATTCCGACCACGGCAAAAAGGATCAACGGATATAATTCACCGTGGTTACACCCTTCTCTCTCCATGTAGCCATCTGATATCAGGACTGTCAAACCGGCAGCAACCAGAAATATCATCTTGAAAAAAGTTGCAAAGTTGTCGAGAACAACCGAACCGCTGAAACTCTCGATGTGTCCGCCCCATCCGGCACCGACAAGAACCGCTGTCGCAACAATACCGAAGAAGCTGACGTATGCAATGTACGACTTCTGACCGCCTGGTCTGAAAACGTTGACCAGCAGTAGAACCATTGCCAGCACTGAGAGAAATATCTCCGGTAGAATCGGCGTCATATTGACGGCTGGAATTAAAATCATGTCCATCTAAAATATCCTCCGGTCGGATTGACTCGTTAGTAATTTACTTTGCACTATGCGGGTTGGCAGCAGGTGGTGTTGAAGATGCATCCATACCGGGATGACCGGCAGGTTTTTCACCGCCCGCATGTCCTGCAGGCATCTGACCACCCTGCTGTTCAGCAGGCATCTGCTGCGTGCCCTGATGACCTTCCGGCATCTGCATCTGACTGGGGGCAGGAATTGCCTGAGCGTTTACGGATGCAACGCGAACCTGCGCAACAAGTTTCTTAATTGCAGGGTCCATTTTATCTATGAACGGTTTGGGGTAGAGTCCCATGACAAAGATCATTATTATCAGTGGAACCATGATCGCAATTTCACGTCCGTTCAAGTCAAGCAGTTTCTGATTTTTAGGATTATCGAGCTCTCCGAACATGACACGCTGGAAAACCCAGAGCATGTAGACAGCCGAGAGGATTACGCCGCTCGTTGCAACCACTGTCCACCACCGTAACGGGCCTTCGAAGGCTCCGAGCAGAATCAGGAATTCACCGACAAACCCATTGGTACCGGGGAGGCCGACTGATGAAAAAGTGACGATCATGAATACTGTTGCAAATATCGGCATCTGCTTTGAAAGTCCGCCGAAATCGGTAATCAGTCGTGTATGACGACGTTCGTAAATAAAGCCGACGATAAGGAACAATGCCCCGGTTGAGATACCGTGATTGATCATCTGCAGCATGCCGCCGGTAATTCCCTCAACGTTGAAAGCAAATACGCCGAGCATTACAAAACCGAGATGGGCAACGGAAGAGTAGGCAACCAGTTTTTTAACATCTTCCTGAACCATGGCGACGAGAGCTGCGTAGATAATACCGATAACCGCAAGCGTCGCGATCAGCGGCGCAAACATATGAGCCGCCTCGGGAAAGAGCGGAATTGCAAAGCGGACATACCCGTAGGTTCCCATTTTCAAAAGCACTGCAGCCAATATGACCGAACCGGCTGTCGGCGCTTCAGTATGGGCGTCCGGCAACCATGTGTGAAGCGGAAACATTGGGACCTTGATTGCAAACGCAAAGGCAAAAGCCAGGAACAACCATATCTGCGTGGCCATGTCAAGTTTGAGATTAAAGAACTGCAGCAGACCAAAGTCCGTGATGCCGGCCTGCATCCCTTTGAAATACAGGAATATCAGAGCAACAAGCATCAATAGTGATCCAACCATCGTATATATGAAGAATTTCACCGCCGCATAAATCTTGTTCTTTCCGCCCCAGATTCCGATCATGAAATACATCGGGATCAACATAACTTCCCAGAATATATAGAACAGGAAAAGATCCAGCGAGATGAATGCTCCCAGCATGCCAGTTTCAAGCAGCAGCAGGCAGACCATATACTCTTTCACTTTCTCTTCAACAGCAGTATATGTCGAAAGAACAGCAATCGGCATAATGAATGTAGTGAGGATCACAAGCCAGAGGCTGATTCCGTCAATACCGATGTTATAGCGCATGACAAACGGTCCGGCCGCAATCCAGGGTACATTTTCAACAAACTGGAACTCAGCATTACTCTGGAAGCCAGTCAGCATGATCAGTGACACCAGGAAAGTGACTACTGTTACCGCGAGGGTGACATTCCGAAGTACTCCTTTGCTGTCTTTGGGAATGAACAGCAGCAGCAGGACACCCAGTATCGGCAGGAATGTCGTCAGGCTCAGTACGTTACTCATGAATTCGTGCTCCTTTATACAAAGTGCTAATTGAATTGGTTATTTAAAAATGAAGTAGCCAAGCATGACAACTACACCGAGCGCCATTGAAAATGCATAGTTGTAAATGTAACCGGACTGCATATAGCGGAATATCCCGCTGAATCCCAGCACAACATTGGCTACGCCGTTGACTACCCCGTCAATAACAAGAACATCGAATCCTTTCCAGAGGAACTGGCCGAACGCCTTGCAGGGGTTTACAAACACGTAGTCATAAAGTTCATCCACGTACCATTTGTTATACACGGCACGGTGAAGCGCCGGGAAGGTGGCGACAAACTTTCCGGGCAGTTCGGTATTCTTGACGTACATGGTAAAGGCGATGCCTATGCCGACTAATGCGATGACAACGGACAGACCCATCAGTCCCCATTCCAGCGCTAAGCTCGGATGGGCCGCATGTTGGGCATATGTACTGCCGTATTCTGCTGAAAGTTCAAATACCGGATCCAACCAGTGTTCAAAGTAATTCGGCAGCATTCCGAATATTTTTGGCATGCCAAGATACCCGCCGACAGCGGCAAGAGCACCGAGAACCATCAGCGGTATTGTGATAACCAGCGGAGACTCGTGGAGATACTCCTTGGCTTTAGCATTAATGCGGCTTTCACCGAAAAAGGTCATGAAAACCAGACGGAACATGTAAAAAGCGGTAAGACATGCGGCTATCGCTCCAATACCCCACAGGACAATATTCAAATTACCTTGATACGGGTTTGAAAACGACTGCCAGAGGATCTCGTCTTTGGAGAAGAAACCGGAGAAGCCGGGTATACCGGAAATGGCGATAGTTGAGACCAGAAACGTGAGAAACGTAATCGGCATAGCCTTGCGAAGTCCGCCCATGTTGCGCATATCCTGAGCATCATCATTGGAGTGGACTTTATGCAGCGCGTGGTGCATTGCATGAATAACCGAGCCAGAGCCAAGGAACAGACATGCCTTGAAGAACGCGTGCGTCATCAGGTGGAAGATACCCGCACTGAATGCGCCGACCCCCATAGCCAGGAACATGTAGCCGAGCTGCGATACCGTGGAGTAGGCCAGTACCCGTTTGATGTCGTTTTGTGCCGTGCCGATTGTTGCAGCAAAGATTGCCGTCGCGGCGCCGACAACGGCAATAATCATCATGGTTTCAGGTGATTTTATAAACACGAAGCTCATTCTGCCGATCATGTAGACACCAGCAGTTACCATGGTCGCGGCGTGGATCAGTGCAGAAACGGGTGTGGGACCTTCCATGGCGTCAGGCAGCCAGGTAAAGAGCGGAATCTGGGCAGATTTTCCCGTGGCACCGACAAAAAAACATAATGTGGCGATCGTCACAACACCGCCATACGGGAGCAGATGTGAAGCTGCCTTTATTTCTGTGAAATTGACCGTCCAGATATTGTGATTACTGCCGAACCACCAGTAGAGAGTAAAAAGACCGATCAGAAAGCCGAAGTCACCGACCCGGTTCATGACAAACGCTTTTTTTGCAGCATCTCCGGCGGACTTCTTGTGGAAATAATATCCGATCAGCAGGTATGAGCAGAGCCCGACTCCTTCCCAACCGATAAACATAACCAGCATATTGCTGCCGAGCACAAGAAGAAGCATCGACATACAGAACAGATTCAGATACGCGAAAAATCGATAAAAGCCCTCTTCTCCATGCATATAACCGATGGAATAGAGATGTATCAGTGAACCGACTCCGGTAACGACCATGATCATGACAACCGAAAGAGGATCAACGAGAAAGGCCATATCTGCCTTAAAATTGCCGGAATGGATCCACGGGAAAAGAACTTTTTCAAATACTCTCTGCTCCGGAGGAAGACCGATCATCTGCATGAGTATTCCGCACGACACCAGGAATGACAGGAAGATCATCAGCGTACCGATTCCGCCGATTACAGCCTCATTCTTGATCTTTTTCCCGAAGAGTCCATTGATCAGGAACCCGATGAGCGGGAAGAGCGGGATTAGCCATACCTTGTCAAACATGTAAGACTCCTTTTATACAATCATTAATCATAGTCGTAAGAGTGAGGCGCGGATCTACCACTTCATCAAATTGATATCGTCAACATCAATTGATTCTTTATTGTTGAAGAACGCGATGATAAGCGCCAGGCCGACAGCCGCTTCAGCGGCCGCAACTGTCATGATGAAGAAGACGAATATCTGGCCGTCCAGGTTGCCGAGATGACGGGAGAATGCAACAAAAGTCAGGTTTACTGCATTCAGCATCAGCTCGATGCACATGAACATGACAATTACGTTCTTGCGTGTCAGGACGCCTATCGTACCGATGGTAAAAAGTATGGCGCTTACGATGAGATAGCTGTTCAGGTTTTCCATGAAATATATCCCTCTTATATTTTTTTCTTGGCCAGGATGACTGCGCCGATGATTGCAACTAACAGCAGTATCGAGGTGATTTCAAAAGGCAGCAGAAAGTTCGTAAAAATTTCACGGCCGACCAGTTCGGTGTGTCCGATTTTTTTGATCATTTCACCGGTGTATGGTCCTGTCGGGAGTGCTGCCCGACTCTTGACAAGAACTACAATAAGATTCAGAACGGTAAAGAACCCAATGATTGAGCCGAATATGAGTTTATGCGAATGCTTCTTCGTGGCATCAACCCGTATATTTAGCAGCATGATTGTGAACACCATGAGAACCATGATTGCACCGGCATATACCATGACCTGAACGGCGGCCATAAATGGCGCATCCAGCATGACATAATAGGTAGCCAGGCAGAAAAAGGTCATAATAAGCGACAGTGCGCTATTGATAGGGTTTTTGCAGGTGACCACCAGGATCGCCGATACAATCGCCACCAATGTTATGATCAGGAAGAAAAGGGTTTCCATGCACTGCTCCTTTATTACTTTTCTAAGAGACGATCTTTTGAGTAGATGAAGTCCTGGCGATTATAATTGGCCAGTTCGAACTCTCCGGTCATCCGGATGGCATCGACCGGGCAGGCTTCAACACAGTAACCGCAGAAGATGCAGCGCAGCATGTCGATCTCATATACTGAAGCGTATTTGTCATGATTTGCATCCTCTGCAGCCTCGACAGTGATACATTTTGCCGGGCAGACGGTCGGACAGAGGTAGCACGCCACGCACTTGGCCTTGTCATGCGATACATTAAGTGCGTGCAGACCGCGAAAGCGGGCCTCGACTTTGGGACGTTCAGTCGGGTACTGCAAAGTCACCGGCTTCATGAACATATGTTTCAATGTAATTTTCATGCCGTTTAAAATCGGTGTAATCGGATTCATATGTTCATCCTCGTCTCTGAAATAACGTTGCTCATTCAGCGGGTCTTAAATAAAGTAGCCGATGATTCCTGTAACCACTATGTTTACAAGTGCCACAGGAATAAATACTTTCCAGCCAAGGTGCATTAACTGATCATATCGGTAGCGTGGCAGTGTTGCACGGATCCACATACATACAAACATCAGGAAGTACACTTTTGCAACGAAGTATACCGGTCCAAGAAGCGGCATGGCGGCCGTAAACGGCCCGTTCCAGCCACCAAGAAACAGTGTTACGGTCAACGCACAGACTGTTACCATATTTGCATATTCCGCCATGAAGAACATGGCATATTTCATTGAAGAATATTCAGTGCAGAATCCTGAAACGAGTTCTGTCTCAGCCTCCGGAAGGTCGAACGGTGTACGGTTGATTTCGGCAAGCGAACAGATAAAAAACATCAAAGCCGCAAGAGGCTGTTTAAACAGATACCATTCAAAACCGCCAAAACCGGACTGAAGGTTTACTATTTGAGTCAGCGAAAGAGTGCCGGAGAGCATGAACACGGAGATAATTGATAATCCCGCAGCGAGCTCATATGATATCATTTGAGCCGATGCCCGCAGTCCGCCCATCAGAGAATACTTGCTGTTTGATGCCCAGCCGGCCAGTACGATGCCGTAAACACCAAGTGATGACATGGCAAGAATATAGAGGACACCGACATTGACATCGAATACCTGACCGGCAGCCGTGTCATAGTATGCGGCAATTTGCAGCGGGATCTTGTAGCCCATAACTTCGATTGTGCCACCGAACGGAATGACAGCAAAGGTTATGAACGCAGGTATAAGAGCTATCAACGGCGCGATCAGAAATGCAAATGTACTCGCCTGTGAAGGAATAATCTCTTCTTTGAAGAAAAGCTTGACGCCGTCGGCGATCGGCTGCAGCAGACCATGCCAGCCGGTACGCATAGGTCCAAGGCGAACCTGCATATGGCCGATGATCTTGCGCTCAGCGTACGTGGCATATGCCACGGTCAGCAGCACGAAGACAAACGCCACCAGGACCTTGGCAACCATGGCGATGTAATACATCATCGGCAGTCCTAATATCTCGATTCCCATCTGTCCCTCTCTCTTTGCTTGTGTGAAATAAGTAATTTTGTCCGGTTAATATCTGTAACTTCCTCTATTTAGCCAGCGTAACCCGCGTTACCGGCGACCCGCTCCAGATGGTATTAATCGGAGCAGCAGAGAAATGATACGGTGCGAATACAACACCGGCAGGCATACGTGGGGTTACTCTGGCTTTAAGCTGTATGCTTCCCGTTTCTGAAGTCACGGTAATCAGATCGTTTTCTGATATCTTGAATGCGGCAGCATCACTGCGGGAGAGTTCTACATACCCCTCCGGGCAGACATGCATCGGCCCTTCTCCGTACTGCGACAGCGTGCCGTTATGGTACAGTGCGCTGCCGGTAACCAGGGCCAGCGTGCCGGTTTCAGTGGCGGGTGAGGTCTCCTCGTGCGGGACAACAAGTGCGACTCTGGTAGCAACCGGAGCAAAAGCACCCTCTCCTCGAAGAGACACATAACTCATACCCTGATATCCAGGGGTGTTTGCAGCGATTTCACTAAACTGTGCTGCAGATGATGACGGCGCCTGCGCACCCAATCGGGTAATCAAATCCGAGAATATTTCAAAGTCAGTTTTGAGCTGCATATTCTTGCGGATAGCCGGCTTGAAGTACTGAACACGGCGGTCCGTGCTGGTGAATGTACCTTCTTTCTCGGCGAACGAGCAGACTGGCAGGACAACATCCGCCATCGCAGCCGTTTCAGTCAGGAACATCTCCGATACAACCAGGAATTCGACCGCATCAAGAGCAGCCTTGACTTTGCTGCGGTTAGGGTAGGATGTCATCGGGTTTTCACCTGCAACAAAGAGCGTCTTGACTGCACCGCTCGTACAGGCATCCAGAATCTGTGCGCCTTTCAAGCCGCCATCCTTGGCATAAAAACCCATATCGACAGCACCCTGGCTGTTATTTTTTTCGGAAAGGCAGAGTACACCGCACCCTTCTTTATCAAATTTTCCGGTCAGAATCGCCAGATTTGCAATCGCAGTTGCCAGATCAGCGGTATGTCCGGTGTACCCCTGACCGACCGGGAAAATGATCAGAGCCTTCCCGGCAGCGGCATACTCACCAGCCAGTTTTTTGATGTCGGCAACTGCTACACCGCACTGAGTTGCAATCTCGTCTGCATTAAAGGCGGACAAAGCTTTTTCCAGGTCAGCGTAGCCAGGCACAGATGCGGCGGTACCGTCAGTCAGCTTCTCGTCTAAAATAGTTTTTGCTATCGCATTCAGAACGGAGACTTCACTTCCGGGGAGGTGAACCAGAGTCCTGGCATCCGGCAGTTTCGAGAGTTTCCCGCGTTTGTCAGAAAGTATTGTCAGTTTTGCGCCCTTATTCTTTACAGCCATGTTGATTTCAAAACCAACAACCGGATGCGTTTCATACGCATCTGTCTTTATAACAATCAGCAGGTCGCTTTTTTGAATATCAAGAATACTTGCAGATGAGGCGCTCGACCCGAAACTGCGGGTAAAACCTTCGGTCAGTGCTGAATGAGCGTATCCGGCAGCATGATCAAAATTCTTTGTGCCGACATTCTCCGTCAGTAATTTTTTAAAAAGAGCAAGTTCTTCATTGGTCAGACGCGGTGTTGCCAGCGCAGCGACGGCAGAACCACCCGTAAGACGTGCGGCGATCAGTCCAAGGGCTTCATCCCATGTTGACTCATCCAGTACGCCGTTTTTTCTCACCAGCGGTTTTGTAAGGCGCTGAGTGCTGTTGATAAACTGATAGCCGAAACGGCCGCGGACACACAACTGTCCTTTATGAAATCCCTGTTCTTCGTCATAAATTGTTGTCAGAACCTTGTTGTCCTTCACACCAAGTGTCAGATTGCAGCCGGTTCCGCAATACCCGCACACAGAAGTGTGCTTGGTCATCGCCCAGAAGCGGGCTTTGTGTTTAAATGGACGTGCCAGCAATGACCCAACCGGACAGACTGCAATACAAGAACCGCAGAACTCGCAATTTAGCCCGTCTTCAAATTCACAACCGATTTTTGTTTCAATACCGCGATCGATAAATGTCAACGCGCCGTAACCGACTATTTCATCACATATTCGGGCACATTTACCGCACAGTACGCAGCGGTTCATATCGCGTTCGATCAGCGGATTATTGTAGTCAATTTCATGGTTGAACTTTTCATCACTGAAGCGGTTGCTGTTTACTTTATACTCATATGTCAGGTTCTGCAGATCGCAGTCACCGGATTTATCACATACGGGACAATCAAGCGGGTGATTGAGCAGTAACAGTTCCAACACCATTTTACGGGCCTTGACGATATCCGGAGTCGAGGTACGGATAATCATCCCCTCTGTGACCGGAGTGGTACAGGCTGGAATCTGACGCCCTTTCATCTGTTCTACTTCAACCAGACACATGCGGCACGCGCCGAAAGGCTTCAGCTTTTTATCGTGGCACAAAATCGGTATTTTAATACCACTCATCTTGGCCGCTTCATAAATCGTCGCACTTTTTGGTGCAGTAACCTGCTTGTCATCTATTGTAAGATTTACCATCTCAACCTCTGTTCAGTGAGTTTGACCGTGTGTGCGTGATTGTATTCTATTCAAGAGCCATAAAGCGGCAGGCGTCGTAGCAGGATGTACATTTTGTGCATTTTTCCTTGTCCAGATAGGCCAGCTGCCCTTTTTCCCAGACAATTGCATCGACAGGGCAGACCTTTTTGCAGGCACCGCACTTGACACATTTATCCTCAACAACCTGCCAGAGAAGAAGTGATTTACAGCAGTTGGAAGGGCAGCGTTTCTCATTTATATGAGCTTCGTATTCATGGCGGAAATAGTTTATAGTAGAAAGAATCGGATTAGGCGCTGTCTGGCCAAGACCGCAGAGTGATGCTTTTTTGATGGCAATACCCAGGTCCTGGAGCGTCTCGATATCGGATGGTTCGCCACGACCCTCGGTGATACGCTCAAGAATATCAAGCATGACCTTCAGACCGATACGGCAGGGAACGCACTTGCCGCAGGATTCCATTCTGGTGAAATTGAGGAAGAAACGGGACACGTCAACCATACAGGTGGTTTCATCCATGACAACCAGGCCGCCTGATCCCATCATGGCACCTGCTTTTATCAGTGAGTCGTAGTCAACAGGGGTATCAAGAATTTCAGCCGGGATGCAGCCACCTGAGGGTCCACCGGCCTGTACGGCCTTGAATTTACGATTATTGGCGATGCCGCCGCAGACGTCATAGATGACTTCACGGATTTTCATACCGGCCGGGACTTCCACCAGTCCGGTATGCTTGACCTTGCCGGTAACGGCAAAGATCTTGGTTCCCTTGGTTGTTTCGGTACCGAGTGAGGCGTACCATTCACCACCTTTGTTAATGATATGGCGAACGTTTCCGAAGGTCTCCACGTTATTGATGTTGGTCGGCTTACCCCACAAACCGCGCACAGCCGGAAATGGAGGGCGTGGGCGGCTCATGCCGCGAAACCCTTCAATAGAGGCCATCAGGGCGGTTTCTTCACCGCAGACAAACGCGCCGGCACCCATCTTGATGCGCATGTCGAAGTCGAGTCCCCATCCCTGAATGTTCTTGCCGAGGTACCCTTTTTCGTAGCAGACATCAATGGCGTGCTGGAGACGTTGAACGGCCAGAGGATACTCGGCACGAACATACACATAACCAAAGTCGCACCCGATAGCATAGGCGGCAATCATCATCCCCTCGATGATGCAGTACGGGTCGCCTTCGAGCAGGGACCGGTCCATGAACGCACCCGGGTCGCCTTCATCTGCATTACAGATCAGATATTTGTGATCACCGGGAGACGCCTTGCAGAAAGACCACTTCATACCGGTAGGGAATCCGCCGCCGCCCCGGCCACGCAGGCCGGACTTCTTGACTTCGTCGATAACCTCTTCCGGCTTCATGCTCTTGATGCATTTTTCAATCGCTTTAAAACCATCTTCGTTTTTATAGGCGTCAATACTGTCAGGATCGATCTGACCGCAGCCGGTCATGACAACGCGCATCTGGGCATCGACAAACTGGTTATAATATGGCTTGGCTTTTCTCTTTTCGATAATTTCCTTATTGACGATGTGTTCGTCAATAATTCTTTCTACTTCTTCAGGCTTAACGAAGTCGTAGGTCACACGCCCCTGTTCAGGAGTAATAATATCGACCAGAACATCATTGGCACACAATCCGCGACAGCCGGTTTTTATGACGTCACAGCGTTTGCCGACAATTGCGTCTACACCCTTTTCAGCGAGCAACTGTATAAAAGCCGCCTCAACTTCTTTGGCACCCATCGAAATTCCGCCAGTTCCCTGGCAGATAAGAATCTGTATTCCTGAGTTTTCGCTCATGACTCAATTGTCCCCTGCTGGATAGTTTCGAGCTGCGTGCTACTTCATTGGTCTCTGGTTGTAATCAGCTACGATTTCTTCGACTTTCTGTACCGTCATTGCGCCGTAAGTTGAGTCGTTAACCATTGCCAATGGTGCCATCCCGCAGGCCCCAAGACATGCGACCTTTTCAAAGGTATAGCGAAGATCCGGAGAAGTCTCTGCATGACCGATATGTAGCTTTTCAAAAAAGGTATCAACTATTCGGGTTGCACCCTGAACATGACAAGCGGTTCCGACACAGACCCTGATTATAAACTTGCCGCGTGGCTTGAGGTGAAACTGCGAATAGAATGTGAGGACACCGTAAATCTGGCTCGGGTAGACATTCAGGCGTTCGGCGATATGATCGGCGACAACACGTGGAATGTATCCATACTCATCCTGAACCCCTTGAAGCACCGGCATCAGGTTCCCGGGAATGTCTATATATTTGTCGATAACAGCATCGGCTATGGATAGGTCTATTTCCGGCTGCTGCTCTGTGTCCTGCTGCGCTGCTACGTCACTCATGCGCCCCATCTCCTTTGAATCGTGCGGAGTTATCTGTCTATTTCACCAAGAACGATATCCAGAGTACCGATTACGGCAACCAGGTCAGCAATCATGGTACCTACGCTCATCTGCTCGATGGCCTGCAGATTCACAAACGAAGGAGGGCGGATCCTCAAACGCTCCGGTTTATTGCCGCCATCGCTGACGATATAAAAACCGAGTTCGCCTTTTGGCGCCTCCACTCCCTGATAGACTTCACCTTCCGGTGCAGCAAAACCTTCAGAAGCAATTTTGAAATGGTGAATCAGTCCCTCAATGCTGTTGTAAACGTTTTCCTTGGGCGGGTAGCAGACCTGCGGACAATCGGCGAGTACCGGGCCCGGCTTGAGTCTGTCAAGACCCTGACGTACAATTTTGCAGGCTTCACGCATCTCAATCAGACGGACTTTGTACCGGTCAAACGTGTCGCAGTTTTTGCCGGTCGGCACCGCAAACTGGTACTTGTCATAGCCGCAGTATGAGTTGTCACGGCGCAGGTCAAGATCAACGCCGGAACCTCGGAGAGCCGGGCCGGTGAGACCGATATCGATGGCGTCTTCAGCCGAAATCACACCATTTCCGACCGTACGCTTAAGCCAGATAGGGTTGGTTGTCAACAGGCCTTCATATTGATCAAGGTAGCCGGGCATGGAGTCGATAAAGTCACCGACTTTTTTTACAAATCCTTCCGGTACATCCTGCGAAAGTCCGCCGACACGGAAAAAGTTCGAAGTCATGCGGGCACCGGAGATCATTTCGTAAATCTCCATAACCGTTTCACGCTCGCGGAACGCATAGATAAATACAGTCATGGCACCGATATCAAGAGCATGGCAGGCAAGCCAGACAAGATGCGACTCAAGCCGGGTCAGTTCGGCCATAATTATCCGGATCGTTTCAGCGCGTTCAGGCACCTCAACCGCCATCAGTTTTTCAACCGTCAGGATATACCCGAGATTGTTGCTCATGGGCGCCAGGTAGTCGAGGCGATCGGTCAGCGGCAGGATCTGGTGATAGGTACGATGCTCAGACAGCTTTTCAACACCGCGATGCAGAAAGCCGATATGAGGGGTAACCTTGACGATCACCTCGCCGTCAAGCTCAAGAACGAGCCGCAGAACCCCATGGGTACTGGGGTGCTGTGGGCCCATATTTAGTGTCATTGTTTCAGTAGCAGCCATGTATCGCCTCTTCTATGATCGAATTACAAACCGATGTAGTAAACTATGACAAACGCCCTTTGTAGGGTTCACGGTCAGGTCCCTGTAACGGATAGTCTTTGCGCAGCGGATGCCCCACCCAGTCATCGGTCATAAGGATACGCCGGAGATCGGGATGGCCGCTGAACGTAATACCGAAAAGGTCGAATACTTCACGCTCCAGCCAGTTAGCAGTTTTCCATACGGTGGTTGCCGTCGGTATGCTGCATTCAGCTTCTGAAACCGGCGTTTTAATACGCAGGCGGTCTTTGTTGGGGATTGAGTAGAGCAGGTACACCATCATGAAGCGCTCTTCCTTCTTCCCCAGATAATCAACTGCCGTGAGGTCAGTCAGCAGGTTGTATTGAAGCGACTGTTTGAGGAACGAAAGGATTTCAATAATGGCATCCTTTGCTACGGTTACCGTCACTTCTCCCCTGAACTCGACTACATCAATAATTGAGGCGGCAAACTTTCCCTTCAATTCCAGTACTGCTCGATTGTTTTCTGCCATGATATCCAACCCTTTTGTGGGATTTGTGTGTACGTTTACTGAAAGTACTGAACAGGTCAGGCTGCTTCCGGAATATAGCGTTCACCCAGTCCGATAGCAGACCCGAATGAGTTGCGTTCCTTCATGATCTTGTCCTGCAGTTTCATCAGACCGAACAAAAGCGCCTCGGGACGGGGAGGACAGCCGGGGATGTAGACATCGACGGGCAGAGCCTCGTCAATGCCCTGAACAACACTGTAGGTGTCAAAAATTCCGCCGGAACAGGCGCAGGCTCCCATGGCAATAACCCATTTCGGCTCAGGCATCTGCTCATAGACAGTCTTGATAACCGGCAGCATTTTTTTGGTAACGGTCCCGGCAATGATAATGCAGTCAGACTGGCGGGGTGATGCGCGGAATATGATACCGAAGCGGTCCAGGTCGTTGTGGGATGCACCGGTTGCCATCATTTCTATTGCACAACAGGCCAGACCAAAGGTCATCGGCCAGATGGATGACTTCCGGGACCAGTTAACCAAAAGGTCCAGTGACGTGGTGATAACGTTATCGCCAAGCGGATTGTCTACTCCCATTCCAGCGCTCCTTTTTTCCAGACATAAATATAACCAACAAAAAGAATGACAATGAAAACCCCCATCTCAACCAGACCGAAAACGCCCAGTTTTTTGTACAGGATGGCCCATGGGTACAGGAACACTGCCTCGATATCGAACAGGATGAACATCATGGCAATCAGGTAAAACTTGATTGAGTAGCGTTCGCGGGCGGTTCCGACAGGGTCACAGCCACTTTCGTACGGCTGCAGTTTCAGCTTTGAGGGTTTTTTCTGGCCAATCAGGGATGACATGACAAGGGACACAAGCCCGAAACCTATTGCCACGATTACTAAAAGAAGTATTGGCAGGTATGCACCAAGCATTAAAATCCTCCTTACTGCGAACGGTATACTGTATACAAACGTTGCATTGAATAGTTTATTTGCTTTTCTTTGTCAACAGTTTTTTTGTCCCTGTTTAAAACATAAATGTTGGACACAGTGTTCTAAAATATAATGAAATTACTACTTTACCATTGACACGTTTATAGACTGCGTGATAGTTATGCCTCTTCTATTACCCCGGAAACCATACCATTCGAGACATGAGGTTTTGCCATGAATCACGAACGTTCCAGCTTACTTTTTCAGCAGGCTCAAGCAGCAATCCCCGGCGGCGTCAACAGCCCGGTGCGCGCCTTCAAATCCGTCGGCGCAGACCCGCTCTTCATCAAAAAGGCGTCCGGATGTACCATTTATGACGAAGACGGCAATTCTTTTGTCGATTACGTCGGCTCATGGGGGCCGATGATTGTCGGCCATTGCCACCCCGAGGTTATCAAGGCGGTTCAGGAAACCATGGCCAGCGGCGCAAGCTTTGGAGCCCCGACAGAGCGGGAGACCATTCTCGCCACTATGGTTATCGATGCAGTCCCCTCAATTGAGATGGTACGCATGGTCAGCTCCGGCACTGAAGCGACCATGAGCGCCATCAGACTGGCTCGCGGATACACCGGGCGTGACAAAATAATGAAATTCTCCGGCTGTTATCACGGACATTCCGACGCCCTGCTGGTCAAGGCCGGTTCAGGCGCCGCCACGTTCGGCGTACCAGACTCTCCGGGAGTACCGGCCGATGTCGCCAAACACACCCTCACGGCGGAATTCAATTCGCTTGATTCTGTCAGAAGGCTTGTAACCGAAAACAGGGATGCCATTGCCTGTATCATCGTTGAACCGGTCGCCGGCAATATGGGGACAGTTCCTCCGCGTGAAGGATTTCTGGAAGGACTTCGGGAAATCTGCAGCAACGAGGGAATTGTACTGATTTTTGATGAAGTCATGTCCGGCTTTCGAGTTGCCTACGGCGGTGCCCAGGAGTTATACGGCGTTACTCCGGACATGACGACACTCGGCAAGATCATCGGAGGGGGCCTCCCCGTCGGCGCTTTCGGCGGCAAACGCGAAATCATGGAAAAGCTCTCCCCATCAGGCGGAGTGTACCAGGCGGGGACATTGTCAGGAAATCCGCTTGCCATGTCGGCAGGTATCGCAACGCTGAACATTCTCAAACAGCCGGGCTTTTACACGGCACTGGAAGAGAAGAGTCGCGCGATATCCGGTGGGATCGCCAATGCCGCAAAGATGGCCGGGTATCCGATCTTCTCGACCCGCGTCGGCAGTATGTTTTGTACCTTCTTCAGCAAGGACGAGGTACATGACTGGCCAACAGCCAGCAAGTGCGATACGAAGGCGTTTGCAAAATATTTCCTCGGCATGCTGGATGAAGGGGTCTATCTGGCTCCCTCTCAATTTGAGACCGCCTTCGTTTCAGCCGCCCATAGCGATTCAGACATCGAAAAAACGATTGCGGCAGCGGCCCGATGTTTCAAACTGATCGCGTAACATATGTATTCGTTTCTGTTTGACATATCAGTTCTGCCTGTGGTATGGAATACCGGTTCTAAAGCACGCCTACTACCGGGTTTATCATGACAGGTACTAAACGTCAGCTTTTCCAGAGCCTTGCAATGGTTTCCAGCATGGGCATCTCCGTTGTACTGGCGATTGTCATCGGGGTCTGGTTTGGTTTGACCCTTGACCGCTGGCTTGGCACGAAACCATGGTTCTTTTATATTTTTCTGTTTATCGGGATTGCCGCCGGTTTCAAGAATGTGTACGTTATCGCCGGCAGGGAGATCCGCAAAAGTGATGATAGCGATCAATGAGGATAACCTCTTTGCTGTCATCATCAAGGGAAGTCTGGGGCTGCTGGCTTTTCTAACCATGGCCGGGTGGGCTCTGTTTTCGCAAAGAGCAGGCCTTGGTGTACTGGCTGGCGGATGCATCGCGATTGCCAATTTTTTCTGGATCCGTAACGTTCTGCAACGGATTCTCGGTCAGTTGCCGGCGAAAGCATCAATGTACGCTCAACTCAGGTTCATCGCCCGGCTGAGTCTGACCGGACTGCTGATCTATTTCATTATAACGTCCGGGTGGTTTTCACTGGCCGGGCTTTTTGTCGGACTTTCCGTTATTGTAATCAATATTATTGCACTTTCACTATACAGCGCCCTGTGCGCAGGAGGCTAGCTCAATGGTTCACCCGTTACTGTTTCTCGAGTTTTTCCGCACACTGCTTGCGCCGCTCCACATAACCGGAGCAAGCGCCGATGCGATCGCCTACACTTGGCTGATAATTGTGCTGCTGCTGATTCTTTCGCTGCTGGCCACATCGGCACTCAAGTCGATTCCAAGCGGGGTACAGAACTTCATGGAAGCCGTCATCGGTGGTATTGAAACCATGATCGTCGACACAATGGGAGAACATGGCCGCCCCTTCTTCCCGCTGATCGCCACGCTCGCGATATTTGTGCTTGTATCCAACCTTATCGGACTGATCCCCGGTTTTTTCCCGCCGACCGCCAACATAAACACGACGGCAGCCTGTGCGGTAATCGTTTTCATCTCAACTCATGTAGTCGGGATCAAACATCACGGATTCGGCTACATAAAGCACTTCCTCGGACCAATCGCCTGGCTGGCCCCGGTAATGTTCTTCATTGAAGTTATCGGCCACCTGAGCCGCCCGGTTTCGCTGACACTGCGTCTGTTCGGCAACATGAACGGCCACGAGCTCGTACTGATGATTTTCTTCGGCCTGGCACCATTCCTCGTTCCCCTGCCGATGATGTTGATGGGTGTACTGGTATCATTCATCCAGGCTTTTGTGTTTATGCTCCTGGCCATGATCTATATCCAGGGTTCGCTGGAGCACGCACACTGATTATCAATCTCAAATACTCCTATACAGTTTAGGAGACAAAACCCATACGGAGGTAGTAAAGATGAACTTTTTCACGATGTGCGTTCTTGCAGCAGGTATTGGTATGGCACTGGGCACCATAGGCACCGGCATTGGCCAGGGTCTCGCAGTCAAAAGCGCCGTTGAAGGCGTTTCACGCAATCCCGGCGCTTCCGGGAAGATCCTGACCACCATGATGATCGGTCTGGCCATGATCGAGTCCCTCGCAATCTATGCACTGGTTGTCTGCCTGATCATCCTGTTCGCCAACCCTTACAAAGATATCGCTTTGAAACTTGCTGAAACTGTTGCCAAGTAATTTTTAACTGACATTGCTTCAACCTAAGCGGCACCCTTTTCAGGGTGCCGCTTTTTTGTTGCACATGTAGATCAGTTACGAGAAGTCGAGGCATTCTATGCCCTCAGAAGCATTGAGTCGTGTTGCCATATCGGCTCACCTGAATGACTGCTGTTTAACGAGCAAGGGCATCCACACGTGGATGCCCTTGCTCGTTTCATATCTGCGACTGATTGATTCAGAGAGTTATTCGTCGTTCTTTAACATCCCCTCCACCTCCGGCGATTCAAGGCTTTCCGCAACATCTCCCGATACCTGCAGTACCAGTGCCCTGGCCAGATAGCGGTACTTCACGTTCCGCTCAAGAGTGGCATCAATATACTCGTTACCATTCACCATTTCTCTGTTTAGCGGCTGAAAAGAGTGGGCAGACGTTCCAGATGACCGGTACAGGTTGAAGCCGAGTACGCGTCCTGATACCTGCGGCTGAATGGAAATCAGAAGTTTCACTTCTGTAGGATACGACTCTATTTTTATGGCCGGTGCAGGAAACACCGTGGCCATACGGACGGTCGCAACTGCCGATGAGGCGCCATCAATGGTATCCGAAGTGAATGGAACGATACTGTAGGAATAGGAGTTACCTGCACTGACATCACTGTCAAGCAGAATCAGCAGGCTTCCGAAACGCTGGGTATCCGCCTGAAGGTTTTCAAGATAGAGTGTTCTAAACAATCGGAAATCCGTCATACAGGATCGGCACACATCATTCTGGACCGTCTCGGCCGCAAGCCTGCTGATTTTCACACCTGCCACACCCTGAACGGCCCTCCCGGCGCGGTCCTTATCAGGAAGGGTGAATTGAAGTTTTACCGCGGCACCTCTCTGCTGTGCTGTAACTGCAGACGGGGCAGCCGGGACGAGCATATCGGGATAAATCAACGGCCCTTTTCTGCCGCAGGCGGTTGTCATGACAGATAATCCAACAACCAGCAGTGATCGCCAGAATCCACTCATCGCTGTGCCCCTGCAGGTAATACCGCATCCAGCTTTATTTCAAATATTCCCGCGGATGAAGAGAAACGGACCCGGTCAGTCTGAATATCACTGATGACTGCTCCCGAAACGGCGGCACCTTCCTTCAGCAGAAAGCCGTTGACGACCGCTCTTCGGGCGGTACGCTCATCCTGCCAGGCGATCCCGGACAGCATGATGCCGGCTGGTGCCTGAACCATTTGAACCGTTTGCACAGGATGATCCGGCGGGGAGATGTGACGTTTGGTCCGTTTTTTTGGGTGCCTGACAGTGTGGGCGGGAGAATCATCATCTGCAACAGTCTCTGTATTTTTCTGCACGACGGCAACCGGAGTGGCCGGGACTTCAGGAGGCACTGCAACGGGAGAAACCTGGGGCGTGACAGCACGCATCTCGACAGGAGAAGGTACGGAAACCGGGAGCGGCGGGGCAACCGGCCGGACAACATTTGCGCTCTTTGTGCTGTTTCCTTGAAATACAAACCAGGTACCCGCAAAAGTCACCAGCGATGCCAGAAGGATAAGCACCAGGAACTTCCATTTTCCGGCTTGTACTGCGGGGCGCTGCCGCTCCTGAAACAGATCGCCGGAAATGCTGACCCTTCCATCCGGCCTCGCTTTTTTGTTTTTTTCATGCTCAATTTTTTTCAGGGCATCAAGTATATAACTCATACGGTCAGATCACTTTCCGGCAAAAAGCCAACGTGAAATTCGGAACCAGAGCCCTTCCCAGTATCCTTCACATTCATCAACAGGTTGAAGTTCTGCAATAATTTCAACAGCAATTTCAGGTGTTACATAGTGTGTCTCCCGGGTCCAGGCCATCACGAGTGACTGTTCGCATGCCACATTTATCAACCGGGGTATGCCGCGTGAAAAGCGATAGATTCTCTTTATCGCAGCGGAGGAGAATAAGTCCGGAATCCGGCTCCCTGATATTTTAAGGCGGTGTTTGATATAACTGGCGGTGTCATCAAGCTTCATCGGCGTAAGCCGGCACCGGACGGTGATACGCTGATTAAGCTGGCGCAGGTTATGTTGGCGGAGGATTCCATTCAGTTCCGGCTGGCCGGCCAGGATGATCTGGATCAGCTTGTCCCGTTCCGTCTCCAGATTGGAGATCATCCGTACCTGCTCAAGGACATCCGGCTCCAGATTCTGGGCTTCGTCAATAACAAGGATAACCGTCCGGCCAGTGCTATTCTGCGCAATCAGAAAAGAGTTAAGAGCATCAAGATAGCCGAAACGGTTCTTCTCGCCGGACTCGATGCCGAACTCCCGGCATATGGCGGCAAGAAGCTGCTCAGCAGACATGCAGGGATTGAAGATAAGGGCACTGGTGTACTTCTCTGAATCGAGTTGAGTCAACAGTGTGCGAAGCATGGTTGTCTTGCCGGTGCCAACTTCACCCGTCAGAGCGATGAAGCCGGCATGGCTATCGACTCCGTACAGTAAACGGGCAAATGCCTCGCGGTGAATACTGCTCAAAAATACAAAATGCGGATTAGGGGTAATCGTGAATGGTTTTTCAGAAAAACCGAAAAAGTCACAATACATTGTACGTCAGTTCCCCGCTCGCACGCTCTGAATCTCACTCCATACGCGCTCACGAGCTGTGCCGCCGGGGACGTTACGGGCGTTGATACTGGCCTCAACGGTAATACATTCGAAGATATCATTTCCGATTATTACCGAAAACGTCTGCCATTCTGACAACGATAATTCGGTAATATCCTTCCGGTGTTCCACACAATACGCAACCGACTTACCGACCACCTCATGGGCGTCACGGAAGGGCAGACCCTTGCGTACCAGATAATCAGCGACATCAGTGGCCGTCGAAAACCCCTGGCCGGCGGCATTACCCATATTGACGACATTCACCCGCATGTGACGTATCATATCGGCAAATATCTTGAGGCAGCCTTTGACCGTGTCAATAGTATCAAAGAGAGGCTCCTTGTCCTCCTGCATATCTTTGTTATAGGCCAGCGGCAGGGCCTTCATGGTCGTCAGCAACGCCATCAGATTGCCATAGACGCGTCCGGTTTTGCCCCGCACCAGCTCAGGCACGTCCGGATTCTTTTTCTGGGGCATGATTGATGACCCGGTGCAGAAGCCATCCGACAATTCGATGAATTGAAATGCGCTGGTTGACCAGAGAATCAATTCTTCCGAGAAACGGGATAGATGCATCATCAGGATTGAGGCGTCCGCAAGAAATTCCAGGGCGAAGTCACGATCGGAAACCGCGTCGAGCGAGTTGCGGGTTATCGCCGGAAAATCAAGCTGCTCGGCAACATATTCACGGTCGATCGGGAAGGTCGTACCTGCCAGCGCCCCGGCTCCCAGAGGGAGCACATTGACCCGTGTAAGGCAATCGTCCAGACGCCCCTTGTCGCGTTTGAACATCTCGACATACGCCATCAGGTGATGGGCAAAGAGGATCGGCTGTGCCGTCTGAAGATGGGTGAAACCGGGCATACGCGTATCCAGATGTGCTTCAGCCTGCACCAGCAGAGAATCAATCAGCATGTCGAGATACGTTGTAATCTCAACAATCTCGTCCCGCAGGTACAGCCGGATATCCAGCGCTACCTGGTCGTTGCGCGAACGGCCGGTGTGCAGACGCTTGCCGGCTTCACCGATTGCCGCCGACAGGCGCGACTCGATGTTCATATGGATATCTTCAAGACTGATGGAGAAATCGAACTCACCGGCCTCTATCTGCCCCAGTATGGTATGCAGCCCGTGAACGATCTGCTCAACGTCTTCGAGCGGGATGATCCCCTGTTTGCCCAGCATGCGGGCATGAGCGATGGATCCACGGATGTCCTGATGATACAGGCGCTTGTCGAATTGGATGGAAGCGGTGAACTCCTCCACGAATTTGTCGGTGGGCTGAGTAAATCGGCCGCCCCACAGTTTGTCTTTGGACATGATGAAATGTTTCCTTCTGCCTGATAGTAACGTTGATGGTTGAGCACTATACGCGAAAATAATAATAAATCAAAGTGGAGTCGCCCTGTTTTCGGGAATTCATGCCGAGACAAAGACCTATACGTCGTCAATCCGCTCGATCTCATACCCGGCAGGCGGTTCATCAGCAATGATCTTGCGCCAGACACCGGAATCATCGACAGCCATGATAGCATGAATCTTGAGGGGCACCCGCGAGGTGCGCGGGTCATTCTCGTGTTGCGGAGGCAGATTGAAATAGAGCAGCCGCGTTCCCTTGCCAAAGCGCAGCCGGCAGACCGGGGCTCCGTCAAAGTCATCCGTGACAAACTCTGAAAAGCAGACCTGTGCCAAACGATGATTGTGGTTGATCACAACAAACGAATTGCCGAAAGCGTTCACTGCAGGAGAGCCCTCGATCGTGGACTCCTCCGATACATTCCCGAAAACGGTCACCGTCTCGCGAACCCCGGGCGTATCCTCAAGATATTCGCCGTAGAATCCGCTTATCACATTGCGATACGAGCGATGTTCCGGTTTTGGGTTGCACTGGGCAACGAACAGTGCGTCAAGCCCCTGCCGGGTGTTAAAGAAGAGCCGGTTGGCATGATCGACTATCTGCTGTATGTTTGACGTGTACAGATCGCGATACAGGTAATCCAGACATATTATTGCCATGAAATTGAAGCACGACGGACGGCAGCGGAACAGATAGAAATGCCTGCCACGGTACAGGTCATGGAATGTGTCAATATACTCCTCGCCGTGGAAGGGGTGGCTCTTTGCCTCAATGAATACCCGCAGTCGCCCGTCAGCCTCCTTGACGGCAATGCAGCACCAGTTGACCGGCATATCCAGGACATCGCCGGAATCGATATCGTGATCCACCAAGCTGATGGCCTCGGCGTTATCCTCACGAAAACGTTCCAGCAGGTCCCGATACCGGCTCAGCAGTATGTGCTCAACACCGAACACCGTTACCGTGTTCGGACGAAATCGCCGTTCAATTACTGACAGCATATCATCGAAGCGTGAGGCGGGCAGGCTTGATTCCGGAAACAGCAGAAAATGGAGTTTTTTCAGGTTCCCTTCCCCGGTAGCCACCAGATCCAGTACCGAGCTTATCTGACGCCATTTTTCTTCGGGATCCACCAGACAAAAACCGATATCCGCCCGTTTGAGGTGATTGGGTATCTGAGCAATCATGCAGTGCAGATGATGCCCCAGCGGGAATTCGAGGTTTACTTTTTTATCGATAATTTCAGGCATCGGCGACAGTGGCGGCAATCTGTAAAGAAAGTTCCGGAAACACCTTTCCCAGTATGTAACGCGCACCGGCCGGCATGACATAGCCGGCCAGCTCATGTGAGGGTACCCAGACAGCCTCGGCCACCTCCCGTTCGTTATGGACTACATCACAATAAAGCGGGTGGCAACGGTAATAGAGGATAACAAAGTGGCAATTCTCTTCACCGGGAGTGAGATGTTCGAAAACGTCAATCAGCTCTTCGATTTCTATCTCCAGGCCTACCTCTTCATGCACTTCACGCTTCAACGCCTCCAGAATCGGCTCTCCCAGATCGATCTTGCCTCCAGGCATGACCCACAGGTTCTGGAACGGCTTGATACTCCGTCTGGTCAGGAGAACCCGCCCGTCGTTATCCACGATAACTGCCACAACCGAGGTAACGATATGCTCTTTCTTAAAGCGCTTTTTTGTCAATACTTACTTCTTTCGATTAGCCTGCATCAGCGAACGGATACGCAGACGCAGGGAGTTTATCTTAATGAACCCCTCGGCGTCGGCCTGGTTGAATACCTGATCCTTCTCAAAGGTGGCAAAGTCAAGGTTGAAGAGAGAGTCGGAGTCGGACTTGCGACCGACGGTACGGCAGAGCCCTTTGTACAGCTTGACCCGGGCAACGCCGTTTACGCACTTCTGGGAATCGTCAATCAGTGTCTGCAGCATCTGGCGCTCTGGTGAGAACCAGTAGCCGGCGTAGATCTGTTTGGCATATTCGGGGATCAGGCTGTCGCGGATACGCATGACTTCACGGTCCATGGTGATCTGCTCTACGGCCGAATGAGCTTCACGGAGGATCGTGCCGCCCGGGGTCTCGTAAACGCCGCGAGACTTCATTCCTACTGAACGGTTTTCCAGCAGGTCAACCCGCCCGACGCCATGCTGGCCGCCAAGATAATTGAGGTGCGCCAGAAGCTGCGCCGGAGTCATTTTTTCCCCGTCTACGGCCACGGCATTCCCGTTTTTAAACTCGATTTCCACGTACTGCGCCTTGTTGGGAGCTTTCTCCGGTGATTTTGTCAGAACATACATCTCTTCCGGCGCTGCAGCCCAGGTGTCTTCCAGAATTCCACCTTCAAAAGAGATATGCAGCAGATTTCGATCAGACGACCAGGGGCGCTTCTTAATGGTAGGGATTGGAATATCATTCTTCTTGGCGTAGTCAATTAGTGCCTGGCGGCTGTTCAGATCCCACATTCTCCAGGGGGCAATAACCTTGATGGCCGGATTAAAGTGGTAGTAGGCCAGTTCAAACCGGACCTGATCGTTCCCCTTGCCGGTGGCACCGTGGGACACTGCATCGCACTTTTCCTTTGCGGCGATTTCCATCTGGCGCTTGGCGATCAAAGGACGGGCGATGGAGGTGCCGAGCAGGTAGTGTCCCTCGTAAATGGCATTAGCACGGAACATCGGGAAAACAAAGTCACGCACGAACTCCTCACGCAGGTCATCGATGTACACCTTGTCTGCTCCGGTCGCCAGGGCTTTTTCGCGGACCGGGTCCAGCTCCTCCCCCTGTCCAAGGTCGGCCGAAAATGCAACTACTTTGCATCCATATTCATTTTTCAGCCATTTCAGGATAATGGAGGTGTCCAACCCGCCCGAATAGGCCAGAACGATCTTGTTGATTTCCTGTTTGTTTGTTTTTGCCATTTCATTCTCCTTTTTACGCATAACCGCACATTTATTTTATGAGAGCAGCCATAATGGCCTTCTGAATATGCAATCGATTCTCCGCTTCATCCCAGACAACAGAATTTTTCCCTTCGATAACCGAATCGGAGATCTCCTCGCCGCGATGTGCGGGAAGACAGTGCAGTACTACACAATCCGGCTTTGCCAGAGCCAGCAGTGTATCGTCCAGGCAATAGCCGGCAAATGCCATTTCGCGCTCGTGCTGTTCCGCCTCCTGCCCCATGCTTGCCCAGACGTCGGTGTTGACGACATCCGCGCCCCTCACCGCCACCTTCGGGTCGGTCGACAGCGAAATCAGCCCGGGAGACTTGGCCTCGGCCCATTCCATGACTTTCCGGTCCGGCTCATACCCGGCAGGACAGGCAAGACGCAATTCAAATCCGAAGATTGCTGCCGCCTCGATCCAGGTATTAGCCATGTTGTTGCCGTCTCCCACCCAGGCGAAAGTCAATCCCTGATACCCGCCTTTATGTTCGATCACCGTCAGAATATCGGCCATGATCTGGCAGGGGTGAAACAGGTCGGTCAGACCGTTTATGATCGGAACAGAGGAAAAACGCGCAAATTCCTCAACGATCTCCTGCCCGAACGTCCGGATCATTACCCCGTTGCAATAACGGGACATGACACGGGCACTATCCTTGATCGGCTCACCACGACCCATCTGGGAGGTGCCGGATGGCATGAACAGGCCATGCCCGCCTAACTGGTAAACACCTACTTCGAATGAAACCCTGGTACGGGTGGATGACTTCTCGAAAATCAGTGCCACCGTTTTGCCGTCGAGCAGCCTGTGCGGAATACCGTTCTTCAACTTGATCTTCAGGTCGGCGGCCAGTATCAGCAGGTCGTCCAGTTCATTCCTGGAATAATCATGCAATGCAAGAAAATGTCGCGTCATCTATTCTCTCCTAACCCGGATACAGTGAGATAGTCCGATAGCTAAATTACTCAACCTCAATCTCAGCAAAGATACCGTCAAGGATTGCTATCATCGTATCGATCTCCTGACGGGTTATCACCAGCGGCGGCACAAAACGCAGCACCGTATCGTGAACCACGTTCAGGAGTACCCCCCGCTCGTGCCCTTTCCTGACGATATCACCTGCAGGGATGTCAAGCGCCATACCGATCATCAGGCCAACCCCGCGAACTTCCCTGACAAACGGATATTTCCTGCCAACGGTTTCAAGTTCACCGGTCAGGTATTCGCCGATTTCAACACATCGGTTAAGAAGACCATCCTCCAGAATTGTCCTGACAGTGGCGATGGCCGCGGCGCACACCAGTGGATTACCGCCAAAGGTTGACCCGTGGGTGCCGGGGACAAAGGCGGCTGCAAATCTGTCCCTGGCCAGCATTGTACCGATGGGGGCGCCACCGGCCAATGCTTTGGCCAGCGTCATAATATCGGGTGCCACATCGAAATGTTCATAGGCAAAGAGAGTACCGGTACGCCCCATCCCCACCTGGACCTCGTCAAATATCAGCAGCAGCCCGTGGCGGTCACAGATCTCCCGTACAGCCTGGAAATAGTCGGCCGAAGGCATGTTGACCCCCCCTTCGCCCTGGATCGGTTCGAGCATAACGGCACAGGTCGTCGGGGTTACTGCCGCTTCCAACGCGGCCACATCATTGAAAGGGACATGTTTGAAGCCGTGCAGGAGCGGATCAAAAAAGCGCTGTACCTTCTCCTGGCCGGTAGCAGAAACCGTGGCCATAGTCCGCCCGTGGAAGGAATCCGTGGCGGTAATTATTTCGTAGCGTTCCGGCCCGAACGTGTCACGGCTGTACTTACGGGCCAGCTTAATTGCGGCCTCGTTAGCTTCTGCGCCGCTGTTGCAGAAGAACGCTTTATCAGCAAACGAGTGATTGCACAGCAGCTCCGCCAATTCGATCTGCTGCGGGATCTGGTAGTAATTGGAACAGTGGATCATCTCTGCAGCCTGTTTCTGGAGAGCTGCAACAACATTCGGGTGGCAATGCCCCAGATTGTTGACCGCAACACCGCCAAGAAAGTCAAGATACTCCTTGCCGTCCACATCCCACAACCGGCACCCTTTTCCCCTGACAGGAACGATCGGGTAGCGGCCATAGGTTTTCATTATGTATTTGTCGGATCTGTCAATCCATTGCTTGCTGTTCATTGTGTCTTCCTATCTGTCACATGCGGTTTATACATCAGACCAATACGATCATGGGTGGCGCGACGGCGTATCATCACCATGTTGCCAGGGGACACGGGAATCAACGAAAGGTGGACGAAAAAGCACGTTTCATTTTGTAATCTCCGTTCCTATGCCCACATCTGTGAAAATTTCCAATAACACGGCATGCTCCATGCGGCCATCAATAATATGCGCTTTTTTGACCCCCTCTTTGAGGGCGTCGGCACAGCAGATAACCTTGGGAATCATGCCGCCCGTTATAGCCTCCTCCTCAATCAGCCGGTGCAGGTCTGCAACAGATATACTCTCCAGAAGAGTGCCGCTTTTGTCCTTTACTCCATTGATATCAGTCAGCAGTATCAGCTTTTCAGCATTAAGTGCCGCCGCAACCCTTCCAGCCACCAGATCGGCATTGATATTGTAGCTTTCTCCATCAGGTCCGACACCGATCGGCGCGATAACCGGAATATATTTCCCCTGTTCCAGCGTTGAAATCAAATCCGTGTTGACTTTGACCACATCTCCCACATAGCCGATGTCGAGCATCTCCACTGTTCCATCTTCCCCTCTGACCTCCTGCAGCAGCTTTTTTGCCTGCAACAGAGTTCCGTCCTTCCCGGAGAGCCCCACCGCGCGGCCACCATGCTGATTGAGATATCCCACAACCTCCTTATTAACCTGCCCCGCCAGCACCATTTCGACAACCTGCATCGTTTCGGCATCGGTTACGCGCATGCCGCGTACAAACTCGGAGACGATACCATAGCGCTTCAAGGTATCATTGATCTGCGGGCCGCCGCCATGGACAATGACAGTGTTAATCCCCAACGACTTGAGCAGGACCACATCAAGCGCAAAGGATTCCTTCAGTTTTTCGTCCGCCATGGCATGACCGCCATACTTTATGACAAATGTTTTTCCGGAAAAACGACGAATGTATGGCAATGCTTCCATCAATGTATTCGCTTTTTCGATCAACTTTTTCATAGTTTTTCCAGTTCTGTACGTGGTGGATTGCGCAACGAGAGAATCCAGTTCACTCTTCATCTTTTCCATTCTTATATTCAGGTTCTTTGTCAGCTGGCCAGTCTACCGTATATTAATAAAAATCTCAAAAGCTTATTGCAGCGGGAGGCTTATCGTAACTGTTGTCCCCAAACCAGGTTCACTGGCGATACTGATATTACCGCCATGCTGCAGAATGAATTCCCGTGCGTAGAACAGCCCCAGTCCAAAGCCGCGTATCTGACCGGTGTGATCCGGGTCGATTTGATAAAATTTTTCAAAGACCTTCGGCAGCTCAGACTCCGGAATTCCGATTCCCGTGTCTGACACAATAATGAATGCATTACTGCCGTGACTGCCGATCTTAATGAAAATATTACCGAATGCTCCGGCGAACTTGAAGGCATTGCCGATCACTTGATGCAGTGCAAAGCGGATTTTAGACGCGTCAAGCGAAACCGCCGGCAAAGCATCCGGATCAGTTTCAATCTCAACATTGAAATTACAATGTTCTTCACGGCATTTGATCAGCACATCAGCAACGATTTCAGACAAATCAGCCGAACACTTGACGACTTCAGCACCTTCAACCATAACCTGACTGAACGACAGCAGATCGGCAACCAGTTGACCGAGATAGCGGACCTCCTCGCTGGCCAGGTCAATACTCTGCCGGGAAACCGGATCAGCGGGATTAATCACTCCCATCCGGAGATTTTGCAGAAACAGAGAAATACCGGTGATCGGAGTGCGCAGCTTATGTGATACGAGGGAGAGAAACGCATTTTTTAGCGCGTCGGAGTGCTTGATGTCTGCCAACTCCTCTTTAAGCGCTTTTTTTGCCAGTGCATTTTCGATAGAGTTTTTCAGCTGCAGAAGATTGAGGGGCTTATTGATAAAATCATCGGCGTCTTCCTTAAGCGCACTCAGTATGATCTCTTTATCCGCAAACCCGGTCATGATGATCACCATCGCGTTCGGATCAAGCCTTTTTATCTGTTTCAGCAGATCAATACCCGACCCTCCGGGCATCGATATATCGGAAAGCACCAGGTCGACACGTTCCTTCTCATATAACCGGAAGGCCGCCTCACATGTATCCGCCTGAATCACCCGGTACCTGTTGAGGGCCAATGCACAAAGCTCACGGATAGTCCTGTCGTCATCAACAACTAAAATAGTTGCCTGTGGCGATCGCAAAAGGCCCTCCTTATCATGTGAGAGTGGTGCCGACATACCGGACTCCGGGGTGCTCGCTGTTTTACAGGTGTACTGACCCGATACGTCGGGATGTAAATCTCAACGGATCAGAAGAATTGCAGAGACTGCCGCCAATGCCTCGTCCAGCATTTCCGGCTGGTTTCCCCCCGCCTGCGCCAGTTCCGGTTTACCACCGCCACTGCCGCCGACAAGAGGCGCAATCTGTTTGATAATATCGCCGGCCCTGATTGATCCGCTCAGCTCCCTGGTGACTGCGATCAGCAGATTCGCTTTGCCGCCGATTGCGGCGCCAAGTGCAATCACTCCCTCTCCGATGCGGTCTTTCAGTGTATCTGACAGGTCACGCAGTGCTTTTATATCCTCAACCTGTACCTGGACTGCCAGCAGCTTTATCCCCTGTACCAGAGTCGTCTGTGACAGCAAATCTCCGGAAGCGGCAACATTCAGCTTTGACTGAAGAGTTTCTATTTCACGAAGCAGATCTCTCTGACGGGCCAGCAGTTTTTCGAGCCGGTCGCGGGAATTACCCGCTTCCGCCTTAAGCAGCTGAGCTATTTCTCTCTGCTCGTCTTCCATCTGCCTGACAAAGCCGAGCGCCCCGAGACCGGTCAATGCTTCGATACGCCGTACTCCGGCAGCAATTCCCGCTTCAGAAACGATTTTGAACAGGCCTATATCACCGGCAGCCCGAACATGAGTTCCGCCGCACAACTCCATGCTGACGTCGCCTACCCTCACGACACGGACAGAATCACCGTATTTCTCATCAAATAACGCCGTGGCACCTGACTCTATCGCTTCAGCGACATTCATCTCACGGGTTATTACCTGATGATTTGCCATGACGAACCTGTTCACAATCGTTTCAATCCGGCGCAACTCTTCATCAGATGTCGCAGAAAAATGCGTGAAGTCAAAACGAAGGCGATCAAGCGATACCAGTGAACCGGCCTGTTTGACATGTTCACCCAACACCTGACGAAGAGCACTCTGGAGCAGGTGCGTCGCGGTATGATTCCGGCAGATGGCATCGCGTTCCAGGCGGGACACTTTTAAATCCGCAGCATCACCGATTTTGACAATCCCCTCTGTCACGACTGCGTGATGGACAATCATATCGGTAAAGGGGCGGCTGGCAGTACTCACTTCAAGGTGTGCGTTTCCAGTTGAAATTGTTCCGCAATCACCTTTCTGGCCACCCGAATCTCCATAGAACGGGGTCTTTTCAGTGATCAGCGCCACCGAATCCCCCGCCGCTGCTGATTCAACAGGAACTCCATCGCGGATAATTGCCACGACAGGAGCGTAGGTCGACATTTCGTCGTAGCCGACAAACTGCCCGCGCACTCCACTGTTGTGAAGTTCTTTGTATACCTGGGCAATCCCCTCTTCACCAGAGCCTTTCCAATGCTCACGTGCCTGTGCCCGCTGACGCTCCATGCTTCTTTCAAAACCGGCTTCATCAATCGTAAAGCCCTCGCTCTCGACAATATCGGCCGTCAGATCAATCGGAAATCCATAGGTATCGTACAGTTTGAACAGCACATCACCCGGGATCACATCTGTTCCGGCGCCACGCAGGGCGGCAACCTCATCATTGAGAATAGCCAGCCCTCGATCCAGGGTTTCAGCAAAACGCTGCTCCTCACCGAGAACGACCTTCTTGATATACTCTTCACGTTCCTGCAGTTCCGGATATGCATCCCCCATCGCCTCCCGTACCGCATCAACCATGTGATGCAGCATCGGCTCCGCACAGCCGAGCATCTTGGCATGGCGGGCGGCCCGGCGCATGATGCGCCGCAGCACATATCCACGCCCTTCATTGGACGGGAGAGCGCCGTCACAGATAAGGAACGTCACCGCCCGGGCATGATCGGCAATAACCCGCATCGAGACGTTATCCTTATCATCGGCACCGTAGAGTTTACCCGACAACCGTTCAATATGACGGATAATCCCCTGCAGGATATCAATATCGTAATTGGATCTGACCCCCTGCATAACTGCCGTAACGCGTTCCAATCCCATTCCGGTATCCACCGACGGCTTCGGAAGCGGCGTCAGGACACCGTCACTTGTCCGGTTGAACTGCATGAATACGTTGTTCCAGATCTCCATGTAACGGTCACAGTCACAGCCGACGTTGCAGTCGGGGCGATCGCACCCGATTTCCGCCCCCTGATCATAGAAAATTTCGCTGCAGGGACCGCAGGGACCGGTATCACCCATCGACCAGAAATTGTCCTTTTCGCCGAAGCGGAAAATACGGTCACGGGGTATGCCTTCCTGCATGTGCCAGATATCTGCAGCTTCATCATCATCGGTGTAAACCGTCACATACAGGCGGTTTTTGTCCAGCTTCAACTCTTCGGTCAAAAACTCCCAGGCATAGGCAATCGCCTCTTTCTTGAAATAATCACCGAAGGAAAAATTCCCCAGCATTTCAAAGAACGTGTGGTGCCGGGCCGTCCGGCCGACGTTTTCGAGATCGTTATGCTTCCCTCCCGCCCGAACGCATTTCTGGGAACTGGCAGCCCGGTAATACCCTCTATCCTCAAGCCCCAGAAAACAATCCTTGAACTGGTTCATACCGGCATTGGCAAACATCAGGGTCGGATCATTCTTGGGAAGGATTCCCGAACTGGGAACGACTGTGTGACCCCGGTCGGCAAAATACTGAAGAAAAAGTGCTCGAATCTCTGTACCTGTCATGATGTCTTCGTACTCCCTTGCTATTTGATTCGTTACCATTCGTGGGTGAAACACCATCAAACCGGGCATATGCAACTCGCTTCCATGCACTGACAACAGTCAGTTTGCACCTGACGAAGGTCTTATATACAAGTCCTTTTTCCACGAGTTGAACATTTGTTGTTGCGTCGTTGCGGAAAACTTTATTGGCGGACTGTCCTTATGCTTATTCCTCAGCCCGTAATGCCCGCATTATCGCGGAAAAACCGAAGCCGCGCCGCTGCAGAAAGCCGACCACTCTTCTTTTGTCACGATCGTTTGCCGCTGAATAGGAAAATCCGGGGTAGCGGCGCTCTGCCGCCGACCTGACCTCGGAAATTTCATCGCTCTCCGCCAATAGCGGCGCAACTGTTTCACTTACCACATCCGCGCTGAACCCTTTACGGCGCATCTCCATACGGAGGCGGGCCCCGTAATAGCGGCCTGACGAAAGCGCCGCTTCCGCAAACCGTTCGGCATAACGCGCATCATTCAGCCACCCCTCACGCTGCAGCCGTGAAACCGCCTCTTCGAGATCCTGTCTGGCCACTTCCCGCGCCGCCAGTTTCTGCCGTATTCTCGCAACGGTATAATCCCGGCCGGTCAGCAGTCGTAACGCGTACTGGTAGACCTTGTCTGCAGTTAAGGGCTCAATATTTTTCGATATCAAGCGTATCCGGCTCCGCGGCGGCATCATCTGGCTTATTCTCAAACCCTTCCCACGAAGCATCCGACGTTGATGAAATACCGGACACCTTGAGGGCAAAGTCGTCAGGATTAGAGCTCTGGCGAAGCGCTTCATCATAGGTAATCAGCTTGCTGGAATACAGCTTCATCAGTGACTGGTCAAAGCTCTGCATCCCGTATGAGACAAAACCCTGGGCAATGGCGTCGTTCAACTGCTTGGTTTTATCCTTGTCATCAATACATTCCCTGACACGAGCCGACGCCAGCATGATCTCCACCGCCGGAACGCGCCCCTTGCCGTCTGACCGTGGCACGAGCCTCTGGGAGATAACACCCTTGATGATGCCTGCCAGCTGAATTCGCACCTGACGCTGATGATAGGGAGGGAACACTCCAATGATGCGGTTGATGGTTTCCGCCGCGTCCATCGTATGCAGGGTGGACATGACCAGATGACCGGTCTCTGCAGCGGTCATCGCCGTCTCGATCGTTTCATAATCACGCATTTCGCCAACCAGAATGACGTCAGGATCCTGGCGCAGCGCCCCTTTCAGAGCAGCTGAGAACGTAGGTGTATCAGTACCGACCTCACGCTGGCTGATGATGCTCTTGTTATCGCGGTGCAGGAATTCAACCGGATCTTCGATTGTGATGACATTACAGGTACGCTGATTATTGATGAAATCAATCATGGCCGCAAGCGTACTTGATTTGCCCGAACCGGTGGTCCCTGTCACCAGGATCAGCCCCCGCTCTTCCAGGCAGATTTTCTTCATGACCGGCGGCAGATTGAGCCCTTCCAGCGTCGGGATAACAAATGAAATAGAGCGGAAGACCATCGCCACCGTGCCGCGCTGCCGGTAGACACTGACCCTGAAGCGGCCGAGTCCCGGCACGGCATATGCCAGATCGACTTCATAGTTTTCCTCAAACATACGCCGTTGACGATCATTCATCATCGAGTTGGCCGTGTCGGACACAAAGTCGGGCGACAGCCGCTGGGCGTTGGGGATCGGGTGAAGACGGCCGTCAATACGCACAATAGGAGGCAGGCCGGTCTTTATATGAATATCCGAACCCTTGGCTTTAAACGCAATGGTGAGTATCTCGTTCAGATCCATGACTTACCTCCGCAGCTAAGCAGCCTTTTCAGGGGCGGGAGCCGGCTTGAGCAGATCCATCAGTTTACCTTCAATCTCGGCAAGCGTTTCGGGGTGTTCAGTCAGCCAGGTGCGTGAATTCTCGCGCCCCTGACCGATCCGCTCTTTGCCGTAGGAGTACCATGCACCGCTTTTTTCCACGATGTTTCTATCAACCGCCAGATCCAGCACGTCCCCGGTTCGCGAGATACCTTCACCGTAGAGAATATCAAATTCAACTTCTTTGAACGGGGGGGCAACCTTGTTTTTGACAACCTTGACCCGGGTACGGGAACCGATGATCTGATCTCCCTGCTTCAGTGTCGCAATTTTGCGGATATCCATACGCACGGAAGCGTAAAATTTAAGAGCGTTACCGCCGGTTGTCGTCTCGGGATTACCGAACATGACGCCGATTTTCATCCTGATCTGATTGATGAAAATAACACAGCAGTTCGACTTGCTGATGATACCGGTCAGCTTGCGCAGCGCCTGGGACATCAGACGCGCCTGCAGTCCCATATGGGAGTCACCCATGTCACCTTCAATTTCGGCTTTGGGCACCAGAGCGGCCACCGAGTCAACAACCAGAACGTCGATCGCACCGCTCCTGACCAGCGTCTCAGTAATTTCCAGCGCCTGCTCACCGGTGTCCGGCTGCGATACCAGCAGATCATCGGTCTTGACGCCCAACTTACGGGCATAGCCGATGTCGAGTGCATGTTCGGCATCGATGAACGCGGCAATGCCTCCCGTTTTCTGTGCCTCCGCGACGATATGCAGTGCCAGTGTCGTTTTTCCTGATGATTCGGGGCCATAAATTTCAATCACCCTTCCGCGGGGAACACCGCCCACTCCCAGAGCCATGTCGAGAGAAATGGAACCGGTGGAAATAGCCTCAACCCCCGGAAGCGCCTCGTCATTGCCGAGTCGCATAATAGCGCCCTTGCCGAACTGTTTTTCAATCTGGCTCAGAGCCAGATCAATTGCCTTGTTTTTCTCCACTACGTTGTTTTTTTCAGCCATGAGAGGTGTCTCCTGAAGGATAGGTTTGTAGATATAAAGGGGTAGAAATTAACATATCCGGCTGAGGTATCGCAAGGTTTTATCTGACTGCAGTGGCACCCTGCCGCTCATTTTTGACAGATGCTGCAGAAAACAGTACTCCGGTTCCCGAGTCTGGTCTCATCAAGAGTTTTTCCGCATGCGAAACAGCTCTTTCCTCCGCGGCCGTACACCTTGAGTGCCTGCGGGTAATACGCGACAGTTTCCTCTGACACCCGGAAGGCACTCCCTTCGCCAATCGACTCTTCCAGAACAGTGCAGATCGTCGCAACAAGTTCCGTACACTCCCGGAGCGTCAAAGTTCCGGAAGCGCGGTCCGGACGGATGTGGGCACGGAACAGCGCCTCATTGGCATAAATATTCCCCACCCCGGCCACCACCTGACTGTTCATGATCAGCTGTTTGACCGCAACGGTCCGGTCTCTGGCGACGCCAAACAGGTAGGCACCGTCAAAGCCCCCTTCAAACGGCTCCGGGCCGATCCCTGCAAGAAGCGGATGCTGTTCCGGATCACCGGTGAACCAGGAGACGATGCCGAATTTACGCGGATCATGAAAACGGAGCAGCAGACCGTCATCGAACATGAAATCAATATGATCGTGTTTTTCCGGCGGTGATGTACCGTTGAGCACCCGCAGAAAGCCGGTCATTCCCAGATGTACGAGCAGCCAGCCGCTGCCGCAGTCAAACAGCAGATACTTCCCTCGCCGCATAATACCGTGCAGCACAAGCCCCGGCAGAACAGTTGCGAGTTCAGGTGGAACCGAAAGCCGAAGTTTCGTAACGCGCAGCACCACCTGTATAAATCTTTTTCCCATCAGATCTGCTTCCAGCCTACGGCGGGTTACTTCAACTTCCGGAAGTTCAGGCACATGTGCCTCCTTGATGTTTAGTGAATGTCACATGAAACCTCAGAAATCGAGAGGACTTTTCGGCTCTTTCATCGCCCTGTCCGGAACGCAGAGTGCGTAGATCATTGTTGTTTTCAGGCTGGAGTGGCCGCGTGGTTTCTGGATGGTGCAGATGTCGTAATTTGCCTGCAAAAGGTGCGTGGCAAAGGAATGGCGAAAGGTGCGGGCAATGACCTGCGAGGATCTTGGCACGACGGACGGCATAGCTAGAGCGACTCTTGCAATTCGGACTCGTACAGGTGGATTCAACCCCCAGGAGACACCTTGAGCTGGGAGGATAAGATGAACGCACCAATTAACTCCGGTATACCCCAATTTACTTATTTGGAGCCGGTCGCCTTGACTATTTTGAGCTTGCCCGTAACGTTATTTTTCATCCAGTGCGCATCCCACCATTCGATCGGATTGACCGACTGACCGGAAATGGTCATTTCGTAATGGAGATGATCGCCGCCGGCCATGCCGGTGGCCCCGGTAGCACCGATTACCTTTCCGCTTTCCACCATATCACCCGGCTTGACACTGATCCGGCTCAGGTGTCCGTAGATGGTCTGTAACCCCAGTCCGTGGTCGATAATGATGCAACTGCCATAGATGCCCAGGTCGCCTGCAAAGACGACCTTGCCGCGGTTGGCGGCCGGTACGTCTGCGTGGGCCAGCGATGCCAGATCGAACCCGAGATGTGTCTGCCGGTCGACCTCGTGCCCCTGGTAGAGATAGGTGCGAAACTGCGCAAACCCGCCGAGAGAGGCTGTTTTCGGCATGCGCAGGAAGGTCTCCCGCCAGAGCGGCACCGGCGAGGTCTTGCGGCCATATTCGTTGATCAGCTTGAGGTCCTGCTGCCGCTCGTCCCTGTTTGCCGTGAGGAATGTCTCCAGGGGCGTTGCCGCCTGGGGGAACTTCCCCTTGAACTCCGCGGCAATCTTTTCGAGGAAGCTGTCGCTCAGATTGATACGGTCAGTTGAAAAGCTTTTTGCAATCAAATGATAGTTGATGCCGCGTTGCCGCTCGTTGCCTGCCCTGTCGACCGCTATCACCCTGGGTACGAACTTGTCGGGATCCAGATTATAGGGGAACGGGAAGAGACAGGCATACGTATCCCCTCCCTGTCGGTACCCCGGATAAAACTGGTCGCCGAATACCACACCGCTCTTTTCAACATCTTTCGAGATTGTGTAGACAACCAGTCCCGCACCTCCCTGGATAATATTGTGTGCAACGCTCAATATCGCCACTTCAGGCGGCTTGTTATCCAAAGTGAAGGGAAAAGGCCGGGTTGTGGTCCGGTCAGCACCGAAACGGGTGGCGGAACCTGTTGCCGTGACCTGCAGGGTAATCTCCCCATCCTTCAGGCCGGACTTCGCCAGGCTGAAGGTCTCCGTGCTCTGCCGGCTGCCGGAGGGATACACCTTTTCCAGTACGGTGACCGTCTTCTCTGCTTGCACTGCGGAAACAGACAGCTTTTTCAGAATCCCACCCTGTGCGTCCAGCTTCAGGGTAAGCTCCCGACTGCCGCCAAGCGGTCCTGCTTCAAGGTTTAACGACACTTCAGGCGCGGAGGTCCCCAGAAAATAGAACAGAATCATTCCGAGCAGGGCGATCAGCACGATTACTTTAACCATTGTGAAGTTTTTCATAGGCATCCTTGTTGGCTCTGTTTGTTGTTGAATACACGTGCTGCGTTTTTCCGATGAGCAATGTGACAGATATGCAACATCGCAAAAAATGTCCGATCAATGTGTATTCCCGGGGAAGTATTCGAATTGTCGGGACTGGTCGTTCTGAGGGGAGGTGGCTTGTTTTGGCGTCCCATGTGGACGTGGTTTAACTTGTACTGACCGGAATAATGGACATCAACACACGTATGTTATGGACTCCCCTGTGTCTTATGTCAAGGGCAGGGCTTTTGATGTTCACTGAGGTCTAAGTGGACGTTGTTTGCGAGTTGATTTATGGCTAACATGTTAACAACGCAACATGCCACGTAAAGCCGGATTAGATGATCCAGGAATAGTGGCGCACGTGATAGTGCGCGGGATCGAGAAACGCAACATATTTTTCGATGACACGGACAGGCATTTATGTGTCACGCGACTCACAGATGTATTGTCGGCCACAGAAACTGAGTGCTTTGCGCGGCACGTATTCCAAATCATTTCCACCTCTTCCTTCAGTCCGGATGGCCACTATGCGATTATTAGCAAAGTACTTAATCGAATAAATAACGTTTCAGGACCTGACACTTAACGGACCTAACGGGGCTCTATACGCGTTGACTCGTTGCAAAGAACGAAACAACTGCTACTATTAAAATCGAGTACATAGTGATGATGGTATTAATCCAAAAACACGCCGGGGAGGTTGTTATGCTAAAAATCATTTTGGTCTTTGTAGCGTTAGTTTTTGTTGCAGGAACTATTGTTGCGGCAGACCTGCCGACAGCACCTAACGGAATTGCCATCTACCCTGATTACTTGTCGTGGAAGATCGTAGCGCCCTCCTATCGGGAAGACAAGGGGCATATCCGCGTCATCACCGGCAATGAGATTGCAGTCACGGCGTTGCGGGCCGGCAAGACCCCACTTCCTGATGGCAGCGTATTGGCCAAGGTAGCCTGGAAAGCTGAAAAGCATCCTTCTTTTCCAGTAGCAACAGAACCGGGTGCATTTGTGCAGGTCGAGTTTATGGTCAAGGATGCCAAAAAATACATAGACACTGGTGGTTGGGGCTTCGCCCGTTTCGTGGGGAAGGATCTGAAACCATACGGCAAGGACGCCGGTTTTGTTTCTGAGTGCTTTGGTTGCCATGTACCTGTTGCCAAAAACGATTATCTCTTTACCAAAATTGTAAAGACGCCTTGATTTTTCACTACTGACAAAATCTGCCCTGTCTTCCTGGAATCAATGGCAAATAAATGGGTGCCCCCTAACGCTCTGGGAGCAGATTGGTGAGAAGGCGTATCTTACGACGGAATGTTTACGTTGTGCCCCTTGTCGGTGGACATGCCCCCGGTGACCACAAAGCCCATGGCGCGGTGGACAGGGATATCTATCGGTTTCACGGAGGATCGAGGTACAATTACCGTATAACCACCGATCTGGAAGCTCAGCGGGAGGTACACCGCAATTTCCCCCTCCTCGCCGATTCCCGACGGCAGGCTGCTGAAATCGCTGCGCGTGACGAAACCGATCATACGCATCGGCTTGCCGCCGAATTCCAGGTCCATAGTAACCACCTGGTTGAACTGGGAGTCTCGTTGATTGGCAAAAAAACCAATGAAATCTTTGAGCGAACCGTAGAGTGTTTTGACAAGCGGTATGTTGTCCGCCAGCTTTTCGCCCAGATTGTGCATCCAGCGCACCAGAAAGGCATTGAGCGGCAAGCCGAACATAAAGGTCGCAGCGAGCCCGACCAAAAGGCCCATGCCGGGGATGTACCAACCGCCTGGAAGCAGCACTTTGAGCATGCCGCCGAGTACGGTTTCCGCAGAGTTCACGAGCCAGAAGAGAATGTAGAACGTTAACAGGGCCGGGAGCATCGTCACCAGTCCTTTAAACATGATACTGCCGAGTTGTTTCTTCATTGTGACGCCTCCCGCACCGTCCGATTACAATCCGGACTGCACTGCATTGTACCGGAGCAGCATATGGTTAGGCAAATCAATTTCACCCGTATTAAACGAGCGGCGAGTCGCCATCCATCCTGACAGAAAGAGTACTGATCCTGCCGTTGCACCGAGTGTAAAACTATTGGGAAGCCAAAACATCCAAATCACGTTAACCTCCATATCTGCCTCACAAATTACACTGATTGCTTCGGCTGTTGGTGATAATATTGTTTATCTTAGCGTTGTAGCGAGATATTATTAGACTAGGACATAAACGTATCTAATGTTGAGGGATTTCTGGGCGTAATTGCCATAAATTACTGACAACGGGAGCACGCAAAAACGTTTCATCAACAACACCAATGATGCCTGACCAACGCCTTTCACTTACACACGCCCATAAAACGGCAGGTAAAGGCTCAGCACGTTGGTATTCTACGTTAAAAAACAACCCCTACGGAGAAAAGGACAGATTCATGCGATATTTCATAGGTCTCGCCATAATATGTGCCTGGTTGGGGAACGCGAATGCCTTAACACCTCTTCCTGACAGTTCTCCAGGTTTTTTTGCGGGCGAATGGGCAGGGAGTGGTGAGCAGGGTGCTTACTGCTATCTTGACCTGAGTGTTGACGGATGGGGATGGGTGCTCATTGATGACGGGGCGGGTGACTGGCTTGGCGCTCGAATACAATGGCGCAATCGGCAACAGTCGCTTCAGATCGAAAAGATCATCCCGCTGACAGCCTCAACCCAACGGCGTACCATGCCATTGGCAAATTTCCTTCTCCACAGTGGATTTAATCAATCTTTGAGCTTGACCTGGAACAAATTATCTTCCGGTTGCCAAATGCAAAAGCTTGGAACAATGGAACATCACCTAGATCGGGCACGCAGAGTCATTGACGAATTACCGCAAGGAAAGACTACACGATGAAGCGCGAGAGTCCTTACTGGTGGATCATCCGTATCTTATGGCCTTTACTCGGGGGTGCGTGGGGCGCGTGGGTCTTGTTTCGGGGACCGTATTCCCGTTTGTCTCACATGAACGCGGATACCTTTGCGCCGGCTGTCGTGTGGGTTTTTACTGTTTTTTCCGCTTTAGTCGGCCTGATCGCTGGTGCAGCAATATGTGCGCTGATCGGTGGATTAGTTGAATGGCTTCGGCGGCGTTTTGGCATCGCTATTATTGCAGCTATCGGTGTGGCAACACTGGTGAATGTGCTGACGCTCTGGCAAATCGGTGATTACCTTCAGGCTAAGTATCCAGGATTGCGCGCCGAAAATCTTTCGAGACACCATCGAAGAAATGCTCCAGAGAAGATCGCCCCCGCTGACAACGGTTCTTACCGGAATCCTTGTTTAGATCCGCCTCCTACGGATAGTAAGGAACGGGCACTCTGGAATGCTGAATGCCGTTGACACAGGTGAGGCTAATCCTCGGCTTTGAACAATAATCAGGCCTGTGGATTGAAAATGAACCACATGGTGTCAAACCTGCATGTTTTGGCTCAACGTGAATAGGACTTTTGGGCAGATTGTGATACACCATCACGAACGAAGGAAAGTCCATACAAGTGGCAGAGGGATGGCGTCTCAAGACTAAACAAATAGAGAAAAATAAGATCCAACAGGGCTTACGGGCTGCCCGAAAACACGGCAGATCAAAGCCATGCCCGTTAGGCATAAAGGAAGGACGGATGAAAGGTATTCGGAGAAGTGACCGGGGAATATCCCTCCATGAGGCAAAGGATATACTCGACAACGCTGAATATGGGATTATGTCAACAGTCAGCAAAGATGGGCAGCCCTATGGTGTGCCGTTGAGTTATATTTATAAGAACGAATGCATCTATTTCCACTGTGCTATCAGTGGCCATAAGCTCGAAAATATCGAGCACAACTCAAAGGTTTCCTTTTGTGTTGTTGGCAAGACTAAAGTTCTGCCTGACAAATTTGGCACTGAATACGAGAGTGCCGTGGTCTTTGGCGTAGCGTCAGAAATCAATGGAACCGAGAGGCATGATTCATTGCTGTGGCTTTTAGACAAATACTGTTCAGATTTTATTGAGGAAGGCACACGATACATCAAGCAAAAGGACACGATTACAAAGGTCTTCAAAATAGAAATCGAACGGATCAGCGGTAAAGCCCGAAGATAGATCAAAGAATGTCTAACGAGGAAGATGCACCTGACCTAAACACGTCAGGTGATCGCCCTTACCGTTGTTAACAGTTCAGAGCAGACCTTTTTGAAACCGGTAACTTAACAACTCAGTAAGGAGTATATTATGGGGCAAATGATGGATTTAATATTTCATTACGCGATTCTTGAGCAAATTGAGGACTCAATAGTTATTAAGGAATATCACTCCGATGGTAAAGGAGGGTTCACGGGAGGAGAGATTAGATGTGCCAGCAGGGTAAAAGCCAAACATTATAATCTGACCATTCCTGAAATCATTGGAAAAACAGATTTTGATTTGCTTCCTTTTGAGCAAGCTCAAAAAGCCCTGGAAGATGATTTATATGTCATGAGAAGCAAAGTTTCTATCCAAAACATGGCAGAAATTATCACCTATCCCAATGGAGAGACTGTCCGTAAATCAACTTCAAAATCCCCTTTTATTTATTCTAACAAAGAAGTTGGCGGGGTTATTTGCATATCCCGTTATCTGGAAATAATTACTCCTTCCAAGGTTAATGCTACTGGTGTCGGGCCTATACATTTGACAAAACCAGATAACCCAACGGAGTAAAAAACATGATCCGACCAGAAGGTTAGACACGCCAATATCAAAAGACAGCGGGCCAACTACATGCCCGTTGTGTAAGAGTGGCTAAAGTTCATTATCGACGATCCCTCCCGAACGACCGGAGTTGGGGAGGGGTAAGACGGGAGCATTAATGCAGATGATTGATAACCTTCATAAATGGCTTGTCATCAGGCTTACGCTTCTCTGTCTCATCCTGTCGCTGGTGATTGGCGGTCTGGTAAATTATCTCGGCAGTGTCCGCCTGGACAGCCATGTTGTGGACATGGCAAAGACAGAAACGGCAAAATATATCAAACCGGTTGCCCTTTACCTGAAATCGCCCTCGCCCCGGACCCTGGCTGAACTCAACCACAGGGTTCAGCTTGAGATAGAACAGGACCATCTCATTATTGTTGAATTTTACGATACCGGTTCGCATAAGATCACCGAGGCGGTCAAACCGAATGCCAAAGAACTCGAGGTCAAACTCCCCAAACATGGGAGCGAATTCGCCGAAAAGGGCGGCATTGTTTGCACCAAACTCACACTGGGAGGGGACACCTATCTGAGGGTGTTTGTCCCGCTCCTGAACAGCACTGGCAACAAAATCGGTTACCTGGAGGGGATCTATCACGCACCGATGGAAATAATTGCCCAGATCAAGCAGCAGACTCTCTGGTCGTTAATCCTGGTTGTGCTGGTCATTTTCGCCACCAGTCTGGCGCTGTATCCGGTGATCATTCGCATGAACCGGAAGCTGATTGCGTACTCCAACAACCTTGCGTTTACCAACATCGGACTGTTGAAGGTGCTGGGAAGCGCAATCGCCAAACGCGACAGCGACACCAATGTTCATAATTACCGGGTTACGCTCTATACGGTGCATATCGGGGAGAAATTGGGGCTTTCGAACACCGCGATGAAGGGTCTTATCAAAGGGGCTTTTCTCCATGACCTGGGCAAGATTGCAATTAGTGATGCGATCCTGCTCAAACCGAACAAACTGACTGATGAAGAGTTTGTGATCATGAAGAGCCATGTGCTGCATGGCGAGGATCTGGTCCAAAGTTACGACTGGCTGAAGGACGCGCGTGACGTGGTTACCGGGCACCATGAAAAATTTGACGGTAGCGGCTATCCGCATGGCCTGGCTCAGAATAATATTCCGCTCAATGCCAGGATTTTTGCAATAGCAGACGTGTTCGATGCCCTGACCTCCAGGCGCCCCTACAAGGAACCCTTCAGTTTTGCTGTTTCGATAGGGATTATCAGAGAGTCATCCGGCAGTCATTTTGATCCAGAGATTGCACAGCTTTTTATGGAACATGCCGAGGCGTTGCATGCAGAGATCTGCAACGACGAAGAGGCATTGCTGCACCAAAAGCTGGAAGCGTGCATTATCAGATACTTTGAAGAGTGGTCGAAGGATCAGCCCTTGACACGAGATATAAGTGAAAAACAAAAATAATTACGAGGTTCAAACAGGAAAGAAGCACCTTCCCAAAAATCGGCGGCAGACGTCGTCGCGATAGAACTTAGCCGCCGCCACATCTCATTACCGTTGAGCGACAAAATATTGTTTTATATAAGTATTATTAAGTGGTAGATTTACTGGAGTTTGGCAGGTCCAATCCTTCACAGTATTTCAGTCACGCCGAAACTTCCCATTACCCATGATTGGAGAACCCATGAGTAATCATGCTAACGAATATAAACAGGACAAAAAAACCTGGCGCGTATTCACTCTACAGCTCACCTTTGTCGTTCTGCTGTTTATTCTGGGTCTTTTTTTCGGTCTCTTCCATAACAACAAGCAGCTGATCGAATCAGAATATCTGTCCAAGGCGAAATCGCATTTCGATAATATTGTGCTGACCCGTCGATGGAGCGCGCAGTACGGTGGTGTATATGTGGAAAAAAAGGCAGGGATGGTGTCGAATCCGTACCTGATTAACCCGGACATCCATGATGTCACAGGTAAAACCTACACGTTAAAAAACCCGGCGTTGATGACACGTGAAATTTCTGAGATTGCAGACAAGGTCGGCCTGTACCGCTTCCATATCACCAGCCTCAAACCGCTCAATCCCGGCAACACACCGGATGCCTTCGAGCGCAGCTCACTCGAAGCGTTTGAAAAAGGAAAAGCCGAAACAGTTGAGATAGTTATGGACGGTGACCATAAGATCTATCGTTATATGGCTCCGCTTAAAACAGAGCAGCCCTGCCTGAAATGCCATGCTGTTCAAGGGTACAAAGGTGGAGAAGTCCGCGGTGGTATCAGTGTCAGTTTTGACGTTACAGAGTCTGCACGTAGCCTGGCACGACAAAAGTATCTGCTGGTAGGCCTTTTTCTGGTCACGTCATCCATTTTGTTCGGAATCATTTACCAGATGATCTCAAAGTTGAATAAAAGAATTTTCGAGGCACAGCGCATCATGGCTGCGCAGGCGGAAGAGCTTACAATAATGGCACATACCGATCCGCTCACCGGCATCAATAATCGCGGCCACTTTATGGAACTGCTGGGCATTGAAACGGAACGGGCCAAGCGCTATGGGCGGGTATTTTCGGTGTTTATGCTTGATCTTGATCACTTTAAGTCGGTAAACGATTCGCGAGGTCACGCCGCAGGTGATGAAGCGTTACAGACGTTATGCCGCACCCTTAAGACATCAGGTCTGCGCGCGTCAGATTTTTTTGGTAGAATCGGTGGCGAGGAGTTTGCCGTTGCTTTTCCTGAAACCGACGCGCAGGGGGCTTCTGAAGCGGCAGAGAGAGTACGGGTTAATCTGGAAAAAACAGCGGTACTTCATGAAGGCAGTGAGTTTTTTATAACCGCCAGTATCGGTGTTAGTGGGTACAAAACCGGAGACACCCGGGAGACTCTCCTCAATCGGGCTGACAAGGCAATGTACAGGGCCAAAGATACCGGAAGGAACCGGGTGTGCCGGGAAAATTAGCTCCGGGGAACCATCGTGGGTCAGATCTACCCATTTGTCAAGGCCGGACAATCAAACGGTGAGAACTCTGAATATCCATCCAAAAGAGTACTTGTAAGCACCTCCCACGGGACACCACGATTGGCAGGAACCCCCGACTGAAAACGTCTACTCCCTTTTGAGCAGATACCGCCGCAGCCAGTCCAGAGCCGTCCATACGGTCAGGGTGCGGATCCCGTCCCGACTGCCGTTGAACTGGAAGCGCTTGGTCCAGCAGCCGTCAGGCGCCGCAAGTGAAATAAATACCGTGCCGACCGGCTTGTCTTCGCACCCCCCTTCCGGCCCGGCAATCCCGGTGACCGCCAGCCCCAGATCGCTCCCGGATGCCGACCTGACCCCCTTGGCCATCGAAGAAGCACACTCGGAACTGACGGCTCCGCATCTGTTCAGTAATTCCGCAGGGACACCCAACAGGCGCATTTTTGCATCGTTCGAATAGGTCACCACACCTTCATTAAAATAGCGGGAGCTGCCGGGAATATCGGTGATCCGCTTTGCCAGCAAACCGCCGCTGCACGACTCAGCCAGAGAAAGCGTCAGACCACCATCATGAAGCAGCTCCGCCACGGTGGCATCCATGCTGATATCTCCGGATGAGAAACAAAAATCGCCCAATCGTTCCCGCACGACGCGAACCGACGGCACAAGGAGGTCGGTAGCCGCATCATCACTGTCCGTTTCAGCCCGCAGGGTAACTTTCATTGAGGGGAAAGAAACACATATGCCGAGTGTGAGCCCCTGTTCGGGCCGGGCAATTCCCAGAAGCATTTCATCAACCTCCGCCTCACAAGGTCCGAACAGATTCAGGGAGACCGTGCGGATAACCCGTTTGTGAGGTACCCGTTCAAGGATGAACGGAATAACCGAGTCACGCAGCATGACAATCATCTCTGCCGGGACACCCGGCATGAAAAACATGAACGCGCCGTTATGCATCAGATGAAAACCGCAGGCGGTGCCGTTGGGGTTTGTGATCAATGATGACTTGGTAGGAATCATGGCCTGTTTGTCACTCAACGGACAGATGATCAGCGATTCCAGTTTACTCGACATCAGGCGGACATGAGCACGCGCCTCTTCATGAATAACCAGTCGCCGGCCGGTGGCCCGCGCTGCAGCCCGCGAAGTCAGGTCGTCGGCAGTGGGTCCAAGACCTCCGGTTACGATGATCGTATCACTGATCCGGCCGAGGTCGTTCAGCGCTCCGATAATATCCGGTTCGTTGTCACCGACCGTGAGATGACGCTGAACCCGCAATCCTTCTGCAAGCAGCAGGGCGGCTATTGTGCCGGCATTTGTATCGGTCAACTGTCCGCAGATCAGTTCATCACCGATACTCAACGTAGATATTCTCATGTCTGTGGCGCTCCTTTACCGCACAACCGTTCCATGATCTCCCGGCACGGCATTCCCGTTTCCCGGGCAATACGGCGGCAATCATCATATTCAGGGGATTCCCGCAACAGTTCACCACTGGTGCCGATAGCCTGTTTAAACCGGACAACTCCGAACCCGGTCTGCCGCTCGACAATCTGCCGCAGCATAATAATTCTGTCAGCACGGTAATGGCGCAGGCCGATAGCCGACGTCTCGCTCATCAGCAGCCCGGCCAACCGGTCAAGCTGTGCCGGTCGACAGAGAAACGACAGCATCACTCCGGGACGACTCTTTTTCATCTGGATAGGAGTAAAATAAACATCCAGCGCACCTTCTTCAAGAATACGCTCCATGGCATATCCGAGAATTTCCGGTGTTGAATCGTCAATATTGGCATCGACCACGATTACTTCATCATCTGATACGGTTTTTTCGGCACTCCTCCCCAAAAAGGCGCGCAGTATATTGGGACAATCCGGGAAATCTTTTCCTCCGGCACCACTCCCTGTTTTCTCCAGCACCATTGTCGGCTGCAGACCAAATCCGTTCGCCAGTGCCGCCAGAATTGCGGCTCCTGTCGGCGTTACCCGCTCTCCCGGACCGCACTCACCATGCAGTGGCACACCTTTCATAAGCTCCGCCGTAGCAGGGGCCGGGACAGACAACCTCCCGTGTGCAGTTTCCACAAAACCGCTCCCCATAGGGAGCGCCGAAGCATAAATCTGTTCGACGTGCAGATACTCAAGGCAGACCGCAGTAGCAACGATATCGATAATGGAATCTATGGCACCGACTTCGTGGAAGTGAACCTGCTCAATTTCCACTCCGTGCACTTTCGCCTCGGCCTCTGCCAGACGACGAAAAATCAGGCGGGATCTTTCCTTGACCCGGCCGGATAAACCGCTTGAGGAAATCAAGGCATCGATACCGGCGTAGTGCCGGTGGGTGTGGTGATCATGCACAGCCACATCAAACTTCAGAGCGGCCATATGCTGTCGTTCGGTCCGACTGACCGAGAGTTCGCAGGAACCCGGCGGAAGCTTTAACTTGTCCAGTTCCGCGCGGAGATATTCCATCGGCACTCCCAGATCGAGCAGTGCCGCTACAGTCATGTCTCCGGAAATGCCTGCCAGACAATCAAAATAGAGGATTTTCATATCACACCCGGTTAATCAGGCTCGCCGCACAGGCAGCGCCGAAGCCATTGTCAATGTTAACGACAGTTACACCGGCAGCGCAGGAGTTAAGCATTCCAAGAAGCGCCGCAATGCCGCCGAAAGAGGCGCCGTACCCGACCGATGTCGGCACGGCAATCACCGGCTTATCCACCAGTCCTCCGACGACTGAAGGGAGGGCCCCTTCCATTCCGGCCACAACGATGATTACCGTGGCCGCATCAAGCTGCTCCCGCCGGGCCAGCAACCGGTGAATACCCGCCACACCGACATCATAGATCTGTTCAACCCGGTTACCCAGAAAACGTGCGGTCACCAGCGCCTCGGCGGCAACCGGGATATCTGACGTACCGGCTGAGACCACCAGAACCGTCCCCTTGCCCCTCTGTTCCGGAGACTGATGTTCAAGCGTCAGGCAGCGCGCCTCGGCATGATAAAACGCGGCAGGAAATGCGCCCATGACGAACCGCGCTTTCTCCTCTTCCAGACGTGTCACAAGGACATTGCTCCCCCTGTCAGACATGGCAGCGGTGATGGCCGCAATCTGTTCCGCCGTTTTTCCTTCACCGAATATCATCTCCGGCATCCCTTGCCGTAGTTGGCGGTGATGATCTATATGGGCGCAACCGATATCCTGAAACGGCAACTGTCGCAGCTGCTGTAGAGCAGCATCTACGGAAAGTTCCCCCTGCCGGACCGAGTTGAGCATTAATTTGAAATATTCCTGATCCATGAAAGCATCCCTGCTGATTCGAATTTGTTCGTGTATTTATACCATGTCTGAGGTAGTTTTTCATGAAAAAACCTCTGCCGGCTTCTATTTTACTTCATCAAAAAAAAGTTCACCGGTTTACTTTTTCCTGACAGCTATGATACAAGTTCACGAATACTTTGAATCACGCGAGGTCGAAAAAATGGGTAAAACAACTTCAGAAAAAATATTTGATGCTCATCTGGTAAACGAACCATTTCCCGGCACCAAAGTGCTGCGCCTGGATGTGGTACTCTGCCACGAGATCACCACGCCGATTGCCATAGACGACCTGATCCGGCGCGGCAAGGATCGTGTCTTTGATCCGACGAAGATCAAGGCGGTCATTGACCATGTAACACCGAGCAAGGATACAAAAACCGCCACCCAGGCCAAGATTCTGCGTGACTGGGCGCGCCGTCATGAAATCAGGGATTTCTTTGATATCGGTGCTAACGGCGTCTGTCACGCCCTTTTCCCGGAACGCGGCTTCATCCGCCCCGGCTATACGGTCATCATGGGTGATTCCCACACCTGCACTCATGGAGCTTTCGGTGCATTTGCGGCCGGCATCGGTACGACCGACCTGGAGGTCGGTATTTTGAAGGGGGTCTGTGCCTTCCGCCAGCCCAAAACGATTAAGTTCAACGTCAGCGGTTCACTCCCCAAGGGTGTCTATGCAAAAGACGTTATCCTGCACATCATAGGGAAGATCGGCGTCAACGGCGCCACCGACCGGGTCATGGAATTTCACGGCTCGACGATCGACGACATGACCATGGAATCGCGCATGACACTCTGCAACATGGCTATCGAAGCGGGAGGTACATCGGGTATCTGCCAGCCTGACATGACGACCGTAGAGTACCTATGGCCATTTATTCAGGGAGATTTTGCCAGCAGGGAAGCAGCTCTGACTGATTACTCGCAATGGCGGTCCGACGCTGATGCCGAATACGACCAGACGATCGAGATTGATGTCGCAACTCTGCAGCCGACAATTACCTTCGGCTACAAACCGGATCAGGTTAAAACCGTATCAGAACTGGCCGGCACTCCGCTTGATCAGATCTACATCGGCTCTTGCACCAACGGCAGGCTTGAAGACCTGCGCATCGCGGCGCAGATTTTGAAGGGCCGCACACTTGCTCCGAATGTGCGCGGAATCCTCTCGCCGGCCACGCCGGCAATTTTTAAGGACGCCACAAAAGAAGGTTTGATCGACATCTTCATGGATGCCGGGTTCTGCGTCACCAACCCGACCTGCGGCGCCTGTCTGGGTATGAGCAACGGCGTTCTGGCAGACGGGGAAGTGTGCGCATCGACAACCAACCGCAACTTCATGGGGCGGATGGGCAAAGGGGGCATGGTACATCTGATGTCACCGGCAACTGCAGCGGCCAGCGCAATTGAAGGGAAGATCGCCGACCCGAGGAAGTACTTATAAAATCAGTCACACCACGAAGGCACGAAGTACACGAAAAACAGACGGGAAGTCATTACATAATCCTGTAGTTATTTGTTTTTTCCATTCTTCGTGTCCTTCGTGCCTTCGTGGTGAATGATACTCAAATTATTATGTTCAAGGAGTCATAATATGAAAACATTCGGAGGACCTGTCCTCTTTCTTGACCGCAGCGACATCAACACCGACGAGATCATCCCGGCAAAGTATCTGACCGAAATCACGAAGGAAGATTTAAAACCCTACATCCTGGAAGACCTGAAACTTCCCGGTTTTGATCCGGATGGACCTAAAACCAGGAATGCCCGGGTGATCATCTCCCGCGCCAACTTCGGGTGCGGTTCATCCCGCGAACACGCACCCTGGGTATTTGAGGTTAACGGCATCACCGCCGTAATTGCCGAATCTTTTGCCCGCATTTTCCGCCAGAACATGTTCAACTGCGGCATGGCAGCCATCGAACTCCCCACGTCCGATCTCGACCAGATATTTTCCCATGCGGATGACGAAGATGCCACCATGAGTGTCGATATCGAAGCCGGAACTCTGACCATGAACGGCGGAGGCAAACAGAAATCCTTTTCTTTTGAGATTTCACCTTTTGACAAGGCACTGGTTCTGGCCGGAGGCTGGGTCGATTACGCCGATCAGAAATACTGAGCACGTATGATATGATCGCACAAAAGCCCCTGAAATGGGGCTTTTTTAGTACCGCTTACTCAGCCCCAGATGGAAACTCACATCCGGTGCCGTGGTTACCGCCACATCCTCTGAAACTCCTATATCGAGCAGATACTCTCCCGGCAACGTGAGCGCCCCCCCGAGAATCAGCAGCAGCGGGCTTTTTGAAAGTTCACCCAGCGAACTGTCGCGATACAAAGGAGTATTGCCATTGAGCTGTACCTTGAAAGATATCCATGATGCAGGTCCCCACCCGAAACCGAGCGTACCAACAGCCGCAAGCGGGTTATGCTGATCGCGCAGAACATCACTCCCGGACATGGCAAGACCACCGGCGGATCCGTACACACCGAGAGACCCCCATTCGCTATAATTGATCATACTGCCGCAGAGCTGGAGCATATAGTCGGTGCTGCCGCTGCCGAACAGGTTTGAACTGTCACCGGTAGGAAGCTTGACCGCCCCTTTAAGGGCCAGCCTGTTATGACTCCCTGTATCGCGTACATCATACAGGCTGAATCCTCCGGTCAGAGTGATGTCACCAATTCCTGACCCGGAGCGGTTGACCAGCAGCCTCTGAACGCCATCCTTGAAGTAGCTGTAATTAATACTGTTTTTGGTGGCGGTGTCCCGGTTACCTTGCGGCAGACCGAACGTATTGTGCCAGTCGATGACAAAACTGTCGAGAAAACCGCCGCCCTGCACAAGGTACGGAATTTCGATCCCCGCCTCCCAGCGTGAAGCGATTCCGTACCGGGCCGAAAAGGTCGTTCTGTAGGTTTCACCATCAAGTGTTATCTTTTCCTGGCCATTGCGGTTGACAGTATAGTTGCTGGAGAGGTCCTGGGTCAGGGCAACATGAAACGACCCGGGCGGGACGATAGCAGCGCTGGTTTCGTGCGGAAGTCCGTAGATCTGAACCAGTGGGCTTTGATTAAAGGTACTGAAGGGCGTTATCTCCATGTCTGCAGCGGAAGCTGTTCCGCATGAACAGAACAGGGAAAAAGCGATCAAAACAGACCGAACCGCTGCCGCGCCCCTGTATTGGCTGTTTGACATACGCCCCCCGGTACTACATACGATATGTGCATACTTGTATCATGCGTAATGAGCAGAGTCAATGAGGCATGAAAAGACTGTTTATGTGCGTAAATATCTATTTTTACTGGCCCCATAGGTCATCGCCCTACCCCCCGCTTCAACACTGACAACTTGAAGTATGCGTCACCACACTTGATTTATTTTTTAGTCAATGAGATAGTACCGCAACAATACACACTCGCTGCAGAGGGGGCACAATGTTTGGTTTTGGCATGCCGGAAATGATAATCATACTGGTCATAGTTCTAGTCGTTTTCGGGGCGGGGAAACTTCCGGAAATCGGCGGGGCGCTTGGCAAAAGTATCCGTAACTTCAAGAAAGCGGCGGATGGCAAAGACGAGATTGAGATCAAACCGAAGAGCGATGACGGTGACAAGAAAGCATGACCAGGCAGTTGTTCCGCGACACAATTACATAAAGAAGGGGGAATGGCAGGCGCCTTTCCCCCTTCTTTATATTATGAAACCCGCATTCTGAAGAGCGGCATCAGGAATGCAGATACTCCCCTATTTTCTCCGCCAGCGTACTGTATATCCGGCGGCATTCATTTTCGTCCTTCTCCAGAAGCGTGACACGGAACCCCTGCAGAGGGGTGGAAAATGAAGAAAGTGGCACAATACAGATGCCGGTAGTCGCCAGGATCTGGTACACGAAGCGTTTATCGGGAGAAACCCCCGGCTGGTTTATCAACCCCCCGACCAGCTCCCTGACCTCCAGGTTTTCTATCGGAAGCGACTGACGGTTGTTCAGCAGACCATCCTTAAATGCCACGGCCATGTAAAAAGCCCCGTTCGTACGATTCACCTGCAGTGCGGGAACCTGGCTGAGGCAGTCATAGGTTATGTTGCTCATCCGTTCGTAGCTGGCGATTCGCTGGGCAAGATACGCAGAATATGCGGGGTGACGGACGATTTCCGGGATGACCATTTGCGGCAGAGTCGTTGAGCAGACTTCATTCATCTTGCCGGTGAGTATCATATTGATATATTTCCGGAAGCGCTCGTCTTTCTCCCCGTTATACACCTCAATCCATCCGCAGCGGGAACCTGGCCACGGGAACTCCTTGGAGATACCTTTCAAGGAAATGGCGGGGACATCCCCGATAACGTCGCTGATCGGTACTGTGCTTTCGCCGTTATACACGATGTTGATGTACACCTCGTCGGCTATTATGAAGAGGTCGTTTTCACGGGCCACCGCAACTATTTCCAAAAGCATCTCTCTGGTGTAGACCATGCCGGTCGGGTTATCCGGGTTGATCAGCATGATTGCACAGATATTCGGGTTGTAGCGAACATGATTGCGCAGGTCCTCCATATCCGGATACCAGTTATTATCCGGCTTGAGGCAGAACAGTGAGGGGGCCGCATGGGCATGGCCGATCTCACCCAGGGTGTGGGTTGTATAGGAGGGCGACGGCATAAGTACGCGCGCTTCCGGACGCAGGCTGCCGTAGATTTTGGCTATTGCATCCCCCAACCCGTTGAAGAAAATGATGTCATCGGGAGTGATCTGTGCGCCGCCGCGACTATTGGTTGTTTCGCAGATAAATTCACGGGTTTCAAGCACACCACGGGTATGGCAATAGCCCCAGGTTCGGTTATCCATTGCGGCCCTGGCGACGATTTCTTTCATCCATTCCGGAATGACCTCACCCTTTACGATCGGGTCGCCTATATTTTCCCAGTTAATCTTGACGCCATGTTTCTGGAGTTTTTCTGCCACATTGACGATATTTCTGATTTCATACGTCAATTCGCCGGACCCGGGCGGCACCAGTTCAATTCTCATTCCGCACCTCAAATAGATCTAGAATTTCTGATACAATGATCGTTTTCAGAGTGTTACTATTTTTTCCCCGTACCGATTGTCAGGCGGCCATCATCATCTCGCCATCGTACCCAGCCTATCTGTCCAAGGTCGGTCAGCACCATGCTCCAGGAATTCTCAAGTTTCAACACCTTGAGCACCTGCTTTGGTGTCATCGTTCCAAGTATTTTCCCGCCAGGCTGTTGCTGCAGCTGGTAATACTGCGGCTGCAAGCCGGGGAGCATGCGGCCGGTCTGAAGCTTTAAAAACTGCTCCCACGAATGAAAACGCCCTTTGTTCTGTGGGTTTATCCAGGCCTCCCGGCCGGCGTCATCGTAACATACCCGCAGCCAGTCTCCTTTACGGGCAGAAACTATGAACCGGGCGGACCCTTCAGGGAGACCAAATACCCATTCGTTCCCGGTTAAACCGTGACTTTCCAATATTCCAACCCGGGAAAGCCCCGGTTCCCCGTACAATCGGATCTGCAGACTCTGAACCGGGATTTTATCTGGATTCGGAAAAACGACCACTCCGATCCCAGTATATGGCCGCATTCGTGGAGGAGTCGCGGCAATGGCGGCTGAACCGGTCATGCCCGGAACGAAGAGAATCAGAAGCACCAACATGCGGAGGGAGTACATATTAACCAAACAAACTCCGCAGCTGCTTAAGAAATTCCTGAGCCTGCGGGCTGTTCTCTTCAGGGGCCCAAGAACCCGTTTCTTCTTCATTCAGAGGGCGGTATGGACCTGCCTTGGTTTCGTAGAACACGGTGCCTGACTCCAGGCTGACAGCGGTATGATACACACCATGAGGGATATCGACCGCCAGATTACCATCGGCAAACGATAGCAGTGCCGTCCCGGCAACCCCGCCTTCATTGTCAAAGGTAACTATCCCCAATCGTCCGTTCATCAGAATAAATGCTTCGTCTTTTTCCGGATCAAGATGGCAATGCGGCCTGATATATGAACCGGGCTCTATGGCATTAAGCAAACGATGACAGCGGGATTCATCCGTCGGATGTAAATTGTAGTTCTTGCGCAGCCTCGGGTTCCCCATCGCCTCGTCAGATACCCGAGCCAGCAGTTCACGGGTGATGAGTTGCATCTATCGGTCAACCAGAGCGATCATATTGCCATCAAAGTCCTGAACAACCGCCATCTTGCCCCACGGACTGGATTCGAGCGGCTCCACAAAATATACGCCGCCGTTTTTGAGCGTTTCGCAGGTCCCGACAATATTATCAACCTTAAGGGTCACGCCGGTGTGTCTTCCCACCAGGCTGCGGGCTTCATCATTCAGCGCCAGTGAAACTCCCAGCGTTGTGACCGCTCCGGGGAAAAATTCAATCAGCATCTCGCTCTGGCCGGCTACCGGCAGTCCAAGAAGATCGGCATAGAACGTTTTTGCTTTGCCAAGATCAGTGACAAAAACCACAAAGTTTTTAAACGTGATGGACACAATTACCTCTTGAAAAGATTTTACTACGGAGGCATGCGGTACGGGAGCAGATCCGAGCGGTTGTATCGGCCTGCCCCCCATGACCTCTGCGTTAAAGCTGCTGTTTAATCTGGAAATTACTTCTGTGACAATCGATGTACGCACTCCACCATGAATTTGGCATTTTCGGGCGGAACCGTCGGCAGAATGCCATGCCCCAGATTAAAAATGTGCCCTGGTCGATCGGCATTCTCATTCAGAACCCGCGTGACTTCACGTTCAATAATTTCGTGTGTAGCATACAGCACGGTCGGATCAAGATTACCTTGAACCGCCATGTGCGGGCCTATCAGGTCCCGTGCCGCACCCAGATTCACGTGCCAGTCAAGCCCCATAACGTCGCCGCCGGCTTTCTTGACGGTGTCCAGCATGGCTCCGGAACCTTTTACAAAATGGATAACCGGAGTTGCCATACGGTTCAGGCCGTTTATCAGCCGGACGGTATACGGCAGAACGTAGCGTTCGTAATCAGCGGGAGAGAGGATCCCCCCCCATGTATCGAATATCTGGATACACTGCGCACCGGCCGTAATCTGGGCGTTCAGATACTCCATACTCATGGTGGTAATTTTGTCCATCAGTGCGGCATAGATATCAGGCGCGGCATACATCATCCGCTTAATCTGGGCAAAGTCCTTCGAACCTTTCCCCTCAACCATATAACAGGCCAACGTAAACGGCGCACCGCCAAAACCGATCAGCGGCACTTTCCCGGCAAGTTCACGCCGTAATATCTTAATTGTTTCGAGAACATAGGGGACATCCTGTTCCATCTGCGGAATACGCAGTTTCTCCACATCGGCCATGGAACGGATAGGGTTCTCAAATACCGGGCCCGGAACAAAATCCAGCTTCATCCCCATCGGTTCAACCGGTGTCAAAATATCTGAAAACATGATTGCGGCATCAACACCGAGAAAATCGACCGGCTGGATAGATACTTCTGCAGCCAGTTCAGGTGTTTTACACAATTCCAGAAACGTGCATTTGGAGCGGACCGCCATGTACTCGGGCAGATATCGACCGGCCTGACGCATCAGCCACACAGGTGTCCGGTCTACCGGTTTTCCCCAACAGGCATCAAGAAATCTCATATTCATTGCATTTCTCCTCAATAACGCACTAAGGCGTAGTAATTGGCACAAAACAAAGTGTTCATTCTAATTTTAAACACGCCGAGAAGTCAATTTATTTGGCGTTCAAGCCGCTTCAACCGTGAACTTTCTTTTCCCGTACACGACCCTGTCCCCGGGATACAGCTTGCGACCACGGCGGAATTCAACTTCGCCATTTACCGAAATGTACCCCTCTGCGATCATGGCTTTTGCCTCCCCACCGGAAGAAACCGCATTTTCCGCCTTTAAAAAACTGTCCAGCTTTATATATGGTGTTGTTATCTGCATAGTAATAGCACTCCCCCGGGTTCTTTCTCTCTGTCTCCACTGCCGGAGTTGACCCTCCGGAGACGACAGAATCGAACTCTTGAGGTACCATAGGTTATTGTCAAAATGATGGCAACAGGTAATATTGACTTCAAAAATCGAAAAGGTCCGGCTTTTAATGAGATGTTTCTCGTTTATATCTGCAGCTACATCCCGTTTTTTTCTTCCGTTCGGCACACAATCTCCGGCGTTCTCTCTTCACCTCAACGCCCCCTGGATCGCCACCGGCATGGCACGCCCTGCAACATATCCCATCCGCATCTCACAGCAGGGAGCGGCTGCACCGAACTCTTCAGCGGCTTCGGCAAGGGTCACATAGCGAACGTTATGCTCGGCAAGCCGCGTAAGCAGCTCAACAAATGTATCACGGAGCGCTTTCCCTTCAAGCTCTGCATGAATTGTGTGGACGTTGAGCCCTGGCTTCAGAAGTTTGATATACTGATCATTGATGGTTTCCGGCGTAATGCCGTTTTCTCCAAGCAGTTCATCCATGGTAGGCCAGGTGGAGGGGATCTGCAGGGTTTTGAATCGACGCCCGTGCATAGTCGGGAAAAACGGCCCGGTACCCCGCGCGTCGCTGCAATAGGTGAGTCCCAGGCCATCCTGTATCTCAAGGGAATCCGCAGTCACGGTCCAGCCTGGTGCGGCAGTGGTTAGGGCACAGTGACCAAAAATCCTCTCGAAGACCGTGCGTGCCTGTTCGAACTCTTCGAACACTGCCTGTTTCGTAAAGCGGGGCAGATAATCGTGCCATTTAACATGGTCCCAGCAGTGGATGCCCACTTCATGACCGGCCTGACTGACGCTGAGAAGTACGGCGGCCAACCGCTCGCCAATATCCGGCGGAGGGAGAAGCGTGCCGTACAGCATCGTCCGCACCCCATACATCGAAGGTGCACGGGTGCGTATCATCTTCTTGAGAAACCCCCTCCGGAAGATCCGTCGGATCGCTTTTCCCGAATTATCAGGACCCAGAGAAAAATAAAAAGTCGCACGTATACCGAACTGCTGAAGGATCCGCAGCAGATTCGGCAGGCCGTCACGGGTACCGACAAAGGTATCCACATCAATTTTTAAGGCTATGGTTGGCAGCGGTTCATACATGGCAGATGCTCTTGTGTTCAGAATTTCTGGTGAGCGGCCGGCACCAGGCCGGTTGAGCCGGGAATTCCATTTTCAGAGCAGGTGCTCGATCTTCCCCCGGTCCTCAATCAGATAGAAATCCAGGGTTTTGCGCAGAGCATCGTCAATGGGCGTCTTTGGTTCCCAGGCGAGCCGCTCTTTGGCATTTTTCACCGATGGCACCCGGTTCAGCATATCCTGGTACCCTCTCCCGTAAAAGGTCTCGGAGGTTACATTCACTATCCGGCAATTTTCTGCCTTTTCCCGATACGCCGGGTACTCCTTGACCAGTGCGATCAGTTTCTCGGCCAGTTCCTTGACGGAAAGATCATTATCCGGGTTGCCAATATTGAATATTCCGCTCTCTGCACAGCCATTTTCGTTGGCGATGATTTTCATCAGACAATCGATGCCGTCCTCGACATACGTGAAGGAGCGGCGCTGATTGCCGCCATCCACCAGTTGAATCGGCTCGCCTGCAAGAATATTATACAAAAACTGCGTCAGCACTCGTGAGCTCCCCTCCTTGGCGGTGCTTATGCTGTCCAGTTTCGGTCCGATCCAGTTGAAGGGCCGGAACAGGGTGTACCGAAGCCCCTCATGGTTACCATAGGCATAAATGACCCGGTCCAGCATCTGCTTGGCACAGGAATAGATCCAGCGTTCCTTGCTGATCGGTCCGAGCATCAGTGGCGAGGTTTCCTCGTCGAACTCCCGGTCGGGACTCATGCCGTACACTTCGGAGGTAGACGGGAATATCACCCTTTTTTTGTACTTCACGCAGAGGCGGACGATCTTCAGGTTTTCTTCGAAATCGAGTTCGAATACCCGGAGCGGATCCTTGACGTAGGTGACCGGCGTAGCGATGGCCACAAGCGGCAGCACCACGTCGCACTTTTTGATATTGTATTCGATCCACTCCTTGTTGATCGTGATATCACCTTCCAGAAAATGGAAGCGCGAATCACCCAGGGAGTGCTCCAGTTTGTCACAGGCCATATCGAGGCCGTGGACCTCCCAGTCAGTGGTTGCGAGGATACGTTTGGTGAGCGCGTTACCGATGAAGCCGTTTACGCCGAGAATAAGAACTTTCATGCCGTCTCCTTTGTTCCTGACCTGCTGCGGGTATGCCCGCTCAGCTGAATTGTAACGTTTCTGATTGATTCCGGGACACAAAAACTGCAGCAGACTCTTCCTGCCCCCCTTCTTCTTGAAGCGATCCGAGTTCCAACAGTCCGTCACCGGTACCGACCAGCAACGGATCAATCGCCATAACTCTGCCCGGTTCACCCGTTCCCGCAGCCGGTCGTGCCTGCCAGATGATGATCTTCCTGCCGTTGAGCCGGGTGAACGCTCCGGGATACGGGTGGGTTACGCCACGAATCAGGTTGTAGATCTGCCACGCGCTTTTCGTCCATTCAATCAGGCCGTCGGCCGGTTTGCGGCCGCCGAAGTAGCTTCCCCGCCGCAGATCCATCGGGATGCGGGGCGCTGTGCCGGCAATGAGTAGCGGCCATGCGCGGTGGAGTACGATTACCGCTGCGGAGGCTACCTTACTGAACACATCGAATGCGGTATCGGTGAACGCAATGGACACTTTTTCCTGGTCGACAATGTCACCGGCATCTGGCTTGGCTTCCATATAATGCAGAGTGGCGCCGGTCTCGGTCTCGCCGTTGATCACGGCCCAGTTGACCGGCACCCGTCCCCGATACCCGGGCAGGTAGGAACCGTGCAGGTTCAATGCCCCTTTTGTTGCCAGGTTCAGCACTTCCGGGCTGATCATGTTCCGGTAGTAGAAGGAGAAGAGGAAGTACGGGGAAATTTCAGCTACTTTCGCCCGGTTTTCCGGCTCATTTATGCTGGTCGTGAGGTACGGGATACCGTGCCGATCCGCCAGTTCGCGCACTGATGCGAACCAGATCTCTTCACCGGGGGAATCCTCGTGGGTGAAGATCAACCGGATGTCAGTCCCCTCACGGAGCAGCTCTTCCAGACAGAGACAGCCCACGTTATGGTAGGCGCATGCCACAACGGCATTACTCATTTTCGGCCCCGTACATCCTGCGCACCACATAGCGCGGGCGGCGCCGCACCTCCTGATAGATTCTCCCCACATACTCGCCGACAATGCCGATACCGAAGATGGTGATGCCGATGAAGAAAAAAAGTATCGCAAAAAGGGTGAAAACACCTTCCACCTCGGCACCGACGATGAATCGCCGCACGATCAGGAAAGCTGCAAAAGCGACAGCAAAAAGGGATGTCAGGATCCCCATCAGGGCAAAGAGCTGGAGCGGCACAACCGAAAAACCGGTCATCAAGTCGAAGTTGAGGCGGACCAGCGAATAGAGAGAGTATTTGCTCTCACCTTCGGTCCTTTCGGCATGGGCTACCGCAACTTCGCCCGGGTTTGTGGCAAATGTCTGCGCCAGGGCCGGAATAAACGTGGAACTTTCGCTGCAGCGGTTGATGTTGTCCACCACATTCCGGCGGTACGCGCGGAGCATGCAGCCGTAATCGCTCATCTGCATGCCGGTCATCTTGCGGGTAATGATGTTAACCATGCGCGAAGCGGTTTTGCGGTAGTAGGAGTCCTGTCGTTGCTGACGGACACTCCCCACCACATCGTGCCCCTGTTCCATCGCAGCAATCAGTTTGGGGATTTCTTCCGGCGGATTCTGCAGATCCGCGTCCAGGGTGACGACGATCTCGCCACGGCTGATTTCGAAGGCGGCCATGATCGCCATATGCTGACCGAAGTTGCCGTTGAACTCCACCACCCGCACTTCCGGGTAGGCGGCGGCCATGAGCTTCAGTATTTCAAGTGAGCCGTCACGGCTGCCGTCATCGGTAAAGATTATCTCGAATGGTTTCCCGACTCCCCGCATAACGGGATAGAGGCGGCTGAAGAGGTTATGGAGGTTTCCTTCCTCGTTATAGACAGGGATGACTATTGAAATATAAGGGGTCATTTTCTGTTTCTCGCGATAACATTCTTGACCGCCCCTACAACATCGCGGGCATCATCCAGAGACATCTTCGGAAAGAGCGGCAGCGACAGTATCCGGTCCGAGGCGTAATCTGCGTTGGGCAGGGATCCTTCGCTCTGCGGGAGGTTCTCCCGATACCAGGAATGGTGGTGAACCGCCTTGTAGTGCAGCCCTGTACCGATGTTCTCTCGCTTAAGTTCCGCCATGAACCGGTCGCGGTCGATGGAGAGCATCTCGATCCGTACCAGCGGGGTGTAGAGATGCCAGGCATGTCGCTGCGCATAGGGGGCATAGGCGGGAATGGCAAGTTCGGCAAGGCCGGCAAACTCACGGTTATAGAATTCGGCAACCTCCTTCCGCTTGTCGATGAATCCGTCAAGTTTGGGCAGCTGATGAATGCCGATAGCCGCCTGGAGATCCATCATGTTGTATTTGAAACCGGGGAGAAGGATGTCGTAATTGGGGGTTCCGGAAGCGGCAACGCGTTTCCAGGCCTCCCGGCTCATGCCGTGGAACTTGAGAAGCGAAACCTCTTCGGCCAGCGATTCATCCCCGGTGCAGACCATCCCTCCTTCACCGGTGGTAATGTTTTTGTTGGGGTGAAAGGAGAAGATGGAAATGCTCTCGAGAGAACCGATGCGCCAACCTTTGTACTCTGTGCCTGCGGCGTGGGCAGCATCTTCGATCACCGTCAGGCCAAACTCGGCTGCCAGGGCAAAGATCGGGTCCATGTCGCATGACTGGCCGGCAAAATGGACCGGGATGATCGCCCTGGTCCGGGGAGAAATCTTCTCCCGTATCTTTGATGCATCGATGTTCAAGGTTCCGGGTTCAATGTCTACTAATACCGGTTTGCCGCCGCAAAGTACGATCATGCTGACGGTTGAGACAAAGGTCATCGGCGTGGTGATGATTTCATCACCTTCCCGTATCTTCAAGGCCAGCAGAGTCAGATGCAGTCCTGCAGTCGCCGAACTGAGCGGCACGGCAAAGGGAGTGCCTACATACGCCGCGAATGCCTCCTCGAAACGCTTGACTTTTGGTCCGGAGGTAATCCAGCCGGAACGGAGGGAATCTACAACTTCATTGATCTCTGCGTCTTCTATGGTCGGAGTTGAAAAGGGGAGAAACTCGGTGCGCATTGCATCCTCCGGTGTCATTCGATAATAACTTAGCATGGTACAGGGCAAAACGGCTGAAAAATCAGCGGGCTTCAGCGATTTGACACAAGGAGTTTGCGATGATCCTCTCCAAGGACTCTCACCGGAGTGTGTGCTACCGATTCGAGCTGTTTCAGCTCTTTCTGTTTGATCAGCGCGATCACATGCCGCCCGGAATCCCACAGTTCGGTGAAATGCGGCCGGTCAATGAACCATGCCGACTGATCTCCTATGTTCGCACCGAACTCAAGCTCACCCATCCCCCCCGCTATGACGACCCGTCTCCCGGCGTAGAAAGGGAGACCCTGTTCATATCCGACGCTTACCACAACCGTATCAGACCCGGCAGCATCCTTGACCATACGGCAAAGCTCTCTTGAACTCGCATTTTTTTGCGAAATTGCAGGAAAGACGGCATGTGGAGCTACCAATGCCAACAGAATGCCACCGGCCGAGAGAGAGAGAAAGAGTCGCAGAGCGGTTCCTCGCCTGGCGGCAATAAAGACCAGCACCCCTTCGAGGATGAAAACCGCACCGACGGCAAACCCTCCCACCGGTGACACAAAGGGCTGTGCATCTACGAAGGGATAGGCTATGGCACCGCACCCGAGTATACAGAGGATCGATGCCGCAAGCAACCCGGTCCTCCTTGGCATCGTTTCATCATCCATTCCCCGGCTGAAGAGCAGTCCCACCAGCAGGGCAAGCGGCGCAAAAACCGGTAGGATGTAGGGAATCAGCTTTGAATTTGACTTGGAAAAAAAGAGAAATATGAAGCCTGCCCAGACGATGAGGTACACGAGGAGATCTCCACCCTTTTCCTTCCGTTCGCGCCAGGCGCGGATTAGTGCCTGCGGAACAAAAAACGACCATGGCAGCATGGTTAGCAACAGTATCGGAATGAAGAACCAGGCCGGCTGGTAACGGCCGTGGACTTTGCTCAGAAACCGCTGGAAGTGCTCGTGAATGAAGAAAAATTGGGCAAATTCGGGGTTCCGAAGAGATACCACAACAAACCAGGGGGCGGCAACAGCCAGGAAGAGCAAAAGGCCTGTCGGCAGGCGCATCTCCTTCAGAAGCGGCCAACGCCGGCAGATAACCAGGAAGAGGAAGATCACCCCGCCCGGTAGAACGAGTCCGATAAGCCCCTTGGCAAGGACTGCCAGGGCGGCAAAGAGATAAAACAGGTAATAATAAAGGCCCTTATTGCGCTCATCCGGCCGGGATGCAAGAAGGAAACAGCCGATTGAAACGGTCATGCAGAATGTAAGGGTCATATCGGTCAGGTTCATACGCCCCTGTACCAGAAAGCCTGTTGAGGAGCCGAGTATGATTGCCGTCAAAAGACCTTCGCGGCGGCCAAAGAGTTTTCGTCCAGCATGGTAGGTGAACAGAACCGTCAGCAGTCCGCAGAGTGCCCCGGGGAAGCGGACGGCAAATTCGTTTTCGCCGAAAACAGTCATGGACAGCGCATTCAGCCAGTAATGGAGAGGAGGTTTCTCAAAGTATTTTACATAATTGAGCATCGGGGTAATAAAGTCACCCCGTTCAAGCATCTCCCGTGGAATCTCGGCGTAGCGCCCTTCGTCCGGTTCCATGAGCGGAAGTTTCCAGAGGAACTGAAAGAACACGGTCCCAAAGACAACCGATAGAAGCGCCAGGTCCTGACGTGCAGAGTTAACCCTGGCGGTAAAAAAAGTCATTATCCGCTGCATGGTTTTCCTTTTCTCGCATTTCCAGCGTTTTCAATTGTTCTCCGCGTCCAGAATCCTGGCGCTGGCAAAAAAAAACGATCAGCCCGCGAGCTAACCGTTCGTAATTAGAATGGCGGAGAGGGTGAGATTCGAACTCACGGAAGGATTAACTTCGGCGGTTTTCAAGACCGCTGCCTTAAACCACTCGGCCACCTCTCCATTGTCATGCGTGCAAGACTCTATAGCACACCTGTTTCTGATTTTCAAATGGTAAGCGACACCATAGAGCACGTTGTTTTGGAATTACTGCTGATCTGTATCAAACTTTCTCTCACTTCGTATCTCTAACAATGAATCTTCAACAGATTTTCTCCATAAACCATCTTTGAAAAGCGTACGCAGATTATCAAGGGTAAGACGCTCGGTCAGGTGGATAATTCTGCTGTTCTTAAAATCCCTGTCCTGAAATTTACGCTGTAATTCTTCCAGTTCCTTACCGTAATAGCAGGTTACGTTTTTCCCTTTCTTGAGCCTCGAACTGAACAGCAGGTACAGGTCGAGAAAAAAATTGCTGGTCTCATCCAGGAAAGGACTTTTCTGGAGGCGTTCCATATTTTCGCTTTTAAGCACCATCCCGAGTTGGCGGGACATGTCACCGACCACATCGTACAGCTCTTCGATGTAGATCTGCTGTTTTTCGTAATGCCGCTGATACCAGTCAAGCTTATCCTGCTGCTGTTTTAATCTGGCTTCCGCCCCTTCCAGCAACAGCGCATTTTTTTTACCAAACATAACACCCCCGCGGTATCAGCTATTACGATAGATGTACTTACGATCTGTAACCTACCGGACTATCCGTTCCAGACCGCCCATATAGTGCTTCAAGGCGGCAGGGACAAGAACTGAACCGTCTTCCTGCTGATAGTTTTCCAATACCGCCACCAGAGTACGCCCGACGGCGAGGCCTGAACCGTTTAATGTATGGACAAACTCCGGTTTGCCCTTCTCGTCCTCCCGGAACCGGATCGAGGCACGGCGCGCCTGGAAGTCGCCAAAATTACTGCAGGAAGATATCTCTCGATAACAGCTCTGCCCCGGCAACCAGACCTCCAGGTCGTAGGTTTTGGCGGCGGAAAAACCGATGTCACCACTGCAGAGCGACATAACACGGTAAGGGAGCCCCAACAACTGCAGAATTTTTTCGGCATGGCCGGTCAAAGTTTCAAGCCCCGCATCCGATTCCGACGGGTGTACAAATTTTACCAGTTCCACCTTATTGAACTGGTGCTGCCGGATCAAGCCGCGGGTATCTTTCCCGTAGGAGCCCGCTTCCCGGCGAAAACAGGGAGTATAGGCACAATAGCTTATGGGCAGTTCACTTTTTTTGAGAATTTCACCGCGATGGATATTTGTTACCGGCACCTCGGCGGTCGGAATCAGGAAGAAATCGGGATCGACCAGTTTGAAAAGATCTTCTTCGAACTTGGGAAGCTGCCCGGTTCCCTGCATCGATTCTCGATTTACCATGAAAGGTGGCAGCACCTCCTGGTACCCGTGGGTATCGGTGTGCAGGTCGAGCATGAGGTTGATCAGCGCACGCTCAAGCCGCGCGCCGGCACCGCGGTAGAGGGTAAAACGTGCGCCGGTAATCTTGGCCCCCCGTTCAAAATCAAGGATGCCGAGATCTTCGCCGAGATCCCAGTGCGGCTTTGCTTCAAAAGGAAGCGTTCGAGGTTCACCCCACGACCTGACCAGTACGTTGTCGTTTTCTGACTTTCCGATCGGAGTCGAGACGTGCGGCAGATTAGGCACCGTCATCAGGAATGAAAGCAGCTGTTCATCGACCTCGCCCAGTCCTTCGTCAAGACCTTTTATTTTCTGAGAGACCTCACGCATTTCCAGAATCCTGTCCTGAACCAGGCTCTTGTCCTTGGTACGGCCAATCTCGTCAGACACCGTATTACGCAGCGCCTTGAGAGACTCCCCCTCTTTCAGCAGCATACGCCGCCGCTCATCCAGCTCGCGAAAGCCGTCCAGATAGGATTCTCCGCCGCGGGTTCGGAGACGTCGTTCAGTCTCGTCCAGATTTTCACGGATGTATTTCATGTCAAGCATCGGGAAACACCTTTATTTTTCAGTAGTAAGCGTGTATTTTGTAGCACTTGCGACGTTATACGTCAATGCAAAAGAGCCCTATGAAAGTACTCATTACGCACATTCTAATCGTGGCTGTTCTCTGCTGCCGGCCGGCTAGTCTGCATGCAGAGGAGATTGTCATTACCGCGGTCGGTGATATCATGCTGGCCGGAAAATGGGTGCCGTTCCTGAGAAAGAAAGGATACGACTACCCTTTTAACAGCGTCAGGAAAGAACTGGCCGCAAGCGATATCAATCTCGCCAATCTGGAATCGCCCATCGCCGAGGGTGGAGTAGAATATTCAGAAAAGCAGTTCCGCTTCCGGGCCGAACCGCAGGCTGCAAAATCCATTCGAGCTGCAGGCTTTAATCTGGTAACACTCGCCAACAACCATAGTATGGATTTTGGCGGCGAAGCGTTGGCTGAGACACTTCACCATCTCAACAACAATGGCATCGCATGGATCGGAGCAGGCATAAACCTTTCTGAAGCCCGCAAAATGGTGCTCTATACGATCAAAGGCAAAAAGATAGCCTTCCTCGGCTACTCGCTGACCCGTCCGGTCGAGTTTTACGCCGGCCGCGACCGGCCGGGCACCGCCCCCGGTTACGAAAAACTGGTGACCGCGGACATAACAAACGCCCGCAGGCAGGCAGACTACGTCATTGTCTCGTTTCACTGGGGAAGGGAAGCGAGCGACTCCGTGCAGCCGTATCAACGCACTGCAGCGCACAAAGCCATCGAAGCCGGAGCGGACGTAATTATCGGCCACCACCCCCATGTTCTGCAAGGTGTCGAACGGTACAGAAATGGCCTCATTTTTTACAGTCTGGGCAATTTTACCTTTGCCAGCAAGAGTACTGTCGCAGACGTCAGCGCCATGATCCGTCTTACGCTGACTGATAACAACCGCAGCGCTGAAATACTGCCGCTGGATGTCCTGTACCGGCGGGTCGGCTTCCAGCCGCAGCTGCTGACCGGTGTACGGGCAGCCGGTGTCATTCAAAAGCTGAATGGTCTGTCAGGACCGTTCAATACGAAGATTCAGAGTAATGAAGACAGATATACCATACCATTCTAACGTCAGGAGCTGATTCAACCTAGAAAAGCAGCTGTCCACGAAAAGCACGAACAAAGATCCGTATAATTTTGTACCATCAATGCACAATCTGTCCGGAGAATTTTTATCCTGCTGTATTGCATTAATTTTCGTGACGTTCGTGTCTTTCGTGGACCAAAATCCGTTTTTAGGCTTAATTTTCTACCCATGAAAATACTTCTCACTACCCTGCACGCCAAATACGCACACGCATCGCTGGCGCTCCCCTGCCTGGCTGCCTACTGCCGGGACATCCCGGACGTCGATATGACTATTCGCGAATGGACCGTCAATGAACCGCGCGAGCATCTCCTGAGACTCGTCATGGCTGAGGAGGCCGACCTGGTGGCCTTCTCCTGCTATATCTGGAACATCGAACAGACCCTGCGCATCATTTCCGACATCAAGAAGATATCTCCGCAGACCGGCATCCTTCTGGGGGGGCCGGAGGTTTCGTTCGGGATATTCGATCTCATGCATGACAACGGTGCTATCGACTATGTGATCAAAGGTGAAGGGGAGGAAACATTCAGGGGGCTGATAGAACTGCTGCTGCAAAACAATGCAGATCAATTGAAGTACCTCCTGGCCGGGACCGACAACCTGTTTTTTCGAGACGGCAGCGATACCGTATCAGGGCCGTTAAGCAGAAAGCAGCTTGCGCTTGACTCGCTCCCGTCACCGTTTGAAGCCGGATTGGTGGATTTTTCAAAGCCGTTGATCTATTACGAAACATCACGCGGCTGTCCGTTCTCCTGTGCATTCTGCCTGTCATCGGTTGAGGGAGCCGTCCGTTCATTCAGCCTAGAGAGGATAAAAAAAGATCTCCTGTTTTTAATGAACAGCAATGTGGCGCAGATAAAACTGGTAGACCGCACCTTTAATTACGATGCCGAAAGGGCGGATGCCATCTGGCAATTCATCCTGTCGCATAACCGGAGCAGTCACTTTCACTTTGAAATTTCCGCAGACCTTCTCACTGAGGATAATATACGGACTCTGGCACGCGTTCCGGAAAATACGTTCCGCTTTGAAATCGGCATTCAGTCAGCGGCGGCGGAAACGCTTGAACAGGTGGGACGGACAGCTGATCTATCCCGGATTATTGCCAATGTCGGTCGACTTAGATCCGGAACGCGGATTGAACTGCATCTCGATCTTGTAGCTGGACTTCCGGGGGAAAATTATGGCGGGTTTTTGAACTCTCTGCAGACAATTGCAGAGCTGAAACCGGATATGATCCAGGTTGAACCGCTTAAGGTTCTCAAAGGTGCTCCGATGCGGGCGATTGCGTATCGCGAAGGATACGCCTTTTCCGAATCCCCCCCTTATACAATCCTGCGCAATCCGTGGCTTTCCTACGATGACATCTGCCGGATTGAAACAATCGGACGCCTGATGGATCTGTTCGGCAAGCATGGAGGGTTTGCAGCAGCGTTCCGGATTCTCCGCCGGAACAGGACGTACTCCGAAATACTGGACACAATGTCACGACGGGCGGGCAACGAGAACCTCTCCAGCCTCTCCTGTCTAAGGGTTTATGAGCTTTTTGCGCGGCTGATTGAACCGCTGCCGGGTTCAGCCGACAGGGAAATACTGCACGACGCGCTCTTTTTTGATTACTGCTGCCATGAGATGCCGCTGAAGGGAAGGCTTCCCTCCTACGTATCGACACATGAGAGCAGGTGTTACTGGCCCACCCTCAGAGATCTTCCGGACGATCTGAAGCTGCCGCCCGACAGCAGGGTCAAGTCATTTCGCTATGAGTTCAAGTGTGATTATCGAACTGAGCAGGATTGTGCTGAAGGGGCCACCGTTACGTTTGTCTACGTATCAGGGTCAGGCCGAGGCATGCAGGTATTGGTGTCTTCCGCAGCCCGTTGATCCCGCTCCACATACCGCACACCCAGATATGCAAAGCCTGCTGCAACCAGCACCGCCAGCGGAGTAATCAGCAGTGCACGCGACAATCCCCACTGATCGGACAGGAAACCAATGATAGCCGGCGATATGGCGTCCCCCAGGGCATGAATGGTAAAGATGTTAATGGCAAAGGCCATGGCACGGCGGCCGGGCGGCACAACATTGACAAGAATGGTATTAAGCGGGCCTGTATTGAGAAACAGAAACAGTTCAGCAGCAAAGATGGAGGCCAGACAGACCGTCAGACTTGGTGTTGTCAGGGCCAGAATCATAAGCGGCGCACCGAGCAGTAACCCGATTGCTGAAACGTACAGGTAGCCGGCAGGAGTGCGGCGCTGAAAACGGTCACCAAGCCAGCCCCCGGCCAGAGTACCGATAATGCCCGAGACAACGGTAATTATACCGAAAATGGTATTGCCACGGGCGACCTCAAGGCCGAACGAGCGCAGGAGAAATGAAGGCGCCCATTGAGCCAGGCCGCCCAGTGCAAATGTCATGGCGGCCATTGAAAGCGTCGCGCGGACGTAGGTCCGGTTCTGCCAGAAGCGACGCAGCTCGGGAACTATCTGTTCACGGGGAGAAGAGGTGTTCTGTGAAGGACTCTGGCGTGGGTCGCGGAGAAAATATAACGGAAGGGCAAGAAACAGCCCCGGCAGACCAACCAGCAGAAATGCTGTTTGCCAGCCGAATGTCTGACCAAGCTGTCCGCCCAGAATGTACCCCAGCGCACTCCCGACCGGAATAGCCAGATAGAAGAGCGACAATATTTGACCACGGCGTTCACGGGGGAAATAGTCGGAGAGTAAACCGGGTGAAACCGTGCCAAAGCTGGCCTCCCCCACCCCCACGAGCGTTCGTGTGGCCAGCAGCACCCGGTATGAGCCGGCCAGGCCGGACAACATGGTGGCAAGACTCCATACCGCCAGGCCACCGGCAGCAAGACGGGCACGATTGCTCCGATCTCCCAACCTCCCGAAGAACGGCGCCGCCAGCATGTAACAGAGCATGAAGGCACTCCCCAGAAAACCTAGCCCGGTATCGGAGAGTTGCAGGTCCGCTTTGATCAGAGGGAAAACGGCATACAGGGCCTGACGATCAACGTAGTTGAGCAGGTTGACCGCCAGCAGCAGGGCAAGGGCATATCTGGCGCTGCGGTGGCTGGGTTCAGAATTCACAGGGTTCATCATGCCACTCGGTCGGTTCCATCGTCACCTGTTTACCAAGCTCAGCAAGCAGATCATCCATATCAGCAACAAAACCGGGCATGATGGCGATGCGGATGATGCCAGCCTTGTTGTCAACTGTGCTCATGACATTCATACCCTCGTACGCCTCCAGAATAAACTTGAGAAATACCATGTCGCGGTGGGCGACCTTAAAATAGCGGCAGATCATCTGATCGTGCTCTCCTGGAAACCGGTTTCCCGATATAATATATTGAGGCGGGAGTTTACCAGTTTTGACCGCCGTGTAAACAGCAAATACAATTCAACTCACTGCGCGCCTGACATACCACTTGCGGGTTTCATCCGCAGCCAGCAGCAGCAGGAAATGGGTGAACTGGGCAGCCAGAAGGGAGGCCAGTGACCTGGCGTGCATCTCACGGATCTCGTTGGGGCCGTACTCCCCCTGATGGCGGTCTACGGTGAGGGAGACCAGAGTGCCGTCTCTCTCTTCATGAGCACAATACAGCACAAGCCTGCATTCTCCTGACACCGCCAGCGCCATGGCATAGTGTGCTGCCACGGTGGATCCGGTGTGTTCGTTTATAACGGCAAGAATCGTGCGGTAACTCATGGATATGCTCCCGACATGCTTCCAGGATTATATTGATTCCAGTTTACCAGACAATGCTGAACACTAAAGCAGCGCACCACGAATTTCTTGACACGACTTTCAGAAGGAGTATAAATCAGCAGAAATTGCAGCCGAGATCCGTTAATAACGGATGCGGGGGACCCGATCAGCAGGGGCGAATTCCGGCACTGATGCCGGATAGGGAACTTCCAATCCCGAGCCCGTCAGCTAACCTCGTAGGCAACTGGAAGGGCGCAACAGCGGCTACGGGCCGCCGGTTCATCCCGGCGGCTTTTCGTTTTCCGAAGTTCAGCCTCACAGGATTTATTGACGGAGGCACATTACCATGAAGCAGCATGAAGCAGGTTCATACTGGGGCGGAATCGTCAAGGCCCTGGGACTGGTGTTCGGAGACATCGGCACCAGTCCGATCTACACGCTGACTGTCATCGTCACCCTGACCAAACCATCTCAGGAAAGCATCTACGGCATAATTTCACTGATCGTCTGGACGCTCATTATCCTTGTCATGGTCGAATACGCCTGGCTGGCCATGAGTCTGGGACGCAAGGGAGAGGGCGGCACCATTGTGCTGCGCGAAATCCTGGTCAGAATGATCAAACCGGGGCGAACACTTGCATTTGTCACCTTCCTCTCCTATATCGGCATCTGCCTCCTGATCGGCGACGGTGTCATCACTCCGGCCATCTCGATCCTCTCTGCCGTCGAGGGCATAGAGCTTATTCCCGGATTGGAACACACATCGCAAAACATCCTGATCCTGATTGCCGCTATTATCGCCGTTGGACTCTTCGTATTTCAAAACAAGGGGACCGACAAGGTCGCCCGGGCCTTTGGTCCGCTGATGGTGCTCTGGTTCATCTCCCTGACCCTGTCCGGTGCGTTCTCAATCATTGATCACCCCGTTGTTCTCAAAGCGCTGAGCCCCTGGTACGCGGCCCGGTTCCTGTACGAAAACGGCCTGGCAGGCTTCTTCGTCCTCTCCGAGGTAATCCTCTGTGCCACCGGCGGCGAGGCGCTCTATGCCGACATGGGGCACCTGGGGCGCAAGCCGATCGTCCGGGCCTGGTACTTCGTATTTGCAGCGCTGGTGATCAACTATCTGGGCCAGGGTGCCTACATCATCACCCATCCTGATGCCAAGAACGTCCTGTTCGGCATGGTACGCAACGAGGCCGCATTTCTCTACATACCGTTTCTTGATTCTGACAATCATCGCCACCGTCATTGCATCACAGGCCCTGATCAGCGGTGTTTTCTCAATCGTGTACCAGGGGATCACCACCCGTATCCTGCCGCTGCTGAAAGTCGACTACACGTCAACCCACCTCAAGTCCCAGATCTATATCAGCTCTATCAACTGGGCGCTGCTGGCCGCTGTGATCATGATCATGCTGGTCTTCAAAAAATCCGAAAACCTGGCGGCGGCCTACGGATTGGCGGTGACCGGCACCATGACCATCACCGGCATCATGATGACCATGATCTACGCACACACGAAGAAAAAATGGAAGGTTCCGATCGCCCTGCTGGTAACCCTTGCCGATCTTGTATTTCTGCTCGCCAACCTGAACAAGTTCCCCCATGGCGGCTACTGGTCGCTCATTCTGGCATCGGTCCCGTTCATCACCATTATCATCTGGACCAAGGGGCAGCGGGCACTGTACCGGGCGCTCCGACCGCTGGACTTCGAGACGTTCGAAATGGCCTACAGCCAGATCTACGCCAAGGGGAAGAATATCCCCGGCACCGGACTGTTCTTTGTCAAGGAATGGAGCGTCATCCCCCCCTACATGGTGCACTGCATCATTCGCAGCAACATCATTTACGAGCGCAATGTACTGATTTCCATTGTTCGCACCGACGAACCGTACGGGCTGGAAACAGATCTGAAAACGGGGCTGGCAACCGGCCTGGATGCGATCGAAATAAGAGTCGGCTACATGGAGATACTGGATATCGAAGGGATTCTGAAGACAAACGGAATCTCGGAAAAGGTCATTTTCTACGGTATCGAAGACATTGAAACCAGCAACATCGCCTGGAAACTGTTTTCCACCATCAAGCGTCAGACCCCCAACTTCGTACAGTTCAACAAGCTTCCGGCCGCCAAGCTGCAGGGGGTGGTAACGAGGGTGGAAATGTAGGCCTGCACTATCATTGATGACAAATTCCAAGTAAATAGTGTATAAGTGCGAGCGGCTGAAATGCCGCTCTTTTTTTATATTATTTGACTGCAATGAGACAGGGAACTTCATGACCCTCAAGAACGAAGATTCATTCTGGGGCGGTATCGTCAAGGCCCTCGGTCTGGTATTCGGCGACATCGGCACCAGCCCGATCTATACCTTGACAGTAGTATTCGCCGTAACCAAACCGACCATTGCCAATGTCTACGGCATCCTTTCCCTGATCTTCTGGACCATGACCATCCTGGTGACCGCAGAATACGCCTGGCTGGCGATGAGCCTGGGCAAGAAAGGGCAGGGAGGGGAAATCGTCCTGCGGGAGATCATCATCAAGCTCTTCAAAAAAGGACGGGTACTCGGCTTTGCCGGATTCCTTTCCTTTCTGGGAGTTTCACTGCTGCTGGGAGACGGCGTCATCACCCCTGCGATTTCAATCCTCTCAGCGGTGGAGGGTTTTCTGCTGATCCCCTCACTTGCCGCCACCCATCAATCAACTCTGGTTGTGATTGCCGCCCTTATTGCCTTCACCCTGTTCTTCTTTCAGTCGAGAGGGACCGACAAAGTTGCCCGTATCTTCGGGCCGATCATGGTAATCTATTTCTCGGTTCTGCTGGTTTCGGGTCTGGTTTCCATATCCGGCACTCCCGGCATTGTGACGGCAATCAATCCGTGGCACGCAGTGGAATTCTTCCGCACGAACGGATTTGCCGGCTACATCGTCCTGTCCGAGGTGATTCTATGTTCTACCGGCGGCGAGGCTCTCTACGCCGACATGGGACATCTGGGCAAGAAGCCGATCATTCGGGCCTGGTATTTCGTCTTTGTCGCACTCTATCTGAACTATCTCGGCCAGGGCGCATTCATCCTTTCCCACCCGGAGGCAAAAAACATCCTTTTCGCCATGATTCAGAGCCAGTCCCCATTCTTCTACATTCCGTTTCTGCTGCTGACAATCATGGCCACCATTATCGCATCACAGGCAATTATCAGCGGTGTCTTTTCCATTGTCTACCAGGGGATCACCACCCGCCTTATGCCGCTCTTCAAGGTTGATTACACCTCCAGCCACATCCAGTCCCAGATATACATCGGTGCGGTCAACTGGTTCCTGATGGTGGCGGTGATTTTCGTGATGTTCATCTTCCAGAAGTCAGGCAATCTGGCAGCGGCCTACGGCATGGCGGTCACCGGTTCCATGACCATTACCGCAATCATGATGATCATCGTCTTCTCCAAAACCACCAAAAAGTGGAAAGTGCCCATTGTAATTGTCATCACCTTGATTGATCTGGTCTATTTCACGTCCACTTTTTCCAAATTCCCCCATGGTGCATACTGGTCGATCATTCTCGCCTCAATCCCGTTTGCAACCATCCTGATCTGGACTAACGGGCAACGCTCTCTGTACAAAGCCTTACGACCGCTGGAGCTTGACATTTTCATGCTTTCGTACGAACAGATTTACGCCAAAGGACACATAGCCGGCACAGCCCTGTTCTTCCTTAAGGGGCTCGACGTGATTCCCCCTTACATCGTCCACTGCGTAATCCGCTCCAATATTGTCTATGAACGTAATATCTTCATCTCCATAGTCCGTACCGATGAACCATTCGGGGTTGCGTGCCACCATAATAAGGATGTCGGAGTCGGTCTGGAATTTTTTGAAATACAGGCCGGGTACATGAGGGTGCTGGATATTGAAGCACGGCTTAAAGAGCACGGCATTAACGAAAAAGTCATATTCTACGGCATCGAGGATATCGAGACCAGAAACCCCATCTGGAAGGTTTTTGCTTTGATTAAGAAACTGACCCCCAACTTCGTGCAGTTCAACAAACTCCCGGCAGCCAAGCTGCAGGGAGTTGTGACCACGGGTGGAGATGTAATCATGATGAACTGGCTATTATTGCTGATCGCCCTGGGTATTATACTGCTGGGAGCAACAGTCTTTACAAACGGCCTGGAGTGGTTCGGCAAAAAAATGAAACTGTCGGACGGCGCGGTTGGGAGCATCTTCGCGGCGGTCGGCACCGCCCTGCCGGAAACCCTGGTGCCGATCGTGGCCATCATGTTCGGAGCTCCTGAATCCGGCCACAAAATAGGGGTCGGTGCCATTATCGGTGCCCCCTTCATGCTTGGCACACTCGCCTTTTTCATCAGCGGAGTGGCAGTGATCTGGAACAGGAAGAAGCGTGACGACTACCCCGTCATGAGGGTCGATACGGTCGTCATGCGGCGTGACATGGAATACTTTCTGATCCTGTACGCCGTGGCGATAACTGCATCTTTTCTCGGGGGACACCCGGTCATCAAGACCTTTATCGCCATGTCTCTCCTTCTGACCTACGGCGGGTATGTTCTGCAAACCCTCAGAGGCGGCGGCGAACCTGAAGCACATGAGATTGAAGAGTCAGAAATAGATCCCTGCTATTTTGCTCCCAAATCTCATGACCCGCAGATGACGATTATCGGCTTTCAGGTTCTCAGTTCTCTGCTTCTGATTGTGTGGGGTTCTTACATATTTGTGGAAAAGGTCCAGATCATCTCCATGCAGATGGGAATATCCCCTTTCATTCTGGCCCTGATCATCGCTCCGATTGCAACCGAATTGCCGGAAAAATTCAACAGCGTCATCTGGATCGGAAAAGGGAAAGATACTCTTGCGATCGGCAATGTCACTGGCGCCATGGTCTTCCAGGGGTCGATCATTACCGCCATCGGCATCATGATGACCGATTGGCAGCTCAACAGGGCGGCGCTGCTAACCGTTGCCCTGACCTTCGCCTCAGTCGGCATGGCGTATTTGCAGATTCGCATTAAAAAACACCTGACACCTGGAATCCTTCTGGCCGGAGGGGTTTTTTACTTCGCGTTCCTGGTGTTGATTTTTACGGGGAAGATCTGACATGGCACGGCAACAAGCTGTTTTCAATGTATATTATCGCTATTTTCTGATATGGTTCTCAACGAGAGGCAAGTGCGGGGAGGAGTTAACTCTTTCCTGCAGTTTATTTCTTCACGGAGTTTTTAATGTCTGAAACAGTACACATCAGTTCCTCCGGAATTCCGGTTATTCTAGTTGTCGATGATGACCAGTTCATGCGGAATATATTTCAGGATACCCTGACGGCGGCGGGTTTTGTGGTAACCACGGCGGCTGACGGTGATTCTGCGCTACACCATTTCACATCAGACCATCCTGACCTTGTGCTTCTTGACATGGTCATGACCGGTAAGGATGGCTGTGAAACCTGCCAGGATATTCGGATTCTCCCCGGGGGAGAATATACCCCGGTCCTGATGATGACCGCTCTTGATAACGCAGATTCAATCCATCGCGCCTTCGAGGCAGGTGCCACCGACTTCATTGCCAAGCCGCTCAATCCGGAACTGCTGGTGCATCGAGTGCGATACATGCTGCGGGCCAGCCGGAATGTCATCCGACTGACGGAAAGCCGGGCGCGGCTGGAGATGCTGAAAGTGGCGGTGGACAGCCTGCCGATCGGTATAACGTTCTGCGACACCGACGGTATAATAATCTATTCGAACCCTGCCGAAGCGCATATTCATGGATATAAGGTCGATGAACTTATCGGAAAAGAAGCCAGAAAGTTTTCTACCGGCAGTCGAAGCAGGCAGCTTGGCGCTGAACAGTTGCGGAAACTCGGAGTCTGGCGACGCGAAAGCGTCAATGTCCGTAAAAACGGCGAAGAGTTCCCGGCTCAGCTTACCTCAATCTCCGTGTGCGACGGGGAAGCCCGTTATCTCGGGATTATTACCACATGTGAAGATATTTCTGAAAAGAAGGTGGCAGAAGAAAAGATACACCAGCTCGCCTATTATGACATAGTGACCGGGCTGCCTAACCGCGGCATGTTTCTTGAGCAGCTGCACCAGACACTGGCGCAGGCGCAACGTGACCGGGACAAGGTCAACCTCATCTTTCTCGATCTGGACAATTTCAAGGATGTAAATGATACACAGGGACACGATGTCGGCGACAAACTTCTTCGTTCGGTTGCGGAGCGTCTTTCCGGCTGCATGCGGGACTCCGATGTTCTGGCCCGGCTCGGCGGAGATGAGTTTGTGGTGGTGTGTCCGGCGGTCCTGTCTCAGGAAAATATCGCCACCGTTATACAGCGGATTCAGGCCATTTTCACGACACCTTTCGACATTGAAGGGAGACAAATCTACACCAGTGCCAGTATCGGCATTTCCGTCTATCCGGACGACAGTCTTGATGCGTCAACTCTCTTCAGATGTGCCGATACTGCAATGTATCAGGCAAAAAATGAGGGAAGGTCGCAATTCCGTTTCTTTTCAGCCGAATTGAATCAGAAGATCATGCAGCGTGTCGCACTTGAAAACAGCCTGCGTCAAGGACTTGAGAAGAAGGAGTTTTTCCTCCATTACCAACCGCTCTGGGATTTAAAAACGTCACAAATGGCGGGCGTTGAGGTGCTGCTGCGGTGGCAGAGTTCAGAATTCGGCTTGATGCAGCCGGCAATGTTTATCTCCCTCCTGGAAGATGCCGGACTGATCAACAAAGTCGGGGAATGGGTGCTCCGCAGCGCGTGCCTTCAGATGCGGGAATGGGTCTCGACAGAGCATTGTAATCTGAAAATGGCGGTGAATATTTCCGGAAAGCAGATGAAACATCCCAATTTCATTGAAATGATCACAACAATAATCAATGAAACAGGCGTTAATCCAAAAAATCTTGAGCTTGAGTTCACCGAGAGCGTTCTCATGGAAAATGTGGAGAAAACTATCGAAACGTTTCTCACGCTTAAAAAGATGGGGATTCAGCTCAGCATCGATGATTTCGGGACCGGTTATTCATCTCTTAATTATCTGAAACATTTTCCTGTCGATCGGATCAAGATAGACAAATCGTTTGTAGCCGATGTTTCTGTCAACGAAAGTGACTCCGCAATCATTGAGGCCATAATATCAATGGCACAGAGTCTGAGTCTCCGGGTCGTTGCTGAAGGGGTTGAAAACAGTGATCAGCTGCACAGCCTCACCAGGCTCGGCTGCGATGAGGTCCAGGGATTTTATCTGGCGATGCCGATGCATGCGGGCGAGCTGACCGAAAGTCTCGGGAAAAAACATGGGAAATCGGCTGAAAAACTCTCCGTAACGGAGTGGTTTGACAACCGCCCCGTGTAACGCTTTCTGCCACTGTTTTTCACTTTCTGCATCAGCAACCCGCGGGCCTCATCTGTTTTTACTGAAGCTCCCCTGGCGCGTCCCGCGCTGCTCCATCTCTGAATCGATCAGATTGAGAATTTCGAACTTCTTCAATGACCATAACGGAGCCACCAGATTGTCGTGCCCGCCGTCACCGGTCAGACGTTGAATCAGGATACCCGGATCAAGCCGTTCAAGAAAATCGCAGACGAGGCCGGCATACTGGTCTCTCCCCAGCACACTCACCTCACCCTTCCCGTACATCCCGGCCAGCTTCGTCCCCTTCATGACATGCAGCAGGTGCAGCTTGATGCCGTCCACGCCGAGCCGGTTCAGCTCTTCCGGCATGGCAAGCATATCTTCCCGTGTTTCGCCCGGCACTCCGAGTATGATATGAACACAGACCCGTAATCCCCGCGCTTTTGCACGCTGAACCGCATCGACAGAACAGCTGTGGTCGTGGCGACGATTGATGAAAGTCAGGCTCCGGTCATATATGGACTGCATACCCAGTTCAAGCCAGAGATAGGTCTGTTCATTAAGTTCCTGGAGATATTCAAGCGTTTCATTCGAAAGGCAATCAGGTCGCGTGGCAACAATCAGGCCGACAATATCCGGCACTGAATACGCTTCAGAGAACAATGCCCGCAAACGGTCTACAGGAGCGTATGTGTTGGAATATGCCTGAAAATAGGCGATGAATTTCGAGGCCCGGAACTTGCGGCGCATGACTTCCTTGCCGTCTTCAAGTTGCGCGGAAATATCAAGATCACGACGGATTCCATGCGAACCGGAACCGTGCCCGCCGCAGAAGATGCACCCCTCACTGCCCAGCGAGCCATCGCGATTAGGACAGGTAAAGCCGGCATCAATCGAGATGCGCTGCACCTTGCAGCCGAATATCTGCTTCAGCTCTCCGGAAAACTGATTGTAGCGTTTTGCCTCCAATTACTGTTTCCGGCCCGATATCACCCCGGCGCCATTGGGGAGTTCAAGTACAAGTCTGGATACGTCGGACAGTCCGGCGGCTTCCATCATACTTCTTAACTCACATTCGGCATAGGATTGTCCGGCACCGGTCCCGATTAACATGTTGAGCGAGAAGAGCGCCGGGAAAAGTGGCCCGTCACGGGTGTCATCCAGAATAAATTCCTGCACCATCAACTCACCGCCCGGATTGAGAGCAGCGACCGCCGTGCGCAGCAGCGCGGCACATTCCGCCGGGCCATAGGCATGCAGGATATGGGAGATCCAGACAACATCGAAGCCCGAGGTGACAGGGTCGGCATTGAAATCGCCGGAAACGAAGGCAATTCTCTGAGCGAGGTCGTAGCGTGCTATCGTTCCTTCTGCGAAACTCCGGGTGGCGGGCAGATCGTACACGACAGCAGTCAGTTCAGGATTGGCCAGGCAGAAATGAATCGCGTACGTACCGGGACCACCACCCAGATCCAGGAGGGTCCGGCGGCCGGACAGGTTAATGGAGCCGGCGATCCGGGGCGCCAGCAGGCTCGCCAGGTTGTACATCCCCATCAGAAAACTTTCCCGGACGCTCTCGTCATCTCCATGGGATACACTTTCCCGGATCTGTCCACCGCTGTACACCGCCTCGTCAAGCCGGGCCCAGCCGGACATCAGGTGATGATGGTGCATGATGATATGCCCCTGGTATCCCGGTCTCTTTTTCGAAAGGGTGCGTAACGCGAACGGTGTAGCGGTGTACGTGGCATCAACCTTCACCAGCAGCCCGAGAGCCGTCACTGCTTCCAGCAGCATGCCGGTTGCCCGCGGATTTGAGTTCTGCAGCCGGGCGATCTCGTCAGCGGTCTGCGCGCCTTCATCCAGAGCGGTAAATAGACCAAGCTTGACAGCAGCATGCAGTGCACAGGCGCTCCAATAACCTCCTGACAGCTGTAACAGGTCAGGTATTGTCCATTCAGGTGCTGACATATATTTTCCTCCCCGGGAATACTGTTTTAGTCTCTATCTGGTACGAACCAGGTATTGAGTTCAACGCTTTTTCTCAACACGTTCAACCCAACACTGCTCCGTTGAAAGGGTTCGCAGAAACTCGCCGGCGAAGAGAAGTTTTGCATGCGGCACAGGCACGCTGATAAACTCTTTGCCACGCCCTACTGTCAGTGCATACCCGCTCTTGCCATTCCGTTCCCATTTCTCAACGGAGACAGTCGTAACGGTTTCTTCACCCTGCTCACCGGTAAAGAATTTGTGCGGATTAAGTTTTTCCTTGCACGAAACGGGAGAGTCAGCAACCTGACGTATCACGTGAGATAAACCGAAGGCCTCATCAGGCTCACAGATAAACCGGATCTGAGTAACATCATCCGGTTTTGTCTTCGGTGTCAGTTTGAAAAAACGGAGATGGATCCTTCCGCTTCGTTCGGAAATCTGGCCGTTTTCCTCATTAGTCTTGATTGCAGCCCGGATTTCAACACCGGTTGATTGGGAAAATATCTCGTAACATCTGAATTTTTTCAGTTCGCTTGTCTGTGGCATATTATTCTCCAAAAGAAAGAAAGAATTCATAACGCATCAGTTGTAGCAAACTCGCAGTATAAATTCTACACAAACAAAAAGAGCGGCATCTCTGCCGCTCTTCGGTGAAATTGATATATGAAGCCGGACTACTTACGGACAGCTTTTCCGGCTACCTGCATGCGGATAATAGCCCGTTCGAGAGCGGCCTCATAAATTTTATGCTGCTTGTCTTCCTGAGTAAGTTTTTTAAGTGCATCTTCAGCACGTCCGAGAGCGGCTTTGGCTCGCTCGATATCGATCTCTTCTGCGGTCTCGGCAGTTTCCACCAGCACGATGATCTTGTCGTCCTGCACCTCGAAATAACCCCAGTTAAGCGACATGTGTTCAGCGACGCCATTATTCTTATAGACAAGCTCACCAATCTTGAGCGATGTCAGAAATGGTGCATGTCCCGGTAGTACGCCGAATTCTCCGAGTTTACCGGTTGCAGTAACCTCCTCAACTTCGGTTTCAACTACTTTTTTATAGGGAGTAACGATTTCAAGCTTCATCTTTTCAGCCATATATCATTCCTTGTAGGGGCGCATTGCATCCACCCTCATTCGGGCGCATGCAATGCGCCCCTACGGATAATTTATACTGCAGCCAGTTTAGCTGCTTTTTCAATTGCCTCTTCGATAGTGCCAACCATGTAGAAAGCCTGCTCCGGCATACTGTCATGTTTACCGGCAACGATTTCCTGGAAACCCTTGATGGTATCTTTCAGTTCTACGTACTTACCGGGTGAACCGGTAAATGCTTCAGCAACGAAGAATGGCTGGGAGAGGAAACGCTGAATCTTGCGGGCACGGGCAACAACGAGCTTATCTTCCTCTGAGAGTTCGTCCATTCCGAGAATCGCGATGATATCCTGAAGATCCTTGTACTTCTGAAGAACGTACTGAACCGAACGGGCGATTGCGTAGTGTTCTTCGCCGATAACCTGTGGGTCAAGAATACGTGATGAAGAGTCAAGTGGATCAACAGCAGGGTAGATGCCAAGCTCGGCAATCTGACGGGAAAGAACCGTTGTCGCATCCAGGTGGGCAAACGCAGTTGCAGGAGCCGGATCGGTCAAGTCGTCGGCAGGTACGTAGATAGCCTGAACCGATGTGATGGAACCTTTTTTAGTGGAGGTAATACGCTCCTGAAGTTCACCCATCTCGGTAGCCAGTGTGGGCTGATACCCGACGGCGGAGGGGATACGGCCGAGAAGAGCCGAAACTTCGGAACCTGCCTGAGTAAAACGGAAAATATTATCAATGAAGAGAAGAACATCCAGACCATCTTCGTCACGGAAATATTCGGCAATGGAGAGAGCGGTCAAGGCAACCCGGGCGCGTGCACCTGGGGGCTCGTTCATCTGACCGTACACCAGTGCTGTTTTTTCCAGAACGCCGGTCTCCTTCATTTCCATCCAGAGGTCGTTTCCTTCACGGGTACGCTCACCAACACCGGCGAATACAGAGTAGCCGCCATGCTGACGGGCGATATTGTTGATCAGTTCCATAATGAGAACCGTCTTGCCAACGCCGGCGCCGCCAAACAGACCGATCTTACCGCCTCGGGCATACGGCGCAAGCAGGTCAACAACCTTGATGCCGGTTGTGAACGCTTCTACTTTGGTAGACTGGTCTTCAAAAGAAGGCGCTTCACGGTGGATAACGTACTCTTTCTCGTTGCCGATCGGCCCCATTTCGTCTACAGGCTCCCCAATAACGTTCATGATACGGCCGAGAGTTTTGGCACCAACCGGAGCACATATCTGCTTGCCGGTATTGATAACAACCTGACCACGTTTGAGTCCGTCGGTAGAGTCCATAGCGATTGTACGTACCGAGTTCTCACCCAGATGCTGAGCAACTTCCAGCACCAGATTGTTTTCACGGTCATCAATGGCCGGATTTGTCACGCGCAGCGCGTGGTAGATCTCCGGAAGTTGGCCGGGCTCAAATTCAACGTCGATAACGGCGCCGATGACCTGCGAAATTTTACCTGTATTCTGACTCATGGAACGGTGTCCTCCTGCGGCCGTACGGCCTCATATAGTGTTACGTAGTAGTGTTTAGTAAGTTAGAAATTATTTTAAGCGTTTATAAATTAATTTCGTTAACGCACTTATCCCGTTTATCGGGGCTTAACCTTTTATCGATTCGGATCCGGAGATAATTTCCATCAGCTCCGTCGTAATGGCCGCCTGACGGGCCCGGTTGTACTGAAGGGTCAGTTTGCCGATCATTTCGTTGGCATTCTTGGATGCGCTATCCATCGCGGTCATCCGGGCACCATGTTCTCCGGCGACCGTTTCCAGCATCGCTTTGAAAATCTGTACTTCAATATTCTTTGGCAGAATTTCTGCGAGAAGATCTCTCACCGATGGCTCATAGATGAACTCTGCAGGGGTCTCATCACTATCAGCTGATTCTTCCTGTGCTACCGGCAACATCTGCTCGAACGTAATATCCTGTGTCATTACCGTACGGAAAGAGTTATACAGCAGCTCGACCTGATCATATTCTTCTGCGACAAAACCGTCGATAACTTCCTGAGCAAGCATGGCTGCGGTTTGATAGTTCGGCTTCGCCAGAACATTGGCAAAGTTTTTATATATCGTATAGCGGCTTTTGAGAAACTCATACCCTTTGCGGCCAACCGTCATGACGCTGATCTGCTCGAATGAATCTTTCTTTTCCTTGATAAAACGGTCAGCGGCCTTACAAAGGTTGGTATTGAAACCACCGCACAAACCACGATCCGAAGTAAGGACGATTAAAAGAAGTTTTTTGGCGTCCCGTTTCTCGAGCAGCGGGTGTAGATCGCCTTCAAGATTTGCAGACAGAGATTGCAGCACTTCACCCAGCTTTTTTGCGTACGGGCGGGCAGCCACAACGTTTTCCTGAGCACGGCGCAACTTTGCAGCCGAAACCATTTTCATGGCTTTGGTTATCTGACGGGTATTTTTTACGGATACAATCCGCTTTTTTATGCTTTTAAGGCTTGCCATAACTCAAACCGTCCTTGTTACGCGGTAAATTCTTTTTTCAACTGACCCATAGCGGCAATAATTCTGCCCTTCATATCGTCATCAATAGCTTTTTTGTCGCGCAGTTCGGCAAGCAGCTCGGCCTGACGGTTATCAAAGAACGCGTACAGCTCGATCTCGTATTTTTTGAGTGCAGAAACAGGGTACTCATCGAGGAAGCCGTTGTTTGCAGCAAAGATGATCAGAACCTGTTTTTCATTTGGGACCGGACGGTACTGCGGCTGCTTGAGAATTTCAACGAGACGTACACCTCGCTCAAGCTGCATCTGAGTGGCTCTGTCCAGGTCGGAACCGAACTGGGCGAATGCGGCCATTTCACGATACTGAGCCAGGTCAAGGCGAAGCGTACCGGCAACCTGCTTCATGGACTTGGTCTGAGCGGAACCACCAACGCGGGAAACCGAGAGACCGACGTTAATCGCCGGACGTACACCGGAGAAGAACAGGTCGGATTCCAGATAAATCTGGCCGTCGGTAATGGAGATAACGTTGGTCGGAATATAGGCGGAAACGTCACCGGCCTGTGTCTCAATGATCGGCAGTGCAGTCAGTGATCCGGCGCCACGGGCGTCGGAAAGCTTGCAGGCACGCTCGAGCAGACGGCTGTGAAGATAGAAAACGTCGCCCGGATATGCTTCACGTCCTGGCGGACGGCGGAGCAGCAGGGAAAGCTGGCGATAAGCAACAGCCTGCTTGGAAAGGTCATCATAAATAATCAGGGCATGCTTGCCGCTGTCACGGAAGAACTCACCCATGGTTACACCGGTATACGGCGCAATGAACTGGAGTGGTGCCGATTCGGAAGCGGTAGCTGCAACGACGATGGTGTAATCCATTGCGCCATGCTCAGTCAGCTTGGAAACGACCTGGGCAACTGTGGAACGCTTTTGGCCGATAGCGACATAAATACAGACAACATCACCACCCTTCTGGTTGATAATCGTATCGATGGCAACAGCCGTTTTGCCGGTCTGACGGTCACCGATGATCAGCTCGCGCTGACCACGCCCGATTGGAACCATGGAGTCAATAGCTTTCAGGCCGGTGGCCATTGGCTGATGAACCGATTTACGGTCAACGATGCCGGGGGCCTTGATCTCTACCTTGCTGAAGCTGCTGGTATTGATCGCTCCCTTACCGTCAATCGGCTGGCCGATCGCGTTAACAACACGCCCGATCAGGGCGTCACCAACCGGTACTTCGGTAATGCGACCGGTACGCTTAACGGTGTCGCCTTCTTTGATCTCGGAAAATTCACCGAGAATAGCGGCGCCGACGTTATCTTCTTCAAGGTTGAGAACCATACCGGTTACGCCGCCGGGAAACTCCAGCAGCTCGCCTGACATGGCACCAGCCAGGCCGTGAATACGGGCAATACCGTCACCGATGGAGATGATTGTGCCGGTTTCGGACACTTCAACCTCTTTGCCATACTCTTTGATCTGTTTTTTGATGATCTCGCTGATCTCTTCGGCTCTGATTTCCATGGATGCTCCTACCCCTTCTGTAATATATCTTTAATCCGTTTAAGCTGAGTCTTGACACTGTTATCGTACGCGATGTCGCCAATCTGGGTCACCACGCCGCCCAGCAGGGAGGCATCGACAACCATGTGCGGCACTACTTTTTTTCCGGTCTTTTTTTCAAGGGCGCCCTGAATCGCAACTACCTGACTGCCGTCCAGCGCAAAAGCGGTTGTAATGACCGGGCGGATCACACCGGAGAATTCATCGGCCAGCTTTTCATATGTCTGGACGATCTGCCCGAGAAAAGCAACGCGGTTCTTATCTACCAGCAGCAACAGAAAGTTTCCTACCAATTCGGAACAGGCGGCCTTACCGATCAGTTCCTTCATAATGGATTTTTTCTGATCCTGAGTGAGAGACGGATCGGCAAACACGGCACGCAATTCACTGCTGCTGCTGAAAATACCGTCTATAGTGGAGAGCTCATCGCGAAAGCTGTCGATAAACCCGCCTTCAGAGCCGAGTTGTACGAGTGCTTTGGCGTATCGTTTCGCAAGCGCGTTATTGATCACTGGATCTGTACCACCTTGTCAAGATATTCGCCGACAAATCTGTCGTGGTCGTTCTTCTGGATGGCGCCGGTCAGTTTGCCGGTTGCAATTTCGACGGCAAGCCTCGCTGCTTCGGCTCGCAGTTCATTGCGGGCCTTCACTGTTTCCTGCTCGGCTGACAATGCCGCCTGCGCTACTATTTTTTCTGCGGCGATGTTGGCCTCAGCAATGATCCGGTTCTTTTCCTGCTCACCCTCACGGATGATCGCGGCATGCAGTTCGTCTATTTCCTTCGAAGCCTGATCAAGTTTGCCACTGTACTCACGCAATTTGGCTTCGGCGGCGTCACGGGCTGATTCAGCATCTTTCAAGCTCTTCTCGATATCGGCCTGGCGGGCGGCAAGTGAACCCTTCACGTTTGCTTTTTTGAGAGCCCAGACTATTATGCCTAGAAGAACGGCGAAGTTGAGAACGCGCCAGCCGAAGTCCTTCATCTGAGCACCGCTGTCCACATGGTGAGCACCTTCACCACCCTCAGAAGCAAAGCCGACAGACGCCAGCAGGACAAGTGCAGAGATATATGCCAGCGTGATAATTATTTTTTTGGATCTACCGGATACCATACTCATAACTACAGGCTCCTCCCGAGAATTTTCTCGCAGATATCACCGGACAGAACCTCGGCCTGCTTTTTCAGCAACACACGTGCCTCACCCGCTTCTTTGGCAATCCTGTCCCGAATTGAAACCAGGGACGCGGAAGCCTGCGTGCGGGCTTTTTCAAGCACGGCTGCTTCTTCAACCTGAGCGGCTTTCACCGCCTCGGCGCGGCGGGCGCCTGCCTCTGCTTTGGCATCATGCAAACGGGCCTGATACTGATCCATCTTGATCTGTACTTCCGCATCAACCGACATGGTCTTCTCGCGGGCCGATTCTATTACCTGCCGGCGATCGGCCAGCACCTTGCGGAGCGGCTTGTACAGAAAGATGTTAAGAACCAAAACGAGGATGCCGAAATTGATCAGCTGGATAAAGAACGACAAATTTAATTCAATCACGACCTACCCCTTGCAGGTATACTAAGTTGTATACTGTATCCCAGATTCGGGTGTTAAACAGAGGCTAACTATCATTATTTGCTGACGGCTGTCAAGAAAATTGAACACACATGGTATATTTATTTTGGGATTTCAACGTACATCTTTTGAAGTACAGCGGCACAGGAGGCAGAGATACGGCACCACTATTATTGCGTAATAAACAGCCTGCCCAATGGTCGGTCGCCGTTTTACAGCCGATCTATGGCTGTTTACTTTTGCATTTTTTTTACGTTCACGACATTGCGTCTCTGCGTGTAGCAGAGTTTTCAGCCCTACATATCCAGCAGATCAATAATCCTGGTCAATTCTTCCGAATCACTGAAGTGGATTTCAAGCCGGCCGCCTTTGGTGCCAACTTTACGGATCGCGACGCGCGACTGGAAGCGTTTCTGCAGCTGTTCCTCCAGCGAAGACATCAGCAGATCCGGCTGCTGCATCCGCTTGACCGGCACCGAATGCGGACTCGCCTTCAGTCGGCGCACAAGATCTTCGGTGCTCCGGACGCTCAACTGACGATGCAGTATCTCGTGGCGCGCTTTTTCGATCTGCTCGCCGCTTTCAAGTGACAATAATGCCCGTGCATGCCCCATGCTGAGACGCTCTTCCACGATATCGCGCTGTATCACTTCCGGGAGCCTCAGAAGCCGCAACGCGTTGGTCACCGTTGTACGGTTCTTGCCGACTCTGCGGGCCACATCTTCCTGGGAGATACAGAAATGATCCACAAGGGAACGGTAGGCCATGGCCTCTTCAATAGCGTTCAGGTCCTGGCGCTGAATATTCTCTATCAGAGCCAGTTCCATGACAGCGTCCGGAGTAGCTTCGCGGATAACGACCGGGATCTCATGCAGTCCGGCTTTCTGGGCCGCGCGCCAGCGGCGTTCTCCGGCGATGATTTCATACCCGCCGTCTTTTCTGGTGACGACGAGCGGCTGGATGATTCCTTTCTCGCGGATCGAAGCGGCCAGCTCCTCCAGCTTGTCCGACGCAAAATGTTTACGGGGCTGGTTTCTGTTGGGGCGGATCTTTTCAATCGGGCAGATAAAGTAGTTTTTTGACTCATCGACTGTTTCTGTTATCTGCATCAGCGCAGCCATACCTTTACCGAGGCCGCCTATTCTAGCCATTGTTCTTCTCCCTCTGGATAATCTCGCGTGCCAGTTGAAGATAGCTGACTGCGCCGCGCGAGGTAATATCATAATAAATGATCGGCTTGCCGTGGCTTGGTGCTTCGGCTAAACGCACGTTGCGGGGGATGACCGCATCAAATACCTGGCCGGGAAAATGGCTTCGCACCTCGGTTGCCACCTCTTTCCCCAGATTTCCGCGCGCATCAAACATAGTCAGCAATATCCCTTCTATCGTCAGAAGCGGATTCAGATTTTTCTGGATAAGCCGTATGGTCTGAAGAATCTGCGAAAGCCCTTCCATCGCATAGTATTCGCACTGGAGCGGGATCAGCACCGAATCAGCGGCTGTCATGGCATTGATCGTCAGCAGGTTGAGCGATGGCGGACAATCAATGATAATGTAACGGTACTGCTCTGACAGGGATGCCAGCGCATATTTAAGTTTCTGCTCCCGCCCGGTCATGGTCGCCAGCTCCAGATCGGCGCCGGTAAGGTCGGAGTTGGCGGGGAGGATATGCAGGAACGGCTGTCCGGTGTCTGCGATCACTCCCCGGGGGTCCGCCTCGTTTATCAGGACATCGTAGACGGTATGCTTCAGTGCGGCCTTGTCAATGCCGACTCCGCTGGTTGCATTCCCCTGCGGGTCAGTATCGACCAGCAATGTCGGCATCTCTGCTGCGGCCAGAGACGCCGCCAGATTAACCGCAGTGGTCGTCTTGCCGACACCGCCTTTCTGATTGGCAATACAGATTATTTTGGTGTGTGATTTCAAAGGGATTATGCTCTTTTCAGTGGACATTTTGACTGATCCGTCAGGAAAACAGGCTCCGGATTTTGTGTGGCGAGAATGTAGCACAGCTCTGTGCAATCGTCAAAGGAAAGACCGCAAAAAAGGCGGGATCGCTCCCGCCGTGTGACCACCCGGATCCTGTCCGGCCGGATCATCTACTCGATTTTTTTAATCGTGAGTGAGGATGCGCCACCCGTGCCGAAACCGGGGCGCTGTACGGTCTGCAGGACCAGCAGTTCCCTGCGGCTTTCGTCAAAGAAATAATCGGGCATATAATTCTGGGTTTGGCGCGTTCGCCACTTTTCCTCAAGGCTCGTGCCGTTCCATACCATACAGTACACCGCCCCCTGCTTGTAGGACCGGGCGTTACCCAGCACCCAGAAACCGTCATTCTTACCCACCAGAATCTCGCCCCGTGCGGAAACCTGTATTCGCTGGTTCATGAAGTTCCAGCGGTACTTGTCGCCGGTGAGTCGTACATTGGCGTCATCCTCCTGCTGGAAATACAATTCCGAGCCGCCGAATTTGTCATTACTGCGCCAGAGTTCACTCAGTTTCTGGTCATACACGATCAGGTAGCCATCGGGATTGATGACCGCAGTGAATGTTGTGCCATCACGGTCACGAAACTGGTTGAAGCTGTAGATCGTACCATACCGGGGCATTTTAATTTTATTCGTAAGGGTGATAACGGCGCCACGACGGGTTGCCTCGGCAACATCACCGTAGAAAATGTCTTCACGTCCCATGGACTGGGCGTAGAGCTTCTTCGGACCACCGGCCAGCTGTGCGCTCCGGAAATAATAGGGGAGCTTCCCGGCAACCGGTATCAGCTTGTCTCCTGAAACCTGCCAGACCTGTGAAAGCGGCTCGCCACTCCGGATGATGGTAACATAGATATCGATGCTGCCGTCATCTGCGGCAATCGTATCCAGGGAGATTATTTTTTCCGCAGGGGAGAACCCGGCCTCGGCCACCAGCTTCATGTCGCTCCCCTGGCGGTAGTATGCAAGTCGCTGTCCCTCTGCAAGAAAGATCTCCCGGTCACCGTCAGGCATATTCCTGCCGATGGCCATCAGATTGGCCGCGCCGGTCAATCGTTTGCTCAGCCAGTCGCCGGCGGCGCCCGGTCCCTGCGCGTCTGCTTTGATGAGATTACCCGTGGGCGCGGCAATTATCGCCGGCAGCGGCTGTTCTGCAGCGACGTTCAACCGGCCGCTGGAGTGCAGCCTGATCAGTTCAGCCGAAAGCTTTTCGGCAAGTGTCCCGACGGCCGGAATCAATTCATCCTGCGTTCCCCCCTGCACAAAGGCCCTGGCAACGGTTTTGCCATCTGCTGTTGTGGCGACGGCGTCAATACTGAAAACCTTGCCGATCGAGACATAACTGCCGCTTACCAGGGCATCCGCTTCTGCTGCACTCCCCACGGCAATAATCTTTTCACCGTTCAGGCGCGAAGCCAGTAATGTCTGCAGTGTCACCTTCATATCTCCCTGATTCTGCACTCCGGATGCATTCATATCGGCGACAAACACCCGTATCCGGGCTGCAGCCGCAAAAGACGGGACGGAGGTTAACGGAACCAGCAGCAGGGCCAGCAGTATAATCAGTTTTTTCATGTTTCCTCCGCTTCAGTTTTCAGTCGCCGGATTATCGCACAAACTTCTGCCCAGGTCAAAAAAAAGGGCGGGATTTCTCCCGCCCTTCGGTCCATCTGGGTAAAGCAGCTACTAGAACGAGTAGTTCATCATTACTGCGGTCAGGTAAGGATTGTCGGCAGTTTTACCGGCAACGGTTTTTACTGCATCGCCAAGGATGACGTATGCTACCTGGACGCTGGTGGTCAGATTGGCGAACATCTTGTAGTCAAGCTGAGCATTGATTTCTGTACCGATCGCAGAGTCTGTGGCAGTCCCCTTCTGGCTGTACATTGCGTAGCCGGCATTGGCGGATACAGACAGCTTGTCGGTGAACTTCAGGTCGTAGCCGAGAGCCAGCAGTGTCAGGCCATGGTTATTGTTGTTGGTGGTGTTGACGAGCGCCTTGTCGGAATCCATATTCCATTTGCTTCTCATGAGGAGCAGCATGTTGGCGTCGTAGTAGGAGTTCGAAGAAACATTTTTGGCAGTATTGACACCACTGCTGCTGTTGAGTGACTGCCATGCAGTGGATTTTGATGTTGATTTGCCATCATCACCGGAAGTGTACAGTACGGCACCACGAAGAGTACCGGCCGCCGCGAGGTTGGCTTTGACGGCAACCAGGCCGGCAAATGCAGACAGATCTCTGTCAGTAACTGCTATTTCCTTACCACCCTGATAGGCCAGGAAGGCGTCAGCGCTTACGATGCCGAAATTGGCAGCGGCATTTACGCCGAGCATATGAACGTCCTGTGTTTTTTTGTAAGGAGTAGTTACAGGAACAGTAACTGGAGCGGCGGTGACGTCGTTACGAACCAGGTAGTAGGAACCGCCCAGCGTCAGGTTTTTGCTGAGATTGAACTTGGCATCGAGAAGGTAGAGGTCGTCGGTACTACGACCGATTGCGCTGGCACCTGCATAATCATACAGACGCGAGAAACCGGCGGTGGCAGTTACCATGCCGAATTTCTTGGAAGCGAAAATACCTGCCATATCATCGGTGAAAAAGACCCCTTTGTAGGCATCGTTTACGCCCTGGATACCGACCTTGACGTTTGCGCCGGTCAGCGGGCAGTTAAAATCAAGATAGACGTTTTTGGTCTCAAGGTTAACCGTGTCAGCAGCCATACCGCCGCCAGTTCCACGACCGTTAGCATAAGCAGCATCGCCCCAGCTGGAGTCGATTTCGAAATGAGTAACCAGTTTCAGATCGTCGCTGGCTTTTGCGGTGTACTGCAGACGTGCCCGCTGCTCAAAAACGGTCATGGTCGGAGCATCTTTAGCAAGAGTGCCGCCACCGGCGTTTTCGAAATTGGACATCATCGCACGCAGGCGATACATGCCGTGGAACTCGTTCTCCATTGCCATTGCCGGTACGGAGATCGCGGCTAATGCACCTACTGCTGTTGCAATTGCTACTGTTTTCTTGAAATTCATGTGTGTTCCTCCCATTTTTTATGATATTTGCGTACACAACTTGGTTAACGTACTGTCAGATCAGTTTGATGCCGTTGCTCACCACCTTTCACAATTAATTTGGCCGTACCATCTGAATCTCATCGCCAGCGGAAACAAAAGACTCTCTAAACACAAATACCTTTAAGCATCCATCTCAAAGAGGATGCCTAAAGGTACAATACTGACTACGCAACTATTTTTTTCTTCTGAAACGTTCACAGTGTGTTTCGCTCCCGGTCGTTGCTGCCAGCAGTGCTGGTGCTCAGTAATTATAATCGGTTAGCTACTACTAGGTTCGTTTGTTTCAGGTGCCGTTCTATTTGAATGGCCGCAATATACAACAAATCAAACGAATGTCAACATTAAATTAACAATTAACGTCTCAAAGGTGATAAAAATAGAACAGTAGCTCATTTTTTTCTGCTTTCGTTTTCAGTGCCCGCCCTGACACAACTCCGTCAGGACTCCGTTGCTGCTTTTCGGGTGAATAAACGCGATGCGTGTGCCGTGAGCACCCTCCCGCGGGGTCTCATCGATCATACGGGCGCCGTCATTCAGTAAAACGGCAATAGCAGCCTCAATATCCTCAACTTCGTAGGCGATGTGGTGGATACCGGCCCCGTTCTTTTCAATAAACCGGGCAACCGGGCTATCTTCGGACGTCGGCTCCAGCAGTTCAATCTTGGATTCACCTACCTGCAACATGGCGACCCGGACCTTCTGCCCGGCAACCACTTCAATTCCGGCAAAGTCCATGCCGAGAGTGTCGCGATAGAACGGGATGGTTGCCTCCAAGGAAGCGACGGCAATACCTATGTGATTGATTTTAGTCAACATATTTAGAACCTTTCTTTATGAACCACAGAGCAACAGAGCAACGGAGAGAAGCAAGATCAACAGGCAATTCTTATAATTCCGTCTTTCAGCAATTTAGTGTTAAAGTTTACCAGCAGTCCGATCTTAATCCCCATCAGTTTCAAATACGTATAAATCTGAGCTTCATGAATAGACAGTTTTTTTTCAACACATTTCAATTCAACTATTACTTTTTCTTCCACAAACAAATCGAGTCGAAACCTTTGTCAAAAAGGAGTCCTTTATAACGAACAGGTAGAGGCTTCTGCCGTTCGACCCGTAAACCTGATTTTGTTAGTTCAAATGCAAGACACGACTCGTACACTGATTCTAAAAGTCCTGGACCCAATGTTTTGTGGACTTCGATGGCGCAACCAATAATTCGGCTGGTTATATCAGCTTCAAGATAGATTTTCTCTGATGCTCCGTTGCTCTGTGGTTCAATCATTATTATAAAACGACCGTCTCCGTATGCTTCCCGAATACCCCGCGGAAGACATCGGCAATCTCGCCCAATGTCGCATAGGTCTTGACCGCCGCCAGGATATGTGGCATCAGGTTATCAGTGCCTTTTGCGGCTTTTTCCAATGTAACCAGGGCCGCTTTAACCGCGTCATTATCCCGCCTCGCTTTCATTTCCCCAAGTGACTTCTTCTGCGAGATCTCCACCTCTTCCTTGACCCTCAGCAGACCGGTCGGAGGCGGTTCCTGAACGGTGAACTTGTTGACGCCGACTATGATCAGTTCGTTTTTCTCAATCGACTTCTGATATGCGTACGCCGAATCCTGGATCTCCTTCTGCTGGAACCCGCGCGAGATCGCCTCAACCGCCCCTCCCAGTTTGTCGATTTTTTCTATGTATTCCAGCGCGGCTTTTTCAATCTGATCAGTCAATGATTCCACCAGGAACGAACCTGCCAGCGGATCGATGCTGTCTGCTGCGCCCGATTCGTAGGCGATGACCTGCTGGGTGCGCAGAGCAATGCGGACCGAATCTTCCGTCGGCAGCGCCAGCGCTTCGTCACGGGAGTTGGTGTGCAGCGACTGGGTGCCGCCCAGCACGGCAGACAGTGCCTGGATGGTTACACGCATGATGTTGTTGTCCGGCTGCTGGGCAGTCAGTGTGCAGCCGGCGGTCTGGGTATGAAAGCGCAGCATCTGTGATTTCGGGTCTTTGGCGCCAAAGCGCTCTGTCATTATTTTCGCCCAGATTCTGCGGGCCGCACGAAATTTGGCAACCTCTTCAAACAGGTTATTATGGGCATTAAAGAAGAAGGCCAGACGCGGAGCGAACTCATCAACATCCATACCTACTTTGATTGCCGCCTCAACATAGGCGATGCCGTCTGCCAGCGTGAAGGCAACTTCCTGTACCGCGCTGGAACCGGCTTCACGGATGTGATAGCCTGAAATGGAAATTGTATTCCACTTGGGGACGTTGTCCTTGCAGTAGGCAAAAATGTCGGTGATGATCCTCATGGACTCTTTTGGTGGATAGATGTAGGTCCCTCTGGCCATATATTCCTTGAGAATATCGTTTTGGATCGTACCGGAGATCTTGTCCGCCGAAACCCCCTGCTTTTCCGCCACGGCAATGTACATGCAGAGCAGGATCGCGGCGGTGGAGTTGATCGTCATCGACGTAGAAACCTTGTCGAGCGGTATGCCGTCGAAGAGGATCTCCATATCGGCCAGCGAGTCGATCGCAACGCCGACTTTACCGACTTCTCCGAGACTCATGCCGGCATCGGAGTCGTAGCCCATCTGGGTCGGCAGGTCAAAGGCGATCGAAAGACCGGTCTGGCCGGCCGAGAGAAGATATTTATAGCGTTCGTTTGACTCTTTGGCGGTGCCGAAACCGGCATATTGACGCATTGTCCAGAAGCGGCCGCGGTACATGGTCGGCTGCACGCCACGGGTATAGGGATATTCACCGGGCAATCCCAACTGTTCATCGTATCCGGGGTAGTCGAAACCGGGGGTGAAACAGCGCTCCATCTCAATATCGGATGACGTCAGGAACGGATCCATCCTCTCGGGTGATTTGACGATGCTTTTTGCAACCTTTTTATTCCACTTCTGCTTGCTGTCGTTGATGCTCATATATAACTCCTTTTACGTAATTACCTTTATTCAATTTAAAAAAGGCCGGGGGAGAAGTCACGCTCCCCGCCCCGGCCGGTTTCATCGTTACGTTCGATGCGGAACCTATAGCGTGTTATGCAGTACTGCTTTCAGATATTCCGCCGTCCGTTCACGTTTTTCTTTTTCAATTGCCTTATGATCAACTTCGACAAATTTTTCATCGGGGGTGATCTTGAAGAGAGGCTGTCCCTTCTGAACGATGGAACCGTTGGCCCCTTCCATGATGATCTTGTCAATAGTACCGGAGAAAGGTGCCCGGATAGTGTTGAACATTTTCATTACTTCAATGATGTACAGTGGCTGATCCTTCTCGAAATGCATTCCTTCGCTCACAAACATCGGCAGGCCGGGCGCCTCCTGGCCGTAGTACATACCGCCGCACGATGCAACGATTTCATCGGCTTTGGTAGCCGGCGGCGGCACCAGGATTTTTTTCATCCGGGCCTGAAGATCGAGATCAGTCAGGTAATCGGGGATTACCACCTCCAGGTCATCCTGAACCTTCATATCCCAGAATTTGGTGTTCACACCGATCAGAAACAACATAGCCCAGCAGTTCGAGCCCGGCCTCATACCCATAATGGGCGGAACGGATCTGTTCCCATGTTGTTGCATCAAAACCGGCCTGCGGTGTTTCCATCTTTACCAGGTCATTAAGCTTGAAATACTCCTCCCGCTCCAGCCCGAGTTTTTCCCGCAGGGTCCGGTAGAAGTGAATAGACTGCTGCAGCAGCTCGTTGTCGTGATCCCAGATTATTTCGGCCGCCGGCTTGTGGGGACGGTAATTCATATGAAGATATTCATACGTTTCACTGAGTACGCCAAGCGGGTTTCTCAACCAGATAACCTTGCCTTTTTCAATGCGGAAGTTCTTCGTATTCATGCTCAGCCATCCCGACAGAAGGTGCGGATCTTCAAGGAGGCGCTCCATAGGGCGGGTGATCAGTGTCCCTTTGCGGTCAAGCAGAGTGGACATGTTTTTCAGCTCTTTGGCACAGACTTCCGGTTGATCGGCAAACTGTTCAGCAACATGTTTGGCGTAATGCTTCTTCATCTGGAAGAAGGCATGTACAACATCCAGCTTGTTGGCCTCTTCTTTGAGAGTGCCGACCAAAGCCAGGTAGGGAACCACGAAACGGGTCGTCGGCTTGGCCATAACATTTCTGCCCAGGAACCAGTTAACCAGTCCGTAATGGAATTCAAGGTTTGTTGCCAATGCGCTGCCGCGCAGCGTGGTACTGCACAACACATCTGAGAGACGCTCATAGCTGGCCAGTCGATCATCGCCCTTGGTGAGCAGCAGGGCAATATTGGAGTCGTAGGCACCGGCTACTTTATATTTCATGAAGATGCCGGTATCCGGATTGGTCATGCTGATGCCCTGATCATCACGGACTTCGCCTTTGATCGGCTTCGACCAGTAACGAATCATACCGCCGGCATGAGGAGACAGTGATGCGTCCGTGGCATTAAGCCGGGCCTCGACCGAAGCATTGAAACGGACAACCCGCTCCGGTTTGGGGAGACGTTCTTTGTGTTGTGCCAGCAGAGCCATGGCCTCTACCAGGGACTCGACCATGAAGAAATCATTCTTATCCTTGGGGTTGGTGAATTTGAGACTGTAGCAGAGCTCGGTGACGCGGTGTTCAACCTGGATGCGGGTGTTTACCTCCATGAAGAAGTGACGGTCACGATCGACGATGCACTCGAAGGTCGAAGCGGAATCAAGACCGACCGCCTGACCAAAACGGGCCGACTCCTCTTCCATCCGTGCGAGCACTTTCAGATCGCTTTCCAGTGCCTTGACCTCAGCCTTGCGTCCGGCGGTTTTGGCCTTTGCAATGGCAGCCATCAGCCCTTCCTGGGTAACGGAAACCTCAAGCAGCTTCTGCTCGTGCATCTGCAGGGAGCAGTCGCGGCCACCCAGAGAAATGCACCAGTCGCCGTTGCCCAGCAGCTGTATCTCGTTGTGGCGGGTCTGCTCGATGTTCAGCTCGATCAGGACGTTTTTATTCTCACCGACACCGTTTGCCTTTACCTCGTTAAGAACCTCGCGCACCATGGCCGGGGCTTCGGCAGCCGCCTTGGCAATCGACTTTTCATCGGCTTTTTTCAGGCCGAGCAGCGAAGCTCCCAGAAGCCGCTGACCCTTGCCGCCACCACCACCGATTGCCTTGATACGGAACCGGCTCTGCGGATAATTTTTAAAGAGTTCCGTCACTTCAACCTGCACCTGAGCACAGAGTTCTTCAATTGAAAACAGATCGATACCCTTGCTGTATGAGGCCATCAGGATATGATCAGCCAGCAGTTCGACAGCAAACTTCTTGTCCGCCAGAATCTTTTTATCGCAGGCAAGCTCTTCAGCTTCAGCCAGTTTGAGCAGTTTTTCACGGGTCGGATATTTTTTGAGCAGTGTCAGGGCTGTGACGTTGTTGACACCGGGGGTAACGCTGACATTTACTTTCAGGGCGGTGCGCTTGGCTTCGTCCTTCTTGCCGGCCCGCGCCTGAGTTACGGCGCATGGTCCAATAAACTTGAGACCGGCCTTTTCAATGGCAGCAACAAATTCTTCATCCTCAGCCATAAAACCATACCCGGCAAAGATGGAGTCATAGCCGTTATCCAGTGCCATCTGAATGATCTGGTTGATGCGCTCGATCCGTTCTTCCTTGCTGGCACCGCTGTAGTCAGGCACCCGGTGGACGCGGGTGGAATCTGTCAACTGGCGCAATTCGGGCGCAAGTGCGTTCGGGTAGATGATCGAGTCTTTTTCGGAAAGAAGGATTCCGAAATGTGTGATTCCCATCTCGTCATAAACATCCATCGCCTCTTTACGGATCGGTCCGCGGCACACGATCAGCGGCTTGAGATCCTCACAGGAAAAGGAGCGTACCCACTCGGATGTCGATTTGCTCAATTTGCGGTTCCGGTGAACCAGTGGATTATACTTGTAGTAATCGGTCTGTGGCATGGTCTCTTTATCTCCAATCTGAAATGAATGAAATTAATGGAACTCGCGCTGAATGGCCTGCATCGGGCCCGGCTTGTAATGACGCAGGAAGAAATTCATATTTTCTCCCAGCACCTTGCGCAGGTCGGTGGGCATAACGAGGGAGGAGATGGAGCCCAGAGCCAGACCCTCTTTCGGGTTCATAAGTTCTTTTTCATAGCGCATGTTCAGGGCGGCATCCTCAATTTTCAGCCAGTCAGCGGCATCTTTTTCGGCATCCATCTTGGCCTCACCGGGCGACATGCCGGCTGCCACACGTTCCTGCAACACCATGTTTTATGCGGTCGTTAGCTGCTGCACGCATCTTGCGCACTTCATCCTTGTAGACAAACTCCTTGCCGGCAGGCCCCATAACCGCCAGACGGGTTGTGGGGAGGGCCAGCACCAGATCGGCACCGGTAGGATAGTTGTTGTACGAGGCATATGCCCCGCCGTAGGCGTTGCGGATGATCAGCAGAATACGCGGCGTTCTGATATCGACGATCGAATCCAGCATGGCGCGACCGGCCTGAACAATGCCGCGTCCTTCCTGCTCACGTCCCGGCAGGAATCCGGTGGTGTCTTCCATGAAGATCATCGGGATGTTGTAGATGTTGCAGAAACGGTTGAAACGGGCAATCTTGTACGCGGAATCCACCGTAATCTGGCCTGAAGCAACGGCGCTGTTATTTGCTACGAAACCGACAACATTGCCACCCAGACGGCCGAGTGCGGTCACCGCTTCGCGGGCACGGTCGCGCTGCAGTTCAAAGTAGTCGCCATGGTCGCAGATCTGCTGGATCATGATGGAGACGTCGAAGGGAGTGTTAAAACCGGTGGGAGAGTTGAAGGCCTTTTTCAGCAGGGTGTTGATCTCCCAGGTTTTGCGGTCCAGCGGATCGCTGGTTTCCCGGAAACGGGCCATGACACTGTTGTTGTCGGGAAGATAGGAAAGCAGCTGCAGCGCTGTACGCAGTGCATCGACCTCATCCTCGACCGTCATATCGGCAACCCCGGACTGTCCGTGGACCTTGGGCCCCCAAGCTCTTCAGGAGTTACATCCTCACCCAGAACCGACTTGACAACTCCCGGACCGGTCAGACCGAAAGAACGTGTCCTGCGGCTGGATCAGGAAGCTGCCCTGACGGGGAAGGTAACTGCCGCCGCCGGCATTGAAGCCGAACATGCACATGATTGACGGGACAACACCGCTGATTTTGCGGAGTGCCGTAAAGGCCTCGGCATAGCCGTCCAGACCACCCACTCCGGCAGGCACAAAAGCACCGGCCGAGTCGTTCATGCCGATCAGTGGTATGCCCTTCTCACCCGCCATCTGAAACAGGAGAGCCAGTTTTCGGCCATTGGTGGCATCGATGGAACCGGCACGGACCGTGAAATCATGGCCGTAAATCGCAACGTCACGACCGTTGACATTGAGTATGCCGGTCACCAGAGAGGCGCCGTCCAGATTCTTACCCCAGTTCTGGAAGAGGATATTGGGTTCGTTTTCAGTCAGGACGCGAATCCGTTCCCACACTGTCATCCGCTTTTTGAAGTGCTGTTTTTCAATCTGGGCGATACTGACCGACTTGGTAGGGCGCTGAATCAGGTCGTGGCCTGCCTGCATGGCCTCTTCATAGCCGCCTTTTTTACCCGGAATTTCCCCGGGAATTGTAAATTCCTGAGTTTCTGCCGGTGCGAACGGGTTTTTCAGTGATGGTTTAATTGCTGTTTTTGACATCTTCGCCATCCTTCCAGTGTAATGTTTAGCAACTACCTGTGTTGGTGTTATATCTTATCGGGTGACGACAGCCAATACTTTGACTTCGGTACCATCATGTGAAAGCAGCCGGTGTTTTAATGACGAATCAAAATACACACAGTCCCCCTCCTGCAGAACAATCCTCTTTTCATCGAGCACAAGCTCGGCAGTCCCGCTCATTATGAAGAGAAATTCTTCACCGTCATGGCTGTAGGTGTTCTCTTCAAGTGCTTTTTCAGTAATAGAAAGCAGAAATGGTTCCATTTTCTTGTTTTGCTTGTGAAATGAAAGTGATTCGTATGAATAGCCCTGGCTGGTGCCCGCCTTGGAGATGACGCGGGGGATCGATTTGCGTTCGTGAGAGCGGACGACTTCATAGCGGCACTCTTCTTCATCTTCTGTGAAAAAAATGCCTATTTTTACGTCGAAAAATTTAGCGATTCTGGAGAGAGTGGCAATCGGAGGCGAAACATTATTATTCTCGATCTGGGAGATGAGAGCGGGAGAGAAACCGGTCTCCTTGGCAACAGCCTGGAGGGTCAGTTTTTTTGAAAGGCGGAGCTTTTTGATTTTAGCCCCAATGTTGAATTCGCGCATTCAAACCCCTGACAATTAAAGTAAAACTCAGTTTCCGTGCGGGGTTTGTATACAATTTGCTTTACAATGTCAATAAAATTCCTTCTCTACAAGCCAAAAATCAACAGCTTTGATAAAAAAAGTTTATTCCGAATAAATAAACTCACCGTTTGAGCCGACGCGCAAGCAGCTGCAGCGTGTGTACAACTTTAACGTGTGATGCATGCTGCTTGAGGCCGTCGGAAAGCTGCATCATACAGCCGGGACAGCCGGTAGCGACAGCATGGGCACCGGTAGCGACAATCGCTTCGCTTTTTTCATTATTGATGTTCATCGATGACTCATAGTGATAGACATTAAAAGTACCCCCGAGACCGCAACATTTGTCAGCCCCCGCCATTTCAATCAGTTCAACGCCGGGGGTGCCTTTCAGAAGCTCGCGCGGCTGCTTCACTACACCACGGGTACGGAGATGGCACGGGTCATGATAGGTGACGCGAATATCGTCTCCCCCGCCGGTCTCTCCGGGGTCAAGTCCCAACTGGTACAGGAGCTGTGATGCATCCACGGTCTTTTTCGCCAGGGCATCCAGCCGCTCCCTGAGTTCAGGGTTACGCTTGCCAACCACAAGCGGATAGAGACGATGCAGGGCGCCGCCGCAGGTTGCGCAGGCGCTCATGACATAATCCACTTCATATTTTTCGAATTCCGCCAGATTTTTTTCTGCCAGATCACGCACCGTTGCCAGATCTCCGCCCGACATGCCCGGCAGTCCGCAGCACTGCTGCCCTTTTGGAATGATGATTGTACAGCCGAGATGGCGGAACAGTGCCAGCGCCGCCTCACCGACATCGGTATAGACAAAATTGGTCATACAGCCGACAAAAAAGGCGATTCGCGGTTTGCCCGGTTCTCCCGGAATAACCTCAGGATGTTGATCGATAAAACTGGTTTTTGCGATTTCGGGGATAAATCGTTTGTTGCCGACGAACGGGACCGGGAAGCGCAGGCGCAGACCGGACGTTTCGGGAACCTTCTTGAAAAAGAGCGGTCCCAGCAGAGATGCCATACCGACCCCCATTTTCATCCGGGCTCTGCTCTTGATCACCTGACCGACCGCGGCATGGAATGTGGTCAGACCACGTTTCTGTACCAGTGACTCGCGGGCGGCGATAACGATCTCATCCGTCGGTACATCGTTCGGACATTTGTCAACACAGCTCCCGCAGAGCAGACACTTTGACATGGCCATATAAGTCTGGTCGTCCAGACCGATATCGTCTGCAAGAATATGCTGGGCCAGTGCGACTTTGCCGCGTGCAACCGCAGGCTCCCGCTGGAACGTGGTAAAGGCAGGGCAGTTTTGACGGCAGGCACCACATTTGACGCATTTTTTCAGCTGATCTTCAACCCGTTTGAGGGGATCGATGTTTTGTTGTTCCATTTTTATAGGGCCTTTCACCACGGAGGCACGGAGAAATACGATACCGTTAACCATTGTAGAGCTTATTTATGTAGAAAACAACCCATTCAAGACGTAATCACTCCTGAAGTACCACCTCTCAAGGTTTCCTCCGTGTCTCCGGGGTGGATTGTTTGAATTTACAGCTTTTCCTTCCACTCTTCCAGCGCCACAAGTGCCCGTTCGGCCAGTTTCTGCCGACGTTCCTTCTTCTTTATCCTCCCCGGCAGTTCCGGGAAAAGGCCGTAATTTATATTCATCGGCTGAAAATGTTTCACATCGGCATTTGTAATATGATGCATCAGAGCACCGAGGGCGGTTTCCGGTGACGGCATGTGAATCGACTGGCCCTGCACAAGAGCTGCTGCAGCGATGCCGGCCAGAAATCCGCTGGCAGACGACTCCACATACCCTTCAACACCAGTGATCTGACCGGCGAAGAAAATACGGCTGTCACTTTTCAGCTGCTGCGTTGACTCCAGTAAAGCGGGAGAGTTGATAAACGTGTTGCGGTGCATCGAACCTAAACGGACAAATTCAGCGCTCTCCAATCCCGGGATCATGCGGAAGACGCGGCGTTGTTCCGGCCAGGTCATCTTGGTCTGAAAACCGACCAGGTTATACATGGTTTTCTCCCGGTTTTCGGCGCGCAACTGAATGACGGCGTGTGCTTCGTGACCGGTATGCGGATTGAGCAATCCAACCGGCTTCATCGATCCGAAACGAAGCGTTTCCACACCCCGTCCCGCAAGCTCTTCAACCGGCATGCACCCTTCAAAGTGAACAACCTTCTCAAAGTCACGTGCCGGTACCTTCTCGCCACGATTCAGTTCATCAACAAATTTCAGATACTCTTCCTCATTCAGCGGACAGTTAAGATAGTCATCGCCATCCCCTTTACCGTAGCGCGACGCGGCAAAGACCTTTGTCATATCGAGCGAATCGGCGCTTACAATAGGAGCAATTGCATCATAGAAGTAGAGCCGGTCACCGGTCAGTTCTGTCAGTGAAACCGCCAGAGCATCACTGGTAAGGGGGCCGGAGGCGATAACCGCGACCCCGTCGGCCGGAATGCGGACGAGCTCGCCATGTTCGACCCTGATCAGCGGATGGGCTTCAATCCGGGCGGTTACATAGTCGGAGAACAGTTGACGATCAACCGCAAGTGCGCCGCCGGCCGGAACGGAGGTGGCATCTGCAGCTTCCATTATCAAAGAGCCGCAGCGGCGCAATTCCTCTTTCAGCAGCCCCACAGCGTTATCAAGCGAGATGCCGCGCAGGGAGTTGGAGCAGACGAGCTCCGCCAGGCCGGGAAGTTCGTGGGCGGGAGAGAACCGCTGCGGCTTCATTTCGTGAAGCACAACAGAGACCCCGCGCTGTGCGGCCTGCCATGCAGCCTCGCAGCCGGCCAGACCGCCGCCGATGATTATAATAGTGTGTTCAGACACGTGTACCTTTTCCTTCAGTAAAAGCAGAGAAGCACTGAGACTGAGTGAATTTATAATCAATCCATTCAGTATTTCAGTGCCTCTCTGTTTACCCGATTATAGTTTTATTCGCTGGTGTTATAATCACAGCCCTCTTTGGGGCACTTCAAAAATTCTCCCTTACGCTTGTAGACCTTCTTGACCAGCAGCGGAAAGCCGCATTTCGGACAGGGACTCTCAACCGGCAGGTCCCAGAGGGCGAATTTACACTTCGGATATTGATTGCAGGAGTAGAAGAGCTTGCCAAAGCGCGACTTTTTCTCTATAAGCTGCCCTTCTTTGCACTCCGGGCAGACCACGCCGGTGTTGAGCGGCTTAACCAGCGGCTGGATATTTTTACAGGCCGGATAACCGGAACAGGCCAGATATTTCCCAAAGCGGCCATCCTTTATCAGCATCGGCAGTCCGCATTTTTCACATTTTTCTTCGGACAAAACCGGCTCGGCAACTTCACCACCTTCCTGATCAACATTGCGGGTATATTTGCACCCTTCCTGAAAACCGGAGCAGGCGATGAATTTGCCACGCTTGCCGAGCTTCACAACAAGCGGCTTGCCGCATTCAGGACAAAGCTCATCAGTCGCCTCTGTCGTCAGGTCGGACTTGTTGACCTCACCCTCCTTCTGCTTCAGAAGCGCAATAAACGGCTCCCAAAACTCCTTCAGGAGAGGTTTCCACTCTTTTTCACCACGTGAGACCTGGTCCAGCTCTTCTTCCAGTCCGGCAGTAAAGTTATAATCGACGTACTTCTGAAAATGGGCCGTCAGCAGATCGCTGACAACCATTCCGACATCCTCCGGAAAGAAACGCTTCTTGTCGAGACGGGCATATTTTCTCTCCACCAGCGTATTCATGATCGAGGCAAAAGTTGATGGCCGTCCGATTCCGTACTCCTCCAGCGTCTTGACCAGCGTCGCCTCGGTGTAGCGTGGAGGCGGTTGAGTGAAGTGCTGCTCGGGGAGAACTTCATGCAGCGTCAGGTGTGCGCCCTCGCTCATAGCCGGCAGCAGACCCTCTTTTTCCTCGTCCTGATCATCAAGGCCTTCGATGTACAGTTTCATAAACCCGGGAAAGCGGATAACCGTTCCGGCCGCTCGCAGTCCGGCCTTGCGGGCTCCGGTAAACGGCCCTGCCGCCGGAGGGGCGGCAAGCTCTGCGGAGATATCAACCGAGGTCTGATCCAGCAGCGCTTCGGCCATCTGGCAGGCGATGGTTCGTTTCCATATCAGCTCATACAGTTTATACAGGTCAGGCGTCAGATGCTTCTTCAGCTCGATCGGAGTCTTGGCAATATATGTCGGCCGGATGGCCTCATGTGCCTCCTGGGCATTTTTTGATTTCGTCTTGAATATCCGCGGCTTGGCGAGCGCGTACTCCTTGCCGTACGCGGCGGAGATAACGTCGTGGGCATCTTTCAGAGCGAGGGTTGACAGATTTACGCTGTCGGTACGCATATAGGTGATCAGACCGACCGTCCCCTCGGCACCGATATCAATCCCTTCATAGAGTTTCTGTGCAGTCGACATGGTCTTCTTGGCCGAAAAACCGAGTTTGCGCGATGCCTCCTGCTGGAGGGTCGAGGTGGTGAAAGGGGGCGAAGGATTGCGTTTTTTCTCGGTTTTGGTGACTCTTGCCACCTGATAACTCCCCGATTGCAAGGCTGCTTTCAGTGCGGTCGCAACCTCTTCGCCGGGAATATCGAATTTACCGAGTTTTTTACCTCCGACATCGACCAGGCCGGCTTTGAACTCCTGACCGGCGGGCACAGCAAGACGGGCCGCGACAGTCCAGTATTCCTGCTCATTGAAGGCCAGAATCTCCTTCTCACGTTCACAGACCAGACGGAGGGCAACCGACTGAACACGGCCGGCGGAAAGCCCGTACCGGATCTTTTTCCAGAGAAAAGGCGAAAGGTTGAATCCGACCAGATAGTCCAGAATCGAACGGGCCTGCTGAGCATTCACCAGATCAAGCGCTATATCCCTGGGATTTTGGACCGCATGCAGAATTGCCTCTTTGGTGATCTCGTGGAACTCCACCCTCTGGATTTTTATGCCGGGTGACTTCTTATCCAGACCAAGAGCCGCAAGGAGGTGCCAGGAGATCGCTTCCCCTTCACGGTCGGGGTCAGTTGCCAACAGCAGCCTGTCTGCCCCCTTGAGCGCGGCTTTGATTGCGTCGAGATGCTTTTTGCTTTCCGGAAGTACGTGGTACTTCGGCTCAAAACCCTTCTCGATATCTACTGAGCCCTGCTTGCTGGGGAGAGCCCGTACATGGCCGAAGGAGGCCAGGACTTTAAAGTCGGGGCCGAGGAATTTTTCTATGGTTTTCCCTTTGGCGGGGGATTCGACGATGACGAGGTTTTTCGACATAAGTAAAAGGATCCTTATCAGGTAACAGCGTAATGTGTGCCGGGCAGCGGAATGACCGCCCCCTTGAGTTCAAGGTGCAGTAACATAGTGGAAACCTCACCGGCTGTCAATTCAGTTTGAAAAATGATGTCATCGATGTGCAGCGGAGAGCGCGCCAGCAGCTCGTAGATGGCCGCCTCTTTCGGTGTCAACGCGAAGGTGCGCGGGTGCGGCTGAAACAACGGGGCATCAGCAGAAGCGAGTGCCGCCGACGGGAGTTCCTCCAGAATGTCCTCAACACAATCCACCAGCTTTGCTCCTTGTTTGATCAAACGATTGCAGCCTCGACTGGTGGCGAATGAAATATTCCCCGGCACGGCAAAAACATCGCGCCCATGCTCAAGAGCGTACTGAGCGGTGATCAATGAACCGCTTTTTTCAGCGGCCTCAACGACCAGCACTCCGCAGGAGAGACCACTGATAATCCGGTTGCGGCGTGGAAAGTTTTCAGCCAGCGGCAGCGTCCCCAACGGGAACTCGGACAGCAGGCATCCCTTATCGGCCATCTCCTCGAAGAGCGCGCGGTTTTCAGGAGGGTATACTTTGTCTACTCCGCATCCCAGTACGCCGATGCTTCTTCCCCCGGCATGCAGAGCCCCCCTGTGGGCGGCTGTATCGACACCCCGCGCCATCCCCGAGACGACACACACGCCGTGACAGGCAAGTGCTTCGGATAGTTTTCCAGTTGTCATCAGCCCGTATGATGTTGCCCGGCGAGAGCCGACGATGGCAATTGACAGTTCACGGGAACGCAGTTCCCCTTTGACATAGAGGAACGGAGGGGGGTCATGAATTTCAAACAGGGATTTGGGGTAGTCCGGTGAGGTATACGTCACAAGACGCGCAGCGCTTATTTCAAGCCGCCGGGACTCTTCCTCAGCGAAACGGTGCCATTCACCATTTCCAATGCCCTCTATAGCCGCGGGGGTTATGCCCCTGATGCCGGTAAGTGATGCTGGAGATGCCTTCAAGGCAGCTTCGGGCGTGTCAAAACGCTCTAGCAGCCGCCGGAAAACAACATTTCCGATGCCGGGGATCGCCTTGAGACCTATCCAGTAATAATTTTCCATTCCGACACCCGCCACGGTACTACAAAAAAAGACCGGCCAGAAGCCGGTCTTGTACGTATTAAGAATTAGGGGGCCTACTTCGCTTGACTGACGAGACGGTCGCCTCTATAGATTGTATCGATACTCTTGACAACCAATGCGGTGGCTGTCTTTTTGCCGGTTTCAAGTATCACCAGCGCCCCAAGCAGCTCTTGAGGCAGCGTGTCAATTCGCCCTTCCACATACCGCTGGTCAATCGTCATATCCCGGACGATATAAAGCAGGTTTCCGGCCTCAGCCCCCTGATTGGATCCGAGATCGATATACACGATATCGCCGGCGGCGATGATACTCACCCCGCTATAACTGTCTATTATGTATCCCTTGAGATCGACACTGCTGTTCTTCAATGTAATTTCACGGCGGAGATTATCCCTGTAAGGCAGCAGATAAGAACCCGGTCCGATTTCTTTGAACGACTGTGTGATAATGGCCCGCGAAGATTTCGGCTCCACATCCGTAAGCTGAAGAGTCCCGAGCGGAATGATTTTATACCCCATTTCCTCATTATTCAGAGGGTGTTTGACTGAGGCCTCTTTGCGAAATACGGAGAATTTATCGCCACCGCTCGCTTTTTGCTCCGAACCGATGTCGGTGTACACGATATCATCAACGCCAACCACTACCCTGTCATGCTGAGATCCGATCACCATGCCGTAGGGCTTGAAACCCTTTTCTGCCAGAAACCCTTCAGTACCATAGAGTGTGTAGGTTTTCTCGGCGGCAACCTGCTGAACCTGCTCGGCAGGCGTTTCAGCAGGGGCGGCAACCTTCACGGGGACCCCTGCCGGCTGTTCTTTGGGAACAAATTCCAGGCGATCAGGAAAAATCCGTAATTTCTGGTCCGGATAAATAAAATGCGGATTCGTTACCTGGCTGTTTTTAGACCACATATTCGGCCAGTAGTTCGGATCTTTTATAAACCGTTCTGAGAGCCCCCAGAGCGTATCACCCTGTTTGATGACATAGATGGCAGGCTCTTCCTGCCCGGCGGCAAAAGCAACAAGTGGCGTGGTTAAAAGAGCCAGTAACAGCAGCATTCTGATTTTCATGGGGGGCACCTCATTCGCCTTTGAAGTATGACAGCGGGTCAGTCTGGTTCAGTGAGCGTTCAGTCGTTCACGGGCCTTTATTGCGGCCAAACTGCTTGGATATGCAGTTATTATTCTCTCAAAGACAGCCGTGGCCTGTTCTTTTTCTTTCATGGCCGACAGCGTATAGCCAAGTTTTAAGAGCGCATCAGGCGTCTTGGCGCTTTTCGGATAGCTGTCCGCCACTCTCGAAAATGCCTCTTTTGCCTTGGGAAGATCCGAGAGGGTGTAGTGACACTCGCCTATCCAATAGACAGCATTGGCCGCATAGTCGCTCTGAGGATTATTGGCGAGAAACGACTCAAACGATACGATGGCAGCAGCAAAGTTGTTGGCACTGTAGAGTCCGAATGACTTGAGATATTCCGCAGGGGGGCCCGATTCCCTGGCCGTTTTGACGGGCGACGGCTGGTTGACGATCTCCACCTTGGGAGTTTGTGACTGACGGGTAAGACTCGCAACCCGGACATTCAGTTCATCACGGGAGGCTTGCAGAAGACGATTTTCATCTTTCAGCTGCTTTATCTCTCCGTTCAGTGCCTGAAGCCGCTCTTCCTGAACCTGCTGCGCTCCGGCAAGTTCGTTGTGACGCTGCTCCGCTTTCTTTGACGACTGAATCAGAAACTCAATTTTTGCTTCAGACTCCGTCTGACGTTTGACCATAAGGTCGTTGGCGGCACATCCGGAAAGAAAAAGAGACAAACAAAGATATGTAACTAATTGACTGCCTGACGGCATAATACCCCCATTTATCGCATGTTTTTCATAATTAAAGCGTTTTAGCCATCTTTGTCAAGTGAAAGGTGCCTTTTCAGTTTTATTGGCAGAGCGATTATGGTAGCATCCAACCCCGAAAACAAACACCAACGAATATTTACAATGGAATTCCCGTGCAGAAACCCGAACTGCTGGCTCCGGCCGGCAACATGGAAAAACTGAAAATAGCAGTGCATTACGGTGCCGACGCCGTATATCTCGGCGGACAGTCCTTTGGGCTGCGCAATATGGCCGATAATTTTTCCGTGGACGAGATGAAGACGGCGCTCGATTTCTGTCATGCAAAGGATGTTAAAGCCTACCTGACGATCAACAGCTATCCGCGCAACGAGTCACTTCCCGAGCTGGAAGAGTACCTGGCGCAGATCGCACCGCTCCCCTTCGACGCCTACATTGTCGCCGACCCGGGGGTGATTGATGCGGTACGGCAGGTGTCGCCGGAGCGGGAACTGCACCTTTCGACCCAGGCCAATACCATCAACTGGCGCTCCGCCCGATTCTGGCAGCAGCAGGGGGTCCGCCGGATCAACCTGGCACGAGAGATGAGCCTCGACAATATTCAAGAGACGGTTATCAAAGTTCCGGGGATGGAATTTGAAGCTTTCGTCCACGGGGCGCTCTGCATTTCCTATTCCGGGCCGCTGCCTGATTTCCAGCATGCTGACCGGGCGCGACGCCAATCAGGGAGAATGTACCCACCCCTGTCGATGGAGCTACCACCTGGTTGAAGAATCACGGCCGGGTGAATACTTTCCGGTCGTAGAGGACGAACACGGCACCTTCATCTTCAACTCCCGTGACCTCTGCCTGCTGGAGCATATTCCGGCGCTTGTCACAAGCGGAGTTCATGCACTCAAGATTGAAGGGCGCATGAAAGGTATTAATTACGTCGCTTCTGTACTGCGGGTCTATCGTCAGGCTCTGGACGAATATCTGGCGGAACCGGCCGGGTGGCAATGCCGCCCCGAATGGCTGGAGGAACTGGCGAAGCTGAGCCATCGCGGTTTTACTTCCGGTTTCCTGTTCGGCCAGCCGCGCAACGTCGGACAGGAATACGAGTCGGCCTACATCCGGAGTCACGATTTCGTCGGGGTCGTCGATGAAGTGCGGGATGGCGGGAACCTTCTGATCAGTGTGCGCAACCGGATCAAGGCCGGTGACCTGATCGAGTTTATCGGGCCGGGGATGCGGAGCGACACTCTGACCCTGCAGCACTTTTCGCTGATTCCCGAGCGCGGAACAGCTACTCCGGCAGAGGTTGCCAATCCAAATTCACGGATACTCCTGACGGTGCCGTTTGCGGTCAAAGCGGGAGATCTATTGCGACGCGAGAAGGTTGTATCAGCATGAACAATGAAATCTGAAGCGGTACATGGCCGAACCATGTACCACGCTACGCTGCGATGACGTATCGAAAGTTATTTAAACCAAATCCTGAGTCTCTGTTTTTAAATCATCGCATCGTCGCGTGAGTCCGGTTTTGCTACACTAAATGTTTGCTCACATACTTAAATCGTAAGAGCCCAAGGAAATATCAGCATGAATGACCCGAAACTCCCCCCCCAGAATCTTGATGCCGAGATGTCCATCCTGGGCGGTATCCTGATCGATAACGACGCCATAAACCGGGTGCTTGAAAGTATCGTACCGGAAGATTTTTACCGCGAGGTGCATCGTAAGATATTTCTGGCGATGATGTTGCTGTCCGACAAGCGTGAACCGTGCGACCTGGTGACGCTGACCGAAACACTGCGAAAAAAAGGGGAACTGGATGAGGTCGGCGGCGCTGCCTACCTGCTCATGCTGGTTGATTATGTCCCCACAGCGGCCAATGTCAGCTATTACTGCAGGATCGTCAAAGAGAAGTCGGTCAACCGCAAACTGATCTCCATTGCCACCGGGATTGTCACCCGCAGTTATGAAGACCAGACGGACGTCAACGAGTTGCTTGACAAGGCCCAGAAGGATCTGTACGAAATCGGCGAAAACAAGCTGCGTCCGCAGTATGTGCCGATCCAGCCTCTTATCAAAGAGGCATTCAAGATCCTCAAGTCACTCAATGAGCGTAAGGAGCACATTACCGGAGTACCGACCGGCTATGTTGATCTCGACCAGATGACCGCCGGTTTCCAGCCGGGCAACCTGGTCATTATCGCCGCCAGACCATCGATGGGCAAGACAACCCTGGCGCTCAACATCGCTCAGCATGCCAGCGCCGAGAACAAGAAGAAGGTTGCATCAGTCATATTTTCGCTGGAGATGAGCAAGGAAGACCTGGTTATGCGCTTTCTTGCCTCTATCGCCCGGGTTGACTTCGGCCGGATGCGCACCGGCCACTTTCATGACAGTGACTGGCCACGTCTGACGAGAGCGGCCGGCATTCTCCATGATGCCAAGATTTTTATCGATGACACCCCGGCAATCAGCGTCCTGGAACTCCGCTCCAAGGCGCGCCGGCTCAAAAGCGAGCATGATATCGGGCTGATCATTGTCGACTATCTGCAACTGATGAAATCCGGCACCCGCATCGAATCACGCCAGCAGGAGATTTCCGAGATTTCCCAGGCCCTGAAAGCACTGGCGAAAGAGTTGAGTGTGCCGGTTGTTGCTCTGTCCCAGCTCAACCGGGAACTGGAAAAACGTGCCGACAAGCGCCCGATGATGAGTGACCTGCGCGAGTCGGGCGCCATCGAGCAGGATGCCGACGTGATCATGTTCGTCTACCGCGAGGCGGTGTACTGCGAACAGTGCCGTAAACGGGACGGCTCCTGCACCCAGGGGCATGATCGCAACGCCGAACTGATCATCGGCAAGCAGCGAAACGGTGCGACTGGCACGGTCAGCCTGGCTTTTTTCGGTGAGCATACCCGATTTGAGAACCTGAGTGACCGGAACGAATAGATGTTAACCACACTTATTTCTACATGGAAAACGGCAGGTTTTAGACGCACGTATTGTGGAGGACGGCCATGTCAGCGCAGATAAATAAAGGATCTTTGGGCACAATTCTTACCTCCTGCAATATTATCACGGAACGTGACATCAGTGCGGCACTGGAGGAACAGGGGCGTAGCGGGTCACGTTTCGGTGAAGCGCTGATAACGTTGGGGATTGTCACGCAGGAGGATATTGACTGGGCGCTTTCCAATCAGCTGGACATTCCCTATATCCGCCTCAAAGTCGAGATGATTGACCCGGAGGCGGTACGACTCGTCCCGGCTGCTGTCGCGAAAAAGTACAATCTCATTCCTCTCATCAAAGCCGGGGATGAATTGAACATTGCCATTTCAGATCCGCTCGACACAACAGCAATCGCAGCCGTCGAGCAGATAAGCGGCTGTCAGGTCAGCTGCTCGGTTGCTTTGATTCGAGAAATTCGTGAAATGATTGAGGCCTGCTACGGCAGCGGCGGGCAGGAACAGTTGGGTTTCGCTTCGAGCGCCTTTTCAGAAAAGGTTATGGAAACCATCAACAGCGACCTGAGCGGCAGTAAGCTGCTGGAATACCTTTTCATTTTTATATTACAGAACAAGCTTTCATCACTTTCTCTTCAGCCCATGGGAGAATCCGTGACCGTCAGCGGCAGACGCAGCGGAGTTTCACGTCCGGTTGGATCGTTAGCCGGGACCTATTACCCTGACGTCACATCCATGATACATAAAAACATCGGCAGTAGTTCCCACAGTGAACTGGATTCCGGCGGATTGTGCACGTTCAGCTACCGTTCTCATCCGATCACCTTCCGGATCGCCATTATGAAAGGCTATGGCGGAGAGTACATCACCATCCGCCCGCATCTGACCGCCAATGTTCCGGACCGGCTCACAGAATTGCATCTGCCTCCTCAACAGGAACACGATTTTTCACACCTGTCCCGCGCGCAGCAGGGAATGACGTTATTCGCTTCCAGAAACACGCTGGAGCGCGATCGTTTTATAGACCTGATGCTTGCCGAGATCGACACCACGGGAAAGAACGTGATTATTCTTGGTGAAGGGCCGGGGAAAACAACCCGACGCTACCCGCGCATACTACTGCCCCGGGATGAAACCGAGCGGGCCGCAACAATCATGAGCGCTCTCGGCCACTCTCCGGACATACTGGTCATAGAGGATGCCACCGAAGGGAAGCCTTTCACGGCAGCCTGCCGGGCGGCGATGCGGGGCAAACTCGTCCTGGCCGGATTGGCGATTCGCGGGACCCGGAATGTTCTGCACCAACTGCTGCTGTATCAGCAGCAAAATTACTTTCTGCCGGTTTTCGTCAACGGGTTGGTCTCATTCAAAGGGATACAGCTTCTTTGTCCGGAATGCCGCACCACCTATATGCCGTCGCCTGAAGAGTTGGCCGCCATGAACCTGCCGGAGCCGCCAGCAGAATTTTACCGCACGTCCGGATGTGCTGTCTGCGGCTACAGCGGCTTCAGCGCCCGAAAATTCCTGGTAGACGTCCTGACATTTACTGATGGGTTCCTTCATATCTTTGAACAGTCAAGCAATGTCGCGGCGCTGGAACACCATCTTAAAACAGCCGGCTATCATGGTCTGGCAGAAGAGGGGCTGCGACTCCTCTTGTCAGGGGACGTTTCGCCTGAAGAATATATTGCATCCGTTGTTCTGTAGCACCTTAGAATGTTAGATGAGTTAAAAGAGGAGTTTCTTTCATGGCACGCATAGATGCACTTTTCAACATGATGAAGGAGCAGGGGGCATCAGACCTGCACCTTTCCACCGGTAATCCGCCCATATTCCGGCAACACGGAGAGATGGTGCGCCTTAATTTCAAAACACTGGCGCACGATGAACTGAAGGCGATTCTGTTCGAAATACTCACCGAGAAACAGAGGGCGCAATTCGAGGAGACCAAGGATCTCGATTTAGCCTATGAAGTCCCCGGCCTCGCCCGTTTCCGTGGAAACCTCATGATGCAGTATCGCGGAATTGCCGCCGTATTCCGCATTATCCCCACAAAAATACTTTCCGCTGATGAACTTGGGCTCCCTGATGGCGTGCGGCGCATGACCAAATTCAAGAAGGGAATGGTACTGGTGACCGGACCGACCGGGTCCGGGAAATCGACCACTCTTGCCGGCATGATCGACCTGATCAACTCTACCCGCAAAGAGCATATCCTGACATTCGAAGATCCCCTCGAGTTCATTCATGAAAACAAGATGTCGCTCATAAACCAGCGCCAGATCAGCGAGCATACCGACAGCTTTGCATCGGCCCTGCGGGCGGCGCTCCGGGAAGATCCGGACGTCATACTGGTGGGAGAAATGCGCGACCTGACGACGATTCAACTCGCCATGAGCGCCGCCGAGACCGGTCACCTGGTTTTTGGGACCCTGCATACCAGCACTGCTGCCAAGACGGTCGACCGGATCATCGACGTTTTTCCAACCGACCAGCAGGAACAGGTCCGGGCCATGCTGTCCGAATCATTAAAGGGGGTCATCTGCCAACAGCTTCTGAAAACGGCCGACGGCACCGGTCGCGTTGTCGCACTTGAAATAATGCTCGGCACCCCGGCCATCGGCAACCTGATTCGCGAAGGGAAGACCTTCCAGATTCCCTCAATCATGCAGACCGCCAAGAAGGACGGCATGCAGTTGATGGACCAGCACCTCCTCGATCTGCTGAAAATGAAGAAAGTTAATCCGGATGAGGCCTATCGGTGTGCCACCGACAAGAAACAGTTCGAGCAGTATTTGACACCATCATAATACAATGAACAAAGGAAATACCATGAAACCATCTCGTAACATCTGTCTACTGACGGCACTGATTCTCATCTCTACATCTGTCATATGCCGGGCAGACGATCTGCCGAACGCTCCGGTTGATCTCACCAGCCCCCCCGCTCTCACCTCGGCACCTTCCGGGTCATCACCCGCCTCCCGGTTTTTCAGTGGTGGAGAGTGGTATTTTTCATGGGGTTACAGCGCAGAGACATGGGCACCGACCGATATTCATGTTTCTCAACCATCACTTGGCAACAACTTCACCATTCATAACGTCAAGGGGCATGATGAGCCGGGCTGGGATACCGGCCTTTTCAACAAAGGTCTTTTCGGCCCGCAAACAAATATACGTATCGGCCGCTTTGTCGATGAAGACCGCACGCTTGCAATTGAACTGAGCCTTGACCATACAAAATATACCTCCACCATCGGCCAGACCGCCAATGTAACCGGCACAATTAACGGAATACCTGTTAATACTACTATGCTGCTTGATGAGAATACCTTCCGGTATAATCTGCACAACGGCGCCAACCATCTGATGGTTAACGTCGTCAAGCGTCTGCCGCTCATCGGCGCAACAAACGAAAGCCTCAGCCTTGCAGCCATCGGCAAAGTTGGAGTGGGCCTTGTGATACCCCATTCTGACAATACCGTCCTGGGAAATAAAAATAACGTCGGTGAAAAAAAATTCAGTAATTTTTTCGGTACAAGCAACGGGTGGTGGCAGTTCGATGGATGGACTACCGGCGTTGAAGCCGGTGTGCGATTTGTTGTCGCGAAGCCGGTCTACCTGGAGTTGACCGACAAAGTTGCATATGCCCGTCTTTACGACATCCCGGTATATAAGGGAACGGCCAAAAATTCACTCTGGATGAATGAGATCATCCTCAGCCTGGGTTTTACGTACGATGGTGTCAAAAAAAGTGCGCATAACTGACCTCAGTGTCGATGAAAAACGAACATCATTTTCTCTGAAATCCCACTTTCGGCGGCAGGAGACACTCTGTGAATTTCAATCATTTTGACGAAAGAGGCCACGCTATAATGGTAGATGTCAGCGCCAAGCCGCCGACCATGCGAACCGCCATAGCGGCAGCCGAAGTGCGCCTCTCGCCGGAGCTGCTCGCAGCCATCAGGAGCGGTGGTGTTGCAAAAGGAGACGTACTTGGCATTGCCCGGCTTGCCGGCATCATGGCTGCCAAACGAACGTCTGATCTGATCCCGCTTTCCCATCCTCTGGCCATTCACAATGTCACGGTCGATTTCGAATTGAATGAGCCGGCCGGGCTGATCACGGTGCGCTGCACTGTACGCGCGTTCGAACGCACCGGAGTCGAGATGGAGGCCATGACCGGGGCCAGCCTGGCGGCTTTGACGATTTATGACATGTGCAAGGGCAGTGACAAATCGATTACGATCGGTGAGATCAAGCTGCTGTTCAAGGAAGGTGGGAAGAGCGGTATCTACCAGCGCAACGAGGATTAAAGCTGATGCCGGATGCCGCTGAATCACCGCATACGAAACGACTTCGTCTGAGACAGGCGATTCTCTACTTTTGTGCTTCAATCTGCCTGATTGCTGTCGGGTGGTATGTGCATAGCTGGCATCTCGGCAGAGAAATACCACGCAAGAATCGCATGATCAAAGCGGCTGGATTTCATTTCACCAGTCCTCTTCTGGACATTGAGCTCCCCGAAGGTCTCACCGTCTATCACGAACCGCACCCTTTCAAGTACAAACTGGTTGATTTTGTAAAACAGCAGACAGATGGCGTGCACGTGCTGAATATAGCCGTCTACTACCGAGACCTGGCCGACGGTCCCTGGTTCGGAATACATGCTGATGCAGAGTTTAACCCTGCCAGCATGATGAAGGTGCCGGTAATGATTGCCTGGCTGAAGCGGGCCGAAAAAAATCCGGCCGAGCTGAAACAATCCTTTCTGTTTGATGGCGCTGTCGATATGAGTGCGGTTCAGAGGCATAAGCCACGTTACTCTCTGGTGTCGGGGCAACGCTATCCGGTTGAAACGCTCCTTGAATACATGATGAGTTATTCCGATAATAACGCCACCTCTCTGCTCTACACCAACCTGAAAACAGAAGAGCTGAACGCCGTGCTGGATGGCATGGATACAACAAATCGACCTGACGACGGTAATAACGCCATATCTGTTCATGGGTATTCCGGCTTTTTCCGCATCCTGTATAACGCCTCATTCCTTAACAGGGAAATGTCTGAAAAGGCCCTTCAACTCCTGAGCAGGGAGGATTTCCCGGAAGGGATCACCGCCGGGGTGCCCAAGGGGACAGTTGTTGCTGCAAAATTCGGCGAATTTGAGGGCGGGGTTCGTGGCGAGGAAAAGCAGCTCCACGAATTCGGCATCGTGTACCACCCCAAAGGAGCCTACATCCTGGGGGTGATGACACTGGGGAGTGACTTTGTGCGTCAGTCTGAAATTATTCGGGATATTTCAGCACTGGTATATCGTGAGGTTGATTCCGGAACCATTTCAGATGACCGGCGTACCCCCTAATGTACAGACGTGCTTTGGGAGACTCTGTAAAGGAGTCCTTGAGAAGCTATGGACCGGACGTCTGACCACCCGTAAGACAGGATCTGCATGCAGGTAGAACAGACCATTCGTCTCTCCGTTTTTGCGGGTGTCCTTCTGCTGGTGGCACTCTGGGAGATCATCGCGCCACGTCGTCCTCTGCAGGATAACAGGAACAGGCGCTGGGCTATCAATCTCTCTCTGGTTGTGATCGACACCGCTGCAGTCCGGCTACTGTTCCCTATCCTCCCTGTAGCACTTGCACACGCAGCACAGGCCCGGGGGTGGGGGCTTTTCAATGCTTTTCATCTGCCATACTGGCCTAAAGTCGTACTGAGCTTTCTCATCCTCGATTTCATCATCTATCTTCAGCACCTCCTGTTTCACCATATTCCGACCTTATGGCGTCTGCACAGGATGCATCACACGGATCTTGATCTGGATGTTACCAGCGGCAACCGTTTCCACCCGCTGGAAATAATCATATCAATGCTGATAAAAATGTCTGCGGTCGTCATTCTGGGAGTACCGGCAGTGGCGGTACTGGCCTTCGAAGTTGTTTTGAACGCAAGCGCCATGTTCAATCACGGCAACATTTCCATTGCGGCCGCTATTGATCGCATGCTGCGACTGTTCCTGGTCACACCTGACATGCACCGGGTCCACCATTCAACGATTGTGCGCGAGACCAACAGTAATTTCGGTTTTAATCTCCCCTGGTGGGATCGTATCTTCGGCACGTATCGCCCGCAGCCGGAAAAAGGTCACCTGGAGATGACCATCGGACTTAAGGAGTTCCGTGACCCCAAAAGGCTTACCCTGTTCCGTCTCCTCATCCAGCCATTTATCTCTCATGATCGGGTAAAGTAACTCTGTAATTATTTAAGCTAGTTACAAGCAGTACCCGGATTCCCCTGCACAATTATATTGACATTCATATAATACAATATTAGTCTCTTATCGCCGTTCAGTCTGTCCGGAGGTCCCATGAAGGAGTTGCTTGACTATAAATTCCTGATACCGATCGCTCTCTTTCTCGGTTTCGCGCCGTTTTTTCCCCAGCCGCACATCGTGGAAAAGATCAGGATGCTGATGGCCGGCACACTGAAAAGACCGATTGATATATTTGACCTTTTTTGGCATGCATGGCCGTTTGCGCTGCTGGCATATAAGGTTGTTCGAGATAGTACGTCAAAATAGGAACTGATTTCGCCCGGTTTACTTCAAAGGAGATTCCCTGTGCAGGCAAAAGAACTGGCTCAACGTATTACATCAAAAAACTCTCCGCCCGTGATCGATGTTCGCAGCGGTTTTGAATTCAATGACGGCCACATACCGGGGGCAGTCCACGCTCCTGCATTAAAAATACTCATAAAAATGGCACAGTTACCGGAAGACAAAAGCGTCGAACTGGTCGTCACCTGTGAACATGGACCGCGTGCCCAGATGGCTCAGGGGCTGTTGGGCATGTACGGATACCGGAACGTGACGCTCCTCGAGGGGCATATGGCGGGGTGGCGAAGAGCCGGACTTCCTCTGGAAAGGTAGGAGATACCCGGTAATAGCGGCAGGTTGCCGGGACTGCCGTCAAGGAATGATCAGAGTCGCACCGTGAGTTGATCTGGATTCAGCTGCGGAATGTGCCCCTCCTATGTTGTCCAGGGTAAACCTGGCACCGATGTGTGATGTTACAAGGCCTGATGAAATTGCATCGAAAAGGTCTGCAGCGTTCGCACGAAAAGCTGCGGGGTCCGCATTGTGGGGGAATACGGAGGGGCGGGTAAGAAACAGGCACCCTTTTTTATTGAGCAGATCCGGCTCAAAAGCCGGCACGGGACCGGACGCGGCCCCATAGAGGACAACGAGCCCGAATTGTGCTGTACAGTCGAGCGATTTAAGAAACGTATCCCTTCCAACTGAGTCGTATACCACGTCCGCTTTTTTCCCCCCTGTAGCGATGAGAAGCAGTTCCGGCCAGTTTTCCGAAGAATAGTTGATAACAATATCACACCCGGCTTCACGGGCAATGCCACACTTTTCCTCTGATCCTGCAGTCCCGATAACGAAAGCTCCAAGGCCTTTTGCCCACTGGCAGAGAATCTGCCCGACGCCACCTGCTGCGGCATGAACGAGAATGATTTCGCCGGGCTTGACCGTATGGGTTTTCTTCAGGAGATACTGAGCAGTAACCCCTTTGAACAGCAATGCAGCAGCCTGCTCATCGGAAACTCCATCCGGAATGCGGACCAGCCGGTCAGCAGGCACATTGCGATTGTCGGCATACGCGCCAACACCTGCATTCATGTACGCCACCCGGTCTCCGGGACGGAACTGATCCACTCCCGGGCCGACCGTCTCCACAATTCCGGCGGCCTCATGGCCGAGACCGGTAGGAAGCGGCAGCGGATACATTCCCATCCGCTGATACACATCGATGTAGTTGAATCCGATCGCCGTTTGGCGCAGCTGCACCTCGCCAACCGCAGGCTGAGGTAGTTCGACCGTGATAACCCTCATCATCTCTGGGCCACCACATTCGGTAATCTGTACTGTTCTCGCAATCCTCATGGACCAGTCCCTCCCGTATTTTCATCGTGATATTCGTGTATTATTCAGTAAAGACCTGCCATCATTTTTATTCCCACAACAATCAACAGTCCAGCAAAAACCTTCCTGAGAATCTCTACCGGGAGATGGTGGGCAAGCTTTGCTCCCAAAGGAGCTGTCGTGATGCTGGCAAGAGAGACCACAAACAGGGCCGGAAGGAAGATGAAACCAAGAGAGTACACCGGCAAACCGGCCGCCTTTGTGCCCTGTATCGCATACCCCGCTGCACCGGCCAATGCGATCGGAAAACCGATGGCGGCTGACGTGCCGATAGCATTGTGCATCGTAACATTGCAGCGCAGCAGAAAAGGCACCGACATGGTCCCGCCGCCAATGCCCACGAGACTTGAAATCCCCCCGATCAGAGATCCGGCACCGAACATACCCGCAGCACTGCACGGTTTCCCCGGAGACGGCGTAACATCACGCAGCAGCCGGACGGCGACATAGAATAGAAATACCACAAAAAAAATCTTCAGAAACCGTGTCGACAATTGTGCCGCCAACCAGGATCCAAAAAAAGCACCGGCCACTATCCCGATGGAAATTTTCCGGACAATGACCCATTCTACCGCTCCCCGCCTGTGATGTGCCCGCATACTGGAGAGCGAGGTGAACATGATGGAAGCGAGCGAGGTGCCGATGGCCAGGTGGAGAACGTGTGCTTCGGGCATATGCTGGGCGGTGAAGAGAGCCGTCAGGATCGGCACGACTATCAGACCGCCGCCAACGCCGAACAGGCCGGCAAAGATCCCGGCGAGAATGCCGGTTACACCGTAATACAACAGGTACATCAGCATGTATACTCCACTACGCTACGGAAAATATTTTCCTGACCATGTTCTGCAATTCTGCAACTTTCATGATGGCTGTGTATAATTCCTCGCGCTCAGATCCAACCAACTCATACGGATTGATATAATTTTCATCATCGATGATCTTCTTTATTTTCTTGATCTGCTGAAGAACTTTCCAGCACGTAATGGTGTGATACGCGTCCGTAAGAGATGAGGCCATCTTTGCTGAAAATATTCCCTTTTCCTGCAGCATCTCGATTCGTACCAGTGTAGATGTATTCTCAACGCCAAAATGTACCGCAAGCACTCTGATGCACATCACCAAAGGCTTCCAGGCAAGAAGTTTGAGATTGAATGCCCCCTTGTTAGGTCCTTCTGCTTCAACTGCAAATCTATGAAAAAACCCTTTTGCCAGGCGCATTGCACTTGCCACCCGTGCCATGTTTCTGACAGTCTGATGATTTTCGCGAATCTGCGTCCGCATACGCGGTGCAAAATCGACCCAGAGATCCAGGCTGCCTGATAAATACCGGGCGTCAGACAGGATAATCAAGGCAAGGATGCTCTTTGCCCAATCATCGTGCTGAAAGCGTGCCGGCGTAAAAAGCCTTTGGCACCACTCCCCGCTTGAGCCCCGCCATTCGCAGTTGTCCGGCATAATTCCACTGCTGCACTTTCTGATGCCCGCTTCTTCCATATTTTTTACAAAGAGCGAGCCAAGCATGCAGAAATACTCCGAAGCGCTTTTTTCGTAAACGGCGTCTTCAGCCGCATAATCCCCGTGAATAAAGAGATAGTCCTGATCAGTAAACAGGGTTTGCTCATATCTTCCGTGGCTGCCGACTGCAACGAGCGTCAGCGGTATATCACCGACTGGGCCACTTGGATGTAAATCCTTCCTGGCCAAATCAAGGGCCCGGCGGGCAATTGCATCCCTGACCGCTGTACTCAATTCATGGATTATCGGCACTGAGCGCAGAGACATAAACATGCTCTGACCCGCCTCTACCATACAGGTATTGATTCTTTGCAAAGCCTGGGAATCCCCGGCTGACATTGCCTGTTCAACCAGTTCGGCACTAAGGAGTTGGGTGTTGGCAACCTCTGTCTGCAGCGGTTCTATCAGTGCCTGTGCACCCGCCAGATATACCTTGCCGGCCTCAAGGCCAAGTCGCTTCAACCGTAAGCCGATAACACTCTCAATCTGTGGCAAAGAAGTGGTGCCGGCGCTTAGTGAACCGTTATCATGAGGTTGCTTCACTCGGAGGTGCCGGAAGTTCCGAAGTTTGACATCGAGGCAATCAGGTCGGCAAACCGCTCCCCCTGTACGATGACATGCTTGCGGAGCATTTCGGCGGCTAGCTCGCCATCTCCCGCTATGAGCGCTTCGACTACGGCAGAATGTTCCGCATATGACGTGCGCATTCTGTCCCGCACGCGTACCTGCAGTCGGCGATACGCACTCAATCGTCGATGCAGGGCGTCGGCTTCCTCGATCAGAAATCCGTTGTGACTCGCCGCATAGATCGCCATATGAAAACGTTCGTTCCTGCGGTAGTAGGCATCCGGATCATTTTTTTTGTGGGCCTCTTCACAGGTGCGGTGGGCCTTCAAAAGTGCCTGCTGATCTGCCGCAGTCATACGGCGGGCTGCCAATCGCCCGCACATCGCCTCAAGCTCGGCCATTACCTCAAACATTTCACACAGACGCTGGGGAGTTATTTCCGCTACAACTGCACCGCGTCGCGGACGCATGTCGATCAGTCCGCTAAATGCCAGCTGCATCAACGCCTCGCGGATCGGTGTGCGCGAGACTTCAAATTCCGTCGCCAACTCGGTCTCGTCCAGTCGCATACCAGGCTGATAGCGGCCGGTGGCGATACGTTCCTCGATAATTTCCCGCAACTGCTCCGACCGGCGCGAATGGACTATCTTGTCCGCCATACAGCCTCCATTATGCCAATTTAGAAATCCATATTTATACAAGTATCATAAAAAAATAAAAAATAACAGTTGACTTTGTATCCAATTTAAATAATCTTGTATACAAGAATGCTGTTTTAGTATTCATTTTTGATTGAGCGGTTCACCCGTTTTACCACCCCGGCCACCCCGTGGCCATGAGACACATTCAGCACAATCCAGGAAGAAAGGAGTATCACATGTCCCACGTACTGCGCAGTTTCGTAATTGGAGTGTTGGCGGCCCTGCCGCTGGCGGTGTTCGGCGGCAACCATCAAACAGCATTTGCCCAGGAGATCAAAATCTCTCACCAGTTTCCCGGGGGGACGGCAACTGATGGAGATTTCCGTGATCGCCTCTGTCGAAAATTCGCCGCCGAGATCGAAAAACGGACAAAGGGCGCCCTCAAGGGGACTGTATATCCAGGCTCATCTCTGATGAAAACCAACGCCCAGTTCAGTGCAGTCAGCAAGGGTGCCCTGGACATGTCCCTTTACCCGATTTCGTATGCCGGCGGCGAGGTGCCGGAACTCAATATCGGCCTGATGCCGGGGGTCGTAACCTCCTATGAGCAGGGAGCCGCATGGAAGAACGCCGAAGTCGGCAAGCTTTTCTCGGAAGTGCTCAAGGAGAGAGGGGTCATTATCGTAAGCTGGGTATGGCAGGCAGGCGGAGTCGCGAGTCGCACAAAACCGATAGTCGAGCCGGAAGATGCCAAGGGTCTCAAGATCCGTGGCGGCAGCCGCGAGATGGATATGGTACTTAAAGCCGCCGGTGCGTCGGTGCTTTCACTCCCTTCCAGTGAAATTTATCAGTCAATGCAGACCGGCGCCCTGGACGCCGCCATGACCTCTTCCACCAGCCTGATCTCGTTCCGGCTCGAAGAGATCTCCAAGCATCTGACAACCGGTCGGGGCAAAGCCTACTGGTTCATGCTGGAGCCGTTAATCATGTCACGTGCCGTATTTGAAAAACTTCCAAAGGATCAGCAGGCGATCATCATGACTGTAGGTGCTGAAATGGAAAAATTCGCGATGGAATCCGCCAAGGCCGACGACAAGGCCGTTGCCGCGGTGTATCAGAAGGCCGGTGCGGCCGTGTATGACCTGTCCGAAGCAACGGTAAAAAAATGGCAGAATATCGCCAGGGAGACCGCCTGGAAGGATTACACCAAGAAGAACGCCCGCTGCGCCAAACTGATAGAGCTTTCTCAGCAGGTAGTGATTGCGGCTGAACCAAAGAGCGAGACAAAACCAGCATCCAAGAGGAAGAAAAAATGAGCCACGGATTCGAGCTCAATCCTGCCAAGGGACCGGAAATGGTTGAAAGCGGAATACTGGCCAAGGTAAGCCGGATAATTGCGCTGATTAACGAGTGGGTTATGGCGGCATCAACCGTAGCAATAATGGCGGCGGCGTGCATACTCACGTATAGCGTAGTGTCCCGCTACTTCCTGAAGGTTTCGACCGACTGGCAGGATGAGGCTTCAGTCTTTCTGCTCGTGGGCGCAATTTTCACCTGCTGTGCCTATGTACAATCCTATCGGGGGCATATCGGCATCGATGCAGTTGCAAGCGTCCTGCCGGAGTCGATCAACCGGATACGGCGGGTATGCGTTGACGTCGCCTCGTTCGCTTTCTGTACTTTCTTTTCCTGGAAGTCCTGGACCCTGTTCCATGAAGCGCTCGTCGGAGGGTATACAACCTCGTCGTCCTTCGCACCACCGCTCTGGATTCCCTATGGACTGATGGCTGTGGGGATGACAAACCTGTCGCTGCAACTCCTCACCCAGGTTTTGGCCCATTTCATACAAAAAGAGGTGAAGTCATGAGCGTATCAGCGATCGGTATTCTCTACGGCATCAGCACTCTCGTCATCATGTTTACCGGGATGCCGATCGCCTTCGCGCTCGGCGCGGTTGCCACCGTCTTCATGTACTTCTTCATGCCCGGAGCGGCACTCGACATGGTTACCCAGAATGTCTATGAAGAGATGGCGAGCATTACACTGCTCTCCATCCCGCTCTTCATCCTCAAAGGAGCCTGCATCGGTAAATCCCGTGCCGGTGCGGATCTGTATGCGGCGATCCATGCCTGGCTGCACAAAATTCCCGGCGGCCTGGGAATAGCAAACGTCTTCGCATGCGCACTTTTTGCCGCCATGGCGGGGTCAAGTCCGGCGACCTGCTCGGCCATCGGCAGCGCAGGCATACCTGAGATGCGTCAACGGGGTTACTCTCCCGGTTTTGCCGCCGGCATCATCGCCGCCGGCGGGACGCTCGGCATCCTGCTTCCACCGTCGATCACGATGATCCTGTTCGCCGTTGCCGCCGAGCAATCTCTCGGGAGGTTGTTCCTTGCAGGCCTCGGACCGGGACTTCTGCTCGTCACGCTTTTCTCCAGTTATGCCGTATGGCAATACAAACGTGAATACAGCCTGGCCCTCGATATTTACCAGGGAGGCGGAGAAAAGTCGGCCTACCTTGACGATATGAACATGTCTCTTGCAGACAAAACCAAAATGCTGCCGCGGGTACTTCCGTTCGTGATTCTGCTCACCGGTGTCATGATCGCCCTTTACGGCGGTTATGCGACGCCGTCGGAAACGGCCGGACTGGGAGCAATACTGGCACTGGTGCTGATTGCCGTCGTATACAAAGTCTGGCGCATCAAAGACCTTAAGCCTATCTTCACAAGCACCCTGAAGGAATCGACCATGCTGATGCTGATTATCGGCATGTCACTCCTCTATTCGTACGTAATGAGTTCCCTGCACATCAGTCAGTCAACGGCCGAGTGGATCGTTGCGCTGCACCTCTCCAGATGGCTGCTTCTCTCAACAATACTGTTCATGGTACTGGTTCTCGGGTTTTTCCTGCCGCCGGTATCGATAATTCTGATGACAGCGCCGATCATCCTCCCGCCGTTAAAAGCTGCCGGGTTCGATCTGATTTGGTTCGGAGTTGTCATGACCATCATTATGGAGATGGGGCTTATCCATCCACCGGTCGGGTTGAATATCTTCGTCATAAAGAATATTGCACCGGACATCCCTCTGAAGGATGTGATCTGGGGTGTGATGCCCTTTGTCGCACTCATGATGATCGCTGTAGTGCTGCTCTGTCTCATTCCGGGAATCGCCACATGGTTTCCCGACATGATCATGGGGATCTCGGGCGCATGAACATCGTCATGAACAGCAATCTATACGCGATTCTTTACGGGCACTTTCCGAAAAATCAGGATGCACCCTGCCTGATTCTCCCCGAAAACAGTGTCGTGAGCTACGGCATGCTGCACCGGGAGTCGGGCCGCTATGCCAATTTAATTGCATCGCTCGGGGTACGCCCGGGCGACCGGGTGGCGGTGCAGGTAAAGAAATCACCGCAGGCGCTATTCCTTTACCTCGGCTGTCTACGTGCCGGTGCAATCTTCCTCCCTATGAACGACGCGTATCAGCGTCATGAACTGGAGTATTTTCTGCAAGACGCCACCCCTGCCCTTTTCGTCTGCCGGCCGCAGTTACGCGATCTGGCTGACGAGTTGGCGGTGTCTGCCGGTGTGGGTAACATTCTTGAACTTGATGACGACGGAGGGGGGAGCCTGGCAGAAGCGGCGGCAGAACAGGCGGAGACATTCACTACCGTTCACCGCCGTAATGAAGATCTCGCGGCCATTCTTTATACCTCCGGAACCACCGGCAGCCCTAAGGGGGCGATGCTGTCCCACGGCAATCTCACAGCCAATGCGAAGGTCCTGCATCGGTATTGGGGCTTTCGTCCAGGTGACGTACTTCTGCACATGCTGCCGATCTTCCATGCCCACGGTCTCTTTGTTGCCATCCACTGCGCCCTCCTGAACGGCAGCCCCATGCTCTTCGAACCGCAGTACCAGGCAGGTCGGGCCATAGAACTTCTGCCGCAGGCGACTGTCTTCATGGGTGTGCCTACCTATTACGTGCGCCTGCTGGCGGAACAGGGCTTAACACGAGCATCCTGTGCGGGTATGCGCCTCTTCATCTCCGGTTCGGCCCCGCTCCTGAGAGAAACTTTCGACGAGTTCAAGGAACGTACGGGCCACACCATTCTGGAACGGTACGGCATGACAGAGGGGGGGATGTTTACTTCCAACCCCTACGATGGCGAACGGCGCGGCGGTACGGTCGGATTTCCCCTCCCCGGCACGGAAATCCGGATTGTGGATGACTCAGGCGCCCCGGTCAAAACCGGTAACGCAGGCAATATTCTGGTCAAGGGGCCTCAGGTATTCGTCGGCTACTGGGGCCTGCCGGAAAAGACGGAGGAGGATTTTGACGCAGACCGGTTCTTCAGTACCGGCGACATGGGCCGGTTTGATGATGACGGCTACATTGCAATCATCGGTCGCTCCAAGGATCTGGTCATCAGCGGGGGGCTTAACGTCTATCCGAAAGAGGTAGAAGAGATGATCGACGAGATGTCGGGCGTTGTGGAAAGTGCCGTGATCGGTCTGCCGGATACGGACCTGGGGGAAATGGTATCCGCTGTGGTGGTGCGGCAAAAGAATCGGGCTGGCGAGGCCCTGGATGAAACCGGCATTATCGCATCCCTGAAAGGGAACCTCGCGGGTTTCAAGGTTCCGAAAAGAGTGTTTTTCGTTGAGGAACTGCCGCGCAACACCATGGGCAAGGTACAAAAAAATATGCTGAGAGAGCGGCTCACACTTCCGGCCTTACAGCAATCGATACAACATGAGGTGCCCCATGAATAACCCAACTGAAACTCCTGTCAGCTGGGATGCCTTATCACGCAACCGCACTGCCCGTCTGGAGCGGGGGGCGGCCCTGGCCCGCGGCCGAGAGGTCGCCACTGAAGACATTACACGACTTCTTGAAGCGGTTATCGAACCCGGCGACCGCGTCTGCATCGAAGGAAACAACCAGAAACAGGCCGATTTTCTCTCCCGGAGTTTATTACAAACAGACCCTTCCCGGGTTCGGGAGCTGCATCTCCTGCAATCGGTGCTGGCACTTCCGGAGCATATCGATCTCATCGAACGCGGGCAGGTCAGCCGCATCGATTTTTCGTTTTCCGGACCTCAGGCGGGACGGCTGGCGGCGCTTGTCGAACAGGGGCGCATCACCATCGGCGCTATTCATACGTATCTGGAGCTGTTTTCGCGCTACTTCATCGATCTGACACCCCGGGTGGCGCTGATCGCCGCCCAGGCAGCCGACCGCGAGGGGAATCTTTATACCGGACCAAATACCGAGGATACACCTGCAATCGTAGAGGCCACAGCGTTCAAGAGCGGTATCGTCATAGCCCAGGTCAACGAAGTGGTGGATAAGCTCCCCCGGGTGGACATCCCTGCAGGCTGGGTCAATTATTTCGTCAAGGCCCCGACTCCGCACTATATTGAGCCGCTGTTTACGAGAGATCCGGCCCATATCACCGAAATTCAGATTTTGATGGCGATGATAGCAATAAAGGGACTCTACGCCGAATACGGGATAACCCGTCTTAATCACGGCATCGGATTTGATACCGCCGCGATAGAACTCCTCCTGCCAACCTATGCGGCAGAGCTGGGACTGAGGGGGAAGATCTGTACCCACTGGGCTCTGAATCCGCACCCGACGCTGATTCCGGCCATCGAAGCAGGTTTTGTCCAATCAGTTCACTCCTTTGGCTCTGAGGTCGGGATGGAGCGATACATTGCAGCCAGGCCGGATATTTTTTTCGTCGGGCAGGACGGTTCCATGCGCTCAAACCGGGCCTTTTCGCAGGCTGCCGGGCATTACGCCTGCGATCTCTTCATCGGATCCACACTTCAGATCGACCTCGAAGGCAACAGTTCGACTGCAACCAAGGGACGCATCGCCGGGTTCGGCGGCGCACCGAATATGGGTTCCGATGCCCGCGGGAGGCGCCATGCCTCGCCGGCCTGGCTGAAGGCCGGTCGTGAGGGAAACCACAACAAAACGATGCCGCGCGGCAGGAAACTGGTCGCGCAGATAGTGGAAACCAATCGCGAGCAGATGCAGCCGGCATTTGTGGAGCGCCTTGACGCCTGGGATCTTGCGGAAAGCGCAGGAATGGATCTGCCTCCCGTGATGATCTATGGCGACGACATCACCCACATCATCACCGAAGAGGGGATCAGCAATCTGCTGCTCTGTGAAAATGCCGAGGAGCGGGAACAGGCTATCCGCGGCGTTGCCGGCTATACTGCGGTAGGCATGGGGCGGGACCGGCGGATGGTTGAGAACCTGCGGGATCGGGGCATTGTCCGGTATCCGGAGGATCTGGGCATTAACAAGCGTCATGCAACTCGTGACCTGCTGGCGGCCCGCACCATTAAAGACCTCGTGCATGCCTCCGGCGGACTGTACAGCCCCCCCCGGCAGTTCCGCAACTGGTAATTCCGAATCGGAGTTGGAAAAAGGATCTCATTATGGAACATTTCACCCTGTCCTACACAACCTCTCCCCGGCATCAAAAGGGCCACGCTCCCCACTTGTGCGGCGTTGTCGCATCGGGTAATCTCGAAGTCCTGATTGAACCGCTTGATTCCGACGATCTCTGCCAGATAGAGGTCAGCACATCGGCACCCGGTTTCCGTGTGATCTGGGAAGCGGTAATGAGTGACTTTGTAGAACGAAACCAGGTGGGAGGAGTCCGTATTTCAATCAATGATGCCGGTGCAACTCCCGCAGTGGTCGGGTTGCGACTTGACCAGTCCCTTGATGCATACAGGAGCAGCATATGACTGATATGAAGCCGATCAGTTTTTTCGAAGCGTCCGCGCGGCGTCGCGTTACTACACTCGTTGATGCCGGGTCCTTCCGTGAGTTCTGTCCTCCCGAACAGCGGCGGACGAGTCCGCATCTGGCACGTCTTAATGCTCCGGTCGCATTTGATGACGGAATCGTGGTTGGATGTGCCACGCTCGAAGGGCGCGATATTCTGATTGCAGCGCAGGAAGGCAAATTCAACGGCGGGGCGGTCGGCGAAGTTCATGGTGCAAAACTCGTGGGACTGCTCGACAGGGGAGTTCGCGAACGGCCCGCAGGCGTTCTTCTTCTGGTCGACTCAGGAGGCGTACGGCTGCACGAAGCAAATGCCGGACTGATCGCAATCTCGGAAATCATGCGGGCCGTGCTGCGTTGCCGGGCGGCGGGTGTCCCGGTATTTGCGCTGGTGGGAGGTGCATGCGCAAATACCGGGACACCCGCGGCCCGGCAACGCAGCGGCACACCTGATTTTTTTCCGAGATTGCGATCAGTCCGGCATTTGTTTCGGTGCAGCCGTACGCCTCCTAGTCGACCAGAAGAAGAACGCCTGCGGGCCGTTCGCGAACTCCACTGTCGACAGTGCCACGATTTGCGCGTGAACTTCGCCGACCGCCCCGCCTAATTTGCTTCCTGCGCTGCAATGAGAATATCGCACCCTTCGAGCGTCAGCGGCATATCCAACCACGATTCCGGTCATCGACCCCGGAGCATTAAGTACCAGGATGGTACGGAAGAGACCGGCCGTCAACGAGTGTAGGCGGAGCACTTCGAAAAAACTGATCGGCTTCATATCGGTCATATGCTGCTCGTGTATGCATCAAGGGACTGGTCAAGTCGCAACCCGAATGCCAGCTCCGGGAGTTGCACCGGCATCATTGATTGAAATACGGACCCCTCCACCTGGTTTCATTCTCAACTCGTTAGCCGCTCCAATCGCGCCGGAAACCAGCGATGTGCTGACCTATCATCGGGATGGAGCATTCGGACTTCGAGTACCCCGATGCGACAAAAGTTGAGCAAGTGGGGAGCGTGGCATCCTTTTTCGGACTCCAATTCGGAATTACCAGTTGCGGAACTGCCGGGGGGAGCTGTGCGGGTCTCCGCCGGAGCCATGCACGAAGTTCTTTAATGGTGCGGGCCGCCAGCAGGTCACGAGTTGCATGACGCTTGTTAATGCCCAGGGAATCCTCCGGATACCGGACAATCCCCCGATCCGCAGGTTCTCAACCATCCGCCGGTCCCACCATGCCTACCGCAGTAGTAGCAACGCCGCGGATAGCCTGTTCCCGCTCCTCGGCATTTTCACAGAGCAGCATTGCTCATCCCCTCTTCGGTGATGATGTGGGTGATGTCGTCGCCATAAGATCATCACGGAAGGCAGATCCATTCCTGCGCTTTCCGCAACAGCGTCAAGGCGCTCCACAAATGCCACTGCGCGAGTGGTTTCCACTATCTGCGCGACCATCTGCAGCGGCATCGTTTTGTATGCATTCCTCACGACGCACAGGGCATCGGAACCCATATTCGGTGCGCCGCCGAACCCGGCGATGCATCCCCTTGGTTGCAGTCGAACTGTTGCCTTCGAGGTCGATCTGAAGTGTGGATCCCGATGAAGCGCAGGCGTAATGCCCGGCAGCCTGCGAAAAGGCCCAGGTTTTGAGCGCATGGAACCGTCCTGCCCGAAGACAAAAAAATATCCGGCCTAGGCTGCAATGTATCGCTCCATCCCGACCTCAGAGCCAAAGGAGTGAACTGATTGGACAAACCTGCTTCGATGGCCGGAATCAGCGTCAGGTGCACAAGTCAGAGCCCAGTGGGCGCGGATACCCTCAGTCCGTCCCCGCATAGGTTGGCAGGAGGAGTTCTATCGCAGCAGTGCCCTGATAAGACAGGGTTATCCCGTATTCCGCGTAGGAGTTCCTTTATTGCTATACATCGTTCCGGGGTGTGACGCAATATCTCGTAAACAGCACTACAATATAGTGCGGAGTCGGGGCCCTGACGAAATAAATTGACCCAGCCTGCAGTGGCCGGAGACTATCCACCACTTCGTTGAGCCTGGGCTATGACAATACCGCTCTTGAACGCTGTGGCCTCTACGATTGCGGTCTATGTCGGTATTTGGTCCGGTATAAAGATTCCCCTCGCGGTCGGTCTGCCTGGGCGATGAGCGCCACCCGGGGTGTCAGATCGATGAAGTAGCGCACGCTCCAGATACGTATGAATAGCGCCGATGGTGATGCGCCTCTTCGACAAGCGCCCGCCCACCGTCCGCCTGAGGTCCGGAAAACGAAAAATCGATGCGGCTGACCTGCCCGCGTTCGATGATGCGATTATGTTCCCGGAAGTGCCAGCACCCGAGTTGGGCATGCTCCGAACCCGGGAAGGGTCCTGTCTGAACTCCAGGAACGGCCTGTTTTCTGGTGCTTTCCTTCCGATGAGACGCACGGGTTCGATGACCGCTTCAAGAAGTCATGATGTCAGTGGCGACCTCTCGGCCAGGGCCGCCCCCCCCCGGAGCCGGGCAGTAGTGATAAGGCATCCCAGCTGACAGGAGTTTCAGTTGGGTTATTCATGGCCTCATGTTGTATCGATTGCTGTAAGGCCGGAGAATGTGTCTCAGCATATTTTTTTGTACCTGCCCCAGGAGTTGCGCGGCAGTTATTCAACGAAAAACACTCTTTTCGGAACCTTGAAACCCGCGAGGTTCCCTTTTCAGGGCACTGCGATAATGCCGGTTCAAAATGCAGGGCCTCGCCAGCCCGATTCTTTTGCCGCACCACCACACAATCTGCAGGTCCGTATCCGGCAGACCGATGCACGGCACTTTCCACAACACCCCACGTGCTCGTCGTCTCTTGGCGCCTCTTTCGGATAGACGTTAAGACCCCCCCGCTGATGACCAGCTTTAGAAGCATCCGATAGCGTGCAATGTAGCCGTCATCATGCCAACGAGCCATGTCGCCGGTACTGAAGAACCGGTCTGCGTCGAGGCCCTCCCCGTCTTTTCCGGCAGGCCCCGTAGCCGACGAATACCTGAGGCCCCTTGACCAGAATATTGCCTGCGTTACCGGTTTGACCGGGGCCGTGAGTCATCCACAATCGGATTTCCGTGCCAGGACACGACCGTCTCCGCCGCTGGTAGGGGTTGGAAGTAGACGTCCCCTGTCATGCCGTACCGTTCCAGAATGGTGTGGCCCGTACGTTCCTTGAACTCGTCGAAGGCTTCTCTCAGGAGCGGGGCCGAACCGAGCACATACCCGCACAGGATGCTCGTGTTAAGCCTGTTCAGCAGGCGCACGTAATAGGTAGGCACGCCCATGGCCATATGCACAAGGTCTATGGCCCGACCTGCCTGGTCCTGCGGTTCAACAACATGGGGTTGCCGTTCCAGGAGGGCGCAGTGGATGGCAACAGAGGGACATCGGCAGCATGTGCAGAAGTACGTCACCTGGACGAAAGCCCCAATACCGATGCAGGACCTCGCATTGGCTGTCGTGCCGTGACGGTCGCCCCCTCCGGTGGCTCCGGAGGGTAAAAGAATGGCCGCGATCTTCGTGCAGTGAACGGTGATGTGAATGTCTCCGCTTGTTCTCCGCCGCTGGTCCGTTGTCCATCAAGTTCAAGAATGTTACCCACACCGGCAGACACCGCCAACTCGTCAGCCAGATCGCGTAACTTGCGGCCGGCAAGCGAAAGGGCAGGGGTGGCGTCTTGCAGAAAATACTCCAGTTCATGACGCTGATACGCATAAATTCCATAGGACACCGGCACGTAGACAGCCGAGGTAAAGGAAGTTGCATGAGATTACTTACCTGCACCGGCCGCCACCCCCGGGCGTACCCCAAGCGATGCAATTAAATTGGCATAGCGGCCCGATTCCGGTGCAGCATGCCGTAGCTCACGACACTGTTTTCGGCCCCTCGGGCAGCGCAGATTTTTCGGAAAGTGCCCGGTAAAGGATCTCGCCGTTAGTGAATTACTGTCCATGACGATGTTCATGCGCCCCGAGTCCATGATCATGTCGGGAAACCATGTGGCGATTCCGGAATGAGACAGAGCAGCACTACAGCGATCGTCATAAGTCGACGAAGGACACAGCCGCATCCTTGAGAGGGATGTCCGGTGCAATATTCTTTATGACGAAGATATTCGACCCAACCGGTGGATGGATAAGCCCCATCGTCGTAATGACGACTCCAAACCAAATCAGATGGAACCCGCACGTAACGGCGGATGATCGGCGCTGTCGTGGGATACCGATACCAGCGGCAGAAAAACCGAGAACCATGCCCATGAACAGTATTGTTGAGAGAAGCAGCCATCTGGAAGGAGAGGTGCAGCTGAACGACGGCCGCTGACTGACTGATGTGCAGGGAACTCATTACGTACGATGCCGAGGAGTGACATGCCGATAATCAGCATCAGCATCGTCGATCCCTTCAGGGTGCTGTGATAGGCTTAAGGTCTTTGATGCGCCGGACTTCTGATACGACAGCAATAAGCACGTGCCGTTTCCGACGGCGTCGGCATGACCGGCGATCGTCGACACCCGTGAGCAGAATCACGAA
>CAVYYZ010000007.1:0-6901 GCA_963772835.1 uncultured delta proteobacterium | reverse complement strand
GCCTTCAGTCTGCCCCAATCGTACGAGTACGCCGCCCTTGCGTGCACGGAGCGGGAAAATGTGGCCGGGACTGACCAGATCATTGGAACTGGCTCCGTCAGCAACTGCGGTCACTATCGTGAGAGCCCGGTCGGCTGCGGAGATGCCGGTTGTTACGCCATGCTTGGCCTCGATTGACACGGTAAAAGCGGTTTCAAAAGGGGAGGTGTTATCGCGCACCATCGGGCGCAGCCCCAGTTCATCGCACTTGTCGGATGTTAGAGTCAGGCAGATCAAGCCGCGACCATATTTCGCCATGAAATTGATGTTTTCCGGTGTGGCCGCCTCGGCCGCCAGAGTCAGATCACCTTCGTTCTCACGGTCCTCATCATCAACCAGGATAACCATTTTCCCCTGGCGGATGTCTTCGATTGCTTCTTCAATAGTTGCAACGGACATTGTGTGTACCTTTCCTTTTTTTAAATAAATCCATTCTCTGCAAGTGTTTTCATGCTCAAGCTGCTTTCCGATTTCCAGGGAGACGTCAGACGTTCAACGTACTTCCCGATAATATCGGTTTCTATATTTACCTTGTCGCCGACCCTCAAATGCGCAAGCGTGGTGTTGTTGTAGGTATGTGGAATGATGTTCACCGAAAATCCATCTTGTGATACGGCATTGACCGTCAGGCTGATCCCGTCAATCGTCACGGAGCCTTTTTCAACCAGATAGCGGGCATGTTCAGGCGGCAGAGCAAACTGCAGCTGGTGATTGCCGGAACGGTTTTCGGAACGGCTCAGGCGTCCCGTACAGTCAACGTGACCGCTAACGATATGGCCTCCGAGGCGATCACCCATCCTGAGGGCCCGTTCCAGGTTGACTCGGCTGCCGCTGGAAAGCATCCCTGTCAGTGTCCGCGAAATACTTTCCGGGGAGACGTCGAAGGTCATTGTGTGGATGGTTAAGCCGGTGACGGTCAGGCAGGCTCCGTTAACTGCAACCGAATCACCTATGGCAATCTCAGCAGTCGGGAGTGCCGTCTCTACAACCAACAACCCCGCTTCGCCTCTGCGGGTAAAGGAGGCGACACGGCCGGTGTCTTCAATCAGTCCTGTAAACATGTATACTCCGGGTGTGCTGAAACCATGATATCGGTGCCAACGCGTCGCATGCTGAGATCGCGAAATTGTACGGAACTGGCCATGTCGGTGATTCCGGTGAGTGCAAACGGAGAAAATCCGTCACTACCGATCACCCTGGGTGCATAAAAGAACACACATTCATTGATCAGCCCCAGTCTGAGAGCTGCTCCTGCCAGATGACTTCCACCTTCAAGCAGAAGAGATTGGATGCCGAGCCCGCCAAGTTTCTGCCACAGGTCCCGCAGATCCACCCTGCCATCAGCAGAATTGCAGAGTAACAGCCTGGCACCGCTCTTCAGGTAGCGGGCGTGAGCTATCGGGTTTGATTCTATGGTTGCAATTATTGTCCCCAGAGCCATTTCTCCCTGTAATACCGCAGTACTTTCGGGTGTGCGCAGATGGCTGTCAACGATAATCCTCAGTGGATTGAGTCCGGTGACATGCCGCACCGTCAATTGCGGATTGTCTGCGATAACAGTGTCCACACCAACCATGACGGCATTACTTTCGGCCCGCATACGGTGCACAATTTTGCGTGACGCCTCGCAGCTGATCCAGCGAGAGTCGCCGGTGACAGTGGCAATCTTGCCATCCAGAGTCATGGCGCATTTATAGGTGACGTACGGAAGGCCGGTTGTGATGAATTTCAGAAAGGGGCGATTGATTGCGCGGCATTCATCCTCAAGAACCCCGCAGAACGTCTCAATTCCGGCCAGTTTCAGAGCCCGCAAGCCACCGCCATCGACCTGCGGATTCGGGTCGCCCATGCCGGCAACTACCCGCCTGACTCCCGCCCGGATCAGCGCATCGCTGCAGGGCGGGGTCTTGCCGGTATGGCTGCATGGCTCCAGTGTTACGAAAACATCCGCACCTCGCGCTCCGCTACCGGCCATTTCCAGAGCATGCACCTCTGCGTGGTGACCTCCGGCACGTTTATGCCACCCTTCTCCGACAATAGTCCCATTCTTGACAATAACGCAGCCGACAGCCGGGTTCGGGGAGGTTTTGCCGATCCCTTTTTTCGCCAGCGTCAAGGCTCGTTTCATGTATCTGGAGTCGGAGGAGATCATTTCTTCAGTAGATCCTGCAGTTCCTGCATAAATTCACCGATGTCACGAAACGAACGGTAAACCGAGGCAAAACGGACGTATGCAACTTCATCCATCCCGTGCAACTCCTTCATTACCCACTCGCCGATGGTTGTGGTCGAAATTTCCCGCTCTGTTGATTCCTGGAGTCGCGTTTCCAGACGGTCAACGAGCAGTTCAATTTCGGTTTTGGATATCGGCCGCTTTTCGCAGGCTTTGACGATCCCGTTAATAATCTTCAGCCGGTCAAACGGTTCGCGGCGGCCATCTTTTTTACAGACCTGAGGAAGCATCTCCTCAATTCGTTCGAACGTTGTGAACCGCTTGCTGCACTGCTCACACTCGCGGCGACGGCGGATGGCTGAGCCACCCTTGTCAGGACGTGAGTCTACCACCTTGGTGTCGAGATTGCTGCAGAAAGGGCATTTCATTCGAAACTCTCTACGTTCTCCGGGGAAAAGTGACTGATTGTGATGCCGGTTTCGGCGATCATCTCTCGAGCCAGATCATCCGCATACCCTTCGGCGTACACAACAGTGGTGATGCCTGCGTTGATCAGCATCTTGGTGCAGATGATACAGGGCATGGTGGTGCAGTAAAGCGTTGAACCGTCGATATTAACACCGTGCCGGGCGGCCTGGATAATGGCGTTCTGCTCGGCATGGAGCCCGCGACAGAGCTCATGACGTTCGCCGGAGGGAACATTGAGCCGCTCTCGCAGGCAACCGACCGCATCGCAGTGGCTGATGCCCGATGGTACCCCATTATAGCCGGTAGCCAGGATGTTGCGATCTTTTACCAGAATGGCCCCGACCTGACGCCGCAAACAGGTAGATCGTGTCGCCACCAGGCGGGTAATGTCCATAAAATACTGATCCCATGATGGGCGCTGCATAGTGAGTGATTCCTTCCGTATGTCAATCTATGTTGTAAAGTATCGCACTCTGACGTTCAGGTCAATATTGATGCCGTTTATGTCAATAATAATTTTGCGTAGCGATGAATATAATACTATTATTCCGGTTACGTCCGTTGATATTTTGGTATCAGCCGCATGACGCTCTATCGTCAACTGCGTTTCTGAATAATATCAGCGTAATTGATGAATACATGGCACGATTGTTACTATATAATGTCAGTGAACGTGGAGGATGCGATGACAGATCAACATCATACTGAGAAGCCAGCGGTGCCCGCAATTGGTGGCAGCGAAGTCAAAAAACTGGGGTACAGTCTCTATATTCGCATCCCGGACAATCGCCTGGAGTGCCGATGCAGTTATATCCCGCGTGAGCAGGGCTCCATGATGACCCGCGATGAGCTGGAAACCTTTCTGAAACAGTACAATGTGAAAGAGGGGATCAATCAGCAGGCTTTTGATGATTTTGTTGTCAAGGCAGCTGCAGGGCAACAGCAGGTCGATGTATTGATGGCATCGGGAACGCCGCCGGTTGACGGAGAAGATGAACATATCGAGTTAACAATACCGTCTTCAATAACAGTACAGAGCGGAGACGAAGCGGTAACCAGCGTTGACATGCACATCGTTCAAACCTTTATCAACGTATCGGATGGCGATGAAATCGGCCGCATTATTCCGGCCGGTGCGGGCACACCCGGCAGAAACATTATGGGGATGTCAATACCTCCCCAACCAGGCAAACCGATGAAATGTGCCATTGGCAAGAATATCCGCAGCGAAGATAACGGCGCCCTGCTGATTGCCGCCGCGACCGGGCGCTTCTGCCAATCATCCGGAGAAATCTCTGTAGAAGAAGAATATGTCGTTAAGGGAGATGTGAATTTCAGAATCGGCTCGATCAACTTCAAAGGTGTTGTTGAAGTACGTGGCGATGTCCTGGATAATTTTGACATTACCGCGTCAAAGGGGCTTACCGTCACCGGTAACATCGGTGTCAGCAACATTGTCAGCGATGGAGATATTACCTTCTGCGGCATGGATGGTCAGAGCCGGGGGCGTATCCTTTGCGGCGGGAGTCTGCGCGCACATTTTATCCACGATGTGGAGGTTGAGTGCGCCGGAGATGTGATCGTTGATGTTGAGATCCATAACTGTACCATTAGATCGCTCGGGCGGATTTTCGTTGATAAGGGCGCCATTTCCGGTGGTTCATACATTGCACAGGGTGGCATAGAAGCAAAAAAAGTCGGTTCAGTTTCGTCTGTTCACACGAAGCTGCAGGCAGGAGCTGATTACCACGATGTTGAGCTGCTGGAAAAACTGTTTACTGCGCTTGCTGAAACTCAGAATAAGGCCAAAGAGTCTCAGTCCCTGACCGAGATTGCAGAGTTGCGCAAGACCACTGCCTCATTGACTGACAACATCATGGCCATTCGTGGCAAAGAAAATGCTGCCACTAATGCCAAGATCAATGTGAAAGCGGTGCTGTATGAAAACGTACAGCTGATCCTCGGGTCTGTTGCAGAAACTACAAAGGAACAGATGGATGGTGCGCACAGTATTATTGAAAACAGTATTGAAGGGGGACTCAGGTATTTGTCAATGACCAGCCTTGATGTCAAGGCCACCGATATTGAGCTTGCCTTTATCCGGGAGCAGAAAAAGGCGCAATAAATATTAGGATTTAGTAAGGCCTATCAGTCGGGATGCATGTAACTATGAATCTGTAACTATGTAACATCACTACTGTCCGGTAAATTTCGATTGCACTGATATAACTAACTGAATTTGATTGCTCTTTGACATAGCTGTTCTTTTTTCGATTTGAATTTGTTTGAATTGACCCCTTACGGCCATTTTTGGGTTGGGGGTATCAATGAATTCAGGCAAAACCGTATTTCGGCAACTGCTCCAGTATCTTTCTCGGCACGAGTTCAACGTCTGTGCCCATCGTTACCGAGGAGAATATCGGGTTCAGAAATTTACCACCTTCGACCAGTTCCTCTGTCTGGCATACGCCCAGTTGTCTGGTCGGGACAGCCTAAGAGATATTGAGACGTGCCTGAACTCTCATAAGGAAAAGCTTTATCATATCGGTTTTCGTGGTGATGTCTCCCGCACCACACTTGCTGATGCAAACGAGCGACGCGACTGGCACATCTTTGAAGATTTCGGTCAGGTACTGATCAGCATTGCACAAAAGCTATATCGGAATGAGCCTCTTGCTATTGAGTTGAAGCAGCCGCTGTTTGCCTTTGATTCGTCAACCATAGACCTCTGCCTTTCGCTGTTCCCATGGGCAGAATTTCGATCAACCAAGGCCGCGGTCAAAATGCACACCCTTATTGATCTGAGAGGTTCAATACCGACTTTTGTAGCTATCACCACCGGCAAGGTGAATGATGTCAAGATGCTGGACAAAATACCGGTTCAGGAAGGTGCCGTCTATACCATGGATCGCGGCTATATCGACTATGCTCGGTTGTACGTCATCCACAAACAGGGAGCCTTCTTCGTTATCCGGGCCAAAGACAATCTGAAATTCCAACGGCTCTACTCGAAGCAAAAAGACAAAGACGCTGGTGTCAGAGCTGATCAGGTTATTACGCTGAAGACGATGAAATCGAGAAAAGGATACCCGGAACAACTGCGTCGGGTCAGCTATGTTGACAAAGAGCTAAACAAACGTCTGGTGTTTCTGACTAACAATTTCGACATATCGGCAAAGATGGTTGCCGATGTTTACAAGCAACGCTGGCAAGTGGAGCTGTTCTTTAAGTGGATCAAGCAACACCTGCGCATCAAATCATTCTACGGGACTTCGATTAACGCAGTGAAGAGCCAGATATGGATTGCGCTCTGCATTTACCTGCTTGTGGCCATTACCAAGAAACGGCTTGGTATAGAATGTTCTCTCTACACTTTTCTACAGATTCTGGAGGTCAATTTGTTTGAGAAAAAGCCCATTTCATCGCTGGTTGCGGAGGCTCTCAAGCAAAAACCAGAGCAACCCAAGTATAACCAAATGAATTTATTCAGTTATTAACCGGACAGTAGTGATGTAACATTAAAAATGTAACTGTTGCGCATGAGGTATTCTCCCTTCTTATTTCCAATCCATCCATTCGCTGTAATCTCGCATAAAATTACCCATAACCATGCAGCATCCCCTTCCAGGCGATACGTACTTCAGCAGAACGTGCGGCTGAAGTATCAGGCCGGGTGATGCGAGCCGGCCAAAAAAACATGAGTATTCCGAACATACCCGGTATGATTCAAGTCCTGTTGTGATATCAGGACGTGACAAAACGAGCGGTGATGATATAGTTTCCTCCAGAAATATCCTAGGAGGTTCCTCTTCATGAAATCGGTTATGATTATGTTGTCAGTATTGCTTATCTGTTGTTCAGCAGTTGCTTCAAATGCTGCTTCTCCTGCACTCCCCAAAGGATATACCGCCTGGAAGAAAAGTGAGCGCAAAGTAGTCACCGACAAAAACTCGCTCTTCTATGGAATTCATTACATTTATGCCGATAAAAAGGCGCAGAGGGGTTATCAGGCCGATAATAAATTTGCCGAGGGAAGCCGCATTGTTGTGGAATTTTTTAATATAAAAGACAACCCGGCTGTTGATGGACTAAAAAATATGATTGTATTGATGCAGAAGGACAAGCGACAGAGTGCAACGGGTGGCTGGCTTTTTGCCGGTTTTGGCGCCGATGGCAAACCGAGTGGTATTGATCCGGTGGCGACCTGTTTCAGCTGCCATC
>CAVYYZ010000006.1:0-112781 GCA_963772835.1 uncultured delta proteobacterium | reverse complement strand
GCTCAGATGGTGCGATTCAAGGATCCTCTCAGCGGTAAGACCAGAGAGTATCAGTCTGATCGTGAATTGCTCTGGTAGACGGCATTCTCCACAACACTCTTCAGCACCTTCCGCAACTGATCAAAGCTGTACGGCTTGCTCAGAAAACCCGCTACCTCTTCATCTGCCATCTGTGTGGTAACCGTCATATCTCCAAAACCGCTGGAAATAATGATCGGCAGCTCCGGGTTGATTTTTTTCAGCTCACTGAACAGCTCATAACCGTCCATAACCGGCATGCCGATATCAGTCACAACCAGGGTGATATATTCAGCGTTCTTACGATACAACTCCAACGCTTCCCTGCCGTTTGATGCTTCAAAAACCGTGAATCCAAGCGCCTTCATCAGGGTTTTCGCAACCAGCATAAGCTGCGGCTCATCCTCTGCCAGCAAGTATCGTGCCGCTCCCCTGCCAGGTACCACTGAGGACAGTTGCTGAAGTGGTTCTTCGCCGACTGTTGCAGTGTCTCAACAGGCAGGTAGACCGTGAAGGTTGAACCCTGGCCCGGTTGGCTGGATAGCTGCAATGCTCCCTTATGTGCCGTTATGATGCCCAGTACAGCCGACATCCCCAGACCGCGCCCGGTAAATTTGGTGGTATAGAACGGCTCGAAGATTCGCTGTCTGGTATCATCATCCATGCCGCAGCCGTTGTCAGTGACTTCCAGGCAGACATACTGAGCCTGGTGTAATGATATTGCCGAGATGATCCTTTTCCGGTTGTCCCGCACTGATCTCGGTCTTTGACAGCGATACACGAATCTCACCCTGCGCTTCGCCGATTGCTTCTGATGCATTGATGATCAGATTCATGACAATCTGCCTGATCTGGCTGGCATCGCCCCTAATGGAAGGCAGATCATCCGCATGATCAAGTTTGATGACCACATTCTGATTGATGGTCGCTTTCAACATCCTGACCATATCATCCACGAGTGCCGGCATCCTGACCTGAGTCAAGGTTGACATGCGATTTTCCGGCGTAGGCCAGCATCTGGCGGCACAAATCAGCCGCACGTTCGGCAGCTGTTTCTATTTCGGAAAGAAGCTCCTCAGCCATGTGCGGCCGGTTGCTTTGCCAGAGAGCAATTGCAGATGATGACCGCCAGGATGTTGTTGAAGTCATGGGCGATGCCGCCGGCCAGCACCCCGAGGCTCTCCAGTTTCTGGGCCTGCTGGAGTTGCTGCTCGAGCGCCAGCCTGCTCTTCCTCTGCCCGCTTGCGCTCGGTGATGTCACGGGCAGCGGCAAAGACACCAGCGACCTTACCATCGGCGGCCCGATAAACAGAGGCATTGTAAAGCACCGGGATCAAATGTCCGTCCCGATGCTTAATATCCAACGGATAGTCTTGTACTGTGCCGTTTAGAAACACCTGTTTATATCCAGCATTCGCTTTATCCGGGTCGGTAAAATAGTCGGAGAAATCGCTGCCGACAAGCTCCTCGCGTGAGAAACCTGTACACGCCTCAGTGGCCTGGTTCACGTCGGTGATCTTGCCGTCCGTTCCAATGGTCACCAAAGGATCTATACTGGCTTCAATCAAGCTTCGATTATACGCATTTGCTTGTTGCACCGCTTTTTCCGCCTGTTTGCGCGCGGAGATGTCGTGCAATACACAGCGACTGCGCAATATGACTCCGTGTTCGTCGCATACCGCCGAGGCATTCAAGCTCACCTCGACTTTGCTGCCGTCCTTGCGCCGCAATTGAAGCTCCACATCATGCACTTCCTTGTCGGACATGAACGTCTGGAACGCCGCCCGGACAAGGTCGGCACAATCCGGGTGATAAAGTTCGAGCAAAGGCTGACCAACGATCTCTTCCCGGGAATAGCCCAGGATATTCAGCAAGGTCTGATTGCAATCAATGACTGTTGCACTCCTGGCTTCGATCGACAGAAACATGTCCGGCGCATTATCATACAGATCACGATATTTCCTCTCCGCCTCTTCGCGTTCAACGTGCCGGCGATAGAAGAGATGCCCAAAGAGGCCCAGAAAGAGCGCGGCAACAGGGATCATGTACTTCAGTACGTCGCGCGGGCCGATCTCTTTCTCTTCGTAGATACCAAACCATTTTTCGTACAGGGCATCGTACGTGCCGTTGGACTTGGTCAGCGCCAATCCTTCGTTGAGCGTGCCCAACAGCACTGCCTCCCCCTCCGGCACGGCAAACGCGAATTTTTGCGAGTACCCTGCCCGGGATTTCAGTACTTCAATATTGGTCAAACCCGTTGCTTTCAGCGTCTGCATTCCAGTCAGTTTGGCCAGCAGCATCGCGTCGTGCTTGCCTGATGCCAGCAGCTGCATCCCTTCTGCGGAGGTATCCACCAGAACCAGCTGTTTTCCCCACCCCTTGGAGACGGCATAGTCGTGTGCCAGATCGGCTTTGAGAACAATGATGGATTTCCTGGCGAAGTCTTCTTCTGTGCGGATGCCTGACTCCCCCTTGCGTACGAAGATCGCACCGTGGACGGTTACATGGGGAACACTGAAATCGGCGAACTTATGGCGGTCATTCGAGAGCGCGAGATTGATCAAAACATCGATTTTCCCCTCTTTAAACTCCTGAAGGATCTGATGAAAAGGAAGCACGCGGATGGTGTAATTCAAGCCGGCTTCAGCAGCCACGGCCTTCCATAGGTCAACGGTAAAACCGCCTGCAGTGGCATCGGTCATGCCTGTGGCAAAAGGGGGATACTCCTGTTCACTGCCCACGACCAGCGTCTCTTTTGGTACTTGAATGACAGGAAAAGGTTTCTGAACAGCGGGACTTACTTGATTGACAGATGCCACAGCCGACGGAGTGCCGCTCGCACATAATGAGAGAAAGAGAGCGATGAAGAAACCCGGCACAGCCCTGCCGAATCCCCGCCAGATGCTTGGAGTATACGAACAAGAAATTCTGGGAAAGAAGAGCATATTCATTCCTCCATCACGAAGAAATTGCCAACTACTGTGTCCCGCTTACCCTGAAGATCGTCCTTTTCTTTTGCGGATGCAGCTGAAAGATTTTCCGTGGCTGGCTTACGGCGAAAAACCATTGTCGTGCGGGTGCCTATACGTTACATCAGTGTCTTAATGAAGACACTATATCGCTATTTTTGCGGATAGCAACAATAACTCTGACTTTTTAACAGATATAACATGACGGTTCAAAAAAGCATCATATCCTGAAAGAATAGTACCGTTTTTTAGCGGGTTGGTAGACGGTGATACGTCTTCAAATTCACATCAGACACACACAGGGCCACTCTGCTATGAACCGGGTTGCGCCGCTTCGACTTCGACCCTGAATTCTGCACCGCCGCCCACGTTGGAGACGGTCAGGCGCCCCCCCATATGCTTCTCGATAATTGTTCTGGACATGTACAGTCCGATTCCGGAGCCCTTTCCCTCTGCCTTGGTAGTGAAACTGTGGTCGAAGACCCGGTCGATGATATCATCGGGAATTCCGCCGGCATTGTCGCCGATCGTCACCACGGCACGCTCACTCTGGCGGAATACTTTAATGGTGATCACGGGTAACGTCACCGCCCGCTCCAGCAGAACGTCCTTGGCATTGCTCAGCAGGTTCAGCAGAACCTGGGCATATTCGTTGGGTTGCCCATTGATCTGCACTTCCTCATCCTGTTCTACGATTAACGCAATACCGTGATCCTTCAGGGTGGCGCTTACGAGGCTGGTCGCCCTGCGAATGCTCTCCTTGACGCTGAAGCAGACAGTCTCATGGTCCTCGCGGAAGAAGCGGGTGAAATCGTCGATTGTCTGGGACATGAAACAGATCAGTTCCATCACCTGCTCCGTGTAGCATGCCATCTTCTCGGGGGTAATCTGACCTGCATCAAATTCATAACACATGTTCTGGATGACCATTCCCAGGGTGTTGAGCGGCTGTCGCCACTGGTGGGAGATGTTGTGAATCATCTCACCCATGGCGGCCTGGCGGCATTTTAGAATCATGATCTGGTCATTCTTGCGCAGTTCTGCAACCGATTCCGTAATCCGACTCTCCAGCGAACGGTTCAATTCTTCGAGTTGAAGCTGCTTGACCGTCAGTGCTTCCTGCGCCCGGCGCCGTTCGGCCACCTCAGCCTTAAGCAGCGTCGCCTGTTCATGAAGTGCCGCCTCGGCCTGTTTCTGTTCGGTCACATCGACCATGACGGCGAGCGAGCGGACGATCTTCTCCTCGCTGTCCCGTTCCGCTATGGCGGAAAGGTGGACGTCCAGAATCTCGCCGTTTTTTTTCACAATCTGGTACGGCACTTCCTTGCAGGAACCGGTTCGGAAAAATTCGGGAAGAACGACCCCGGTCGCATAGGAACGGGACGCCGCCGTATGAAATTCAGTGGATATCCGTCCAAGCACCTCGTTTCTCTCATAGCCGAGTGTTTCGAGCCAGTAATTGCTGACGCTGACCAACCGTCCGTCATGATCGATGGAATGGAGCATGACCGGGGTATCGTTGTAGAGGCGCCGATAGCGCTCCTCGCTGAGACGCAGCTCTTCTTCCGTCTGCCTTTGCTCGGTGATGTCGCGATTGCTGGCGCGCTGACCGAGCGGCGTGCCATCATCGTCGAACACCGGTCGGCAGACATGGGCGATCCAGCGTTGTTGACCATCACGGGTAATGATACGGAATTCTATTGACCGGGGAGAGCCGCTTTTCGAATTAGTATGGATATGGGTGTTGAAGAGAGGAACGTCCACCGGATGAATAATCTTCATCATCAGCAACGGGTCACGATAAAAATCCTCACGGCTATAACCGCAAATCTGGACGCAGGAAGGGGAAACGTAGCGGAAACTTCCGTCAGGGGCTCTCCAGTACTCCCAGTTTGAGGCGAAATCAGCCACGGTGCGGTAGCGCTTTTCACTTTCGATCAGCTCCCGGTTCATCTCCCTGGCAGCCTCCATGGCGCGAGCACGACTGCTTGCCAGCTGGCAGGTGAGCAGGGTCATCAGCAGAGTCAGGAGGGTGCCGGCAATCGCAATGATCTGCGGCTTATTACTGGCAAGGCGTGTCTCGAAACCCGCCAGGGGGCGGATCGCCATCAACCACGTGTGATCGGAAATTTCAAGGTTTGTAAGAGATTGAAGCGGCGCATTCAGCGTACCGGCGAAGCGGATACCGTCGTAATCATGCAGCAATGTACTGCCTGAGACTTCCGTGCCGTCGTAAATTTCAATGTCGAGCTCATTATCGCGCCCTCCGTGCAGGCTGGCCATCAGATCGTCCATGCGGAACGACGCAGCAACCATGCCAAAGAGATTGGCGCGGCGGGAGGCTGGCGTGTTGTGCGGAATGCCGTTTTTATACACCGGCAGATACATGAGGACACCGGCCTGGGCCCGTTCGCCGGTTTCCTGAACAAGACGGATTTTACCGGAGAGAGATGCTTTGCCGGTCTCACGCGCCCGATCCAGGGCCGCGCGACGTACCGGCTCGGTGTAGGTGTCGTAGCCAAAAACACGTGAGTTGCTGCCGGAGAACGGTTCCAGATAGATGACCGGCATGTAGTTTTCACGCTGCCCCTCAGGCATGATGCGGTAGTCGGGGAAACCTTCCGCGCGAATAGCGGCGATATGGGCGGCCTTCTGCGCCAGAGGCACATTCAGCGCAAAACTCACCCCCTGGATGCCGGGATAATTTGTTCCCAACTGCAGCGCTGCGACATATTCCCGAAATTGCGTGCGACCCACAACCCCGGAAGCGGCAAACAAACCCTGAACACCGTGCATGACCTGTTCGTAGGCTATCATGCGTTGTTTGATGAGGGTGGTGGCCCGGCGTACGCGAAATTCAAAGTGGGCCTTCAGCTCCTCTGCAGCTATCTGCTGTTCGTGCCGCCATAACAGGAAGGTAACCATCAGGCCCATAACCAGCACCAGCCAGGGGAGCCAATGACCAAGGCAGAGCCATTCCGGAATGTTCATGCGAGAACGGGCTGACTGCTCTGTCGGGACCTTCTCGGTTGGGCCGGCATTCATGGTGCCTCCGTCGGAACGGTTTATTTATTGGCAAGGGTCTACAGCCTGGAAACGGTGGGGCATTGAAGACCATTTGTCGGAATCATTGCAAGAGACGGGATCAGATAATAAACGAGTACGCTCAATAGTTGCTCGGCCTTGGAGTACACACTCACTTTTTTGGTATATACGCTATATTCCAGACGTTTGATACTAAATAAGCCCGGCAGTTGCCGGGCTTATTTAGTATCAAGATTTTGGGACACATTGAGTTGTCCGGCTCAACATAACTCCGGGGTGCCGAGCCGGTGAATTGCAGACTGTTCTATCGGGATCGAATTTCACATGATTCCTACACCAGGATAGTCTGGAGAAGTGCTCTCATGTTATCGGGTATCGCGGTCGGTCTCCGTTCATCACGGCTGACATAGACATGAACGAAGTGCCCCTGTGCTGCAGACATCGTCTTCGTCCTCCCTGAAAACACCCACCTCATACCGTACACTCGAATTTCCAAGCTTTGCCACACGCACTCCAATGGTTATCCGGTCTGGAAAAGCGACCGGAGCAAAGTAGTTGCATTGCGTCTCAATAACGAGACCAACCACCGGGCTATGTTCGATATCAAGCACATTATGTGCGATCAGAAACTGGTTCACCGCCGTATCGAACCAGCTGTAGTAGATGACATTGTTTACATGCCCGTAAATATCGTTATCCATCCAGCGAGTCGTAACAGCATGAAGGTACTTGTAATCACAGCGCTTATCCGCCTTACTCTGCATTGCTGCCTCCACTGACTCTCTGAGTCAATACACAATCTGATATATTTTCTTCGCATCTTCGAGGGTGATCTTGCGGGGGTTGTTTGCCAACAGCCGGGTTACCTTCATAACCCCTTCCGCCATCCGGGGAATGGCGTCCTGAGGGACATGCAACTCCTGCAATGTTCTGGGCAGCTGCAGATCTACAATCAATCCTTCCAGAAAGTGTATCCCCGCTTCCGCCACAACTTTGCTGTCCGTCGAAGTGACGTCCGGGCAGAGCAGTCTACCAAGAGCGGCAAATTTCTTCAGATTGGCAATCATATTGAATCGCAGTACGGCGCAAAGCATTACCGCATTTGATACGCCGTGCGGTACATGGAACTCCCCACCGAGCGGATACGCAAAGGCGTGCACTGCCGTTACTCCGGCATTGGCAAAGGCCTGACCCGCCAACAGACTTCCTTCCAGCATATTCATACGGGCCTCAAGGTTGCTGCCGTTGGCCCAGGCGCTGCGGATATTGGCTGCAACGAGTTCAATGGCCCGTTCGGCAAGATGATCGGTCATTGGGGTCGCATTCACAGACGTGTATGCCTCAACAGCATGAATCAGGGCATCCATTCCGCTGGCGGCCGTCGCCCCCGGCGGCAGAGAGATCGTCAGTTCGGGGTCGAGAATAGCCGTCTCCGGAAAAAGAAAATCGGAGACAACTCCTTTCTTCAGGTTTTCCGCCTGATCAGTCAGAATCACAATCGGGGTTACTTCACTCCCGGTTCCGGCTGAGGTGGGGATGAGAATCTTCGGTAGCCCCCGTTTATCCACCAGGTTGACGCCGATCATCTGATCGAGCGATTTATCGTTGGTCAGGAGAACCGAGATAATCTTGGCAACATCCATAGCCGATCCGCCACCCAGTCCGATTATCAGATCACACTCCGCTTCACGTGCCAGCTTCAGACATTCGTGGATAGTTTCCAGTGGCGGTTCGGGTGGCACTTTTTCGAACACTGATACCGATTCAACGGCCCCTTCCAGTATGCTCAGAACCTGCTCACAGATGCCGGCCCTGACTATCCCCTCATCGGTAAAGATAAATATTCTTTTGCCCCCGAGCAGTTTAATTTCCTGCGGAAGAGTGGATACGGACCCTATTCCGGTGATGATTTTCCCGGTCGTCTTGAAATAGTTTATTGCAGCGCACATAGTTTTTCCTCCTAATCAAACAGCAAGATATCTCTTTTTAATATCATCATCCAGCCGGAAGGTTTCCACATCAGCCTCATAGACGATATGCCCCTTGTCTATGATGACAACCCGGTCGGCAACCGCCATGCAGAATTTAATGTTCTGTTCAGACAGCAGAATCGTCGTGCCCAATTCCTTGAGCTTCAGCACCAGATCTTTCAGAACTTTAACCATCACAGGACTTAAGCCTTCGGTAGGTTCATCAAGCAGCAGTATGTCGGGGTTGCCCATCAAGGTACGCGCGATGGTAAGCATCTGCTGTTCTCCGCCGGACATGGTCCCGGCCGGCTTGTCCTGGTAATCAAGCAGGATCGGGAAATAGGTGTATATCTGCTCCATATTCCAGTATCCGCTTCGCCCGTTGGAGGTCCCGAGCAGAAGATTGTCTTTCACCGAAAGATCACCGAATATCCTCCGGTCCTCCGGCACAAGACCGATACCGAGACGTGACGCATGATATGGCTTAAGTCCGCCCAACTCTTTGCCATTCAAAATGACTTTACCGCTCTTCGGGGGGAGCAGCATCATAATGCTCTTGAAGGTGGTGGTTTTCCCGGCACCGTTTCTCCCCATGAGACAGAACGTTTCTCCTTTTTTTACCGACAGATCGACGCCGAAAAGAATATGGCTCTTTCCGTAATAACTATGGATATTTTGCACAAGCAGTGTTTCATTCATAATCAGAGCACCTCATGGCCAAGATAGGCATCTATAACCGCCGGATTTTTCTGGATCTCCTCGGCGTTCCCCTCGGCGATCAACTCTCCCTGAACCAGCACACGGATGATATCGGCAATCCCGAATACCATGTCCATGTCATGTTCAACAAAGACCGTGGTCAGTTTGAACTCTTCATGAATTGCCCTGATCAGCCGGGTCATTTTGACCCGTTCGTCAGGTGACATACCGGCGGTCGGTTCATCCAGCAGGAGCAATGTAGGCTTCATGGTCAGGGCAATGGCGATGTCCAGAACCTTCTGATCACCGTGCGACAGTTCAAAAGCCTTTAACTTCTCCTTGCCGCTGAGCCCCAGGCGGTCAAGAATGAAGCGGCAGTGTTGCTCCACATCTTTATACACATGCCGGTCGGCAAAGATCTTCCAGTTTTTCCCATGGTATGCAAGGGCAGCCAGATAGAGGTTGTCATACACAGTTTCATCGATGAAAAGGCTTGCCACCTGAAAGGCCCGCACTATCCCCATCTTGACAAGGCTTTCCGGTTCGGCCCCGGTTATCTCCGTACCATTGAAAAAAATACCGCCGTTGTCAGGGGTTATATACCCGGTAATCTCGTTGAACAGAGTGGTTTTCCCCGCTCCGTTCGGCCCGATGATGGCGGTGAGCTCTCCCTGTTCGATACTCATGGAGATGTTTTTGGAGACATGCAGTCCACCAAAATGTTTATTCACATTTCTGAGTTCAAGGGTTGTCAAGCTGGCCCCCTTTTTTCGCAAACAGTGCCGCGAAATGCCGTGAAATGCCGACAATACCCTTCGGAAACAACAGCACAACGGTTATCATGATAACGCCTATCACAAAAGACCAGTACTGTGTGGAACGACCGATCACATCTTCCAGGAGGACAAATACGGCTACACCGATGAGCGGTCCGAAAAAGCTCCGCATCCCCCCCAGGATGGTCATCAGAATTATACTGCCGGACATGGTCCAGACAAACATATCCGGGTGGATGCTTCTGTCTAAGCCGGCATACAGGCCGCCGGCAATGGCGGTGAAGCAGGATGATATGACATATGCCAGCAGTTTGTGTCGAAACACATTCATTCCGGTAAAGCTTATCCTGGTCGGATTCTGCCTGATTCCTTTCAGAACAGCTCCAAAAGGTGACCGGTCCAGACGCCAGAGGAGGTACATACAGAGTGTCACAACGATGAGAGAAAAAATGTAGTAGTTATGAATTCCCATCAACATTTCAGGTTTTGGTATTGCCTGAATGCCGTCGTCTCCGCCGGTAAAGTTATACCACTTTATGGTAATTCCCCAGACAAGCTGAGCAAAAGCCAGGGTCAGCATGGTAAAATATACATCGGACAGCCGCAGGCTCAATGTCCCCAACAGCACGGACAGTATAATTGCCGCAACCGGTGCCATCAACAGCGCCCAGAGGAAATAGTCGCTGCCAAAGCTCTTGGCCATCATGCCGGTGACATAGGCGCCCAGACCATAGAATATCGCCTGGCCGAAGGAGAGGAGCCCGGTGGTGCCGAACAGGATGTTGAACGAAAGGGCAAACAACCCGAGAATAACAATCTGTGCCGCAATGTGAAGAGCATGATCTCCGCTGACAAATATCATGCCTCCGAAAATTAGAAAGTACGCCAGCCATGGCACCATAGTTTCAAGTTTTTTGTTCATATTTTCTTCCTCCCCTTCTCGCGGGAGAACAGCCCTTTCGGTTTAAAGATGAGTACCACTATCATTACCGCGAAACTGAGCAGCGAAGCCCACTGGGGCATCCAAAGGATACCGAAGGCATTGACTTCACCGATAAGGAGCGCTGCAAACAGCGCCCCCCAGAAATTCCCCAGACCACCGATGACCACCACGATCAGAGAGTCGATAATTATTTCCACTCCGGTGCCGGGCGCAATTGTCCGGAGTGGGGCGGCCACGGCACCAGCCAGGCCGCCCATTGCTGTTGCTACTCCAAAGACGATACTCATGACCAGTGAAACATTTACTCCCAGCACTCCTACCATCTGTGAGTCTGTTGATGCCGCCTGGATAATCTTGCCCATTCTTGTCCGACTGAGCACATACCAGGCGCTTATCACAATCACCATCCCGAGCAGGATGATGAACAGGCTGTATTTAGGCACTGATACCGTACCAAAATGCAGTGCTCCTGTAAGAGATTCCGGCTTCGAAATCGTTTTGTAGGCCGGTCCCCAGATATACTTCACCGCATCATCAATAATCAGAATAAAAGCATAGGTCAGGAGTATCTGGAAGGCTCCCTCCTCTTCCCGTCCGCTGATCCTTCTGATGAAGCATATTTCCAGCGCCATTCCGACCAGACCGGCTCCGATAGCTGCTGCTGCAGCACCTATCCAGAAGTTGTCGAACATGGTTATTGCCTGATAGCTGAAGTACGCTCCGAGCATGTAAAACGAGCCATGGGCAAAGTTGAACACTTTGGCCACACCGAAAATCAGTGTCAGACCGCTCGCCACCAGAAACAGGAGCATCGCTACAGACAGACCGCCGAAAAACTGGGAGATAAATATTTCAAAACTCATGCTGAAACTCCGCTACTTTTTATTCTTGTTCAGAATATCGAGGTACTCTTTAGTGGGGAGCAGTTTGTCCGCAGGGTACACTTTGAAGTTGCCAAGCATGTATTTGGCAGGCGGAAAGTTTTCATTCTTCACCGTGACACCGATCGCCTGCGCCTGAACCATCTGATGTGTCGCCGGATCTATATACGATGTGAAACCGGCCGGGTCTTCAGGAAGATGTAATTTCATCCCTTCCATCGCCTTTATAAGCGCTTCCGTATTATCGGCGTTTCCTACTTTTCTGATCGCGTTGGCGATCAGGTGAATTCCGGCATAGGCGCCTTCAGCTGCATATGACGGGTATCTGCCGGTTGCTTTCCTGAATTTGGCAACAAATGCTTTATTTTCTTTTGTGTCAGGCCAGTTGTTGTGATGTCTGGCGGACATGATCAACCCTTCCGGGCAATCTGCGCCAAGAGCGGCAAAAACTTCATAATTTCCACCTGCATCCGGATGGAAATACTTCATCTTGTCGAAGAGTCCGTACGGCTTGGCCTGTTTGATGAATGCGACAGTGTCTCCGCCCCAGAAACCGGCTACCAGAACATCCGGCTGTGCCTTGATGATCGCATTGATGTATGAGGTATAGTCCGGCTCATACAGTTTCGGCCAGAATTCGCCAACCATTTCGTACTTCACACCCAGCTTGTCGAGGGAGTACTTGAACTCCGCAATCTGGTCGCGACCGTACGCATAGTCCGGGCCGATAAAGGCGATTTTCTTTACGCCCTTCATCTCATCCTTCATGTACAGGGCACCGGCGGCCATGGACTGGAAGGTGTTGTTGCTCACGCGGAAATAATATTTCTGGAACGCATTTGCCGTGGTATTCGTTGCGGCATGGTCGGTACCGATAAAGATCGTTTTGTATTCCTTGCTGACTTCTGTCACTGCAAGGGCCACTGAAGAGGAAACAACACCATACAGGAATTTAACATGGTCTTCCGTGATGTAGCGCTTGGCGACCGTCACGGCGTAGGCGGGTTTGCTCTGGGAATCGGTGACGATTACCTGCAGCTTTCTCTTGCCCGGAAGACCCTTGGCATGGACTTCCTCAAGGGCAATGTTTATGGCAGCCTCTGAATCCTGTCCATACACCCCACCTCTGCCCGACTGTGGATACAGTGCCCCGATCTTGATCGTTTCAGCGGAAAAACTGACCGCTGAAGTTAGACAGACCAACAGTGCTGACAAAATTGATACGGTTTTTCGTTTCATCTTGAACCTCCCTTTGTGTGATGTGCTGCATTCCTGATTTGTATTGAGCCCGAGTGAAATTCATGTCGCAACGAGAGCATCCTTTCATATGTGCCGTGAATCCAGAACGTTACAGTATGTATCACTGTAGATTAGACGGGCAGCAGCCCCTCCAGCTCCGGTTCGAAGACCTCCCATACCCTTTTCTGCAGTTCGGCGATAAACTCAGGAGAGGTAATGTTCGGCAGCTTGATGTTCGGGTTCGGCCGCTCCCACACTTCAGCCGGCAGGGTGTATTCTGACTTTTCATACCCCTGCCGCAACTCCAGGGCCAGGCCGCGAAGAAACGCCCTGCGCACGGCTGCGGATAGTGCTTCAATCGTTACTTCCAGGCCGAATTCGCTCTTGAGGCAGTCCACCACCATCTGCGTGCAGATCCCCTTGGTTATGTCAAAAAACTTGCAGAGGCCGATCATGTCGAAGCCGACGATCTGCAGTTTTGTCTGTGTGATCCCCTGCACCCAGGAGTCCAGATCGGATTTCCCTTCGCGGGTAAGAAGGCCGTACGTTCCCATGGACATATGACCACCGGCAATGGCCCAGGCATATCCCGGGTTGGTTTCGGGTTGATACGCAGGCAGTTCGAGGCCCTTGACGTGGTAGGCGTAGGATGTTTCCCCGGTGCTTTCGGAGAGACGTTTGGATCCGCGACCGATCTCCGGCAGATTCCCCCGGCCGGTCTGCGTGATAAGCTCCTCTATCCGGGCAAAGTCTCCGAAGGTCGCCCCGTTCAGCAGCGGATGTTCAGGATGCCTACCGTTGTAGGAGAGCACATAGGAGACCGTCACTCCGAGTGAAATGGAGTCCATACCGTAGTTGTCACACAGATGGATCAAACGGGCCGCCTGGCTCGCATCATGGATACCTACGTTGGTGCCGAGAAGGTTGAGCGGTTCGTAGTCGAACTTGGCCAGAAAGGCGCCGGCGCTGCCGTCCTCTTTCTTTTCGTGTATGTTGTTGTGGCAGGTTATTCCGCAGCGGTAGCAGGCTTCCGATTTGATCACGAATTGCTTTTCCACATGTTCCCGGAACAGCTTCTCAGGCAGATCGTTCCCCTGGGGCCGGAAATTGTTCACCGGTACGGCATGAAATGCCTGCAGCACATCGTACGCCGCCCAGGTGCCGCCGCCACCGCCGCGGCTGATCGGCTGCAGCCGCGCCGCGCCGCCCCCTTTGACGACGTTGATGTTGACCGCCTTGATCTCGGGTGACAGCGGCTTGATCTTGTCGGGGCTTTGAGCTACCAGGGCGAGGAGATTCTTGTACCCCATGAGACTGCCCATGCCGCCTCTGCCGGCAAAACGCATTTTGTCCTCTCCCGATTTGAGCTGGTTGTCGGTTGAGAGTCCTACCGCTCCCATGTAGACGTTCTCCCACTGCTCTCCGCCCTGACCGATCGCGGCGAAGTGGGCAGTGCTGTACTCTTTCTGCAGAGCCATGATCTTGTCGTGGGTGGAGAGACCGACAAGATGATCAGCCGGTTTCAGTTCGACCACCGGCCCCTCCGCTGTTTCCCTGATTACCGCATAGACCGGTTTTGGGGAGCGCCCTTCGAAGATCAGTTCATCAAGGCCGGTCCATTTCAGTTTGGCGCCGAAGTTGCCGCTGCCGGTTGACCACATGGCTGCCGGTAATCCTTTTTTTGATTCTTTGATCGGGCTGTAGCCGGAAAAGTAGGTGCGCATGCCGGTCATGGCGCTGCTGCCGGTTAGAAGGCCGGTGTTGACGATCAGCGGGTTCTCGTCGCAATAGGCGTGGCTGATATGCCGTTCGGCCAGCGTCTGGAATGAACGGCCGAATCCTCCCAGTACGTCTTCCAGATTCCGGCAGGGAACATCTTCGAAGCGCATGCTGCCGTTCTTCAGATCCACCGTACAACGGGAATATAAAACGGCTGATGGTTCAGATGCGGGATCGGTTGTGAGATATTTCATGCCGTTACTCCTTGTAATGGATACTGAGACTGTACCGGGTAAAGATTGTCGGGCTACCCTCCGTCTATGAAGGGGAGCAGGCAAAGGGTGTCACCATCATTGAGCAGATCGCTGTCGTTGGCATGAAGGTCGTTGATAAGTACGACCCCCAGCAGCGGGCCGGGAATCAGGAGTTCGTCCACCACTTCCCGGACTCGGGTGCCGGATGGGTACTCACAGACCGACTCTTTAAAGCGACCGAGCTGGAATGTGCCGATCAATTTTATGGTTACATACATTGAGATGCCCTTATTCTTGAGGACAATCAAGCGGCATGAGCGAAAGAATATCCCCTTCATGCAGGTAGTCATCCAGAGAGGCGTGGAGACCGTTCAACACAATGACGAAGCTTTCATTGTCCGGAATACCGATGGCCGCGACGACATCAACGATTGTACTTCCAGGGCGGCAAGCTCTTATAATTCCCTGACCCCATTTCATCCGGAACGAGGCATACAGCTTTACCGTGATGTTCATAAGATGCTACCAGATGCTGCGCAATTTTCAACCACAGGACTCGGATTTTTCAAATACCGGTGTAACATTCGGAGGGATAATAATTTTCGCATGCTCGCTGTCTACCTCCGGCAGCAATATAACAGAACGACAGTTGATATTTGTGCACTGAATGTGCCAATTGTTTGAAAGAGACCTGACAGGGGGGGGATATTCGCGGGTATTAGTTTATAAATCTTTCCGTGTTTTACACATACGTTCACTAAAAAACATTCTATTACGGTAAGTTAATTGTGCAACTCTGCCGCTATCGTCGTATTGTATTTAAAATTAAAGTATGTGCTTTTTTGTAACAATCGAGTGAAATATTGTAAACATTATTTTAAAATCGCACTTGGAGTTACTATTTGATGCATTAATGCATCACCATCCACTGAAAGGATAATCGCGGTTCACGTTCCATTCAAACCATGTTTTTCAAGTTTGCGGGCAATTGTTGACTGATTAATACCCAGTGCAGCGGCCATGCGCCTCTGATTGCCGTGCATCTGCAGGGACTGGACGAGCATTTTACGTTCGAGACTGTCCAGCGCCTGTTGGAGAGTCATATCGCTTGTCCACTCGACAGTATCGACAGTCACATCTTTAGTGTTTGGAACGATATCACTCGGAAGATCCTTGAGATCGATCAATTCTGTTTCTGACATGACCACCAGCCGTTCACAGATATTCATCAATTCGCGTACATTTCCGGGGTACGGGTATGATAACAGAGCATCAGAAGCGAAGCGGGTGAGACGTTTGAATGTGCCGTTCTTCGTCGCGAAATAGTTGATATAATGGTCGATAAGCGGGAGGATACAATCCTTGCGTTCCCTGACCGCCGGAATACTTATCGGTACGACCTTCAGGCGGTAATAGAGATCACGCCTGAACGTGCCCTGTTCGATCATCTCTTCCAGGTTTCTGTGTGTGGCCGCAAGGATCCGTACATCGACCGTACGGCTTGTGGTGGCCCCCAGCCTCGTAATGCGGCCATCTTCCAGAAAACGGAGCAGCTTTACCTGGGAAGGAGATGGCAGTTCGGCAATTTCATCCAGAAAAAGAGTGCCGCCGTCTGCGAGCTCCAGATAACCTGGTTTACCGCCCGTTTTGGCTCCGGTAAACGCACCTTTTTCATAGCCGAAAAGCTCAGATTCAATCAGTGAATCGGGAATGGCACCGCAGTTTATTCTGATGATCGGTTTTTCAGAACGATATGAGTTTTTATGGATTATATCTGCGATAAGCCCTTTTCCTACTCCGGACTCCCCGAGAAGAAGCACGGACGAATCAACAGACCCTACTTTTATTGCCTGCCTGAGACTCTTCAGCATGCAGGGGCTTTTGGCAATGACCCGTCTCGAGGCCAGCTCAATATGCTGAAGTTCCAGCATATGATTGCGCAGTTGGTCTTTCATCGCCTCCTGCTCCTCCAGTTCCCGCTGCATGGTTTCAATCTCGGTAATATCCCGGACACTTGACACAACCCTGATCAGCCTCCCGGCCGGATCATAGACAGGTGTTCCGGTTATGACCAGTTTTCTCCCCTGCCTATGCTGCAGGATGTTTACTACACTTCCCGCCTTGATCACCTCAAGAGTGGCAGACTTGTCAATAAAGCCTTCATTGACCAGATCCTGCATATTGCGGCCGATTACATCTTCCGCCCTGACGCCATGGATCCGCTCCGATGCCGGGTTCATGCGAAGGACGGTGGCCTCGCCATCGCAAATCCAGAGCCCTTCTGATGATGAATTGATAACGGCCTCCAGCTCCCCGATGATCTCCTGAAAGAAACTCATCTGCATCGCCATTTCTTCCAGTCCGGAACTCTCAACAAATACACAGATCGCCCCGACCTGCTCAGAATCGATTGCTATCGGATTGATTCTGATCAGATAGTTTTTCTTTTCCCGACGCAGCGTAAATTCACTGTTTTGTTTTCTCCCCGTTAGTATCTGTTGGGTTTTTGGCCACAACTCGGGAAATACTTCTTTCAGATCGGCGCCTGAATACGTTCCTAAACTCTCACGGGCGATATGATTGGACAGAATGGTGAATCCCGAGGTGTTTACCGCCAGAAAGCCGACTCCCATGGCGTCAACCAGTGCCTGGCTGAAACTGTCAACGTGAAGTGTACTGACGGAGTTGATGGCGCCGGCACCCGGAGCAGGGGCGATTTTTACTGACATTTCAGGGACCTCGCTATAAAGTTACAGATATGTGGCGGGAATATACGGTCACAGGTTATGAGAGGTATGTCACGCGTCAATTCATCCGGACAGACTCTGTCACGGCATTATGCATAAATGCATCTAAGATGCAATAACGAATCACACGCCACAATCACATGGACCTCGATTGGCAACTGCACTATACTGCAACTCCATTCGCAGCTATTGATGGATGAGTACATAAAACAGCGCAGGTTCTGTGTTGACAACGCACAATCTGCAGGAGGAAAAGTAATGAGAGCTGCTATCCTGACCTTAAGCGACAAAGGTTCCCGGGGAGAACGGGTTGACGAAAGCGGCCCTGCATTGGCGGCCTGGCTGGCGGAGCGCGGGGTACAGACCGTTCTGCTGCAGATCATTGCTGATGAGTTTGATCAGATTGTGGAAGTGCTCACGGAATGGGCCGACACCGATGTGGCCGACCTGATCCTGACAACCGGCGGTACCGGCGTTTCACCCCGGGATATCACTCCTGAAGCAACGCTACGGGTCGTGGAGCGTGTTATCCCGGGTCTCGGCGAACTGATGCGCATCAGGAGCCTTGAAAAAACTCCGATGGCTTCCCTGTCCCGCGCTGTAGCGGGTATCCGCAATCAGTCGTTGATCATCAACCTCCCGGGCAGTCCAAGAGGTGCACTGGAAAATCTGGAGGCGATCTGGCCGACGCTCGGTCACGCCGTCGAAAAGATCCGCGGCGGTCAGGAAGATTGCGGGAACAGATTCTCAAAATAATGTGACGGAGAACCCTGTGAACACAAAGGATACAGCACGAATTGTCGGCCCAGAAACGGCCAGAATGGTGGAACTGGGGCACCCCTGGGTCGTCGCTGACGCCTATACCCGGAAGTGGCCGGACGGCAGTCCCGGCCAGACCGTAAATCTGTGCGACAGCCAGGGACGCTTTTTGGCCACGGCTCTGCTTGAACCGGACGAACGGATAATTGCCAGGGTATTGGACCGGAAGCGGATACAGCTTGATCGTCCCTGGCTGACGGAACGACTGCGAAATGCCATACATCTGCGTCTCTATCATGCCGATCTGAACGATTCTACAGCATATCGCGTAGTGAACGCCGAGGGAGATGGCCTGCCGGGACTGACGGTCGACCGGTACGGAGACTTTCTGATGCTGCAGCTCTACAGTGCAGCATGGCGGCCGCATCTGAAACAGGTGACACAGATTCTGCAGGAGCTTCTGGACCCTCACGGTATATACGAAAAAAACCGCCCGCAGAAAACCCGTGAACTGGAAGCGGTCAGTGACAGCAAAAGTTACGGCAGACTGCTGGCCGGAAAAGCGGCACCCCGGAGATTGAATGTTCTGGAGAACGGTCTCACCTTTATCGTAAGCCTTGAGCAGGGGCTGAACACGGGACTGTTTCTCGATCAGCGCCGCAACCGTCGCGATCTGATGCGGCGGGTGGAGGGAAAACGTGTACTCAACCTGTTCTCCTATACCGGAGCTTTTTCTGTAGCGGCTGCCTCTGCCGGCGCGTCACAGGTGACAAGCGTGGATGCCTCTGCCGGCTACACTGACTGGGCCAGAGACAACTTCGCTGCAAACCGGCTTAATCCGCGGCAGCATGAGTTCATTGTCGGCGACTGCCTGTCAGTAGTGGGCAGGCTGGCACAGAGCGGAAAAAGTTTTGATGTGATAATCATGGATCCGCCCTCTTTTTCCACAACGGCCAGGAGCCGTTTCACCACCCGCGGCGGTACCTCTGACCTGGTAGCGGCGGCCCTGCCCATGCTGACGGACAACGGCATAATGATCACATCATCCAATCATCAGAAAGTTGATACTGCGGAGTACCTCAAAGAACTGCGCCGCGGAGCACTCCAGTCCGGTGGCGACTTGCGGGTGGTCTCACTGCTCGGCCAACCGGAAGATTTCCCTTATCCGGTAACCTTCCCGGAAGGACGCTACCTTAAATATGCCATATGTGTGAAGGCATGAGCATCCAATGACAATTGAAATTCGCGAAGCTGATATAAAAGTCGAATTTTACCGCGGCTCCGGTCCGGGTGGGCAGCATCGCAACACGACCGACTCTGCCGTTCGCATCCGTCATCTGCCGACCGGTATTGTCGCCCAGGCCTCGGAAAATCGTTCCCAGTATCAAAACCGTGAGGTTGCAATGGAGCGTCTCCGTGTTGCGTTGGAACGGCGCGAGCGGAAGGTAAAGAAGCGGATCTCCACCCGTGTGCCGAAACGGGCAAAAGAAAATCGTCTCTCCGGGAAAAGGATCACATCTGAAAAAAAACGCCTCCGTACAACCCTAGATTAGACTATGTCGTCGCCATTCTTCGAGAATTTGTTTGACTCACCTCTGATAAACATATAATTTGTCAGAGTTTATTCGAGGAGTTCGAGATGGCTCGCGCATACCTTTACCTGGCTGTTTTTATTCCTCTGACATTTCTTTTTTCAATCAGCGCTATTATTTCGACGCTGTTTGATTCAAGCGGCCGGATCTATGCCCGGCATGCCCGACTCTGGGGACGGCTGGGACTGGCGCTGAATCTGATAAAGGTTACGGTTACGGGAAGCGAACATCTCCCTGATGGACCGGTAATTTTTATGAGCAACCATCAGAGCAACTTCGATATTTTGTCGCTGCTGGCTGCCATGCCGCGGCAGTTTTACTGGATCGCCAAGAAAGAACTCTTCGAAATTCCGGTGTTCGGCCCCTCCATGCGGCGCGGCGGGTATATACCCCTTGATCGCGGCGATGGCCGCAAGGCGCTGCAGAGTATCGATGATGCAGCTGCTACGATTCATCAGGGCAAAAGCGTGGTACTGTTTCCCGAGGGGACCCGCACAACGGACGGCAATCTGCTTCCATTCAAGCGTGGCGGGTTCATCCTGGCCCGCAAGGCAGATGTCCCGGTGGTTCCGGTTACCATAAACGGCAGCGGCAGGATAAATCCGGCGGGGCAGATCAGACTGTATAGCGGAGATATCACCATTACCCTGCACCCTCCGGTTATAATTCCTTCAGGACTCCGACGGAGCGAGGCTGAGACCTGGCTGCTGGAGACGGTAAGAGTAACGATCGAATCCGTACTGGAGCATTAATTGGACATCGGCTATCAGTATATACCGCTGGTTATTGCCGGCCTGGCATGCATGGCCTGGGGGCTGCCGGCTGCGCACCGTTTGAAGAGCCCCTTTGACAGTGCCGCTGCTGCCGTTGTACTCTGCGGAGTGATCGCCTTTGCTCTGGGCGTCCTTTTGATCCTTATTCCCGGTTTTTTTTAGTACGATAAAAATATTTCTGCGGCATGTGTGCCGAGATGTTTTTGTACACGTACGTATCCCTTTTTTCAGGGGGAGCTAATCTGATGAATGAAAAGATAAAACATATAATAGCCAACGGCATCGTCATCATCCTGATCTCTCTTCTGATGTTTTTAGCGGGAACCTGGTGGCGGCTGAACAGTCAATTCGACCAGGGTGAGGCAGCGTTCACCAGGGGAGATTTTGCCGGTGCTGTCGCCGGGTTTGAGTCCGCACTGCATATGTATATCCCGTTTCACCCGGCAATCGAAAAAGCGGCCGGGAGATTATGGCAGATTGGGGAAACCAATGAACGCCGGGGAGATGTTGACCGCGCCCTTATTGCATACCGGGCGCTGCGGAGTTCCTTTTACGCCGATCACTGGCTGGTTACTCCCGGCACGCTCTGGATTGCACAATGTGATAAAAAAATCTTTTCTCTTATACCTCTGCAACAAGAAAGATAACCTATGGATGAAATAGAATCATATTCTGCACTTCAGATTGTAGCCCTCGGCGGGTTAGGCGAAATCGGCATGAACATGATGGCCTACCAGCATGGTGACGACATTATGATCGTCGATTGCGGCCTGATGTTTCCCTCCCCCGACATGCTCGGTATTGACTACGTTATCCCTGATATAAGCTGGCTTCGCGAGCGATCAGAACATGTCCGTGCGATCTGTCTTACACACGGACACGAGGACCACATTGGCGCCCTCCCCTTTGTGCTGCAGGAACTGAACGTCCCGGTATACGGCACCGCTCTTACTCTCGGCCTGGTTACTGCTAAACTTGAAGAGTATAAACTGGACGGATCGGTTCAACTGATAACGGTAAAACCGCGGGACACCGTACATATCGGTTGTTTTCAGGTCGAGTTCCTGCGTGTAGCTCACTCCATCGTTGACGGCTGCGCCCTCGCGATAACCTGCCCGGAGGGTGTGGTCATTCACACGGGTGATTTCAAGATTGATCACACCCCGGTTGACGGCCAGCTGACCGACCTGGCAAGCCTGTCCCGCTACGGTGAAGCGGGAGTGCTGGCACTGCTTTCTGATTCAACCAATGTGGAACGGGAAGGGTACACACTTTCCGAGAAATATGTCGGTGAAGCCTTCGGCGATATTTTCCCGAAATGTCCCGGCCGGATCATCGTTGCAGCATTCTCCAGCAGTATTCACCGCGTTCAGCAGGTCGTCGATGTTGCGGCCCGCTGCGGCCGCAAGATACTGCTGAACGGACGCTCAATGATTAAAAATGTTCAGATCGCCCGGGATTTGGGCTATTTGACGGTGGCCGATGAACAGCTGATGGATTTACGTGAACTCCCGCACCTGCCGCCGGAGCAGGTATGCATTATTTCCACCGGCAGTCAGGGGGAGCCGATGAGCGCTCTGACCCGCATCGCCATGGACGATCACAAACAGATCAAGCTGGAGAGAGGTGACACCGTCATCCTCTCCTCGAGAGTCATCCCTGGCAATGAGCGCACGATTTCGGAGCTGATCAACCATCTTTACCGTCGCGGGGCCGAAGTATTCCATGAAAGAGTATCTGAAGTGCACGTATCAGGTCACGCCAGCCAGGAAGAGCTCAAGCTGATGCTCAATACCGTGCGGCCGCGCTTTTTCATTCCGATTCATGGCGAATATCGCCATCTGGTCAAACACATCCAGCTGGCACATGCGGTCGGCATTCCCAAAGAGCGCTGCATTCTGGCGACCAACGGTGAAGTCGTTTCATTTTATTCCGATACCGCTGCGATTGTGGAGCATATAGAGTCCGGCAGGGTTTTTGTTGACGGCAAAGGGGTCGGTGATGTCGGAAGGATGGTACTGAGAGACCGCAAGCATCTCTCGGAGGACGGTATGATTGTGGTCATCATCGGACTCAACATGACGACAGGCGCCATTATTTACGGCCCGGATATCGTCTCGCGCGGTTTTGTCTTCGAGGATGAGAGCCAGGAGTATCTTGAAGATGCCCGCAAGGTGGTGGTGTTCGCGCTGGAGGAGATCAACACTGAAATGCGCTGTGATGCCGATGAGGTCAAGACCGCCGTACGCCAGGCGTTGCGTCGCTTCTGCAAGAAGACCATCGAGCGCAGGCCGGTGATACTGCCGGTAATCATGGAGATGTAGCAGGCTTTAATCCCGCTTTCATACAATTGGGGGCCGGCGTTTCCGCCGGCCCCCAATTGTATCCGATTAAATAAACCGGCCTACGAAACCACAATCCTCGCAAACCGCCGCCGACCGATCTGGACGATGTATTCCCCCGCAGCCGTCAATTCCAGATTGGTGTCACTGACCTTCTCACCATTCAGCTTGACCCCTCCCTGATCGATCGCACGGCGCCCTTCTCCGTTCGACTTGGTAAGCCCGGCTTCGGTCATGGCTCTGGCAAGCAGAACTACACCGTCGGTCATGGCAAAACTGACCTGCGGCATCTCTTCCGGAATCTCGTTCTCCTTGAAGCGTTTGACAAAGTTTTCCTCGGCAATCTCCCCGGCACCGGCACCGTGGAAGCGGGAAACCATCTCTCGCCCCAGCTGTTTCTTGGCGGCCATCGGATGCAGCGAATGATCCTTAAGATCACGCTTCAGAACCTCAATTTCCGCCAGGGTCATGTCGGAAAGGAGTTCAAAGTAGCGCAACATCAAATCGTCAGAGATAGACATGATCTTGCCGAATATTTCGTCTCCCGGATCGCTGACGCCAATGTAGTTGCCCAGTGATTTTGACATCTTGTTGACGCCGTCCAGCCCTTCCAAAAGCGGCATGGTCAGGATGCACTGGGGCGCCTGCCCCCACTCTCTCTGCAGTTCGCGCCCCATCAGCAGGTTAAACTTCTGGTCCGTCCCCCCCAGTTCGACATCGGCCTTCATGGCAACGGAATCATACCCCTGCACCAACGGGTAGAGAAACTCATGGATGGCAATCGGCTGCTGGGAGGTAAAGCGCTTGTGAAAGTCGTCCCGCTCGAGCATTCGGGCCATGGTGCACTTGGAGGCCAGGGCGATCATGCCCGCCGACCCCAATTCGTTCAGCCAGGTCGAGTTGAAGACAACCTTGGTCTTTTCCGGGTCAAGGATCTTAAAAACCTGTTCCTTGTATGTTTCCGCGTTGCTCAACACATCCTCACGGGTCAACACCTTGCGGGTTTCGGACTTGCCGGTTGGATCGCCGATCATACCGGTGAAGTCACCGATCAGAAAATTGACCTCATGTCCCAGAAGCTGGAAATGACGCAGCTTCTGTATCAGAACCGTATGCCCCAGATGCAGATCGGGAGCGGTCGGATCAAAGCCGGCTTTGATTACCAACGGTTTTCCGGTCGAAAGAGACTTTGCCAGCTTTTCTTCCATTTCTTTTTCGATCAGGACTTCAACTGCACCGCGCTTAATGACGGCCATCTGTTCGGCTACGGACATATTCATAGAGAGAACCTCAAAACAATTTACCACAAAGGCACGAAGCGCAGAGAAAACCGGAACGTATTCATAAATTATGAATTTACTCCGCGTCTCCGTAACTCCGTGGTGGATTTTGATTTAGCAACCGATATTAATACGCTCAATACTTACCGCTTTGCCATTCTGTTCATCAACACCGATCACGACCGCATTCAGACGGATATCCTTCTTGCCGACTTCAAACTTGGCCGGCAGCTGCGTCAAAAAACGGTGGATAGTTTCTTCCTTCCCCATGCCGATGACCGAATCAAAGCTGCCGGTCATGCCGGCGTCAGTCAAAAAAGCCGTTCCCTGCGGCAGGATCCGCTCGTCGGCGGTCTGCACATGGGTGTGGGTCCCGACCAGAGCGCTGATCTGCCCATCCAGATACCACCCCATTGCCGACTTCTCTGATGTGGCCTCTGCGTGAAAATCGACAAAGATAATCGGAGTCTCCAGCTTGAGGCGCTTTATTTCCCGGTCGGCAACCAGAAAAGGGCACTCAAGGGTTTTCATAAAAACCCGCCCTTCCAGATTGAGAACCGCGACCTTGACCCCCCCGGGAGTTGACAGAACGGTACTCCCGACTCCAGGCGCACCGGCAGGATAATTGGCCGGGCGAAGAATGCGCCGGTCGGCGAAAATCAGCGGCACCTGTTCTTTTTTGTCCCAGATGTGGTTGCCGCCGGTCAGCAGATGGATTCCGTGACCGAATAGTTCCTTGGCAACCTCGACCGTCAGCCCGAAACCACCGGCGGCATTTTCACCATTGGCAATCACGATATCGATCGAGTGCCGGTCCACCAGGCGATGCAGTTCACGCGACAACGCCTGACGGCCGGGCTTTCCGACGATATCCCCCACAAACAGTATTTTAACGGGCATATTCGACTGAACGTGTTTCACGAATAACATTAACTTTAATCTGGCCGGGATACGTCATTTCAGCTTCAATTTTTTTGGCGATATCACGGGCCATGACAACGGACTGGTCATCACTGACGTGCTCACTGGAAACCATGACTCGAATCTCGCGGCCGGCCTGAATGGCAAATGACGACTGCACACCGCTGAATGATGTTGCAATGCGCTCCAGATCGCCGAGACGCTTGACATACGTTTCCATCATCTCGCGACGTGCACCGGGACGCGCACCGGAAAGCGCATCGGCGGCCTGCACCAGAATAGCCAGTATGGAATTAGGCTTTTCATCTTCGTGATGAGCCATGATAGCATGGACAATATTCGGTGATTCCCCGTATTTACGAGCCAACTCAGCTCCGATTACCGCGTGTGAACCCTCGACTTCATGGTCAACCGCCTTGCCCAGATCATGCAGCAGCCCGGCACGCTTGGCCTGTTTGACGTTGACGCCAAGTTCGGCGGCCATAATACCGCACAGGAACGCCACTTCAAGTGAGTGGAGATAGACATTCTGAGTGTATGAGGTGCGATATTTGAGGCGGCCGATAAGTTTGAGAATTTCCGGGTGGATACCGTGGACACCCAGGTCAAAAGCGGCCTGCTCGCCGGCTTCTTTAATTGAATGCTCTACTTCATCAGTTGATTTTGCTACGACTTCTTCGATTCGGCCGGGATGGATGCGGCCATCGGCCAGTAGTTTTTCTAACGATAAACGAGCTATTTCGCGGCGTACCGGATTGAAGCCGGAAAGAATAACCGCTTCCGGTGTATCATCAATAATCAGATCAATGCCGGTAGCTGCCTCAAGGGCGCGAATGTTTCGGCCCTCTCGGCCGATAATGCGCCCTTTCATTTCGTCCGACGGCAAAGGTACAACAGAGACAGTACGCTCTGCTACATATTCGCCGGCATACCGCTGAATGGCAAGCGCCATGATTTCCTTCGCTTTCTTATCACCATTTTCACGGGCCTCGTCTTCGATAGCCCGTATGATTTTTGCAGCATCATGCTTGGCTTCCGTTTCCATTGCGTTCATCAGCTCTTTTTTGGCTTCTGCAGCCGACATGCCGGAAATCTGCTCCAGTTTGGCATTTTGAATATCAACAGCTTTTTTCAGTTCTGTGTCCCGCTGATCCAGAGCCTGCTCTTTTTGCGAAACGTTCTGCTCTTTTTTGAGAATATCCATCTCTTTCTGGTCGATCAGGCCCGCTTTTTTATCAAGATTTTCTTCTTTTTGTGTCAATCTCTTTTCAAGGGCCAGAAGATCCTTGTTTTTTTCGCTCGTTTTACGTTCATGGTCTTCCTTGGCCTGTAGAGCAGCATCCTTGGCCTTGAGCTGCGACTCCTTGGTGATGGTATCTGCTTCGCGGCGGGCATCGTCGAGCACCTTACGGGCCAGCTCTTCGGCCTGCTTCAGGATTGATCCCGAATCCTTCTTGTTGAGCTTGTTACCGGCAAAATAGGCTCCGGCAGCGACAACCAGAGTAATAACAACCATAATTACTTCCATACAAAACCTCCTCTATATAAAATCCGGATTGCCTCGCAACTCCGGTCACTTCTCTATCGTGGTGCGAATTATTCGTGTATCTGAAACAATTATGTCCATCGGAATATCGTGGACATCCGCCGGTATTGCCTCGTCAGTCAGTTGAAAATCATGGCACAGACCGACCAGATCAGCCCTGCAGTCCGGATGACGCAGGAAACGGTCATAAAATCCTTTTCCATAGCCGATCCGGTGTCCAGTCAGGTCAAAAACCACCCCCGGGATGACAATCATATCGGCTTCGTCAGCCTGATGATCAACTCCGGTCGGACACGGCTCCAGAATACCAAAAGCTCCCTCCTGCAACTCCTCGAGCCGTTCAACAACGCGAAACACCATCTGATGGCCGCACACCGCCGGATACAGCACCCGTTTTCCGGCCTTAAAAGCAGTTGTCAGAATCAGGGCCGTGTCTGTTTCGTTATGGGCTGGCGCATACAGCGCTATGCATTCAGCCCGGGCAAACTCTTCAAGCGAGAGCAGGTTGAGTTGCGCCCCATGACTCGAAGCGCGCCACTCTTCATGGCTGAGCCCACGGCGCTGTGCCAGCATATGCGAACGGAGTGAACGCTTGGGCATACGAAAACTTTCTGTTCTTCACGTACGGAATGGTCCCGATGTGATATCGGTAAGGTCAATCAGGGAGGCTGAACAGAAAAAAGGCTTGAGTGCCATAGGTAATAATACTGATTACGGTCTCGCTACTCGGAAGCTATTTTTCCTTTCAGTGAGGATATATTCAACGGGCAATACATTATTTCAATCAGACGTTTAAACTGCAGCGCTTGACGAGCCCGGCCGGAAGTACAATTATGCGAATATATGATCAAGTCTCCCTGAGAGACCATGTAAAATCAGACCTTTTTCAGCACAGAAATCATTGCAGTGATTCTGTTGTCGACAGCAGCATCCGACTCTCGTTGAGAGCGCAGCTCAAGCAACTCTTCCGATGTATTCAACAGAGCCAGCGTCAGTACCAGCTGTGCATCACCGTTTTTAAGTGCACTGCCGATCTCTTGAAGCTTTCCGTTTACAAAGGCTTCGACCGCCTTCACTTTCGCTTCGGGAGCTGAACTCCGGACCGAAAGCTCGCGACCAAAAACTGTCACTGCATGGCTAGTTTTCATACAATGACCACGGTCACGTGCTAAATCCCGTCCAACGTGCCAAGAATGGCGTCAACACGGGACTTGATTCCTTCACGGTCACGTACGAGCCGCTGTATTTCTTCATTCAGTCGTGCGTTTTCCTCTTTCATGGCACTATACTTTTCGACAACCTCGCCGATTTTTTTTTCGAGTACTTCTATGAGTTCGTGGTTCATGAGTTCAGTTTCCTTTCGAAGTGGGCCACTATACGAATCTGCACTTACAAAGTCAAGCCCTAATTGATTGAAATCGCAGAGTTCCGCGGCCACCTTCCCCTTTTGGCGGGCCCCTTTATCAGGCGTGGAAAAGTGCATCCGTAAACTCCTGCGGGTCAAAGTCGCGAAGATCTTCAATTGATTCTCCGACTCCGATGTAACGAACCGGCAAGGCAAATTCATGACTGACCGCTACCACAATTCCTCCCTTGGCGGTGCCATCCAATTTGGTTAAGGCCAGCCCGGTAACACCGGCGGCCTCCTTGAAAAGCCTGGCCTGAGAGATTGCATTCTGGCCGGTTGCTGCATCCAGAACAAGAAGGGTCTCATGCGGCGCACCGGGGATCTCGCGGTCAATTACGCGGCGGATTTTTTTCATTTCTTCCATCAGGTTGACTTTAGTATGCAGACGGCCTGCAGTGTCAATGATCAGGACATTAACGCCGCGGGCAACCGCAGCCTTACAGGCATCAAAGACCACCGCTGACGGATCTGCACCCTCTTTGTGGCGGATGACATCCACTCCTGAGCGAGCCCCCCAGGCGATCAATTGTTCAGCTGCGGCGGCGCGGAAAGTATCTGCTGCAGCCAGCAGCACTTTGTTGCCGGAAACTGAAAAACGTGATGCCAATTTTCCTATGGTCGTAGTTTTACCGACACCGTTGACGCCGATTACAAGCAGTACAAACAACTTCTGGCCGGAGATGTCAAGCTGCCGGTGATGAACATTCAGCCGGGCCAGAATTTCATCTTTCAATGCCGCCCGCAATGCTTCGCCATCCTTTAATTCGTTGCGCCCCAGACGCTGCTCCAGAGTGCGAATCAGTTCGACCGTTGTTTTTACCCCGATATCAGAGGTGATCAATATCTCTTCCAGCTCTTCCAGCGTATCGACATCGATCGTTTTCCTGCCCAGCAGAAGGACGTCGATCCGTCCCACCAGCCCATCTTTGGTCTTCTTCAGACCGGACTTCAGCCGTTCAAAAAAACCGGGCGGGGCGGTGGTTGCAACCTGCTCAGTCGACACCTGCATCGGAGTTGCTTCCTGGACAGGCGTTTCAGTCAAATCCGGAATCGTTTCAGCAGATTCCGCCCCGGAAATTTTTTCCATCATCCCCCGGAAAAATCCTTTTTTCTCCTGCAGTGCCATCAAATCTCCCTTTTAAGCGCAGTAATAGCCTGACGAAAATGGTACAGCGCCAGCGCCACCGGACAGCTCCTTTCAACATTCATAACAAGCGAATAATCCTGATCAATACAGCCAATGATCAGATGGCCTTTGTTTGAGGTCACGACAACGTCTTCTACCTCTCCAACTTGTGCGGCACTCTGCATCTCTTTGAGGCGGACCAGAATAATACCCTTGTGAGCGGCAATGAAGCGGATATCATAGGGATCACAGTGGCAGTGTTCCATGACCGCTTCTCCTTCCCAATCGACCAGGATGGCCCCTATCGCATGCGGCACCTGATCCACCAGATCTTTTAATATTACTTCAAATGACATTTCGAACTCCTGATTCGTGAATATTATCAGCGTGTACACATCACCCGCCAGCCGCGAAAATCAAGCATTGAGCAGAATTTCCGGTTCTTTCCTGCAGCTGACCGGCAGGCAGCGAAGATAGTTAACGGCCGTCCTGATCTCTGCACAGGCAAGCGGATATGTATACCATAATTTACCTGTAAAAGTGGAGTGACAAAATGAATGGCATAAAATCAAAATCACCCGTAATTGTTGATTTCCCACCATGAGTGCACCTAACTTTACATTCACCTGCCCATTCCTGCTATCGTAGGGTAAAACATCTTTCCCCTGAGAGGTTTCATTGAAAGCGGTAAAATTGGTCGTGATAATCATACTCAGCAGCATAGCCCTCTATGCCATATACATCAGTATTGCACTTTTCCGCCTTCCACCGGTGGCATTGCTTACCGACCGCACGGCTAATCTGACTATCCAGGTAACTGACTGGAAGGGAGACCTTCACCCCTTTGTTGTCGGACCGAAAAATCCCTGGTGGACCCCGGGGAAAAGCATTCCTTCCGAAATGGAGTGGGCAGTCATCGTGGCAGAGGACGCCAACTTCTACCGGCATGAAGGAATCGATGTACGGGCGATCAGGAATGCCATCAAGTACGACCTGGAGAAAAAGCGCTTTGCCCGCGGTGCATCAACAATAACCCAGCAAACGGCGAAGAATCTCTTCCTCTCCCGTGAAAAGAACATCACCCGCAAGATAGAGGAAATCTATCTCGCCAAGAGAATGGAGCAGGAACTGTCCAAGGGCAGGATCCTCGAACTCTACCTCAATATTGTTGAGCTGGGGCCAATGGTGTACGGGATCGGTCATGGAGCCCGCTACTATTTCGACAAACAGGCCGATTCCCTCACCCCTCGAGAATGCGCTTTTCTTGCTGCCATGTTACCCGGCCCGCAGAAAGTCTACAACCCTTACCGGCATCTCGATCGCGTGTTGAAACGCTCCGATATGGTGCTGCGCCTGCTGAGGGATAATGGGGTGTTGACTGAGGCTGAGTATCGCCAGGCTTTAGCGGAAACGCCTAATATCAGCGGAATGCAGAGAAAGGTGGACAATAGCTTCACGGGCAGGGTCCGGAGTTTCTTCAGGGACCTGTTTGGCGGATTTCGTTGAGCCGTATGACGTGAAGTTTCCTAACAAAATAACACGACATGATTGTGTATGGCATAAGAGGCGGCAAAAAGCAGTGAAGCGCTCCAACAGAAACGGCGGGGCATCAGTACGTCCGGGCCGGTAAGAGGGTCGGCCTTTCCGTGAGAGATAATGCAGAAATGTAATTTTTGTGATTTCAGTCACATCCGGGCCGTTGTTTTTCAGCTATACCTGTACTCAAAAATAACAGACTGCACCACGTAACATGCGTAGACGATAATACTAAACCATTCGCGAGAATGGGACGGAAAGCCTACTGGGTCTCACAGAGACAGCCGGGTCGCCGAAATATCATGAGTGATATTCGGCACCCGGCTTTTTTGTGCCCCGAACATCATGGGTGCCGGAAGTCGGAACTTATTTACAAGGAGTACACATGAGAGAATTTGGTACGCGGAGAAAGAACACCCTTATCACCCTGACCTTGATGCTTGCCGGAATGATGATTGCCGGCTGCGGCTCCGGGGGACAGGCGGCACAGTCGCAGTCAACAGCAGCAACAGCTACAACAGCTACGACGACTACAACAGGAACAACAGCTACAACGACGACAACGGCTGCAACAGGAACGACAGAAACGACTACAGCAACTACAAGCACGCCCGTATCCAGGCAGCTGACGCTGGCGTGGGACTCAACCGCCGGCGCCACCTCCTATAATCTGTATTGGTCAAACACACCCGGCGTCACCACGGCAAGCGGAACAAAGATCAGCGGCGTCAGCAACCCCTATGTACACACCGGTCTGGCCGCAGGCACAACCTATTATTACGTGGTAACCGCCGTATATAGCTCCAGCGAAAGTGCAGCCTCTGCACCGGCCTCTGGAGCAACCCCATTGTGAGGGCTGCCAGAGAGCCTGAAGCTTGATGGAGCGAGTTAACAAGTATCGAGGACGGAAAGAATCAGGGGGCTCCATTCAACGGAGCCCCTTTTTGTTAATGCAGCCGCACGGAAACGACCCGTGACACCCCCGGCTCTTCCATTGTGATGCCGTAGAGGGTATCGGCGACCTGCATGGTAGCCTTGTTGTGAGTAATGATGATGAATTGGGAAATGGCACTCATATCCCTGACCATTTCGTTGAAACGGCCGATGTTGGCGTCGTCCAGCGGCGCGTCGACCTCATCCAGCAAACAGAATGGAGTCGGCTTGATCAGGAAGATCGAGAAGATCAGTGCCACAGCTGTCAACGCCTTTTCACCTCCTGAAAGCAGTGTTACATTCTGTAGCTTCTTGCCGGGAGGCTGCACAATGATTTCGATGCCGGTCTCCAGCAGATCCTCTTCATCCGTCAGCCGCAATTCGGCCTGGCCTCCGCAGAACAGCCGCGGAAAGACTTCTTGAAATTTGGCATTGATAAGATTGTAGGTTTCCAGAAAACGCTGCCGTGTGGTGCGATTGATTCGTTGAATTGCCTGCTGCAGGCCGCGTAGCGACTCCTCCAGATCATCCTTCTGGCTGGTCAGAAAAGTGAAGCGTTCCTCCATACCGGCACACTCCTCAATCGCCATCAGATTGACCTCACCCATTTCGTCCAAAAACCGCTGCAATTCTGCCTGTCTCAGCCGGCCGGACGCTTCATCGAATTCAGTTGATTCAATCTTTGCAAGCGCCTCAGACATGGTGATGCGGCTCCGGTCCTGCAGAGCCTGCTCCAGATGTTCTGCCTGCATAGTCAATGTCGAAAAGCGGAGATTGAGTTCTGCCTGCGACTGACGGACTGCGTCGCTCTCTTCGCGGCTTTTTTTGAGCTGTACCTCAAATTGATTCTGAGCAGCCCCCGCCTCTTCAAAACGACCCCGTATTACAGCCAGACGCCCCTCAGATTCCATCTGCTCCCGTACAAGTTCTTCCAACCGCTCCGTCGCCATGCCTATCTCAATCTTCAGCTGCGACCTGGCAGCTTCTCCCGACTCCAGCTCCTGTCGGTCGGCTGCCATGCGCCGCACGATTTCTTCCGTGCGTTGCTCCAACTCAGACAACGCACGCAGACCTGCATCGTGCTGTTCTGTTATGGTCGCCGTCTGCACCCTGATCGCGGTCACTTTATCGCGGGCCGCGGTCAATTGCGACCGGCGGGCATCAAGCTCTCCCTTCAAGCGTGATGTCACGTGCTCCAGTCCCTTTGAAGCATCGCCCGTCAGAACCGTTTGCTCCCCAGTCAGCTTCAGCTCGGCCTCAAGAGCAGTCTGTTCCTCGTTAAGAGTCTCTGTTTCCAGCGATTGAACTTCGAACCGCTCGGCAATCCGGGCGCTTTCATCAACTGTCTGCTGATGATCCTTTAACAACCCGGCCAGTTTTAATTCTACCTGGTGTAATTGCGCTCCGCCGCTTTTAAGCCCCCCGACCACTTCCTGAATCTGGAGTCGCAGATCAGCACGCTGTTTTCCGAGTGCCGCTGTTTCCTCCTCCAACCGCGCCACCGTCAGTTCCAACTCCCGTATTTCACGTTTCTTGTGGATCAACCCGCTACCAACCTGTTCACCCGAGCCTCCGCTGACGATCCCCCCTTGGGCGACCATATCGCCGGCCCGGGTGACAAATGTCAGTCCGGGGTGCTGGCGGGCCAAGCTGAGCGCAGCAGTGATATCATCCGCAAGCATCACGGCAGAAAGCAGATTCAGGATCAATCCGGAAAATGGACCGGTCACCAGTACCTGTCCCGCCAGGGGAATAACGCCCTTCACCGGAACCGGGGCTGACTCCGGGCGTTCCAGTGGCACGGCAATCCCGGCCCGTCCCCCCTTGTTTATTTTCAAAAACGCCAGGGCTTCGATAGCATTCCGGTCATCGGAGCAGAGGATACACTGCAGGCGATCCGCCAGAGCCGATTCAAGCGCCGGCTCAAGTTCGGGCGGTGCCTGAATCGCATCAGCCAGCACACCACTGAAACGGGACCGGTGTGCGGCATCTTTCATCAACGTGCGGGTTCCCTGACCAAAACCGGCAAATTGGGCCTCAAGCTCCTTAAGCGAATGAAGACGCGAGGAACAGCGATTAAGTTCATCACGGCCTGTCTGCCACACTCTCTCAACCTCGGGCAGGCGGCGGTTAAGGTCGTCCTCAAGAGTACGCAGGGCGGAGACACGCGCCTGTTGCACTTCCTGTTCCCGCTGATCAGACGCGATTTCTACCTCCAGTACATCTCTCCGCCGGCACAGCTGTTCCCTTCGCTCAGACAGTTGCATCGCCTCACGCGAATGACGTGCGGACCGTTCCCGAAGCGCAGCCAATCGTTTCTGGGCGTTTTCAAAGCGGCTCTTGAACTGCGCCGCCTCGGCAAGGGCTGTAAAGAGTTCGCGGCGCCGGTTTTCCAGATCCCGGTTCAACTCCTCTTCAGCCAGCTGATGCCCGGCCAGTATTTCTTCGGACAGCTCCAGTTCGGTCTGCATTCCGGCGACATCGACAGCTCCCGTGTCACGGCGAAGTTCAAGCAACCCCTTTTGTTCTACGCACTCATTTCGTCGTTTATCCAGTTCGGCGGCCTCCGTTGCCAGCCTCACCAGTCTACCATCCAAGCCATCCAGCTCCTTGCGTTGAAATTCAAGCCCGTTCCCGGTCGTACTGAATTCACTCCTGACGCGAAAAATCTCCTCCTGGGCAGTTGTCAGATGTTTTTCCGACTCAAGTAAAATAACACGGGCTTCCTCGGCCCGCGACTCTCCCAGCGCCGTGGCGGCAAAGACCTCACGGATACGCAGGTTGAGTTCCGCAAGCTCCCTCCCGGTTATTTCACGCTGGTTCTGGATTTCGCGGTATTCCCGCGCGGTACAGAGTATTTCGATTTCCCGGAGTTCGTCACGATACGTGCGGAATTTTTCGGCCTTGTTAGCCTGGCGCTGCAATGATACCAATTGCCGCCGGATCTCTCCCAGCACATCTGCCAGCCGTGCCAGATTCTGGCGGGTACCCTCGATCTTTTTGAGAGCAAGCTGCTTGCGTGATTTGAATTTGGTCACGCCGGCCGCCTCCTCGATCAGAAAGCGACGTTCTTCCGGCCGCGAATGGAGGATCTGACCGATCTTCCCCTGTTCGATGATCGAATATGCGCGGGTTCCGACGCCGGTATCCATGAAAAGTTCGGTTATATCAAGCAGACGGCAGGGGATCTTGTTTATCAGGTAGTCGCTTTCGCCATCACGGTACAGGCGACGGGTGAGCTGAATTTCGGCATAGTCGAGGTATTTGGCAGGGGCACGGCCATCTTCAACTGAAAATACCAGAGATACTTCGGCCACTCCCAGTGATTTACGGCTCTCACTGCCGACAAAAATCACATCCTCCATAGCCTTGCCACGCAGGTTTTTTGCGGATTGCTCCCCCATGCACCAGCGGATGGCGTCGACAATATTTGATTTGCCGCAACCGTTCGGGCCGACCACACCGGTCACACCCTGCTGGAAGTCGAGCACCACTTTGTCGGCAAAAGATTTGAATCCGGATATTTCGAGTCGTTTGATTTTCATCGGGTGGAAACAATAACCGTCAATGGCCCGTACTGTCAATAAAATGCGAAGTGAGCCACACTGATAAAGTGGACGCCGCAAACGCATGGAAAACGTCCTGGATACCGGGTCAGTCTGAATGTATAAAAGAAAACTGCGCGACGTGAAAGATCTTCATCTAGCGGCATGGGCAGAGGCACGCAGAGTACACATTACCGCTGCATTCAAGAAACATGCATTCAAGAAACGATTGACAGCGGATGGTGATTCCGCTATCGTTCCGCCACATTTTGCCAGTCTCCGAGTTGTCGCGCCTACCAGGGAAAAATCCTCATGGCGTACGACCTGCGGGTGTCGCCGGAAACAGCGCTGCCCTCCTTTGAAAAGGGGAACTCGTGCTTGACGTGCCACCGACGGTGGTCCGCCCGCGCCCCTTTTCTATCTTGAGAAGGGGCTTTTGTTTGTATTCACATCACAATTAGCCAGTCTCCGAGTTGTTGCGCCTACCAGGGAAAAATCCTCATGGCGTTCGACCTGCGGGTGTCGCCGGAAACAGCGCCGCCCTCCTTTGAAAAGGGGAACTCGTGCTTGACGTGCCACCGACGGTGGTCCGCCCGCGCCCCTTTTCTATCTTGAGAAGGGGCTTCTTTTCTATTATTCCAACAGCCGCAAAAGGGAACCTTTTATATGGTTACATTAGTTGAGAACCCCATCGATCCGGCAACAATCTACAATTCGATTTACGCGACTTATTCCGGTTCAGTTGTAATGCATTACGCGGTAGTCAAGAAACAGGCCGGTTCGGTGAAATCAACGGCCTCTATTGAGTACCGGGCCCAGGGGAATGACACCATTATGGAGCTGGAGGGTATTGCCGGGGAGCTGAAACAATCCTGGAAACTTGAGGATGTGCTGTTGATCCGGCGGGCCGGAAGTCTTGCTGTCGGAGAGATCATCTCTCTTGTGGCAGTCAGCTCTCCAAACAGCGAAGACAGCTTTGAGGCATGCAAATCGGGGATCGCCCGGCTGAAAAGAATGTCAACTATAACCAAGAGCGAGCAATTTGTCGAATCCGTTTGCTGAAGCAAGAACCTATTTATATCAACGGGAAATGACCTGATAAGCGCCTGATATTTTGTAGCAACACCAATAAAAAGGGGGAACACGGATGAACTTCAAAAAAGCAGCAGCAATCGCAACAGCAGCAGGGGTCTTTGGGGCAATTTCAGTGCCGGCTATGGCATTGGAAAACGAATTTCATGGTATGTACAAATTCATGGGCTACCAGACGAATTTTATTAACGGAATGAATGCAGGACTCAGTGCCGACAGTAAATCAGGCTTTATGGCTGAACAGCGTGCCCGACTACAGTACACAGCAAAAGCCAATGCCGATTTTAAGCTGGTGACCTATTTTGAGCTGGATTCACGTTTTGGCGGTGTTACCGGTGGTTACAAGGGGACAACCGGCAATGATTCCGGTAACCTTGATGCCGATCAGTTAACACTCGAAACCAAAAACATATACGTCGACTTTAACGACCCGCTCACCGGTGCTAATGTAAAACTCGGTATGCAGCCATGGGCGGACTCATATCAGGGTCTGTTTTTAATTGCTGATATGACCGGCGCCCACGCGACAAAAAACTTTGGCCCCACGACGGCGTCACTTGGCTGGTTCCGTTTTGATGATAACACCGCAACTGTCGCTGAAGTCGGCCGGAAAACAGCCGACCTGTTCGTTGCCGGGGGTAAATATACTGTCGGCAAGAATTTGACGGTGGGCGCTTCCTACTACTATCTCAATAACGACTCTACAACAACAATTCCGGCGTTTGACCGACTTCATATGGTTGGTCTGGATGCTGACATCAAAGCCGGCCCTGCCAATATCAAGCCGTTTGTGGCCTTTCAGTTTGGCGACAGAACCGCCACGACAGATTTGAAGGGGTACCTGCTTGGCGCAGTTTCGAAAACCAAAGTCGGACCGGGGGCTGTTAACCTGTCCGCCATCTATCTCTCCGGCGATAGCAACGGAACTTCCAAAGAGAAATCATTTACAGCTATCACTACCGGAACCACATACTTTGTTCCCGCAAACATGTGGTTACTGGTACGTAACGGCCAGTATATAAACTCTTCTAATTCTGTACTTGGTAACGATCTGACCGTTGGTGGTCGCGGACTTGTTGCTGCTTTTGCCGGCTACGAAGGCACCATGGGCAAAATGTTCTATAACGCCAACGTTGGCTATGCCCAGACTGCTGAAAAACGTAACAGCGAGAAAAGGTCCATCGGTACGGAACTTAATGCTCAGATTGGTTACAAAATGTTGGATAACGTAAGTGTCAGTGCCGCGCTGGCTTATGCATTCCTCGGCGATGGCATGAACAGCAGCACTACTGGTGACCGTATTGCCGGCTTCGGTGTAAAAAATGCCGATGATCCATACGCTCTCAATCTGCAGTTGAGCTACACATTCTGATTTGATACTGTTGGCGGACGATAAAGGCGAATTGCATAATGTGATTCGCCTTTCTTCTCAAACGAAGAAAGCCGTCGAGGAGTGGTATGAAACCTAGTCATCTGGTCCTTGTTATAGTTTTAGTTTTCAATGTTCCTGTCGGTAATGCCCTGGCTGCCGCGCAAAAAATTCAGGTGGAAGAATTCACTGTTACCGGCACTGAAAATGCGGCCGATATGAAAACCGTGCTGAAAAACCTGCTGTCGTCGCGCATCGCCTCAGACGATGTAATTGTGGTCGATAGTGCAGATGGTGTCATAGCGAAGATTACCGCTAGCTATTCTTCCTTTGGCAAGACATTCAGCGTCGATGCTTCCGTAAAAAATTCTGCAGGTGAAATGCTCGGCCAGCGCTATGTTCAGGGGGAAAGCCCGAATGACTTGATCCCGGCGCTTGGTAAACTGGCCGACCAGCTGCGGCCGTTGCTGCCCGTCAAACACCCGGCGGTTCCTGCTCCTGCGGCAGCGCTGATGGCGCCGATTGTCCCTGTATCAGCTGTGGCCACCGGTTTGCATGTTACCCCGGACCCCGCAGTGCAAGTTGATCCTGTTACCCAACCGGTAGTGCAGCAGACCCGCATCGAGGGCACGTTGATCGGCATTGCCCCCGGTCGCCCTCTTCCCGGAAAAGAGCGTGAATTTGTGGTTGCCGATGCCAGAGGAGTGTATCTGTACCGCCAGACAGACTCCCTCAAAAAGATTGCCGAATATGTTATTAAGACAGAAGGGAAGATTTTGGCTGTTGATACGGCTGATGTCGACAACGATGGCGTTCTGGAAGCGTACGTTACCGTGGTTGACCGCGAGGAACTGGTATCGTTTGCGTTGACAGTTACTGAACAGGGATTTACTCCCATTGCTGACAGGCTCCCCTTCTTTTTCAGAGCCGTTGGTCTGTACGGACAGAACAGGAAACTTATTGCCCAGCACGCCGGGAGAGGAACTGAAGATTTTTATGGTGATGTGCGACTGGTAGTAAAAAGGGGTGCGGCGTATTCATTGGGAGAGTCCATCAAGCTGCCTAAACACGCAGATATTTTTTCGTTTAATTTTTTTATTGATCGGGAGGGAAAACAGCGGACTGCGTACATTGACAGAGACAGAGTGCTTCATGTCACTGACGAAGCGGGCAAGGAGTTGTGGAAAAGCGCCGATCATGTCGGCGGCAGCGAAACGTACTTTCTGCGGGATGAACAGCAGATCCAGAACATCGCCCTTGATCGCTATCGCTGGCGCTTTATTGAACAGAGAATCATCATTTCGCCCGAAGGAGAACTCATTGTGCCGCAAAACGGCGGTACACTTTCAGTCGGAAATCACCGCTCATACAACAAGAATTCCGTCACCGCTTTTTCCTGGAATGGCGTCAGTCTGGAAGAACGGTGGCATACGATGGAGTCTCCCAATTATCTTGCCGACTACTTTATCGACAGTGAGCGCAAAGAGCTGGTAATGCTGGAACAGACGCAGAAAGAAGGTGTTTTCAGCAAGGGCGCAAGCACCATCATTACAAAGAAAATCAAATAAGGAGGGGCAGAAATGAAACGATTAATCGCGGCAGCGGCACTGCTTGGCATCTGCTCAACAACGGTATATGCCGAAAAAGGCTTTGTCATGCTGGCCAGCACAATCGGCCCTATTGACGCCGGTATCGTTACAACACTTGAAGATGCTTTTGAAAAGGAAACCGGCGTGAGGGTACGGCACGTTGGTGCAGGAACCGGAGCGGCCCTCAAAATTTCTGAAAAGGGGAGCATCGATCTGGTAATGGTGCATGCCCGTTCTCTGGAGGAGAAGTTTGTCGCCTCAGGCTTCGGAACTGAGCGTATTCCCCTCATGTACAATGATTTCGTCATTGTCGGACCGGCATCTGATCCCGCCGGGATTCGCGGCATGAAGTCGGCAACCGCTGCGCTCAGTAACATAGCTGAAAAATCTGGTACCTTTATCAGTCGTGGCGATAAATCGGGTACCCATGTTGCGGAGAGCGAGCTTTGGACAAAAGCCGGACTGAAGCCTTCCGGCGCCTGGTACAAAGTTTATGAAAAAGGGAACGAGGGAAATGTCGCTACGCTACGCTTTGCAAACAGTACCGGAGCATATACCTTTATTGATCGTGCCACGTATCTATCGATAAAAAAAGAGCTGAAACTTGAGATCCTCGTTGAAGGCGATGAATCGCTATTGAACCGCATTTCGCTCATTCCTGTCAGTCAGAAAAAGTTCCCGAACGTCAACAGCAAGGATTCGGCCGATTTTGTCAACTGGCTCACGAACCCATCCAAGGGGCAGAAAATAATTGCAGAATTTGGCGTTGACCGATTTGGTGCCCAGCTGTTCTTTCCAGATTCCAGAGAATGGCACGCTCAACATCCCAAAAAATAAATTGCGCTATCAAAAAGGAGATCAAAATGAAAAGTTTCCGCTTGTCTTCCCGTGTATTACTACTCTTTGCTGCCATTGTAATGCTGACTACAACGGTTTCAGCTCTGGCCGCCTCTAAAACGGTCATTCTGGCTACCACAACCAGCACTCAGGATTCCGGGCTGCTGGATGTACTCGTGCCCATGTTCGAGAAGGAGAGCGGCCTTCAGGTCAAAACTATTTCGGTCGGTTCCGGCCAGGCCATGAAGATGGGGGAAAAAGGGGAGGCAGATGTATTGCTTGTTCATTCCCCCGCTGCCGAGAAAAAGTTTATGGATGAAGGTTTTGGCGTCACGCGACGCCTGGTGATGCACAACGACTTCATCATAGTCGGCCCGGCTTCTGATCCGGCGAAGATCAAAGGCGCTTCTGCCGCTGATGCCATGAAGCTGATTGCTAAATCCGCGTCGCTATTTCTTTCCCGCGGTGACAATTCCGGGACTAATGCCAAGGAAAAAGGGCTCTGGAAAGGTGCTGCAGTGAACCCGGAAGGGCAGAAGTGGTACCAGCAGACAGGCCTTGGCATGGGGCAGACGTTGAATGTAGCAGCAGAAAAAAAGGGTTATACTCTTACTGATCGCGCTACGTACCTGTCACTGAAAAAAAATCTGGGACTGGAGATTCTGGTGGAGGGGGATGGCAAACTGCTTAATATCTATCACGTGATCGAACTTAACGCAGTCAAATGGCCCAAAGTAAATGCGCAGGGAGGGAGGTTATTTGCCGATTTCATGGTTGCACAGAAGACCCAGAAGATTATCGGCCGGTTCGGTGTTGATACATTCGGCGCACCCCTGTTTTTCCCTGATGCAGGCAAAAAACCGGAGTCGTTGGGACTCTGATTGAATGAGGTCACTTATGCGCCAGACTGATTACCGTTCTTCCAGGACGCGCAACTCGGCATCAGTCTGGCGCAGGCTTTCGGCGATGGAAAGGGCCAGTCGGGCAAAGACCTGAACACCCATGGCGGCATTCGCCCGGGCCAATGTGTTGAACCGGGATCGGGAAAGGACGTAGAGGTCGGTGTCAACCTTGGCATCAACATCGGCGGAACGTATGCCGCGATCAAGAAAAGCCAGTTCGCCGATTACCCCCCCCTGGCAGACGGTGGCAAGGTGGTGATATTTCCCCCCCTCCAGCGGCAACAGGACCCGCAGAATTCCACGCCGCACCAGAAACAGCTCGTCCCCCGCATCTCCGCTGCTGAAGGCCTTTTCCCCCTGTCTGAGTGAAAGCTCGCCGATGCAGCCGGCAAGCGAAGCCAGATCGTCCTCACTGAACTCCCGGAACAGCCTGAAATCCTTCAACTCCAACAGAGTTTCCTGGCCGGCGGCCGTCACGCCGGCCGCTTCCAGAATCCGCTCCTCCATCCATTCCAGGGCACTGTCCTGAGTTTCGGTTATCATGACCCCGTCCCCCTCACGGACCAGCCCCATCTGAGCAAGGTAGCGTTCGAAATCACGCTGTTCCAGGATACCGGAGGGCATGCCGCTGAAAAGCAACTGTCCGCCGCGCTCCGCCAGCTGGGCATGCATCTGCTCGAACAGATGAACGGCCGTGTAGTCGATGGACTGGACGTGACGCATATCGAGCAGCAGAAAGCGGCGTGTGCGAAGGTCGGGCTCGAGCTGGCTGAAGAGCTGGTCTGTGGTGCCGAAGAACAGGTTACCCTGCAGCTCGCAGAAGACCGCCTGCGCACCGTCACGCATGAGAATTTCGCGTTCGGCCGCCTGACGGCGGGTCTTGGATGACATCTGGTTGAGATAGCGCTTGCGGCGTATGACGGAACCACGCACCTGATCGCGTATAAAGAGCAGTATCACCATGGCGATGCCGGCACCGGATGCCGCAATCAGGCCGACGGCCAGTGCAACCAGAATCACCACGGCAATGACGCAGAAGTCGAGCCGGCCGGCAGGGTGGCGCAGCAGGTGAAACATGTTTTTGTCAAACATCCGCCAGGCGATCATCATCAGAATGCCGGCCAGGGAACCGATCGGAACCCAGGCGATCATGTTGCTGAGAAGCACCAGCGCCAGTACAACAAACACGCCCTCGATGACCCCCGAACGTGGAGTGCGTCCACCACTTGCGACATTGACCAGAGTCGGCCCCATGGTTCCGGCGCCCGGGATCCCTCCGGCAAGGAACGACGCCAGGTTGCCGATTCCCTGTCCGATCAGTTCGCGGTTCGAGTTATGGCGGCTGCGGGTCAGGGCATCCAGCCCCACGCAGGTCTTGAGCGTATCTATTGAGAGCAGCACTGACAGTGTCAGTGCCGGAATCATGATCCGGGACAGGGATGCGATGTCAATCTGCAGCATCGAGTGCGCCCGGTTGCTGACTGCATCCAGGAAAGAGCCGGAAGTCTGGAGTGGTCCGATAATGAGCGGGTTGCCGTTCAGTTCAAGCAGGCCGGCAGAAAAGGAGGCCAGCACGAAATAGGCGATAATCCCGCCAAACAGGCCAAGGATGACAGCCGGTATTTTTTTGGTGACGAGTGGTGCCGATGCCATTACGACCATGGTGACGATCCCGACGACCAGGCCCTGCCATTTCCACAACCCGGGTGACATCAGACCCTGAATGGTGTCTATCCCCTTAGGGAACCCCAGCAGTTTCGGGAGCTGGCCGATTGCGATCAGCAGTGCCACTCCTGAGAGGTAGCCGTTCACCACTTGATAGGGGATGAATTTTATCAGCCGGCCGCCACCGAGGAGACCATAGAGTGTTTGAAACAGTGCCGACAGCAGCGCGGCCAGTGCTATCATCGGCATGATGGCTTCCGGCCCCAGCTTCGTGCCGCCCTCACCGGAAAGGAGGCTCGCGATCAGCGCCGTCAGGATGGCGGCAGCCGGCGCGCAGGGCGCCGAGATCAGCCCCCCGGTCCTGCCGATGAGCGGAGCCACTATGCCGAGCGCGGCGGCACCCAGCAGGCCGGCCATTGCCCCCTGGCCGGCGTATTCCTGCCCCAGCGCCGTGTATACCAGTATGCCGAAGGCAACTGATGAGGGAAGAGCCACCAGCATAGCGGCCAATCCACCCCATAGATCGTCAGCCAATGTTGATGGTTCCTGCCGGATATGTTCGTTGGCTGAGTTCATACGCAACGGTGTCCTGGAAGGTGGAGCAATTACGGATAGATGATGCACTCGTGATAATACCGGAGGTCATTTTCTGCTAAAAAAAAGCAGAAGACAACTGCTAACTGTTGAGTGCCGCAGGCAGAAAAATCTAAACGGGGACGGACGGAGAAAATTTGTGGAGAGGGTGTGATTTTGAATAGCAGTGCCGCAGCCGCCGGCTACTTTCCAAAGGCGACCAAAAACTGCTGAAGAAGTTGCGGAGCGTTTGACTTGATGCTGCCGCCCATGAAGTCCATGATCCCCGGCCGGTACCCGTCGTTCCAGATCCTGCTGAACATCTCCCCGCTGGTTTTGCAGACACAGTCGGCGTCTGCAACCGTTTTCCCCTCCTCAACGGTACACCCCGAGTCATCCAGAGTCAGCGTCTTCTTGATATCATCGATGGAAAAGTAGAATGTCGTAGGTATAGTAAAAATTCCCTTCTGATATCTTTCCTGCATTGTATTGAAAATTTCTTCCTGCATCAGGTTTCTCCTCGAATTTAAATTACTGAAGGCGGAGCGTTAGCTCCGCCTTCAGTGTTACACACACATGATACATCTTGTCAGTATCCCAGAATATCCAGTACAGGCGGCAAACGGACATCATACCGTATTGCAGGAATATCAACCGCAGATATCTGTTTTGCCACACCGGATGGAGTAGAATCAACAATCCCTCCGTAGAGCAGGAACTGAACCATCTGCGACTGGGCATAGCCGGTGTTGGTCAAAGAAGCGGTCGGGTCGAGCAGGAAGCCGTGGGTAATGCCAGTTTGATCAAACTGGAAGTAGCCTTCCGCCGGTGTGGCTGCACCGGAACCGTTCTGTGCTGCAAAGTCTGCCTTGGCGGTTGGAACACCGCCGGTCAGGGTATACATGAAAGAAGAAGGAATCCGCGCCGTAACCCCGCCGCGATAACCCAGTTGTTTGAAATTCGGCGCGACAAGGTTGGCGGCCGAACCGAGTACTTCTCGTCCTCCCAGTGCATTACCGAAGTAGCGGGTATACACATTGGTGATGACAAGATCGCCATTAGTTGGATTACCGGAAGCGTCGAATGTTGTACTGGTGGCCTCCTGAATGGCAATACGCCCTGAAAGACGGGACGCCAGGGTGCTGCCCAATGGCGTGGTCATAGTTGCGGGGTCAACCGAATCGACTACGGACTGAGTCACCTGGAAGAAGTTGTGATAGGTGGGAGAATTGGTCACAACGCCTTTGGCCGTGAGCCCGGCATTAACACTCGGACCAAAGGCAGGGCTGTTCTGAATCAGATAGGCGGTTCTCCCGCCGGGAACACTGAGGAAACCTTTCATGTCTGTGGCAGTGGGGAATGCACCATTAGCAGTATTACCTGCCAGATAGTACGCGCCTACGATGGAACCGAGGCTGAGACCGACATATTTAATTTCAGTAGGTGTAACAATACCTGCTGCAGCAAGAGTTGCATCTCCGTATTTCAGGGTCAGCTCGAGCCGGTTGAGGTTAAATGCACCCTGCTGAATGTTGGAGCGGGTAGCAAGCGGAGCACCGATTGCCATGAAATCCTGTCCCCAGACCGGGCCGGTGGTGTGCGTGGGAACTGCCAGGGCACCATGGAGTGGCAAATCAATGGCGATAACTGCGTATCCTGCTCCAGTGAGCGCCCCGGCTACTCCCAACACCTGTTCTTTCTGGCCGGTAATGCCATGCTGAAAAATTATAGTCTTGCCGTTCGCTACGGCCGGGACGAGATAGATAAACGGTACCGCACGGGTGGCATGGTAGAAACCGGTCAGATTTGCCCCGCTCCGGAATGTCTGCACAACTCCCGCGGCCGGATTATATGCACCGGTAGTTGCGCTCTGGTCAATTCCTGTCGCGGTATTGGCTTTTACCACAACCGGATCAAGCGAGAGGTCGGCGCTGTTGATTGTACCGGTCACTACACTGAGGAGACTGGCCGGAGCGCTTCCCGGAGCGCCGGCACCCGCCCAGTAGGCTGCTCCGGGGTACGTTGTGGTCCCATTGACGGCGTTTGTCCATGTCTTACCGGGAAGTCCGCCAAGGCCGCCGCCCGCTGCAAAAGCGCGCAGTGCACTTTCTACCGGTATCATGCTGGCGGCATTAGTGGCATCGGTCGGGACAAAGCCTGCTCCGGTAGTGATAAACCGACCCATAAGAGAGATCGTGTCGCGACTGGTAATTGATGTGGTTGCGGAGGCCGAAATAAGATCATCCATAACCTTGGTATAACCGGATAATTTGATGTTTGCTCCGCTCATAACATTGGCGCGGATCGGTTCCAGTGCAGCGAATGGACCGACGAGCTCGAATTTTGATTTGAGGAAATTGAAATAGTACGAGCTGACGACCGGCGTGCCTGCAGCGGCATCCAGCACTCTGTTGGTCACGACATACATATAGCGTGTTGCCGGGGAGAGAGGGAATTTGGGAAAGAGGAACAGGTCCGTACTTCCGGCGGTATACTTGAAGTCAAACATTCCTGAGATATCGGTGAAACCAAGCGGACTGTTTTCATAACTTGAGCTGCTGGTAGTATCAGGCGTCAACTGAAACACTTTGACATTGGCGGCAGTGACTGTCGCAGCACTTACAGGGCTTGAAAACCTGATGTAAACAGGTGCGTTCACGCCGGACACGGCACCAGTGGAGCCCATTTCATAGGTGTTGATATATGCAAGGGCCTCCGGCGGAGTCATCGGGGTGTTGGCCGGCCGGGCAACGTAGTTCCCTGTCGCATCTTTATACTGGGTCAGTGGATTCTTAGCGGTTGCCGTAGCCAGAACATTCGGCAGCGGTATCTCCCCTGTTTTAGGGTCGAATATTACCGAGTTACCGACGCCGACAGTATTGGGAGTATTGGTTCCTGACGGATCCGGGGCAGAGCAGCCTGCAGCGAGTATGAAGCTGAAATATAACAGAAGTCGCATAATACGTGCATTCATGGCATTACCTCTCTCGTTGTATAGTTAATATGGTCTGTGAGCCGTTGTGCCGACGCTTTGATTTTCAGCCTGCATACGGACGTTCAAGGGACAACCGGTTAAAACTTTACGGTGACTGAGGCGCCGAAAAGGTGCACGTCACTCTTGAAAGTACCGTTCTCCCCGAGAAGATCCGACAGGTTCTGGTTATTTACCTTTCTGTCCACAAAGTGGGTCCACATATAGGCAAGATCAACAGAAAAATGGTCGTTGTGAATACCCTGGCCAATACTGAAACTGTGGCGGTCGGCGTCGGGAAGTAATGGACCGAGGGTGGAATCAGGAATAGGGTTTTTGTCGAACATGTATCCGGCACGGAGATCCAGGTTTTTAGTCAGCGCGTACTGTCCGCCGATTTTGTAGCACCAGACATCTTTCCAATCGAGCGTTTTTGACTTGTTATTAAAATTGGTAAACTGTGTGCTGTCAAATTTGAATTCCAGATTTTTCATGGAGCTCCAGCGGGTCTGTTCGGCGTCAAATTCAAGAGTAAGCTTTTCAATTGGCTTCCAGGCCGCGCCAAGACCAATGCTGGCAGGAAGAATAATATCGGTTGTAACGGTAGAAAGTGCACGGGTGCGGGAATAGGGTGAAGTCATGCTGGTTGTCATACCGATTATGTCAAAACCTGCGGGAGTCGTCGCAAGGAAGTTGGCATTACCGGAAATATTGAGAGTGATCTCGCTCCGGTATGCAGCACCAAAGGAAGCGTTTGGCAGCGGCTTCCACAGCAGGCCGCCGTTCCAGCCGACATCGGTAGCGGTTCCGTCAAGCCCCATGAGACCCAACTCATATCCGCCGCTATTAGGCGCTGTCTGCATGCTGACAATGGCATGGGTAACATCAAGTCCCAAAGCGACCCCGAGGTTCCATTCATCAAAACGATACGCCACGGTAGGTTGGAAGTTTATCGGCTTGACTGCAATGTTCATAACCTGGTTGCGGAAAGCGCTGCTGTCATCCCAGCTTTTGGCAAGGGGATAAATGGCGTTTATCGCAAAACCCACGGAGACCGGCATACTCTCAAAAGAATGGGTTACATACAGAGCCGGTGCGATGAAGATGTCGTTTTTGGCATTCTCTGATACCGATGTTGTGCCGCCGGCACCACTAAGTGGAGTCGTACCGTTAAACTCGGTAGAAGGGACATATATAATGGTAGAGCCAAGACTGAATTGGGTCCCCTTAAGGAACGAAATCCCGGCGGGGTTGTAGAAGAGCGCGGAGGGGTCATCAGCCTGTGCGATAAAGGCATTACCCATTGACATTGCCTTTGCTCCCTGCTCATTCACTTTCAACCCTGCCGCCATAGCCGGGGAAATTGTCCCAGTCAGAGACGCCAGAATACATGCTAGAACCAGTTTGTTTTTCATTTCAGAACTCCTTTCCGTATGTGTGATCGACACTTCGCTGCATGTACATCCGCAATGCATCCCTCATGACCTCTGACACGCGTGCGCCTCTCCGTTGTGCGCAACTATGGATCACCCCCCATTCATCGGCGTTTACTCGCATTGATAGTATGTGGTTACGAAGAGTCCCTGTTCTTTGTTTCATGGGTATTGTGGTAATCCTGCCATAGATTTTAATTTTAGAACGGTATTTTTCGACAAGCTATGCCACCTTAACACGCATGTCAAGAATAAAAATGCACTGCTTGTATAAAATAATTTTTACGTGACATCTACGGGCTCAATTTACAGATCAGATAAGAAAAACATATACACTATTTCATGATTACTATCTGTTATCGGGCGGTTATGAATAAATAACCCGTAATTAATTATGACAACTGGCGGGATAATTGAATCGGATTTCACGTACTATTTCTCACATTATTATGGAAAAACATCAAACTCAACGGGATAAAACCGGATAGTCCGGCTGTTATTGCGATTTGAAAGAAAGGTGGTATGAATATATTACATTCACAATCAATAACGAAAATAGAATAAAATTATACTTGACATGAACGTCAAGTATATGTAGCTTACACTCACAGTGAATCACTCGGAGGTACCACATGAGCACCGCACCATTTCGCTCCATACCTGATATGCTCAGAAGCAATGCAACAGAATTCGGCAGCAGGTTGGCCCTCAAATACCGGAAGCAGGGCGCCTTGGTTACGCTGACGTATGCCGCTTACTATGAGAGGGCATTGATGGTAACCAGGGGACTCTGCAAGATGGGTGTCAAGCCGGGTGACCGGATTGCCATTCTCTCCGAAAACAGAGCCGGCTGGGTTATCGCCGACATGGGGATTCTCTGTACCGGGGCTGCTACCGTTCCTATCTATCCGACGAATACTCCCGAACAGATCGAGTACATGATCAATCACTCGGGCTCCAGGATAGTATTTGTGTCCGGGAAGTTCCAATATTCCAAGCTGCTCAAGGTGAGAGATGCCCTTCCGGGTCTGGAGCTTGTAGTTTCATTCGAGCGGTTTCTGGGGGACCCAAGCCTCCCGGTCACAACATTCTACCAGCTCTCGGAGATTGATTCTCCCATTACGGCAGAAGAGAAGAAGGAAATGGATGAGCGGATCAACCGGATTGGACCGGAGGACATGCTGACACTGATCTATACATCCGGCACAACCGGTGTACCGAAAGGAGTCATGCTTTCCCACAACAATATTCTGACCAACACTCAGTATCTTACTGAACAGAGCGGGGCGATCGACATGAATGATACCCTGCTGAGTTTTCTCCCTTTGAGTCACATTCTTGAACGTACTGCAGGTTACTACATGACCATCCGCAACGGCGCTCTGATGGCTTTTGCCGACAGCATTGAAAAAGTTCCTGAAAATATGATGGAGATCCGACCGACCGTCATGGTCTGTGTTCCCCGCCTGTTCGAAAAGATATATCACCGGATTTTCGAAAATGCCCACCAGATGTCTTCTGTAAAAAGAGCCCTGTTTCACTGGGCGGTAGATGTCGGCAAAAAATACGTTGCTGCCACTTATATAGACAAACAGCCAAATACAATGCTCAATCTCAAATACCGCGTGGCAGATCGTCTGGTATTCAGCAAGGTCAGAGCCAGATTCGGCGGGAACATGAAATTGTTCTGCTCGGGTGGTGCCCCGCTGGACAAAACGATCAATGAATTTTTCTGGGTGATCGGAATCCCGATTTTTGAGGGATATGGGCTTACCGAGACAAGCCCGGCCCTCAGTTTCAACAACTTCGAACATATTCGCTTTGGATCTGTCGGGGTCGCTCTGGAGAAGACAGAGTTCAAAATAGCGGCGGACGGCGAAATTCTGGTAAAGGGTCCGCAGCTCATGCTCGGGTACTACAACGACCCGGTCGCCACTGCCGAAGCGGTCCAGGACGGCTGGTTCAAGACCGGAGATATCGGGCTTATCGAAGACGGCTTCGTATTTATTACCGACCGCAAGAAAGAACTGATTATTACAGCAGGCGGGAAAAACATCGCTCCCCAACCGATCGAAAACGAATTGAAGATGGATAAATACGTCTCCTCGGCTTTTGTGTACGGCGACCGCAAACCGTATCTGACCGCCCTGATTGTTCCGAATCTGGAAAGACTGCTGGAATTTGCCAAGGAAAAACACATTCACTATTACGAACTCGATGATCTAGTGATGCACGAACCGGTTCAGAGGTTGTTCGAACAGAGGCTTTCCGAAATCAACAGCCGTCTTCCCCAGTATGAGACCATCAAGAAGTTTGTGCTGCTTGCCCACGACTTTTCCATCGAAGGTGGTGAATTGACCCCGACGCTGAAACTGAGACGCAAGATTATTTATGAAAAGTACAAACACAAAATCGAAGATCTGTACAGTGATCACAGTAACTAGGAACGCAGAACAATAATCAGTGCTGACCGGAGGAACAAGATGAAACAGATTAACAAAGTAGCGGTTCTGGGGGCGGGAGTAATGGGGGCGACCATTGCCGCACACCTCGCAAATGCCGGTATTCAGGTGCTTCTGCTCGATATCGTACCTCGTGAGCTGAATGATGTCGAGGCGGCGGGAGGCCTGACTATTGCTGACAGCAGGGTGCGCAACCGTATTGCGACAGCCGGACGGGACGGGCTGATGAAGATGAAACCGGCACCGTTCTTCCTGCCGGGCTATGCGGCCAACATTGAGGTCGGCAACTTCGACGACGACATGCCGAAGTTGAAGGAGTGCGACTGGGTTGTCGAGGTTGTAATCGAGAACATGGCCATCAAGAAAAAACTTTTCGCCGAAAAAGTTGTTCCGAACCTCAAAGAGGGGGCGGTCCTCTCCACCAACACCAGCGGCCTCTCCGTCAACGAGATGGCAGAATGTCTACCGGAAAATATCCGGAAGAATTTCCTGGTTACCCACTTCTTCAATCCGCCCCGCTATATGCGTCTGCTGGAAATAGTCTCCTGTTCCTATACCGATCCTGCGGTGACGGCGTTTATGGCCGGGTTTATTTCCAAACGACTCGGCAAAGGGATAGTCTACGCCAAGGATACACCCAACTTCATCGCCAACCGCATCGGTGTCTATGCCATCTGTAACTGCATACGTACCATGATGGAAACCGGCATGACCGTTGAGGAAGTGGACGCCGTCGCCGGCTCGGCGACGGCCCGTCCCAAAAGTGCCGCTTTCCGCACCGCCGACCTGGTCGGCATCGACACGCTCCAGCATGTCGCCGGGAACTCTTACGAGCTGCTGACCGCTGACGAACAGCGCGATATCTTCAAATTCCCTGATTTCATACGTGAAATGGTTGCCAAGGGGCTACTGGGCAACAAGAGCAGGCAGGGGTTCTTCAAGAAGGTCAAAGGGGAAAAGGGGCAGGAATTCTTCTACTACGATTATACCACCGGTGAATATGCTCCTTCGCAGCGCCCTAAATTCGCTTCAATTGAAGCGGCCAAGTCGATCGACGATCCTGCCAAACGTCTCCAGGCCGTTGTTACCGGGAGCGATAAGGCGGCACAGTTTGCCTGGACCAACCTGCGGGACACGCTGATCTATACATTCAACCGGATACCGGAAATTGCCGACGACATCGTCAACATAGACAATGCCATGAAATGGGGTTTTAACTGGGAACTCGGTCCCTTCGAGATGCTGGATGCCATCGGCGTAGCCTACTTCGTGGAACGGGCCGGAAAAGACGGCGTGCAGGTACCGGAAGGCCTCAAGAATATAGAGTGCTTCTACAAATTCGAGAGCGGACGCAATTACTACTACAGCATTCTCCACAACGAGTACCGTGAAGTCCCGCAGAAACCCGGGCATATCAGCCTCTCAATTCTTAAGAGGAACAACAAGGTGCTTGAAAAGAACAGCGGTGCGTCAGTGGTCGATCTGGGTGACGGCGTATTCTGTCTTGAATTCCATACCAAGATGAATGCCATCGGCGGCGAGATCCTCTCCATGGTTCATAAGGCTATCAAACGAACGGAAGAGGAGGGCGTCGGTCTGGTCATCGCCAACGAGGGGAGTATGTTTTCGGCCGGTGCCAACCTGATGCTGCTGGTTATGGCGGTCGCCGAAGGGGCATATGATGAAATTGCCATGACGGTCAAGGGATTTCAAAAGGCGATGATGGCAATCAAATACTCCAAAATCCCGGTCGTGGCGGCTCCTCACCACCTGGTCATGGGTGGCGGCTGCGAAACCTGCCTGCACTCCGATGCGATAATTCCCCACGCCGAGACCTACATGGGCCTGGTGGAACTGGGCGTCGGCCTGCTCCCTGCCGGCGGCGGGACCAAGGAAATGGCGGTTCGCGCCATCAAGCTGGCCGAAGAATACGATATCGATGCAACCCCGTTCATCTTCAAGAACTTCATGAATATTGCCATGGCAAAGGTCAGTATGTCGGCGGCAGAACTGGTACCGATGGGATTTATGCGCCAGGGGGATGCTATCACCATGGACATCGACAAGCGTATCCATGACGCTAAACTGAAGGCGATTTCACTGTCGGCAAACTACCGTCCCGGCAGGCCGCTGACCGACCTGAAGGCGCCCGGGCGGAGCGTTGCCGCCACCATCAAGTCGCAGCTCTGGAATATGCAGCAGGGTGGCTATATCTCCGAATATGACCAGTATCTGGCCGGCATGGTCGCAGAAGTCATCACCGGCGGGGATGTTCCCGGCGGAACTCTGATCTCCGAGGAATACCTGCTGGACCTGGAGCGGGAGGCTTTTGTCCGGCTCTGCGGGCAGAAGAAGACCCTGGAGCGGATCCAGCATATGCTCAAGAAGGGCAAGCCGCTGCGGAATTAAATATGAATCAGTACCTGTCTCTCCACTAAGGCACGAAGGACACGAAGTAAGATTTTGAAACATCCGGGCGGGATTCAAACATAATCAGAGTATGAATTTCCTGCCTGACGATTGATTACCATCGATACACCCGTTTTCTTCGTGAGCTTAGTGCCTTAGTGGTGAAAAGCTGCATTATCAGGATTACAGACAACAATTACGGAGGACACAATGAGAAATGCATATATTCTGGCCGCCTACCGCACTCCCGGCTGCCGTGCAAAAAAAGGAAAACTGAAGGATGTACGCCCCGACGACCTTGCAGCGGCGGCAATCAAGGGACTGCTGGAGAGAACCGGTATAGACCCGCACGATGTCGAAGACATAATTATCGGCTGTGCCTTCCCCGAAGCGGAGCAGGGGATGAACTTTGCACGTGTTGCGGCCATGAAGGCCGGAGTACCGGTCGAAGTTCCGGCACAGACGGTCAACCGGTTCTGCTCCTCCGGACTGCAGACAATCGCCACTGCAGCGGAGAGGATCATGGCAGGCTTTGCCGACTGCATCATTGCCGGCGGCGCCGAGAGCATGAGCATGATTCCGATGGGGGGCGGCCGTTACAGCGCCAATCCTTCACTGATGGCCAGCTGGCCGGAAGCGTTCGCCTCGATGGGTATTACTGCTGAACTGGTTGCTGATAAGTACGGCATCACCCGCGAACAGCAGGATGCTTTTGCCGCGTCCAGCCATGCCAAGGCTGCCGCAGCCATCGCAGCGGGAAAATTCAAGGCTGAAATAATCCCGGTCGAAACGGAGAACTGTACTCTGGTAAACGGGAAAATGAAGCGGAGCACAGGCCTGGTCGATACCGATGACGGTGTGCGCGGTGATACTACTGCAGCGGGTCTCGCAAAATTGAAACCGGCTTTCAAGGCAACCGGAACGGTTACTGCCGGCAACACCTCACAGATGACCGATGGAGCTGCGGCTGTGCTGGTTGTCTCTGAGGACTACCTGAAAAAGATCGGCAAAAAGGCATTGGCACGATTCGTGGCCTTTGCCGTAAAAGGAGTCCCGCCGGAATTGATGGGTATAGGCCCGGTGGCCGCCATTCCGGCCGCGTTGAAAATGGCCGGCCTGACTCTGGAGGATATCGGTCTGATCGAGCTGAACGAAGCGTTTGCGGCACAATCCCTCGCCTGCGTCAAGGAGCTCGGAATTGATCCCGCCCGGGTCAACGTAAATGGCGGGGCGATCGCTCTCGGCCATCCGCTGGGGTGCACCGGTTCAAAACTGACCGCCACCATTCTCCAGGAGATGCAGCGCACAGATACCCGCTACGGCATCGTGTCCATGTGTATCGGCGGCGGCATGGGTGCGGCGGGAATTTTTGAGAAGGTGTAGGAGTCGGAGAACATGCTTTTGTACATTGGTATCAGTAAGCAAAACAGAACATAACCAACAATATTCATTACAGGGAGAAAAAAGATTACGGAGATACAACCATAAAGACTTTTTTGTTCTAATCCATACAAAAGCTTCCAGTCTATTATAGTTATCTCCTTCATCCCTGTAACACAGATTTTGCAGTTTACTACCGTAGCGACGCGTAACCATTACAAAAACGAGGTGACATCATGGCTGCAAAACTATTCAAAGGTGCCGAATATCTGATAATAGAAGCTGATAAAAACGACATTTTCACACCGGAGGATTTCAGTGACGAGCAGCGCCAGATCGGCGATACGACCGAGCAGTTTGTCCTGAATGAGGTTATCCCGCATCGTGAGGAGATCGAGCATCATAATCTTCCGCTGACGGTAGAACTTATGAAGAAGTGCGGAGAGCTCGGGCTGCTCATGATTGATGCCCCCGAGGAGTATGGCGGTCTGGAACTGGACAAAGCGACCAGCATGCTGGCCGCCGAAAAACTGGCCCAGGCCGGCTCATTTTCTGTCACCTACTCGGCACATACCGGTATCGGCACGCTCCCGCTGGTTTATTACGGCACGAAAGAGCAGAAAGAGCGGTATCTGCACAAGATCATTTCCGGAGAATGGATTGCGGCCTACTGCCTGACCGAACCAGGCTCCGGGAGCGACGCGCTTGGTGCCTCGGCAAGCGCCATCCTCTCCCCGGATGGAAAGTACTATATCCTCAACGGCACCAAACAGTTTATCACCAACGGCGGCATCGCCGATTTCTTCACCGTTTTTGCCAAAATCGACAAGCAGCACTTCACCGGTTTCCTGGTGGAACGGACGACTGAAGGGCTGAGCGTGGGACCTGAAGAGAACAAGATGGGGGTCAGGGGATCGTCCACCACCCAGATCATTCTTGAAGATGCCAAAGTACCTGTTGAAAATCTGCTGGGAGAAATCGGAAAGGGACACAAGATCGCCTTCAACGTCCTGAATGTCGGACGCTTCAAACTTGGAGCGGGCGCCACCGGCGCCGCAAAGACAGCACTCACCACCGGAATAAAATATGCCAACGAGCGCAAAGCCTTCGGCGTGACCATCGGCACCTTCGGCGCCATTCAGGAAAAGATTGCCGACATGAGCGCAGCCATCTTCGCATCGGAATCGGTTGTTTATCGACTGGCAGGCCTGATCGACGATCGCCTCGCCACTCTCCCGAAAGGTACGGATGACTACTACGAAACATATCAGCAGGGAATCGAGGAATATTCCGTCGAATGCGCCATCGTCAAAGTGTTATGCAGTGAGATGCTGGCGGATGTCGTCGATGCGGTCGTACAGATTCACGGCGGCTACGGATTTATCCAGGAATACGCCGCTGAGGGATATTACCGTGACGAGAGAATCAACCGGATCTGGGAAGGAACCAACGAAATCAACCGCCTGTTGATCCCCGGCATAATTCTCCGCCGCGCCATGAAAGGGGAGATCCCGCTTCAGAAAGAGGCGATGAAAGCCTTTGAATCCCTGATGTCGCCATCCTTTGATGAACGTGACGATTCCGTGCCGTTTGCGGCGGAAAAAGCTCTGATCGCCAGTTTGAAACAGGCTTTCCTGGTAATTGCCGGCAGCGGCGTACAGAAATTCATGGATACGATCAAAGACGAGCAGGAAATTCTGCTGGCCGTAGCGGATCTGGCTATCAACATCTTTGCGATCGAAAGCGCCGTCCTGCGTGCAGAGAAAATCCTTCCGAAACTGAGCGACAGCAAAAAGATCTCCGTCAGCGCCGCCGTGAAGGTGTTCACCTTCAATGGCACAGAAAAAGCGGCATCCGCCGCGCGTCGGGCAGCTTACTATATCGAGGAGGGGGATACCCTTACCATGCTGCTGGCGGGGATCCGCAGGTTTACCAAGTACGATGCCACCGGCCTGCTCAAGGCAAAACGTCAGCTGGCGGCGGCTTCGCTCGAAGCGGATAAGTACATATTTTAAGTAGGCCTGGACTGCAATAGAACGCGGAAAAACCGGATGTAACGGACACATCCGGATCAAGCAGGGTACCTGTACCAGATCCGTATATTACGGTTTTTTCTGATTTGGTCTGCGTTCTATTGCATCTGTGTATTGTCACATTATCGGAGCATCATGCGCCAGCACACCGTGCAAACCCCCTACATAGTCGGCGAAGTACACCTCTACAGCACCGAACTTGACGGCGACCTGGTGCTGTTCGACACCGGTCCTCCCACACCGGAGGGGGAATCCTGCCTGCTTGACGAAGTCGATCTCAAGCGGTTGAAATTCGTCTGTATCACCCATTGCCATGTGGATCACTACGGCCTGGCTAACTTCATCCTTCAGCACAGCGATGCAGAGGTATTCATCCCGCGCAGGGACGCCATCAAATTTGAGCGCCACGCCGAACGGATGGAGCGGATGGCAGAATTACTAAACGGATACGGATATGGGGATGATTTCGCCGCACAGTTGCGGGAATCGTTTGAACGGAACAAGATTTTCCCCGCCATTCCGGAGCGTTTCCGGATTGTAGAAGAATCTGATGAGCTGGCCGGGCTCGGAATCCGTTATCTCCCCTGTCCGGGACACTCCCAAAGTGATCTGGTGTATCTGGTCGGTGATTCGGCGGTTACCGGTGACATCCTCCTCAGAAATATTTTTCAGGCCCCCCTGCTTGATATTGATCTGGAAAACTTTACCGGGCGTTTCAGAAATTACGATGCCTACTGCCGTTCTCTGCTTAATCTGGCAGGGCTCCGCGGGCGGTCCATCATGCCGGGTCACCGCCGGTATGTCGAAAGTGTTGATGATGCCCTGCTTTATTACGTCAAAACCCTGCTGGAACGTGTGGTTCAGTTGATCCCCTTCAGAAGTCTGCCTCTTAACGACATCGTTGAACAGCTTTTCAGGGGGAGGCTGGTCGAGCCGTTTTTCATCTACCTGAAAATTTCAGAGATCGTTTTCATGCTGGATCTTCTTGAAAATCCGGCCCTGCTCAGGGCATCGCTGGAACAGATCGGGCTGTTTGATCAGGTGAGTGGATTGTACGAGGCCGTATCAATAAAAGGGAGAGAGCTATGAGTGACCCGCTTTTTCAGCCGATTACCATCAACCGCATGGAAGTGAAGAACCGCATTTACATGCCTGCCATGCACCTGAATATGGCCGGGAATTATGCGGTGGGTGACCGTCTGGTGGATTTCTACGCCGAGCGGGCCCGTGGCGGGGCCGGAATGATCACTGTCGGGTATGCAACGATTGATGAGCGCTCCGGAAATCCGGGCAACATCGGCGCCCACAAGGACAGTTACATCCCCGGCCTGGCACGTCTTGCAACCGCTATCCGCGAGAATGGCGCCCGCTCCTCGGTCCAGCTGAATCATGCCGGACGGTACAATCACTCCATGCTGATCGGCGGCAAACAACCCGTAGCGCCTTCCCCCATCGCGTCACGGCTGACCCGTGAAACACCGCACGAACTTGAAATACCGGAAATAGAGGAAATCATCTCGCACTTTTCCCGGGCGGCAGAACGGGTCAGGGAAGCCGGTTTCGACGCTGTCGAGATCCTCTCCGGGACCGGCTACCTGATCAGTGAATTTCTCTCACCGCTCACCAACAAACGGGAGGACCGGTATGGAGGCGATTTTGAGGGGCGCATACGTTTCGGTATGGAAGTCATACGGGCGGTCCGTTCTGCAGTAGGTGCAGAGTTTCCGCTGCTGGTCAGAATGAACGGCAACGAATTCATGAAGGGTGGATCAACCCGAGCGGATCTTCAAGAGTACGCAGTCAGACTGGCAGAAGCCGGAGTGGATGCACTCAGCATAAATGTCGGATGGCATGAAGCACAGGTACCGCAGATCGTCACTGAAGTGCCGCGCGGCGTCTTCGGCTATCTGGCCCGCGGCATCAAAGAGCGCGTGAGTATACCGGTCATCGCCAGCCACCGCATCAATGACCCGCATATGGCTCGGGGTATGATAGCAGATGGTCTGTGCGACATGGTAGCTGTAGGTCGGGCGCTGATTGCTGACCCCTGGTTTCCCGAGAAAGCCAGGAGCAGGAGAGAGACCGATATCGTCCATTGCGTGGCCTGTGCTCAGGGCTGCTTCGACAACCTTTTCAAGATGAAGGCGGTGGAGTGTCTCTGTAACCCCCGGGCGGGGTATGAACGTTCTCGGGCTTCCTCTAAAACCGATCACCCGCTGAACGTTACCGTTGTCGGCGGCGGAGCGGCCGGAATGAGCGCTGCGATTTCTGCAGCTGAACGCGGGCACAGGGTCACTCTCCACGAATCGAATAGCCGCCTTGGCGGGCAGCTTCTGCTGGCGGGCGCTCCTCCCGGACGGGAGGAGTTCCTCGAACTGGCGGCAGATCTGGAACGGCAGGTAGAATTATCCGGTGCCACAATCGTACTGGGCTCACACGTTGATGGTCAGTTTTTCAAGGGCGTTCGCCCGGATGCAGTTATTATAGCGACCGGCGGCCGGCCGATCGCACTGTCTGTACCCGGTGCCGATATGCCGCACGTTGTACAGGCCTGGGATATTCTGACAGAAGATGTCGCAGCAGGGCAGAGAGTGGTAGTCATCGGAGGAGGAGCGGTAGGCGTCGAAACCGCACTGTTCCTCGCGGAGAAAGGCACACTTTCCGGTGAGGCGCTCAAGTTTCTGCTTATCCATGGGGCCGAGTCCATTGATGATCTGTATAGCCTGGCTACCCGGGGGAGCAAAGAAGTCACCGTAATCGAAATGCTGGGCGAACTGGGAAAAAACTTCGGCAAGAGCACCCGCTGGGGGATGATGCAGGATGTGGAGAGGTCTGGCGTCCGGACACGGGCAGCGGCCCGGGTGATTGAAATCACTGCCAGGAGCGTAAGAATTGAATATGAGGGGAGAATTGAGGATATTCCAGCCGACTCGGTCGTTCTGGCTGTCGGAACACGGTGCCACAATCCGCTTCAGGAAATCGTAGCAGCTGCCGTCATTCCGTTCCGTGTTGCGGGAGACGCTCTTTTGCCTGCAATGGTTTTTGATGCAATTCATCAGGGTTTTACAGCAGGTCGCGAGATCGGCTGAAATTGTACCTCCGGAGGAGCTTATTATGAGAAATCTGTTCGCGGCACTTATTCTGACACTGTTTTGTGCAGGCCAGTCACCGGCGGTTGAAGCGGCCGGAGTTCTGTTGGATCCGGTCGTTACAGTAAACAGCCAGCAGCTGAAATTGAATGGGTACGGTATCAGGAAAAAGTTCTTTATGAAAATCTACATTGGATCGTTGTATGCTTCGAAACACCTCTCTTCGGCCGCTGAGGCACTGAAAGACGGCGGCGATAAGCTGATCCGGATGAATTTCCTGCACTCAAAAGTGGATAAAGAAAAAATAATTGAGGCCTTCAGTGAAGGTTTGGCTAATAATTCTCCCGATCTGGTCGGCTCCCCTGAAGAAAAAAAGTTTCTTTCGCTCTTTACGGCCGATTTTAACCGGGGAGATGTTGTAGATCTGACCCTCGGGGCAGACGGCTCTGTTTCTGCCAGCCATAACAGCAAAGTACTGGGGATTGTTCCATCCGCCAGGCTGGCAAAAGGGGTTCTTGCCATCTATCTTGGTGATAAACCGGCTGACGACTCACTCAAAAAAGGGATGCTCGGCAAGGAATAACAAAAGGTTTACATGCGGACGGTCAAGCAACAGTCAATTCGGGTGCCGCTGACGGGTGGTGATATTCTCAACCTTCAGAGGTTCACCGGACCGGAATCGGGACCCCCGGTTCTCATGCTGCACGGTGCCATCGAGAACGGTCGCATATTCTACTCCGGGTCAATGAGGGGACTGGCACCCTACCTGGCGCTCAACGGGTTTGACGTCTATGTGGCCGACCTGCGCGGACGCGGCAGGAGTACACCGCCCATAGACCGGGGTTCGCGTTTCGGCCAGACCGAGGCGATTACCGAGGATATCCCGGCATTCGTCGAGACGATCAAAAGGCTTCGAGGTCCCGTACCGCAACACTGGGTGGCCCATTCGTGGGGGGGAGTCCTTTCCTCATCAGTTCTGGCGCGGTTTCCCGAGTACACAACGCTGGTCGGTTCACTGGTATATTTCGGGAGCAAACGAACTATCCGCGTTTGGAACATCCAGCGGATACTCAAGGTGGGCTTTGTCTGGAAGTTCCTCTGTCCCCTTGCATGCGTCATGTTCGGCTATCTCCCGGCACGCCGGCTTCGCATCGGCTCTGACAGCGAAACGGTCAAATCGTATTGGCAGAGTGCCGACTGGGTAAAGAATGATGCCTGGATCGATTCCGACGATGGATTCGATTACGGTGCGGCTGTCAAAAAGAGAGCCCTCCCGCCGATATGGTATATCGCCGCTGAGAACGACCATGCCCTCGGGCATCCCCATGATGTGCGCGATTTCATGGAATCCTCCGGAAGGCAGCGGTGCCGGTATACTGTGCTCTCACGCAGTAACGGCAACCGGCATGACTACGACCACATAACTATGCTGACTCATCCGGATGCCGGACAGGACCATTTCCCCGGAGTTCTGAAATGGCTGCAGGGGGAGTATTACTCCTGTCCTGAAAAAGACAATATGCGCGTACACGAAGCGCCCTCCGGCCAGACGACGTAAATAACAGATTCCCGCTTACGAAGGAGCAGAAGATGCCGCAGACCTATTCCACCCCGATTGAATTGCGGTTTTCCGATCTCGACGCCTATGGTCATGTCAACAGCGCAGTCTATTTCACCTATCTGGAAACGGCGCGGGTCAAGCTGTTCAGTGATTTTTTTCGGGAAGTTACACAGCATGGCATTTTTACCCTTGTCGCACGGGCTGAATGCGACTTCAAAATCCCGATTACACTCTATGACGTCGTCATTGTTACTCTCTGGATAGCCAAAACGGGGCGATCGAGCTTCAATCTGGAATACCGGATCCATGACGACCAGGAGAGAACCTATGCAACCGCCCGCACCACAATGGTCTGCTTTGACAGCATAAAGAACAAGACTGTAGCCATTCCGGAAATCATTACAGCGATGGCATAAATAGTAAGGAGCGCGTTATGAGCAGTACCGATCAGATCCAAAGCGAACTCAGCGAGAATATCCTTACGCTCCGCATCAACCGGCCGGACAAGAAGAATGCCCTGAATCTTCACATGTATCAGGCCCTTGCCGACGGTTTACACAAGGCCGATGATGATGATCAGGTTCGGGTAATCCTTGTGTGCGGAGGAGATGACTGTTTCACCAGCGGCAATGACCTGGCCGATTTCCTCACAGCCCCGCCAACCGGCCAGAACAGTCCGGTCATGCAGTTCCTGATTGCTGTCAGCGAGGCCCGCAAGCCGATTGTAGCAGCGGTGAATGGCCTGGCGGTCGGAGTAGGCGTCACCATGCTGCTGCACTGTGAACTGGTATATGCCGGCAACAGTGCGACATTCCAGATGCCGTTCGTCAACCTGGGGCTCTGCCCGGAGGCCGGCTCCACACTCCTCCTTCCCCGTATCATGGGACACCAGCGGGCAGCAGAACTGCTGCTGCTGGGCGAGGTGTTCGGCGCTGATACAGCCTGTGCCGTCGGGATAGTGACCGCTGTCTGCCCGGACGGGGAAGTACTCGCAACCGCACGAAAAAGGGCACTGCAGCTGGCGGCGCAACCGGCGGCAGCGGTGCGACTGGCCAAGAATCTGCTCAAGCGTGACTATGCGATGCCGTTACGGGAAACCATCATCGAAGAGGGGAAGCAGTTTATGTCCCGATTGAAGTCGCCGGAAGCCGCCGAAGCACTGAAGGCGTTTATGGAACGGCGAAAACCTGATTTTTCTCAATTTGACTGAAGGAACATACCATGGGTCACCACCTCGGTTCCAAAAGCAGCATCGTACCTCTGATCGACCGGCTCAACAAGTATCCGATCGGCCTCGTCAACAGTGAAAAGCTGCGCGAGATCCTTTCGCTCCTTTTTGACGAGCGCGAAGCGTTTATTGCCTCCCGCTTTCCTCTCGAAGAAGCGACACTTCCGGAGCTGGTTCGCCTGACAAAAATTCCGGCAAAGGAACTGCAGCCACTACTTGAGAAGATGGCAGACAAGGGGCTGGTTATGGATATGCCCTATAGCGGAGAGGTTTATTATCTGCTGCTGCCGGGGTTGATCGGCTTCTTTGAGTTCACCTTCATGAAAAACCGCAGCGACCTGCCGCTTGAGCGCCTTGCACTCCTTATGCGGGAGTATCTGGAGGAAAGCCAGGCAGGAGAATTTTTCGGCAGCACAACACCGCTGACCCGCTCGCTGATGTATGAGGAGCATATCCCGGTCACCTCCGAAGTCACCAGTTATGAGCGGGCGAGGGATATTATCCGGGAGGCCGGTTTTGGTGCGGTCGGAATGTGCTACTGTCGTCACAAGAAAGAACACCTGAGCGAGACCTGCGGCAAGGGCGCCCCGGTGGACGGCATCTGCATTTCCCTCGGCAGCGCGGCACGTTTCATGTCTCGGCGGGGTTTTGCGCAGGAGAAAAGTGTGGACGAACTGCTGGCGGTTCTTGACACCGCCAGAGGATACAACCTCACCCATATTACCGACAATATACGCCACAAACCATCCTTTATCTGCAACTGCTGCAGCTGCTGTTGCGAACTGCTGGCAGGCGTGCAGATGGGCTACCATAACGGCATCGGCAAAACCGGTTTCCGCGCCGTTATAGACCCGGAACGATGCAACGGCTGCGGGGTCTGCTTCCGCGCCTGTAACGTCAAGGCAATCAAACTGCCAGACGGTGTATCGTTCGAGCAGAAGAGCGACCGCTACGCAGTTGTTACAGGAGAAATATGCCTCGGTTGCGGCGCCTGCATCAGCGTCTGCAAACAGACGGCTCTCACGATGGTTCCCGCAGCAGACAAAGTACTGCCGCCGCTGAAACGGAAAGATCTGTACGTGCAAATCCTCAAGGAAAAGCACCGCCTGACGCCGTTTGTGATCAGCGGCGTCAAGAAGAGCCTTCGAGGCCTCTTCAATCGTGCTCCGCACGGACAAACCATACCAATAATCGAGGAGTAAGCCATGATCCTGCTCAATCCGAAACAGCTGGCAGAAAACCACCATGATCCCGTCTTGAACGCAATCCTACGTAAAACAGTAGATTTTTTTGAAACCAGAGGAAAGAAGCGTCTCAAGGAGGATGACTTTGATCGGGTCTGGTACGCCGATTTTCTTGACTTCATCAAACGTGAGCGGATCTTTGCAACCCTGCTGACCCCAACTGGATACGGAGACAAGGATTGTCGCTGGGACACCTCCCGGCTCTGTGCCTTTAATGAGCTGCTTGGTTTTTACGGTCTCTGCTACTGGTACGCGTGGCAGGTCACTATTCTGGGATTAGGTCCGATCTGGATGAGTCCGAATGAAACGTTGAAACAGCGCGCGGCGGGCCTGCTACAGGAAGGTGCCATCTTCGCCTTCGGCCTGTCGGAGAAGGAGCACGGTGCCGATATCTACGCCAGCGACATGCTGCTGGTACCGAATGGTGACGGTACGTATCTGGCCCGGGGAGACAAATACTACATCGGTAACGGCAATGAAGCTGCGATGGTATCAACATTTGGACGCGAGCCGGATGACGGCGGTTACGCCTTCTTCGTCGTCAACAGCAGACATGAGAAATACGAACTGGTGAAAAACATCACCGCGACCCAGTCCTATGTGGCTGAATTTATCCTCCACGACTATCCGGTGTCCGAGGCGGACATCCTGTCGAAAGGGGATGAAGCATGGAATGCGACGCTCAACACCGTCAATATCGGCAAGTACAACCTGGGGTGGGCCTCGGTCGGCATCTGCACCCATGCATTCTATGAGGCGATCAACCACGCATCAGGGCGCAGTCTCTACGGCATGCATGTCACCGATTTTCCCCATGTGAAGCAGATGTTCGTCGACGCTTATGCCCGTCTCGTGGCCATGAAGCTCTTCGCTCTGCGGGCCTCGGACTACCTCCGCTCCGCCTCGACAGAGGATCGGCGCTACCTGCTGTATAATCCGGTGGTCAAGATGAAGGTGACGACCCAGGGAGAGGATGTGATTAACCTTCTCTGGGACGTGATCGCGGCCAAGGGTTTTGAGAAGGACATGTATTTTGAAGCGGCCGCCCGCGACATACGGGCGCTCCCCAAGTTGGAGGGAACGGTTCACGTCAACATCGCGCTGATCGTCAAATTCATGCAGAATTACTTCTTCAATCCGGCCGGGTATTCAGCAGTACCCCGCCGGCTCGACCCGGTCAACGACGATTACCTTTTCAATCAGGGTGCGACCAGAGGACTCGGGAAAATCCGCTTCCACGATTACCGGCCGGTATATGAAGCCTGCACTCTGCCGAATGTGCAGATTTTCTCGGAGCAGATCTCACTGTTTCGAGAGTTTCTGCTCAAGGCGACTCCGGATACCGCTCAGCAGAAGGATATTGATTTCCTGCTGACAGTCGGCGAGATTTTCACCCTGGTTGTCTACGGGCAACTGATCCTGGAGAATGCCGCCCTGTTGGCAATAGATGACGACATTGTCGATCAGATTTTCGATTTCATGGTACGGGATTTGTCCGAGTTCGCCCTGCAGCTACACAACAAGCCCTCAAGCACTGAGGCTCAGATGGCATTCTGCATGAAGCTTATACGCAAGGCACACGTCGATGAAGAGCGTTATAAGAGAGTTCTGGAACGGTATGTGTACAGCCTGAACGGGGCGTATGAAATGTCGGAATGACAGCAGAAAAACGGGGAGTATGTTAAAAACAGCGGGTTGATCAGTGGCCTGCAATGATGCCGAAGGGTGACCATGTAATAGTGGTTCAACTCATAACCGGGTCGAAAACTGTTTCACCCCATTGTCAGACGGTTTCTTCCCGACCGCTTACTTTCGTACATAAGCGTGTCAGCCCGTTTAACGACCGTATCCATCCTGTCATCGTCGCATACGAGCGTCGCCCCGATAGAAATGCTGACATGCAGTCTGTCACTCGCAGTTTGAATGTATGAGGAATCAACCAGCATACGCAGCCTGTTGCCGAGAGCTTCAAGTTGCTGCCGATTGACATTCCGTATAATACCGATGAACTCTTCTCCGCCCCATCGGCCGATCAGATCGAACGGCCGCGCATTCTTGACCAGAGTGTCGGCAACGAATTTGAGAACCCGGTCACCGACATCATGCCCATGCGTATCATTGAATTTTTTGAAATGATCAATGTCCATGAACAGGACGCCAAAGGGGATACCGATCCGCCTTTTTTCCTCAAAACAAACCGAGATATCCTTCTCGATGTAGTGCCTGTTGGCAAGCCTGGTGAGATTGTCAAGCAAGGCCATTTCTTCAAGTTCTTTGACCTTTAACTCATTGTTTATCTGGTTGCTGATATCGGTGAACAGCTCGGCAGCGCCAATTACCCGGCCGTTATCGTCGGTAATTGTGCTGGCCCGGACAGAGACCGGAATCCTGTGGCCGTCCTTGTGGTGAAGATAAATCTCCGATTCACGTGCCGCCCCGTCGTCCATAGTCATTGCAAGGGGGCACACTCCCTGGCAAAGGCACTTTCCATCGCAATCCACATGGGTGAGAATGTTATCCGAGCAGGATTTACCGATAACCTCGGCAGATGAAAAACCGGAAATTCTTTCGGCGGCTTTGTTCCAGTGTTGAATTACCCTGTCTCTATCCACAATGTACAGGCCGTCATTGAGATTATCAACGAGCCTGCCGTAGGAAACTGCATCAAGAATCATACTACTATCTCACTTTCTCTGCCGAACTGTGCCGTTTTGCCTCAGGTGTAACCCAAGGCCCGGGCAGCGTCAAGACCAAATTAAATCAATTCCGTATGCAGATGAAGAATATAAAAAGGGGGGCTATCGCCCCCCTCCGGTTTCAAGACTGTTAATCTCTGCCCCCGTGCTGTCTACCGTCCCGTCTTTCGTCCTTCCGGTCTTCCTGATCACGCCGGCGCTCATCCTTGGACTCTTCCTTATCACGTCGGCGATCATTTTTCATATTTTCCTTATCGCGTCGGCGATCATCCCTCATCTCTTCATTACCGCGTCGACGCCCGTCTCTCATCTCTTCATTGCCTCGACGATGTTCCTGCCCCAGATCTTCTCTCCTCTCACGGTCTGGCCTGAACTGACGGCCGCGATAGTGGTCCCGATCATTACGATACACGCGATATTCACGATCGCGATACGAGCGGATCTGCTCAATCCGGTGCGTCCGGATAGCCTGAGGAAGCTCACGGTAGGGTACTTCAACCCACGGTCCGTTATAATGCCGGGAATTATGCCAGCTGTTGCCATAGTACAGATAGTATAAATCGGAGCTGAAGATAATGTCATAGGGGGTGTCCACACCGACGTAAAAACCCAGACGGGAAGGTGCTACAAAGAGCGGGGCAACTTCGAACCGGACAGAAGGGGAGGACACAACCACACGGGGAGTCGGTACACCCACATTAAGATTAACGTTAACCCCGGCCTGCACAGACGAAGCGGCCGTCATCACGGCCAACACTATAACGAGAACTGTTTTTTTCATACGAATCTCCTTTTCCATTTTCGGTGATTGTATCACATAGCAGCAAGTTCAGTGCCGACTTTTTCCGCTCCGGCACATGTCGGCTCAGGAGGCAGCCGTGCGGCATATCGCAAGAGAATACAGCGATGACAGTCGTTGCGTCCAATTTGTATATACCTGATTTAGGGTAGTCGAGACTTATTTACGTGTGTGCGCCTGAAATTGGGCTACAAATCTGGTGGGGTAAAAGACAGAAATACACCTTTTTACATCGCTACTTGATTAGATTGAATTGGTCAATGATCCTTTGACGATAGGCAGAAATATCCGTCTCAAGAGACTGGAGTGTCGATACTTTCTGCTTGATGCTTTTGAGATGGGTATCAAGCAGCTCGGTCAGCCGCGGCATTATTTTTTCAGGCACCTTTTGTTCCTTGTCAAAGAGAATTGCCAACTCTTTCATCTCTTCGAGGGAAAGCCCCAATTCTTTGACCTTCAGGACAAACTTGAATCGTTTTACATCCTTTTTTTCATAATATCTGACCCGCCCGTCAGTCCGCTTGGGAGGCTCGACAAGCCCGAGTTTTTCATAGAGCCGGATTGTCCTGGTGGTTATTCCCAGCATTTCCGCCAGGTCACTGATCTGCATATGGTCTTCGTTACTCAGCCTCATACTTCACCCCTGCGTCAATTATTAACCATATACTGCCCGGTTCATTTTTTTGTCAAGATTTTTCATTTCTGTTCACGGAGACGTTTGTTTTTTCCACATAATATTGCGGGCAGGAGCAAAAGCAATTTGCACTCAGTCGAAACATCGTCTAGACTTGATACATGTTTGATCGTGACACGTCTTTGTCCGCCACATTACCGGGGGTGCCCTTGGCTAATATCAGTCTGGCCGCTTTTACAATCTTTGACACTCCGCTCCTGAAAACATTGCTTCAATTCGGCTCAACGCTCTACCTGAAATCGGCAGGGTGGAAACTTTCCGGGAAAGCATCCGATGTCCGTCACTGCGTGATGATCGGCGCCCCGCATACCAGCAACTGGGATCTGCCCATGACGCTGGCGATTGTTTTTGCCTTCAGGCTCAAGGTCTATTTTCTCGCGAAACAGTCACTGTTCTCACCGCCTTTCGGATTATTTCTCCGCTGGCTGGGAGGTATCCCGGTTAATAGGAGCAAAAGCAATAATCTTGTTGAACAGGCCGTTGAACTCTTTTCCACGCACGATGATCTAATCCTGCTTGTGCCCCCGGAAGGGACCCGTAGGCAGGTACGATACTGGAAGAGCGGTTTTTACCATATCGCCTTCGGTGCGCAGGTGCCGATTGTGCTGGGTTTTATCGATTTCAAACGCAAGATCGCCGGGTTTGACAGCATATTTATTCCGAGCGGTAATTTTGATGATGATCTACTGAAAATCCAGGCAGTTTATGCCGGTATAACCGGCAAAAACCCGCACATAACAAGTGAAGCCGGCGAACCGGGCAGCTCACATGAATCACAAGAGCACACCAGGAAGCCATGTTGAGTGCCACTTCTCCCCTCCTTCCGCTGATAATAGGTCATCGCGGCGCATCGCGGGAAGCACCCGAAAACACGCTTGAATCCTTCTCTCTCGCCTGGGAACAGGGTGCCGATGGAATCGAGGCCGATTTCCGTCTCACTGCCGACAACCGGATCGTCTGTATGCATGACGAAACTACGGTTCGAACGACCGGTGTTGATCTGAAAATTTCCGATACCGGACTAAAGGAACTGCAACGGCTTGACGCGGGTCTCTGGAAAGGGCCGGACTGGTCAGGAGCGGTTATTCCGACACTTGATGATGTACTGGCTGCAATTCCGGGTCGTACCTGGTTCTTTATTGAAATCAAGAGCGGTGAAGAGATCATCGCCCCTCTGAAAAAGGTACTGCGGAAATCGGGGCGATCACCGGAACGCATCAGGCTGCTGTCGTTCAACGCCTCGATGATTGAACAATTGAAGCAACAAATGCCCGAATGGCGCGCCTGCTGGCTCTGTGACTACCGCCACACACTGCCGGGCAATACATGGAATCCCTCCCGGAACCGCGTATTAGATACACTTCGCCGTTCGGGTGCCGACGGTCTTGCCAGCGCCAATCGGTCGTTCCTGGACCGGGATCTGGCTGAGTCGCTTAAAACGATCGGCAAGGAGATACATGTCTGGACCGTTGACCGGCCATCAGCGGCCCGCCATCTCTGCGAGCTGGGGGTTGACTCGATTATGACCAACCGCCCCGGCTGGCTGAGACAACGGCTGACGGAGTGTCCTGAGCCATGAACCCATCACGGGCAGAACTCCTGCACAGAGTGGATGACCGGTCGCAACCATGGGACATCATCGTGATCGGCGGCGGTGCCACCGGGCTCGGAGCGGCCGTCGATGCTGCCGGCCGCGGTTACCGCACACTGCTGCTGGAGCAGGGAGACTTTGCCTGCGGGACCTCAAGCCGCAGCACTAAACTTATCCATGGCGGCGTACGCTACCTGCAGCAGGGCAATCTGTCACTCGTGCGCGAGGCGCTGCGAGAACGGCACCTGTTGCTCGCGAACGCTCCGCATCTGGCACACGCCATCCCCTTTGTCATACCTCTCTACAGCTGGTGGGAACGCCCCTTCTATGGCGTCGGCATGGCGTTATACGACCTGTTGTCCGGGATTCACGGCCTGAAACATTCCCGGCACCTCAGCCGGAATGAAACCATAGATCTCGTCCCGACTCTCAAGCGGCAGAAGCTTCGCGGGGGCATCGTCTACCACGACGGCCAGTTCGATGACGCCCGGCTGGCTATCTGTCTGGCGAAAACGCTGACCGACCTGGGGGGAACTCCGCTTAATTACATGACCGTCACCGGTATCACCACGTCGGGATCCGGACAATTGTCCACTATTACGGCCACAGAGGGTGAGGGAGGCGGGCCATACACCCTTTACGGCCGGTCTGTGATCAACGCAACAGGAGTACTGTGTGATCAGGTGCGCCGGATGGACGAACCGGCCTGTTCTCCCCTGATCACCCTGAGTCAGGGGGCACACCTGATACTTGACCGGTCGTTTCTCCCCGGCGGCTGTGCGGTCATGGTTCCGCACACCGACGACGGACGGGTTTTTTTCGCAATTCCATGGCAGGATCATGTCATTGTCGGCACCACAGACACCCCTATAAACACGGTCACAACTGAACCGGTTCCGTTGTCCGATGAAATTGATTTTCTGCTGGCCCATACAGGGCGCTTCCTTGAGCGCCAACCGGCGCGCTCCGACGTTCTCAGCAGCTTTGCGGGGCTCAGGCCGTTGATCGGAGGAGGGAGCGGGAAGAAAACGTCACAGCTGAGCCGTGAATACCTGCTCTCTGTTTCCACTTCGGGACTTGTGACCATTACCGGCGGCAAGTGGACCACCTATCGCAGCATGGCTGTTGCCGCGGTTGATGCTGCCGCCAGCCGGGGTGGACTTCAGTCACGACCGTCGATCACCGGCTCACTGCGCCTGCATGGGTGGGAACCGCCATCGGCCCGATCGGGATCACCGGACGGGTACGGGTCCGACCGGGAACTGCTTGAACAGCTTTCGGATGAGCACAACTCCTGGAAAGAACGTCTGCACCCTCGACTCCCCTGTACAGCCGGTGAGGTAATCTGGGCGGTACGCTCCGAATGGGCGAGGAGCGTAGAGGATGTTCTTGCCCGGCGCACCCGGTCCCTGTTCCTGGATGCTGGGGCAAGCCGTGAAATCGCCCCCCGGGTGGCGTGCCTTATGGCCTCAGAACTTGGACATGACCAGGCATGGCAGACCCGGCAGCTGGAACAATATAACGCAACTGCAGCACAGTACCTTCCGGCCTGAGATGGCGCGAGGAAAGGACCTTTCATGAATTATTCCGCCTATCTTGCAACCGGGCAGATGATCGCCCTCATGCAGAGTTTCTCCAGAATCAAGGTTAAAATCCACGGACAGGAGTCGATTCCCGACGGCTCAATCATTTTTGTCGTCAATCATTTCACTCGCATTGAAACACTCCTCCTCCCCTATCACATCTATGCACAAACCCACGTTCCGGTCTGGTCGCTGGCCGATCACTCCTTTTTTGAAGGCCATCTCAGCGGTTTTCTGGCAAAAATCGGGGCGGTTTCAACCAGAGATCCTGATCGGGACCGCCTGATCGTAAAAAGCCTTTTGACCGGCGAAACAAACTGGATTATTTTTCCTGAGGGGCAGATGGTCAAGGACAAGGAAGCCGTGACAAGGCCTTCCATCTTTGGTCTGCACCGCGGAAAGTTACGGCACGCCCATACAGGGGCGGCTACTCTGGCGCTGCGAACCGAATTTTATCGCACGCGGCTGCAGTTCCTGCTCGCGGAAAACCCGGCGGAAGCCGAACGCCTGCAGAACATGTTTGAGATTGAGGATCTGGCGCCGGTCCTGGCCGGAAAAACATCGATCGTCCCGATCAACCTGACCTATTATCCGCTCCGGGCACGGGAGAACGTACTGAGCACGCTGGCAGATCGCTTTGCCCACAACCTCTCCGAGCGGTTGCGGGAAGAGCTGCTGACCGAAGGGACCATGTTCTTCGAAGGGGTGGATATCGACATCCGTTTTGGTCAGGCCATCCCGGTTTCAGAGCACCTCACCTCCTCCCGGATCAGGCAGGACATGTTCTCCCTGAAGCAGATCAACTTTGACGACCAACTCCCCTCCCTGCCCGAGATGCGCCAGGAAGCGACGACCCTGATGAACCGTTTCATGTCAGACATATACAGTATGACTACGGTAAATCATGATCATCTTTTTGCATCACTGCTCAGGGCGCTTCCCTTCAGTAAAATATCCGAGGCAGATTTCAGGCGCCGCGTATTTCTGCTGACCGATCTGGTACCCGACAAAACGCTCGTCATGTGCCACCAGAGCCTTGAGTTTGGACAGGTCGCCCTTCTGACCGACGACCGGTACCATAAATACCGCGACTTTCTGGAACTGGCGAGAGAAACAAATGTGATTCGCACCGAAGGGGGATTTCTTTTCAGAAACAGCGCCAGTTTATCCGGAGGGAGCCAATTCCAGAGAATACGCATTGAAAACCCGCTCGGTGTCGCGGCAAATGAGGTACAGTCCCTGACCTGCCTAAAGCGTCGGGTTCGATTATTGGCATGGCTGCCGGAAATGCTGGTCCGCCATCGCGTTGTTGAAGTTCTACTGCAGCAGGCTACGGACCAGTTTGAGGCTGACTATGCACAGTTTTATACTCCCGGTGAATCAAAAGAGCGTGACGTCGGGGAACCGCTGCTGCTGAAGGGTACTTCTCGGAGGCTCGGCATAGTGCTGCTGCACGGATTTTTGGCTGCCCCCCGTGAAATGCTTGAGCTTGCGGACTCTCTGCACAGCAGGGGATATTGGGTCTACTCGGTTCGCCTTCGCGGACACGGGACGTCCCCTGAAGATCTTGCCGCACGAAGCGGCAACGACTGGGTTGAGTCGGTGGATATTGGTTATGCCATGATGAGTGCCGCCTGCAGGCGGGTTGTTATCGGCGGTTTTTCTTTCGGCAGCGGCCTGGCGCTCGACTGTGCCGCACGCATTCCCCGACTGGCAGGTGCTTTTGCAGTATCGCCGCCATTCCGCCTGCTGAATATATCTGCACGGTTCGCCTCTGCTGTCACAAACTGGAACAGAGTCATGGAGACGATGAACCTCCACGGGGCGGAAAAAGAATATGTCGAGCAGACCCCGGATCGACCGTTGATCAACTATTCACGGATTCCGGTAGCGGCTCTGTCGGAGATGGGGCATTTCATGGAAGAGCTTAAACCGCGACTGGCGGACATAAAGGTACCGACGCTGGTCCTGCAGGGTCTCGGGGACCCGGTAGTCGATCCTGAAGAGACGGCACGTATGTTCGAGCTGATCGGAGCGGAACAGAAACGGTACCTTCCGCTTGACTTCAATCGTCACGGGATTCTGGCTGGTGAAGGGTCGGAAAGCGTCCATGCAGAAATTGCGGCATTTATCGAGAGCCTGTGACGGGGGTAAGCATTGACGTCCGGGCGCACCATACAGGTACAAGGAGTCAATCTTGAACAGCTCGTCTTTTTTACAAAATTGACCTGAACCTCATAAAAGCTCAAAATTTCAAACAACATGTAACCTATCGATCTGACAGCGCCGATCACTAGCAATTACTTACGCATCCACATTACACTAAAATCATACTTCAGGCCGGTCGCCGCATACGGCACCGCCCCTGCCGGTTCTCCGGCAGGGGCGGTGCGATTATTGACATGGTTATTATGTTTCACATGCGATTCAGCGTGAATTCCCCCGGACCGGCCAGAGATAATACGGCTTGTTTTCCGGTTTCGGCGCGACCGTGCCGTTGGTCATGTCAGCCGTCCATATTTCAGTCGGCGATTTACGGGTGGCCGTCCAGTATTCATAATCACGCACGTCCATAAAACCGAGCTCGCGCAGCTTCTGGTAGGGCCAGGTATCCATTTTTGCCTGGTCATACCCCATCGCCTTGGCATATTCGAGCAATTTGATCATCTCATCTTTGGACGGTACCCGCCAATCGGCATACCCGGCATAATTGATTTCATTCAGACGCTTCATGTACTCATACACATTGTCATCACCGCGCCAGATCAGCTGACGACCGGGCATGTTGGCGTTTTTTGCCCAGGTAAGACCGGAATTCTGATCGACAGCGGTTTTTTCCAGAAAGACGAAATTCGGCTTTGCAGCGGAACAGGCCACCAGCAGCAGCATGACGGGCAGTAATAACAGCATTTTTTTCATAGCATTACCTCCCGAACGTACCGCGGTTGAACACCTTGCGGATCTCTTTTTCATCGGACCATTCCAGAATACCGGTTTTCAGATTTTTGAGCGACATCGTAAACTTGTAGTATACATCGGTCGTGCTGCCGGCCTTCTGTTTAATCTCGGAGAAGTTGGATGTCAGCAGAAATTCGGCACCGATCTGCTGGCCGAATTTAACGGCACTCTTCTTATCGACCAGTCCGCTGTCCTGCTGGGTTTTAAGTTCTTCAATAGTCTGGGCGTCTGTCGTACGATCGATAAAACGGAATTTCCCGGAGCGGAGCAATTTCGTCCGGATGGAATCGGTAACTGATTCCGTATCGATATGCTGCATCGTCTTGTTCTTGACCTTGTCGACACTTACTACCGGGCGGCGAGCAGAGGTCAATTCTACCATCGGCGGAAACGTAATCATCGAATCGACCATCGCTTCGGCGATCTGTTGAAGGTCTGATGAACCGAACTCGGTCGAAATCGGTTTGGCCGACCCGGCATCACCGTACTGCATGGTGGATGCACAACCGGAAAGAGTTAACGCGCCAATCGCTGCCACTGCCAAAAGTGCTTTCATTCCGTTTTTCATAGGGTGTATCCTCGCTTACGTTTAGATTAAGTAACTATGCTGCAGACCGTCTCATTGTGCATTCAGGCCCGCTCCCCTCGCGGGGCAGAGGGCTCATGACCTGCTAGTCCGGTTCACGGATTTTAAGCTTGAACTCTTTGGCTCGCGGATCCGGCGCCACACTCTGTATGGTTTTGGTCTCACGGCCATACAGGATGAGCGGCTTCCAGGATCCGGCCCCGGAATTTATTTCAAGACCGCCGGCATCATACCAGTCGAAGCGGTACTGAAAAGGCAGGGTCGACTTGTCTTTGGATCGCAACGTGGCTTGAACCCTCATAATATCACCCGCCATGACGCTTTTTACTTCGACAACCTGAATGTCTCCCTTGAGCCCGCTGTTGTTGAATACCACATTCTTTTCAAGTGACCGGGCACCCTGCTCATCCCAGGTCGATTTGCCGGTCGTTTCCACTCCGGCCGTTGTGCTGCATCCGGCCAGGCCCAGCGACGCAATGGCAGCAACTGCTGTTATTCCACCAACAATAACGCTTCTCATCTGTCTCATCATGTCTCCTCCCTATTTCCACTTGAGTGGTTTGTCACTTGAACCGGGGGTATCCCCCGCAGCATCTTTTGACCCAAAATCAGGCAGTGTCACATCTGGCGGTGGCGCCATTTCAACGACAGGCGCGGTCGCCGTTCTCAAAAAACGGACCACGCACCCTTTGGTAATTCCCATGTCGTCACCGCTGATGGCTGCATAACTGATATTTCTATCAATCCGGCCGATAATCGCCTGCCCAACCGGCACCTCGTTATTCAATAATTCACCGGTGTCATCATCCTTGACGCTCTGAACAGCATATATTTCAACAATATTACCCTTTACGAACCCCGCGTCGCTGCCCCGATTGATCATTACCTGTTTGCCGGTGACCGCCAGAACCTTTGCCGGGCGAAGAAGCGCAACGACCTCCTGCGAAAGTTTTCGTGCCATTTCTTTGGCCAGTGAGACGAGGATTTCGTCACTCCCTGAAATCTGCCCTAATTTAGCATTCTCAACCTCTTCATTCATGTTGAGCTGGATGCTGGGAGAATCGGGGAGCAATTTTCCGGTTGTCGTGTCGACGACCTGAACCACTGCCGACAAAAACAGCTTGCGGCTCAGAGATCCCCGGCCGATTGCCTGATATTCTGTCGTCTCGGATTTGTCGTCAAAACCGTCAATCTGCGGCAGGAAGGCAAACTTGGCGCCGGCCATCTTACCGGCCTGGGCAGCATTCTTGTCATTCGGATCGACGGCCACTGCTGCAAAACCCTGCTCTAGCTCAATATCTCCCTTGCGACTTCGCTCTACCAGCTGAAATACGCGGGTCGAATTCAGCGCGGAAATAAACTGGGTTTCCAGGGAGTTAATGACCCGCCTCAGCTCAGCCTGTCGATTCTTTTTCACCGCCATTTCAATGACTGACGGCTGAACCTTCAGCGTACCGATAAAAATGGTGTCCTTCTCCCCCTTGCTCAGTTCTGCAGCTGAAGCACACAACGGCACCAGTAGAATAGAGATAATTAGTACGGTACACACTCTTGACACTACACGCATAGTATACTCCCTTCTATTTGTTAATTACAGTGGATGGTGCAGTCTCGACCCGGTCGTAACTGTCTTCCCGCTTCTTCTTTTCACCATCGGCAATCGTCTTTTTAGAGTAGGCATCGGCTTCGCTCAGCTGCTTGTTCGTCTCGATGTTTCCTTCCCGCTCTTTTACCTCTATTTCGGATTGCATCTTTGTTCGGGCCAGGTCAAGTTTTAGCTGTTCAATAGTAGAGTAGCGCTTGAGTCCTTCGGCTGAGAGTTCAAGCGTCACCGTCAGGACCTGATTGGAAAAAATATTGACTGTCTTGTCCCATGTGGTCAGCCACTGTTTTGCAATCTTTAATTGATGCAGACCGGGTGCTGCGGCAAAACGGCCGGGTGTTGAGCCGATGACTGCACCGTCCAGTTCAACAGTAGCACCGTCGACACTGCTATTCACTGAAAACTCGACAACTGCTGCCGCCTTTACCTTGACATCACGAATTCTCTGAATTTTGGCACCGACAGTATCAGCCACTTTGAGTGCGCCGGCATCCAGTAATTTATTAACAACTTCGGTTGATTCTATTTTCAGCTGCTGCACAACGGCAACCCGTTCCGCAACGGAGACCAGATCACCGTACACCGTGCCGCCGGAATTCCCTTCCAACACCTTGAGGGCAATCCGGAGTGTATAGAGATAGCTTTTGTTGTTTGTTCCATAGCTCGTTCCTTCTCCCTGGAACGTCCTGGTTTCCTGGCCGAACGAGGTCAAAGAGGCCATTATCAGGTAATCAGCTCCGATCATCTGCGCGATGCGCAAAGCCGAAGCACCGGACAGTGAGTTCTCAATATCTCCCGAACCGCCCGACAGGGCACTTACCTCATGCTGCAGTGCCGGATCAATATCTCGCGCCTCCCGGAACCGGGCGGCCACCACACTGCGGTCAATCACTGAAAAGCCCTTCTCAGTCAAGCGGGCTGTCAACAGATCGTTCAACACGTCAAGTTTGCCGCTAAAATCATCCCCGGCTCTATTTTGGATAAAAATAGCGGCGCGCAGCGTCGGCTGGTCGGGCTGACTTTCCGCAGAAAAGCCAGACAGAACGAAACCGGGACAGACCAACAGTGTACCGAGAAACAACAGGACTATTTTCATATACTCCTCCTCGTTCTATTCTGATCGCGAGAATGGGGTTGCAGAAGTGTAAAGCTGCCCCCCTGCCCGTGTTACCAGCACGACTGTTTTGCCATCCGCCGGTATATCGACATCAATGTACGTCGTACTGACTGCCATCGGATGCTGCAGAGCCAGATTATGGCTCCCCGCCGGCAGTGATATCCGCAGTATCTGGGCATTAGACGGCAATGTCAGCCAACTGCGAAGATCGGCATTTTCACTGACAAAGTTCCAGACGTTCGTGGCAAACTTGCCGAATTCACCAAAGGTCTCTTTAGCTGCGGCAGCAGTAACACCTTTCGCAACGGCACGGATGACCTGACGCGCGGCAATCACCCCCGCCTTTTCTTTTAGCGCCTTTACCGCCAGCGCACGGACATCACAGATAGGCTCGGTGCTGCCGATATATTCATTTTTGCTGAGGATCCGCAGCGGGACCTGAGCCGACCATCTTTCCTTATAAATTGGAAATGCCAAAGTTACAAGTCCGGAGCTGCTGATCGGAATCGGTATTTTTATTTCCTGTTTCTGAGGGACAAACCCATCTTCAAAAAGCACCAGAAGCTCACCGGTATCAGGGCCGCTTTCATCGATAAATTTTTTGTTTCCAATCGGAAACCGTTTCTTCAGCTCGCCAAGCTCGTCGTTCATTTCAAGTTTGGCGGCGAGCCGCAGCACATCTTTCTGCAGATACCTGTTATTCGGGTAGATCTCCAGCGCTTTTTTATAATCGATATAGGCATCATTAGGCTGCCGGAGCAATTCATAAACAAATCCGGAAACGTAGAAAGTGTATGCATTCTGGAACGAGTTTTTTACCTTACCGGCGACCTCGTCCATTTGTGCGTACTGGGAATCGACCCGGGATACGCTGTTGGAATCCGCCCCGTCCTGCCCTTTCGCCAACTCCTTTTCAAAACGTTTCAGTGCGTCGTTCTGCTCGGCATTGGCACGCCTGACCTCGACTCCGGCACCCTCGAGATCCTTCTTTCTCAGATAATTAAGCGCCTGGTAGTGATGCAGCAAGACCCGTTCGTAACCCTCTCCCTCGTAAGGAATCGCGTTATCATTAACCATTGTTGCCGCCACATTGGCGCCGATATCTGATGCGCTGATCAGAGCTTTTTCGTCATTTTCCCTGATTTTTCCCATCGAAACCTTGAAGTCAGCCATACTGACGTCACTGTTTCCGATCACATATGCATATCGCCCGCGTTCCATGTTGTAGAGAATCAGATCATTGCCGGTGCACTCACTCAGCATGCACTGCGTCAAATCGGTCGGAGTACGGGTTGACAGGGAGGTGATAAGGGGCTCGATTTTCTGGGGGTACGCCGTAAAGGTCGAGGAGCCGGCGCAGCCGAACATCGCGAGAAATGTCACCAGAATTGTAATCTGTCCGCAGGCTTTAAATAATACGTTCATGTTCCCCCCTGGGTATAAGTCCGGAATGTACCGCCCGCATTTCCGACGCCTCCGGCAATTTTCAGCCATTTGGGTGAACAATCTCGCAAATATTCTCCGTTGTCAATAGAGTTCTTTAATTTTTACATTACGCAAGCGCGCCCGTAAACTTCGTGTAGTATTTTAGCGGTGTTTTTGCTATTGACTGACTCGGCCGCACGTATTCAAAAGGAGAAATCATGCCCGTTGGGACGGAAGGACAGGTGCGGGTCGGAACTACTGCATTCCGGCGTATTAACATAGCTCTGTTCTGCGCTGGCTTCGTTACATTTGTCACGCTCTATGACATACAACCGCTCCTCCCCCTGTTCGCACAGGAGTTCGGAGTTTCACCGGCCGTAGCCAGTCTGCCGCTTTCATTTTCAACCATTGCTTTGGCACTCGGCATGCTGATTGCCGGCACCGTATCCGAAACGCTCGGACGACGTCAGGTTATGTCGACCGCACTCTTTCTGACGTCATTTCTGGCAGTGGCAACAATCTTCAGCCACTCGTTCCAATCGCTGCTGATTCTGCGTCTAATGCAGGGTCTCGTTCTGGCTGGTGTCCCCTCTGTGGCGATGGCATATTTGGGGGAAGAGATGGATGCGCAGGCGATCGGCCATGCCATGGGGCTTTATATCAGCGGCAATGCGCTGGGGGGGATGTCCGGGCGCATCGGGTCGGCTCTGCTCTGCGGGCATTTCCCCTGGCACACGGCAATCGCTCTGATCGGTGTCATCAGCCTGCTTCTCAGCCTGCTGTTTTTGAAGAGCCTCCCCCCCTCCACCAACTTCAGCCAGCGACCTTTCCGGATGCGTTACCTGTTCACCTCTTTATTCCAGCACCTGCACGACCCCGGACTGCTCTGCCTGTACGCGCTGGCCTTTCTTTCGATGGGCGGGTTCATCTCGCTCTACAACTACATCGGCTTCAGACTGCTGGCCGCACCGTATTACCTCAGTCAGTTTCAGGTCAGCCTTATTTTTCTGGTCTATCTGCTGGGATCGTTCAGTTCGGGGGTTGTCGGCAGCCTGATTCACCGATTCGGGCGACCTTTCATGATCAGGATGACTCTGGCGACCATGCTGGCAGGGACACTGGTCACACTGGCCGGGTCGCTCGTGCTTATCGTAGCGGGAGTGGGGATCTTTACCTGCGGCTTCTTCAGCGCCCATGCAATCGCTTCCAGCTGGGTCGGCAGGCGCGCCCGGACGGCTAAAGCCCAGGCCTCGTCTCTCTATCTGTTCGCCTATTATCTCGGTTCAAGCGTTTCAGGCACCGTGGGGGGACTGTTCTGGCAGCATTTCGGGTGGGACGGGGTGGCGGCGATGATAGCACTGCTTTTGCTGGCAGCCTTAGGTGTGGCAGCGTTACTGCTGCGAATGCCGGTTGTGGAGTAGTCATTACCCCTTCAAACTCTCCAGTTCATCCCAACGCAGAAAGGCCTCTTCCAGCTCCCCTTCCAGCACCGCCAGACGGGCGTTCAGGACAGCCACCTCTCCTCCCGCGCTCTTGTAGAAATCGGGATCGGCCAGGCGGGCGTGCAACTCCTGCTGCTCTTTTTCGATGGCGGCGATCTGTTCCGGCAGTGAATCCAGCTCACGTTGATCATTGAATGAAAGCTTGCGGGCCTTTTCTTTCTGAGGCTTCCCCTTATCCGTGGCGGCTTTCTGCGAAGCCTGGACCACTGCTGCTGTTTCCGCCGCGGCCTGATTAAGCCAGTCGTCATATCCGCCGACAAACTCCCGTACGGACCCGTCGCCGGACAGCACCAGCGTACTCGAAACAACATTGTTAAGGAAATCCCGATCGTGGCTTACCAGAAGCAGCGTACCGGGATATTCCATCAGCAGATCCTCCAGCAGGTCGAGGGTCTCGGCATCAAGGTCGTTCGTCGGTTCATCCATCACCAGGATATTGGAAGGTTTGGTGAAGAGCTTTGCGAGAAGCAGCCGGTTGCGCTCGCCACCCGACAGGATACTGACCGGGGAGCGCGCCCGCTCCGGTGAAAAGAGAAAATCCTGCAGATAACCGATGATATGACGGGACTGGCCATTTATGATCAGGGTATCGTTCCCCTCCCCCACGTTCTCCTGAACACTTTTGTCCAGATCAAGCTGTTCGCGCAGCTGATCGAAATAGATCACCTCGCGCCGGGTGCCCAGTTTGATCTCTCCCAGTTGCGGTTCCAGTTCACCAAGAAGCAGACGGAGCAGAGTTGTTTTACCCGACCCATTCGGGCCGATAATCCCGATCCGGTCTCCGCGCATGATCGTGGTGGAGAGATTCTCAACTATCGGACGGCCGTCGTAGGCAAAGGTCACACCCGACGCCTCTGTAACCAGCGCACCGGAGCGATCAGCCACCTGCAGCTGGATTTTGGCAGTCCCCTGCCGTTCTCTCCGCTGCCGGGATTCTTCCCGCAGTTTCTTCAGCGCCCGTACGCGCCCTTCATTCCGGGTGCGGCGGGCTTTGATTCCCTGCCTGACCCAGACCTCTTCCTGCGCCAGTTTTTTATCAAACAGCGCCTGCCGGGAAATTTCCGCCTCCAGCAGCGCTTCGCGCCGTTCAACGAATTCGTCGTAGCCGCAGGAGAATGCATAGATCCGGCCCCGATCCAGTTCTGCAACACGGTTGGCCAGCCGCCGGGCAAAGGCACGGTCATGGGTCACAAAAATAACTGTCCTGACATTTTTAGCGAGAAACTCCTCCAGCCAGAGGATGGTATCGATGTCGAGGTGGTTGGTCGGTTCGTCCAGAATGAGAATATCGGGATTTGAGACGAGAGCCCGTGCCAGCAGTACGCGACGTTTGGTGCCTCCGGAAAGTTCGGTGAATTCAGCCTCGGCATCCAGATCCAGACGGTTCAGCACCCGTTCCACCTCCTGATGCAGATTCCAGCCATCATTCTCCTCCAGCTCTTTTTGCAGGGTTTCCAGACGCGCCAGCAGCTTCGGGCTGTTGTCGTGCGCCAGTTCATGGCTGACATGGTGGTACTCTGCAAGCACGGCTGCTGCGGTACCCATCCCGGAAGCGACGATGTCAAAGACCGTTCCGGTCAAACCCTGCGGCACGTCCTGCGTAAGCTGGGCCACTTTGAGACCCTGTTGGCGCTGAATCTCGCCCCCCTCCGGCGTCAACTCTCCGCCGATCAGTTTGAGCAGTGTCGATTTGCCGCTGCCGTTACGACCCATCAGACAGAGCCGGTCCCCCTGCTCGATCTGCAGGTTGATGCCGTTAAAGAGAGGGGGGCCGCCGAAGGCCAGTGTTATGTCGCGAAGTGATATAAGTGCCACAGATACCTCTTTATTTTTTGTCGCTGAACGAGCATGGCTTTGACCCGCCGGTTTTTTTGGCGGGTCATAAGCCTGGATCAATCATTCGGTTTTTTCTTTGTTATTCCGTAAGTTTTCTGATTTCAGAGACAAATTCCTGCGCTGATAATACCGCAATGCGGGCATCTTCCTCAGAAACTTCGGCAAAATCCCTGTAATCCAACTCCATGCGTTCATCAAACAGGTCATAAAGCATCTTGGCAAAACGTGCATCAAGCTTCCCGGTATGGATAAACTCCTTGTTAAAGATCCCTATCACTCCGGAATGTTTTGATGTTTTGTGTGGGGTGTTGGAATGGATAAAAAGCGCCAGGACCGCATAGAACATCGCATAATACGACCGATTAACAATTGAGCGGGGAGAAAAGCCCGTCTCCAGCATCTTGACTGCTTCAGCGAGTGTTTCCTCAGTTTGTCTCATGCGGTAAGCAAAAATGGTTTCACGATCTGTCATACGGGGACCCCTTCTTCCATAATTACTCGAATAATAGGAGATGAACGTAAAGCAGATTCTTCGATCTCGTACCTGCTGAACAAAAGCGTCGTGACAACAATCCCGGTTTCCAGCGTCATCTCCCAGGCAGCGTTTTTAACCCTGCATTTCAACTCTTTGTCCACCGTTTCAAATTCCATAAAAATATCCATATCGGAAAACTCATCAGCATCGCCACGCGCTCGGGAACCAAAAAGTCGGAAATCAATAAGCGGTGTAAGTTTTGATACGCGTTTTTTAAATTCCATAGCTGTTTGAAGATCCTTTTGTGTCATGGGCATTTTCAGCCTCCTTTCAGTAATTTTCGTGGCGGGCAAAGTCGCTATCGTTTCCGACATTGGGCATTTTCATGAGTAAAGACTTGAATGATCGCGGTACTGGCGTTGCTTGTTCGGAAAATGGCCAGATAATTATCTCAAGTCTTTTATGATGTAGTTCGACCGGTAACGGAAACATGGAAGGTGCGTCATTTATTATGTGGCGGATAGGTCGCATAGCAGGACACCTGCCTTTCAATCCAGATTTTGCGTTTCAGTATACATCTGCTTGTATGTTCGGGCAACAAAAGCTCTTATTTGCATGTAGCCCCTGGAGAAATACTCCCTCGACTTTGATTTGGTGACGATCCCGGGGGGGTGTTGCCAAAATATACTGTCTGAATTTCAGGACAACGACAAAGTAGTAAAACGGGGAGCCGCCTTTTCAGCGGTTCCCCGTTTCTTCGTTAAAGTTACTGGATAAATGGGAAGTCCCTATTCTTCTGCTGGTAAATAATTCTCAATTTGATGGTAGCTTGATAGACGATAATGTGGACATCATGTCTGCTGTAGCAATATTATAAGCATCTTGCGATACCGCTTGAGCAGTAACGTATCCCCCCATATTTGATCTATGAGCATTTCCAACACTATCCCATTTACCTAGAGTGCTGCCTTTAGGATCAAGTAAATTAGCACGTAATCGTGTAGAAGCATTCCAGTTCCCCATTGTGAAGAAGGCACGATGTTCAATTATATCCATTCGTAGGACATAGATACCACTTCGGTTATTAGATGGGCTTTTTGATAAGGCAGATTCAATCTGAAGTTTAATCACCTCTGGTAATCCATCTAAGTTTTCACCTTGTGGTCGAAGATCCAAAATCTCAACCTTTACCGAATTAGCCGGTAGTCCAGCAAACTGAAAATTTGTTGCCACTGGTTCGGGCTTGAATTGCATTGTTTGTGCACATCCCGCCATTTGAAAAGCCAGAATGACTGCAATCGCACATTTAATAATTTTCTTGGTCATTGTATTACCTCTTGATTTAAGTATTTGAGAACTTTTGTTCAACGCCCAAAGCCTGGTAAACGATTTCTTGGCCGGTTTTGGCATTGGACATTGTTCTTTCTCGCCCGATCTAAGTTGCGTAACGCTCCATTGTCCCCACTTGACTTTTGGAAAACGCCGGGACGCCTTGTAAAAAAGGCTTCACGGCGTTTTGGTTAGTTCTAAATTGTCTCGTGTCAAAGGTGGCCCCTTCGGAATTTCATCCTATTTACTAAGCCAGTAACCAGCATCAGTCAGTGCTTTTTTTACTGCCTGTTCTTGACCATATGAGGCTCCATTCTGCTTGGAGAATTCTACAGCGTTGTCCCGAGCAATACGGATGGAACTCTTGTCTGACTTTTCAGGTAACACCCACGAGTCTGATGCTCCATGGTCGAAACTGACGTACAGAATCTTGCCTCTGACCTCTGCACTCATCTTGGTCGTAGCAAAGTGGTGGCGCTTCTGAGAACTTGAGTTAAGGCTGCGAACTCCCGTTTGGATCCGAGGCTGTTCTATAGGTTTACTGATGTCGAAGACTCTTTCTAGCACATCGTTCTCTGTCTCACCGAATTTCCCTCGTGATGCAATGGCCTGCCAGACATCCTCAGTAACTCGTATTATTCGCATTATTTTCTCCCTTCAGATATATTTACTACTAAATAGTAGTAAATATATCTGAAGTAGCCAATAAAAAAATCCGCGCGAGTAGGTCTTTGTTAGACGCTCGACAACTGTACGCCCTATATTCTCTCCCGACGCCTTAAATAATAGTCAAACACTAGGACGATGCCTCTGTCTTGATGTTCAACTCTCATCATCCCAGCAATATCACCCGCCCGGCAGCGTCGGAAGTTTGGCCGAAAATGAGCGCTGCCCTTTGGAAAATACTCACTGATGGTCGCGTCGGAGTTGATCTCAAGCGGCATTACATCCGATTGGGGGTAATTTGCAAGTTAAACTTTCAAATTACCCCAATCATGCTCCGGGCGTGGCACTCACCTCATCATCCACCCTTTCTGAAGGAAATATTGTCACGCATCATGAAAAAATCGTTTCCATGCTTTATTTATAGGATATAATCCCCGGCCATAGTTGAATCGGAAGGGGGCCCGCGGATGAGTAAAAAAATAATTCTTGCCGTAGATGACGAGCCTAATATTTTGATGTCTATCGAATTTATATTGGATATGGAGGGGTATGAAGTCCATACGGCGAGGGACGGGGATGAGGCGCTGGAAGTGGCTGGACGTGTCCGGCCGGATCTCATCCTGCTGGATGTCAACATGCCTCGCAAAGACGGCTACGAGGTGTGCCGGATCCTGCGGGAGCGTGAGGACATGGCAGGCATAAAGGTGGTCATGCTGACGGCCAAGGGACAAACCCTTGAAAGAAAGAAGGGGCTGGAGGTCGGGGCCGACGAATACGTCACCAAACCGTTTAGCACTGATGAGCTGCTTCAGACGATCCGAACCTGTATCGAACCATGAGTGCGGATCAGGGTGAAAAACCGGTCCGTAAAGAAAAAAACCTGCGGCGCCGTATAGTTGTTGTGTTACTGGGCCTGGCACTGGTGCCACTGTTCTCCGGGATGATCGCCCTCTACTTTGTCGTCAGAGAATATGTGGTTGAGATTCAACGCCTCCAGCCGGCGTCTCACGTTTACGAGTATTTCAGCTCGGTGTGCCTCCAGGTTTCCTTCTTACTGGCCGTATTTACCATCCTGATCACCGCTTTCGCACTGGAGATGGCCAACCAGTTTCTACGGCCCATTCTGAAGATCAGGCGGGGCGCCGAAATTGTCGCCCGTATCAACCTGAGCCACAGGATCGAACTTGACACCGGAGACGAACTGCAGGATCTGGCCCTGGAGTTCAACCACATGGCTGAAAATCTGGGGAAGGCTTACGGAGAGCTTGAAGGGCGGGTACGGGAAGCGACCCGAACTGTTCAGGAGGAGCGTAATCGCCTGGCGACTGTCCTCCGGACGATGGTTGATGGTGTTATTGTGGCAAACGAAGCTGCTGAGACGATTTTGATGAACCCGCGGGCGAGGATGATTCTGGACCTGGGATATACGTCCGGGATCGGGAACCCTCTGTCGCGCCTCCTCCCGAGCGACCGCCTCGCTTTTCATCTGAAAAGACTGCGCATGAGATGGGAACAGGGGAGGGAGACGGTCGAGGACGTACTGTTCCCGCTCCGTGATGGAAAGCTCCTCAAAGGTTCACTTTCGATTGTACCGGGGCCGGGAGGAGAACGATCCGGATTCCTGCTGGTATTCAGGGATGTGAGCAGTAGCAGCGATGAAAACAGAAAATTCGAGGAAACTCTGCGGGAGATGCCTCTTCTCTTGCGTGGGCCGTTGGCAGCGTCACGTTCACTGGTCGAGACGCTCCAGCGACACCGGGAGATGCCGGCGGAAAAGCAGGCGAAATTTCTGGCGGCGGTTGCGGAAGAGATGAACAGGCTGAGTGAACGGGTTACGGCGATCGATGAAGCCGCCAATGCCGCCGAAAGTTCACGTTGGCCGGCCATCCCTTCGAACCCGCTCGCCCTCCTCAAGGAATCGCTGTTCCTGGTACCCCGCATTTCGGTTGAGATAGAAGCTGACCGCACCCCGATACCGCCGGTGCAGGTGGAACCGTTCTCATGGGTGGCCTCTTTGCGCTGTGTTCTTCAGTGGATAGTGCAGAGGAGTCCGGAGCAACCGTCCATCACTGCACACCTGTGGATCGAGGAGGGCACCGTGGTTACAACATTCCGGATCAGGACACCATTCGCAGGGAACCCGGCCGAACTGGAGTTGCAGGAGGTATCCGCCGCCGGCGAGCCGCCTCTCCTTCTCGGAGAGGCGGTACGGAAAAACCGTGGCGAGTTGTGGACCCGATCTTCTGATGATTACATTGAAGTGCGGTTGGCCCTGTTGCAGGCGGGCCCGTTTTCCGAGACGGATCATGGCGGCGGACTGTTGGAGGGGGAACCGGAGTTTTACGATTTCGATCTGTTCCTGCCGCGACCGGTTATTGAACGGGTGGAACAGCTGCAGGCGGATTTAAGCGCTCTCGAATTCGTCGTGTTCGATACCGAGACCACCGGTTTGAATCTTTCCGGGGGGGATAAGGTGGTCAGCATCAGCGGGGTCCGCATTCGCCGGGGCCGCATTCAGAACGCCGACATCTTTCATTCTCTGATCAATCCCGGCCGCTCAATACCCCCCGAATCAACACAGTTTCACCACATCGAAGACCATATGGTGACGGATGCCCCCACTATCGGTCAGGTCTACCCGCGATTCATTGAATTTGTCGGCGACTCGATCCTGGTCGCCCACAACGCGGCCTTCGACAAGAAATGCCTCGAAATGGCGGCTGCCGAGGCGGGATTACCGATGGCCGACAACACGATACTGGACACCCTGTTTCTTTCGTACGCCATCCATGAAGGAACTGAAGGGCACAGCCTCGACGCAATAGCGGAGCGGATGGGGATCACCATCGAGGGGCGTCACACATCCCTGGGAGACGCCCGTGCCACTGCCCATGTGTTCCTGGGTCTCATCTCACTGCTGCCGGGTCGGGGGGTCCGAACCCTCGCCGAGGCAAAAGCATTCTGCGACCGCCACCTGCTCCTGCGCTGGCAGTCATCGAGATTCTAAGGCAACACGTGAGTACCTGGCTGTGTATCAGGGTTACGGAGAGTAAACCGATATGGATAAAATCTCACGCCGGCTTGCCGCACTGTTTGTCATAGGCGTTGCCCTCCTGTACCCCCCCCTTCTGGGGACATGTAACCGTCCGGGCAGCTTCTTCGGAATCCCGATATTGCCGCTCTATCTTTTCACGGCATGGGGCGCGCTGGTTGTGACCGCCTGGCTACTGGGCAGAGGGGACGAACCGTGAATGAGACCTTCTGGGTAGCCCTCCTCGGGGTAGCATACCTCCTTGTTCTGTTCGCAATCGCCTATGCTACTGAAAAGGCACGAGAGAGCGGACACAGCCTTGTAGACAACCCGTGGGTATACAGTATTTCTCTGGCGGTCTATTGTACGTCCTGGACATTTTACGGCAGTGTCGGCCAGGCAGCATCCACGGGACTCGGATTTCTGCCGATCTACCTGGGGCCCACGCTCATTTTCCTCCTCGGACCGTCACTGCTCAGAAAACTCGTAGCCTTCTGCCGGGCGGAAGGGGTCACGAGCCTGCCGGACCTGCTTGAGGTGCTGTACGGGAAGGGATGGGCGCTTGGAGCGTTGTCCACCACGATGATGGTGATCGGTGTTACTCCGTATATAGGACTCCAGCTTACCGCAGTGGGATACACCTTCGATCTCCTTACCGGAAGAAACCCTCCCACCGGAATCTTTGACGACGCCTCCTTCTGGGCCGCTCTCGCCCTGTCAATCTTCGCCGGGCTTTTCGGGGCCAGAAGTCTGGTCGCCTCAGAACGGCATGAAGGAATGGTCGCGGCAGTGGTCTTCGAGAGCGTCGTCAAGCTGGGGGTTTTTCTCGCACTCGGTCTGTATATCACCTTCGGCATCGGTGGCGGATTGTCTCATATTTTTGAAAAGGCTCTTTCAGACCCCGAACTGTCCCGCCTGTTCCTGCTCGGGGAGGGTTCGGGGGTTTCTCTTCCGACCTGGGTCACCCTGAGTATCCTCTCCGCGTCAGCCGTCGTCCTTCTCCCCCGCCAATTCCATATGCTGGTCGTCGAGAATGTACAGGTGCGGCACCTGCGCACCGCCTCGTGGGCATTTCCGGCCTACCTGTTCCTGATCAATATTCTCGTACTCCCCGTAGCGCTGGTCGGACGTCTGTACGGAGGCGATCTTGTCCCGGATTTCTACATGATATCGCTCCCCTTGACGCGGGGACATACCGGTCTGGCCTTTCTCGCGTTTCTGGGAGGATTTTCCGCTGCTACAAGCATGGTCATAGTCGCTGCGGTCGCTCTGGCAACGATGATCCTCCATCATCCCGGAGTAGCGTTTCTGGGCACCCTTTTCCCCGGACTGCGCAATCTGGGAAACCGCGATGTTTCTGTTCCCCTTCTGTTCACAAAACGGGCCGTGATATTCGGAGTCGTGCTTCTGGGATACGCCTTTAAACGGTCGATCGGCGAGTCTCACACCCTGGTAGCAACGGGACTTCTCTCCTTCTCCGCCATTATTCAGTTTGCCCCCGCAATTCTATTCGGCCTCTGCTGGAAAGGAAGGACCAGAACCGGTGCCCTCGCCGGACTTGCCGCCGGATTTGCCGTCTGGATATACACCCTGCTGCTCCCCAGCTTCGTCGATTCCGGTTGGATACACGAATCGTTTCTGACCCGGGGGCCGTGGGGAATAGAGATGCTGAGACCGCGAGCCCTCTTCGGGCTGCAGGGATTTGACAACTGGACTCACGCCTTGATCTGGAGTCTGGTGTTCAACATGGGGGCCTACTTCGCCGTCAGTTTCATGACTTCACACCCCGGGGAGGAAGCCCCCCGCCCGGGAATGCCGGCGGCATGGGCCACCAAATCTGAGCTGGAAGCGCTGCTGACACGATTCGTCGGTGCCCGAATGGCCCAGGACGTACTGGGGGCTCTCCCTGACCGTTCATCCCCTCAACTGCTTCTCGAAGCTACCGAACGCTGTCTGGCCAGCGCACTTGGAACTCCATCGGCACATATGATAATAAACAGCACTCATGCGTGGCCACGGGAGCATGCGGTGGAGATCCTGGACGTGTTCGGCGGTGTTTCCCAGACACTGGTGGAGAGCCGGGACGCACTGGATAGACGTTTGCGTGAGCTCATGGTCCTTCATGATGCGTCACATGCCCTTTCACGGAGTCTGGATATCGATACTCTGCTGCAGGAAGTACTCCAGCTGATCAAACGGGAATTCGGTTTCGAGCATCTGGGCGTTCGTCTCCTTGACGAGGACGGTATTTTACGAATCCGCAGTCATGTGGGACTCAGCGACGAATATATTCTGACTTCCGCGATGCCCCCTTCACGAGAGACGTACTTCGGCAGCTGTTTTCTGGACGCTCAGCCGGTCGTTGTCGGAGACACCCGCACAATTGACAAGCCGCTGCTCCTTTCCAGACTGGTCAAGGACGTACCGATCAGTGCGCTTATCCATGCCCCGATGATCTACGAAGGAAGAGTAATCGGCGTGCTCACCGCCTACACATCCCGTGGTCCGGTGCACTTTACCGATGAATTCGTCAATCTTTTTGCGGCCCTGGCCAACCAACTCGCCATGGCTGTGGTCAATGCCCAGTTGTATGCGGAGGTTCAGGCATACAGCCTTGCCATGGAAGAAAAAGTGGCCCACCGCACCGCCGAGCTGGAAAAAGCCAACGCCCGCCTGCTGGAACTGGACCGGCTCAAAAGCGATTTCCTCTCCACGGTCAGTCACGAATTGCGAACACCGCTCACTTCAATCCGATCGTTCTCCGAAATCCTGTTACGCTACGATGTGAACGATACGGAAAAGCGCAGGAAATTTATTGATGTCATCCATAACGAGGCGGAGCGCCTCACACGCATGATCAACGACCTGCTGGATCTCTCAAAGATTGAAGCCGGACGAATGGAACTGCAGCCGCAACCGCTGCAACTTGAACCGGTCTTTGCCAGGGCACTCGGCACTACACAGCCGCTCTTCTCCGAAAGAGGAATTCAGGCAACCAGCGAAATTCAGGCCGGGCTCCCCCCTGTTTACGCCGATGCGGATCGCCTCCATCAGGTGCTGACGAACCTCCTTGGCAACTCTGTAAAATTTTCACCGGAAGGTGGAACGGTCCGGCTCAGCGGAACAAGGAAAGAAGGATTTGCCCTGATCTGTGTGGCGGACGAAGGGCCCGGGATCCCGCCGGACAGGCTGGAGCAGATTTTCGACCGGTTTCATCAGGTGCGGGATCCGCAGAAGTCCCATCCCCTCGGTACCGGGCTGGGTCTGACGATCTCGCGGGAGATCGTCGAGAAAATGGGGGGAAAAATCTGGGTAGAAAGCGAGTTAGGAGAAGGTGCTCTGTTTATGTTTACCGTACCGCTCTGCATGGAATCACACGGAGAAAGCGGTCAAAACCAACAGGCCTGATAAACGGATGCGTCATGCCGGATTTCACTGTCAACAACTGTATCTCACACGACCTGCAACAGGAGATCGATGCCGCCCGTTCCATCGGTCAGCTGCGCGAAATCGGCCTGCGGATGCCGGAGATGGTCAGACGTGCCATCAGATCAAATTCCGACATTACACGTGTTGTGCGACAGATATCCCGTTTCAATGACTCAGTGACCCTGCGACTCATTGCCCTGCTGGAGAGCACGGAGGGGATCCGGCTCCCAGAAGGGGCAACCTACCTGGTTCTCGGCAGCGAGGGGAGGGGAGAACAAACCCTGCGCACCGACCAGGACAGCGCCATTGTCTACAGCGACGATCTTTCCGCCAACGAGATTCGAACTGTGGAGATTTTTTCCACCCGGCTCGAAGATGCGCTCGAAGAGATCGGCGTCCCCCGCTGCCCCGGCAACATCATGGCCGGTAATCCACAGTGGTGCCACAGTGTCAGCGAATGGAAAGAGCTTCTGAGCCTGTGGATCACCGTCCCGACTCCGGACAACATACTTCACTTCGGCACATTTCAGGATCTGCGACCTCTGTACGGCGATGAATCATATGCCATGACCTTGCGCGATCATATCTGCTCATCAGTGCAGTGCCACGGTCTCTTCTTCCCCAACATGGCATATCATGTTGTCCGTTTCCCCTCACCGTTCACCATCTTCGGGCATATCCGGGTCGAGCAGAACGGAGCTCACAAGGGTATGGTGAACCTCAAAAAAGCAGGAATCTTTGCCATTACCACCGGTACAAGCCTGCTGACGCTTGAAGCCGGGGCCATTGGCGGAGACACCTGGGAAAAGCTCGATCATCTCGGAAAACTCGGTGCCTTTTCAACCGACGACTTTGAAACCATCACAACGTCATTCACCTTCCTGGTCCGGCTCCGCCTGCAGCAGCAGTTGCAGGACCTTGCGGCCGGCAGCACATCGACGAACTGTATTGATCCGCACCATATGACCGGCACCGAACATGAACAATTCCGGCTCGCACTCAAGGGGGTCAACACGTTTCTCTGGTTATTCCGCAGTCACTATCTACTCGACTATCTCTCCATGTGATTCCGCAATCCGGTGGACTCTGCCGCCACACCTGAAATCCGGATACCCGGGGCAACACGCAGTTTCCTGCCAAAAAGCGGAGAATACGACTCGTGCCCGACAAAAAAACGCCCCTGTCAGAATTACCTGAAGGAGCGTTTTCACCCGTTTAATTCAATATGTTGTCAGACCTGTACGACTTCCTTGACTCCCGGAATCTGTGCCATCATGGCCCGTTCAATCCCCATTTTGAGGGTCATCGTGGACATCGGGCAGCTGCCGCAGGCACCTTTCAGGCGTACTTTTACGATACCGTCTTCGGTAATTTCAACCAGCTCAACATCTCCGCCATCAGCCTGCAGCCCGGGGCGTACCTGCTCAAGAACTTTCAGTACCTCTTCTTTCATCTGTCAATCTCCTTTGTGTGTGGTGGTGCTCACTCAATTATTTCGGCAGCCCCGGCTCGGTCAAATGCTCCGGCTGCATGATTGTGTCAAGGTCATCTACAGCCATCAGACCTTGTTCCAGAACGATTTCACGGATGCTCCTGCCGCTGGCGACGGACTCCTTGGCTATTGCAGCCGAAGCGTTATATCCGATATACGGAGCCAGAACGGTCACCAGACCGAGCGATTCATCCAGGTAGCGGCGACAGCGGGCTTCGTTAGCCGTTATTCCATTTATACAGGATTCGGTGAATTTCTGCACGCAATTCCTGAGTATTTCCATTGAAAACGTCAGGTTCCAGGAAATCAGCGGCATCATCACATTCAGCTCCAGCTGGCCGGCCTGGGTTGCCAGCATGATCGCCTGGTCGCACCCCATCACCTGAAAGCAGACCATGTTGGTCATCTCGGCCATGGATGGGTTGATCTTGCCGGGCATGATTGAGGAGCCCGGCTGAATAGCGGGGAGAACGATTTCGTCCAGACCGGTGCGGGGGCCGGAAGCCAGCAGACGCAGGTCATTGGCGATACGACCGAGGTTGACCGCCGTGCGGCGAAGGCCGGAAGAGAGCGCCAGAAACGGGTCCATGTTCTGCATCGCCTCAAACAGATTCTCACTGGCGATCAGCGGGAAACCGGTTGCATTCGTCAGTTCTGCGATCATCGCCGTGATATACGCCGGTTCGGCATTCAGTCCGGTCCCGACAGCGGTGCCGCCGATTCCCAGTTCCAGCAGGGCCGGGATGCAGGACTCCAGACCTTCACGGTTTTTGCGAACAGCTGCGGCATACGCGCCGAATTCCTGCCCCATCCGGATCGGCACGGCGTCCTGCAGATGGGTCCGCCCCGACTTGAGGATATGGTCAAACTCCCCCGCCTTGGAGGCCAGTGCCAGCTCCAGACCTTCCAGCTGTTCCAGAAGCGGGTCGAGCATCTCAAGCGAAGCAAGCCGGATGGCGGTTGGAATGACATCGTTGGTGGACTGAGCCATGTTGACATGATCGTTGGGATGCAGCGTGGAAAAATCTCCCCGGTCACGCCCCAATATCTCCAGAGCACGGTTTGCCAGCACCTCATTGGCGTTCATGTTATGCGAGGTACCGGCGCCTGCCTGAAATGGATCAACCACGAACTGGTCGGCCAGTTCACCGGCCAGCAGCTCGTCGGCGGCGGCCACAATGGCATCACCGATCTCTGCATCCAGCCTGCCGGTCGACATATTTGCCCGGGCCGCACATTTCTTGATGACGACCGTACCCCAGACAAACGCAGGGTGCGGTTTCAGTCCCGAGATTGGAAAATTATGCACGGCACGGGCCGTCTGCGCTCCGTAGTACGCTTCAGCCGGAACGAGCATCTCCCCCATGGAATCTTTTTCAATGCGTGTGGTCATTATTCACCTCATGACTGCGCTGCGTATGAACTCTTGTGACTACGGCTTCCAGTTGAAGGTCTCATTTACCTGCATCCGCTTGAAGACTGTTTTCAGATTCCGCTTCTTCAGCGCCTGTTCAAACGCTTCAGGTGTGCCGGTCAGCGCGGCAAATGTACCGAAGTGCATCGGGATAACCATTTTCGGATTGACCAGCTCTACCGCGGCAGCCGCACGATCCGGCCCCATGGTGAACTTGTCGCCGATACAGGCCATCATCACATCCACCTGTGAGAGGTCACCGATAAATTTCATCTCACCGAACAGATCGGTATCACCGGTATGATAGATCGTCGGACCGTTGGTAACGGCGATGATGAACCCGCCCGGATTCCCTGCATAGGCGAGACTCCTGGGAAGGCCGCTTCTGTCATCATACTCCAGACCGGAACTGTGCAGGGCATGGACAAACGTAACCTTCACTTCACCACCAAGCAGCGTCACAGTGCCCCCGGTGTTTCCGGTGCCGGCAAAATCGGCCTGTTTCTCCGGGAAACCGCCATATTTCACCATCGCCTTCATCAGGTCGTTACTGGCAACCAGTTTGGCGCCGGTCTTTTTGGCAATTTCGACAGTATTGCCGATATGATCACCATGTGCATGGGTCAACAGGATCTGATCAACTTTGTCAAGCCCGGCAAGGAGTTCCTTCCCTTTTGGATTGGCAGGGTTTGCCAGCCATGGGTCGATCAGCAGCACCTTGCCGCCCGGAGTCGTGATTTTGAAGGCGGAATGACCGTACCAGGTAATATCTGTTGTGCCTGCTGCCGAAGCGTTCAGTGCGGAAAGGGAAAGGGTGATCAATGTCATCAGTGCAACAGCCAGATTTTTCATGAGTATCCTCCTCTGTAATGATATCTGCGGTTGACGTGGACTACAGCTACAAATTTATCCGATATGCCGGCTGCAGGTAAATACAATTCTTACCGGATCAGGCTGGCTGCGGTTTTTTGAACTACTTCGTGTATCACCCCGACAGCTCCTCCCACTCACCGTACAACCCTTCCAGCCGGGCATTCAGTGCGGCGTGGCGCTCCCCCCCCTGCAGGCCACGCTCCGGGTCATCGAAGAAACCGGGCGCATTCATCTCCACTTCCAGTTGTGCCAGCTCCTTTTCTACCGATGCAATCAATGATTCGATTTCGCTCATCCGCTTCTGGCGAGACTGATCCTCGCGCTTGCGGCGCTTTTCCTCTTCACGGTCCTTGAGCCTCAGGTCCTTGTTCAGGGGTGGCAACGGCGCAGGAGAAGAATCGCCTGAGGCGGCCGGAATTGCAGCTCCGGCGGCAGGAGTCCCCGCGCCCGAGGCGGATGCGCCTGCTTTTTTCCCCAGATAATATTCGTAATCCCCGAAATAGTTTTCTACTCCTCCGCCGTCAACCTCAACCACCCTCGTTGCCAGGGCATTGACAAAATAGCGGTCATGGGAAACGAACACCACCGTGCCGTCAAAACCTTTGAGGGCGTCCAGCAGCACCTCCTTGCTGTTCAGATCGAGATGGTTGGTCGGTTCGTCCATCAGCAGCAGGTTGGACGGACGCAGCAGCATCTTGGCCAGAGCGAGACGATTCCGCTCACCGCCGGAAAGAACACTGACCTGCTTGTGGATGTCGTCTCCCGAGAAGAGAAACGCCCCCAGAATGTCACGCAGTTTCGGCACCATATCGTACGGTGCCTCCGCATACAGTTCATCGTAGGCTGAACGGCTCTGATCCAGTGCGTTAGCCTGATCCTGGGCAAAATAATCCATACTGACATTGTGCCCGACGATCCGCTCCCCCCCCTGGAATTCACCCCCGGCCAGCACCGCCATCAGGGTCGATTTTCCGGCACCGTTGTGCCCCACCAGGGCTACCCGCTCCCCTTTTTCTATGTTCAGGTCAATCCGGTTCAGAACGGTGTGGTCGCCGAAAGAACGGGTCAGTCCTGTAAGTTCGACCACGCTCTTTCCGCTCTTCGGCGCATCAGGAAACTGGAAACGGATCTTTTTCCTCTCGGGCGGCAGAACAATCCGCTCCACCTTTTCCAGCTGCTTGACCCGGGACTGAACCTGCGAGGCTTTGTTGGCCTGGTAGCGGAAACGGCGGATAAAATCCTCAGTCTTTTCTATCTCCTCATCCTGAATCCGCTTGGCGTTGCGCAGTGCGGTGACCCGTTCATCGCGCTGGTGGAGATAGGTCGAGTAGCGGCAGTGATAATCGGCAATCGTGTGATTCCAGACTTCGGCAATGCGGCTGCAGACGCTGTCCATGAAGAAGCGGTCGTGTGAGACAAGAATGACCGAACCGGGATAGGCACAGAGATATTCCTCCAGCCAGTTGCGGGCCTCGATATCCAGATGGTTGGTCGGCTCATCCAGCAGCAGGACATCCGGTTTCTGCAGCAGCAGACAGGCCAGCGCGATGCGCATCTGCCACCCGCCGGAGAATTCGCCGCAATCGCGGTGCCAGTCTGCTTGAGCAAAGCCGAGCCCCTTGAGCACGGTGCCGATCTCGGCCTCCATCGTATAGCCGCCGCCATGACGGAACTGTTCCTGCAGTTCACCGTACCTTGCCAGGATCTGATCATGTTCCGGCGAATCGTGGGGAAGGCGTTCCAGATCCAGGCCGATCCGGTGCAGCTCATCTTCCATGGCCAGCAGTTCAGAGAGCGCGGCACGGGCTTCATGGAACAGCGACTGGCCGGCAGTGACAATGCCGTCCTGCGGCAGATAGGACGCCTTGGCACCCCGGGCAAACTGGATCTCACCCGATGACGGCTCGGTCAGCCCGGCGATGATCTTCATCAGAGTCGATTTGCCGGCGCCGTTTTCTCCGACCAGTGCCACCCGCTCACCTTTTTTCAGGTGCCAGGAGATGGAGGTAAAGAGCGGCTTACCGGCGAAATTTTTGGACAGGTTTATGAGTTGGAGCATGGAGGAGTTGTAGCATACTATGTGGGGCATCGGCAAGCGGAGGGGAAGGCCTGGAGAAAACCGTGCCCCGTTTATAGGTAACGTTCCGCATTACGGGGCGGAGAGCCGTGCAGCACCCGCCGGAATTTTCAGGTACCTAAAAATTTGATCGCACGATCAATGCCGTCCATGTTCAGCGGAAACATCTGCCCGGCCATGAGCTGCTCCGTGATCTGTATCGAATGAGTGTATTTCCACTGCTGCTGCGGCTCAGGATTAAGCCAGACTGCCCGGCGGTAGTGATCCGTCAAACGCGTGAGCCAGGCCGAACCGGGTTCCGGATTGTGGTGCTCGACACTCCCGCCCGGCAGATGAATTTCGTAGGGGCTCATGCTGGCATCGCCAACGATGACCAGTTTGTAGTCGGGTCCGAACTGGTTGATCAGGGTAACGGTATCAAGGTGTGCATCCCAGCGTCGCTGATTTTCGCGCCATACCCGTTCATAAACAAAATTATGAAAGTAGAAATATTCAAGATGCTTGAACTCGCTTCTGGCCGCTGAAAACAGCTGTTCGCATATCTCTACATGCGGATCCATTGACCCGCCCACATCAAGAAACAGCAGTACCTTCACCTTGTTGTGCCGCTCCGGCACCATCTTGATATCGAGAAAACCTGCATTGCCGGCCGTTGCCCGGATCGTGCCGGGGAGATCCAGCTCCAGAGCCTCCCCCTCCCTGGCAAAGGTGCGCAGTTTGCGCAGCGCCACCTTCATGTTGCGTGTTCCCAGTTCGACGGAGTCGTCAAGGTCTCTGAATTCCCGCTTCTCCCACACCTTGACGGCACGCCGGTGGCGTGACTCGCTCTGGCCGATGCGGATTCCTTCCGGGTTGTAGCCGTAGGCGCCAAAAGGGGATGTCCCGCCGGTGCCGATCCATTTGCTCCCCCCCTGATGCCGCTCTTTCTGCTCTTCAAGACGCTTTTTCAGGGTTTCCATCAGTTTTTCCAGGCCTCCCATGGCCTGAATCTGCTGTTTTTCCTCATCGGTAAGAAATTTCTCCGCCAACCTGCGCAGCCACTCCTCGGGTATTTCCTGATTCAGATCTTCAACTGGAACAACCATCCCCTTGAAATACTCCATGAAAACCCGATCGAACTTGTCGAAATGGGTCTCGTCCTTCACCATGCAGAGCCGTGCCAGATAATAGAAATTCTCTGCACTGCCAAAGGCCAGATGCTTCTGCATGGCCTCAAGCAGCGTAAGAAACTCCATGATACTGACCGGGATTCCGGCTTTGCGCAGCTGCTGAAAAAAATCTGTCAACATCGGCGGCGCTCAGTAACCGGCGGACTGGCGCCGTGATGATCCAAAGAGGAGCAGATCCAGTTCGTTTTTGAGCAGGGCGCCGTGTAGAGGGGGGATCTGTCGGTCTTTACGGCTGTTTTTCAGATACTCCGGCCCGATCTTTTCAGCCAGCAGGATTTTCAGCCAATCAAGCAGTTCCGAGGTGGAAGGTTTTTTCTTCAGCCCCGGGATGTCCCTGACGCCCAGAAAGACTTCCAACGCCTCTTTTACCAAGGAGGATTGGATATCGGGATAGTGAACAGCGACAATCTGCTCGAGCGTCTCCCGATCAGGAAATCGTATGAAGTGAAAAAAACAGCGTCGGAGGAAGGCATCCGGCAGCTCTTTTTCATTATTGCTGGTAATAATAATTATGGGGCGGTGTCTGGCCTGCACTACCTGCTGAGTTTCGTAGACATAGAATTCCATACGATCCAGTTCGCGCAGCAGGTCATTGGGAAACTCGATGTCGGCCTTGTCAACCTCGTCGATAAGCACGACGGCCTGACAGTCGGAGTCAAAAGCCTCCCACAGCTTCCCCTTGACGATGTAGTTGGATATGGCGTGAACCCTGGGATCGCCCAGTTGGGAATCGCGCAGCCGGGACACCGCATCGTATTCATACAGCCCCTGCTGTGCCTTGGTGGACGATTTGATGTGCCACTGGAAGAGCGGTTTCCCGAGTGCCCGTGCCACCTCTTCAGCCAGCATGGTTTTACCCGTGCCCGGTTCGCCCTTGATCAGCAGGGGGCGCTCAAGTACGATGGCGGAATTGACCGCCAGCATCAGGTCATCAGTCGCAATATACGAATCGGTTCCGGTAAATTTCATTGAGACACTCCTGGGGCGGCCATGACGTGTGGTCATGTTCATTGGTAATTTTACTCGTGAGCGCGGCGGATGATACGACGTGTAACTGACAGGAATCCGGCCCGGTTCCCATACTGCGTCAGATCAACAAAATCTTGCAAGAACAAAACTACTCACGTATGAATTGAAACTGACATTATTTATCCGGATTTACCGGATGGTTCGGTTTGAATACACCCGTTGTCAAGCCGGTGAGACATGATAAAATCGATATGATATCCCTCTCCTCTTTATTTTGAGTTTTGCTGATTGATGCTCCCGCTGGAAAAAGGAAAAACAGACCATGATCAGAACAACTTCTCTCAAACAAGTGGTATGTATGCTTCCCGGCGCTGCTGCGGCGCTGCTCTGCCTTGTCGGCGGATGCACGAGTGCGCCTCCTGTACCGGGCACGGTACAGGGGTATGTCGAGGGGGAGTTCGTCTACATAGCCGCTCCGTTGCCGGGGAGGCTGGAGTCGCTCTTCGTACGGCGGGGCACACAGGTCAAGGAGGGAGATCCCCTTTTTGCCCTGGAAAATGTCCAGGAAAAAGCTGCGCGTGATGAAACAAAGCTGCGCATCGCCCAGATCCGTTCGCAACTGGCTGATGCAAAGAAAGGGAAGCGGCCGACTGAAATTGATGCGACGACAGCCCAGTTAAATCTTGCCCGGACAGCGCTGCAGTATTCGGAAAAAGAGCTGCTGCGTCAGGAGAAACTGCTCGCCGCCGGCATAGTATCGGTTCAGGATGTTGACCGGCTCCGCTCCCAGCGCGATCAGGACCGGCAGAGGGTGAAACAGCTTGAAGCCGAACTCGGTACGGCAAAACTCGGATCGCGTGTTGATCAGATAGCGGCGACCGAGGCAAGCATGCGGGCACTGGAAGCGGCACTGACCAGGAGCGAATGGGATCTTACCGAGAGGCAGCAGAGAGCGCCGGCAACCGGACTGGTGTTCGACACGCTGTACCGCCAGGGGGAATGGATCACCGCCGGCAGGCCGGTCATTGTCCTGCTCCCCCCGGGCAACATCAAGGTCAGGGTTTTTGTTCCGGAACCGCTCCTGGCGGCAATTCATCCGGGTGACCGGGCGCAGGTAACGGTTGACGGGGCATCTGCGCCCGTTTCCGGAGTCGTGAATTTCATATCACCCCAGGCGGAATACACACCGCCGGTCATTTACAGCCGGGAGAGCCGTCAGAAACTGGTCTACATGGTCGAACTGACGTTCGCTCCCTCCACCGCAGCACAGCTCCATCCGGGGCAGCCGGTGACTGTCAGATTCGGTTCCGGGCCATGACGGACAACATACGCCAATTTCAAATCAAAGATGCAGTCAAGGCGGCGAGGATTGAGGCGACGAAGGCATACAAACAGAATATTGAGGAGCCGAAGACAAGCCAACGAAGAGGGCGCTTTGATCTGGAATTGGCCATCGATGTACGCGGGATGACCAAGCGCTTCGGGGAGCATACCGTCGTCAACGGCATTGACCTTCAGGTGCGCAGTGGGGAGGTGTACGGATTTCTCGGACCGAACGGCAGCGGCAAAACGACCTTTATCCGTATGCTCTGCGGACTGCTCGCCGCCGATGCGGGCGAGGGGACCTGTCTCGGTTTCGATGTCATCAGTGAAAGCGAAGCCATCAAGCGCCAGGTCGGCTACATGACCCAGCGTTTCAGTTTTTATGAGGATCTGAGCATCGCCGAAAATCTTGATTTCGTAGCGCGCATGTATGCCGTCAGCAACCGCCGGGAAGCGGTACGGGACAGCATCGAACGGCTCGGACTTGCCGGACGGCAGAAACAGCTGGCCGGCGAACTTTCGGGCGGGTGGAAACAGCGCCTTGCCCTGGCCGCCTGCCTGATTCATAAACCGCGACTGCTTCTGCTCGATGAACCGACAGCAGGGGTCGACCCGAAAGCACGCCGTGATTTCTGGGAGCAGATTCACGACCTTGCCGCAGAAGGGCTGACCTTTCTTATAACCACGCACTACATGGACGAAGCCGAGCGGTGCGACCGGCTTGCCTATCTCTCATACGGGAATCTGCTGACCAGAGGAACGGCAGCCGAGGTTATTGCAGGCGCGCAGCTGTCTACCTGGTCGGTGGGCGGCCCCGACCTGCAGGAGATCGCCCGGCGGCTGCGCGAAAGCGAAGGAGTACGCCAGGCTGTGGCCTTCGGCACAAAACTCCACGTGAGCGGTACCGATGCGGCGGATCTTGAACGGGCAATTGCCCCGTATCGCCGGGAGCCCTATACCGTGCAGCAGATCAATCCGGGACTCGAAGATGTTTTTATCCATCTGATGGGAAACTCGAAGGATAATTTTTCGATATGAAGAAGCGGATCCCGTTATCGTTCAGCCGTTTCTGGGCTATCGTCATCAAGGAGTTTATTCAGATGCGCCGGGACCGCCTTACCTTCGGCATGATCGTCGGCATCCCGGTCGTTCAGCTGATGCTTTTCGGTTTCGCCATAAACGGCGATCCGAAGCATCTCCCCACCGCAGTACTGCTGGCAGACAGCAGTCAGCAGGGGCGTTCCCTGCTCTCTGCGCTCAAAAACAGCGATTATTTCAGATTCGTCCGCCAGGTACAGAGCGAAGCTGAGGGAGAGGCGGCCCTTGCACGCGGTGAAGTCCAGTTCGTCGTCACGATTCCGGAAAATTTCAGCCGCTCCCTGCTGCGCGGCGAAAAGCCGACACTCCTCGTTGAAGCGGATGCGACCGACCCTTCTGCCACCGGCAACGCCATCGCCTCCCTCCGGACGCTGATCACCAGCTCGCTTCAGCATGACCTCACGGGGCCGCTGGCGTATCTCGCCGGGAGCGACGGCCCGGTAAATCTGCGTGTCCATGCCCGCTACAATCCTGAGGGGATCTCGCAGTACAATATCGTCCCCGGGTTGATGGGGGTGGTGCTGACGATGACGATGGTCATGATCACCGGCCTGGCCATTACCCGTGAACGGGAACGGGGCACGATGGAAAACCTCCTTTCCATGCCGACACGCCCGCTGGAGGTGCTGCTCGGCAAGATCGTCCCCTATATTTTCGTCGGCTACATCCAGGTCAGCCTGATCCTGGTTGCGGCAGGATATATCTTCCATGTGCCGATGGCCGGCAGCATCCCCCTGCTGCTCCTCTGCGCGTCGGTTTTTATCGCCGCAAACCTGGCGATGGGGATCACCTTTTCCACCCTGGCAAAAAACCAGCTGCAGGCCGTGCAGATGACTTTTTTCTTCTTCCTCCCGTCACTGCTGCTCTCAGGATTCATGTTTCCGTTCCGCGGCATGCCGGGTTGGGCACAGGCCATCGGCGAAGTGCTGCCTCTCACCCATTTTTTACGCATCGTGCGGGGAATTCTGCTCAAGGGGAACGGTGTAGGGGAAGTGGTGCTGCAGCTCTGGCAGATCACGCTGTTCGCCGTGATCGTTCTCGCCATCGGTGTCAAGCGGTACCGGAAGACCCTGGATTAAGAACTCATCGTTTGAAAGCTATCCCCAGTTTTAAAGCCGCTTCCCGGTAGACCTGCTGTGCCGGAGCATTGAACTGGACAAAAACAACCCGCTCCAGTTCAGGGTGCTGACTGATTGCTGTCCGGGCAGCTGCAAGCGCGATAACCGCAGCCTTGCGCATCGGATAACCGTAGACACCGGCGCTGACGGCGGGAAAGGCGATGCTCTTCAGACCGTTCTCGTGCGCCACCTCAAAACAGTGGCGGTAGGCGGACTCCAGCAGCGCCGGTTCTCCATGGCTGCCATCCTGCCAGACCGGACCGACGGTATGAATGACATGCTTTGCAGGGAGATTGTAACCACCGGTAATTTTTGCATCACCGGTATTGCACCCCTGAAGAGCGGCGCATTCCTGCAGCAGTCCCGGACCGGCTGTCCGGTGTATGGCGCCGTCTACTCCGCCTCCTCCCAACAGAGTATTGTTGGCGGCATTGACAATCGCATCAACCGCCAGTGTCGTAATGTCTCCCTGGATAATTTCGATGACCGCTGACATAAGAAACCCCCCTGGGTTCATGGTGATGTAATACCGTCTTATGATACCACATTATTTCACATTCAGGCGGCGGGAAGTAGTACTTCTGGCACATCATCACTGCCGTCCCGTCAACAAAAATATGGATAAACCACTGTATTTTTGCTACCTAATGGAAGATACTTTTTTTGATCCGAAGGAGTAACGGGACATGACGATATCGAACCGGTATGTGGCCGTAATACTGGCGGCCTTTCTCACAGCTCTGTATGCCACCGATGCGTGCGCCGGCAAAAAGATCGGCGTTTTTCTGTTCAGCAGCGAAACAAGATATCAGGAGGCATTTCGCGGATTCAAGGACAGTTTGAAACAGGAAGGCTTCGGAGAACCGGAGACGGTATACGTCGTGGAAAATGCCAATGGAAACAAGGCAACCGCAGCCGATCTGGTGCATACGTTTGCGGAGTCAAAATTGGATCTGTTTTTTACGCTGGGAACGTCCGCAACGACAATGCTCTCAAAGACCATCACGGTAAAACCGATTGTCTTCAGCGTTGTCTATGACCCGGTAAAAAGCGGTATTGCCAAGTCCTGGCGCAGTTCCGGCAATAACACCACCGGCACTTCAACCATTATCCCCATGTCGACACTACTCGATACGCTTAAACTCCTCAAGGAGGTTAAAAGTCTGGCCGTACTGTATAATCCGGCAGAATCGAATTCAGAATATCTGCTGCGGGACCTTATGGAACTTCAGCAGAGCCGCGGTTTGAAGGTGGTGCCGGTCCCGATGACCAAAGACAAAGACTTCACATATGTACTGCCTGAAGTCATGCGCACCTCAGACGCTGTGTATGTAACCGGCAGCAATTTTGTCGACAGCCACATACATGATATCGTGGCGTCAGCCGGCAAATTCCGGACCGTTACCCTGACCCATCTTGAAGACCTCGTAGAAAAGGGGGTGATGTTGGGTGTAACCACCAGTCCGTATCAGATCGGCAGACAGGCCGGAGAGAAAGCGGCAAAAATCCTGAGAGGCGCCAGGCCGGCGTCCCTCCCGATTGAAACCAGTAAAAAACAGATCATCATCTTCAACCAGAAGAGCGCGAACGCCGCACAGATCCAGGTCCCTCCAAAACTTGCAGCGATCATTGACAGAAAGATCCAGTGATATTTCAGGCGGATCCGATACTCTGTAAAGGAGAATGCTTTTGTTAGGCAGGACTTCCAGCAACTCCATAAGTTTCAGATTTTTCAGAATTATTGCCGTGATGCTGCTGATCGGCACCATCCTGTTGAGCGTCCTCATCTCCGGTCATGAGTATCAGAATTCCATGCGCGAACTGGAGGACAGCGGCAGGCGTCTGGCAATTTTCATTGCAAGACTGAGCACAGAACCGCTGATTGCACAAAACTACGTGGCACTTGATGCGATCGTCAATGAAGCGGACAGTGACAGTGAGCAGATCGCCTACATTCTTGTCTATAATGGACAGGGCACACTCCTGACCACCAAATATGCGAGCCTCAATTATCGTGTGCCCCGTTTCAACAGCATATTCACCGCGCTGCCAAAAGATATGGATCTGACCGGAATCGTAAAGGTACTCAAAACAGAGCATCACATTATGGAAGTAGCATTGCCTGTCGAAATCGACACCGCACATCTCGGCACGGTTGTTGTGGGTCTGTCTAAACATACAGCACTCAGCGAGATAGAAAAGAGCGTGCTGCTTATTGTTTCGATAAATGTGTTGATGGCGGCACTTCTCTTGTATGCGCTTATTATTGTTTTCCGGAAAACATTATTCGACCCGCTGACGGCGCTCATCGAATCAAACCTGAAGCTTGCCCAGGGTGATCCTACGGTACGCGTGAACAGCACGGTAAAAGGTGAACTGAAGCTTCTGGTTGACAGTTTCAATCACATGGCCGCCTGTCTTGAAGAAAACGAACAGCAGCTTCGGGTGATTTTCGACACGTCCAAGGCGGGCATTATCATGGTGAATGAGCTGGGGTGCATAGTTCTGGCGAATCAAAGCATGTCGGACATGTTTGGATACAGCCTGCAGGAATTACTCTCCAGCGCCTATCACAAGCTGGTATCTGCCGATAACTATGAATCCAGTGACAGCAATATTCAAAGTCTGGTCGGGGGGGATCTCGAACAGATTTCCTGTGAAAGAAATTATGTTCGTAAAGATGGTACTTATTTCCAGGGGTTCGCCAGCGCCAGACGACATACCGATGCTGAAGGCCGGCTTATTTCAATCGTACTGATTATAGCAGACATAACGGACCAGAAGCGTGTCGAATATGAACGTCTTGATCTGGAGCGCCAGCTTCTCCATACCCAGAAGCTCAAAAGTCTGGGAGTGCTTGCCGGCGGCATCGCCCACGACTTTAACAACCTGCTGACTGTCATAATCGGCAATCTCGACTTGGCGCTTCGGCGCCTTCCCCCGGACTCGACCGCAACAACCGGGATACGAAAGGCGGTGCGGGCGAGCAACAAAGCAGCGGACCTGACACGGCAGATGCTCGCCTACTCCGGGAAGGGCATCGTCACGCTCAGACAGATTGACCTCGGTAACATTGTCCGGGAGAATGTAGATCTCTTCAAGACAACAGTACCAAAAACCATTACCTTTACGATCAACCTGGCCGCCGACCTCCCCTCCGTAACAGTTGACCCAGGTCAGATTCAGCAGGTAGTCATGAACCTCATAACCAATGCCTCAGAGGCAATTGGCGACATACCGGGTGTGATTACCCTCTCCACCGGCGTCAGGGAATTCACCGAAGAAGAGTTGGCGAAGAACCGCCTGGAAGAGAAGCAGGTTGCCGGGCGCTATGTTTATTTAGATGTTTCAGATTCCGGTTCAGGCATGGATGCCGAAACAGAACAACGCCTCTTCGAACCGTTTTACTCTACCAAATTCACGGGGCGGGGCCTTGGCATGTCGGCAGTGCTCGGCATAATACGATCTCACCACGGCGCCATCATCCTGCACAGCGAACCGGGCCGGGGCTCGCAGTTCACGATACTGCTGCCTGCAGGCAATGATGGGGCTACTGAGACTGACGCGCACGGGCATCTGCCGGAAACAGACGCACTATCGCCTTTTTTAACCGGCACGGTACTGGTCGTGGACGACGAAGATGATGTTCGTGACTTCTGTGTTCAATGTGTCACCCATTTCGGTTTTTCCGCTTTGTCCGCGTGTGACGGTCTGGAAGCTGTTGAAATTTTCCGGACACGGCACCGTGAGATTCAGCTCGTCATCCTGGACATGACCATGCCCATAATGGACGGCGGTGCGACATTCCGGGAGCTCAGACGGATAAATCCGGCTGTCAGGATAATCATCAGCACCGGCCATTCCACGCACGACACAACCATGAGCTTTTCGGGTGACAAACCGGACGCCTTTATCCAGAAACCCTTTCAGGTACGGGAACTGCGGGAAAAGATTCTTCAGCTGATGCAGGGAACGTAAGTATCTGCGCGCAAATGCTGTTCAACTGAAAAACCTACCCTTTGATCTGCCCCTGGATTCCAATAGTTACCTCTTTGTACGGAATCTCCTTGCCACATGCCGCAAGCGCCTGACGGGCCGCCACAGCGATGCCGCCGCAGCAGGGGACCTCCATCTTCAGCACGGTAACGCTCTTCACATCAGACTTGCTGAACAGTTCCGTCAGCTTCTGGGTGTAGAAGTTGTTGTCGTCCAGCTTGGGGCACCCCATCACAACCGCTTTACCCTTGAGGAAATCCTCGTGATATCCGGCATAGGCTACCGGCACGCAATCGGCGGTGATCAGCAGATCGGCACCCTGAAAATACGGCGCGGTCGTCGGGACCAGATGCAGCTGCACCGGCCACTGGGCAAGCCGACTCTGTCGACTGCCGGCCGGAGGTGCATCAGAAGCGGCCTGTGGCGGGGTAAAACTCATGGCGCGGGAACCGGGGCAGCCGCCGCCGTGATGGTGAACCGCGGCCGGAGGCTGAACTGCATGCTGGAGAACCGGCGCCGGCTTCCCCTGAGCGGCCAGATGCTGCTCCACTGCCGCCTCATCAAACTCATCCGCCTCGCGCTCCTCTATCTTGATGGCATCCCGCGGGCACTCACCCAGACAGGCTCCAAGACCGTCGCACAGATTATCGGCCGACAATACCGCTTTGCCGTTTATCAGCGTAATCGCCCCTTCGGCACATGATGGGACACAAAGTCCGCAGCCGTCACATTTTTCCTGATCGATTGTTACAATTTTTCTCAACATTGGTTGTTTCTCCTTGGCTATCTGTATTGATTGCAGGGGCGATCCGATGGTTCCCCCGGTTGTAGGTCTAAAAGAAATAATGCCAGAGATAATCCAGCCGCCCCCGCATCATCAGCCGTCGCCCGGCGTACGACATGACCTCCCGTACCTTTTCACGGCGCACTCTGTCATAGCAGTGGATACGGCAATGCTTGCAGGTCGGCTTTTCTGCTTCCAGCGGGCATTTCAGCCGCTTGGCAACTGCGTACTCCAGAAAGGATCTACATTCCGGACAGACGAATCGTTCTCCCAGACCGGACGGAAGAACAACCGGAGGACGGGTTGCGGCGGGATGTTTTCCGGCGCAGTACACTTCGACAAACTTCCCGAGCAACCTGATATCTTTTTTCTGCTGTCTGGTAACTGTTTCCATGACCGTGACTATCCCCTGTTCAGCCTCCATCATACATGACTCAGGTCAATTTTTTCAGCTTTTCCTTTGCGCTGAATACCGGTTTGCTTTACATTCCGCAGCAGAAAGATTACCGCGTAATGAGGTGCCCATGATCACCAGAACTGTCTGCTTCGTCGCCAAATCAGGAACCGGCAAAACAACTCTGCTGGAAAAGGTTATCGCAGAGCTCAAATGCCGCGGCTACCGGGTCGGCGTAATCAAACATGATGCCCACCGCTTCGACATCGATCACCCCGGCAAGGACAGCCACCGCCTTACCGTTGCCGGTGCCGACACCATGCTGGTTTCATCGCCCGAAAAACTGGCCCTGGTCAAACAGCATGCAGAAGTGCCTTCGGTTGAGGAACTGATCGCCACCTATTTCAACGATGTGGATGTGATTCTGACTGAAGGATTTAAAAAAAGCACCCTCCCTAAGATCGAACTGCATCGCAGGGAGCGGAGCGCAACTCTGATCTGCCGGGGTGAGGATCATGATCCGACGCTGATTGCAGTGGCATCAGACGAACCGCTGGAACTGGATGTGCCGCTTCTGGATCTTAACGATCCCGCCCAGGTGGCCGATTTTGTGGAAACCAGGATCATTAAAAAGCAACCTGGAAATCACTGACAGCGCGCATCGCCCTCCCCTCAAAACGAAGGGACTATTCCTTCCCGGGGGTGTGTTATGAGTTCTGCTGACACACGGGGAGTGTGACCGTAAACAGTGAGCCGGCGCCGGGTTCGCTTCTGACTGTGATTCCGCCCCCATGATTCCGTACTATGCCGTATGACACTGACAGCCCAAGACCTGTCCCGGATCGTTTGGTGGTGAAGAACGGCGTAAAAATATCCTTGATCTGTTCCGGGTGGATGCCGTCTCCGCTGTCTCCGATCTCCACCCGGCAGGTCCCGGCAGCCATTGTCAGCACAGTCCTGACAGTCAGCATCCCGCCACCCTCCATTGCCTGGACCGCATTCACAATAAGATTTGTAAACACCTGCCGAAGCTGATTTTCGTCCCCTTCAATCTTGTTATCACCGCCTGTAAATTCACGGACAACGGTAATGCCGCCGAGCGGCACATGGTGTTTCACCTGCTGTAGTATCTCTTCCAGAATCTGGTTAATCGAAACGGCCATAACGGTTTTTCTCTGATGGCGGGCGAAGGAGAGCAGGTTGCCGACGACTCCTTCCACGCGCGACACCTGATGCGAGATGATTTCAGCTTCCTCCCGGTTCGGATGCCCCTCCTGAAGATCCATCAGCAGAATTTCGGCATTGCCCCGAATGATCGCCATAGGGTTATTGATTTCGTGTGCCACCCCGGCGGCCAGTTCACCGACTGCCGCCAGTTTTTCCGCCTTCACCAACTCACCCTGGGTCTTGAGAAGAAGCTGGTTTTTTGCCTCCAGTTCGGCTGTTCGTTCCTGCACTTTGGCTTCGAGGCTTTTGTTCAGCTGTATGATCGCGTCTTCCCGCTGTCTCAGCGCAGCAGTCATGGTGTTGAACTCCTGGGCCAGTTCACCGATTTCGTCCCCTGATGACGTTTCAATCCGTAGATCCCGTTCCCCGGCAGAAAATCTCTGCACAAGCCCTTTGAGCTCCCTGATGGGACGGGAGAGCAGGTTGCCGGTGTACCCGGAGACGGCCAGTCCGAACAGCGCTCCGGCCAGCAGTACTCCGGTAAAGAGCAGGCTTACCTTCTTCTTAAGAGCCGTATGCGGCTGTTCGAGCATGCCAACGTACAGCGATCCGATAACAGTGCCGTCCAGATCAAAAATCGGTTCATATGCCGTGAAATACCAGTCGTTGACGACAAACGCCCGATCAACCCATTTTTCCCCGTTCAGGATAACGCGGTTATACACCTCGGCGGAGAGTCTGGTGCCGATCGCCCTGTTTCCCTCCAGAGTCTGGACGTTCGTGCTGATTCGGGTATCATCCAGAAAAATGGTGGCGGTACCCACGTCCTTTCCGTTAGACTGAACCCCCTCGAAAACAATCTTCTTGATCCTGTCCACCACCGTATTATTCCTGTTCAGCAGAACGCCGCCGTACATAGCGCCGACCACATCCCCACGCCGGTTTCTGACAGGAGCTGAAGCGACCATCATCATGCCGGCCGGTTCGTATTTTTTAACCTCTAATTGTGCACGTTCGGTCGGGATTACATCTATAATTGCCTGACTAACCAGATTGTGACCTTCACGCAGCAACCTTTCCGGGGAGAATATCTGACTCCCGGCAACGACCTCACCATTCAGTGCCCTGCTGACCAGAGGATCCGTGTCGAGCCGTTCTCCGTAGACGTCTGGATTGCCTCCACGGAATAAAACCCGGCCACGGCTGTCCACCAGTGTCAGGACATCAAGCTGCTCATTTTTAATCATCTCGGACAGTAAGCGGGCGATGACGTTTCGATTATTGGTGATCACCGCTTCTGCGGCATGAGGCATGCTGGTGGAAAAACGGATTACATCACGAATATGGGCGATTTCGTTGGAGTACACCTCGCGGGCCGAGTTGAGGTCGGTACGCACCTTTTCCTGGGCCAGCACATTGATGCGGGTGTTTATGATATAGATACCCGCCATCGAGCAGAACAAGATAGTGATGAAGAGCGGCAGGATCGAACCGATCATCAGCTTGAGGCGTATGGAGAGTCGGGGTAACCGCATTGGCTAAGTGGACTCGACACTGTTTTTTGGTATGGTCAGGCCATAGTCGCCGATCTTCCGATCCAGGGTTTTACGGGTGATTCCCAGAGTTTCGGCGCTCCGGCTCTTGTGATAGGAGTTTTTCTTCAGAACCCAGAGGATATGATTCCGCTCGACACTTTCAAGAGAATCCCTGTCGTCCGCATTCAAGGATACCGGCGCGCCGGATTTGCTTGAGACAGGCAGTAGATCAGCTGTTATCCGGTGCGATCTGGCAAGAATGACGGCGCGCTCGATGATATTTTCCAGCTCCCTGATATTACCGGGCCAGTGATAATTGTGCAGAACCCGGAGAGCGTCTCCGGTTATGTCATCAACCTGTTTTTTCATCCGCGTGGAAAACCGGGCCATGAAATGCCGGGCGAGCGGTTCCAGATCCTCCTTCCGCTCCCTCAATGGAGGAGGGTGAAGAGTAATGACGTTGAGACGGTAGTAGAGATCTTCCCGAAAGCGCCCCTCACTCACTTCTCTCTCAAGTTTCTTATTGGTAGCAGCCACTATGCGGATGTCACAGTTTCTGATTTCGGTCGATCCGACAGGGGTAAACTCACGTTCCTGTATGACGCGCAGAAGTTTTGCCTGAAGAGAGAGAGTCATGTCTCCAATCTCATCAAGAAAGAGGGTCCCGCCGTCAGCGGCCTCCAGCAGCCCTTTCTGGCTCGTAGTGGCACCGGTAAAGGCTCCGCGCAGGTGCCCGAAAAGCTGGCTTTCCAGCAGGGTATCAGTCAGGGCGGCGCAGTTGATGGTCAGGTAGCGCTGACCACGTCGGCCGCTGTTGTAATGAATTGCCCGTGCAATCAGCTCCTTGCCGGTGCCAGATTCCCCCTGAATCAGTATGTTGGCCTCACTCGCTGCTACCTGCAGGGTCATATCATGGACTTCGCGGTATTTGCTGCTGGCGAAGATGATTTCACCGGGGGCGGCGCTGCGGATCAGCTCTTCCTTCAGCGAGCGGTTCTCTTTCAGCAGCGTTTCGCGCTCCAGCGCCTTTTCAAGTACGCCGAGCAGCTTCTCTTTGGGGAATGGCTTGGTGATATAGTCATAGGCTCCAAGCTTTATGGACTCAACCGCTGAATCGATACTGCCGAAGGCTGTCATGACCACGACCGGCAGTTCAGGACGCAGCACACGAACCTTCCTGAGGATTTCGATACCGGTTATCCCGGGCATGTTGATGTCCTGGACCAACAGCTCCGGTGTATATGCCGCGTCGGCCTCAAGCCGATCCAGCAGAATCCGCCCGTCGGCATAGGTATCTGCAGCATATCCATGGGAATGCAGGATTTTCTTCAGATAACGCAGTATCTCTTTTTCATCGTCGCAGATGACGATTTTCCCATCAGACACACTCGCCTCCTCACATGTTTTCTCGCCACCGGTCCGTTATTGTATCAAAAGGATACGTGTTGTATGCAAAGTACACATAATAATCCGGTGTCGATAATTCCTTGGTACATAGTAACTCTTTCAAATGGCTGAAATGCAGCTCTGTTATGCTGAATGAAATCAGGTTCTATTTTGAGCGCCCATTGGCATGTCTATTGCTTTAAGTTAGAACAGCCGCCGTTTTACCGTCGGGCAGAAACAGCTGATAATGCTGTTATTGTTGATAATTTATCATGCTATGCCATTGGCATCCCAAAAGATTCTATTGTGTACTAATGATACAATGGTTTATTCGTAAAGTTCCAGTTATTTTTCGCGCTTCAATGCAGAACATCATCCGGTTTGTTTCGATCAGACAGACCACGACGTATCCATCTCCGAGTCGCACCAGCCTAAAGAAACGGTTTCCACGGCTTGCGGCCAGCGGGTATCGCCGGAAACGGCGCTGCCCTCCTTTAGTGAGTGAGAAGTCATGTACCTGCGCCGTTCCGGCAGATAACTGCTTCGTAAACGAACTTATCCTGCCTGTCATGGTCAGGGTTAGAAAAGGGGATGGTTGGTATCGGCAACGATTACAACCATTAAAAAAGGAGGTACAGCAATGGCGGTATCACGTAGAGATTTTTTCAAGCTCTCCGGGTCCGGGCTTGCGGCAGCCACCCTCGGTTTCAACCTCGCTCCGGTCGAGGCAAAAGCCGAAGATCTGGCTATTCACTACGCCAAGGAATCCACAACCATCTGCCCCTACTGCTCGGTCGGCTGCGGCATGATCGTGCATACTCTGGGGGGGAACATCATCAATGTTGAGGGTGACCCCGATCATCCGATCAACGAGGGTACGCTCTGCCCGAAAGGAGCGTCGGTTTTCCAGCTGCGCGACAACAAGGCCCGCGTCACCACGCCTATGTATCGTGCCGCCGGCGCCAGCCAGTGGAAAGAGGTCACCTGGGACTGGGCGCTGGACGAAATCGCCGGGAAAATTAAAAAAACGCGCGATGCCACCTTTGTTGCTACCAGCAAAATAAAGATCAAGGAAAAGATCGGCGGCGTTGATGTCGAAAAAGAGATTCAGGCTGTGGTCAACCGTACCATGGGAATGGCTTCGGTCGGCAGCGCCGCACTGGATAATGAAGAGTGCTACCTGTACCAGAAATTCTTACGGGGGTTAGGCCTGGTGTATATTGAACATCAGGCCCGCATTTGACACAGCGCAACAGTTGCGGCTCTGGCAGAGTCGTTCGGACGCGGTGCAATGACGAACCACTGGATAGATTTCAAGAATTCTGACGTAATCCTGATCATGGGGTCCAACCCCGCCGAGAACCACCCGGTTTCCTTCCGCTGGATCATGAAGGCCAAAGAAGCCGGCGCCAAGGTGATCTGCGTTGATCCACGCTTTACACGCAGCGCGGCCAAGGCCGACCTGTACGCTCCGCTCCGTTCAGGCACCGATATCGCTTTCCTGGGCGGCATGATCAACTACATCCTGCAGAACAAGCTCCATTTTGAACAGTATGTGCGCGACTATACCAACTCCTCCTATCTGGTGAACGCTGATTTCAAGATGCCGGGCGATCTTGCCGGTCTCTTCTCCGGCTATGACGCCAAGAAACGGAGCTATGACGCCAAGGCCTGGTCGTTCCAGAAAAATGCAGACGACAGTATCAAAAAGGATCCGACACTTAAGGACCCGCACTGCGTCTTCCAGCTGTTGAAGAAGCATTACGGGCGCTATACTCCTGAGCTTGTTTCAAAAACCACCGGCACTC
>CAVYYZ010000005.1:0-206876 GCA_963772835.1 uncultured delta proteobacterium | reverse complement strand
ACGCTGAGCCAATACAAAACAGTGGGAGCGATTCTATGGATTTGACGATTCGTTCAGCTTCAGCGGATTGATCGGCAGCGGTGAGAATGGCAGCTAATTCTAAGAGGGTAATGGTGGCAACTACGGATTTTATGCGTTTGGCGAAAAGTAGCTGAAAAAAAGCAGTACAGCTTTCTACCTTGTCCGGCTCGTTATTGAAAAAGCCGAGCAGCACATTAGTGTCGATGCAGACAATCACAGACCGCGCCATTCGCTGCGGATATTTTTCTGTGTTTCAACGGAGTCTGTCCCTGCAAGATTATGGCTGATACCGCGCAGTGCAAGAAAACTCATTTCTGCTTTGGTCAGCTGATTCCGTTTTGTTTTTAACTTGGGGAGTAGAAGCTTTACCTCGGTATGTTCCGGCAAATTGACTGGTATGCGGGGTACAAATACTCCATGTTCATAGGTGGCGGAAATGGTCTGTGGCATTTTGGAAAACCTCCGTATTGTTACGCGCAAATATAACACAGTGAGTCGTGAGGGGCAAGTATCCTCGCATTATTACAGTGGTTGATCGATGATAGCTCCGTTTGATTTGCACCCTTCAATGGCTATATCTTGGTTCGCTTTTGCACCATCAGGGTTTTCCAGAAAGTCTAACCAGTTCTGCCAGTTATACCAGAGTGGGTGTTCTGGCTTTAGTTCTTGCACGGTGTCGCCGTTTGCAGCGGTGTAAACCATTCCTCTCGGGGTTTCCACTAACTCAAACGGGCCATCAAGTATATGGAATGGGGGCACTGCGGTGTCGAGCCATCCGACATCAAGGAAACAAATCGCGCCTTTTTTGTGTTTGAAGGCCAAAACGCCTACCCGTTCTCCGCCGTGCCTGCAACTCACCAAGTACGGCGGTTTCATGCTGACATGCAATGACTTATATTTGCTGACGCTCTTTGAATAGTAATCTGTAAGAGTGGAATAAATACTTTTGAACAACTCTTCCTTCTTTGTCAGAAAGAGAAAAACCAGATCGTCTTCACGGTAACCGCATACGAAAGAGTCAACATATGAAGCCTTTAGCTGAGCCATTTTTTTGTACACGGATTTAACATGCTCATTTTTGTTGTTAGGGAGGTGTTGGTAAATCATTAAGGCTGATGAATGGTCGAGATGCTCATGGAGTAATTTGATTTCATAGTTGAGTATGTATTTTTCACGCCCTATTTTCTTCAGGTAGGAATTAGAGCCGCTTTGCAAACCTGTGTCGGGGTCTAAGAAGATTAATGAGTTTTTCTGTTTCAGGTATTCAGCATAGGTAATCCAGTAGGAATCTCTGTTTTGGTCTTCAAAATAGCTTTCGTCGACTGGCTCAACTGTCATGTAGCTCTTTACATGCGGACTCAACCATTTTTCCCAATGGTTCAAGCTCTTTGGGTCACAACCACCTATGAATGAGTGCAAGTCTTCTGATTTGTCACCGTTCTTTATAGGCGTCTTTTTCCCTTCATTGTCAATGCGATGCCTTGTGAGCATCGGAACAAAAACATAATTTTCAATCTTTGTGTCATCCAGTATTTGAGTAATGAGATCGTACTTGAAGAAATCTCTGCTATCTCCGAAATACTTTAATTGTACCATTATGACCTCCTCTTATCTTGATTCAACGGGTCAGCCAGTCACCCGCTTGTCGGGTGTAGTGGCGTTGTTAGACTGTCTTCTAATTATGCTTGCCCGTTTCTTTGCATAGACTACGGTGATTGCTACTAACAGCCCTATGAAAAATGTATTAATTTTATAAATGGGAATTGGTTTGCCGGTCTTCTCGAAATAATTGATAACTTCAGCATATAACATCAGTCCAACAATAAACGCAGATGCTGATAATCCGGCACATAAAGCCAATGATGCGCGTAACTTGTCTTTATCTGTCGGTTCTGGGGGGGGTAATTCTCCCTTGAAAAATATCCTTTTGATGCCAATTAAAATTACGCCCAACAGCGCAAAGATAGGAGGGAACACGCCCATTGGAATATTGAAATATATGTTTCCAATAAATACCCCAGTGATCAGAAGAATGATATAAAGGGAAATTCCAATAAATGTGCTCGTTTTTTGGGTCATTGATTTCCTCTGTCTAACGGATTGGCAGAACACCGGCGGCTTTTGGCCGGTGCTTCTGTCTTGTTGGATCATCACATTTTACTATTGTCAAGGATGACCCACCTCAGGAATCAATCAATCGGAGTCGCTCTTTATAGTTGCATTTACATTGCTTTTATTTATCTTGAACCCTCTGTAAACCCAGTGGAGAGAAGGGCCAAGTGCGTACAAGGCAAGACATGGTATTAACCAAGTTGCAAACATTTTACCTATGAAATTAATTCGGATTTTACTGGTTAACTTGTTCGATGTTTCGACGGAATCCTTGTTGATATAGTCCAAATCAACTTGCTTGGTATCTGCAGGAACTAGCACCTCCGTATTGTCTGGAAGTTTAATAGGCATTACTAGTGCAACGTCTATCCACCCGTCTTTGTCTGCGAATTTATCAGCAGCTTTAATCAGCAATAACGATTTTTCTGATAGGTTCTTCTTCATTTCACCTGGGGGAATAGAGTTCCATGGCTTTGAGAAATCAATTACAGCATTGAACATCACAAATGTTAGATATATTAAGGATGTCAATACCCATAAACGCTGCCACCCATTCAAACTTTTGATTCCCATTTTTTCCTCCATTTAATTAGCGGCTTACCGGGACGTACAGCGTGTGGGCAATCCGCTGAGTATGCCTGTTACCCAAAACCCAAGATTTGCTCTAATCTCACTTGATATCGGCCTTGTGTTTCTCTTACTTCTTCGATAATAAGCTCAGTCAAGCCTCGTTCTATGTTCTCTTGAGCATATTTGTTATACCAATCTAAAGCATACCTATTTGCCTCATCTTCCTGATTAATGTCCTCTTGACCAGTCAATTCGTCGGGCGGTGAATGCTTAAGGAATGCATGTGCTATTTCATGCAATACGCAGAAAACAAGATATCGCCATTCCTTGTCAGCTTCGCAGGACCCCGGTGGTATAAAAGAGAAAATCCAAGGTGCAAGAACGATTACCTCCTCTTGGCTTCTGATCTTTTGGGCTAATCGAAAAGCATCACTGCCGAGCATAGTAATGGCTATCTTACCTTCAATTTCCTCAATAATTTGTGAAGGGAGATATTGCAGGGCTGTTTCTACCCAGAAATTGTATGTAGTGCCGCAGTAGAGCATATGATTCCTATATCCAACGGTGGTGAGGCTGACCCCCGACCGTAGGGAGTGGGGTCGTGCCGAGAGTTGGGACACTTAGTTTGCAATGGAAGAATTATTAAGCCCCCAAAAAAACAACAACTGAAGCGGTGAGGTTGCAACGTCTACAGCTACTGAAAATGGTGTAATGCCGTATCTAAAAAATGCCGAATGCACATAAACAGCATCAGAATTCATTAAATTCAAAGTATATGTGTGGTTATCATCTGGTAATAAATGTTCATAACTACGATAGTCGAATTCATCTTCTATGGTTGATTTAAGCGTAACTGGAGGATAAACCAAATAAGAGTAATGGCTGCCATGCTGATCAATACTGCCATTAGTGGTAACTAAGTAATTGTTACGGATAATGCCGTCTGGAATCATCTCTCCCTGGACAAACATTTTGTTAGGTCTTAAATACTTCAAGTCGTTACTAACATTGGGGCGAGGGTTATATGTAAAATAGATATTAAATCCACTTTTTAAATCTCTAAACTTACTATTTTGTTTAATAACTTCAACAGACTTCAAATCTACATAATTTTTTAGGGCTGACTTATATTTATCAGTGTCATTATTCGCTGAATTTATGTCCATATATAGTACATTTCTTATAATCAAGTATTTTTTTGCGCTATCTATAATGACTGGGATGCACAGTATTTTTTCTACATTCCAAGTCTTGTTATTATCATGCTTAATAACCGTGTAGTATATTTGATTAAATGTTCCACTGGAACGGATAGACACCTCATGTGGACCATTCTTTCTTTCATATACAAGAGAAGTTGCACATCCATTGAATATAATTATAAACATCATCAAAATAATAATTATTCCAAATCCATGTGTTTTTTTATTCCACATTTTAATACCTCATCAATTGCTTGGGATAGTCTTCCTCATTATTTGCTCAACTCGTACATCACCGGTTAGTACCGAGTTTATATATGCATAAGCATGTTTATAGTACTAGAAGTAAGCTTATATATCTATAAACCCAGTAAGTTTCTATAACTATAAACTTACGGAGCTTACGCCGATTCCATATGTTTCTACATCTATAAGCTATCCGCTTTTATGACAGTCACGGAGGTTTCTACTACTATAAGCTTTTCCAGCTTTGTTCCGGCAATACATCCATAAGGTACAAACCAGACACGCTGGTCTTTATCCCATCGCCCGCCGACAGCTCTCGCCTGTGCCTGTAAAACAGTTTCATTGATGCCGATTTTAAGGTGAACCAATTCACCATCAGGGTACTTGGCAGGAGGCGGTGTCCATTCACTTTCGCTGACGATAATTTCCACGGTTTTATACTGCTTTTGTGCTTTTGCATCATAGCGATAGCGGACACAAACCAGAGCATCGCCGTACTGCTCCACTAATCTCTTTGTCCCTTTTTGTCCCGGCTTCAAATTTACCCGCGTTTTCATTAAGACTCCGGAAAACCTACATAATTTATGGCAATTTCATTAGCATAGTTGCAGCGAATTAGAAACTTATTTATAAGCTTTCCTCAGTTGACGTTATTAAATTTACACGGTATGGATAGTATCGTTCTGCTAATCTCGTTGTGAATGGAGTTGATACAGATGATTCCCGTTCCACATCCTGTTATGAATGATTACGTAGCTACCCTTGCGAGTCGTGAGATACCGCCACACCACATTGAGTATTACAAGAAGTGGCTGCGGTATTTTTATGATTTTTGTGCCAATTATCTGGATATTGACGATAAACCTGAGAAGGTGAAACTTTTTCTGGAAAAGCTGCGAAGCAGGAAACAGACATCAGTACAGTGCCAGCAGGCCGCCCATGCTATTTCACTTTATTTTGAAATGCAAAATCAGGAGATTCAGCGGGTAATGCCAGCTAAAGAGTTATCGCTTCAGCAAGGCACGAGCGTATCCGGCAGTTCGCAAGGCGAAAATCCCTAAACGGGTCACTTCTCACACGTTCCGACATTCTTTTGCGACCCATCTGTTGCAGGCCGGTTACGATATCCGGGTTATTCAGACGATGTTGGGGCATTCAAGCCTGAAAACTACCATGATCTATACTCACTGCGTCCCGGTTATGACAGTATAAGAGCAAAAGAGCCCTCTGGATTTTTAAGTTACTACTTCTCCCGATGAGTGTATATCTACGTCTATGATCACTGATTTCCTCAAACATCTTTTTCCTCGCGTCGTACTGGAGCGTAACCTGCGCTTCAGCTACACCTTCTGCCTGGGTGGACTGGCCTTCACCGCCTTTCTAATCATGCTGGTCAGCGGTATGCTGCTGCTGGTGTACTACCAGCCGACCCCGGAGCGGGCATTCAATTCTGTACTGTTTCTTGAGTCCTCGGTCTGGGGGGGGAAATACCTGCGCAGCCTGCATCGCCTGACATCTCATACACTACTCGTGCTGATTCTGCTGCATACCCTGCGGGTGATCCTGACCGGGGCATATCAAAAACCCCGGCAGCTGAACTGGGTGATCGGCTGCCTGTTGCTGTTCCTGGCGCTGTTCGAAGCCTATACCGGGTATCTGCTGCCATTTGATCAACTGGCTTTCTGGGCAACTCAGACCGGCATGGAGCTGTTGGTTACACTGCCGTTCGGAACGTTTCTCCGTTCGCTGCTGGTGCCGGACGGAGTGGGGCAGGGGTTGTCGCTGCTCCGTTTTTATGCTCTGCACATCACCATCATACCGCTGTCGGTGTTGACGCTGTCGGCCCTTCATTTCTACCGGGTCAGAAAAAACAAGGGAGTGCTGCCGTATCTATGAAAAACGGATTCGTTAAAAGCTCCCCGGTCTTTTTCAGGCTCATCGTCCGCTCGATGTATGCGTGTGCCGCCTCACTCCTGCTCCTTGCGGCGCTGATTCCGGCACCGCTTAAAGAACCGGCCAATCCTGCAGTTACCCCTAACCCGGCAAAATCGGCCTGGTTTCTGCTCTGGATTCAGGAGCTGGTCAGCTGGTCGCGCTATATGATCTTTCCGGTCCTGCTGCTGGCGGTTCTGTTTCTGCTACTCCCCTGGCTGCCGGTCGGGCCGCGTATCCACCGGGCACGCTGGTTTCCGGCTGAACAGAGGACGGTGTCTGCACTTACGCTCATTCTGGCGGTCGCTATTCTGGTACTTTCCGTAACTGCATTTTTTTTCAGGGGGATTAATTGGTCTCTCGGATCATAGTATGTGCCCTGCTTATTTCCGTAGCCCCCGCCTGGAGCGGACAGAAGCGTCAACTCTGCCTCTCCTGCCACACCACTCATTATATCGGGCGTGCCGCGTGCAGTGACTGCCATCACGGCAACCCGGCCTCAGAGCGGAAGAATATTGCCCATGCCGGGCTGCGGGCGGGGAAATTTGTCCGTTTCACCCTCGGTGGCCAGGTGCAGAAAAGAGAGCAGGATGATCTGATGGCTCAACTCGCCTGCCGGCGCTGTCATGTCAGTGCCGGACGGGGAAACCGTCTTGCAACCAGTCTTGATGAAGCGGCGGCCCGGAAAACGGCTGGAGAGCTTGTACTTTCGATCCGGCACCCTGTGGCGGCAATGCCGGATTTCGGTCTGGATGAAGAACAGATAACGACACTGGTGAATGCTGTTTTTGCCGGTTCCTCAGGGCGGCAACCGGATAAAACCGCCCCGGTGAAGGTACATTTCAATGAGTCGGGGAATAAGAGAGAAGATATCTTTTCAAAAAAGTGCGGCAGCTGCCACCGGATACTCACCGGTCGACTGGGCGCCCTTGGAACGGGCGATAGTGGTCCCAATCTGTCTGGACTGCTTTCAGAATATTATCCCAGGACATTCAGGGATAGAGAGGTCTGGACCTACCGGAACCTTGTCGCCTGGCTGAAAAATCCCCGTGAGATAAAGGCGGGGGCCCGTATGCAGCCTGTAGTGCTTACAGAGAAGGAGCTGGAGGAGCTGAAGACGATCTTTCCCGTTTTTCCCGCTTCAGCCAGATGACTCTGCAGATGTTTTCATAACATAATCCTCAGGCTTGCTGCACCAGCCAGATCGTCAGCGGCAGGGTGAAAAACGACAGGCCTGTCTGTACGGTGATAATCGCAGCCATGCTGTCATGGTCGCCACCCATCTGCCGTGACAGGATGAAGGCGGAAGGGGCCGTCGGTACGCTGAACAGCAGCACCGCCACACTTAAGGCCGTGCCGGTCAGGCCCAGGGTTGTCGCCAGACCCCAGGCGATCAGTGGCTTGCAGAGAAACTGTACGGTGCTGCTTACCATCAGCGGCTGCCAATGCAGCATCAGGTTGCCGGCGCGATACGCAGCCCCCACCGCCATCAGTCCCACCGGGAAAGCCGCCTTTCCTCCCAGCGCCAGTATGCCGTCGATTGCCACTGGCAGTTTCATTCCCGATACGTTCAGTCCTACTCCGATAACGCACCCGATAATGAGCGGGTTACGCAGCAGATCGATCGACAACCGCTTGAAGTCGGGGCCCGTGCCATTATGCACCGCAAGTGAGAAGGCTGAAACACAGAGCACGTTGATCAGGATGATCATGAACCCCGCCCCCAGAGCGGCCAGGAACAGGCCGTCCACGCCGAACAGATTCTCCGCCAGGGCCAGCGCAACAAAGGTGTTGAAGCGAACACCCCCCTGGAAGAGGGAGGTAAATACCGGAGCCTTCATGCTCCTGTTTGCAAACCACCAGAGTGTCACCAGAATTGCGCTGGTCAGTACCGCTCCCTCCACGGTCAGCAGAATCTTCAGCCAGGGGAGAGAGCCGATCTGTTTCCCGGCCAGATTGTGGATCAGTGTGGCCGGCATGAGCAGGAAATAGGTCAGTTTTTCAGCCGACGGCCAAAAGGCAGGTGGAAGGAAACCGGTGCGCTGGATGATGAATCCGATCAGTATCAGGGCCAGCACAGGTATGAGGGCGTTGGAGATGGAACTCACGGGCTCTCCTCTTTGCGTTTATTACTGGCAGGAGGATAGCATGGGGCATACATGAATAATAGTTGATAATACTTGTGTGATGCTCAAGTTTTATTTACTGATTTACACTCCCGGCAGAGCTCGTCCACGATCAATTCTGTCAGGGTATGGCGCGGGTTGCGCCGTTTCTGATACATCCCTACCCGGCGCGTCAGCTGGGGAGCGCCGAATGCAGTTATGGTGAAATGTTTTCCGGCCTGTTTGAGGCGGCGTTTGTTCAGCGGTACCACGGCAATGCCGAGACCATGCTCCACAAGACTGAGGGCCGCTTCCAGGGAATCAAATTCCATTACGTCACGGGGGCGAATGCCCAGCGTTGTCAGCTGTCCGTCTACCAGAGCACCGGCCCAGGCGGTCTTGTCAAAGCGGATAAAGGGAAAACGATCGAACAGCTGTTCTACGCTAGTGACCTCGGTGTTTCTGGGGGCAACCACGAAAAACGGTTCCACATCGTATTCCCGCCATTCAAAGAGTGGTGGCACGGTAAAGGGGGGTTCCGTGGTAAGGGCGGCATCCAGGTTTCCTTCCTCGACCTGGCGGACAAGTTCGGCGGAAAGCCCGGAAAGGAGTTTGACGTGCAGATCTTCGTAGCGTTTTCTCAGGCGCCCCAAAACGGGAGGGAGCGGACCGGTGAGTACTGTTGGCACAACACCCAGAACCAGTACCCCCCGAATCAATCCTGAAGGTGCCAGCTCATCCCTGATGCCGTCGTAGATGTTAAGGATCTCCCTGGCCCGTTCCAGCACCAGCCGGCCGTTTGTATTGAGTTTGGGACTGCGTCCGCTCCGTTCGAAGAGCTGCACGTTCAGTTCCTCTTCCAGATTCTTGATTTGCAGGCTGACAGCCGACTGGGTCAACCCCAGATGTTCCGCCGCCGCGGCAAAACTCCCCTTCCGGGCAATGGCGGTCATGATGCGAAGATTGCGCAGGGACACCGGGAGCCTCCTGATGCAGATATGGGATGGTTACAGGTATTGATCGTCGACTGATCGGGTGTAGCGGCGTTCAGCGCCTGCACGTGCCCGAAAAAGAGTCATAGCGTTGTTGGACGGCTCCTGCCGCACCTCCAGCATTCGGTGAATTGACCCTCGATATCTTCGTTACATGAATCACAACTCCATGGAGTCATATTTTTTTCCGAAAGGGCCTCTTCGATAATTCGCTGTGCCTCTTCAAAAAAAGAATCGTCAACACATAGTTGCGGCCAGCATTCAATCGGTGGAAGTTCGCCCACTCCTGATGAGAGAAACTCATTTTTAATCCATGTTCTGAACCCGAGTTGTTCCAGAATGTTCTGATATATACTTACAAGCGCGATGTTTGAAGCGCTGAAAACCGACTTCATGTTCTCTCCGGTGATACGCGATGTATCGATATATGTCGCATGATCTGACTGAAGTCAACGGATCATATTGACATGCAGTATTTGAAACCAGGCTGATTTCAATACATCCGGTCCAGATCGGCACCTATAAAACCGGTGCATCTCTTCGCTCCTGAAATGCGGAGTCATATCATTCATCTGATAAGAATGGTATTTTCATGCGTATAAGAACTTTTGTTATTCTTCTCTCTGTACAGAGTGAACCCATGATCACCGGTTTTCGAGAACGGCTGTCCACTGTGCAGCACAGGAGCGAATCCTGCGTTACCGCTTCACCTGCTCCGGGAGAGGATAGGGCGGTCCCTGTCATTTCAACCGGGACAGCTAAAAAATACATATTTTTGGCCGCACTGTCTGCATGACGCGTTAGACACTCTGAGTTTAAAAATATCTTCACAATCTTTCACAATGTATTCACACAATCTTCTCATCATTCATATAGTGTAAAAACCGGATTAAATCAAAACAGGGGGTAAGTACAATGAAAAAAATGTCCGTAGTAGTGGTAACTCTGTGTCTGGGGGTTTCTCTGTTCAGTAGTGCCAATGCCGGTACCGGAAACGGTATGGGTGGAGGATGCGGTAATTGTGCCCAGAATGGTGTGACTGCGCCACCCGAGCCGTTCCGGAAGTTTCAGGCCGACACCATCGATCTGCGTCAGGAAATGATGACAAAACGTTTTGAAGTGCAGCGTGAAAACCTTAAGGCTTCTCCGGATGCCGCTAAAGTCGCCGCGCTGCAGGTAGAAATCAAAGCGCTTCAGACAAAAATCATGGCCATTCGTGCCCAGAGTGGCCTTCCGGTTGATAAATCTGACGGCGAGTGCGGCAAGATGAGAGGTGGACCCGGCATGAATGGTATGGGCGGTTGCGGTAAAGGTATGGGCGGCTGCAATAATGGCCCCTGCGGCGGCCAGAAGTAATTTCAGAGTGGCCTGGGTGCCTGAGTCCCCCGGCCGCATCTGATATCCCGGAACTATGAAGATGAAGTCAACTCTTACATTTCTGCTGTTCGTGCACCTTGTTGCACTATTGCCTGCCGTTTCTGCCCGGGCAGGTGGGCATGAGAGTGCAACCAGGAAATGTCAGACGCACGACGGAAAAATGGATTGTGATACCGGCCCCGCCTGGTGTAAAAGTGAAGAGGGGTCATGCACTCCTGAAATGCGCGGCCGGTGCGGCAAACGTCGCGGCGACTGGTACGGCGCCCGTCAACCGGTGGCTGGTGCAGCAGAGGCCCGCCAGCTGCTGTTGAATTATTTCTCCGGTCAGGAGTATACCGTTTCAGGAATTGTTGAGAAGAAGTGGGGCTTTAGAGCCGATATTTTCGACAGGAACGGTACACTCATCGACCGGGTAATGATTGACAAGCGTTCCGGCCGCATACGCTCACTTAATTGATCCCTGCAAAGAGGTTCTTGTGCTTCCACCCGTACTGATTGTTGAAGATGACACCAAGCTTGCCCGGATTGTGAAAGCGTATCTGGAAGGGGCTGATTTCAGATCGGTTCATGCGTCAACAGTACACGAAGCTCTTCAAAAGGCTGAAGCTGAGATCCCCCTGGCGGTGATACTCGATCTGGGATTGCCTGACGGAAGCGGCGAAGAGTTATGTCAGAGCTTTAAAGAGCTGGGCGATTTTCCGGTCATCATGCTCACTGCAAAGTCATCCGAGGAGGAGCGTATTGCCGGTTTTGCCCTCGGGGCTGATGACTACATGGTCAAGCCGGCCAGCCCGCGTGAGTTGGTCTGCCGCTTGAAGGCCGTTCTGAAACGCTATGAGCGGAGTTCCTCCTCAGTCGATAACAGTACGTCCTTCAATAATGGTTCGCTGGTTCTCAACACTCTCCGGCACCAGATCAGCCTGGATAATCACCCCGTTTCCGTTACGCCTACAGAATTCAAGCTTCTCCTCACCCTCGCAGCATCACCAGGTAGAACCTTCACTCGCGACGAGCTTGTTTCCCGGGCGCTCGGCTACCAGTTCGACGGTTATGAGCGCAGTATCGATGCCCACATCAAAAATCTCCGCCAGAAGATTGAACGGGATCCTCGAGCACCGGAGTACCTCAAAACCGTGTATGGTGTCGGATATCTGTTTGCCGGAGAACGTGATGCGCTGTAGCCTGCGCTGCAAATTTCTGCTGCTGTTCATACTGATTTCAATGATTGCCCTTTCATCCGCTTTCGTGCTGCGCGGATTTATTATGAGCGATTTTGCTCGCTATCTGGACGGAGAATCCCAGGATCGTGTTCAGCGCGTCATTGCACTTATAGAAGGAGGATATGAACGGAATAACGGATGGCAGCGCGAACGATTGGTGTCGGATCTTGCCTGGGCGCTCCAGCTTGGAGTTGAGGCCACCCTGTTTGATCAAACCGGGCAGCCGGTAATCGGTTCTGAACAGTCAGTCCGGGAGTTGACTCCACTCATGCGCAAGCGGGTTCTGGATGCAACCGGATATGACCCGGGCAGGATTTTCGGTGCCAGAGTGCCGTATCCTCTGTATCTGCGCGGTGAGGAAATCGGGCGTTTGGAGGTGCGGATGCTTGATCATGTCAAAGAGGATTATTTCGTTCGTTCCTCTAACCACGTGCTGCTGGTTTCGGTCACGATTCTGGGTCTGTTTTCGGTGCTGGCCGGAATTATCGCCTCCCGAAAACTTGCACGTCCAATCCTTGAACTTGTTGATGCTTCAGGGGATATTGCGGGGGGGAATCTGTCCCGTCGCGTTAAAAATTCGGGGCATGACGAGATCGGCCGCTTGTCCCGGAGTTTCAACAGTATGGCTCACGGTCTGGAAGCACAGGAAAAGCTGCGCCGCACCCTGTTATCCAACGCGGCTCACGAACTGCGCACCCCGCTGGCGATCATATCCGGAGAGCTTGAAGGGATGCTCGACGGTGTGCTTCCGACCGACCGGAACGCGCTCCAATCGCTTCATGATGAGACCCGGCGTCTGACCGCAATTCTTGATGGTGTGGACGAATTGTCACGGGCTGAAGCGAGCACCCTGAATCTGCACCGGGAAATGTTTCTGCTGAAGCCGTTTCTTTCCTCCATTGCCTCCCGTTTTGAGCGGATTGTCGGCGATAAAAATGCTGTCCTGCTGCTCGACTGCCCCGACACTCTCTGTATCAAGGCCGACCCGGACCGTCTCAGTCAGATTATGATTAATCTGCTCAGTAACAGCAGCAAAGCGATTGATTCGGGGGGGCGGGTTGCAATCATCGCATCATCCGAAGACGAGAGGGTCTGCATTGAAGTCAATGACAACGGCTGCGGCATTCCGGATGATGATCTGCCGTATATTTTCGAGCGTTTTTACAAAGGTAAAAATGGCGGTCTGGGAATAGGGCTGGCCATCGTGCAGGAACTTGTCGCGGCCCATGGCGGCACGGTATCCGTCAGGAACAGCTCTGATTCCGGAACTTCATTTCGCGTGATGCTGCCGGGAACAATACTTGTGTGAAAAAAATATCTTGAAGATGTTGGTGCCGGACCAGCCTGTCTCGGAACGAGCTGTAACCTTCAAAGGAATGACCATTGCCTCGGGAAAAACCGCTTCTAAGGACACACACGGATTGCCCGATCATCCGTGTAAACCTGTTAGAACGGTCGAGTAAAGTGAATTTGAAATGGTCATAGATTCTCGTCTCAATCGCGCGTAATATTGATTGTACACCGCCTCCACATCCTGATGAGTTCCGGTGCGCGTGGGAGTTTAAAATATGAAATACACTGTGCGAAAAGAGAGGTCTGTAATGCCAATATTCGAATACAGCTGTACGGAGTGCGGATGCAATTTTGAAAAACTTCATAAAACCACATCGGAGCCCAAGCCTCTCTGTCCGGAGTGTGGTTCAAGTCAAACCAGAAAAGAGCTTTCCGCCTTTTCTTCGGTGGGGTCGTCCTCATCAGGCGACGGTTGTTACGCCGGCGGTTGAAGAAGGCCATCCTGACACCGGTCCGGTGCCATCTGTCGATTACATGTATCTGTAAAAAACGAGCATACTGAGCGGATATACATAACAGGAGGTTTTATGGAGCATTTTCTGGCAACGGTTAAAGAAACAGTCAACCCCGCAACTCAACCTGTAGGCGTTAATCTGGTGCGGAATGTTTCTCTGATTGAAGGGTTGAAAATCAAGATGCGCGGCAAGCGACTGGCAATTTGCCAGCAGATTGCCTATAGCCGGATGTACTCCTGGTCAACCTGGACTGACGCTGATACGGCCCACTGCGCAATAGGAACGGCCTGTACCGGTATGATACAACTTCCCCGGCGCATTATGGATGGTTCGGTCAACACGGGAGTATATCAGGAAAATCAACCGGCAGCTGTTGCCATGCAGCAGCTGATGCCGCGGGTTACGCCTGGTGTGGCAGGAGTGTTGACGTACCCTCTGGCACGACCGTTTAGCGGGATTGCTCCCGATCTGGTTGTGGTCTATGTCAATTCTGCCCAGGCAATGCGTTTTGTACAGGCATTCCTCTACCATCAGGGTGGAGAGTTTGTCATGAAATCATCGGGCGATGCCGGTGTCTGCTCCCGGGCTGTAGCCCAGGTCTCCCTGACAGGAGAGCCGGCTGTTGAAATCCCCTGTATGGGTGACCGGCGCTTTGCCATGGCTCAGGACCATGAAATGATCATCGGTATTCCCTTTGCGTGGCTGGAGCGGACTGCTGATGGACTTGCCGCGACACACAAGGCGGGAATACGCTATCCTATCCCGTTTCAGATCCCTTCAGAGTGCGAATTACCTCCGGAATACATTACCAGTGAGAAGGATGCGGAATCAGTCTGAAAATCAGAACGGCCAACCATAAATACCGCTGCACGGGGTGTTGAGCAGAAGAGGAACGTGGAAAAAATTGGCAGAGAAGGGAAAAACCATGACCTATGCTGAATTTCAGGATGCGCTTCAGATTCTGGGGCTGCGGGAGTGGAGTACCATGAGAGAAATCAGGAGTCGTCATCGGGAACTGGTGAAACGTTATCATCCGGATAGCGGCGGAGAACCGGACAATGAGCGGATCGCGCAGGTTAATGCCGCCTACCGCATCATAAGCGGTTATCTGGAATCATATCGATACGCATTTTCTGAAGATGAATTTTATACACAGAACCCGGAAGAGCGCATGCGACGTCAATTCATGGACAGTCCACTCTGGGGCGGAGCCCGCTGATCATGTTTTATCTGTATATGTTCCTGACAATAATCGTATCTCTTGCTCTCGTGGCGGCTGCAATGATGTTCCGCAGCATGTATGTGGCCACTTCAGGAAGGAAAATAGAGAGCTATCCGAATCCACGCAAGGCACTCGTGGTACTGGATATTCAGGAAGGGTATACAGGGACGAATGCCCGGCAGCCGGTCACTGCACCGCCCGCAACCGGAATGATAGCAACGGTCAACCGGCTGATTGACCTGGCAACAGAATCCGGTATGGAGGTTGCGTACATCCGGCAGGTCTTCAGCAACAACCTGTTTGTCCGCCTGCATGGCGGCAGACGGACGGGAAAAGTGATGATCGACCGCAGAATCAGGGTGGTCAATAATAACGATTTTGAAAAGAACCGGACTGACGCCTTCTCAAATCGTCAGTTTGAACAGCTGCTGATTGACCGCAGGGTTGATGAACTGTATCTGACCGGAGTCGATGCCGCATATTGCGTGTATTTCACTGCTCTCGGTGCACTTAACCGCGGGTATCGGGTTGTGGTCGTTATGGACGCGGTTGCATCACGACATACTATGTCAGATATACTGAAGCGATATGCGCGCAAAGGAATCGGGGTCATCACCAGTGAACAGCTGATCGGTGCTTTTCAGGAAAATTCAAGGAAAGAGGAGTTGCCATGACAGAACGTCGGGATTTTAATGTTGTCGCGATGCAGTGGGACGAGGAACCCCGCCGGGTCAAGCTGGCCGGGGAAATTGCATCTGCCATTCAGGAACATATTCGTTTTTTACCGGAGTGGGATGCCCTCGATATCGGGTGCGGGACCGGTCTGGTTACCATGCAGCTCGCTCCCGCGCTTCGCAGTATGACAGGAGTCGACAGTTCGTCGGGGATGCTTGATCGCCTCACCGCTAAAATTCAGCAATCCGGTTTTTCAAACGTACAGACGGTACTGTGCGAGTTGGCTATCGGGGAGCTGCCATCGGGAAAGTATCACCTTATAACCAGTGCCATGACCCTTCATCATATTGAGAAAATCGAGCCGCTCCTGCAGTCGCTCAAATCTCTGCTGCATCCCGGAGGCTGGATCGCTCTGGCTGATCTTGAATCCGAAGACGGCAGCTTTCACGATGATCCGACCGGCATATTTCATCACGGCTTCAGTGCCGAAGAGCTTTCCGGCATGCTCGAACGTGCCGGTTTTTCTTCCGTTTCTGTCACACCCGTCACGAACGTCAGTAAGGGGGGCCGCAGCTATCCGGTACTTTTGGCACGAGCTCAATTACAATGAGGGCAACCGCAGTCCTATGGCACTTCGCAGAATGCAGCCCGATATGTATCGTACCCTCCCGAGAGATTTACACACGTGCTGAATCCGTTCGACGAAAGAATGCGGCCGGCAATGTAGCCGCGTAATCCGACCTTGCAGAATATCAGAATAACTCTGTCTACCGGCAGTATGGCGAGTTTGCTGCGCAGCACGTCAAGCGGAATATTGACCGCTCCGGTGATGGTTCCCGCTTTAAATTCATTTGGTGAACGGACATCGAGAAGATACGCCCCCTCTTCCAGGGCACGTTTGACACCATCGAACGATATGCTCCTGATGAGCCCGTCAAGAATGTTCTGTGCGACAAACCCGATCATGTTTACCGGATCCTTGGCGGACGAATAGGGTGGTGCGTAGGCGTGCTCTATTTCCGTTAGATCATCAACAGTCATACCCGCTTTGATGGCAGTGGCAATCACGTCGATCCTCTTGTCTACCCCTTCACACCCCACAACCTGTGCACCGAGTACACGGCGATTTTCCGGTGAAAAAATCAGTTTGAAAGAAAGCATGGTTGCACCGGGATAGTAGCCGGCGTGGTGATTAGAGTGAGTAATGACGCTCTGGTACGGGATGTTTTCAATTCGGCAGAATTTTTCTGATGCACCGGTTACTCCGACCGCCAGATCAAAAACCTTCGCAATAGCTGTTCCCATGGTACCGTCGTAGCTGCGCGGATGACCCCCGTGAATGTTGTCAGCCACTATTCTTCCCTGCTTGTTCGCGGGCCCGGCAAGCGGTACGGCGGTATTCTTTCCGGTAAATGGGTTGATGACCTCTATTGCATCACCGGCTGCGTAAACATCCGCTTTATTTGTCATCAGATGGCTGTCAACTATGATATGCCCGCGCGCGCCGAGTTGAATTCCTGAATCGGCAAGAAATCCGGTATTAGGTTTGACACCGATCGAAAGCAGTACCATATCCGCTTCAATACGCATTCCGCTTTCAAGCCGTGTCAGCACTCTGTCACCAGGCAGCGGCTCAAAGCCGGTCACCGTTTCGTTCAAAAACAGTTCAATGCCGTTACAATTCAGCTCACGATGCACAATCGCCGCCATCTCCGGGTCAATTACTGTCATCACCTGCGATGTCATCTCTACCAAAGCCACTTCTATCCCGCGGATGCGGAGATTTTCAGCCATTTCAAGTCCAATAAAACCGCCACCTACAATGAGAGCTTTTCTGACTGTGCCGCCATCGACTGTCGCTTTAATTTCATCGGTGTCAGGGATTGTCCAGAGTGTTTTTATGGCGGGGTTCTCGATCCCCGGAATGGCTGGACGAATAGGAGAACCACCGGGAGCCAGCAATAATGAATCGTAGGTTTCTTCATACAATTCACCGCTCAGCAGATTTTTGAGGGTGAGCGACTTTCTGTCCGGATCTACTGCAACGGCTTCGGTATGTATTTTTACATCCACATTAAAGCGGCGCTTGAATGATTCAGGTGTCTGCAGCAGGAGTTCGTCCCTCTCGCTGATTTCGTTTCCGACATAATAGGGAAGTCCGCAGTTAGCATACGAAACATACCCGCCTCGCTCATACACAATAATCTCTGCGGTTTCGTCAAGGCGTCTCAACCGGGCAGCTGCCGACATTCCTGCTGCAACGCCGCCTACAATAAGGTGCTTTTTCATAGTTCCTCCGGCAAATAATCAAACATTCAGATAGATCAGATGGTTAGGTAATGGGTTCATTTAATGCAACTGCTGAATCAGCGGTCAACTCTGACACACGTAACAGCCATTGTCTATAATTATATTGACATTCATATTATTGAATTATAGTTTATCGCCATTTTAATAAATTTTATTTGTTCTTGTCATGCTTAATAACGTGGTACCGGTGACGGGCCGGGCAGAGGTCCTATGAAAAAGCTGTTGGCATACTGATTTTTTGTATGATATTTGCTGCATTATTCATCAGGTGCAGGTAGACCATCAATACCGGTACGGGGTAATGGGTATAGCATCACCCGTCGCGAGGAAGCCATGTCAGGAAAACCTTTGTGGAAAGAGTCACGGGGAGGGTGGTATCTTGCTGTTCAAGGGTGTCTGTTTTTACTGCTGATATTCGGGCCTCACACCGTGCAGGGAATGCCGGTGTGGACCGCTCCACATGCATGGATTGGCCGCTACGGAGGCGGTGCGCTGCTTTTTACGGGAATTCTTCTCGCCGCAACCGGTTCAGTTAATCTCGGGAGGAATCTCACTCCTCTGCCAATCCCTAAGAAACATGCAACTCTGATTGTCACCGGTGTCTACAGACTGGTGAGGCATCCGATTTACAGCGGCATTATATTGATGGCGTTTGGCTGGGGTATGTGGCTGAACAGCTGGCTGACTGCCGGTTACGCGCTGCTGCTTTTCTTCTTTTTCGATGTTAAGTCGCGGTATGAAGAACGTTTGCTTTTGGAAAAATTCCCGGAGTATGCCGCGTACCGGAAGCGTGTAAGGAAGCTGATACCGCTCATATATTGACGAAAGCTACGAGCGGGGATGCAGTGTCCCTTTCTGAATGGGATTTTGAAGTGAAAGCACCTGTTCGTACCAATTGACATTACTGTCCCGTTGCAGTAATGTACCAACCCAACAAGGCCCTGGGGGAGTTCGTTCGAACTGAGATCCGCCTGTCTGAACCGGAGTACGTCTGGACAGCGGGAACCCTTTGCACCTGAACCGGGTAATTCCGGCGTAGGAAAGCGGCTTGCGGGATTTACACTCTATCCGGCCGCCTGATGTTATTTAGTCAGTGCGGTTTTTTCGTGTGCAACTTCAATCGTACGTATCATGGCTGACAGAGCTGAGGAATAGCTGCATGACAGATACCAGGCCATTTCGACTTGTCGTCAATAAATTGCTACATCCGCCAGACATATCCGGCGTTTACCTGATTACCGATCAGGGTGACAATCTTATTGAGAGAGTCTCGCAGGCACTGAGAGGCGGGGTCTCGGCCCTGCAGTATCGTGCCAAGGGTATGGCTTTTGCCGAGCGTCTGGTTGAGGGGGGTGAACTAAAACGGCTCTGTGCCCGTTTTGGTGCAACGTTCATTGTTAATGATGACGTTCAGCTTGCGAAAGAACTGGATGCTGACGGTGTACATCTTGGGCAGGATGATGGTGATATAGCCGTAGCACGAGCGCTGCTCGGGAGTGGTAAAATCATCGGCGTGTCGACGCATAATCTGGATGAGGCTCTGCGCGCAGAGCGCGAGGGTGCCGACTATATCGGTTTCGGCGCGATCTACCCGACCGGAAGCAAAGTTGTTGCGCATCTCCCCGGTGTTGAAGTGCTTGAGTCGATTCGAGGCAAAATAAAAATCCCGATCGTAGCTATCGGTGGGTTATGTGCCGGCAATGCCGGCAGGGTTATTTCTGCGGGTGCAGACGCGTTGGCCGTTATTTCTTCTGTTCTTTCGAGTCCGCGGCCAGATATTGCAGCTGCGGAACTGGTTCTGCTGTCGAATCGGGCCCAACCTTTTCCGCGCGGAGCGGTGCTGAGTGTTGCCGGGAGTGATTCAGGCGGCGGTGCCGGCATACAGGCTGATATCAAAACGATTACCCTCCTTGGCAGTTACGCCGCCACTGTGCTGACTTCCCTGACCGCCCAGAATACCCGCGGAGTCCACTCGATACACGGCCTGCCGCCAAGCTTCATGCTGGACCAGCTTGATGCCGTACTGTCGGATATCCCGATAGATGTCATCAAAACCGGCATGCTGCACACTCCGGCCATGATTTCTGCTCTGGCGGAGCGTCTCGGTGAACGGAACGTTATCATACCGATGGTAATTGACCCGGTTATGGTTGCTAAAGGGGGGGCTGCGTTGTTAGAGCGTGAAGCGATTAAGGTGTTCAGCGATCAGCTGCTGCCGCTTGCCTATCTGCTTACTCCGAATGTCCCCGAGGCGGAGCGTCTTCTGGGGAGATCAATAAAAGACGAAGCAGGGATGGAGTCGGCAGCACGCGACCTGCATGCTCTGGGTGCCGCTAACGTTCTTATCAAGGGGGGGCATCTTACCGGCCGCACCTCCACAGATATACTGTTTGACGGCACCAGATGCCACCATTTCACTTCTGAGCGGATCTTTACCAGTAACACCCATGGTACCGGCTGCAGTTATGCCTCTGCAATTGCTGCCCTGCTTGCCCAGGGGGAACCGCTTCTGAAAGCGGTCGAACAGTCAAAATCATTTATCAGTACCGCTATTCGCCTTGCCCGGTCTCTGGGCAAGGGGCATAGCCCCGTGAATCACTATCTGGCAGCACAAGAACTTACCGTAAAAGGATTACGCACATGACACAACTTGAATATGCCCGTCGGGGCCTCATCACTGAAAAAATGCAGATTGCCGCCGCTGCAGAAGGGGTGGCTCCTGAATTTATCCGTGAGGGTGTTGCTGCCGGTACCATCGTTATCTGCCATAACAACAAGCATGCCAACGGCACTCCGCTTGCGGTCGGTGCCGGACTGCGCACCAAAGTCAATGCCAACATCGGCTCTTCATCCGACGACATGAATGTGGAAAACGAGCTGGAAAAAGCACGTACGGCGGTCAAATACGGCGCAGATGCCATCATGGATCTTTCTACCGGCGGTCCGGTGGACGAAATCAGGAAGGCGATCATTGCCGAGACAAACGCCTGCATCGGCAGTGTCCCGCTGTATCAGGCCGCCCTGGATGCGGTGCGGGTAAAGAATAAAGCCATCGTCGATATGACAGTCGATGACATTTTTGCCGGGATTATCAAGCACGCCGAGGATGGCGTCGATTTTATCACCGTTCATTGCGGGGTGACACGAAGCACTGTTGAACGTATGAAGAACGAAGGGCGCATTATGGATGTCGTTTCGCGCGGCGGTGCCTTCACCATTGAATGGATGAGTTACAACAACAAGGAAAATCCGCTTTTTGAACATTTCGACAAACTGCTGGAGATCACAAAAGCATATGACATGACTCTATCACTGGGTGACGGTTTCCGCCCCGGCTGCCTGGCCGATGCGACTGACCGGGCCCAGATTCATGAGCTGATCCTGCTGGGTGAATTGACCCAGCGCGCTCAGGATGCCGGTGTACAGGTCATGATCGAAGGCCCGGGGCATGTGCCGCTTAATCAGATCCAGACCAATATCCAACTGCAGAAACGTCTCTGTCACGGTGCCCCGTTCTACGTCCTCGGGCCGCTCGTAACTGATATCGCACCTGGCTACGATCACATCACCTGTGCCATCGGTGGTGCCATTGCAGCGGCAGCCGGGGCCGACTTTCTCTGTTACGTGACCCCCTCAGAACACCTCTGCCTGCCGAATGTGCAGGATGTGCGTGATGGTGTCATCGCAACCCGTATCGCCGCCCATGCAGCTGATATTGCAAAGGGTGTCAAGGGTGCTATGGCGAAGGATATTGCCATGGCTAAATGCCGTAAAAAGCTCGACTGGGAAGGGCAGTTTGCCCTGGCGATGGATCCGGACAAAGCCCGCGAATATCGCGCTAACTCGCCGGTGTCAGATCACGGCGCCTGTACGATGTGTGGGGAATTCTGTGCCTATAAACTGATGGATGATGCGATGAAGAGATAGCCGAAATCGTAGTGACTGTTGAATTAAAAAAACTCCCGGGCTCTGAAAGCAGGGAGTTTTTTTGTACAGACTATATCTGTTCGTCAGGAGAGCAGATGCACAAAAAGTCCGCTGCGCAGTTTGGGTTCGAACCAGGTCGATTTTGGAGGCATGATCTGATCCTGATCGGCCAGTTCGACCAGCTCGCGGATCGAAGTCGGATAGAGGGCGAACGCAACGGCATATTCACCTGAATCGACCAACCTGACCAGCTCATCGTTACCGCGTATCCCGCCGACGAAATGGATTCTCTGGTCTGTACGCGGATTGTGAATTCCGAGCAGGGGGGACAGGAGCGAGTTTTGCAGAATCGAAACATCCAGCCTGCCGACGGTGTCATTCTCGTTGACGATCGCCGGTCGGGCGTGAAGCTGATACCAGCGGCCATCAAGGTACATGCCGAAGTGGTGGCGTTCTACAGGAATGACCGGGACAGGGGAGGGGAGAAGTTCAAAACTGCTTTCAACCAGGGTAATGAAGTCGGCAACACTGCATCCGTGAAGATCTTTGACCGCCCGGTTGTAGGGCATGATATTGAGCTGATTCTCAGGAAATATGACCGTCAGGAATGAATTGTATTCTTCGCTGCCGGTATGTCCGGGGTTAGTGTCACGGCGGAGCTCACGCACCCGTCCTGCAGCAGCACTGCGATGGTGGCCGTCGGCGACATACAACCTCGGGATAGCGGCAAAAAGTACGATCAAGCGGTCAATCAGCGTCCGGTCGGCAATGATCCAGGCTGTGTGGCCAACTCCGTCATCTGAAGTAAAATCATATTCCGCCGGACCATTGGTAACCCCCTCGATGATTTCCTCCACTTCTGCGCAGGAACGGGAGAGGTAGAATACCGGCTCATCATTGGCATCAAGGCAGTCGATATGCCTGACCCGGTCTTCTTCCTTGTCGGCCCGGGTATGCTCGTGCTTCTTGATAACACCGGACTGGTAGTCGTCGACACTGGCACAGACCACGAGACCGGTCTGACTGATGGCACCCATCTGCTGGCGGTAGACGTAGAAACAGTCGTGCCGGTCCTGTGTCAGTACCCCGTTGCGGATGAACCCGGCCAGATTAACTCTTCCCTGCAGATAGACGGACTCATCATGCGGGTCGATCTCCGGAGACAGATCAATTTCGGGTCGTGAGATGTGCAGAAAACTATTGGGATTTCCGGCCGCCATGGCACACGCTTCTTCAACATTCATGACATCGTAGGGAAGGGCGGATACCTTTTCAACCAGATTTCTCGGTGGGCGCAGAGCCCGGAATGGTTTGATGATAGCCATACATTATTCTCCGTAACGTACTAAAAATACCGTTTTGCACCCACAAAACGTTTCTCGAAATAACTGTCATTAAGCGCTGTGATACGGATGTCTTCTCCCTGCCGCGGTGCATGAACGAACTTGCCGCCGCCGACATAAATTCCGACATGACTTATTTTGTCAGCAGAAGATCCGAAAAAAACAAGATCGCCATCCTGTAGGATGTCTTTGGAGACGGTATCCCCTGCTTTAAACTGTTCGTGCGAGGTTCGAGGGATACTGAGCCCGCACAGATTGTAGACCGCCCGTACAAAGCCGCTGCAATCCATTCCATCTACAACATTATTACCGCCCCAACGGTAGGGAATGCCGACGAAACGTTCGGCGGTGCGGGCGGCGATTGCCCCCATGTCCGTATTGTCCTTTGACGGTTTCGATGAATGTTTTCCGGTTGGTTCCATCGGTACAACCGGTTGGATGGGCATATTAGGCTTTCGAATTTCGTCCGGCTGGGGTTTTTGCCATCCAGGTCCTTTGGGGCGGCTGAATACAACGTCATTAGGAGGTGCAATGTAATAGCTGCTGATCATCCGGTCGGCAACCAGTCGCCTGGCCACTGCGCGGGCCTTATCTTTGCTGGGGAAGTCGCCGAAGCGGACGGCGTAGACGCCATTATCCTTGCGGAAATAGAATGCTTCAATCCCTTTTTCCTGAAGTTTTGCCGTAAAGCGCTCAGCGTTTTTTACATCGGCAAATGCACCCATCTGGATTGCATGCCCGAGCCGTGTGATGCCGGTTGATTTTGCGGAATGGGCAGGTAACGGCCAGATGCAGATTAATATGAGTATAAGCAATGTAGGAAAATTCATGGGGTGCCAAGCGATATGTAATATGTATGTGAAGCTTGATGGTGATACTAGACTCAATCGGAGCGGGGGTAAAGCAGAAATTTACCCACGGAGCGGCATAGAGCATTGACAGCACGCACCCTTCTGAGGTATTTTCACTCCACTGAAAGGCTCAGTAGTGCCGGATATGTGCCAGTGCCATTTTAGCTCAGTTGGTAGAGCACATCACTCGTAATGATGAGGTCGTCGGTTCGATTCCGACAAATGGCTCCAGTAATAACAAAGGGTTACCTTTAAATAGGTAACCCTTTTCTTTGTTATTCTGCTGGACTGATATCTGTTGTCCTTTTGGCCTTCCAAAAATCCGAAAGTTCCCCTTAAATTAATCAGAATCAGTTTACAGGGGTGGCGTCTGAAAATTTAAATATAATTGTCAACAGCCGATGCTTGAGGTACTGTTGCTAAAATTACCACCAAATGTACTGTTTTTTGTTAATCCTGACCGGAGAATGAATTCCATGGAAAGACGAATATTTCACCGATATGGCTCAGAGCTTTTGTTGGAATCACTGACCAGTGTCCTGCTTGTTTTACCGGATAAGCAAGTGGTCGAATCATGTATTGTGGACATCAGTGCCCAGGGGCTTAAGGTCTCCATACCTCCATCGAGTGGGACTTTGTCCGTCCCGCGAAAAAATGAAACTGTTGAAATTATTTTTTCGGCAATCCAACTGACATTAACCTGCAGATGCATATATTCAATGTATAATCAGGACGGCAGTATTCATATGGGGCTTTATGTCTTTGATCCTGATAACCAGAGCAAACTGAGCATAATTCTGAATACGATAGAGTAACCCCGGAGTAGAAATCGGCACATAACGGCATTCGGGAAGGAATTTTAAATCTATCCGGGTCATATTCCCCGTAGCTTGCTGCGGGGTGGTTCATCGGAAAATAATCATGGTGACTTACCTTTCTTCCGGTGGATACGACCTCTGAACGACACATTCCCGAACGGCAAAGGCCGCTCCGGAATGCGAGCGGCCTGATTCTGCCTGTAGCAATGCCATGTCAGCTTTGACACCAGACATTGCAGTTAGAATGGTTACAGGTTTTTGAGGTTCTTTCCGGCCGAAAATTTGCCGCTTTTGGATGCGGCGATATTAAGTTCGGCGCCAGTCTGCGGATTGCGGCCTTTACGAGCGGCGCGATGTGCGACATCAAAGGAGCCAAAACCGGGGAACGTAACTTTGTCTCCCGCTTTCAGTAAATCCGTAGTTACCTTCAAAAACGCATCGACCGTTTCAGCAGCCACGGTTTTAGGCACTTCCAGTTCTTCTGCAACTTTTGCAACAAATTCAGTTTTAGTCATAACCTCTCCTTTGTGTTTAGATCCTTCTACCGGCGCTTTATTGCCCGTGTGCATGGGGTAATAACACAGAAACGACAGAATGTCAGGTAAGAATTGTCCGGCTGTATTACGCGCTTCAATTTTTATGTCTGCCGGAGGATACAATGTCTTTACTTCCGCTTTAACAGAAACACCTCGATTAATCAGATCCGGAATCCAAAGACTTTTATCCGGGTTCTTTTCACTTTAAACAAAAAGGAGTATGGCCAATAAAGACGTAAACAGCGAAATAATAGCACAACTCAGGGTGCTGGTTACACCGGAACGTAAAAGCGAGGTTTCTTTTGCAAAACCATTAGTAGTAAACTGCGCAGGAAAAATGTATTTTTTATAACAAACAGCGTAAAAGTATGGAGAATTATTTCTGGTGAGATATGACCCCAAAGGGACTGAACAGGTGCATCAAACAATCAGAAAGATGCACGTGGATACAAGGCGGTCAGGTGGTCTTTCGCATGCTCGGGCTGAAAACACTTCTATAAAGTGTATCAGGTAATTGAGATGCCGAATGGAATGCCGGTTTGAACAATGCAGATGAGGGGGGTAAGGACGGATGAAAGAAGAGAGTCGTCACTCGCTACAGGATGTTATTGATTTTTACCTGGCAATTGCTACGGTGCGCCGCGACGGGGTAAAGGAACACTCCATCAGGGTTGCAATTCTAGCGGCTAAAGCTGCAGTAAAACTTAAGCTTGACGCCCGCGCAGCCTACTTCGCCGGAATATTGCATGACGTCGGTAAAATTGCTCTTCCCGATCATCTTTTTGATGGTCACGAAATCTCTGACGAGGAATATGCTGATATAAAGAATCACGTGAGGCTTGGTTTTGAAGTTCTGAAGGGCAAATACCTGTTCACCGGACTCGTTGCCGGCTTCCATCATGCGCTCGGTAATTCCGGGTATGGCCTGACCCTCAAAGATTTCCCCGAAGACCTGTCTCTCGACACGGTGAAGAAGATCCTTGATATTGCCTCTCTGATCGCAATATGTGACTATGTCGATGCTGCAACGACCAGAGATACTACCATCAAAGACGGTATAACCGGCGCATCGCTCCGTGATGCATTGGAGGCAAAATACCCCAACTCGTTTCTGGAGATTGATACGGTGCTGAAGTTGATCTGAAGAAACCTGTCCGGGTCGTCAAAATGCAGGCTGAGCAATTATGGGTCACCGCTGCAGAGTCAAAGACCAAAGCTGATTTGCACTGATAAGGGAGACGTCATGGCAGGGAAGAACATGCGCTTGCTTGGCAGGGAGGAATCGCCCGGTCGACAACCGAGCATTCAGGAAATCATTGGCGACCTGCAAGAGGAGATTTCGCGCGGGGAGGCGGTCTACACCATAGATGAGATCCAGTTGCTTGAGAGAAAACTCGACGAATACGAGCGTTTGTTACAGAGCCTGCTGGGCCATTGAGTGTGAGTTTGACGGGGACGGTGAACAATAAAAGATGGGATTTGTAGTTTTCATTTTCCGTATTATGACACTAAATGCTGCATTGATAGCGCCAGAAACATCAGGCGGTCTCAATGCAGCATTATTATGCGGGCCAGTCGCTATTTATCATTCTTTCCGGCAGCACTCTTCTTTTTCAGGTAATGTGCGGTATAGATAAAGTCATCAAGATAGTCATGTCTGCCATCGCCGTTCAGGTCTCGTTTCGGAGGTAATGCTCCGCTATCGGACAGAAAACCGGCAAAATCGGCCTCAATCGCTGAAACACCCTCGGCGGGCGGTGCGAGGGTAAGAGGATACTCAATTAATTCGCTGTCCGTCAGGACCGTCAGGCTGGCCTGAACGGTGCCTGCTTGCGGCAGGGCGACAATAACCCAGTTAAAAGAAGCATCCCTGCTGAGTGAAACCAGTTTGGCGCCATTCAGGGAAATATTTGGCGACTTGTCTCCGGCGGACTCAAGTTTTATCAGTATGTTCAGTGGAGTCTTGCCGTCACTCAGGGCAACGGCCGGTTCCTGGCGGATAGTTGATGTGATTTCTTTGGTAAAGAGCGCGACAATAGCGGCCGGCGATCTTTCACCCTTGTATTCGCGGAAGTTTTCAAGGACTCCTCTGTAGGAGGTCGATGTAACCGCTTCCGGTTTGTGTGATTCTGCAGGTTGTTTTACCTCAGCAGGTACCTCGACGGGATTTGCTGCTGCAGGTCCGGTCGTCGAAACCGGTGCGCCGGCAATCGCAGCCGTTTTTGCGTCACTCGCGGCCTGGAAATCCGACGGCAGGTTCACTGTGCCGGGTTGGGTCGGAATTGATGAAACAGACGGAGCGGCAACAGGCGATACTCCCGCGGTAGAAGCAGGCGACGGGCTGAACGGTACACCGGCTGTTGTCGTAAAGCCCGGCGTGGCGGCAGGTGGTGCGCTCCCCCCTGAAATCACTGTCTGAGCAGAAATCGGCGCCCCCTTGCTGTTGATCATGCTGACGGAAGCAGACGTGATCCCCTTTGTCCCGCTCTGAGTGGCAAAAGTTACGGTTGCAATCTCTCCGCTGCCCGAAAATGCCTTGGTGCTGATAATGACAATTTTGATGGTACCGGGATTACTGGTACCGGCCGCCAGCATTGCCCCTGCGACGAGACTCCCCTGGCTGACTGTCGGCGAAGAAAGAGATGTATTGTCGTAGATGATCGACAAATCTATACCTGCGACCCCATCCATGGAGTCTCCATGGATGGTATAGGTACCGGCTGCGGTGGGAGTGATTGTTACGGAGGCGGCAAACGCAGCCGGTTCACACATGAACAACAGACCAAAAGCAGTTAATACAACGAGTAATCGAGCCATTATTGCCTCGCTAGTTATGAACCTGAGTATGTCCTACGTTTGAATCAAAATAAACCTGATGCTGGATACAGTACGCTTGAATTACTGTCCGGTCAACCGGGCCTTTGCTCTCTATTGAAAGAGTACCGCACTGTCCATAACTGCAAAAGTTCCACCGCTGTAGCCACCTCCGCCAATTATGAGTACTTTACCTGATGAAGGGAGCATGGTGGCGGTATGGTTGGCACGTTCAAGCGGCATATCACCGTTGGAATAGACGAACGAACCTCCGCTGTTAAATATTTCTGCGGTTGCCAGCGATGAACCTGTCAAGCCGGCTGAAGTTGACAATAGGCCGTAACCACCGGCTATCAGCGTGGTGCTGTCGGCCAGGAGGGTTGATGTGTGGAATCCTCTGGTATCGATCAAGGACGTGCCAAGAGCAGTGAATACTCCGGTAACAGGATCATAGGTTTCAGCAGATGCAAGATAGGTGGCAGACGGGACATCACCTGAAATCGTTCCCGAAGAACCACCGGTTACCAGAATCGTGCCGTCCGCCATGGTCGCTATGCTGTTCAGCCAGCGTGGAGTCGTCATTGAACCTGTTGACGAAATTTTATTGCCTGCTGTTGATGCAGGATCATACAATTCAGCGGTGGCCAGTTTCTGTCCGGCGAGCCCTATACCGCCAACCATCAGCACCTTGCCGTTATTCAGCAGTTGTGCGGAATGAGAAAAGCGGGAATCGGACATCACTGAAGTTGAAATTGATGTGAACGTTTCATGTACCGGATCAAAAATCTCGATGCTGTCCAGCGGTGCTCCGGTTGTCAGATCGGAAACCTGGCTGCCGCCGGCAATCAGCACAGTGCCATCCAACAGCAGCGTGGCACTATGATAGGCACGCCCGACTGACAGACTGCCGGTTGGCCGAAATCGTTTTGACGCCGGATCATAGAGTTCTGCCGTTGCAAGAACATTGTTGTCCTTGTCGTAGCCGCCGGTGACAAGTACCGTGCCGTTTCGCAGCAGGGTAGAAGTGTGATAGGCCCGGGTAACGCCCATCTCCGCGACAGTGGCAAAATCGCCGGAAGCGCTTCTGTAGAGTTCAGCGCCGGCAATCGCCGCACCGGACGTGCCGATGCCGCCTGTCACCAGGACATCACCGGTGGCAAGCAGGGTTGCTGTATGGTTGCTGCGGGCAGTCGCCAGATTGCCTGCAGCACTGAAAGTCCCGCTATATCCGCCACTAGGGCCGGACAGGGCAAGATCCTTTATCGTTATCTGTGCCGATGCGCTTTGTTTTGCGTCTGCCGTTGTCGCGGTTACCGTCACAACTGCCGGAGCCGGCTTTACTGCAGGTGCGGTATACACGCCGGAAGCGGTAATCGTTCCTACGGTGGCATTGCCGCCGGCGATGCCTTTTACGCTCCACGTTACACCCGCACTATTTGATGCCAGAGGAATTGATAACCCCGTAATCACACTGGCAGTTGTCGGTGTTATAATCAGCGCACCCATACCGATTTTTATTTCTCTATTTCTGCCGCCACCGCATGCTGCCAGAGAAAGCATAAGCAGCAATGCAGTCGTCAGGTATATGGCTTTTTGCCCGAATCCGGGCATAACATCTGTATTTTTCATAATTTCAACTCCTTCACTGATAACATGTCGACCGGCAGGCAGAAAGGTGCGGCAAACGAAATGCTGCATTCATGCATGTCTAATTAGTCGCCAGCAACGTGGTCCCCAGATAGTATCCAGTCGTAAGGACAAAATCTGCGGGCGCCAGGTTTGTGGATGACATAATGTTCAGATCCGCCGGGTTTGTATAGGCATCAAAGCTTAAATCCTGTGGGTTGTTTGGTACCTGAAAGACCTCAAAAAACGGAATCCCGGCGGAAACTGCAGGAGTGAAAGTCATCTCCTGAAAATTTGTTGAGGGTGTTGTGTTGAAGCCAACCGTAAAAATAAACAGGGAATATAAATCACCTCCAGCTGGAAGAAAAGAACTGTTGGAGTTGAAGCCGGTATAACCGGGTGCCAGAGTGGTTGAAGTGTAGGGGCAGTCGATGGTCGGATTCGTTCGCAGCCCAAAGGTCAGAATCGCCAGATTGCTGATGGTTTTGGTTGTTGCCACATGAACCACGACTTTGTCAGGCTGCGGTATGAACTGAACCAGTTTAGAGCCCGTTGCACCCGCTATGCTTGCCGTTACCGTTACATTTGCCTGGGCGGCATTTGTTACGACCACAGTGGCTATACCGCCAGTCACATTTGATTTCCCGGACAAAACGGCGCTTGAAGGTGACACGGTGTATGTCACCACCGTACCATCCGCAACCGACGTACCGAAATTATAAGAAATGGTTGTTGTGCCGCCATTGAGTACGGGCGTAACTGCCGTCATCTTGTCGGCCGTCAGTGACGGTATTGTCGGCGTCGTCGGTGTTGGCGTCGAAGAACCGCCTCCTCCGCATGCAAACAGGAATAAAGAAGTAATGAGGACTAAAGCCAGGCCGATAGTAGTTGAAAATTTCATGAGTTTCCTCCGTTACGTTGTGAGAATATTTGACTATCCGTCATATAAAGAACTACTCGTTAAAGTGTTTTACCACCGTATGAAACCTGCCGCGTGCTGCAGTATCAAAAGGGCGTCCTGAAGATTAACCGGGCCGCTATGCCCCTGCGGTCTGCCATCCTGCCCCAGAGGCGCCAGATTGGCATTTTTATCGATCAGGCCATTTGTGGGACTGAGCCCGACTATTGTTCTCAAGGTGACCATTACATCAATAAAATCAACCTGTCCATCGCCGTTGGCATCTCCGGGTATTGTCAGGTATGAAAACGCTTTTGCTACCTCCAGACGTCCAAAACCGTACACATTGTCCGGACCGCTGCCGGGTACCACTGAATTCTTTAAAGCTGTTTCAGCGTCACGTGCGCTCAATCCCGGAATGGCCGACTTAAGCAGTGCCAGTGCGCCTGCTACATGCGGCGCCGCAAAGGATGTCCCGCTGAATGACACATAGGTGTTGAAAAGATCGGTGCTTCGTATTGCTGACCCCGGTGCCGCCAGAGCGGGAAAAAAAGAACCGTCAGAAGCTGATGGCCCCCGGGCACTGAAGTTTGTAATCAGATTATTTGCATCCGTAGCTCCGACCGGAAATGCCCCCGGATTATTGCCCGGGCTTGTGGATTCCCCGGTAGGCAGGCGTATCAGAACGTTACCTGAAACGCAGACCACGCTGATTCCTGCCGAATGTAAACTCTGAATATCCGCCGCGAATTCACCGTCATACTGTCCGGGGTTATTCATATCCCACGAAATGTTGACGACATCCGGAGTATCATTTGTTGCCGGATTCTGATCCGGATCAAGGAGCCACTGAAAAGCCTGATGAATCCTGCTGAGTGCGGTCTGGGGCGGGTTGGAATCATCAAAAATCTTTGCTGCAATCCATTGTGCCCCCGGAGCGACTCCAATCTGATTATCGCTGGTGTTACCCGCTACGATTATCCCCATGGTCGCTGTGCCGTGCCCGGACAGGTCATACGGTACGGTGGTGCTGCGATATGGATCGAACCAGCTGTTGCTCCCGCTCCTCCACTTGGAACTCAACGCCGGGTGACCGACGTCGACTCCGGTATCCATGTTTGCCACCACCACGCCCTGGCCGGTAAACCCCTTGCTCCACAGTGACGGTGCACCAATTCGTGCCAGATTCCAACTGTCTGTCACAACAGAGGGTGTGACACCGGAGGTGGATGCAAGCGTAAAAACCCGGTCAGGTATGACTGAAGAAACATCGGCCCGGTCTGCCAGTTCACGTATTGTATCCGCCGTAGCCGTTACCGCAAAACCGTTAAAAATCCAGAATGGTTTCGTATTCCTGGAACCGCCGGAGCGCTCTTTCTGTGCAAGCATCGTCATTATACCGCGCTGTGAAAAATCGGCCTCTGACTTGAGTGCCTGCACAACCTGTACCGCCCGGGCGTGCCGTGATTGATGATCAAGCGGTGCAGGTGAAGCCGGTTGGATGACAGGCTTTTCCAGTTTGACCAGTACGGTGAATTCACGAACTGACGGTGCCGAATCCAGTTGTCCGGCTAATTCCGGATCAATGGTGCCTCCCTCAGACAGGGTGGCAGACATAAGTAGTACTAAAGCTATCAAAGAACAGTGATACGGTAATCCATGACAAATCAACTTATTCAACGATGATGTCCTTTATCCTGATATCACCTATTACCAGTGTGACCTTGCCGCCTTTTCTGACAAGTACACCGGGGTTGTCAAACATCATCCAATAGACCCGCCACGTTTCGTTCTGGTTAGGAACCTGCCGCATTTTGCCTACTTTCGGCATATTCGGTACTCCCAGCACGTTGCCGGTGGCCTGGTCGATGAGGGCCAAATGAGTTTCATCGGTTAATATCTGCCTGGCTTTTTTGATGTCTGTAACCCGATAGCGCAGGTCCAGCTTCATTCCACCTACGGCATATGTTATCCGTTCAACTTTAATGCCGCCTGCCTCATGTGCAGAACTCATCTGCTTTTGTATTGCTGAAGATGCACCCGAAAAAGGAGCAGGCCGTGCGATTGAGTTCCTTTCGGTACAACAGAGTACACATAGCGTCGCTGCAACTGTCGTGGCTACTCTTTTATCAAGGAAAAACCGGCTCATTTTTTTGATCTCCCTGCGCTCAATACGGACCGAATCCGGCCGCTTTCTGCAGCAGCAACAGTGCGTCAGTCAGTGTCAGAGAGCCACCTGCAGCTCCGTTGCCACACGGTAGGCCACTTAACGAGAGCGGCGATACATCCCCGTTGGCATTATAGCCGCCGACTATGATAACTCGCAGCACCGCCATGACATCCGCAAAATCTATGCGGCCATCACCGTTCATATCACCTTTGAGCGGGCTGCAGTTTTTGGTGCCGTCCCAGCTTGACAGAAAGGTCAGCATACCTCCCGGAAACGTACCGGCATTAGTGAGACCAAGTCTCCGGTCATACAGTGCATAATAACCTTCGCTGACAGCCTGGGTGAGGTCAAGCATTGCATCGAGTGTTTTTCCGGCCGGCAGTACCATGGCTACCCCCGGTCTGGCATATCTGTACAGGTTTCCATCCTCGGCAATAACCGAGGTTGAAAAGGCGTGCGGCTGGTTCGTTACATCAAAATAGGTCCCTGATATTTCAGGCATGTAGTTATGACCGCTTGCGTTTATCAGACGCAGCAGAGTCTTTTTGGATGGTGGTGCAAATATGCCCGGCGTTATCGTATCGGGAAAGCTTTTGCCGTTAATCAGGTAATATACAGGGCTATACGTTGCACTATTCGGTTTGGCGGCACCGGCCATTCCATTGATCACCCAATCAGCCACATCCTGATTATACGTTACATATTTGTTTTGGGCTGCATCAAATCTTCCCAGTATGTCACTGAACAGCAGCACTTCATAACTGTCGTAGACAGTACCGGGATTGGCAGCCGTCGGAGTATAGGCCGGGCCGGCAGCGCCCGGTCCTACTACAAGTGATCCGTACAGACCCATTGGGAGCTGCACAGCCTGGTTTGTGCTGCTTTCATAGAGAAATGTTCCCGCTTTCAACGAGGTAAAATTTAACGCAGTTGTTGCCCCGACCGCCACTTCATTGGCAAATGACAATACCCGCCCGCCGTCAGAGGTCGGCGTCGGCACTAATCTCTGCCCCGGAATAATAATCGAGACCGGAACCGGCAGATTGTTTTTCAGGTTGATTACCAGGGTATCACCGGGTGCCGCTTTCAATTGCGGCCCCGGGACGGTAACTACACCGGAGTTTGCTCCGGCAGAATCATCTGCGAACCCCCATACGGGTACAAGGCTGTTGTCTGGCATGGCCATATTACTCAGTTCTGCCCGCAGGTTATACGTGACGGTTGCCGCGCGTGATTGTGATGCCGGGAGAGCCGTAAGGAGTAACAGCAGGCTCATGGTTGGTATGTTTAGCCGCATAAAGTTCATATTGAAGCCTCCGTTATCATCTTAGGGCATGTACATATCTGAAGCGGGGTCAAGATTGTCCATGACACCGGTTGCAGGATCAGGCCATGGGATTATACCCATCATGGTCAGCATTCCTCCGGGAAAAGTGTTGTTATTGGTGATTTCGAGCTCTGCATGACTATGAAACATGAAAAAATAGCCGTTCAAGGGATTAAAACCGCCTTCTCCGGGAGGAAGTGGGCCAGCTACGCCCAGATACGGGCTTCCGCTGTACGTGGCCCCGGCAATGATCTGCTCAATGCTTGGAAGTACAACCGGTACACCCTGAGGAGGTAATTTCAAGGCAGGAGTTGATACCGGCGGCGTTGTTTGTGCCTGCACCGGCTGGATGTTGGGCTGATATGTCCTGCCATGGTCTGCCATGTATTCATACGGGCGGATTCTCGCAGTATCTGAATAAATATCCCACCCGAGATTCGCTCCGCTCCAGGTGAAGATTGTATCCATGGTTTTTCCGGGCGACATGGTTTCAGTAAAAGCAAGCCAGGCAAGGTCGGCACCCGAGGTGGCCGGATCCGAGCTGAGCAGGTTCCCGTCAATGGCGATTACCCTGGAGTGATTGCCATGATGGTGAAACGGGTGGAATTCCTGCCCCATGTTGACAAGCCGCATCAAAACCCGCTCGCCGGGATGAGCCAGGGGCATTGCGTTATACGGCTGGTTTGGCAGGTTGGCTGAATTCGGCATGTCCATGGTGTCGGGAGCATTGCGGCCGTTAAAAAACCAGTAGTTTGATCTCCACTTACTCAGGTTGTATGTACCACCGAATTCCATCCATTTATGAAAATCAGGATCCATCTCGCTCCCTACAATCAGATATTCACGGTCATACGCGGTTGTCAGGTCATTAGACGTGGATGGGGCATACGCGACACCACCGATTCCGGTACTGTCATTGTAGTTTACGCGGACCTGTGGATGCCGTGCCGAGTTTGTAGGATAATCGGCAAAAGCGTTCAGTCCGTACGGAACCACATTAGGGAGAGGGGTCGTTTTATAGGCTGCGGGACGTACTACAATTGCACCGAAAAGCCCCATACGCAACTGGATCGGCTGGTTGGACCCGCTCTCATAATAGTACGTGCCGGCTTTTGAAGCTTTAAAGGTATAGGTTCGGGTACCATTCGGCGGGGCTTCCGGAGCAAGAGAACTCAACTTTGCTTTTGCCCCGGCAGTAAAAACCGGCGTAGTGGAACTTGTCATCGTCATGCCGGGGAAAAGCAGAGAAACCGGTTCGGCAAGCTGATTGGCAAGGGTGACGGTAACTGTCTGCCCTTCAGTGAGTATAAGTGTCGGTCCGGGGTACTGAACTATGCCGCTTCCAGTCGGGCTTGTGTCGGCAAAGCCCCAGAACAGCAGGCTGGCTCCATCTCCTGCGGTAATGTGCCCGGACCTGGCGGTGAAATTGAATGTTGAACCGGTAAGGCCTTGTATGATTGCGTGTGCCTGGCTGACCGGTGATGCCATTACTACAAGCGCAACTAACATAAGGCGCCACACTGTTGTAGACGTGTTCATGGAAAATCCTCCCATCATTTACTGGATCGTAATCTCTGTCATGGCGCCGCCGCGCTCAATGCCATTGTTATTAAGCTGGTCAAGGTTTCTGGAGGTCAGGTAATACGTGCCAGCAGGAACGCCGGCGGTTCTTATGATAACGTCAAATGATTCTCCGGCGCCGATCATCACTGAATTGGCGGTATAGGAGAGATCCTGGTCATCGGCAGTACCGTAGAATCCGTCAGGTCCCGGATTGCGTAATTGCCTGGCGCACATTGCTACCACATTGAACGTTAACCCGGGCGCCTCAATCGTTATAAAATCCTTGACGGAAAGATTTGACAAACGCAGGAGAATCGTCTGACCGGAGATTGCGGTTATTTTTGCATCCAGTTTTTGGGCCGCGAAACCCTCGCTGTTTGTAATGGCTACCGGTGAAACTGTATCCGGATAACTTCTGCCGTTTAAAAGAAAATACACCGGTGTAATTGTTGAAAAAGGCGGTGGCTGTGCATCTAAATCGGCCTGATGGAAAACAGGGTCAAACGCGGTAAACTGTATCGCTTTTTCAACGTCATACCCGGTGGAACCGCAGAGCGGGTCACTTGCTGACAGGCAATCGTTATACGCAAACTTTGTATAGGTTTTGCCGTCACCCGAATAGATTTTTGAAAGACCATCCTGAGAAGGCCGGATGATACTGTTGCCCAGCATGCCCATCTCCATATGCTCTGTCGCCTCCACATGGCAGTGGTACATATACGTGCCGGCAGAACCGGGGTCTACGCATTCCGACGTCGGTTGATACACCGGTCCGTATGGCTGATAAAAATAGGTCACGTCCTGCATCATCCGGATTCCGAAGCTTGCCATCGGCTCGCCATCAAATACCGACGCAGCATTCGGATACCCGTGAAAGTGAACCGTATGCGGGTCAAAGAGGTCTGGGCGCAACACCATGCCGACGTTGCTCAGCGTGAGATAAAAAGCCTGTCCTTCGTTGACATCGATCGTGGGCGCCGATATTTCCGCGTGGAATGAGCCTGCAGCCATTGTGTCTGCAGCTCTGATGTCCGTCAGGTTCGAGAAACTGAAGATATACATGTCTGAGCCATCGGCCATTTTTGCCATGCCATCACCGGCCGACAAATGCATGTAGGTTGCGGACGGCTTGCCGCTGGGCAACAACGGCGGCGCGTCAAATATGCCGTCGTTGTTCCAGTCGATGTCTTCTGCACCTCTCTCCTGGCCGGAAGGGCAGACCGCAGGCCCGAGAACTGCCCAATCAGTCCAGCATTTCGGTGTGTTGTCAATGTCGTAGGGATACTGCACAAAGGCCGATGCTGCAGAAGCGCTTGCAAACAGCGTAAATGCACAGCCAATGGTCAGATTTCTAATTCTTTTCATCTGGATTCCTCCTGTTGCCTGACGCTTGCAGGGCGCCCCCTGACGGTGGTTTTGGCGTTTCCGTTGCAATTTACCATGCTATGAAACCCGCGGCATGCTGCAGCAGCAGCAGTGCATCTCTAAGGTCTAGAACTCCATCACCAAAAGGTCTGCCGAACTTGAATGGATACACATCGCCAAGAGCCTTAATCACAGGATCCTGAGCTGACGGAGCCAGCATAACCTGTCGAAGCACGAGCATTACATCTACAAAGTTGATTTGACCATCATTGTTGGCATCGCCAATATTGTTGTATTCGTCTGCACCGCTGTCCGGTGCCTTTGCACTTCTGATCGGTCGATTGTCACCATCGTAGTCGGATGTGATGAGCGTTGCACCTACTGAGTCGACCACAGAGGTCAAATCCCCTGAATTAATCGCGCTCGATGTCCCCTTGATATGGTAATTGCCGGTCAAGGTCAAAGGCGAATAGCTGAAGGTGATAAAATTGCCAAGGGTTGCTCCACCCTGGAAGGTATCTATTGCGTTGCGATACGTTTGAACAAATTGCGGATCCGTTTCTTTATTTGTTCCACTTGTAACAATCTGATCATTTTTCACATCAAAAGTCGTCGGATCGGTCAAGATGGAATTCGTGATTTTCAGATGAGCCGTAGTCGATCCGAAAACGCCGGCATCCCAGTAAACATACGGTGACAGTGCGGCTATCGAGTTGGTTGACGGGTTGGCCCAGTAATAACTGAAGTTGCCGGTGATAATATTATTGGCAATCAAGGGCGCTTTGCTGAAATCCTGATATCCCGGCTGCAGAGTAGCATCCATCTTTGAAATTAGCTCGCCGCTGAAAGGCTGTACACCTATTCCTGCCGGTTGCGGAGTTGTAACTTTGTCAATCAAGGCGAACGGACCTTCGACAAATGGCACATTACCAAAAGCGGTCTCTCCGGTAGCCGTTGTGTCATTATTGCTGATGGTGTTGTTCACGATGTCAACATTGACGGCATCAAGAATGCCTATGCCGCCGCCTATGCCGGCACTGATATTATTCACTATCATGTTGTTATAGATCCAGACCTTGTGCCAGGCCGGCAGGCTTATGTCACTGGTAGGATCGGGAGAAATGTTGAGCGGATTGTTCTGGATGTCGAGGCCGTTGTAACGTACCAGGCTGATTCCGCCGCCAACGTTTCCGGCCTTGTTGCCTTGAATAAGATTGCCATTGATTATGACATTGCCAACTCCCGGAGTTACCGGATTGATGAGATTCGGTGTCAGAGTAGCTTCACCACCCAGAAAGATACCGGCTCCTTCGTCAAAGGCCTCGTTGAAGATGATGATGTTGTGCTCTATTACGCCATACTTTGGTGTCCGTGGTAAGGCAACAGTTCCATCCGGGCTCGTCTGCCATCCGGAATTGCTCAAGCCCTGCTGTGCAATGCCTGCACCTGCCAAAGCCGCATAATTTCCGCAGATAAAGCTGTCGCTGATACGATAATTATCAGATCCCTCGAAAAGTCCTATGCCGCCGCCGCTGCCGATAGCAAAGCCGGTGCCGCCGTTTGAGCTGATGTCATTGTGACTGATCGCCACGTTATCATTGAATGAACTTCTGTAGCTGGCTGTTCCTGCTATCGGATCCACCGGAGTCCCAAGGCGGATACCGCCGCCGTAAGTACCCTGGTTTGCGTAAATCTTGTTGTTTGTTATCTGAAGGTTATGGGCATATGCGTGAACATAGATGCCGCTACCCAGTGTTGCCTGGGTCAGCTGCAGGCCATCGATGCGTGACGGCGATTGATAAAAATCATCCGCTGCCGGTGATGCGATATCATGTCTGCCGAGAACAAGAATTGCAGAGCCCATATCGTTGGTAAATACCGGTATCGGGTTGCCAACCGGGTCAGTAGAGTAACTCTTGCCCGTTCCCGGATTTGACAGAATACCGGTGCCCGTGGTCGGATTGTTGAGGAAATTATTCCATACTTCCCTTTTCTCGGGGGTAAAAAAGCCGGCGTTGATGGCCGTTGCAGCAGCTCCGTAACCCTGCAACCTGACCGGTTTCCACATGATCAGGTTTTCGGCATAACTCCCCGGCGCAATGAGTATCAGGTCGCCATTGTCGGCCGCATCTACGGCCGCTTGCACCGTTGCATACTGTGACGGCACTCGTCTTACCTGAGAAGCCGGTACACCCACATGAAGTGTGATTCCGCTGATACTTGTCCTGGAATTGTCTCCACGTGTGACATCCAGTTGGTATGCTCCGGTTGGTGTTCCTGCAGGAACTTTTACCGTGATGGAGGTGTTTGACCAGCCGCCCGGTTGTACTTCAAGGGCCGATATGCCATCAAGGGTTACAGTGCCAGCTGTTTGCCCGAATCCAAAATCACGCGTAATTACTCCTCCTGCTACCGGATCAGGATTGCTTAAGAGCGTGCTGCCGAAAGAACTAATCGTAAGGAAAGTGTCTGCGGCGCTGCTCTCAATCCATGGCCCACCGGCCGGACCGTTAACCTGGCTTATGGCCGGGGTGCCGTCCTGCGGATTGCAATCAAGGTCAGCAGCACCAATGTTCGGGCGTATCGGTACGATCGGAGTATCCGAGTATGTTATTTTGCCCGGCCATACATCTATCTTCCAGACAACAGTCGGATAGTTGGCTTTGTACCATACATCAGGTTTCGTGTGGTCAAATCCGGGGTGGTTTAACACTACTTTCACCATGTGTGGACTCACCCCGGTAGGATTCGGGATGTTGGTGGTGAATGTAGAGGGAACCAACGTCTCAAAAATGCCCCACTCATCGGTATATGTACGCACCAACTCGTGACCGTTAAAATCCTGAATGGATATCGGCATGAAAGACGCGCCCGGCTTGTCGCCGAGGCGAGGGTTGCCGGGGCGGAATTCCAGACCTAGGTCGTCTGTCACCAGTCCCATCAGTCTTGCGGCCAGGGGTACCTGGGTAAAGATGCGGAAATCAGCGGCCGCATTCTGTCCATCGTCCAGTGTAACAAGTTTCATATTGCAGAGTGGTCTGGTTGTGCCGGCAAATGGCGCCGGGCTTACTCCGTCAAACGTCAGGAACTGTGGGACGACATGATCAGGACCGACGCAGGTGGCCGGTTCTATGGCAGGTTGCGGGCGAGAAGGTATATATGACTCCCCCGAGACGACGTAATTCTGGTCTTCTTCTTTTCTTATTTCATAACCGAGCGGCGGTATGACCTCAACCACGTATTGCCCGGCTGGAATCGGAATTGTCTTCGTGCTGTCGCTGGGATCCTCTATATCGGTGAAAATATACCCGCCATCGTAAACAGCCGGTTTGATCTGGTTCCATACTGCGATGGTCTCGGCACAGTCAATGTATTGATCGAGCGGAATACCGGCAGGTGTCAACGACAGTCCGGCATCCTGCATAGTATCAAGACAGCCGGTCAAGAGGCCGGTATTCGGCTGTCGCCCCTTGTTTTTCCGTGCATCAGGCTGAGGCGTTGGATCTCCGTAAACAAAACGGTTCCAACTGTCACTGACGGTAGTCGCCACCGGTTTGCCGCTGTCATAGAGCGGTCTGCCGGTTCCGGCATCAAAGCCGGTAACTTTGAAAAGTTTGAGTTCGACATCGCCCTGACCCGGTTCCCACGTGGACTGACCATCAAATCGAGGGTCGGAGGCGGCACGGGTGAACGCGTAGGAAATGACCCCTGAAATACCGCCGTTCCGGATGGTCTTTCCTTCTACGGTTACCGGATAAGGGGCGCGCCCCCAGTCAATGCGGGCAGTATTGTCAAAATAGAGCAACATCCCCTGCAGTAGACTGCCAGGCCCCGGTGCTTCAACACGCTTTTCCAGCAACGATGAATCGGGGTCAGCTGGATTGTCATTAATATTGAAGATATTCTTCCCCCCTTTGTCAACATACACAGTCGCACCGGTAGGGTAGAAGCGGCTGTAATCACTCTCAGCGATGATCCATTTGAAAAACGGAAAGACCTCATTAAAACTGAAATTGCCCGAAGCATCCGAGACCTGTCCCTGATATATGGAACCATCACGGAAGCGGAACCCTGCAGCCAGATTAGGAATACCCTCTTCACCGGGGTCCCTGATTCCATTCACGTTTTTGTCATTAAAGTATGAACCTTCATAGATACCAAACCATTGGAAAATCGGGATCTGTCCAAGCGCAATAGTTCCGCCAGTAGGCGGAACCGTTACCGTGCGAAAGTCAATGAGTTGATCAAGAGGGGCATCCCACATCGTGAGCGAATAGGTGCCGGGAGGAACATCATTTATGGAAAAGCTGCCGTCAGCGGCACACTTAGCTGCATACACCTGCCGCAGAGCAGCCCCGGAATCGCTTAAGGCAATCCAGGCATCCGGTACCGGTTCACCAGGATTCAGCCCCATCTGTGCCGGTGGTCGATTGATACGGTTCTGCACGACCTGCCCGTTAATGGTACCAGCCACTTCGCCAAGGGCCATTGGTGCCCTGAACATGGTGTTCAGGCAGTAGGGGTCTGCCGGCACTGCGCTGCAGAAGGTTGTCGGCAGTACGAATCCGATAAAAGCGTGAACACCAAAAAAACCCGCTTCTTCATAATAAGGCGGTTCGCCGGCAATGACCCAGGCATCTATACCCGGTGTCCCTTCAATGGTGGATGTTTGTACCCAGGGCCTGCCGTCCTGCGGGATTGCACGAACACCGTATTTGCCCGGCCCCAGATTCGATATGGTAACATTTGCGAAGCCGAGTGAGTCCATGGTTGCTGAGCTGATAATATTGCCGTCACCCATGACTTTGACCGTCGGAGAACCGTCACCATTCAGCACCGGAACCCCTGAACCCGATGCCTGTCCCGGCATGTCAGTTGTCTGATAGATCGTTCCGAGCGGATTGCCGAAAATATCCTGAGTCTGTTGACCAAACTGGTCATAAAGAATAATCTTGAATCCGGGTAGCGGCGGTTCGGCGTCGGGTGCACCGTTTACCGGGCTTTTGTCATGAAATACCAGCACCTTGATCTGTGCAGCAACCAGCGGGGTTTTGTAAACCACAAGAGATTTGCCGGTTTCGCCGGGCCTGATAGCACCGCCAGTCATCGTGTATCCCGGGGCCATAACAGATAGAAAGTAACGGCCATTTGACGGCAGGTTAACCACGGGATTTGTTCCGGTGCCGGTTGCAAGAACTTTGGCACTGCTTCTGTGAATCGACACAGACACACTGTTGCGACTGTTTAATTCACCGGCATGCCCGGCCGCATCATACGCATTATCTTCCTGCACCAGCCATTTGTAGTCCGTTACCTGTCGAGGTGACGTGCCATCGGCATTTTTACCGGTTACATTAATGGTGAAAGCGGCTTGCGCGGATGGTACCAGCGCTGTCATCAAAGACAACACTACCACGGCAGCAAGTACGGAAAAAGTTGGCCTGATGTTTAACTGCTTTTTCATACGTCATCCTCCATTATACTAAAAGGTTGCTCTGACCAAACCATAGTCAACACGAACTTGTCTGAAACATCTGCTGAAAATTTAACGACACCCTGTTTTAATCATTCATAATATGAAACAGATCAATAGCTTCATTCCCTCATAAAACCTCGACTGTCTTCTGCATCATGATACCAATAAGACATCTTTTGCCTTATTGGCATTACACAGATCGTGCCATCTGAAATAAACTTATTTTATGAACAAATTAAGATTGTTAAGAGATTTGTTGCGAAATTAAAAAATTCGACGTGCGAAGAGGGGGGTATAAATAAAGTGAGTTATATCTGTGTAACTGTCCGGTTTTGAAGCATTATATCGCACATAGCAATAATTTTGTCCTGCTTGAATTTTTGCAGAGGTAGTGGCCGGGGGAATCGATTCATCATTGTGCACTCCTTTTTTTCAGGCGGATATTAAATGTCTGGCGTTTGAGCCCAAGCATCGTGGCAGCGGTACCCTGATTCTCTTTTGCAATATTCATTGCGACTTCAATAAGATAACTCTCCGCTTCATCCAGTGTGGGGAAATGCCCCCAGATTTCCTCCAGCTTGCCCAGGCGCGGATCCTGCACCGGAGTACCGGTTTTCATGGGAACTGGTGCCTGCGTATGCCCGGCAGCCATTATCTGACGAAAGGGTTCCTGAGACAGCTTGCCTGATTTGCTGCGTGCTACCGCATCGAAGACGATCGCCTGCAGTTCCCGCACGTTACCGGGGAAATGGTACACGGACAGAAGATCGAGCAATTCCTTTGGATAGGAAGGAGGGTTGATTGCAAGACTCTGTGCAGCGAGGCGAATGAAGTGTTCCAGCAGGAGCGGGATATCATCTTTCCGGTTTCTGAGCGGAGGAAGATCCACATGGTGGACATTTAATCGGTAGAAGAGATCGTTGCGGAAGCGACCCGAGGCGACCAGGTCCTTGAGATTTTTATTACTGGCGCAAACGATACGGGCCTCCGATTTTCGTGGTGTATCCGAGCCTACAGGGTAAAATTCCCGCTCCTGAATGAGGCGCAACAGTCTGATCTGTGACGATTCACTCAGGTCGCCGATTTCGTCCAGAAGGATCACCCCATGTGCCGCCTTGACGATCAGGCCGTCACGAAGCTGGTCTGCGCCGGTAAAGGCGCCGCGTTTATGACCAAAAAGGGTGTCCGAAAACATCGTATCATCCAGCCCGGCGAGATTGACAGACACCAGTTCCCCGGCACAGCCGCTCAGCCGGTGGATGGCGCGGGATATCAGCTCTTTACCGGTGCCGGACTCACCGGTAATCAGAACCGGCTGGGGTGATTTTGCAATTACTTCCAGATATTGGAAGATAGATCGCATTTTACGGCTGCAGGAAACGATCTCCCCGAAAACCTCGGGATTGTCCAGACGGTCTTCAATCAGGTGATCGCGCAAATTGACAACCTGATCTGCCAGCGTCCTGCATTCGAACGCCTTTCTCAGGGTGATAAGCATGCGCTCATGTTCCACCGGTTTGACCAGATAATCGAAGGCACCGGATTTTATACATTCCACGGCCCGCTCAAGTTCGTATGCGGCTGTGACGATGATTACGGGTACCTGCGGATACAGTTCACGCAAACGGGGTAAAAGCTCCATTCCGCTGACGTGCGGCATGAAGAGATCGAGAAGTACTACATCGATTCTGCCTGCACTCATGATCTCCAATACACGGCGACCATCGGATTCGGTCACAACATCCTTCAGGCCGTTCATTTTGAGTGTTGTTGCAGTCGCTTTGAGAGTGTTGATCTCATCGTCTACGATCAGTACGCACCCCGGATCAGTTGTGAACATGAGTAACCTCGATATTCTGTGTGTCATTGTCTGATTGTGCTGCCCGGCACAGGCGGACCGTGAACGTAGTCCCCCTGTCCGGTTCGGAACTGAACTCGATGCTGCCGCCATGCTCCTTGACGATGGTTGAACAGATTGCAAGGCCGAGGCCGGTGCCGCCCCTTTCCAGGCGGGTGGTAAAGAACGGTTCCATTACCCTGGCTGCAATCTCCGCCGGTATGCCGCTTCCTTCGTCAGCGACCCGGATCAGAACATGACCGCTTTCCGGGTCAAGCCCGGTTCCTACAATTACCCCATGATCAATATCAGGCAGTGCCAGGAGCGCATTCTGGATCAGGTTGATAACGACCTGTTCCAGTTGCAGGGCACTGCCTCTTACCAAAGGCAGTCCTTCAGCCAGTTCGAGTTTGAACCTGCGTGTCGAATTTGAAACAAGATGGTTGAGAATTGATGCGCTTAATTGGACAATGTTATTTACATCTGCTACGGATTCGCACTTGAAACGGTCGTCGCGACCATATGCTTTGAGATTACCCACAATATCACTGATTCTGAGTGCCCCTTGCTGAATTCCTTCGAAGGCGTCGGGTAGAAAGGTGCGGGCCTCACTCCACGTTGATTGGGCGACGGCAAAGTCGCCGTTTCTGTGGAAGTGTTCCTCAACGACAGGTGCTATATCCTTCCAGGCCCGCTTGATGATTTCGGCATTCATAAGCAGAAAATTATTCGGATTGTTGATTTCGTGGGCAACACTGCTGACCATGGTTCCCAGCGACGTCATCCGGTTGGCCTGTATCAGACGCGCCTGTATTTCCAGGGCCTGTTCCTCAAGGCGAATACGGTTTGTAATGTCACGAAACGTCGTATAAATGACCTCGGAACCTTGCAGGGGAATTTTTTTGCCGTGGAACGATAGGATGTGAACCTCTCCGGGAGGAATAGTGCATTCAAATTTTTCTATAAATCCGGGCGAATTTTCCTGGATAATCTGATCAAGGGTTGAAGCAAAAAATGTGCAGCTTTTCGGATCACAGAGAGCAGGCAGACCGCCTGCAATGAGCTCCGCCCGTTGTTTCCGGAAGATGCGTTCTGCAGTGGGGTTTACGTCGATGATTGCATTGTCCTGCGGGGATATCAGGACAATTGCATCCTCACTCTGCTCGAAAAGCTGCCGGAATCGGTCTTCACTTTCACGCAAGGCGGCTCTGGCCTTGAGAGTCTCTGCATTTTCTGCTGTGAGTTCATGATATGCGGTATTGAGTTCGGCGGTCCGTTTTTGAACCTTCAGTTCAAGGTGGTCCTGGTTGTTTTGCAACTGGGTTTCTTTGGATTTATAGTCCGTAATCAAAGCCATGAGTGGTTTGAACAGAGTGAAATACAAGATAGCAAAAAGTATAACGGTCAGTATTGACGAATCAAGCAGGGTCTCTACCCTCTTGGTAGTCTCGAATTTTTCGAGTATCATCATGACGAGCGTCTCGACGATAAATATGCAGAGGGCAAGGGTAAAAATCAGACGCAGCGGTGAAAAGACAAACGTCCTGTGATGATCCTCCACCACCGTTTTTCGTTTCAGCGGATCGCTACTATCGAAACTGTCAGGTTTCATGTCTGCTACTTCTCCGGTAACCTTGAGAAACGGGATAAGCGTCGGTCAAAATGTATATTCCATAAAAACGAAAAGAAATCAGAAATCTGCTATTCGCATAGAATAAGTTATCAGGTTTGGTTCAGACAAGATGAAAAGATCGCCTCTGACCCCTGCCAAGTATTTACATATTGCGAAATACCGCCAAGCCGCCGGAAGTGCCTTTCTGTTTAAGTCTACATCATATTTGACTTCGAGTATTCAGTTTTTATATATAATTTAAATGCTGACTGCAACCGTCGGAATACCCCCGTAAAAGTGACATAAAACAGCCGTTTAAGGAATTGTCAAGAAAATGGCACATATAATGTAAAAAGATCAAACATTATTCTTGCGACGAAATCTCAGTAGTGGACGGCAGCATGCACGATTATTCATTCTATTCTGCTATTCTCGGACTTTCAACCAACTGGCGCATATTAAATGTGACCCTGGATGAACGTAGCGGGGATATCGAGCTTTATATCCGGAGCAGTGAGGGCATACAATTTTCATGTCCTGCCTGCGGAGCCGCCAGGCTCCCCTCAGGTGTTAGTAAGGCCCGCTGGCTGCACGAAAACAGCTTCAGCTTTCGTTTCTACATCTCGGCGTTGATACCGGTCATCTCATGTGAACGCTGCGGCGAGATGAAAGTGGACATCCCCTGGGAGCAAACCTGCGCACCATGCGATGAATGCGGGGGTATTGATTCCCGGGAGTCAGGAGAATCGCCACGTCCACATGTATATTGATAACCCGCCGATATTCCATTGCTGCCCGCCATTTAGAAAAATACCCACCCACATACTGAAGTGAAAACATACTGAAATTGCCGCGTTAACGAATGAAATGCGCAGTCGGCTGTTTACGGGCAGCACGCCGGTTATAGTTATGTCTTCCACAGATTCAGATTCAAAACTGTCGGTAGTGACAGCACCAAGGTGCTGCATATATTGATAAAACCGGCAGAAGTTTGTGGGAGGTCCTGAAGTTTTCTGCACAAATGTCAAAAAAATATCTGATTTATCTGTGGGAGTGCGAAAGATACATATTTTTTCAGGGGGATGTTGCATAATCTCATCTGTAATTATAATGTCAGACAATTGGAATAATCTGGCGGGAAAAATACCTGTTGGTGATGTATGGGGTCGGAGCGCAGACAGATAGATGGATTCGGGATCGGTATGATGATCCTGCTTTGTACCGTGTGGGGTTTGCATCAGGTTGCGATCAAGGTGGCTGCGCCAGATATCGCTCCGATCATGCAGATTGCTTTGCGCTCCGGTATCAGTGCGTTACTTGTTGCCATCGTCATAGGATGCGGCAGGGAAAAATTCAACCTTCACGACGGTACGCTGCAACCTGGCATAATTGTCGGAATCCTGTTCTCCGCCGAGTTTCTCTTTATCGCGGAGGGACTTCGCTTCACATCTGCATCTCATATGGCAGTGTTTCTGTACACCGCACCGATCTTTACCGCATTGGGTCTCCACTTCTTCCTCACCGCCGAAAAACTTCGCCTGCATCAGTGGCTGGGCATTGCGATTGCTTTTGGCGGCATCGCGACCGCTTTTACCGGGGGATCTCTGCATGAGGGGTTCAGCTCCCGAGTGCTTTGGGGCGATTTTCTGGGCGTTCTTGCCGGGGCCGGTTGGGGGGCAACGACGGTGATCATACGCTGTACAAATCTGTCGGAAGCGCCGCCTACAAAAACACTGCTCTACCAACTTGCGGCCGCTTTTGTTATCCTGCTTCTCTATGGTCTTTGTTCGGGACAGTCAGGCAATATCACCATGTCGAAAATTGCATGGGCGAGCCTGCTTTTTCAGGGATTTGTTATTACCTTCGCCAGCTACCTTACCTGGTTCTGGCTATTACGGAGATATCTTGCTTCGAGACTCGCGGTATTCTCTTTTATGTCACCGTTATTCGGAGTTTCTTTCGGTGTACTGCTGCTGCATGAGACAGTTGATGTTTACTTTGGCATCGGAGCTGTAATGGTACTGGCTGGAATAAGCGTTGTCAGCAGACCACGTCTGTTTCGTCCTGCAGCTCAATGAATGGGGCCTTTTCGTTTTGAAAGGCGCGCCCGGATCTGGAAATACGATGAAAATTTGGATTGATGCCGATGCCTGCCCCCGCGTAATCAAGGAAATACTCTTTAGAGCTTCCGGGCGTCTTGATCTGCCCGTACTGCTTGTGGCAAACAAAAGCCTGTCCAAACACAACAACGGGTTGATCGAATCTATTGTTGTCCCTGACGGATTTGATATAGCCGATGACTATATTGCCGAACATGCTGCAGCTGAAGATCTGGTGATCACCGCAGATATACCTCTGGCGGCGCGGATAGTTGCCAATGGAGGGACAGCACTTGATCCGCGCGGTGAAATCTATACGGAGGAGAATGTAGGAGAAAAACTTGCCATGAGGGGGTTGATGGCGGAACTTCGTGCCGAAGGTTTTGCTCAGGGCGGCCCGTCACAATTAAGTCTTATGGACAGACAACGGTTTGCATCGTCGCTGGATCGATTGTTGACCCGGTCCGTACGTAAGAAATAACAGGACAGAGTGCTCCTGAGTAACATAATTACCAGTGGGCATAACGAAAGGAAAGTCATGACTGATCAACTGGATGGAAAAAGCCCGGAAACAGAGTGCAGCTGCGGAGAAATGCATAGAGGGCATATCTGTTGGCTGTCGCATATGGGGTTACTGAATGAGGTATATCATTTAAGTTCTGACCCGGCGATTTTGTGCTCTAAATGTGGTGCAAAGGCTAATTTGCCGCATAATGTCTGTTTCCCGGTTCCTCTCGGATGATAATTCCGTTCATTGCGGGGTACGACGCGGGCCCTGACGGGAGGCCTGTACCAACGATGACAGCGACCGGGTGCGTGTATGATTTTATTGTGATGGAATACCTGAAGTAACAGAACCGGTTGCGCTGCCGCATGGTATACATGTTTTATACACTCTGGATGTCCCTGCCTTTGCGTATAAATATCTGTAATAATTGTATTTTTAATCAGCTCATGGGTTTTTCTGTATTTTTTTTCATACAGTATCCCGCATTGTCTTCTACTGCATTGTCGTAAAAAATCCTCATTTTATTAAAAAATATGTATAACATCGGGTAGTTATTGTTTTTTAAAGCTTCTTGGCATCCGCTATGCAATTAAAATTGCAGGAGCGGTTAACGACTCCAAAATTTGAAAGAAAAAGGAGGATGTCATGAGAGTTTTAGCCACGATATTGGGAGTCATCGCTCCGGCGACAGCTTTTGCAGCTGCAGGAGTGCGTGAAGACAGCAGTGGAATTTTTGTGTGGGTTTTTCTCGGATTTTGCGCGCTGATAGTTGTAGCGCAGGTAATACCGGCTATTCTGTTGATGTTCGGTATGGCGAAGGGAATTACCTCTGTGGTGAAAGAGGAAATGGCGCCGGTCAAGAAATGACAGGGAGGAGAAAGATGGACATAATTTCACATTGAAAAGGCCGCCTCAGGGTGGCCTTTTCAATGTGTGCTTTTATCGGCATTTATATGAAGCTGACAGTGGAGGCATGTACGCAGAATCAGAAGGGTCATGCCGTGGACATGGAAAAAGTTTCCGCATCGGGGACATCTGCATACTGCGGCAAGAAAGGTGACAAAAATAAGTACGACCACCCAGACCCCGAACAGTGTTCCCATAGTACTGTTCCCGGGAGAAATCTGATAGGTAATCCATACGGCAGGAATATACGCGAGCAGAGTGGCAAAAAAATAGAGGCGCCTTCGCCTAACCTTTTTCAGGATTTTCATGTATGCAACCGCTTCGTCCCGAATCGTATCCATGTATGTACTCCAGCTATGTTGCGCTCTCATTTTCGGAACAGAAAATACCAGATAGAAAAAATCGACTCTCCGAGAGCAATAAACAGAAGATAGGGTATAATAATCCCGATGCGATCATCAAGCAGTAATCGGTACGCGCCCGGAAAATATACCGGCGCAAGGCAGATAAAAATAACTGTGAAGCCGCAGACAAGCGTGGCTATAGACCCTGCGATATGAAATTTAATGCATATTTTTTCATTCGGTTGCCACATGGCCATCCCTTTCAGTAATTCGATTATACAGCCCGGGTGCGGGTGTTGCCGCCGGAACGCATACACATTCCGGATTTCCGGGACCGATGTATTCATTGCCTGTTCATAGGAAAGCATCGAACATGCCAATAGGCGGGTCGCTGTGCCGGTAAAAATAAGTGACATTATTCAAGGTGGTTAGCAGCAGTAATGGCGCGGGCTGCAGCGGGTGTTTTTTCCGGTTGGGGAAAACTGTATGAATACGTTATACGGTACAACTCTCCTGTGCACTGAACAGTGCACCTGATTGAGGGGGCATTCCCTTTCATACGGGCTTGAAATGTATATGTTAGAAAAACGATAGTCACTGTATTTAAGAAGGAATTTTCTGCATGAATGTGCACATTTCTCTCATTGTAAAACTCACCTTTGCCACTTCGCTGATCCTGATTGTTTTTATGGGATTGCTGGATAACATCAATCTGAAAAACTTTCGCAAGGTAATGATTGATTACGCCGTTTCAAATGCGGAAGACGTTGCCGATGTCATTAATCAGAGCGCTTATGACGCCATGATGACCAATGATAAAACCGCTCTCTATCACATGATCGGGAGAGTTTCAAAAAGTCAGAATATCGAGCATATACGGTTGATAGATCAAAAAGGGAAAGTGGTCTTTTCAAATATAACAGGAGAAATCGGTTCCGTTGTCGGCAAACATGCTGATGAATGTATTATGTGCCACAGTTCAGTAGGTTCCGGTATATCGACAGATTCAATGAACCGCAGCAGGATCATACATACCCGCTCCGGGAAAGAAGCGCTCGGTTTTACCAAGGCGATTTACAGTCAACCGGCCTGTGTAGCAGCATCCTGCCATTTTCATGGAAGGAATGACACCGTTTTGGGGCTCCTTGATATTTCAATTTCCCTGGAAATGCTTCGGAAGAAATCTCATGAATACCGTCTTGAATTTGTCATGATGGCCTGTATTCTCCTTTTATTGATCGGAATGCTGGTAACCATTCTCATACACTATCTGGTCGATATCCCGGTGCAGAGACTTGTCCGGCACAGTGCTCTGGTCGCTTCGGGGGATCTGGAATCAAGAGTTCCCGTGTCCAGCAGGGATGAGCTTGGGGAGCTGTCGGAATCAATCAACCGAATGACTGAAAGTCTTGGCAGAGCAGAAAAAGAGTTGAAGGGGTGGGGTGACAGTCTTGAAAACAAGGTGGCAGAACGAAGCCGTGAAATAATGCGAATGGAGGAGCAGTTACGCCGCTCGGAGAAACTGGCATCACTCGGCACTCTTGCGGCCGGGGTGGCACACGAGATAAACAACCCGTTAACGGGAATTCTTTTGTATGCTTCTATCATGAACAACGATAAACGTCTGGATCCGGCCCTGATACCTGACGTTGAGAAGGTGATTTCTGAAACGCAGAGGTGCGCAGGAATTGTGAAAGAGCTGCTTGAATTCAGCCGGGAATCGCTGCCGGAAAAGGAGACTATTGCCCTTGAAACAATTCTCGACGAAGTGGCCACTTTTTTTCATCAACAACCGGATTTTAATGAAATCGAAATCATAAAAAATTACTGCACCGGTCTGCCGCTGGTATCTGTTGATCCCGGCCAGATCCGGCAGGTATTCATGAACCTGGTTATTAATGCAGGCCATGCGATGCCCCGGGGAGGGAAGCTGGAAATATCCACGTACGGATCGGAAGACGGGCGATATGTCTGTGCAGAAATAAAAGATAGCGGTGTTGGAATACCGGCAGATGACCTTCCCAGGATTTTCGATCCGTTCTTTACGACAAAGCCTGAAGGTACAGGGCTTGGGCTGTCAATTTCATACGGTATAATTGAAAGCAATGGCGGGAGAATCGAGGTAAAGAGTCGTGTCGGTGAGTGGGCCGCATTTACTGTCATGCTCACTGTGTCGGGATGACGTCCTCAAAAAGTCAATGTTCTCCTTTCGCCGAAATCCCCAGTTTTTTCATCATGCTCTGGAAATTAGGCCGGAGGATGCCGGTCTCTTCAGCCGCTCTGGTGACATTCCAACCGTTACGTTCAAGGGCATTACGTACGAACATGCTCTCAAGTGAATCCATGGCATGATCACGAATATGCCGTTTCATCTCCTTAAGCTCTTCCGCGTTCCAGGGTACCTTCTCGATAAATCCGGATGAAACAGCATCAGTATTGTCCCACAGTTCCAGATCCTCATTTCGTATGACATCCCCTTCCGCCAGTACCACCGCCCGTTCAATCATGTTTTCCAGTTCCCGTACATTGCCCGGATACTCGTACTGTTCGAGAAATGACATCACATCCGGTGCAACTCCCCTGATCTCTTTGCCAATCTCGGTAGTGTATTTTTTGAGGAAATGGCGGATCAGAACCGGAATATCGAGTCTTCGTTCGCGTAGCGGCGGGAGTTCGATCGGAATTATATTGAGGCGAAAGAAGAGGTCCTCCCGGAACAATCCGTCATGTGCCAAAAGTTTAAGATTTTTGTTTGTTGCGGCAACGAGATGTATATCAATAGGTACCAGCTGTGTGCCGCCGATCGGGGTGATCTTACGTTCCTGCAGAGCCCGCAGCAGTTTTGCCTGAGTCGACAGACTGATGTTTGAAACTTCATCAAGAAAAAGAGTCCCGCCGTCGGCTATCTTGAACAGACCGGTTTTTGTCTGGATCGCGCCGGTAAATGATCCTTTGACATGCCCGAACAGTTCACTCTCAAGGAGCGTTTCTGCCAGGGAAGAACAATCCACCGCAACAAAAGGGTTCTCTCTCCGGGGACTGTTGTCGTGAATTGCGCGGGCAGCGAGTTCCTTGCCGGTACCGCTTTCCCCGGTGATGAGCACTGTGCTGTTGGTGGCGGCGACAAGCATGATCCGATGGTAGACTTTCTGCATCTCTTTGCTTTCGCCGATAAACTGATGAAAACCATGATGCCGGCTGACCTCTTCTTTAAAGCAGATATCATCCAGAGGCGTACTGTTGTGACGGAGGGCGTTATGAACCTTTTCCAGAAGCAGGTCAGGTATGAAAGGCTTTGATACGTAATCGGCCGCACCCTGCTTCATGGCTTCCACTGCCGTATCAACAGAAGCATAGCCTGTTATCAGAATTACCGGAATATGAGGTTGCAGTGTCCTGACACTTTTCAGCACCTCGATGCCGCTCATCCCGGGCATTTTCAGATCAGTTATAATGAGGTCGAAGTCGAGTTTTTGCATGGCCTCGATGGCGCTGTACCCGCTGGAACAGGTTTCAACAACGAATGACTCTTTCTCGAGAATTCGTTTCAGGCCATCCCTTATTACCGCCTCGTCATCAACTACAAGAAGTCTGCTGTTTTTCATAGGGTGTCCTCTTCTGCGTCCATTTAATAAAAGCTACCAAATATTTCACACATGTCAAACGGGTGTATTCCTGAAATGTCTCTTTTTTTGAGGAACCGGTAGTGTTACATGAGTATTTTTTATACTGGACTTGTATGTTCACAAAAGAGTGCTACAAAGATGTGGTCGGTTGCGAAATGTCAATTGCCACTATTTGAATTTACGCAGGATTGGACAGGGAGTCGAAACTATGAAAGCGTGTATCAGCACCATATGGATGCTTCTGGCTGTTTTGATGCTTTCAACCGTCGCCGTGTCGGCTGTTGCTCCTGAAAATGAAAAGTGTATGAACTGCCATGGTCGGGTTGGAATCAAGACCGTTCCAGGAGTGAATGCCTATATTGACCCGGTGAAGTTCGGTGCCACCACACATTCAATTGTCGGCTGTACGTCTTGTCATGACCGTGTTTCATCCGGTCATCCGGGGGATGGGTATATACCGCCAAAAGCGACGTGCGGAGAGTGCCACAGTCCTGTTTATGCCGAATATGCGAAAAGTCTCCATGCATCAAAAGCCGGCTGCAACGGTTGTCACAACCCGCATGAGGTCCGGCTGCCGATGTTTATGTCCGGCGACGACATCAACAGCACGTGCGCGAAATGCCATGACACACGAAAAACCATTAAAACTCACTCTAAATGGCTTCCCCAGGCCGACCTGCATATAGATTCGCTGCTTTGTATTACCTGTCATACCGGTTCGAAGGATTATGTCATAACGATGTCAATTGAAAGCCGCATGCCAGGCTCGAAAGGAGCTTTTAAAACGGCTACCTATGATGAACTTGCCGGACTTTCTAACGGGGGCGGGATAAGTGGTATCATTGATGTGAATGGAGATAAACTTGTCTCTCTCAAAGAATTGAGGGCATTCAATCACCGGCTTCGCAGCATGAATATGCGGCTGTGGGGTATGATGACGCCGGAGATTGTCACCCACAGTTATCAGATTCTGGATAATCGCTGGGACTGTTCTTTCTGTCACGCATCCGGGCCAAAAGCCATGCAGAGAAGTTTTGTGGCATTTCCGGAGAAAACCGGTGGGTACACCAGGGTGGCCGTAGAAAAAGGGGCAATTCTTGATATCCTTTACGGGACCCCCGATTTTTACATGCTCGGCACGACAAGAAGTACTCCGCTCAATATTGTCGGTGCGTTGATTGTTGCGGCAGGTCTGTCCTTTCCGGTGTTTCACGGTTTCTTACGATTTCTGACCAGAAAGAACAGAAAGGAGCATGATCATGAAGCATAATGAGATGGTATACGTTACCCCCCTGCCAGTCAGAATCTGGCACTGGCTGAATGCCTTCGGAATCGTTACCCTCTGCGTGACCGGTCTTCAGATACGCTTTCCCGATTACATAAACATTTTCGGAGCCTATAAAGCCGCAATCCGCCTGCATAATACTGCCGGAATGGTTGTTTCCATCTCCTATACACTCTGGCTGGTGTACTACCTGGTCGTGGCGCGAAGTCTGATAAAACTGTACGTTCCGACACTTGAAGATCTTACGTCAGGCATTTTCCGTCAGGCGTACTTCTATTTACTTACCTACTTTGTTGGAAAACCGAATCCGCACCACAGTACCCCTGAAAGCAAGTTTAATCCGATGCAGAAGGCCACATACCTGGTTATTATGTTTATTCTGTTGCCGCTGGTTATATTCAGCGGCGTGCTCCTCATGTATGTTGCCCCGCTGCGAGAGCTGCTTCTCCTGCTTGGAGGTATAAAAATGCTGGTCGGGACGCATTTTCTCCTTGCCTGCTGTTTTACCGCGTTTCTTTTTGTACATATCTATCTGGCAACTCTCGGTCATACTCCCCTGTCTCATTTTAAGCCGATGTGGAACGGGTGGGAGGAGGAAGAGGTCGAAGACAGCAGTCCTGAAAAAACACTCAGCAGGTAACGGTCCATCTGAGCACAGTAATTTCATCCGGAAATCCCTGGTGAAAAACTGATGGTTTCTGAAACGGAGCAATAAACGCACAGGAGAATTTCTATGAAATGCCGCATCGTCCTCACTATCCTTACATTACTCCTTCTGGTGCAAAGTCCAGGGTTTGCAGTCAGTATACGGGATGTGGTTTATCATCCAAAAAAATCCGGCACAGTGATATTCAGCCATGGGGACCATATAAACACGAAAGGGATGAGTAAAAACTGTCGGGCCTGTCACGATGCCATTTACGATTTAAAAAAGAAGAAGCGCTTTACCATGGCAGAGATGGCAAAGGGTCGTTCGTGCGGCGCATGCCATACGGGAAATAAGGCATTTTCTCTCGCAGAATGCGGTCGATGCCATCAGACCAGAGATATTGTGTTTAAAGTGAAGGCCACAGGACCTACCGGCTTCAGTCATACATCTCATCTCGCCGTTTCAGCAGATTGCGGGGCATGTCATCCCACACTGTTTACCACAAATTCCTCTACGCGTTTCACTATGGCTGATATGGAAAAGGGAAAATCCTGCGGTGCGTGTCACAACAGTAAAAAAGCATTCGGCGTTGAAACGTGTGTCAGATGTCACCCGGTCAAGGAAATTACCTATCAGGTGAAAGAAACCGGCCCCACCAATTTCAGTCATACGGCTCACCTGGCCGCGGTACAATGCGGCGCATGTCATCCGAAGCTGTATGCTCCTAATCAAAAGAACAAACGTGCAGGGATGGCAGCCATGGCGAAGGGGGCATCATGCGGCGCGTGCCACAATGCCAAACTGGCCTTTTCTGTGAAAGAGTGTTCAAAATGTCACCCGGTACGAGAACTGCTGTTTGAAGAGAAGAGCACCGGCAACGTTATGTTCAGTCATACATTCCACATTGGTCTGTACACGTGCAGTGACTGTCATGCGTCCCTCTATAAAACGCTCCGCGACCCTGTAAAAATTACGATGGGAGAAATGGAAAAGGGGAAATCCTGCGGCGGATGCCATGATGGGAAAACCGCTTTCACTGTTACAGATACATGCAAATCGTGTCACAAAATGTAGATGAAAGTGAATATGTCCGGGAGTGCGGAGGAATAATATGTTTGCTACTCTTGCGGGAAAAGCGCTGGTGCCGGTCGGGCTCGCAGTAACCGGTTTTATGGTGGTCTGCTGTTTGATACTGTACTCGGTAATCCGTGAAGATCTCCATCGAGGAGAGATAGTTCATGCCACTAATCTTGCCGATATCCTCCTCAAGTCCACCCGCTATGCAATGCACAAGTCTGACCGTGAAACGCTGGCAACAATCATACGAAACGTGGGCGAACAAAAAGGGGTCGATCATGTCAGAATTTTCAATAAAAAAGGTGTTGTGACCTTTTCGGCCAATTCGGGTGAGATAAACAGCCAGGTTGATAAGTTTGCAGAAGGGTGCATAGTCTGTCACAAAGGTGCAACCCCTGTAACCAGTCTGGGGACAATGCAGCAGGCCCGTACGTTCAGAAAACCGGATGGTATGGGTGTAATGGCGATTACCGCACCCATCTATAATGAACCGGACTGCTCAGCCGCGGCATGCCATGTTCATCCTGCCGCCCAGAAGGTTCTGGGTACATTGGATATTGGACTGTCGCGGGCGGAACATGATAGCTCTCTTGCAATGCTGCGCATTCAGATGGCAATCTTTTCATTGATGAGCCTCATCCTTACAATTGGAGGAGTTACGGCATTGCTGAGGAGAAATGTTTTCCTCCCGATCCGGCGCTTGCGGAAGTATGTGGAGTCTTCTTCAATAAATAACGATATTCTGCTACCCCCGCCGCATCTGCCCCATGATCTTGACATGATTGCCTCAGAGTACTACCGCGAAAAAAAGAACTTTGCCGTTAAGAAACAGAATTCTGAAAAATCAGAGGATTTGTAACTGGTATCGGGGATTGCATGGCAGACATGAGTGGAGATCAACTGTCGGGTGATATCACGGAAAGCAGAGATTGTGCTGACACCATTCGACATGAATTAGGCCGTGAAATAAAGCGACTGAAACGATTTTCCACCCGGGGTGTCCTGGCACTTTCGCTCTTTCTGGTGGTCTGCGTACTCGCCTGGTGGGGGTTTCCCTTTCTTCCGGTGCCTGATACGGTCAACGTGTTTCTCGGCAAACCGCCACCTGCCAGAATTATCAGTATAGTACTCATAGTGTATACTTTTTCAGCAATTATTCTCAGTTTGTCCCGTATGACATCCGGCATTGAACATCTGAGCAGTTTCAGCCATGTCGGTTTTCTGACGGCCTTTTTTCTCTTTTACTATTTTGGCAATAACCTTGAAGATAATTACTGGGCGGTGCTCGGCTCCGGGATCACAATACTTGGTGTAGAAAGCTACCGGATATGGACTTATTGCGCAGAAAGTATTGCCAAAAAAAAGGAAGATATTGAATATGTGATAAGAACCGGCAGAGCTCCTCCTCAGGATTGAAAACGTCCGGGCTATTCCACTTCCCCGACATTGCGCCTGACTCCCATCAGGTACGCCACTACAAATTCCTCCAGATTGCCGTCTAGGACGGCATCAGGGTTGCCGGATTCAACTCCGGTGCGCAGATCTTTGACCATCTTGTAGGGGTGCAGAACATACGAGCGGATCTGACTCCCCCAGCCGATTTCCTTTTTCTCGGCGGCGATTTCGGAGGCCTTGTCTTTGCGCTCCTCAACCTCCCGCTCATACAGTTTGGCCCGCAGGACTTTCATGGCGGTGCCGCGATTTGATATCTGACTTCGCTCAGACTGGCAGGCGACGATGATACCTGAAGGAATATGTGTTATGCGGACGGCCGAGTCTGTGGTGTTGACATGCTGGCCGCCGGCACCACCGGATCGGAAGGTATCAACCCTCAAATCGGTATCACTTATTTTAATTTCGATGTCATCCTCTTCAATTTCAGGGAAGGCATACATCGAGGCGAAGGAGGTATGGCGGCGTGCATTACTGTCAAAGGGAGATATACGAACCAGGCGGTGAATGCCTGCTTCCGCCCGAAGGTAGCCGTAGGCGTATTCGCCGCTGACATTGAATGTCGCCGATTTGAGACCGGCTTCATCCCCGGCCTGATATTCGGTGATAATAGTCTTCCACCCTTTTTTTTCGCAGTAACGCAGATACATTCGCAGGATCATTTCTGCCCAGTCCTGTGATTCGGTACCGCCGGCTCCTGGGTTTATGGTAATAAAGCAGGAATTCCGATCATGGGGACCGGAGAGCATTCGCTGGAACTCGGCTGATTCGACCTCCTGAATCAACCGGGCGGTCATGACGCCAACCTCTGTCAGAGTCTCGGAATCCTGAGCCTCTTCACCCAGCTCAATCATCACTCGGATATCTTCCGTCTGACGCACAAGTCCGTCCCACATCTGGACTATTTTTTCGATGGTTGTCCGTTTTTTGATGAGTTCCTGTGATTTTTTGCTGTCGTCCCAGAAACCGGGCTCAGCCATAATAGATTCGATCTCCATGATCGATTCACGTTTTGCATCTACGTCAAAGAGCCCCCCGAAGCTTGGCGATCCGCTCTTCACAATCCTTCATTTTTGCTGTTTCTTCACGGTACATGGCTATCACTCCTTAGTAAGCTGGACGTTTAGTTTTGAGTTTACCGGCAAAATAAACTTCGTTAACGAACGTATCCTGTCTTCTTGGTTGATACTATTTTTTTCGATGGAACCACACAAACAGAGCTATTCCGGCGGTCAGCATCACACAGAGCCAGGCCGGGGCGTCACCGATCGTGAGATAGAGCGACTTGCCGCTGCCCGACTGCACTTCACCGGTGCGATACGCTTCCAAAAACAAGGGGGTCATGGTCCGGATATGACCATTCTGGTCAACAATAGCGGTAACTCCGGTGTTTGCGGCACGGATCAGCGGGGTGCGGGTTTCAACCGCACGGAAGATCGAAATAGCCAGGTGTTGATACGGGGCGGATGATCGGCCAAACCAGGCATCATTGGTAATTGCCACGAGAACACGGGCACCGGCCTGAACGTATTGACGGGCCAGTTCCGGAAAGATTACCTCATAACAGATCTGAATGCCGAGCTTTGTGCTTCCCGTATCCAAGGGAATGGCCCGTTCGCCGGGTGAAAAATCACCGATGCCGACGACAAGCTTGTTAATGAATGTCAGGATATTCCCGAGTGGTATGTATTCACCAAGCGGGACCAGGTGCATCTTGTCTGCCCGCCCAATTGTCTCACCGGTCGGAGACAGCATGAAAGCGCTGTTCAAAAAGGTGCTTTTGCCGTTTCGAAGTTCATGTGCGGGACTCCCGAACAGGAGGCAGGCATTCAACTCTCTTGCGAGGTCCCTGAGCCGTTTCGCCTGAACCGGTTCATCCTGAAAGAAAAAAGGTACTGCACTTTCAGGCCAGACAACCAGGTCGACTCCACCTTTGGACGCTTCCCGGGTAAGGCGCACGTAGGTGTCTACCGTATGCTCCCGAAACGCCGGACTCCATTTAACATCCTGGGGGATATTCCCCTGAATCAGGGCGACTCGCAACGTACTCGATGGTGCTGATTCAGGCGCGTTTAAACGGTTGAATCCGTAGAAGAGGGTGCCGAGAAGGAGAAACAAAAGAATTACGGCACTTTTAATCGGGTAGGGGACACCGGCCCCGGAAACCGCCCGTAGAGCCCGGTGCAGGACTATGTTGGCGAGAACGATCAGGAGGGTGATGCCGTAGACACCCGCCAGATCGGCAATCTGGATCAGCGGCAGGGTGCGGAACTGGGAGTGACCGAGCATGGCCCAGGCAAAGCCTGAAAACAGAAATGAGCGGATGAAATCAAAGGCGACCCAGGCTACCGGAAGGGTAAAGGCGGCTTTGATGCCGGCCAATTCGCCCAGCCTTGCAATGCAGGTACTCAGGGCATAGAAAAGTGCCAGCCAGAAAACAAGCAGCAGGTAGACCGGTATGCTGACAGACCAGGGGAGGTGGCCGTACTGGACAAAAACGATGTTAAGCCAATAAAGGATAAGGGCATATGAGGTAATGCCGCAGGTCAGGCCGATGCGGAATGCCTCCCGTGGTGAACTCTCTTCCATGGCAATCAGCAGGGGGATCAGTGCAATCCAGGCCAGAAAAGAGAGGCCTGGATTCGGGAAGGAAAGGGCGATCAGAATGCCGCTGGCGATTGCCAAGCCGGCCTTGCGGTCAAGCAGGTACTTTATTGATGAAAGAGAAATCGGAGTGCTCACTCACGCCCCGTGTTTTCTGCAGAGGTACTTTTGATGCGGCTGATCACAACTTTTTTAACCCGCCGCAGATCGGCGTCAATTATTTTAAGGCGTAGCCCGGCCCCATCGATTATGTCTCCGATTGACGGTATTTTGCCGGTCAGGTGGAAGGCAAGCCCTCCGACTGAATCGAAGTTGTCCCTCTCGATTTCAACATCAAAATGCTCTTCCAGTTCCTCAATCGGCAACCTGCCATCAGCGGTTATACTGCCATCGGAGTTGGCTGTCAAAAGTGACTCCTCACGATCATATTCGTCCTGAATGTCGCCCACAATCTGTTCCAGCAGATCTTCAATCGTTATCAAACCGGACGTCCCGCCATACTCATCAATGACAATCGCCAGATGAACGCGTTTGCGTTTAAACTCCTGCAGAAGCTGCTCCAGGTTTTTTGATTCAGGAATAAAATAGGGCGGGCGCATGATTTCTCGTACAGAGAAATGATTTTCATCGGTACCCCATAGCTTGAGAAGGTCTTTGGCATACAGCAGGCCGATGATATTGTCGAGAGAATCTTCGTACACCGGGATTCGGGAATGTCCGCAGGTGATGATCGTGTCCAGCAGTTCCCGCATGGATGCTTCTACGGTGACGCATGCCATTTCAGTGCGCGTTACCATGACTTCCCGTACGATTGTCGTTCCGAGAGAAAAGATGGAACGAATCATCTCGCACTCATCCTCGTTAACCAGCCCTTCTTCCTCTGATGCTTCGATAAAATCGTAAATTTCCTGTTCGGTTGTTCTTTTACGTCCGGTTACAAAACGGCTGACTCGTTCGATAAAACCGGACCTTCTACTACTGCCTTCTTCCACTGCCTTTTCCTCCTGATCGTTCTGGTCGCGTTGATTTATGCTGTACTTCACGGTGCGGACGTTCCACCGCAGTTGTTTTTGGTGGTTCACCTGACAGTTCACATACCTCAGCATCTGAAAGGTAGCGGAACTGCCCGGCCCTGAGTGTGCCAAGCATGAGGGTGCCGTAGCGAATGCGCTTGAGGCGGACGACTGAAAGACTGACAGCTTCACACATTCTGCGCACCTGGCGATTGCGGCCCTCATGAATCGCGACTGATATCCAGTCGTTCTGTTCACCGCTCTTTACCAGGTTTACAACCGCAGGTGCGGTTTTGCCGTCCTCCAGATCAACTCCTTCGGCCATACGTTTCAGCTGTTGATCTATTACCTTGCCGCGTACCCGGACATGATACTCTTTTTCAATTTCATTGCGGGGATGCATGAGTCGATTGGCCCAATCACCGTCATTGGTCAATAAGAGCAGCCCCTCGGTGTTATAATCCAGACGTCCAACCGGGTAGACACGGTCCGACACATCTTTCAGCAGGTCGGTAACCAGCGGTCTCCCCTGACTGTCTTTAAGGGCGGTAATATATCCGGGTGGCTTGTTGAGTAAAATGTACAGGCGTTGTACGCTGATTTTAAGGGTTTTCCCATCAACCGTGATGGTGTCTTTAGTTGGATCAGCCTTGCTTCCCAACTCGGTGACGACGATGCCGTTGACGGCTACCTGGCCGTTCAGGATCAGTGCTTCAGAGGCCCTTCGCGAGGTGATTCCAGCGGCGGATATAATTTTTTGCAGACGCTCGAGCATTACAGTTCCTTAAAAAGACAGGGGCGGTTAAACCGCCCACAGAGATCCTGCTGTATAAAAAAATGAAACATCATCGGTTTACTTCCCGGCTCCTTAACGTGTCATGAACGCCTTCACCGCTTCAATAGTACCGCCTGTGATCTTTGTTACGTCACGGGAGTGTGTCGCAGACCTATTCAGCAACCCGTGTCATTGCCCTGAATTTGTTATAGCGCCCTTCCACAAGTTCGTCGCCGGAAAGCCTGTTCAGTTCGGTCAGGTTCCGGGCAATCGCTTCTTTCATGCTTCTGGCCGTAGCCTCGTGATCACGGTGGGCACCGCCGACCGGTTCCTTGATGATTTCATCGATGACTCCCAGCTTGATAATATCCTTTGCAGTTGGCTTAAGTGCCTCTGCGGCCTGGGCACCCTTCGTCCCGTCCGACCAGAGGATGGCGGCACACCCTTCCGGTGAAATAACGGCATAAACCGAATGTTCCAGCATCAAAATGCGATCGCCGACGGCAATGGCCAGCGCTCCGCCGGAACCACCCTCGCCGGTGATACAGACAATGATCGGGGTACGCAAACTCGCCATCTCGCGCAGATTGCGGGCAATCGCCTCTGCCTGTCCACGCTCCTCGGCCCCGATGCCCGGATATGCTCCGGGGGTGTCGACAAAGGTGATCACCGGCAGCTTGAAACGTTCTGCCATCTGCATCAGGCGCAGCGCTTTGCGGTATCCTTCCGGGTTGGGCATGCCGAAATTACGGAAGACTTTCTCCTTGGTATCGCGCCCCTTCTGATGGCCGATAACCATGACCGGTTGGCCGTTAAAACGTGCCGGTCCGCCCACAATGGCGTGATCATCGCCGTAGTTCCGGTCTCCGTGCAGTTCGACGAATTCTGTGAACATGAGATTGATATAGTCCTGAGTAAAGGGACGGTTGATGTGACGGGCCACCTGTGCAGTCTGCCATCGGGACAGGTTGGAGAATATATCCCCGCGCATTTCCTCTACACGATTTTCAAGAGCGGTTACGTCGGCTGATATGTCCAGGCCGCCGTCTGCCAGAGTATTCAGCTCTTCAATCTTCTTTTCCAGTTCAACAATCGGCTTTTCAAACTCAAGATAAAACGGAGTAGCCATTATGACACCTCATTTCTTTTCCGCGGAGACACGGAGAGACGGAGAAAACAAAATCAAAGAGAAGAATGTAATGAAAAAGTAAAAAGGCCGTCCTGTTTCATTACATGTAATCGATGAAAAAAGATCTTCTCCGTAAATCGGTACCTCAGTGGTGGGTTATTATTTTAGTACTCTACTCAAAAGACGCGGCATTATACCCTAACAGGCGTTCTACTTCCAGCCTTAAATCATCACTCGCTGCTACGTTCATTCCGGCTTTCAACGGCATGATGGTGCGGCTCCGCCCCGGTATCTGGAACTGGATAAAGGCAGGGACATTCCCGGGATGCCGTTCGATGACCTCTCTGAGAAGGGTGATATGCTGTGCGGGGGTTTCATCGATACGCAGGATGAACGATACTTTTCTGGTCGTCTGGGACCGGGCCTCGGAAAGCAGTTTGATATCTCCTGCCGGACCGCGATCACGCTGGAATTTCCTGCCATTATTTTCCTCTCCCCCCTTCATGAGCAGTACCTTGCACCCCTTTTCGCCTTTTTCGAGTTTGCCAACCACCAGCAGCGGATCATCAGATTTAAGCAGAGCGGAGGTGCTCGCGTAAATGTCGGAAAAAACCGTAATTTCAACTGAACCGGTCAGGTCTTCTATGGTTACAAACCCCATCCGGTCTCCCTTTTTGGTTGTAATCTCCTTGAATGCGGAGACAATGCCGCAGATCTTCACCTCACTCCCTTCAGGCATTTCCACCATACTGGCTATGTCGGTATTGGTCAGTCGTTTGATGTCGTCGATGTAGCGGTCAAGCGGATGACCGGTAATCAGAAAACCGAGTGCCTCTTTCTCGAATGCCAGTTTTTCCTTGTCATGCCATTCGGGTGTGTTTGGCAGTTTCATGCCGCCCGTGGAGTTTCCGCGCGAGACTTCTTCGGCTCCGAACAGTGAGACCTGGGCGCTTGCCTTTTCTTCCTGTATTTTCTGGCCGTAACCGGTCGCCGATTCCAGTCCTTCCATTTGGGCGGAACGTGCCGCACCGGTGGAGTCGAACGCACCACACTTGATCAACGATTCGATCACCCGTTTGTTGACTCTGCGCAGATCAACCCGCTCGCAGAAATCGTACAGATTTTTGAACGGTCCTTCCGTGCGTGCTTCCAAGATGGCTTCGATGGCGCCTGCGCCGACATTTTTTACCGCCCCGAGTCCGAACCGCATCGATGTTCCGACAACGGTGAATGAATGTCCGGAGGTGTTGATGTCGGGAGGGAGGACTTCAATTCCCTGTTCACGGCAGTCACTAATGTTTTTTACGACCTTTTCGGTGCTGTCCATGTCGCACGTTAAAAGTGCCGCCATGAATTCAACCGGATAATGAGCTTTCAGAAAAGCGGTCTGATACGCGATCAGGGCATACGCAGCCGAGTGGGATTTGTTGAAGCCGTATTCGGCAAACTTGTGCATCAGGTCGAAAATCGCCTCGGCTTTTTTCGGGTCAAGTTTGTTCTCCTTGGCTCCCTCCAGGAAGAGGCCCTTCTGGCGGGACATCTCCTTGTCATCTTTTTTCCCCATGGCCCGGCGCAGCAGATCGGCCTGCCCGAGCGAATATCCGGCGAGCGAACGTGAAATCTGCATGACCTGTTCCTGATAGACAATAACTCCATAGGTGTCTTTCAGGATCGGTTCCAGTTGCGGCAGGTCGTACACCACCTCTTTGCGGCCATGTTTTCGGTCGATGAAATCGTCAACCATGCCGGAACCAAGCGGGCCGGGACGATACAGGGCGCAGGCGGCGATAACATCCTCAAAGCAGGAGGGTTTTAATTTGACCAGCATCTCTTTCATGCCGCTTGACTCAAGCTGAAAGACTCCGGTGGTGTTGCCGGCGGTGATAAGATCATAACTGGCCTGGTCGTCATCCCGAAGTGTTGTGATATCGAACTCCGGCACATTCACCCGTACCAGTTTAACCGCGTTCTCGATGACGGTCAGGTTTTTGAGTCCCAGAAAGTCGAACTTGACCAGACCGACTAATTCGACATATTTCATGGAATACTGGGTGTTGATCGACCCGGTTTTCTGGTCCTTGTAGAGCGGCAGAAACTCTTCCAGCGGTTCAGGTGCTACAACAACAGCGGCGGCATGGGTCGAAGCATGGCGGGTAAGTCCCTCCAGACAGAGCGCAGTGTCCAGCAGATCCTTGACCTGCGGGTCGGCAGCGCATAACTCCTTCAGCTGTGGTTCCTGTTGCAGCGCTTTACTCAAGGTCATTTTCAGATCATCAGGGATCAATTTGGCAATCCTGTCAACATCACCGTATGTCATGTTCAGGGCCCGTCCGACATCCCGGATGGCCGCCTTGGCGCCCATGGTTCCAAAAGTGATGATCTGACAGACGCGATCACGACCGTACTTTTCGACCATATACTGGATGACTTCGCCACGCCGGTCCTGACAGAAGTCGACGTCAATATCAGGCATGGAGATACGTTCCGGGTTGAGGAACCGCTCGAACAGCAGGTTGTAGGGGAGTGGGTCGAGATCGGTTATCTTGATGGAATACGCAACGAGCGAACCGGCGGCCGACCCTCTGCCCGGGCCGACCGGAATACCGCGATCCTTGGCCCAGCGGATAAAGTCGGAAACAATCAGGAAATAAGCCGGGAATTTCATGTCACGGATACAGTCAAGTTCTATTTCCAAACGGTCAAAATATCCCTGCTGCTGTTCAATCGTCATATCGGGATATTTGGCAAGGATAGTAATCATTCGCTCTTTGAGCCCTTCGGTTGCCAGGTCGCGCAGCATATCGTCGTGATTCTGCCCTGCGGGTGGGTCGAAGTGTGGGAAATAGTAGGTTTTGCCATCCACCGCCAGCTCGAGATTGCAGCGTTCGGCGATAGCCAGGGTGTTGCTGACCGCATCCGGCGCATAGGAAAAAGCCCGTGACATCTCCTCCGGAGACTTGACGTAAAATTCATCCACCGAAAATTTCATATGGGTCGGGTCTTCCATGGTTTTGCCGGTCTGGATGCAGAGCAGCACCTCATGGGCCCGCGCGTCCTCACGATTGAGGTAATGGCAGTCGTTCGTCGCCACCAGCGGCAGTTTCAGTTCATTTGCCACCTCCATCAGGCGTTTGTTGACGATATCCTGTTCCGGGATGGTGTTTTCCTGCAGCTCTATATAATAGCGCCCGGGGAACAGTTCGCCGTACCATTTGGCTGTGGCAACAGCATCTTCCATTCTGCCGCGGCCGCACTGCATGGCCACTTCTCCCTTGAGGCAGGCTGACATGGCAATCAGTCCCTCGGAACGTCCGGACAGCAACTCACGGTCGATGCGGGGGCGGTAGTAGAATCCCTCCTTGTATCCTGCGGAGGTCAGGTAGGATAGATTTTTGTATCCCTGCATGTTCTCGCACAGCAGAATCAGATGGTAGGCCGCGTCGGAAATCCCTTTGGCATCGCGTGAAAAACGGGATTCAGGTGCTAAGTACAGTTCGCAGCCGATGATCGGTTTAACTCCTGCTTTCTGGCATTTAAGATAAAACTCCGCCGCCCCGAACATGTTGCCATGGTCGGTGATCGCGACAGCCGGAGCATTATGTTCTTTGGCTTTTGCAATCAGATCATCAAAGCGGATTGCACCGTCCAGAAGCGAATATTGGGTATGGAGGTGGAGGTGAACAAAGGGGGAAGATGGTGCGTTTCCTGTGTTAATGGGTGTTTCCATGAGGTGTTGCCTCCAGGCGGATCAATGAAGCTGGATTATGCCTCATGCCTAGATATGGTGTCAAGGGGAGGGATTCGGCGCAATATTTTGTGTGCAATACCGGTGGTCGTCCATTTACAATTCAGGCGTACTGACTCTCGCTTCCGCTTCCGATCCATCAGAGCTTCGGCGACACAAACGTTCTTTCAAGTTCAGGCAGCCACACACTCTTCCTGTGGTTGTACGTCCTGACAACAACCTTGTCCGGATACAGGAACAGTGAGTTTGTCCAGATAATTTCGCGGTTCATGTCGCTGTTATGAATGTTTGTGACGCGGTTTTCATAGATGTTGATTGCAGATGCGAAGCTGTCATCCCCGGGGGTTGTGTGCGTGTGCCCTGAGACCCAGAGAAACACCTGCCGATTGTTCATGAGGAGATCATGGATTGAGCCTGCAGGTTGTGCCAGGAAGTTCGGATTCTCGTTTCGAACGGTGCCTTCCAGCGGGGCATGAAAGAATATAATCGTCGGGAGTTTTTTATTGGTATCAAGCGCGGCACGGAGCCATAGAAGCTGCTTCTGCGATATTCGCGCAAGGTTCTCGGGTGAATCCGGAGAGAGAAAGATAAGATAATATCCGCCCACCGCTTTACTGTAAAAAATTTCCTGTAAACCGAATGTCTCCCGAAACGTGCGGAGTTTTGCTTCTCTGGTTTCTGTATCGGCCTTATGACGTTTCCCTTTTGCATTCAAACCGTCCGCATACAGATAATCGTGATTGCCGACGATGGGAGAAAACGACCACTTCAGCGTGGCGAAAAAAACGTTCACTGCGACATACTCTTCTTTGGTCCCCCGATCTTCACAGAGGTCGCCGACGGCGACGACCATGTCGACATCTTTCCATGTATTGACCGTCTGTATAACCTGTTTTTTAAGCTCGATGTGGTTACCCGGAAGATGGGGGTCTCCAAGGATGACGAGATGCTGGTATGCCTTTTCATATGCATGGGCGGTTGCAATCTCGTGTAGGAAGGGGAAAGCAGCAATAACAGCAAGCAGAAAGAGTGATTTCAGAAATGTCCGTCTGTATTTTATCTGCATAACGTGCATCTCCAGGTACATACGTATCATCAGCGGCCACTTACGGGGCAAGATGTCTGCGCAGGTATGTTCTCAATTTTGCGTAGGCATCATCGCGTGCTTCCGGATTGGCCGCAACGGTCACGCCTTTACCGCGTTTTACACCGTTTGGCACTTCAAGACGAAGTCGCGGCTGCGTCGACGGTCCGTCAAAGCCGTGGTACGTATCAGGGTATACCGTGACAGTAGCATCTTCTCCCGCTGCTGCGAGTTGTGCCGCCAGTTCTATACAGGGTCCCGGAGCCGTCCAGTCATCGCTGCCGCCGATAAAAAACGTCAGGGGCGCAGAGAGTGAATAACCCCCAGTCACCTTAAGTGACTCACTGCACCCTGGATAAAAGGCGACTCCGGCTCGAAAATAGGGCGTAGCCGGCTCGCGACCTTTCCAGTCGGTTACGACAGGCTGTTTCGCGTTGAGGGTGGCGAGGACTGCACTCCCTCCATGAGACCAGCCAAGAATTGCTATTCGGTCCGGTTGTATATCGCTCCGCTGCTGCAGCCAGGCGAGGGCGCCCTGAGCGTCCAGGCGCCGGTGCTGCTGGGTGACGGTGCGTTTTCTATTTTCGACAGTGCACAACTCTTCAAAACCGCGCGAACGAAAGCTGTCGGGGAAGAGGACTGCGTACCCTTCGGCGACCAGCAGGTCGGCCATGGCCTGATGGCGAACCGATAACTCGTCCCGTTTTGATTTCGCACTGCTGTACATGCCGCCACAACCGTGCAGAGCAATAATTGCCGGCAGCCGACGAGAAGCGGCCTCGGCAGGCATGAACAGCAATCCATGGATGACTTCCGGCGTACCGGTCAATTGGTCGGGATTCATTGATTCAAACGTGACGCGGTGTGGAACGGATGCCGGTGCTTTCTGATATTTCTGCAGAGTATGCGTCGTCTCTATATCCTGCTGCACTCCTTCTTTATGGCAGGAGAACAGAAACGGCAGGAACAGGCAGAGTTGGATGGTGAGAAGCAGCAGGTGCGCGCAAGAGCGTGGAGGCATGGGGCGTTCCTTCAGTGAGAGGTGCCTTCGTTTGATACAATATCAGATTTCGTTGTCCCGGGAAATTATTTCCTCCCTTTCAGCGCCCCCAGCATGGTCTCACCTATTTTCGTCGGACTGACAGCGACTGTCACGCCGCACTCCTTGAGAATGCGAATCTTGTCTTCAGCCTTTCCTTTGCCTCCGGTGATGATCGCTCCGGCATGCCCCATGCGCCTGCCGGGAGGGGCGGTGACACCGGCGATATACGCGGCCACCGGTTTTGTCATGCTCTCTTTGATCCACACCGCAGCCGCCTCTTCCGCACCGCCGCCTATTTCACCGATTATGAACACACCTTCGGTGTCCGGATCCTGATTAAAGAGAGTCAGGACGTCGATGAAAGTCATGCCGATGATCGGATCGCCCCCGATGCCGACACACGTTGATTGACCGAGCCCGACATCGGTCAGCTGTTTAACCGCTTCGTAGGTCAGGGTCCCGCTGCGCGAAACGACTCCGATTCTTCCCCGTGTATGGATCTGGCCCGGCATAATTCCAACTTTGCATTCGCCGGGAGTAATTATTCCGGGGCAGTTGGGGCCGATCAGCCGGGTTGATCTCCCCTGTAGAAACGCCTTGACCGGCACCATGTCGCGAATGGGAATTCCCTCGGTGATGCAGACCGTCAGGTAGATGCCGGCGTCGATAGATTCCATAATTGCGTCGGCCGCCCCTGGAGGCGGCACGAATATCATCGACACATCAGCTCCGCTGTAAGTGACCGCCTCGGCAACGGTATTGAAAACCGGGATTCCTTCGATTTGGATGCCACCCTTGCCGGGGGTTACGCCGGCCACGATGGCGGTTCCGTACTCACGGCACTGTCTGGTGTGAAACAGGCCGCTCCGGCCGGTTATCCCCTGAACGACAATCCTGGAGTTTTTATCGACAAGTATAGACATTATGAATTGCCCCCCGGCCCAAGCATCAATATAATTCTGGCGGCGCCATCTCCCAGCGACGCGCCGATCTGGACATTGAGACCGGATTCCCGGAGCAGTTTCCTGCCTTCCTCAACCTGACTCCCGTCCATACGGACGACAATCGGTAGAGTACAACTGACTGCGCCGGCCGCCTCGATAATCCCCTGTGCGATGACATCACAACGCATGATGCCGCCGAAGATGTTGACAAAAATACCCTTGACATCACAATCCTGCAGAATGATCCTGAACGCTTCTGCCACCTTCTCGCGGGTAGCTCCACCCCCGACATCAAGAAAGTTGGCCGGCTCGCCGCCGCATTCATTGAGAACATCCAGGGTAGCCATGGCAAGTCCGGCTCCGTTAACCAGGCAGCCTATGTTGCCGGATAGTTTGATATAGGTCAGATCGTATTTGGCCGCATTTATCTCCAGCGGATCAAGCTGTGAGTAGTCCACCATGTCTGGATATTCGCGATGACGATACACGGCATTGTCATCAAAGGTGATTTTTGCGTCCATGGCCATAAGCCAGCCGGATTTTGTCACCACCAGCGGATTTATTTCAACAAGGGAACAGTCTTTCTCCAGGCAGGCGCGGTAAAGGTTGAGGATCAGTTCAACGCAATCCTCACAGACCGAACCGGAGAGTTCTAGCGCCAGAGCCACCGTGCGGGCCTGATAGGGCCGCAGGCCGGTGAACGGGTCGATAATGAGAGTAATGATCCTGTTCGGGCTCTTGCAGGCAACCTGCTCGATCTCCATGCCGCCTTCGGTCGAGGCAATCAGTATATAGCGGGAACTTTCACGGTCGAGCGTGATTGCGAGATAGAGCTCCCGGGCTATTTCAACCGCTTCTTCAACCAGAATACGGCGCACCTTCAATCCGCGAGGGCCGGTCTGCTTTGTAACCAGTGCCCTCCCGAACAGCTCCTTGCCGTATTCATGTGCCTCCTCAGGATGGTTAACAAGCCTGATGCCGCCGGCCTTGCCGCGGCCGCCGGCATAAATCTGAGCCTTGACGATGCAGCGACCGCCCAGCATTTTTGCGGCACGTTCAACCTGGTCTGAGGTGAGTGCAACAAGTCCCCGGGGAATCGGGATGCCGTAGCTGCTGAGGATTTCCTTGGCCTGATACTCATGAATGTTCATGGTGATGGCTCCAGAAGGTAATAAAATGAAGTATAACAGGGAAGAATTATTGCGCAATGCCCGCTTTTTCGGTCCGCGTTGATGTGTCCATATTATCAGGATGTGCGCAGTATCATGCACGTTGAAGGAAAGCGCATGGGCTCAGGAGCGTTTCCCACGTAAGACTGGTGTGTCAAGAGTCGCCTGAAAGTCGCCGGGTAATCATAACGCATGCCCGATATTTTCAGGTACTGGTATACGTCAGTTACGGCAAAATTATATCCGGTTTATCAGCTGGCATGCAGCGATTTACGCTGAACAAGTTGCGGAAAGAGATAGATCCAGAGAACAGCAACCGCCAGCGTGCCGACGCCGCCCAGCAGTGCTGCCGGCACCACCCCGAGCCAGGCGGCCGTCACCCCGGATTCAAACTCTCCAAATTCGTTGGAGGTGCCGATAAATACGGCATTAACGGCGCTGACTCTCCCCCGCATTTCATCCGGGGTTTCCAGTTGTACCAGCGAAGCCCTGATAACTACGCTTATCATGTCGGCCCACCCGAGTATCGCCAGAGCGAGGCATGACAGTACAATTGAGGTCGAAAGGGCAAAGACGGCTGTTGCCAGACCGAATCCGGCGACGGCTGCGAACATGATTTTACCGACTCTGCGTTGTAACGGTTTTCGGGCCAGATAGAGTGACGCTGACAACGCTCCGACTGCCGGAGCGGATCGTAAAACTCCGAGCCCCCCAGAATCTGGGCGATTGCCAGTATTGAACGACGGTCATATCGGTCTGCAGCATGGCCGACATAAAGCGCCAGAACCAACGAAGGGACAAACTGAACGAGCCCGACCAGGCCGAGGGCGAGAGGGCTTCCAGTCAGATCGTACATCTGCCAACCGATGGCGACACCGGCCATCTGGTAGGCAAGCGTCGCAGCAGCACGGGCGGTCAGATACTCGTTAAATGTTCTGGCGTCGTCATTCACACCATATCGGGCTGCCGTCCCAATTTGAGGCGCTTACTTAATGCCGACTGGGTGATGCCTAGAAGACGGGCGGCGATAGTCTGGTTGCCGTTGGCCCGGGCCAATGCCTCATCAACCAGAATTTCTGCGGCTTCGCCAAAAGTGGGGAGATGCGTGAGCCCGGCAAGAACAGAGCGGTCGAAGGAGGTTGCCGACGGGGCAGAATTCTCCCCTGAACGACCGATGATTCTGACAAACGAGTCCATGGAAAGAATTCGCTCCGTGTGAATACTGACTGCGTTGAATACCATCGCTTTCAATTCACGAATGTTGCCGGGAAAGTCGTATGTAGCAAGTAACTGTACCAACTCCTTCGGTGGTGTCGGTTTCTTTTTGTCGAGGGCGCGCGCCGCCTCGCTCAGAAAATGATCGAGCAGCAGCGGTAGATCCCCTTTTCGATCCCGGAGGGAAGGGACCTGAACATGGTGCGTACAGAGCCGGTAATACAGGTCACGCCGGAATGCGCCGGTCCCCTGTTTTACCGCCAGATCCTGGTGGGTGGCGAAAATCACCCGCGCCTTGAGTCGCTTCGGGCGATCGCTGCCGAGCGGAAAGTATTCCCCCTCCTGAAGAAGACGAAGCAGCTTTACCTGGGATGCGATCGAAAGATCTCCGATTTCATCGAGAAAGAGCGTCCCGTCGGTTGCTTCTTCAATCATCCCGCGTCGTGTCTGATCAGCTCCGGTAAAAGCCCCGCGAACGTGACCGAAGAGCGTGTCTGCAAATACCGTGTCATCGAGCCCGGCAACGTTTACCGCCACGAGTGGCCCCCGGCAATTGCTGAGGTTGTGGGCGGCCTTCGCGATGAACTCCTTGCCAACGCCGCTTTCTCCGCTGATGAGGAGCGGTTCGGTGCTTTTTGCCACTGCCTCGATATACGAAAATATGGCATGCATCGCATGATCGGCGGTAATAATATCATCAAAGGCTCTTGGGTGCTGCAGGGTGCCTGAGAGAAGCCGCATGGACATTTCCCTGTTTTCCTGCTGCAGTTCAAACATCCTGACGGCACGCAGCACGCCGCTTACGATCCGGTCTTCTTCAGAGGTTTTGACAAAATAATCGAATGCTCCGGCACGCATGCAGCTGACTGCTGTCTCAAGCTGATTCATGCCACTGATAACAATTACGATTACTCCGGGATGCTCCTCAGTGATTCTGGCCAGTAGATCTTCGCCTGACAATCCGGGCATGGTGAGATCAAGCAGGACAATTCCCACATCACGTGCGCCCAGAATACCCATTACATCTCGGCTGTCCTCGCAGGTTGTAATGTTGGTGATGCCGGCACAGCGTTCCAGGGTGATCGAGAGGGCAAGCAGCCATGCCGGCTCATCGTCTACCAGCAGAACGCCGAATGGGGGGTACGGAGTCTCATTCATTTAACGCTCCTTCTGTTTTGCCGGAAGCTTCAGAGTGACGATGGTCCCTGTGCCGGATGCAGATTCAAATTCGAGTGAACCATCATGCTCCTTGACGATGCCGGCTGATACGGAGAGTCCGAGGCCGGTGCCTCCGGAATCACGTTTCGTGGTGAAAAAAGAATCGGTAATAAAGGGCCTGACTTCAGGTGAGATACCAATTCCTTCGTCTGAAATCGTCAAGATAACGGAGCAGGTTGACTGATCGTATCCGGTTTCAAGATTTATTTTTCGTTGGTTATCCGGAAGTGCCTGACACGCATTGAGCAGCAGATTAACTATGACCTGTTCAACCCGTTGCCTGTTTCCGTGAACGTCTGGCAGATTTTCGCCATATTCCGCCGTAAAATGTCCCGTTGTCTCACGGAGTGTCGGTTCAACCAGCCTCACCGCTGCCTGGGCGACTGAGTTGAAGTCGATTCGTTCCATTGCGGCACATGTGTCTCGTCGTGCGAAATCCTTCAGATCATCAACTATTCGCTTGATGCGTTTCGCTCCCTCCTGCATTTCTGTGAACAGTCGTGGAATATTATCCCGCATCCGGGAATAGGGGAGTCCTCCATAGATAAAGTCTCCGTACTCATGAAAGTGTTTTTCAAGAATTTTTTCAGCGTCGGCACTTGCTTCCTTCAGTGTCGGCACATTCAACAGTATCAAGCCGTTGGGATTATTTATTTCGTGGGCAACCCCGGAAACCAGAATGCCGATGGATGTCATTTTGTCGGCCTGAACCAGTTTGTCCTGTTGGAGTCGCAACTCCCCAAGGGCCTTTTCTTTCTCGGTTACCTGCTGTGCCAGCTCTTCGGTGCGCTGCTCAACGAGAGGGAGGTACACTACGTTGAAAGTAGATATCCGGGATGGATCATTTTGTTTTTTGCATCGCCGCTGTCTGTGGCATCATGCAGGTATGTGGCGGTCATATATTGCAGACAGTGTGTCCAGGAATACACAGCAACAGCCAGAATGTGTACACCGGATTCCATCTGTTCTCAGTTCTGTGTCGGCTACCCAGCAGAGATTGTGTTGATTGTTGCCCTGCGGATCAGTGGAGTGAGCCACTGTCCTTGAAATGAGTTGACGTTATGCGTATCGTGCGTCCATGCGAGCTTGTCATTCTATTCTGTTTATGGAGATAACAGTCTTCCCTTTGGCAAAAAGCCCCTCCTTCTGAACTACTTCCAGAAGGAGAACTTCCCCGGATACCTGATCAATAGAATAATCGGCTAAATACCCCGGTGACTGAGTGGTATGCCATTTTTCCTTCAGTACTGCACCTGTCCATTCGAAAGAGTACAGGGCGTACTTGTCGTAAGACCTGCTGTTCCCAAAATTGAAGGTACCATCATTGCGGGGAACTAAAATTGTCCCGTCCTTTAGAATTGAAATTCTCTGTTCTAGAAAAGTCCACCTATGAAGGTCGCGTCCGGACCGCGCATGACTCTGTGTTTCAGTATTAAAATAACTTTCCGATCCCCCGTATTTCTCACTGCTCTTCCATACTTCAGTACCTTCAGATGAGTAGATGACAAGATAACCGTCCTCATTCAGCACGACGTAATTACCATTACCCGACATTTCGCTGAGGCGGGCGAAGTTGAATAAGTTCCCTGAGCGGGGGAGCTTTTGAGACTTAGTCGCAGTAAAGCTGGCGGCTGCCTTGGACAACTCTTTGACATCCCCATAATATTTACCGCCCCTTTCCATCTCCTGGGCGTAGATAGTTCTGGATTTAGCGTCATGGCCGATACCGCGAAAAAGCCATGGCAGTTTCTCTGCGATCATCGCAAACGCTGTCCCATCAAATTGATACACCCGCGAACTGGGGAACTCTCTGTCTACGATGGTGACGTACAGTTCCGGCACACCGTCTCTGTCAAGGTCGGCAGTGTCAATGGCAAGAATTTTTGCCGGAGCAGGTATGATGATTTCTGCACACAGTCTCAGGTCGCTCCCTTTCAGATATGCGCGGACAGTATGGTCCCCGGCAACGAACAGTTCTCTTTCTCCGGAAGTAAGAGTTCGGCCCATCGCGATACTGTGGAATACTCCGTCCAGTGGAGTGCTTGACCAACTGCCGGGTGTTTTTTTTGTCGAAGAATCACTGCTTACTATATAAGTATCCTTCACGATCTCCGGAGAAACGTTCGGGGCGGATGGTTTTAGAACCGGGTTCGGCACTGCCGGCATCGTGAAAGCCGGGTTCTTCACCAGTTCAGTGTCGATCTTTTTCGCCAGTCGTACTATTGCCGGGATAACGTCCTCCTGTCCTTCGCCCTGCTCAAAATCTTTGACTAAACTGTCGTTCCATCTGTTTTTGATGAGAACATCCAGGCTGAACATTTTTCCGAACTGTGCATAACTGCCGATAATCAAAAGCTCTGCCTGATCAGGTTTCTCAACGAGTTTAACCAGTTCAGGGTTAAGGCGCGAAGTCAGGATCCCCTGCAGAGTCAGCTTGAGCACTTCGCCATTGGGAACGCCGGTGACATTGAACTCTGACACGTGAGTTTTGAACGGTTCTGCGAGTGACACACCGGCAACGGCTAAGAACAGATATAATGCTGAAAGAACAGATGCAAGTGACTTCATGGGCGGGCTCCTTTTCAGATGCAGGGCTCAAGTGCTGCTATTATTACCTGACATGTCTTTTGTACGTAAACAGAAAAACTCCCGCGTTGGGTCATTGCACTCTTGGCAAAAAAAATGAGTGCCGCCGTAATATGTTGACTGTGAAAGGGTGTCCTGGAGGAGTAGTCCTTTGCACTTTAAAATATGTGCGCGATTGACTTTTTTAATGCGTGGTTAATTTCTGCATCAGAGGCACGCAGGTAGACCGGAAGAAGCTGACTCGGTTCCAGTAATGTGCCGTTTTGGAAGTTATGCAATGCCAGCAGGGCTCCGTTGGCAGCATGGGGACAATTGAGTTGGAACGGGGCGAAGTGGGCCTGGCTGCCCATTAGATCGGCGATGAGTTCGTGATAGCGCAGCGCGCCCTCTCCTGCGAAAATGACAGGCTGTCCGGTCAGAGCGGTAATCTTTTCGAGAAATGATGCGGGGTTAAGTACGCAATCGGCAATGCGCGGGGAGGGGAGGGGGGACGTACAGTCATAGAGTGCGGCATACACTTCACCCTTGCGCGCATCCAGCATCGGACAGACCAACGCGGTCGAGAAAGTAAAATTCATGGACAGCATGGCAAGTGAAGAAAAACCGGTGCATGGCTTGCCGACTGCCAGTGACAATCCTTGAATCGTTGCCACACCGCCGCGTACGCCGGTAAATGAACCTGGCCCGACCGTCGAGGCAAAGAGATCGATATCTGTAAAATCCAGGCCCGCCGTCGTGAGAAGGCGCTCGATCTCGGGCACGAGACGCGCAGAAAGGGTACGGTTGGTGTTAACCAGTGACTCGGCAACGATCTGCTCATCAACAGTGATGGCGATGCTGGCGAGGGATGTGGAAGTGTCTATGGCGAGGATATTCATCGATTGACTCCTCCGGATAACGGTATGAGTTGGAAGAATTTGTTCCTGATTCAGCCGGAAAATAGTATTCACGGCCAATACGCTGCCGGAAACCGCGCATTTGGATAAAACACGAAGATTGCAGATGTTGAAAAGTAAACGGAAGAATCATGCGTACTAATTCATGGTGACTGTTTAAAAACCATGCTCTTCGCGGCTTTGTTCTGATTACGCCGGTTCCTGAATCAATCGAGCCGTTGGCGGTAGGCGTTCAGAAAACGTGCATCCTCGGCATACGTTACCGGGTAGATGAATGGCACCGGTTGTGGACTCATATCACTGGCTACGTTACGGAACGTAAACAGACAGGAGTTTGAAAGCGACTTGTTCCTGTTTGAGCGGTTGAAACGCTCTATGTCGGTTTGAACGGTAATGGTTGTTTTGCCGGTATAGACGACTCTGGCGGTAAATTTCAGTTGATCACCCAGTAACACCGGCTGATCGAAGTTGATCCGGTTCACCTGACATGGCACCGGTCTGTCAGGCGCAACCATTTCAGCCGCAAGAGCCGATAATTCATACGCCTTCCTTATAAGGTAGCCACCAAAAATGGTCGTGGGGACATTCTCCTGTTCAGGATATGCCCTGACAGTGGATTCAAGAACCAGGCTGCCTGCATATACTCCGGTAAAATCAGAGGATTCCTGCTTTTTATGCAATTTTTTGAGAAACAGATATTCATCGAGTGACGGCATCTCTTCAGCTTTCGCAAGTCCGTCCCTATATGTTCGCCGCCGCAGCTCGGCTTTTTGATAGCGCTTTTTGCTGATTTCCTCCAGATACTGTAGTGGGGGCAATGTAAGGCTTTTTGCTTCACCGCAGTCGGTTGAGCGAGCCACCATAGTGAAATAGCAGCTCGCAAGATGGCTGGAGCCCTCCCCGAGGCATTCGATGCGGATGCCAACCTCCATAGAAGACTTGCCAACGTGGTTGATCTGAGCCGAGAACACAAGATCGTGTTTGGTATCGGCGGGATTTCTCAGAACTATGCTGTCAACGGCCGCCGTGACTACCCGTGCTTCGGGATAAAAGCGGTGGACGTACGCCAGAGCCGTATTTTCGGCTACCTTGTCAAGAGTCTCAAGTATCTTGCCAAAGCGGATATTTCCGACAATATTACTGTCACGGGCAAGGAACCGACGGGCAATAACCGGATCTGTGGAAAATGGCAGGACGAAGAGATAACGGGTATCATATGGCGTTATAACAGTCTCTCGCAATTCTGATGACATCTTCGTTCCTTTCGTTTTCAGTAAAACCTACCCCTGACGATTGACAAAATACCTGATAATGTCGTTATAGAAGGCAAGAACCATCAAACCCAACAGCAGTACCATTCCAATCTGCTGAGCATATTCGCGAACTTTTTGCGGAACCGGTCGGCGGAAGATCAACTCCATAAAATAGAACAGTAGGTGCCCGCCATCAAGTACCGGAACAGGTAGCAGGTTGAGTACCCCCAGGTTGACAGAGAGTAGTGCCATAAATGCCAGAAAAGGAGCAATGCCGGCCGAGGCCTGCTCTCCGGCCATCTTTGCAATCATTATAGGACCGCCGACACTGTCCATGGGAACAACGCGCTGCACCATTTTAACCAGTGACATGAACGTCAGGTCAATGACTTTCCATGTTTGTTCAGTCCCTTTAATGAATGCCTGAGGGGGGGTGAAGTACTCAGTGACAAATTCACCGGCCGAGGCAACCCCGATGGCATAGCCGTTTATTTTCTCACCGAACAGGTTTTTTGAAATGCGTGGTTCGGGGGTTATGGTGAAAGTTATGTCCGCGGCTTCACGTCTTATTGTTAGAGCAAGTGGCTGGCCTTTGCTTGCGGAAACACCATCGGCGATCTGATCCCAGCGGGTGATCGGCATGTTGTTTATGGCGGTGATGACATCACCTTTTTGCATACCGGCTTTTGCTGCCGGTTTGTCTTTGAGAGCCTCGCCGATTTTGGTGGTAACGGTAGGGACACCCATCATGCAAAGTACGATGAAAATAAGCCAGGCAAAGAGCAGATTGAAGACCGGGCCGGCCATAACAATTGCAATGCGTGCAGCAACCGGTTTATGGGCGAAGGAACGCGCTTTTTCATCATCGGTCAGTTCACGCATAACCGGTTCAGATGTTTCAACCGATTCGGCATTTTTAACTTCAGGCCGGGGGTCCTGTTCTCCCCCTTCAATAAACCCACCTTCGCCGAACATCTTGACGTATCCGCCCAGCGGAAAGGCTGAAAGCAGATATTCAGTCTCTCCGATTTTTTTACCGATGAGCTTGGGGCCAAAGCCGAGAGAAAATTTTTCTACGCTGACCCCCATTAATTTGGCGAACAGAAAATGCCCTAGTTCATGGACAAAAATCAAAATTCCTAACACTACGATTGCATACACAACGGTCATATCAGTATCCCATCTCCTTACATATTTCGCGGGCCGATTCTCTGCCCCAGAGGTCAGCCTTGAGTACTTCTTCGATTGAACTTAGATTGTGTGAAGTGTGGGCATCCATTGTGCGTTCAATTGTCTCTGCAATCTGAGTAAAACAGATGCGCCCCCCAAGAAATTCAGCGACGGCAATTTCGTTGGCGGCATTCATAACGGCAGGCATGCTTTCTCCAGACGAAATGGCGCGATACGCGAGCCCCAGACAGCGGAACTTTTCAATATCCGGGTTAAAAAAGGTAAGTCCGGTTAAGGCTGTCAGATCCAGAGGCCTGACGCCGGTCGTTATTCTCTCTGGATAAGCCAGAGCATAGGCAATGGGGGCCTTCATGTCCGGCGTGCCGAGCTGGGCAATGACGCAACCGTCAATGTACTCAACCATTGAGTGAATAATGCTCTGGGGGTGGATGTTGACCAGAATCTTCTCGACTGGAGTGTTGAATAACCAGCGAGCCTCAATAACTTCCAGCCCTTTGTTCATCATTGTGGCCGAATCGATGGTAATTTTCTTACCCATGTTCCAGTTAGGATGGTTGAGAGCATCACGCACAGTGACTTTTGGCATCTGAGTGGCCGGAGTGTTTAAAAATGGACCGCCTGATGCGGTCAGAATGATTTTGTGTATATCCTCGCTACGGTGCCCCTCCATCGATTGAAAGACGGCGCTATGCTCGCTGTCTACCGGAAAAAGCCTTACATCGAACTCTGAAATCAGATCCATGAAGAGGTGCCCGGCCGTAACAAGAATTTCCTTATTAGCGAGGGCAATATCCTTGCGGGCTCTTATTGCCGCGGCTGTTGGTATAAGACCGGCGGCCCCGACAATTGCTGCCACCACCATCTCAGTTTCATCAGCTGTCGCAGCTGCAATCAATCCTTCCACTCCACCCAGAACCGTAACATCCAGACCGCTGCAGAGCTTCTTCATGCGGGGAACATCTTCAGGCGAGGCCACGACCGCGATCCGGGGGGCAAATTGTCTGATCTGCCGTGCAAGCAGCTCAAGATTTTTCCCGGCAGTCATGGCTACAACGCGGAATCTGTCTGGATGGTCGCTGACAATTTCGAGTGTGCTGACTCCGATCGACCCGGTTGAACCAAGAATGGTGATGTTTTTCATGGGTCAGCCTTTGAAAAAGAAGAGAACGTAATAGTAGGTAACCGGAGCGGCGAAGAGAATACTGTCAAGGCGGTCAAGCACGCCGCCATGCCCCGGAATGAGTGTACCGGAATCCTTGACGCCAAAACTCCGTTTCAGCAGTGATTCAAACAGATCACCGGTCTGGCCGACCACGCCGATAACGAGAGCCGTCATAACTGCATCTGTCAATGTCAATTGCGGAAAAAATGTGAATTTTGCCAGAAGAGTGCCGCAGAGACTGCCAGCCAGACCGCCGATAGCGCCCTCGATACTTTTCTTGGGGCTGACCAGAGGGTACAGGCGGTTTTTGCCAAAAGCACTGCCGGTATAGTATGCCGCCGAGTCATTGGTCATAACGATCAGCATGATAACAAACAGCCACTGGATGCCGAAAGGTGTCTGGCGCAGCATGACAAGGTGCATCAGCATGAACGGGATATAGAGAAACGCGAGAAGGGCCAATGCAACTTCGCTGGCAGCCGAATCAATCGAGCGGACACGGAACAGGAACAGCAGGGCAAATCCGATAAAAAGCAGTCCGATACCGGAGACAAATATTCTGTCATTGCCGGCAAAAGGTATAAAGACAAGTGCTGAACCGGCCAATGCAGCCAGCCAGTGCTCCAGTTTCCGTTCCGGTAGAGCCATGCGATAGAATTCGGAAATTCCTACGGCGGAAAGCAGAGCAAGAAGGCAGGCGAGAAGAAGTGTGCCACCCCTCAGGACAGTCAGGATGACGATTGGCAACAGAATGATCGCTGAGATCAGGCGTTTGATAGGTTGCCCCTTTGTATTATCTGATCACCTGTCATTCCGAAACGCCGTTCGCGTGACTGGAAATCAGCCAGTGCTTTGTGAAGTTCATTAATGGTGAAATCAGGCCAGTTAGTGTCGGTGAAATAGAGTTCGGTATAGGCAAGCTGCCAAAGCAGAAAGTTGCTGATACGCATTTCTCCGCTGGTACGAATCAGAAAATCGGGATCAGGCAGGCCGCCGGTATCAAGATAACTGTCGAAAAGCTCAGTGGTAATGTCGTCAGCAGACAATTTACCGGCTGCTACATCCTGTGCAAAGTGCGAAGCTGCGCGGCACAACTCCTGCCGACCGCCGTAGGAGAGGGCCAGTGTCAATACCATGCCGGTGTTCATAGCGGTCTTGCGAATGGCCTGATCCAGCGTTTCGTTGACGTCGTCCGGCAGTTCACTCCGGTTGCCAATGACATTATAGCGGATGTTCTTGCGAATCATGCGCGCGGTTTCCTGACGTATATACTTTTTGAGAAGCGTCATCAAAGCACGCACTTCCAGCACCGGTCGTGACCAGTTCTCCGATGAGAAGGCAAACAGCGTCAGGTATTTGATTCCGAGCATGGATGCCTGCTCAACCACCATTTTTACCGTTTCAGCTCCGCGTTGATGGCCGACAATCCGCTTCAGCATACGCTGCTGTGCCCAGCGGCCGTTGCCATCCATAATAACAGCCAGATGAACCGGCAGTTTTTGCGGGTCAAGGGGCGTCATCAGACTTCCAAAACCTCTTTTTCCTTATGTGCAACCGCCTCATCCATCTTCTGCTCAAAATTCTTTGTAATGTCCTGAACATCTTTTTCGTATTTTTTTAACTCATCTTCAGTTATAGCCTTGTCTTTTTCCAGCTTTTTCAGTTTATCAATCGCATCACGACGAATGTTCCTGATAGCTATTTTGTCCTCTTCAGCCTTCTTTTTGAGCCCTTTTACGATTTCTTTGCGGCGTTCCTCCGTAAGAGGCGGGAGATTAAGGCGAATAGATTTGCCATCGTTACCCGGAGTCAGGCCGAGATTGGCATTCAAGATTGCCTTTTCAATCGGTCCGATCATTTTTGATTCCCATGGCGTAATGGTGATAGTGCGTGCCTCTGGAATAGCCAGGGTTGCAACCTGGCTTAACGAGGAAGTGTTTCCGTAATAATCAATGGTAATAGAGTCAAGAATACCTGTCGTTGCACGTCCGGTACGAATCTTCTGAAATTCGTTTTTAAGGACCCCCACCGTTTTTTCCATGTGAATCTTCATGTCGTCGAGCACGTTCTTCGGCATATTTATTCTCCTTGTACAATGGTGCCGATCTCTTCACCAAAGATAACTTTTCTGATATTACCTTCTGTTGTCAGATCAAAAACTATAATCGGCAGATTGTTATCCATGCAAAGCGATATAGCAGTGGCATCCATAACCTGCAACCCTTTTTTAAGAACATCGATGTAGGACAGTTTCGATATTTTAACTGCATCAGGATCTTTTTTTGGATCGGCCGTATAGATGCCATCGACCTTTGTTCCTTTGAGAATAACCTGGGCATTCATTTCCATGGCCCGCAGACTTGCTGCAGTATCCGTTGTAAAGTAAGGATTTCCGGTCCCGCCGCCAAAAATAACAACTCTCCCCTTTTCAAGGTGACGCATTGCGCGACGGCGGATATAGGGCTCGGCCACCTCCTGCATAGCAATGGCAGACTGGACGCGGGTCGAAACACCTAATTTTTCGAGGGCATCTTGCATGGCCAGAGAGTTAATGACAGTGGCCAACATTCCCATGTAATCGGCGCTCGAACGATCCATTCCCTTAGATGAGGCTGCCAGGCCGCGGAAAATATTGCCGCCGCCTATGACAAGTGCCAGTTGCACACCGCTGTCGACAACATCTTTGATCTCTCTGGCAATGGTACTCAGCGTTTGCGGGTCAATACCATACCCCTGATCACCGGCCAATGATTCGCCAGAAAGCTTCAAAAGTACCCGGGTGAAGGATCTCCTGCTCATGCTGTGCCTCCGGAAAAATATGATTTCGTCTTATAAAATAACGGGAAATATATGTACCAACAAGAAAAGAATAAAAAAAAGCCGGCCATTTCAGGCCGGCTTCGATGAAGAGTTAGAGACCGGCTACTGCCGCCACCTCGGCGGCAAAGTCACATTCCTTCTTTTCCAAACCCTCTCCGAGGGCATATTTTGTGAAACGGGTAACAGTAATTACAGTGCCAAGCGCTTTGCCGGTTTCAACGGCAAATTGCTTGATGGTCTTGTCTGTGTCTTTGACAAACTGCTGCTCAAGCAGGCAAATCTCGGCGTAGAACTTGTTGACCTGGCCGTCGATAATCTTTTCGACGATGTTTTCAGGCTTGCCGGTCTCACGTGCCTTGGCACGATAGATGTCTTTCTCCCGCTCAAGCACTGCAGGATCAACTTCGCTGCGCTGAACATACAGCGGCGAAGCCGCTGCGGTGTGCATTGCAACATCCTTGACAAACGCGGCAAAACGAGGGTCTTTGGCGGCAGAAGCATTGTCGCAGGTTGCCTCCACAAGTACACCTATTTTACCACCAGCGTGAATATAGTACCCGATTGCTCCGGCACCAGAGACGGCATAGCTGCTGAAACGTCGAATCTGGAGGTTTTCGCCGATGACGGAAATAGCTTCATTCAGCATGGTCTGGATGGTCTTGCTGCTGTCACCACAGTATGGCTGTGCGAAGAGTTCCTCAACAGATGCAGGGTTAGCAAGCAGAATATGGTTTGCGATGTCTTTTACAAACCCTTGGAACTTCTCGTTTTTAGCGACGAAGTCAGTTTCACTGTTGATCTCAAGCAAAATACCTTTATCGCCGTCCGTAGACACGGCAGCAGCAACCATGCCTTCAGTCGCAGCACGACCGGCTTTTTTGGATGCGGCTGCAAGTCCTTTTGTACGAAGGAAATCCACTGCCTGCTCAAAATTCCCGTCAGTCTGTTCAAGCGCCTTTTTGCAGTCCAGCATTCCAGCGCCGGTTGATTTTCTTAATTCTGATATCTGCGCAGCTGTTACAGCCATTTCTATTCTCCTATCCTGTCACAACAGGTATATTTAAATTTTTGACTTACTCGGCGGTTACTTCTGCTGCAACCTCTTCAGGTGCGTATTCTTCTGTGCCCTCGGTATCAGTCTGCAGAGCTGTTCGGCGTGCCTGAATACCTTCGAGGACAGCATCGGCCATTTTTGCCGAGAGTAAGCGGATGGCGCGGATAGCGTCATCGTTGCCTGGTATGACATAGTCAATCGGGTCAGGATCGCAGTTTGTATCTACGACAGCGACGACGGGAATGCCAAGTTTGTTAGCTTCCTGTACGGCAATTTCTTCGTTTTTCGGGTCAATGACAAACATGACGCCGGGGAGCTTGTTCATCGTTTTGATTCCGCCCAGAGTCTTTTGCAGTTTTTCGCGGTCGCGGGTAAACTGAAGTGCCTCTTTTTTTGTGTAGGCTTCGATAGTGCCGTCTTCGAACATGGCGTCTATCTTCTTGAGACGGTCAATACTCTGTTTAACGGTGGCAAAGTTAGTCAGCATGCCACCGAGCCAGCGCTGATTAACGTAATGCATGCCGCAGCGGGCTGCTTCTTCAGCGACAGAATCCTGGGCCTGTTTTTTTGTGCCGACAAACAGAACGGTGCAGCCATCCTGAGCGGATTCCTTGACAAAGCTGTAGGCGGTTTTGAAGTAGCGGACGGTTTTCTGCAGATCGATGATGTAAATTCCGTTACGTGCCCCGAAAATGTAGGGTTTCATCTTTGGGTTCCAACGTTTTGTCTGGTGACCGAAGTGGACACCGGCTTCGAGCAGTTCTTTCATGCTGATACTGGACATGTGTTTCTCCTTTGGTTTTCCTCCGCCCCGTCGAATCCCTGACATCTAACAGAAAGGGACACCACCGGATCTACCGAGGCGTGTGAATTGAATAGCGGAATTTTATAGCATACTGCGGTTAGTAAAATCAAGTGAAAATAGATATTCACAGTATAAGGGCTGCAACCGGGCAGGCCTCAATACAGCGCCCGCAGGAGTTGCAATGCTCAGGGGACATAATCACGGCATTTTTATGAAACTGTATTGTTTCCAGGGAGATTATTTTTTCAGGACAGGCAGCCACGCATCGACCACATCCGCTGCAGAGCGCCACGTTGACAGTCGGCACAATCGCTACAGCCCCAGATCCATCTGCTTCCACGTGAACTCACGGTTTGTCAGTTTGCGGTTAAAGGGATAATAGCGGGGGCATTTGGCAACGACGGCATTCGCCACCTGCTTACAGGTCCGGCGGCAGGATGTGCAGAGCTTGTTTACAGTTGATTTGGTCTGTTGACTTTTCTTTGGTGGCATGGAGACGTATCCATGTAGGAGCGGGCTTCAAACCCGCTCCTACGAAACGTGGTTTACTCGACAAAACGAACCCAACCGAACGCATCATTCAGTTTACCTGTCTGTATTCCGGTCAGTGTGTCATACAGTCGCTGAGTGATTTTTCCAACTCTGCCGCCGGTCAGCTGCAGAACTTCGTCCTTGTAGCAGAGTTTTCCGACCGGTGTGATGACCGCTGCCGTACCGCTGCCGAACGCTTCTGTGACTTTGCCGGAACGGATATCAGCCATCAGATCGTTAACATCAATCTGCCGTTCTTCAACTGTAAAGCCAAGTGTCGGAGCCAGTTTAAGTACTGAATCACGCGTTACGCCCGACAGGATCGAGCCGGTTAACGGGGCGGTCACGATATGATTGCCGTAGGCAAAAAACATATTCATGGCACCGACTTCTTCAATAAAGCGACGCTCCCGGCCATCCAGCCAGAGCACCTGATCGTACCCTTTTTTCTTTGCTTCAAGCCCGGCTTTCAGCGAGCTTGCATAGTTTCCGCCGGTTTTGGCTTCGCCTGTTCCCCCCGGTACGGCACGGACATAATGATCCTCCACCATGATGTTTATCGGGTTGAATCCGGCAGCGTAATAGGCGCCCACCGGGGAGAGGATGACGAAGAAATAATAGTGATTCGAAGGATGAACTCCCAAAAACGGTTCCACGGCAATCATGGCCGGACGGATATAGAGTGACGTGCCGTCAGTGGTCGGAATCCACTCCTGCTCCAGCGCAACCAGTTTTTTTATGCCGTCAAGGAACAGTTCTTCCGGCACTTCCGGCATACAGATGCGGTCACCGGACTGATTGAAGCGGCGGGCGTTCATCTCGGGGCGGAACAGGGCCACGCGTCCGTCAGTCCACTTATAGGCCTTGAGCCCTTCAAATATTTCCTGGGCATAATGGAACACCGAACAGGACGGGTCAAGTATGAAGGGGCCGTATGGTTCGATGCGGGCGTCACACCATCCCTGATCTGCCTTCCATTCTACTATAAGCATCCGATCGGTGAAGTATTTGCCAAAGCCCAGTTGCGACTGGTCAGAAATTTTTGATTTCATCTTCTCAGCTGGCAACGGCACAATTTTTATATCCATGATTCACCTCATTTATCTGTCTGAACGTTTGCTGTACCTACCATATTCGGATAATTGCGGCAAGATGAAAAAGCTTATGCAGAGGGAGTTACTGCCACTTCAAGCATTAATTGCTTCGCGTGATCAAACAGTGTACGGCTTTCTCTCCTGCCAATTCATAAAAAACCATAAAACGGCAGGTTTAAGCGTAGATGGACTCTAAACCCTTCCTCTTGACTATATTAAGTAATGTAATGGCCGGACCGCTTGGGTGTTTCTCGCCCCGTTCCCACTTGCTGACGGTTCCAAGAGACACACGTAAATAACGGGCAAAGACAGCCTGACTTACCCCGGCTTTGTTTCTAACTTCAACTATTTCTTCCGGCTTCATGTCCTCAATCGGTGCAAGGCACGATGCGTCAAAGCGTCGCATCGTTTTTGCCGGCACAATGCCTATGTCGTGTAAACCCTGCATGGATTCGTGGAGCGCCGCGAGCGCTTCGCTTTTATATTTCTTCGTCATTGTATTCTACCTCTACAAGTTCTTTTTTATCTAATGCCAGTGTAATTTGTGCGTCGGTTAAGCCAAGATATATTGCCGTTGCTTCCCGGTATTCCTTCACCTCGGCATTGTCGAGATTGTCCTTTTTGCTTTTGGGAAAAGAATAAAAGAAGATGCTGCGCGTTTCCGATTTAAAGGCAATGATGCTTCGGTGGCCGCCGCTCTTTCCGCCGCCTTCCCGCGCGATTCGTTGTTTAATCATCCCTCCGCCATAGTCGGCGTCAATAAGCCCCTTTTCTATCTGCCGGACAGCCTCCGCCAATTTTGCGTCGTCGATGCCTTCTTTAGTCGCATGGCGCGCAAACCACTTTGTTTTGAATACCCTCACATTTCCTCTGCTTGACAATAGTATAGTTCTTAGTGTTATAAATCAAGTGGTAAAAAGACAGAGAAAAAGGGGAGGGCGACACTTTATCTGTCCAGTATTCCGGAAGCTATCTGACTTTTAGTGTTTGTTAAACCATATTTGTAAGTGGTTGAGACACGACCCTGCGTTATTCGACCCCGTTTTACGCTCTTCGGGGCTTACACCGCAGAGTGTCCAACTTTAACGGCGAGGTAGGCCCGTTCATTCCGGATACAGCCAATCAATGATCTTCAAGCGGAAGCTTTGAAGTGCTTCGAGAGCCACAGATAGGCGACTTAAATCGAAATCGAATGTTTCGGGAAGAAGATCTTCTTCCTCTATCTGGCGAACTCCTTTTCCCGCTCTCATCTTTCAACGACGTCCTGTACACATGCATATCGAGGGACAGTGACCAAGTATGCCTTTGTTGAGATCGCGACCTGCTAACTTTTCAATGTCTCAACTCTGCTCAAGTCTTTAACCTCAGCAGCAGCATACCAGCCATATTTATAAACTTATAATGTATGTCGAGCCCCGTATCCAATGTGTGTATTTTTTGCCGAACGAGGGAAGAAGTACTCATCAAATACAAAGTTAACCGCGCTGGCTGTGGGCTTGTCTGCATAGGGGGCAATTATAAAATTTGCGGAACCGTGGATTTTGAGCACCGTCACTGGGCTCTTCGAAGTTCTATCGTCGCACATGAATGTGTTGTCTAAGGATGAGCCGTATCCCTCATTTGGTGACCATTTCCCCCGGCAGTCCAATGCACCTTCCAGTACGCAATCATAGTTCAAGCTGATGGCTACGTCACCCGGAGAAAACGCTTTATCGATGAAATACGTAAGCCACTGTGACTGTGCCATAAGCTCTTCGGACGCGCAAAACGAGCTGAAGTAAGCTGCAAGTTCGCTTTCGATACTTTGTCTCAGATTTCGTGGATTCTCTCCTTGTGATAAGGCGACATCCACATCCAGTCTCGTTAACGCGATCTCAATGTCGTCCGTCTTGTAGCGATCTCGAAGATCTGGAGAGACAGATGCAGGGGACTTCAACCACAATAAGCTGCATCCTCCAAAATCCCGGCACGAAAAACTGGTTTGTGTACGGTAACGAAATTCCTTCTGCAAAAAACCTCAGAAAATAAATTCTCACTTACTAATTGACAAAGCGGCATCAATCTGTTTTAGTGCCGACGTAATCGTTCATAACTATTTAAAATAACTGAATAATTTTAGTTTTGCTAAATAAATTCATCAAGGAGAATTTATACATGGAAAAATACCGGTTTCGTAAAGTTATGGCAGCCAACAGAGGTGAAATTGCCATCCGTATCTTCCGGGCCTGTACTGAGCTTGGTATCGGCACGGTGGCGCTCTATTCCGAAGAAGATAAGCTCTCACTGCATCGCTACAAAGCTGACGAAGCCTACCTGATCGGTAAAGGAAAATCGCCGATCGATGCGTACCTCGGCATCGACGAGATCATCGCTCTGGCGCTTAAGGCAGACGTCGATGCAATCCATCCCGGCTACGGATTTCTGGCCGAAAATGCCGAATTCGCCGAAGAGTGCCGGGTAAACGGTATAACTTTTATCGGGCCTTCAGCCGAAATGATGCGCTCGCTTGGGGACAAGGTCTCGGGGAGAAGAGCGGCGATTGCCGCCGGAGTTAATGTTGTACCCGGAACGGAAAGCCCGATTGAGAAAGAAGAGGATGCGCTGATATTTGCCAAAGAGCACGGCTATCCAATCATTATCAAAGCATCCGCAGGTGGTGGTGGTCGCGGAATGCGCGTGGCCAACAACAAAAAGGAGCTGCTTGAGGGCCTCGTTGCAGCCAGCAGCGAGGCCAGGGCTTCCTTCGGTAACCCCGAAATTTTTCTGGAGCGCTACCTGGCACATCCGAAACATATAGAAGTTCAGGTCCTTGGAGATAACTACGGCAATCTGGTTCACTTTTTCGACAGGGATTGCTCTGTTCAAAGGCGTCATCAGAAAGTGGTCGAATTTGCACCGTCACTCTCCCTGACACGGGCCCAGCGGGAGGAGCTCTGTACGGCGGCGCTCAAAATTGCCGGACACGTAAAATACCGTAATGCCGGTACTATTGAATTTCTTGTGGACAGCGAAGGCAAACATTATTTTATCGAGATGAACCCCCGGATTCAGGTTGAGCATACTGTGACTGAAATGATTACCGGTCGCAATCTGGTACAGAACCAGATCCTGGTCGCCTGTGGGCACAAACTTTCTGATCCCGAGATAAATATACCTTCGCAGAGTGCCATCGATATGCGTGGCTACGCAATTCAGTGCCGTATTACTACTGAAGACCCGGCTAATAATTTTGCTCCGGATTTTGGAACACTGACTACCTACCGATCTGCTGCCGGCTTTGGTGTGCGCCTGGATGCCGGTAATGCTTTTACCGGTGCCAAGATAACCCCTCATTACGACTCATTACTGGTTAAGATCTGCGCATGGGGGCTCTCATTTTCAGAGGCCGCCAATATCATGAATCGTGCCCTGCAGGAATTCCGTGTACGCGGGGTCAAGACCAATATAGGATTTCTCGAAAACGTCATCACTCATCCGGTCTTTCTCCGCGGACAGTGCGATACATCCTTTATTGAAAAGCACCCTGAGCTGCTTCGCTTCAGAGAGAAACAGGACCGAGCCAGTAAAGTGCTGAATTTTCTGGGAGAGGTTATTGTTAACGGTTCACCCGGTGTCGCGAAACCGCTCAAGTCAGCAGAGTTGATTGAAGCCCGCGTTCCCCATGTCGATTCAAACAGACCGCGTCCGGCAGGCAGCAAGGATCTATTCATGCAATTGGGGGCAGAGGGGCTCTCCAGGTGGATTCTTGAACAGAAAAAACTGCTGATTACCGACACTACCATGCGCGATGCCCACCAGTCCAATCTGGCAACCCGTGTGCGCAGCTATGACCTCCTCAAGATCGCCGAACCAACCTCCTATCTGGGTGCCGACCTGTTTTCACTGGAGTGCTGGGGGGGGGCAACGTTTGACGTTTCGATGCGTTTTTTGAAGGAGGATCCGTGGCAGCGTCTGCATAAACTGTCGGAGCTTATTCCCAACATCCTGTTTCAGATGCTTCTGCGCGGTTCTAACGCGGTCGGCTATACCAATTATCCTGATAATGTCGTGCAAAAGTTTGTTGAAGAGGCCGCCGACTCCGGTGTCGATGTCTTTCGCATATTCGACTCACTCAACTGGACAACCGGCATGAAGGTCGCGATGGATTCGGTGCGCCGTTCGGGAAAGATCTGTGAAGCGGCAATCTGCTATACCGGCGACATCACCGATCCGAAACGGGACAAGTATCCGCTTGAGTACTATGTCAACATGGCGAAAGAGCTTGAGAAGATGGGTGCCCATATTCTGGCAATCAAAGATATGGCCGGCCTGCTTAAGCCGCTTGCGGCCTACAAGCTGGTCAAGGCGCTTAAAGAAAATATCGGCATTCCGATTCATCTTCATACCCACGACACCTCTTCAAACGGCAGCGCCATGCTGCTCAAGGCCAGTGAAGCCGGTGTAGATATCGTTGATGCAGCACTTTCTTCACTGTCAGGTCTCACCGCACAGCCTAACCTGAACGCTCTGGTTGCAACCCTGGAAGGGTCTGAGCGGGATCCTCTGGTCAACGCACCGGGTCTGCAGAAACTTGCCAACTATTGGGAGACGGTACGTGATTACTATTCACCCTTCGAGTCCGGTCTCAAGAGCGGTACTGCCGAGGTATATCACCACGAAATCCCGGGGGGTCAGTATTCAAACTACAAACCGCAGGTTGCCGGTCTGGGTTTGATTGAGCGCTGGGATGACTGCAAGGAGATGTACCACAAGGTAAACATGATGTTCGGGGATATTGTTAAGGTCACACCATCCTCAAAAGTTGTCGGCGATATGTCCATGTTTCTTGTCAAAAACAATCTGGAACCGGAGGATGTCTTTACCTCCAAAGAGGATCTTGCTTTTCCCGAATCGGTCGTCGGTATGTTCAAAGGGATGCTCGGCCAGCCGTACCAGGGATGGCCTCAGGAGCTCCAGAAAATTATCCTCAAAGGGGAACAGCCCATTACCTGCCGCCCCGGGGAACTGCTTGAGCCGGTTGATTTTGAAGAGGAAAAACTGAAGCTGGAGGAGAAGCTCGGCCACCGTGTCGACGACAGGACGCTGATATCCTCCATTTTATATCCGAATGTTTACCCGGAATTCGACCGGCATCGACAGGAGTTTTCCGATACCTCCGTTATTCCGACTCCGATCTTCTTCTATGGTCTTGAACCGGGCCAGGAGACCTCTCTGGATATAGAGCCGGGCAAAACCCTTATCATCAAGCTCAATACAGTCGGAAGGGTTCAGAGTGACGGTACCCGCGCTGTATATTTCGAGTTGAACGGAAACAATCGTTCGGTTGTTATCCGTGATCAGTCTGTTCAAAGCGACCAGATGGTACGGGAGAAGGCTGAAAAGGGAAATCCCAGCCACATTGCGGCCCCGATGCCGGGCAAGGTGTTGAAGGTTAACGTCAAGCCTGGAGATATCATTAAATCGGGAGATGTCCTGATGGTTACCGAGGCGATGAAGATGGAGACCAACATCAAGGCCAAAGCCGATGGTGCGGTTGCGGATGTAAAGTTTAAAGAAGGTGACAAAGTCGAGAAGGAAGATCTGGTTATTATCATAGCGGAATAAATTTTTTTGACTCGAAAAAAACCAGCGCTCCGCTTCAGAAATGAGGCGGGGCGTTGTGAGCTTCTGCTACATGTGATTGAAAATGCGAGGTTCTCGTCAAGCAACCGGCCGGCTGCCGGACCGGGATGCCGCGCTGTAAAATTTGTATCAAATCTGTCGGAGGAACGTACACTTAATGCCATCGAATCGCAGGGCACATAGAAATAGTATCATAACTTTAGCATGTTAACGATTGGTACGCCGGTTGCTTGTGATTACATAAACTGAACATATCCGTACCTTACTGTACTGTAACAAGGCGGGGTTTATGAGGATCATGGCGTTGATTACAGCTTCTGTTCTGATCGCTTTACTGTTGATTTTTCTGAAGGCTGGAATTTCCTCTGAGCAGGTTGTTCATTACGGACAGATTATTGATAATGATGGCGGACCGAATGATTGTATTGTCTGCCATAATGGTGTCACTGCCCGACAAGCCCGCTTTTGTACAGTTGACTGCGGTTTTGCAACTCCGCACTCCATTTTCAAGGAGTACCCCCCCCGTTCGAAGGAAAACTCCTACGCGCCGGCAGAATCATTACAGGCAAAAGGAATTCGACTGTTCAACGGCATGGTGAGCTGTGTCTCATGCCACGACCTGAAAAAATCGACAAAATTCTATCTGATCGTTGACAATGGAGGCAGCGCTCTCTGCTTCAGTTGCCATCTGATTTGATAACGGAAGTCCGGCAGTTATCCTCCCCGCATTCATGGAAGCGGCTTTTTCAGCAGATACAATACCACCCTACTTAAATGCCGTTATCCAGAGGACTCTATCTTCCAGCGCAGATACATCTCCTCTACCCTGTCTCTGGCCCATGGTGTCCTTCTCAAAAATTTCAGGCTGGAAGAGATGCTTGGATCATGAGTAAAACAGCGGATATCGATTGTCTTTCCCATCTCCTCCCAGCCGTAACGCACTACCAGTTCGGAAAGTATCATCAGTAAGGTAACACCCTGCAGGGGGTCTTGATTCGTTTTACCTGTCATTGCGCTCCTGACCTCCCCTTGTTTTTTCGAATAGATACGTCACGATCTGTGACCTGTCAATGTCTGAAACAGGCGGATGTACGCTTCCGCTTCCTTCTGTGGTGAAAAGAAGCCGCGTACAAATTCTCCTGCTCGCTGTCCCAGGGCAGTCCGCAGTCCGGCGTCACTTTCCAATCTGGTAACACATTCAATGAAGGAGTTCTGGTCCCGGTACAACAGGCCGGTATTGCCATGGCTGACAAGGGTCCGGTTGCCGGATATATCCATCGCTAACACCGGCCGATCCAGAGCCATTGCCTCCAGAAGCGTGTTAGGCATTGACTCGGAGGCTGAACAATTCAGCACAACATCGGCGCGGGCATAGAGGGCACCCATACGTTCATGGGGAATTTCGCCGAGCCATATCCCATGCGGAGCATTGCGGAGCATTCTGAAAATAGCGGCTGCGTATTCATTGTCGATGATCCCACCCGCTATTGCCAGCCGAACAGCCGGAAGCCGGGATCCCACAGATGCCAGCGCCTGCAGCGGGAATTCAATCTGCTTGACCGGCCTGAGAGCAGCAGGTAAGAGCAGTACAAATGCGTTCTCAGCAAATTCGGGGCTGTCTGCTGCAATATAAGGAATCGCTTCGACTCCCTGGGAGATTACAGTAACCCGATTCGCAGCCCGCGGAAAATGATTGGCCAGTTCTGCGGCCCCGTTGTCATCGAAACAGACCACGGCATTCGCTGCCTCTATTGCGCGAATCGTATCCGGATTGACCCGCATCAGTGGATTGTGCAAATCGCTGCCGGTTATGGTGATCGCAAACGGCAGATTTAAACGAACTGACAGGCGGTACGCGATCCGGCCGCAGTAGTGAGCATGAAAGCTGTGGATCAAGTGGGGAGAGAAGGAGCGGAGCTGCAGTTCCATTTCTGACGATGAAAGGGTATCGACCGACAGGACAAGCAGTTCCACTCCGCCCAGACGAAGGAAGCGGCTGATGCGGTTGACGGTTGTGATGTTGCCCCTCACGGGGCCGCTGGAGAACGGGGAGATCAAGGCTATACGCATGGCACCCAGTATGAATGAAACAAGAGCAAGGAGGCAAGTATCTTCATGGGATGTTGTTTGAAAGGGTGCCGAAGATGAGTTTATTCGAAGTGGGTGGTCGTCCCCTTATTCCGGAAATAACTGCCGAACTTGCAGTCGTGCAGAATGATGTGCCGGACCAGCCAGTCTTTCAGGTACAGCAGCATATCTTCGGTAAAGGAAACGTTTTCAGCCCTGAAACGTTTTTCGAAGCGCTCCAGCCGTTCACGTAGAATGGTGTGCTCGGCCTTGTGGGCGCTGTATTCGGGATAGTCGTTTGACAATAGGAAATGCTCTTCCGACTCAAAGTGACTGTGTATGCAGTGGACCAGTGTGTTCAGTATATCGCCGATAATCTGGGACTGAAACTCCCTGTGAGTATCAAGCGCACGGCTCATATCATTAACCAGTGAGACGAGCAGTTTGTGTTCATTATCGATGGTAGGGATGCCGACGCTGTAATCGTCCGACCAGTTGAGTGTGCTCATATTCGTTGCCTTTCTCATTGGAAAAGTATCTGCCACCTTTCAGATTTATACAATATCTCATTATTGTATTTCACAATAGTGAATGGAAATGCTGCCGTCTGATCTGTTGGGGCAGTTGTCGTTCAGTCGTGCAGGGAGTGGCCGGGCCGGGGAAGAAAGAGGGCATAGGCCGCTGCGAAGGCGGTAATCAGTGCCGCCAGCAGGTAGGCGCCCGTAAAACTGCCTGTAGCATTGCCGATTACACCTGCCAGAGCCGGACCGACAGTCTGTCCGGCTGCAAAGAAGATGGTGATTGTTGAAAATGCGGCGGCAGCGCGCGATAACCCCAGGTAATCCGCCACAGCAGCTGCCATGATAGCCGGTATGGCAAAGACTGTCGATCCGTAGAGTACAACGGAAATCAGTAAGCCGGCGTAGCCGACTTTGAAACCCGCCAGAAGATACGCAATACTCTGCAGGGTAAACACCAATGCCACCCCCTTTTTGCGTCCGATCCGGTCTGAAAGTATGCCGAAAGTAACGCCGGAAAAGAGACTGAAGAATCCGACCCATGACCAGTACATACCTGCTTTTGACTCGCTGAATCCGTATTCGCGCACCATGGTGGTGACAATAAACGTACCGTAGACCATAAAGGTGGCACCGAAGGCAAGGTAAAGAAGTCCCAGTCGAGTCAGTACTGCTCCGTCACCTTTTTGCTCCCGTGAAGTTGATTGACCAGCGGGTGGCGACGTTGCTCTGCCATGTGGTTCCAGGCCCTTTTCCGACGGATGATTGCGCACCAGCCATGTGGCGAGAATCGTTACGATAAGGGCGATGATTCCCAGCAGCAGCCAGCTGGCTCGCCACCCATCCTCCCCGAAACTTCGGTTGAGGAGTGGCACCAGCATCCCTGCAAGAACGATAGCGGCGCCGCTACCGCCGACTATAAGTCCGGCAGCCTTTCCGCGCTGGTCGCTACGGAACCAGTAGCTGATCAGGGCCATGGTGGGGATGTTGGCGAAACCGGTGCCCATGCCGACCAGGAAGTAAAGAATCAGCGGAATGTAAAAGCCGTGGCTGACGCTGATTCCGAACAGCGACAGGGTAATCAGTATCATGCCGCCAGTGATGACGGCCCGCGGTTTGAAGCGCCTGATCAGGCGGGGAGCCATCACAACCGAAATCAGATAGCCACAAAAGTTGCCGGTGCCGATGAAGCCCATACGGTCATAGTTGAGACCAAGACCGGTTTGCATGGAGGGGAGCAGCATGGTGAATGCATACCGTGCCAGGCCGATGCATGCAAAAATGATAAGAAAGCCGACACCGGCAATGACCCAGCCATAGTGAAGCGAAGAAGTATGACGGGGATGTCCGGTATCTTTGGTCACAATATATTCCCCTGAAGCCGGTAATGAATTAACGTATCCTTACACACTGTGCACGTATAAGCTCGTTAAGATGGGCGGTACCAAAACAGTCAGTATGATTTTATAGCCGGGTTTGCGTTGTTTCTGTTCATACCTCGGGTCTTTTCGCGAAAGTCGTGTCATCGTGGTGAACATCGTATTTACTGCAAAACAGGACTTTCAATCGTGCCACAGTAACATAACGGGGTATGACGATTAAAGTTGTTTCGTAGTGTGCTATTGCTTTTGACTCGTTCGATCGTCTGTCGTATAATCCGCACCCGACCGATTCCACCACATGCCGCTTCACGAGGAACATGAATGCAGTTTTTTATTGACCCTTATTTTCCCGATACAATTGATGCTGTTGGCGATGCCGGAATGGCAGGTTTTGATGAAAAGCGTCCGCTGTATCTTTCCGGCTGTAAGAATTTTCTGGCAAAGTATCGTGAAGAGATTAAGCAGCTGCATCTGGGAGGAGAAAGCGGTAGCGAAATCACCCACCTGCTGAGCGATATGATGGATGGGTTGAACAACAAACTCTTCCTCTCTATCGTTTATGACCTGGGCGGCGGTGATGCCATGCTGGAACATGTATCCCTGGTGGCGGTGGGAGGATATGGCCGCGGAGAACTGAATCCCTTTTCCGATATCGATATCATGTTTCTGCATGACGGTGTTCTCCCCGTAGCAACAGTTGAGGACATCGCTCAGAAACTGCTCTATTTCCTGTGGGATATACGGCTGGATGTCGGTTATTCGGTGCGTATGATTGCAGATTGTATTGAAATGGCATCGGCTGACGGCACCGTCAAGACCGCATTAATGGATGCCCGTTTTCTTTCCGGAAGCCGCCCGTTGTTCGCTTCTCTCACCAAGGTTATTTTCAGCCAGATTCTGCCCAAATCAAGTGACTCATTCATAAAGGAAAAAGTTGCTGACATGAAAAACCGTCGTGAGAAGTACGGCTCTACGGTATATCTGCTCGAACCGAACCTGAAAGAGGGGGAAGGCGGCCTTCGTGATCTGCAGACCGCCATCTGGGTAGCCCGGGTCAAGTACAAGTTTTCCGATCTGCGTGAACTTATCATCAAAGGGATCCTGGATGATGAAGAACTGGAGACGTATCATGCGGCGCTCGACTACCTGTGGCGCATCCGAAATGAGCTGCATTATTTTAACGGCCGCAAAAATGATCAGTTGACCTTTGATGCCCAGGTACATCTGGCCGGTTTTTTAGGGTATGAGGACGGCGTACTGGTGCTGGCGGTGGAAGATTTTATGAGGGATTACTACCGCCAGGCCAACAAGGTTGAACATTTCACCTCAAGTCTCATTTCCCGCTGTGTCTGGCGCGATGAGGGCGCTCTGAAGATACTGGGCTATTTTGTGCGCAGACCGGTAGGGGACGGCTGCTTCGTGATTAAGGGGGAATTAATAGTTCCGGATGAGTCAATCGTTGAAGGAAATCCGGGTATCATGATGAAGTTCTTCGAATTGGCTCAAAAACATGGTGTTACCCTCAGTGTGCGGGTCAAAGGGGTTGTCAGGAAGAATCTGGCGCTTATTAACGATAAATTTCGTCGCAACATCGAAGTAAATCAGTCATTTCTTAATATTCTCCGTTCTACCAAGGGCGTTGCCGATACATTGCGTCTGATGCATCACCTGGAATTTTTGAATCGTTATATACCGGAACTCGAGTATATCTACTGCAAGGTTCAACACGACATGTACCACATCTACACAGTTGATATACATACACTTTTTGCCGTTGAGCAGGCAGAAAAGATGCTGAGTGGAGAACTTAAGGCGGGTATGCCGCTCCCCTGCCGGATCGCTTCCGAGATCGGAAAACCGGAGTTGCTGATGCTGGCGGTGCTCTTTCATGACATCGGCAAGGGGTCGGGAGGGGGGCATGCCGAGAAGGGGGGCGCCATGATCCCGAATATCGCCACCCGGATGGGACTTTCCAGGGAGGAGAGCGAACGGCTTGAATTTCTCGTTCGTCAGCATCTGCTGTTTGCCCATATTTCACAGCGTCGCGATCTGAATGATGAAAAAATGATCGTACAGTTTGCCCGTCAGATGAAGACCAGTGAAAATCTAAAAATGCTCTATCTGCTTACGATTGCTGACGTTCGGGCGGTTGGCTCGGACGTCTGGACGACCTGGAAGGCCTCGCTCTTTCAGGAATTGTACGAAAAAGCATTCGGTATTCTCGACCGGGGAGGATTCCAGCAGGAGGCCAGCAGCGAGCGGGTAACTTCCGTTATCAAAAAAGTTACGGATATTCTTGAAAACGAACTTCCCTCTGCAGAAATCCTTTTCGAACTGAAAGCAATGCCGGTGCGGCTCCTCCTTTCCAATCCGTACCAGTTGCTGGCGGAACATGTCCGCCTGTTACTCGGTCTGGAACAGTCCGATATCCTGCTGCGCCTGACGCATCAACCGGAGAGCGGCTATTCCGAGTACATCATCTGCGCCCGAGACATGCCGGGACTTTTTTCACGGATTACCGGCGTCATGGCGGCAAACGGTATAAATATTCTGGGAGCTCAGATCAATACCAGCAATAACGGCAAAGTGCTGGATATTCTGCAAGTCAATTCTCCGCAGGGGAATCTGGTCACCGACCCTGCCCGCTGGAAAAAGATCGAGCACGACATGCGACATGTACTACATGGCGAAGTCAGGGTTTCAACACTGGTTGCGAAACGAAAACGCCCGACATTGCTGACTGTACGCCCTGCGCCGCGGTTCGCGACCAAAGTTGATATTGATAACGAAGTTTCTGAAGAGTATACCGTCATCGATATACTCACTCACGACAAAGTCGGACTGCTGTATCTGATTACCAGCACACTGGCAGAAATGGGCCTTTATATCGGGGTTTCCAAGATATCCACCAAGGTCGATCAGGTAGCGGACGTATTCTATGTCCGGGACATTTTCGGGCATAAGATAACAGCTCCCGAAAAACTTACCGAGATTTGCAGCAAGCTGATGACTGCAATTGATGAGTGGGTGTAAGGGACATTTTGAAATTTGAATTTTGAATTGAAGGATGAAATTTGGAAGAGTTCATAAAAATTGTGCTGTTATCCGGTCGAACGGCTCTCGAATTGGCGCTGTATGTGCTGCTGCCGGTTCTGGTGATCATGATGGCGTTGATGAAGGTTGTCGAGGCGCGCGGCCTGTTGGCGCTGGTTGCACGGCTTGTTCAGCCGGTACTGCGGGTCTTCGGCATTCCCGGAGCGGGGGCCTTTGCCATCATGCAACTGCTGTTTGTCAGTTTTGCCGCCCCGCTGGCAACCCTGGCGATCATGGAGAAGGACGGCACTTCCCGGCGGCGTATCGCCGCAACACTGGCAATGGTTTTCACCATGTCCCAGGCAAATGTGGTTTTTCCCATGGTGGCGGTGGGCCTCAATCTGGGAGTGATCCTGATGACATCTCTCGCCGGCGGGCTGACGGCTGCCGCATTAACCTATTACCTTTTTGCCCGTTCAGCCGGTGATGAGGAATCACATGCCGACAGTTTTGTCTCCCCGCCGGGCAAAACGGGTAAGAGCACTACCCTTAACCTGATGATTGTCGGTGGGCAGGAGGCCGTCCAGGTTATTCTGGGCGCCATACCGATCCTGATTCTGGCAATCTTTCTGGTGAACCTTCTCAAGGCAACCGGTGCCATTGCCCTGCTTGAAACATCTCTGACACCGCTGTTCTCCCTGATCGGTTTTCCGGCTGTGGCTGTGTTGCCGCTGGCCACCAAATATCTGGCCGGTGGTACCGCGATGATGGGTGTTACTCTCAATTTGCTCAAGGAAGGCGCGATCACCACTCAAGAACTGAACCGCATGGCCGGCTTTCTGACCAACCCCTGCGATATTGTCGGGGTGGCGGTTTTAATTTCTGCCGGTGCGCGCTGTACTTCTGTTGTCAGGCCTGCGATAGCAGGTGCGGTTATCGGAATTCTCATTCGCGGTGTGCTGCATCTGCTTATTTTCTGAAGTGGAACCGAGTGTTGAATGGCCATCCACCAAACGTCAACGGTTCCTCAGAACTTCCCGCTTATGTCTTCTGCGCCGCAGGGCGGCACGACCACCAAAGAAGATTCCTGCGGCTGTTAAAACCCAGATGGTGATGGTGACTGCAATTTCACTGGTGGTTATCATGTCCGTAACTCCTGATTAAAACAGAATGTAGTAGGTGTCCATTCTGACACACAATCTCCCCGATTCCCTTGATGCAGGTCAAGTCAAAGATAAACGGAGAAATAGCTTGAACGACTACCTTGACCTCTTCATATCCTACCTTGTTGTTGAAAAAGGGCTCTCGGCCAACACCCGGAGTGCCTACAGCCGTGATCTTGCCCGTTATCTGGATTTTCTTGAAAAAGCCGGGCGCCGGAAGCTGTCCGATGTCGGCCCGACAGATATTGCCTCTTTTTTGTCAGCCCTCCAGAAACTGGCCATCGGCGCGCGCAGCCGTGGCCGTTGCCTGTCGGCCATCCGGATGTTCCACAAATTTCTGATGATTGAGAGCTACACCGACAGCAATCCGGCCACAATAATCGAAGCGCCGCGTACACTGCATAAATTGCCGCAGTTTCTTGACGGCCGCGAAGTCGATGCGCTGTTTGCTTCCTGCAGGGGGGAGCGGGGCGAGGATCTGCGCGATTTTGCCATGCTGGAATTGCTGTATGCCACCGGTCTGCGGGTGTCTGAGCTGGTGCATCTCACGTTACGTGAAGTCAATCTCGACTCCGGTTATCTGATGACGGTGGGGAAGGGTAACAAGGAACGCCTGGTGCCGATCGGAGAGTCGGCCCGTGTTCGGACGGCAGAGTATCTCGATGCAGTCCGGAGTAAACAGGATCCGCAGCGGCAGAATCCGTACTTTTTTCTTTCCCGACTTGGGACGGCAATGAGCCGTCAGGCATTCTGGAATATTATCAAGAAGAGGGCGCAGATGGCGGTCATCCGGAAAAACATTTCACCTCACACCCTGCGGCACTCCTTTGCCACCCACCTGCTGGAAAACGGCGCGGATCTGCGCAGTGTGCAGATCATGCTGGGACACGCCGATCTTGCCAGCACCCAGATATATACCCATGTAACCAGGGAGAGATTGAAGCGGCTGCATCAACAGATCCATCCGCGGGGATGAATTGATTTACACGTTGTTCACTGTTACAATCTCTTTGTGCAGTTTTATTGACACGTTTGCGTAATCAGATTACTATCCCGATCCTGTTTTAGATGCTGAAATCCAACCACTCAGTGGCGCGTACATTTATGGCTGAACAACCAGGCAGCAAGCAGGAACAGCATTCTCTGAAATATTTGAGTCAGTTCGGATCGAATCTGCTTGATTCTCTGATCAAGAAGTTTTCCAATCCCGAAACAGCCAAGCGCAACCGGTTTATCCTTCTCGCATCTACCGCTTTGCTGCTGACGTTGACCATACTCCCCAGCCAGCACACCTCTACACTTTCCTATAAAGTCGGTGAAATCGCATCATCGGACATCCGTGTGTCTCAGGACCTGCTTGTAGAAGACAGGGCCCTTACGGAACAGCGGCGCAAAGATGTCGCCAACAACGCTCCGGTTGTCTATAACCTTAACGATCAGGTTTCAGGTGCTCTTAATGACAAGCTCCGGCAGACCCTTGCGATAGTTCGTTCTCATCGTGATGAAAAGCCTGAGAAAACTATTTCCCAGTGGCGCACTCAATTGACTCCGTTGCTGGATACAGATCTGAGCGAATCTGAAATTCTGGCACTGTTCCGGATCAAGTCTGACACACACTTTCTTGCGAGCGCGTCAGAATTGCTGAATGAACTGTATCAACGGGAAATCGTTCTGGATAGAAAAGTTTTTCAGACAAACACCCGCCGTGGGCTTGAAATAACCGACAACAATGGTCGCCCCATCGGTGGGGGTGATTTTACCACCGGCATCATTGAAATTGATGAGGCCCGCCAGATAGTCAATCGTTGGAATTTCAAGGGTGTGGGGACTGCTTCTGATAATGCCCGCATAGCGGCTATAATTGCCAGAATCCTCCTGCCCAACCTGTTTTATAACCGCGAGGCATCAGAGGTTCGCTCCCGCAGTGCTATGGAGACAGTGCGTCCGGTTCTCTTTAAGCTGCAGAAGGGGGAGATGGTCGTACGGGTCGGTGAGCGGGTTACTCCTGAACAAGCTCATAAACTGGAGGCGATTTTTGGCCCAAATCGGAGCGGCAGCAGAATATTCAGGGGGGTCGGAACCTTTTCGCTGATTCTCGTGCTGTTTTATTTCCCGTACCGGTTTGCCTGCAAAAATATCAGAAAATTCAATCCGACGAATAAAGATGTCCTTATCATTTCTCTACTGATCACTATCAGTTTCATATGCTTCAAGACAGCTCTGCTGATCACCCACAATATAGGGCCGGTCTTCCCCTCTATCGATGCCTCCAGTTACTTTTATCTTTTTCCGTTTGCCGCCGGAGCGATGATCGTCAGGATATTTATCAACTCCGAAGTCGCGCTTGTGTATTGCGCTATTCTGGCTCCGCTGCTTGGTATCATGTTTGAGAACAACATGCAGGTTGTTATCTATTCGCTGCTGGGGGGGATCATCGGCGCACACGGTGTTCGCCACTGCACCAGCCGCAGCACGATCTACACCGCCGGTATGAAGGTTTCAGTTGTCAACCTCGCATTGGCGCTGTCGTTCCAGACTTTCAATAGTGCCATTTTCACGACACAAACGTTGTACATAGCCTTTTTTGCGCTGTTAAGCGGATTCATCAGCGCCGGTTTCGTTTCAAGCTTCATTCCGCTTGTTGAAACGCTCTTTCAGTATACGACCGATATCAAGCTCCTGGAGCTCGCAAATCTCAATTCTCCGGTGCTTCGGGAGCTGATGGTCAAGGCTCCCGGTACCTACCATCACAGCATTGTCGTCGGAAACCTGGTAGAGGCTGCCGCTGAATCCATCGGTGCAAATCCGCTTTTGGCACGGGTATCGGCCTATTATCACGATATCGGCAAGATTTCAAAGCCACTCTATTTCATCGAAAATCAGGCTGGAGAAGAGAACCGCCACGATAAGCTTACACCGAGCATGAGTGCGCTGATCCTGATTTCGCATATAAAGGATGGTGATGAACTGGCCCGTGAAAACAGGCTGGGGCAGCCTATAATCGATATCATCCGCCAGCACCACGGTACTGCATTGATCAAGTTTTTTTACGAGCGCGCCAAGAGTCAGGCTACTGTTACCGGACAAACTGTTGAAGAAAACGAATTCCGATATCCCGGTCCAAAGCCGCAAACCCGCGAGGCCGGCATTGTCATGCTGGCGGATTGTGTAGAAGCGGCCTCACGTACCCTTGTTAATCCTACCTCTGACCGAATTCAGGGGTTAGTCCAGAAACTGATTAATAATGTATTTATCGACGGTCAGCTGGATGAATGTGAACTCACTCTTAAAAATCTGCACGAAATAGCTAAAAGTTTTACCGGGATCCTTAACGGTATTTTTCATCACCGGATCGATTATCCTGAACCTGCCTACAAAGTCGGGAACCGTTCAAAAAAGGCGGGACCCCGGGAATATTCCAAAATTGGACATGAGGTAGAGACGCATGTTGATATTATTGAACAATCGCCAGAGACGTCATCTCTGCAAAAACCGGCAGCTCAAAAAGGTGGCGGTGAGAATCTTAAACGCCTTGGGATGTCCTGATGAAACAGAACTCTCCGTTTCAATTGTGGGTGACCGCTCTATCAGAATCATTAATCGGGAGTATCTTGATAAAGACCGTCCGACCAACGTGATATCGTTCTCGTTGCAGGAAGGTGACTGCGGTGGAATAAACCCGCACGCTTTGGGCGATGTAATAATTTCCGCAGATACTGCGGCCAGAGAGGCGGAAATGGGGGGGGTGGAGTTTTTCGAGCGGCTTTCGTTTCTGCTGCTGCATGGCATTTTACATCTGTGTGGTTATGATCATGAACGGAGCGGTGAGGCAGAGGCACAAAAAATGATGCGGAAGGAGCAGTGGCTATTCAGAATCCTGAAAAAGGAAGGGTTGATAAGCCCGACCGGTTTATAGATTCGGCAAACTGCGCCGTTGAAGGAATCCTTCACGCCGCCCGCGCTGAAAAGCACATGCGGATTCATTTTATCGCGGCTATTGGCGTACTGCTTGCCGCATTGTTTCTCAAAGTCAGTCCGGTGGAATTTGCGCTGCTTGCACTTTCAATTTTGTCAGTGCTCTGCGCCGAGATGTTTAACACATCAATTGAAGCGGTTGTCGATCTCGCTTCTCCCGGATATCATCCATTGGCCAAAATTGCAAAAGACACGGCAGCGGGTGCCGTACTGATCACCGCCTGTGGTGCTGCCATCATGGGATACCTGATACTGGCCAAATATGTTATGCCGCGCTACGGGGAGGTCCTCGCTATGTTTGGCACTGCGTCTGATATGGGGACGGTCGTTTCGATACTGATCGTCGTGATCGTTGTTGTTATCGTAAAGAGCGCAACCGGTACCGGCACCCCTCTTAAAGGCGGAATACCGAGCGGACACGCTGCCGTCGCGTTCTCAATTGCGACAGCGGTCTCGCTTAATACCCGTGATCCGCTTATCTCTCTTCTTTCACTCTCGTTGGCTGCTATGGTAAGTCACTCCCGGCTGCTGATGAAAATTCATTCAATGCGCGAAACAATCATCGGCGCATGTATCGGTACTGCCATAACGCTGCTTGTTCTGAAGCTATTCAAGATGCTTGCATGACCTGTCTCTGGTGGGCGGGTTTCCCCGGTCTACTTCAAGCGCGCTTTTTGTAACATTTCCTGAAACAGCTCTGGAGTGAACCCTTTCATTTTAACCTCCTTATTGCCTTTTCCGAAAATAATCACCGGCACTCCGGTGCTGTTGTATTTGACTGTCAACTCTTCCATCGCCGTGGCATCAACCTCGACATCACGATTAATAAATGGGATGTTGTTTGTTGTAAGGTATTCCTTGGCGTCACGGCAGTGGGGACACCAGGCCACGGAGTAAAGAACTATCTGAGGATATTTTTTTGCCTCGGCGGCTTTGGCAGGGTTCAGAACGCTTTGATGCGATTCTGCCGCTCCTGCGGAAAAGCTTGTAATCAGGGTTAAGGCGAGAACTGCACATACAGTTAGTTTCATGATAGAATCTCCTTGTAGCGGTCGGGTGGAATCGGATGCCGATCAGTATGTCACGCTGAATGCTATACAAGCCTACCATATCACTGTCCGTAAGGTCAAACAAGCAGGCTGCTTTGGAGCTCGATAATGAGGATACGAATAAAAGATATTCTTGAAATGGAAACAGCGGCGCCGGGATGCTCTTTTTCAGGATGGGTGCGCTCCGTCAGGTCTTCTAAAGAGATCTGTTTTATTGTGCTTAATGACGGGTCGACCGCCGCTGGAATCCAGATAGTGGCCGAGTCTGCTCTTTCAAATTTCAGCGATATCTGCCGGATCGGAACCGGGTCGGCCGTCACAGTTGAGGGCACTCTGGTTGAATCGCCGGCTTCCGGCCAGAAATGGGAACTCGCAGCCCGATCAATCGAATTAATCGGTGCTGCCGACCCGTCTTACCCTCTCCAGAAAAAACGGCATTCATTCGAATATCTGCGTACCATCTCTCACCTCCGGCCACGCACGAACACGTTCGGAGCGGTATTCCGCTTGCGGTCACGACTTGCCCAGGCCGTTCACCGGTTTTTCTCCGAACAGAACTTCCTGTATGTCCATACCCCGATCATTACCTCCAGCGACTGTGAAGGCGCCGGCGAACTGTTTCGCGTCAGTACGCTTGACGCAGCAGAACCCCCCATTCTGGACGGGCAGCCGGATTTCGGGCAGGATTTTTTCGGTCAGAAAACCGGCCTGACCGTGAGCGGTCAGCTTGAAGGGGAGTTGTTTGCGCTGGCCTTTGGGGATATCTATACGTTTGGCCCGACGTTTCGGGCAGAGAATTCCAATACCGCGCGTCACGCATCAGAGTTCTGGATGATTGAACCGGAGATGGCGTTTGCCACGCTGGCCGATGATGCCGACCTGGCGGAAAAATTTGTTAAATATCTCTGCCGCTTTGCTCTCGAAGAGTGTGCCGATGATATGGCTTTTTTTGACAACCACATTGAAAAAGGCCTGATTAAGCGAATCAGCGGGGTAGCTGATGCAGATTTCATCAGGATGGAATATGGTGAAGCAGTTGAACGTTTGCAGAAATCGGGAGCCACATTTACGTATCCGGTGGAGTGGGGGCTCGATCTGCAGACCGAACACGAACGCTACATAACCGAGCAGATAGTCGGCGGCCCGGCCTTTATCTTCAATTACCCGAAGTGCATAAAAGCCTTTTACATGAGGCAGAACGATGATGGTCGTACTGTGGCGGCAATGGATCTGATGGTGCCGAAAATCGGTGAGATTATCGGGGGCAGCCAGAGAGAAGAGCGATTAGACCGGCTGGAGATGCGGATGGCGGAGATGGGAATAGCCCGCGAGTCTCTCTGGTGGTACCTGGACAGTCGTCGCTGGGGGAGTTGCCCGCATGCGGGGTTTGGCCTCGGTTTTGAGAGATTGGTCATGTATCTGTCGGGGATGGAGAATATCCGCGACGTGATTCCGTTTCCCCGCACGCCCCGCCACTGTGAGTTCTGACCCATGTTTGTGTTCTGTCTCGAAATCCACCTTTCCCTGTTGTCGCATTCACTTAAAGAGAAGCGAGGCATCGTCAAGAGTATTCTTAGTCGGGCGAAGAACCGCTTCAACGTGGCATGTGCGGAGGTTGATAGACAGGATAACCCTGCGTGTGGTGTGCTCGCATTTGTTACTGTCAGCCCGGATAAATGCATCCCGCGGCAGGCACTTGAACGGCTGGAGGAGTGGATTTACGAGGGGTGGCCGGATGTTGAGATAACGGCCTCGGAGATCTCTGAAATCTGAAGATATGTTCACTGCATTACTATGATAAACCTTGAAACTACTGCCGTCTTCAGTGTATATTTACTGCTTGTCAAAGTAACATCTTCGGCATCCGGGTGGTTGGATATAATCCGATGTAATTCCTCTGCTTTTGTCGGCATTCTCTGTCGGCACATCATTATCCTGAAAATCCTGGAGTCTGTGTGAAAATCTGTTCGCTGGCGAGCGGCAGCAAAGGTAACTGTCTCTATCTTGAAACCGGGGATACCCGTGTTCTGATAGACGCCGGCCTGTCTCTGCGCGAGACGCTGCTGCGTATGGAAGAGGTCGGCGTTGAAGCTTCAGGCATTCATGCAGTGCTGGTTACGCATGAGCATATCGATCATATCCGGAGCGCCGGTTCTTTTGCCCGGAAGTTCAATGTGCCTGTTATTGCCAGCCATCTGGTTCACACCTCCAAGGCCGATAAATATTTCAAGAAGACCCGGGTATGCGAGTTTGAATCAGGTTCTGTGCTTGCCTTCAGGGATGTCCTGATTGATCCTGTTCCAATTACTCATGACAGCTGTGACCCGGTCGGCTTTGTTATTGAATCCTGTGAAGGGCGTTCAGCTTCCGTTACCGATCTGGGCATCGTCACACGTCTGGTAACGGAAAAGCTGCGTGGGTGCCGGGTACTCAATCTGGAGTCTAATCACGATGTTGATATGCTGATGAACGGCCCCTATCCGTGGGAATTGAAGCAGCGCATCAAGTCCCGCCACGGTCATATCTCAAACGAAGAATCTCTTGAACTGCTCCATGAACTTGCCCATGAAGGTCTTGAAGCCCTGATAATGGCACATCTGTCCGAGGTGAACAATCATCCGGATCATGTGCTGCGTACTACCCGGGCTTTTTTGAATGATCAGAATATCTGTGCCCCGCGCATTGTCATCGGCGACCAATACCACGCGAGCGCGGTTATGGAAATATAGCACTGCGCGAACCAATATAACGAGGAGTTTTACATGATTGAACGCTATTCCCGACCCGAAATGACCCATATATGGACTGCTGAAAACCGCTTTCGCATCTGGCTCGAAATTGAGACTCTGGCCTGCGAAGCGCAGGCTGAACTGGGAGTTATCCCCAAGGAGGTCGTGCCGGTAATTCGCGCTAAAGGTGATTTCGATATCGCCCGCATAGACGCCATCGAGGCAGAGGTAAAGCACGATGTGATCGCCTTTTTAACGTCAGTAGCAGAGCATGTCGGCCCGGAAGCCCGTTTTATTCATCAGGGCATGACTTCTTCCGATGTCCTTGATACCTGTCTGTCGGTTCAACTTGTTCAGGCTGCAGATGAGTTGCTGGCCGATCTGGATATGCTTCTGGAGTCTCTAAAAATACGCGCTTACGAGCACAAGGAGACTGTCTGCATCGGCCGTTCTCATGGCATTCACGCTGAACCGGTGACTTTCGGACTCAAACTTGCCTCTTTTTATGCCGAGATGCAGCGTAACCGGGTGCGCCTCGCCGCCGCCCGTGAGAATATCGCCACCGGCGCTATATCAGGGGCGGTCGGCACTTTTGCAAACATTGACCCCTACGTTGAAGAATATGTCTGCGCGAAAATGGGACTCATGCCTGAGCCGGTCTCTACCCAGGTTATTCCGCGTGATCGTCATGCCGAGTACTTCTGCGTCCTGTCAATCATCGCCTCGTCCATGGAACGGATTGCCATTGAGGTGCGCCACATGCAGCGCACCGAAGTACTGGAAGCAGAGGAGTTCTTCAGCAAGGGGCAAAAGGGTTCGTCGGCCATGCCGCACAAGCGGAATCCGATCCTGTCAGAAAACCTCACTGGTCAGGCCCGCTACATCCGTGCGCTCTGTATTCCCGCACTTGAGAACGTGGCATTATGGCACGAACGGGACATTTCCCATTCTTCGGTCGAACGCTATATCGCTCCCGATGCAACTGTCGCGCTGGATTTCTCCCTGCGGCGTCTCAACGGCCTGATCAAGAACCTTGTGGTATACCCTGAAAACATGTCGAGAAACCTCAACCAGATGAAGGGGCTGGTCTTTTCCCAGAAGATTCTGCTCGATCTGACTCAGGCCGGGGTATCTCGTGAAGATTCATATCGTCTTGTTCAGCGAAATGCCATGAAAGTCTGGGAACAGGGGAAGGATTTTCAGACCGAACTGCTGGCGGATCAGGAGGTGGTCGGTGCACTTGGGGAGGCCAGAATCCGCGAAGCTTTTGACCTGAACTATCATCTGAAACATGTGGGCACAATTTTCAAACGGGTGTTCGGTGAATAGAGTACTTGGCTTCATACAGGGGGTCCTTCAGGCACAGGAAGGGGATAGTTTTCTGCTTTTCTGGGCAAAAGAGCTCCTGGTTGCTCTGCTGATACTGGCCCTGTTCTGGGCGCTGTCACATCTGGCCGTCATGGTCCTGAATAAGTGGGGAAGGCGACTAACGAGCTTTACCTCAACCGATCTTGATGACCGTGTCCTGCAGCGGGCGATCCCGTACGTGTCTCGACTGTTCATGGTGCTGGGTGTGTACCTGGCCATCCGCACACTGCCGTTGCATGAAAAGCTGATTATGATTGTTTCCGGCGCCATTTATATCATCCTCGTCGCAATCGTATGCAATCTTATCTATCACGTGTTTGACGAGCTGCTGAAATGGTATGCAGCCGGTCAGGAAGAGACTTCCGGTGCCGTCATGTCGCGCCAGATGATGCCGGTGGCTGAAAAGATAGTATCACTTTTTCTTATGGGCACGGCTCTGGTGGTTGTACTCAAGCATTTTAATTACGACATTTTTTCGATCGTTACCGCCCTCGGTATCGGGTCGCTTGCAATCGGGCTGGCGGCTAAGGATACGTTGGCTCACATGATTTCCGGTTTTACCCTCATGCTGGATCGACCGTTCCGGATTGGCGATCGTATTCAGCTGATCGGTGGCCAGATTGGTGATGTGGCCGATATCGGTCTGCGGAGTACCAAGATCAGGACACTGGATAATCAACTGCTGATTATTCCTAATTCCGACCTCTGTAATACCATGCTGACGAACCAGGCTTTTCCTAACAGCCGGGTCAAAGGGCGCATCAATATCGGTGTGGCGTACGGAAGTGATGTTGATCAGGTAAAACTGCTGCTGGTAGCGACTGCCGGTGAAGTCACGGATGTTCTGATCGACCCTCCCTCCGAAGCATATTTTGTCAGTTTCGGCGATTCCGCTCTCAATATGTCCCTGTTTTTCTGGGTTGAGGAGTACAGCACATTGTTTGCAACCACCGATAAATTAAATTCGCTCATTCTCAAAAGATTTGGCGAGAACTCTATTGAAATTCCGTTCCCGATCAGAACGGTGAAAATGCAAAAAGGAACAGACTGATATGGCCAACAGAATTGAAGCGGCATTACAAGAGAACGTGCGTGATGCACGAGGCGAGCGGATCAAACGGGAGATAGGGCACTTCCTGCATCTTGATGTTGAAGAGGTGCGTACACTGGACGTTTACACCCTCGACACAGATCTTAGTGCAGAAGAGCTGGAACTGGCTGCCGCCGGCCCCTTCAGTGATCCGGTTATCCAACTATGGAGTATCGATCGCCCGCTTGCTGCCGAGTTCGATTTTGCAGTGGAAGTCGGCTTCCGCCCCGGTGTTACAGACAACGTCGGACGTACAGCTCGCGAGGCGGTTACCTATCTGTCCGGGCGGCCCTGTGCTGCCGGCGATGGTGTGTATTACTCTGTGCAATATCTTTTCAAAGGTAGTTTGTCTGCAGCCGATGTTGATAAAATAGCCACCGGCCTCCTCTGCAATACTCTCATTCAGCGCTACAGCATCCTTTCCGCCGCAGATTTTGCTGCTAAAGGTGGTTTTCCTCCCTACGTCCCGAAAGTCAGTAGTGAAACGAAGATCGAGGTGCGTGAAATCGATCTGGAGGTTGAGGATGAAGAGCTTCTGCGAATCAGTAAGGACGGGGTCCTGGCACTGACGCTGGATGAAATGAAGATCATTCAGGGGCACTACCGTGATGCAAAAGTTCTGTCAGAGCGGCTCACGTTCGGACTGGGCGCACGTCCGACGGATGTGGAGCTGGAATGCCTTGCTCAGACCTGGTCAGAACACTGCAAGCACAAGATTTTTTCCGGTACCGTGCAGTATGAGGATGAGAACGGTAGTCGTCAGGAGATTAAATCCCTGTTTAAATCATTTATTCAGCGGACGACGAAAGATGTGCGGGAACGGATGGGTGATAAAGACTTCTGTCTTTCCGTATTCAAAGACAACGCCGGCGTGATCAAGTTTAATGACACCCACTCTCTTGTTTTCAAGGTTGAAACCCATAACTCGCCATCAGCCCTTGATCCCTACGGCGGCGCGTTAACCGGCATAGTGGGGGTCAATCGTGATCCGTTCGGCACCGGTATCGGATCTAAGCTGATCTTCAACACGGATGTTTTCTGTTTTGCCGATCCGTTCTATGCCAAACCGCTTCCCAGTCGCTTGCTGCATCCGCGCCGGATCTTTGAAGGGGTTGTCGAAGGCGTAGAACATGGCGGTAACAAAAGCGGCATCCCAACGATCAACGGCTCGCTTGTGTTTGATGACCGGTTTGCCGGCAAACCGCTGGTCTTCTGTGGCACCGCAGGTCTGATGCCTGCCGTCATCAACGGCCTGCCGGCTCATGAAAAATCCATCATGCCGGGCGATCTGATTGTCATGACCGGTGGCAGGATCGGTAAGGATGGTATTCACGGAGCAACTTTTTCCTCAGAGGAACTGAACGAAAACTCGCCGGTAACGGCGGTGCAGATAGGCGACCCTATTACACAGAAGCGGATGTTCGATTTCCTGATCCGGGCCCGTGACAAGGGACTCTACCGCTTCATCACCGATAACGGTGCCGGCGGTCTGTCATCCTCTATCGGCGAGATGGCGGGTGAGTGCGGCGGCTGCCGGATGGACCTCGCCAGGGCGCCGCTAAAATATCCCGGCCTCAACCCGTGGGAAATACTGATTTCTGAGGCTCAGGAGCGAATGTCTCTGGCCGTTCCTCCTGATCGGATCAACGATTTTCTTGCCATGGCGGTCCGTTTTGGGGTCGAGGCCACGGTGCTGGGTGAATTCACTGACAATGGTGTCTTTCATATGCTCTATGGTGACAGGACTGTTGCCTGGCTGCCGATGGAATTCATGCATGAAGGGCTCCCCCCGATGCAGATTCCGGCAAAGTGGATTCCGCCGGTGAATGAGGAGCCGGTTCTTGTTGCAAAAGAGGGCTACACTGATGACCTGAAGAAGCTGCTGTCGGCGCTGAACATCTGTTCCAAGGAGTCGGTGGTGCGCCGCTACGACCATGAAGTGCAGGGTGGTTCGGTCGTCAAGCCGTTCACCGGCGTCACCAACGACGGACCCTCAGATGCGGCGGTAGTCAGGCCTTTGCTTGATTCTTTCGAGGGGGTTGTGACAGCCCACGGCATCTGTCCACGTTTCTCTGACATCGATACCTATCATATGACCGCCAACGCCGTTGATGAGGCTCTGCGCAACTATGTGGCCGTCGGCGGTTCACTGGATCTGGTTGCCGGTCTGGATAACTTCTGCTGGTGCGATCCGGTTCTGTCGGAGAAAACGCCGGACGGTCCCTACAAAATGGCCCAGTTGGTGCGGTCCAATCAGGCTCTGTACGACGTCTGCATGGAGTACAACCTTCCGCTGATATCAGGCAAGGACTCCATGAAGAATGACTTCTACGATGGTACGACCAAGATATCCATTCCTCCGACGCTGCTCTTCTCCGTTATCGGCAAAATCGATGATGCGCGAAAAGCGGTCACCATGGATGTCAAAAAGCCGGGCGACATAGTGTATCTGCTCGGTAAAACAGCCGACGAACTGGGGGGATCGGAATATCTGGCGCTCACCGGGGCGGTCGGCAACAAGGTGCCACGGGTTGATGCATCCACAGCGTACAAGCGCTATAAGGCCTATCATCAGGCGGTTAATCAGGGAACCGTTGCTTCCTGTCATGACCTCTCCGACGGTGGTTTGGCGGTGGCGGCGGCTGAATCTTCCTTTGCCGGAGGATTCGGCATGAATCTCGATCTTTCCCTCGTTCTCTGGAAGGGCGATGCGGCCGGCAGAAGCGATTGCTCGCTGCTTTTCTCCGAGTCGGCTTCCCGCCACCTGGTAACAGTTCATCCGGAACGACGCGCCGAATTCGAAACACTTATGGGTGGAAACTGCTTCGCTTCGATCGGTGCTGTGACGGAAGAGCGGATTCTTTCTATCACAGGCTTGAATAATGCGACTGTTGTAACGGCGGATCTGTGCGAATTGAAAGAAGCGTGGCAGCAGACATTGCGGGAGCTGTAGCCGTACCCGGTGCCTGAAGCTATTCATCATACGCTGAAAACCGTCTTCGGTTTTAATCAGTTCCGGGCACCTCAGCAGGATGTCATCGAACGGGTAGTGGCCGGTGAAGATGTCTTTCTCGTGATGCCGACCGGTGGTGGTAAATCGCTCTGCTATCAGATTCCTGCCCTGCACCGGGATGGTGTGGCGATTGTCGTTTCACCGCTGATCGCCCTGATGAAGGATCAGGTCGATGCACTGGAGGAAAATGGCGTGCGGGCCGCCTGCCTCAACTCGTCCCAGACGTCCATTGAAGCACGTCAGGTGCTGCGGCAGCTGCACAACAACGAACTTGACCTGCTTTATGTTGCGCCGGAGCGTCTGCTGCTCCCCGACTTTTTGGACACGCTGTCCACGCTGACGCTGGCGCTGTTTGCCATTGATGAGGCACACTGCATTTCCCAGTGGGGGCACGATTTCCGGCCCGATTATGTGAAGCTCGGACAGTTGCGGAGTACGTTTCCCGATGTGCCGATTGTCGCGATGACCGCAACGGCCGATCCGGAAACACGCAAGGATATCGTCAGCCAGCTCGGTATCCAGCGGGCCACGGTCTTTGTCGCCGGTTTTGACCGGCCGAACATAACCTATACGGTCATTCCCAAACATAAGCCGTCTGTGCAGCTGTCGGGATTCCTGAAAGGCCGCGGTGATGAAGCCGGCATCATCTATGCGCTGAGCAGGAAACGGGTCGAACAGATTGCAGAGCAGCTGAAGCATGCAGGATTTTCTGCCGCAGCGTACCACGCCGGGCTGTCCGAAAAAGAGCGGAGTCGGGTACAGAATGCCTTTCGCCGCGACGATCTGCGGATCGTAGTCGCCACCGTCGCGTTCGGCATGGGGATCGATAAACCCAACGTCCGCTTTGTCGTCCATTACGACATGCCGAAGAGTGTTGAAAGCTATTATCAGGAAACAGGCAGGGCAGGACGTGACGGCCTGCCGTCAGAAGCGTTGATGCTGTTCGGGATGGGTGATGTCATGACCGCCCGGGCTCTGATCGAGAACAGCGACAACGCCGAACGGGTACGGATCGAGATTCAGAAGTTGAATGCGATGGTTTCATACGGCGAGGCACTGACCTGCCGTCGCCGGGCACTGCTCTCCTATTTCGGCGACAAGCGGGATCATGACTGCGGCAATTGCGATATCTGCATCGATCCACCGCAGCGTTTCAACGCATCAGAACAGGCAAAAAAAGCGCTCTCCTGTGTGTACCGTGTCGGCGAACGGTTCGGAGTACGGCATGTTATTGAGGTGCTGCGAGGGGCAAAGAGTCAGCGCGTCACCGACCTGCGCCACCATGAGCTGTCCACCTACGGTATAGGCACAGAGCAGTCGGTATTGGAGTGGGAAAATATCTTCCGCCAGTTGATTCATCTCGGCTATATTGTACAGGACTTCACCCGCTACGGTGTTTTGGGATTGTCACCGGCGGCACGGCCGGTGCTGAAAGGCGAGACCCAGGTCATACTTGGCCTTCCGCGCGCTGCGGTCAAGCCTGAAGAAAAGGCAAAACGGCGACGGGGAATGGTTGACGGACTTCATCAGGTCCTCTTCGACAAGCTGCGTGCGCTGCGCAAACAAATTGCCGACACCGCCAATGTACCGCCCTTTGTTGTGTTTTCCGATGCCACTCTGCTGGAGATGGCATCGAGTAAACCTCGCAATGAACGGGAGTTGCTGGACGTTACCGGGGTTGGAGAACACAAGTTACGCAAATATGGTGCCGCGTTTCTTCCGGTAATAAACGGTCAGGATACAGACTTCGATTGAAAAAGATTTGATCACACCACTCTATACTGCATGTCGTTCGTCAGGTTTTGAGAAAAAAGGAGAACAGGAAGCAATGAAACAGACACGCGCAATAGTCATTACCGGCAACGGCACCAACTGCGAGATGGAGGCGGCCCATGCCTGCCGCCTCGGCGGCTTCGATGAGACCGTAATCGCCCATATCGCCGAGATTCTCTCCGGTGAGATACGTCTGGACGGCTTTCATTTTCTCAATCTGACTGGAGGTTTTCTCGATGGTGATGATCTTGGAAGTGCCAAGGCTCAGGCCAATCGCTTGAAAAATGCCTCAGTTGCCGGCAGTCATGAAAAACTGGTTGACCAGTTCACCCGGTTTATAGCCGGCGGCAAGCTGATCCTGGGAGTCTGTAACGGCTTTCAGCTTATGGTGAAAATGGGGATGCTGCCGGGATTCGACAATGAGTATCTGCACCAGACGGTCACACTGACTCATAACGACTGCGGCCGTTTTCAGGATCGCTGGACGTACCTGAAGGTTGATCCCGACTCGCCCAGTGTATTCACCAGCGGAATAGACGGTGGCATATATCTGCCTGTGCGTCATGGAGAAGGAAAGTTTCTCTGTGATAGCGATGCAACACTGGCACGAATTGAATCCGGTCATCTGGCTGTGCTGCGCTACAGCGATGCAGGGTATGCCCGGGCGACGATGGAGTTTCCGGCCAACCCTAACGGCTCAATACATTCCATTGCAGCTCTCAGTGACCCGACCGGCCGCCTGATGGGGTTGATGCCGCATCCTGAGGCGTTTGTTCATTATACCCAGCACCCCCGTTGGACGAGAGAGAATCTGCCGGAAGAGGGTGATGGTTTGATACTGTATAAAAATGCCGCCGAGTATGTTAGAAATAACCTGGTCTGATCCAATACCACGTGGAGTCTTAACCTATGAAGTTATCCCGTCCTCAAGAAGAATGCGGCGTTTTTGGAATTTATAATCATTCGGAAGCTTCAAATCTGACCTATCTGGGGCTGTATGCCCTTCAGCATCGCGGACAGGAAAGCTGCGGCATCGTCTCCTCGGACGGCGACTCTCTGCATGCTCACAAACGGATGGGTCTGGTCGCGGATGTATTCAGCAATCCTGACGTATTCAAAAAACTGCCGGGTAAATCGGCGATCGGGCATGTCCGCTATTCGACTGCCGGAGCCTCGGTGGAAAAGAACGTCCAGCCAATCATGGTGGATTATTCTCGCGGTTCGATTGCGGTTGCCCACAACGGTAACCTTGTCAATGCACAACTGCTGAAGGCGGAACTGGAAGCCTACGGCTCGATTTTCCAGACGACGATGGATACAGAAATAATTATCCATCTTATTGCCGCGTCCAAGACCAACTCACTTGTCGACCGCATTACTGATGCGCTGAAGAGGATCCAGGGCGCCTACTGTCTGGTGTTTCTGACAGAAACCCGCATGATTGCCGTACGTGATCCGAACGGATTCCGTCCGTTATGTCTCGGTAAACTGGGTGACGCCTGGGTTGTTGCCTCTGAAAGCTGCGCCCTGGATCTGATTGAAGCTGACTTTGTCCGTGAAATCGAGCCGGGTGAAATGATCCTCTGTACCAAAGACGGTGGCGTAAAATCGTTTTTCCCGTTTAAAGAGATCGAACCGACCCCCTGCATTTTCGAATTTGTCTATTTTGCCCGCCCCGATTCATACATATTCGGCAGGAATGTTTATCTTGCCCGCAAAGAGCTGGGCCGGCAATTGGCACGTGAGTATCCGGTTGATGCCGATGTCGTGATCGCTGTGCCTGACTCCGGTGTGCCGGCTGCCATGGGGTATGCCGAGGAATCCGGCATTCCGTTCGAACTGGGATTGATCCGCAATCATTATGTCGGCCGGACGTTCATCGAGCCGGCTCAGTCCATTCGGCATTTCGGAGTCAAAATCAAGCTTAATCCGGTGAGGGAACTGCTGAAAGGGAAAAGGGTTGTCGTGATTGACGACTCTATCGTCCGCGGTACCACCTCACGAAAGATTGTAAAAATGGTGCGCAATGCCGGGGCAAGTGAAGTGCATCTAAGGATTTCATCACCTCCTACCAGCTATCCCTGTTACTACGGTATAGATACACCGAACCGTAAGGAACTGATCTCTTCTTCTCATACGATAGATGAAATCTGCCGCTATGTTACCGCTGACACTCTCGGGTATCTGTCCGAAGAGGGGTTGATTTCGTCAATCGGCCATGGCAACACCCATTATTGCAAAGCCTGTTTTGCCGGGGATTACCCGGTTGCATTCCCCAAACCTGTGGATATTCCGCAGATGGGATTATTCGAAGAGGAGCAGACGAAACATGAGTGATCGCGATCAATTAAAGAAAATAATCCTGGAGTTGTCATACGAAAAACGTCTGGTGACACTGGCTTCCGGTCGGCAAAGCGATTTTTACTTTGACGGCAAACAGACCACACTGCACGCTGAAGGCGGTTTTCTGGTCGGCAAACTGTTCTATGAGGCCATCAAGGATGTCGAAGGGGTTCAGGCGGTTGGCGGCATTACACTTGGAGCTGATCCGATTGCCACGGCAACGTCGATCGCCGCTCATCTGGACGGCGCGAGTCTGCACGCCTTCATCATCCGCAAGGAACCAAAAGGGCATGGTACCGGCCAGTGGCTGGAAGGTCGCAAAAACCTTCCTCCCGGGACCAGGGTTATCATCGTGGAGGATGTTGTTACCACCGGAGGCTCCTCCATGAAGGCGGTTCGCCGTGCTGAGGAAGAGGGGCTGGTGGTGCTTGGTATTGTGACGCTGGTGGATCGCGAAGAGGGTGGTCGCGAAAGCATCGAGGCGGAAGGGTACTGGCTGAGAGCGCTCTTCGTTAAGTCGGAACTTGTTGAGTAATGGCAAAAAAACAGCGCCTCGACAGCCTGGTGGTTGAGCGCGGCCTGTCTCCATCGATTGAGAAGGCACGGGCATTGGTGATGGCCGGCAAAGTGGTGGTAGGAGACCACACGGTTGATAAGGCCGGTCAACAGGTCCTGACCGATTCTGAAATCCGTCTCAGGGGGGAATCTCTCCCGTATGTCAGTCGGGGCGGACTCAAGTTGCGTAAGGCGCTTGACGAATTCTGTATCGATGTGAAGGGATTGGTTGCTGTCGATGTTGGTTCGTCAACCGGCGGCTTTACCGACTGTCTGCTGCAGGCAGGGGCCGCCAGGGTTTTTGCCGTTGACGTCGGCTATGGACAACTTGCCTGGGCACTGCAGCGGGACCCCCGCGTCGTCAGTATGGAGAAGACCAATATACGCTACGTGACCCCGGATCAGCTTGACGCTGAACCGGCGCTGGCAGTAGTGGATGCTTCGTTTATTTCGTTGGCCAAGGTCCTCCCCGCTACGTTGTCTCTGCTGATTCCGGGTGGTCGCATCATAGCTCTGATCAAACCCCAGTTTGAAGTGGGAAAGGGTGAAGTCGGGAGGGGGGGGGTAGTGCGAGACCCCGCAGCCCATGAAAAAGTTATCGAAGATATCCGCCATACCGCATCAGATCTTGGGCTAACGGTCTCTGGACTGTGTGAGTCACCCATAACCGGTGCGGATGGCAACCGTGAATTTTTGATACTGCTGCAAAAGCCGGAAGCGGAGGGTAACGTGGACAACTGTATTTTCTGCAAAATTATTCGTGGTGAAATTCCGGCAAAGAAGGTGTTTGAAGACGAGCAACTGCTCGTTATCGAGGATATTACTCCACAGGCGCCTCTCCATCTGCTGCTGCTGCCGAAAAAACATTTCATTAACTGTCTTGATATGTCCGCACATGATGACGCGCTGGTCGGCTATGCCTTCCGGAAGGGAGGGGACATCGCCCGTGAGAAGGGGTTCTCCGCCGCCGGTTTCCGCATCGTGCAGAATAACGGGACGGGGGCGGGCCAGTCGGTGTTTCATATTCACTTTCACCTGCTGGCAGGTCGTGAATTTGTCTGGCCTCCAGGTTAGGGCATGGTGGGGTCTATGATAACAATCATATTTCTTGGTTTCATTCTGATGCTTGCGTCGCCGCTCCATGCCGAAACCTTTTCGTGGGTTGACGACAGCGGCACCTACAACTACACCGAAGATTATTCAAAGGTTCCGAAGAAGTACCGGAAGAAAGTGAAACGACGCGATGACCTGCCGCCTGATGTCAGCCGGCAGACGTCTCCGGCAGCCGGGAACGGGCTCCGCCCGGCAGAAAAGACTGATACGAAGAGTGCTGTCGTTCAGGGTGATGGAAAAGAGATGTATGGCGGCAAAAGCCGTGCTGAATGGCGCAGGGAAATGGATGGCATGGAAGCGGAGTTAAGCGGTATTGAACAGCACATGGAGCAGTTGAGGAAGCAGATCTATGATGCGAATGGAATCTCAAGAATTCAATTCGACGTATTGAAAAAGGAATATGACAACAGTCGGGAAGCCTATGATCAAAAATATAAAAATTACACCGAGCTGATTGAGATGGTTCGCAAAGCCGGAATCGTCGTGGAAATGAAAAAATAGATCATAGCGGAGAAATGAACGTACTGAGGCCCGCCGGAATATCCGGCGGGCCTCAGTACGTTTGGCCATACACCGATTCAAAAAGTCATTAGTCGTTTGATAAGTCCCGGAAACGCCATGTCGGTTGTCATGATAATCGTCAGTGAAATCATGGTTACGACGGTGAACCAGGCAATGATGTTGAACACCGGGCCATTGACAAAGGTCCCCATCAGATTTTTGTCGTTAATAAGCTTGAGCATGAATAACAGCACGAAGGGGAGTACCGCTCCGTTGACGACCTGCGAAATGAACATGATTGTCATGAGCGGTGCATTCGGGATCAGGATCAGTCCGGCGCTAATGACGATGATTATTGTAAAGAGCCAGAAAAACTGCGGTGCCTGTTCGAAGTCCTTGTTAACCCCCGATTCCCACCCCATACCTTCGCAGATGTAGTAGGCCGTGGATAGCGGCAGGATACAGGCGGCAAAGAGCGAGGCGTTGAAAAGGCCGAATGCGAACAGCGAGGAAGCGTATTGGCCGACCAGCGGCTTCAACGCCATTGCTGCATCGGCTGCGGTTTCTATCTTCAATCCATGCAGGTGGATGGTTGATGCGCAGGCCACCATCATAAAAAATGCCACTACGATGGCCATGATGCAGCCGAAGATAACATCTACTTTCGAAAAATTGTACTGGTCGGCTGTGATGCCCTTTTCAACAACCGCCGCCTGCTGATAGAACTGCATCCAGGGTGCGATGGTCGTTCCGACAATACCTATCAGTGTCATCAGGTAGGCACTGTCTGTTTTGAATGTCGGTGTGATTGTCGCCTTCATGACGACAGTCCAGTCCGGTCCGGCCATGAAGGCGGCGATAGGATAGGCGATATAGACCAGACAGGCGACAAGGAACACCTTTTCCACAACCTTGTAGGATCCCTTGACGATAAGCAGCCAGACAAGGATTGCGCAGATCGGCACAGAAATGTATTTGCTGATGCCAAATATTTCAAGACTTGCGGCAATTCCGGCAAATTCGGAGATGGAATTACCCATATTGGTCAGCAGCAGGGCGATCATGACGTAAAAGGTGACCTTTACTCCGAATGATTCACGGATGAGGTCGGACAAGCCTTTGCCGGTGACAGCACCCATGCGGGCACACATCTCCTGAACCACTACCAGCGCAATGGTGGTAGGTATCATCATCCAGAGGATAGAATAGCCATAGTTGGCCGCGGCCAGTGAATAGGTGGTTATGCCGCCGGCATCGTTATCCACATTGGCGGTGATGATACCCGGCCCGAGGATTGCCAGAAAAATCATGACATTTCGGGGGCTGAAGCTTTTGAGCGGTTTCAGGAATCTGAATTGTGAAATACTGTTGAACATAATTGAAATCCGCGCTGCTAGCGCCGTTTGATCTTGATTATTTGCGGCAGATAGTGGGCAAGGACATCGTCCACAGTGACTATGCCGGCCATGCGATCGTCAGAGTCCAGAACGGGGACTGCAATCAGGTCATACTTTGCCAGCGTTTCGAGAATCTCTTCCGGTTCGGCGTCAACGTGAACGAATTTAATGTTCTCTTCCATGACGTCAGTAATATGAGTTTCCGGAGGATTCATCAACAGTTGCTTGAGGGATACAATACCCTCCAACCGGTCATCGGAATCGACTATATAGCCGTAATAGATTGTTTCAACATCGTTTGCACACCCTTTCAAAATCTCTAATGCCCGGCCAATCGTAATCCTGGAGGAAAGCCGGAAGTAATCCGGCGTCATCAATCCGCCGGCCGAATCCTCTTCATGTTCCAAAAGTTCCTGAATATCTTCAGCATCCTCCTGGTCCATCATATCCAGAAGCTCCTGAGCCTTGCCTTCAGGAAGGTCAGAGAGTACGTCGGCAGCCTCATCCGGTTCCATCTCTTCCAGTATGTCGGTTACCTGTTCGTCATTCAGTTGGCTGATGACCACATTACGCATGTCTGCTTCAAGCTCGTAAATGGTGTCGCCGGTAGTCTCGGCATCGATTGTATCCAGTACCGTACGGATGTTCTGAATGGGAATGTTTTCAATAATGTCGGCGAGATCGGCCGGGTGCATTTCGTTCATCTGGTTGCGGGCAATGTTGAGCGCCAGTTTCGATGAATTCGCTTCCAGTGGCTGTACATATTCCCAGCTGATTTCACTGTGCGGAATCTCGCGCTTGAGCACGTGGGAAAACCGTTCTCCAAAACGTTCATACCCAAGACGTCTGAGCAATCCTCTGAAACCGGTATCTACCGAAAATATACAGAGTTTCTGGTCCAGCATGCCGAGTTTTATATCGTTAACCCGGACGACTTTCGCGCCGTTCACATCAACTATCTGCTTGTCGAGCAGGTCACGCTTGACGAGAATATCACCTTCATCGGGCTGATAGGAGTCCAGACCGTGCGGTTTGATGCTCCCGGTTGAAATCACCACGTGGGTAAAGAGAGTAACCTCACTCCATGGAAGGGTTTTTAAACCTTTACGCGATTTTATTACGATGTGGGAAACCTCGGGGAATACTTCACCCGGAACCATGATAAGGTCACGCAGGATCCCGATCTGGTCGCCTTTACTGTTAATCACCGACCGGCCAATAACCGAACTGAGGTAGATTTCGTTGATTTCAATTGCCATAATTCAAACCTTCTTACAAAAAAAAGACCCATTCGGGAAGAAAAGGGCCTTTGAAAAGACGCAATATAACCATTTCCCCCCTGGTTGACTTTCGGCAGTGCACAACGTAGGCTTGAATCCAGCTACATTGGGTTAAGCCTTAATCCGGCAAAACCTGGTAACCGCATTGGCGTCTTTCGACGTTTCTGGGTAGTAGCATCTGTTTGTGCAAACGCCTCATTCTAACGAGGAACTTATTTTACTCTGTAACGTTTTTACTGCAGGGATATTTATTTTGTAAAAACGTATATTTGTTACACAAAAAGCACCGGAGTTTATAGCATGATACTCACATCGGCGCAATTACTTAACTGACTGATTATTACACCCCTCATCATCTTCCCGGAAAATCCGGTACAATTTCCACACGATCACATACGCGGCGAGGTTATACTGGCATATAACCAATCAGAACATAAAACGTCGCATGCTGATGTTCTGTAGAAGCCCGATTCCTACCATCGATGTGATCATGGAAGTGCCTCCGTAGGAAAAAAACGGCAGGGGTACACCAACTACCGGAAATATGCCGATCACCATCCCGATGTTGATGACGATATGCCAGAAAAGCATGGCAGTTACGCCTACTGCGAGCAGTCCGCCGAACCGGTCGTTGCAGCGCCGGGCTATGTTGAGCCCCCACAGCACCAGTGAGAGGTACATAACGATCAGCACCAGACAGCCGATAAATCCCCACTCCTCGGCAAATACAGAGAAAGCGAAATCGGTGTGCTGCTCGGGGAGAAAACGGAGCTGGGACTGGGTCCCTTTGACAAAACCTTTGCCGGTAATGCCTCCTGAACCGACCGCAATTTTGCTCTGTATGATATGGTATCCGCTTCCGAGCCGTGAACGTTCAGGGTTTAAAAAATCGAGAATACGGTTTTTCTGATACGAGCGTAGCAGAAAAACCCACCCCACCCACGACATTGGAATCGTAATGCAGACAAAGGTCGCAATGGTTGACCAGCGCAAGCCGACGTACATGACCATTGATAAAGCGATCAGTATGACCAGAGTGGCGGTCCCCAAATCCGGCTGTTTCATAATCAGCGCTGCCGGAAGCGCAAGCATGCTCAAGGGAATAAGTACGTCCCGGACCGACAGGCCTCCGACAGTTTGGTAATTGTTAAAAAACCGGGCGAACGTCACAATGATGATGATTTTCATGAGCTCTGACGGCTGAATGTTGAAAAAACCGAGATTCAGCCAGCGGGTAGCTCCCATAGATGTCCTGCCGACAACGAGCACCGCAATCAGCAGAAATACAAGGAAGCCATACAGCCAATAGGATATATCTTCCAGGATGTGATAATCAATGCTGCATACTGCAAGTGATATGGTTATACCTACCAAAATCCAGTACATTTGTTTGATATAATACTCGGTGCCGACGATTTTGTATGGAGATGTTGCACTGTAGATATTCAGAATTCCGAGCAGGCAGACAGCCACAGACAACCCGACGAGTACCCAGTCAATATTGGTCAGGAGCCGCCGATCAATCATGAGCAGCACCTTCACTGACGCGTGGCTCTTTTATGGCAGCCGGCTCACCGTTTTCTTCAGTGGTCTCACCAACAGACTCTGTCGACGTGCCTGCTCCCCTGACGGGTGGTTTTTTGCCGTCAAAATAAGCCCGTAATATTCTGCCCGCAATTGGAGCCGCGGCTGCTCCCCCGTGTTCTCCATGTTCAATGACGACAGCGACTGCAATTTCCGGTTTTTCAAAAGGTGCAAAGGCAACAAACAGGGCATGGTCACGGAACCGGTATGCTGTGCCGGATTTGCTCCCTCCCAGTTTTACAACCTGTGATGTACCTGTTTTCCCAGCAACTTTGACATCATACAGTCTGGCGGCACCACCGGTACCCCCGGGGGCATTGACTACATCCAGCATTCCCAGCTTGACGAGCCTGAAAGACTCTTTGGAAAAGGGGGTGGTCCCGATGATCTCGGTTTTTGTTTCACGGAGCATTTTGCCGTCTGCATCCACTATTTTCTTTACAAGATGGGGGCGGTAAATAGTGCCTTCATTGGCAACCGTTGCCGTCATTGAAGCCATTTGGATAGGGGTCAAAAGGACTGCACCCTGGCCGATTGCGACCGGGATTGTTTCGCCATGATACCATTTTTTACCGAAGCGCTTCAGTTTCCACTCAGTTGTCGGGATGAGCCCGCTCTTTTCATCCAGCAGCTCAACGCCGAGAGGAGACCCCAGTTTGAAGGCCTGAGCTGCTGCTGCTATTTTGTCCACACCCAGTTTTTCTCCCAGTTGATAATAAAATACATCGCACGATTCCCGAAGAGACTTACGCAGATTCGTAGCCCCGTGCCCTTTCCTGTTCCAGCACTTGAACGTCGAGGTGCCCAGGACGTAACTGCCGTTGCAGGTGATCGATGTTGCATCATTTATCCTGTTGTCCTGCAGTCCTGCCAGTGCGGTAATTATTTTGAAGGTGGAGCCGGGTGGGTACTGGCCGGTGAGTGCCTTATTTTCCAGAGGATGACGTTTGTCGTCAAGATATCCCTTCCAGATGTCTGCCGGCAATTTCCCGCTGAAAAGTGAAGGATCAAAACCGGGGTTACTGACGAATGCCAGAATTTCACCACTGTTGACATCCAGTGCAACTGCCGCACCGGCTTGATCACCAAAGGCCCGTTCGGCCTGTTTCTGGACCGCCGCATCGATTGTCAGCACCACACTGTTGCCGACCGTCGGATAACTCTCAGATACAGTGCGTAACACCCTGCCTCGAGCATCAACTTCAAGTTGCCGCCCGCCATCGCTGCCATGCAGATCCATTTCAAGAGCGCGTTCAATACCATTTTTACCGATATAATCGCCGGGGTTATAATCCTCAAAACCATCGGTATCTAATTCCTTTTCAGAAACTTCGCCTATGTACCCGAGCAGATGAGCAGCAAGTTGGCCGTTGATATATTCACGAACCGGCTTCATCTCAATTTCGATGCCTGGTAGGTGCAAACGGTTTTCTTCAACGATCTCAACGTCGTTGCGGGTAATATTTGAGGCAAGAACAATCGGATAGTACTTGGCGCGCCCCATATTCTTTTCCCACCGTTCGGCCATATCAGCCCGGTCAAGTCCCAGCAGACGGGAGAGTAACGTGAGGAGCGCATCTTTATCTGTAACCTCCTGCGGTATGACTGCAAGGCTGAACGAAGGGCGGTTACTGACCAGAACAGTGCCCGTACGGTCCATTATTGCACCGCGGGATGCGGCAACCGGTACGAAGCGGAGACGGTTATTCTCAGACATGGTGCGATAATCGTCAGCATTCAGTACCTGTAGTTGCAATAACCGTATCACCAGAAACAGGAATAGAACTCCGACCACAAATGAGAGTACTAATATCCGCTGTTTCGACTCCAGTAATTCCCGGACAAAACGACGCTCTTTCATTGCGATTCCAATTGGCAGTCAAATCCGGGGAATGCCGAAACGATAGATGCTACAAAAGCATTGACCAGAAGGCGTGGGAAAATATCTGAAAGCATGGAATAGGCGATCCCGTGAGATGATGTAAATATGACCATCAAAAGTAGATTCAATGTAAATCCGGCAAGAGTAACGGCGGAAACCGTCAGGACAAACAACGTTGCGCTGTCGGCATACAAACGGTCCGAAACATGTTTGATAACAAGAAATGAAATAAGAAAAGTCACTGCATTCAGCCCAAAATACAAACCGCTGCAGACATCGTTAAGCATTCCAAGCAGCCAGGCCAGGGGTGCCCCCATCGCGAACGAAAATCGAAGAGCTATAAAAACCAGAATGACGAGCAGCAGGTCAGGTTTAAAGGGGGAACGCACAAAGACAGGAATCAGTGACACCTGGGCAGTTATTGAAGCAATCACGAGACAGAAAAACAGCAACGCAGCCCGTCTACTCATACCCACCCCGCAGCACGACCAGAACTTCTTCGAGGTGAGGGATATTAACTGAAGGGCGTATCGATATGGTCTGGAAGATGCCGTATTCACCCCTTTTGACCATTGTGACTTCGCCAACCGGGAGCCCTTTCAGAAAGATCCCGCCGACCCCTGATGTTATCACTGTGTCCCCGACTTTAACATTTTCTTCACGGGTCGTAAATTCAAGCGTACAGAGCATCTCGCTTCTACCTTTGACTACTCCCCTTGCCCTGGATCGCTGAATTGTTGCAGAGATCCCGCTGGCGTGATCAGTCAGCAAGAGAACTCGCGAGGTTGAAGCGGAAACCTTAACGGTCTGTCCGACTACCCCGTCGGCTGCAATAACTGCCATTCCTTCGCGGATGCCGCTCGAGCTACCGCGATTGATTACCAATGTCCTGAACCACGCGGTGATGTCCTCGCCAATAACAGTTGCAGCTACGGTCGGCTCTTTAATTGTTTTCTTCATATCCAGAAGCCGCTCAAGGCGCTGGTTTGCCAGGAAAGCTTCATTTCCTTCCAAAACCCGGCGGTTGAGAGTCCGGATGTCTTCGCGCAGCCGGAGATTCTCCCGGTGAGTGTCAAACAGGCTAATATACCCGTCCCAGATGTCTTCAACAAAACCGCTCGTTCTGGCAATCGGCTGGAGGAGAGGCGACAATACGCTGAGAACAGTACGTTCAACGATATTTGCTTCCCGGTTGCGGGGAACATTCAGCGAAAAGACAAGGAACGCAACGAGAATGCCGATTCCTGTTAACAGCGGATACATATATTTTTTTAAAAAATCCATGGAATCGATCTCTTGTTATTGAATTCCGCACGTTCCGGATTCGTTATATACCCGCTGAAGATATTCCTTATATGAAGAGGCGGGCGTGGCATCAATAACCGTGCACATCTGCTGACAATTGATAAAACCCCGCCGCAGCGCTATTTCTTCAAGACAGGCAATCTTCAATCCCTGTCTTGATTCAATTGTTTCTATAAAGTTGCTGGCTTCCAGCAAACTTTTATGAGTGCCGGTATCGAGCCAGGCAATACCTCGTCCAAGCCGTTCGACCATCAGTTCGCCGCATCGCAGATAATGGAGATTTACATCAGTAATTTCCAATTCGCCACGGGGCGATGGCTTCATTGACTTAGCCACTGAAACAATATTCTTGTCGTAGAGGTACAGTCCGGGTACGGCAAAATGTGATTTGGGGCGTGGCGGTTTTTCCTCTATACTCAGCACTTTTCCGTCTGCATCAAAGTCAACAACTCCGTAGCGCTCCGGGTCGTTGACTTGATATCCAAATATCCGGGCACCAGTCGTGAATTCAGATACGATTCTGTCAAGGTTCATCTTTCCATAAAATATATTATCGCCGAGAATCAGACAGACCGGCTGGTTGTCAATAAATTCTTCGCCAACCAGAAATGCCTGGGCAATCCCCTTTGGTTCCGGCTGCACTTTGTATGAAATAGTTACCCCCCATCGCGAACCATCCCCCAGCAGAGTCTCAAACCGCGGTGTGTCGTGTGGCGTTGAAATCAGCAGTATGTCCTTTATTCCGGCTGTCATGAGCGTTGCCAGCGGGTAATAAATCATCGGTTTATCGTACACCGGCTGCAGTTGTTTGCTGGCAACAAGTGTCAGGGGGAACAAACGACTGCCGGCACCACCCGCCAGAATAATCCCTTTTTTTATGCCGTGAGTCATGAGTAATTTCTCCCATCAAAGATGATTTTATTGAATTACATTGAGACAGCCTTCTGCTCTTTTTTGCGGGGGAAAACTTCGGAGCCCACGTAATCCGTGAAGAGAATTAGGTACCATGTAATCCGGAACGGTGTCAAATTCGAATAATAACTCATATCAGACCTTTCACCGCTGAAAGCAGGTCGTCAGAAACGGTTGTTTGAGAATCAACATACTGCTCCTCTTGAACACCATATCCGGTACGGACCAGAATAGAACGGCATCCAGCAGCTCTTCCTGCTTCAATATCGGCCAGTTTATCACCAATCATTGTTGAATTTGTCAGGTCGATATCATAGCGCCGGGCTGCTTCCTGAAGCATTCCCGGAGATGGTTTTCGGCATGTGCACGGCAGGGAATAGCTGCCTCGGCCCTCAGGGTGATGGGGACAGTAAAGCCAGGCATCCACATGTGCATCGTAGCGTTCCAGTACAGTGGAAATATGGCGGTGCAATTTTTCAACATCATCTTCCGTATAATAACCCCGCGCGACGCCTGACTGATTAGTTACCACCACGACCAGTATATCGGCCCGGTTGAGCAACCGAATAGCCTCAGGAACCCCGGGAATTAATTCGAAATCTGCGATATGACACAGATACTCTTTTTCCACATTGATGGTGCCGTCCCGGTCCAGAAATACTGCGCGCTTCATCAATCCCTCCGCTACAACATTTGTTTCGTAATATTAACCTGCTGATATAGTAGTGATTAATTCAGAGAAGCATTGACAACATGATACTGAAACTACTATAACACCACTCGTCACCTATGACGTGGTACGATCTTTTATCTGCCGTAAAGGTGGTGGAAAGTCCTTCCAACCGGGTAATAATTGCCGGAAAATCATTTTATTTACCGCAATGGAGATACGTTACGTGATCAAGACCAATAATCTTAAAATTACCGGCATCACACCAATAATCGCGCCTTCCGACCTGCGGCAGGTTTTCCCGTTGTCCGAAAAAGATCGAGCGTTCGTCAGCAGAAGCAGAGAACAGGTAAAAGAGATCATCCAGCGCCGGGACAAGCGGCTGATGGTTGTCGTCGGACCCTGCTCGATTCATGACACTGAAGCGGCTCTGGAATATGCAGAAAAACTGGCAGCGCTCTCGCGTAAGGTCAATAATCAGCTCCTGCTGATCATGCGGGTTTATTTTGAAAAGCCCCGCACCACGATCGGCTGGAAGGGGCTGATCAACGATCCGGACATGAACGGCACGCATCTCATTTCGAAGGGACTCGGCATTGCCCGCGGACTGCTGAGCCGCATGACATCACTTGAAGTTCCGGTCGCAAATGAAATGCTTGATCCAATCACACCTGAATATGTAGCGGACCTTATCAGTTGGGGCGCAATCGGTGCACGTACAACGGAATCCCAGACACATCGCGAAATGTCCAGTGGGCTTTCATTCCCGGTCGGCTTCAAAAACGGTACAGATGGCAACCTTCAGATTGCCATTGACGCCATGAAGGCGGCACAGCATCCCCACAGTTTTCTCGGCATCAATCGAGAGGGAAGGACTTCAATCATACAGACCAGTGGTAATCCTGATGTCCATATAGTGCTGCGTGGCGGATCGAAAAAAGTCAACTATCACGCCGAGGATATTGCTCACACTGAAGAACAGCTTATTAAAAACAATCTGCTCCCGACTATGATGGTCGACTGTAGCCATGGGAACACAAGCAAAGACTATCAGAAGCAGCCGGAAGTTCTTGAAAGTGTTGTCGATCAGATCCTGGCCGGCAATAACTCTATTTCAGGGGTGATGATTGAAAGCAATCTTGAGTCCGGCAGCCAAAAAATCCCTACTGATATCAGTCAGCTGAAATATGGTGTTTCAATTACAGATGCCTGTATTGACTGGGCCACTACAGAAAAGATTCTGATTAATGCCCATGACAGGCTGAAAAACAGAAACTAACATCGCAGGGACTCACTCTGTGCGCCCGTGGTACGGTTGAAAAGGGCGCACGCAGTGCGCCCCTACTCGTACATCATCCTCATTCCGCTCGCCGCCCGTCCAAGCGGTCCGTTAAACGTTCCTTCCGTTCCTTCGACCAGAAGATCCAGGTAATTGACCTTCTTTTTCGGTGGCAGCAGTAATTCCGGCTCGCCTGAAATGCCGGCAAGTCTGCCCGCCTCTTCAATCGCATCCTGAAGTGTACCCAGGCGATCTACAAGTTTAAGCTCCTTGGCCTGCTCTCCGGTCAGAATCCTCCCGTCTGCAATTTTCAGGACCTCTTCAACCGGCAGTTTACGTCCTTCGGCAACCGCCCTTACAAATTGTTGGTGAGTATTGTCAATTACCGCCTGCAGCATGGCACGATCTTCAGCGGAAAATTGTCGCATCGGAGACCCGGAATCTTTATATTTACCTGTTTTGAGTGTGTAAGACTTTATCCCGATTTTATCCATCAGCGATTCTATGTTGGACAGTTTGAGAATCACACCTATGCTGGCCGTAATGGTTCCGGGGTTGGCATAAATCATAGTTGCGGGCGCAGATATATAATATCCGCCGGATGCGGCAAGGCTCCCCATTGAAACTATAATTTTCTTTTTAGCGGCGAATTTTTTTACCTCGGCGTTTATTTCCTGAGACGGTGCGACAATCCCGCCGGGGGAATCCACTCTCAGCACGACAACCTTTACGGCATCCTGGTTAAGGAAATATCTCAACTGCCTGATCGTATCTTTTGAGTCGAGAATCATCCCTTTTACTTCAACCAGGCCGATTCCTTCTCTGGTCGAAATTCTGTTTTCTCCGGTGCCGATTATAGTTGAAGCAATTTTCACGGAAAGTGCAAACAGAATCATGACTGAAACAAGTACGCACGCGGAAATTACGGCTATTTTTTTGTTCATGTCCGGTCACCTTATCAGATTAAATCTTTAGAGAAAGAAGCACATCTGTTACAGTTGCAGTATGAAGATTCTTGTTATATCCGATACGCATGGCGACGTGGGACGTGCCTTTGTCGCGTGCACCCGCTCCGAACCGGTTGATGCCGTCATCCATCTCGGTGATGGGAGCGCTGATGCGGATCAGTTGCGTAACGCACTGGATGTTCCGGTTATTAGCGTTGCAGGAAACTGTGACCCCGATTCAAAAGCTCCGCGAGAACTCATGTGGGAGTGCGAGGGGAAGCGGATTCTGCTGACACACGGGGATGCCCACCAGGTCAAGTCCGGACTGGCAAAGTTACTGCGGAGAGCGGAGGAAGTCGGAGCTGATGTGGTTTTGTTCGGTCACACTCACCAGGGTGTGCTTGAAAATCGAGAAGGTCTTCTGCTTGTGAACCCCGGAACACTCTCAAATGCTGCTTATCACCGCAGTTATGCCGTAGTGACCATTACAACGGAAGGTGTTGCCTCCCGACTTTTTGACATGGATTAATCACGTTGGGAATCCTATCCGTGTACATTACTATTGTAAAAACATTTCAGTGGTTTGTTGAAATGGTTTTGTGTAACGTCGTCTGTATTTCGGAGCCCGCCAGGAAGCTGAGAACCTTTTGTGACGGCATGTATCCTGTCTGTCAGTGCTGGGCGTCTCCTTCCCGGTTCAACGCCTCATGCCCCTTGTGAATCGCCTTCTCTAATCTGCGCCGTCTCGGCCAGGAAATAATATAATCTATCGGTCCGGAAAGGATGTACAGCAACAGGATGCTGAATGTCATCACCACCGGTTCAGAGACCACGACAATCAGCAGTACCACGGCAAGCAGTAAAAACCCGAATGGCTGCCGTTTTATAAGGGCCGGATCTTTGAATGAATTGTATTTAAAGTTGGAAACATTAAGAAATGCCAGTAGATAGATAAGCCCTAAAATGGCAAGTTTCTTATACGAACTGGGCCAGCCGAAATGATAAAAAAGAAGTACCGTTGCGGCTACCATGCATGCGGACGCCGGAGTAGGGAGCCCGACAAAGCGTTTGCTTTCAACGGTATCAACCTGCACGTTGAACCGGGCCAGCCGCAATGCGGCACAGATAAGAAAAAGAAACGCCGCAACCCATCCAAGTCTGCCGAATGGCTTGAGAGCCCAGGCATACATGAGGAATGCCGGGGTAACTCCAAAGGCAACAAGGTCGGCCAAAGAATCGAATTCGATACCAAATTTACTGGTAGAACCGGTCATGCGGGCTACTTTGCCATCAAGCCCGTCACAAATTGCAGAGATAAAGATCCCGATAGCAGCCGTTTTGTAGTTGCCATTCAGCGTGGCAACCATACTGTAGAAGCCCGCAAAAAGGCTTGCGGCAGTAATCAGATTGGGGAGAATATAAATTCCCCGTTTTATGCTTTCTTTGCGATCGGTCATTGCATCCGGAGTTTCAACGCTCATGATATCGATTCCTTGATCAGCTGATTCTTGCCAATACGGTTTCACCCGCCACCGTTTTATCACCCAGTTTTACCAGAGGTACGACTTCACACGGCAGATAAACATCGACCCGCGACCCAAAGCGAATCAGGCCATAACGCTCGCCACGCACCAAAATATCTCCGACAAGCGGGTAGCTGATAATGCGGCGTGCCACCAGACCGGCAATCTGGACGAACGCGATCCGGACACCACCGGTAATCTCCAGCACAATGCCGTTGCGCTCGTTTTCACAGGACGCGCGACCGTCACGGGCATCGAAAAACCTCCCCGCATGATGAAACGTGTCGATAACCGTGCCGTCGAAAGGGGTGCGGTTGACATGGACACTGAATACGGACATAAAAATACTGATTTTCAAGGCTTCCACGCCGAGAGGAGTTTCCGGAACCCGTTCGGCGACTATAACGACTCCATCAGCGGGGGCAATAACCGCGGTGACGTCAGTTGGTGTTACTCGTTCCGGATTGCGGAAAAAATAGAGTACAAACAGAGACACTAGCAGGGAAAGTGCGGCAGGAAAGGCCAGAATTACTGAGCAGAGTTTCCAGGCGGAAAAAGTCAGCAACACAGTCAGCCCGACAGAATAGGCGATAAACGGGTAACCTTCTCGGGCAAACGGGGATGAATTATTCATAAACCTGCCTGGTCCAGATAAACTGGATACGTGCGTTATCGAAGATATGTACCGCTGCATACCGCAGCAAAAAAGTTCTAATATGCTCATGCAAAGACACCCCTCTCCGGTCAGAAGAGGGGTGTCATGACGTGCTACGTGAAATTAGTTTTTGGTCTTGTCGACAATTTTCTTGATCCAGGGCATCATGCTCCGCAGTCTCTCGCCGACCACTTCGATCGGGTGGGCGGCGTTGAGCCGACGCCTCGCTGTCATTTCGGGGTAGTTCGACGCCCCTTCGAGAATGAACCTCTTGGCGTAATTGCCATTCTGTATATTCGCCAGACACTCTTTCATTGCCGCACGGCTCTGGTCATTGATTACCTGTGGTCCGGTAACATACTCGCCATATTCAGCATTGTTCGAGATAGAGTAGTTCATATTGGCTATGCCACCTTCATACATCAGGTCTACAATCAGCTTGAGCTCATGCAGACACTCAAAATAGGCCATTTCCGGGGCATAACCGGCTTCCACCAGGGTCTCAAAGCCGGCCTTTACCAACTCCACAGCACCACCGCAGAGTACGGCCTGCTCGCCGAACAGGTCGGTCTCAGTCTCATCCTGGAAGGTTGTTTCAATGATACCGGTGCGACCGCCACCGATAGCACTGGCGTAGGAAAGGGCTAATTCGCGAGCCTTGCCCGATGCGTTCTGGAAAACTGCAATCAGGTCAGGTATTCCGCCGCCTCTGACAAATTCAGAACGGACCGTGTGGCCAGGCGCTTTGGGGGCAATCATGATGACGTCGAGATCAGCGCGCGGCACGACCTGGTTATAGTGGATTGCGAAGCCGTGAGCAAAGGCGAGTGCTGCACCTTTCTTGAGTTTCGGCTCGATCTCATCGCGGTAGAGTGTTGACTGGAACTCATCGGGTGTCAGGATCATCACCAGGTCAGCCGAAGCGACCGCTTCGGCAACTGATGACACCTTGAGACCTGCATTCTGCGCCTTGACAGCCGAGGCAGAACCTTCACGCAGTGCCACAGTCACGTCAACACCGGAATCCTTGAGGTTGCAGGCATGGGCATGGCCCTGGGAACCGTACCCGACAATAGTAACTTTTTTCGCCTTTATTAACGCGAGATCACAATCACGATCGTAATAAACGTTCATGCTGATACATCCTCCACAAAAATATTTTATCCGGCTAACCGGTCGAACTCATACATAAAACGAACGATACAGATACTACATCCGGTTGCGACTGTCAACGTAAATAGCTGATTCGGCCGCTATCACAGCGGGGACAAGGCGCCTTGTACGAAAACAGCCGCCCGTTTCCAGGCGGCTGAACAGTCATGACAAACCGGTTGATCTGCTACCCTTTCCATCCCTTGGCTCCGCGGCCGATGGCTACCGCCCCGGTACGAACCAGTTCCTTCAGGCCAAGGGGTCTGAGCAGGTCGAGAATTGCATCAATCTTGACCGGATTACCGGTTGCTTCGATGGTATATGACTTGGGGGTGACATCAATAATCTTGGCCCGGAAGATGTCGACAATACGCAGGACCTCGGCCCGGCTCTCATCCTCAGCCGTAACCTTGATCAGCGCCAATTCGCGCTCGACACCGCTGCCGTCGGTGAAATCGATGACCTTGATGACGTCGACCAACTTGTTGAGCTGTTTGTTGATCTGCTCCAGGATCTGCTCGTCGCCGCGGGTGACAATGGTCATGCGCGACATGCCCTCTTCGTTGGTCGGGGCAACAGTAACGGAATCGATATTGAAGCCGCGACCGGAGAACAGGCCTGCCACACGTGACAGCACTCCGAATTCATTTTCTACCAGTACTGAAATTGTATGTTGCATGGAAGAATCCTCCAGAAATTCAGGTAATCGTTTTAAGCGTTCAGTACCATTTCATTCAGCGCCGCCCCGGCCGGGACCATCGGCAGAACCTTTTCCTCACGGGCAATCATGAATTCCATGATCACCGGGCCTTTTTCCTTGAAAGCCCGCCTTGATGACCTTTTCCACGTCAGCACGGCTTGGAGGTGCTGAAACCCTTGGCGCCATATGCATCCGCCAGTTTGACGTAAGTCGATCGGCAGTTCCATGCAGGTGCTGGAGTAGCGCTTGTCAAAGAACAGCTCCTGCCATTGGCGCACCATGCCGAGGAAGTTGTTGTTGAGGATCACGATCTTCACCGGCAGCTTGTTCTGTACCAGGGTAGCCATCTCCTGGATGTTCATCTGCACACCGCCATCGCCGCAGATGGTGATGACCTGTCGCCCGGGAAAGGCCGCCTGGGCACCCATGGCCGACGGCAGACCGTACCCCATGGTGCCGAGACCGCCGGACGTCAGCAGGGTGCGCGGCTTGTTGAACTGAAAGAACTGGGCCGTCCACATCTGGTGCTGGCCGACATCGGTGGATATGATGGCGTCTTCGTCAGACAGTTCGCGCAGTTTCTGGATGACAAACTGCGGCTTGATGATGGTACTGCTCTCCTTGTAGCCGATGGGGTGTTTTTCCTTCCAGCCGCTGATGTCCTCATGCCAGGGGGCAAGTGCAGCCTTGAACTCAGATACCTTGTCCTTGAGCTTGTCAGCCTGTTTGATCATCTTGGTCAGGACATCCTTGACATCGCCGACGATCGGCAGGTCAACGCGCACATTCTTTTTGATGGACGTCGGATCCACATCGACATGGATAATCTTGGCATGTGGTGCAAAGGTACCCAGCTTGCCGGTTACCCGGTCATCGAAGCGTGCCCCGATGGCAATGATCAGATCCGAATTGGTCATGGCCATGTTGGCGCAGTAGGCTCCGTGCATACCCAGCATGCCCAGTGAATTGGGGTCGTTCTCGGGGAAGGAGCCCAGTCCCATAAGGGTCGTCGTGACCGGTATTGTCAACTTGCGGGCCAATGCGGTCAACTCTTCCGAAGCATTGCCCAGAACTGCACCACCACCGACATACATGACCGGTCGGCGTGCGTCCAGCATCATTGCCACGGCTTTTTCCACCTGGCGGGGGTGCCCCTCCAGATTAGGCTTGTAGCTGCGGATCTCTACCGTTTCAGGATAGATGAACTCTGTCTGAGCAATCTGCACATCCTTGGGAAGGTCAACCAGCACAGGGCCGGGACGGCCGGTGCGGGCAATATAGAAGGCCTTCTTCATGATCAGGGCAAGGTCTTTCACATCCCTGACCAGAAAGCTGTGCTTGGTGCAGGGGCGGGTGATGCCGATAATATCGACCTCCTGAAAGGCATCGTTGCCGATCAGCGGAGTCGGCACCTGTCCGGTGATAATCACCATCGGAATCGAATCCATATAGGCGGTGGCGATGCCGGTGACCGTGTTTGTCGCACCGGGTCCGGATGTGGCGAGGCAGACCCCGACCCGTCCGGTAGCACGGGCATAGCCGTCGGCGGCGTGGGTTCCGGCCTGTTCGTGGCGCGGCAGGATATGGCGGATTTCCTTGAAGCTGAAGAGTTCATCATAGATATTGATGACCGTGCCGCCGGGATAGCCGAAGATCGTATCGACCCCTTCCTTTTTGAGACATTCCAGCATGATTCGAGCGCCGTTCATTTTCATAAGTAACCTCAGGGTTCTGTTAAGTACACACCTCACGTGTGGAGGTGGATGACTGTTGTATTTAGCCCAGATAAACTGGATACGTGCGTTTACGAAGTGTTTTCTGCCGGAAAAATGCAGAAATTAACTTCTATCTTACTAATCTGCCGTTGTTATTGCTCCGGTGTGGGCCGACGTGACGACCTTGGCGTAGCGTGCCAGCCAGCCACCCTTGATCTTCGGCTCCGGTGCCTTCCACTCCGTCCGGCGCAGTGCCAGTGTCGCGTCGTCCACCAGCAGTTCCAGCCGGCGGTTCGGGATGTCGAGCAGGATTCTGTCGCCATCCACCACCAGGGCGATCGGACCACCTTCGGCCGCTTCGGGTGAAATATGCCCGATACAGGGGCCGCGGGTACCGCCCGAAAACCGTCCGTCAGTGATCAGAGCGACGCTGTCTCCCAGGCCCATTCCCATGATGGCGGCTGTGGGGGCCAGCATTTCGCGCATGCCGGGGCCCCCTTTAGGACCTTCATAGCGGATGACGACAACATCACCGGATTTGATCTTTCCTTCCATGATGGCCGCCATCGCCAGCTCTTCCGCATCAAAACAGCGGGCCGTGCCTTCAAAATTCATCATCGCGTCGGAAACGCCCGACTGCTTGACGACGGCCCCTTTGGGAGCGATATTTCCGGAGAGGATGGCGATGCCACCTTCCTTCTTTATCGGGTTCCCAAGCGGGCGGATAACCTCCTCGTCTACATTCTGGATGCTGTCTGCCAGCTGATGCGTGGTCAGACCGAACAGTGTGGGCGTATCGATAATTTTGTTTCCAAGCTGTTTCATGACACCGCTGACCCCTCCGGCGATGTCCAGATCTTCCATGAAATGCTCACCGGCCGGATTCATCGACGCCAGCTGGGGTGTATCTTTTCCGAGTACATCAAACAGCTCCAGCGGCAGGTCAACACCAGCTTCGTGGGCAATGGCCAGCAGGTGCAGCACGGTATTGGAGGAGCCGCCGAGGGCCAGGTCAACGCGGATAGCGTTTTCAAAAGCCGCACGGGTCAGGATGTCGCGCGGTTTGACGTCGTTGTGTACCAGTTCGACGATCTTTTCACCGGAGGCAAAGGCGATGCGGCGTTTAAGCGCTGAAACCGCAAGGGCGGTTCCGCAGCGGGGCAGGCTCATCCCCATTGTTTCGGTGAGAATAGCCATGGTATTGGCGGTAAAGAGCCCCTGGCAGGAACCCATGCCGGGGCATGCGTTGTCCTCACAGACCTGCAGTTCCTTGTCATTGATGACTCCGGCCTTGTAGCGTGCCATCGCCTCAAAAGTATCGGAGACGAAGGAATATTTACGTCCGGCAGTGCCGCGGCCGCTCATCATCGGACCGGCGGTGACGACGATGCACGGGATGTTGAGCCGGGCAGCCGCCATCAGCATCCCGGGGGTAATTTTGTCGCAGTTGGTCAGCAGCACCAGGCCGTCCAGGCGATGCGCCTCAGCCACGGACTCTACCATATCCGCAATCAGTTCACGGGTCGGGAGGGAGTAGTGCATCCCCTTGTGCCCCATCGCCATGCCGTCACAGACACCGGGGATGCCGAAGAAGAAGGAATGCCCGCCGCCGGTGTGGACGCCCTTTTCAATGAAGCGCTCCAGGTCGCGCATACCGACATGTCCGGGGATCAGGTCGGTAAAGCTGGTTGCAACACCGATAAACGGCTTGTCCATCTGGCTCTGGGGGACGCCGGTCCCTTTCAGAAGGGCGCGGTGAGGTGTCCGTTCGAGTCCTTTTTTTATCATATCACTACGCATATGAATGTCCTTGGAATGAGCTGGTTTGATACCGCTAAACCCTTTATTGGTAAGATTTTACGGGTTTTGAAGAATAATATAGAAAGCATGATGTGTCAAACGAAATGCCTGCGCCGGTAAACATTTACCAGTGAAAAGCTATGATACGTTCTCAGGGGTTTTCCCTCTGTTTCGGGTCGTCAAACCCTGCAGGAAGTTTCTGAGAAACTGATCGCCGCACTCTTTAAAATGTTTGTGCCCTTTGTTTCTGAACAGGGCGCTCAGTTCTGATTTTGACAGTGCAACACCCGCAAGTCCCATAATCGCACGCATGTCATCCTCTTTCAGATCGAGTGCAATACGCAACTTTTTCAGGATGGCATTATTGTTAAGCGATGAATCCGGTTTCGGCAACTCCCCTGCGTCCGATTCCCTGCGGCCTCTTTTGTGTATGATCAGGCCATCCAGAAAAAATGAGAGCAGAGGATTGCTGCAGGCAATAAACTCCTCTTCCTCTTCTTTCTTCAGCAGTTTGAGCAGGGTGGGGAGTTCCAGCGTGCAGCCGGACAATTTAAAAATATCGATCATGCCGGGGTTGCTGATATCGAGGGCGTAGCGTACCCGGCGTAAGATGTCGTTGTTGTTCATATGATTGCTCCTGAGAAAATGTTCCCCCGCCCCTTGCGGGAGGGGGCTAGGGGGCGGGGGAGGTTGCATTGTACCGCTTCGTGGCTAATTCACCCACCCCTCAATCCCCTCCCGTCAAGGGAGGGGAGGAATTACTTAAAAGCCGCTATCTGGGCTTGATACATCGTCACCTGTACATAGCGGACGGCATAGTCAGTGCTGCATCTGACGCAGGTCACAAAAAACGGCTTGCCGTTTTTCCCTTTATCCAACGGCAGTTCCTGCTTGTGACTGCAGTAGGGACAGGTTGCAGCGACAACGGTCTGGACGATTTTGACCGGCTTCATATCGGCTGCTGAGGACTTTTTGGCTGCGGGGAAAACAGGCTTTACAGCCTGCAGCTGGTCTTCGGGCTGTTCTTGAAGTGAAGAAGTACTTTTCGGCATAACAGTTCGCTCCTTTTTTGTCGACGTAGTAATCGGAAGAAAATCATCTTCTGGATGTTCGAAAATGGGTGCCGGAGGAGGCAGAATACCTTTCAGCGCTTTTTTCCACTGCAGCGGCATCGATGTCTTCGAGTAGTGCAGCGGCCTGACACCCTTCATCAGTGCCGCTCCGCCGACAACAATATAGTACTTGTCGCGATACGACACGAGAGCCTGACTGCCGATTTCAGCCACCTTGAAGCCGGATGATATCTTGTTGTCGAGCCAGAATGTTATTGTTTCTTCCATCGGCCACCCTCCTTTAACTTGTTACCTGCGGTAACTGTTACCAGAATCGTGATGTGGTTACCAATAAAAATAATGAATATGATGCAGATGATTGTGTTATTTTTAAAATAATTCCGTAACCCGTACCAAACTATCAATTGTGGATTGGATGACCTGAATGACTGAAACCGCTCACCGCACTGTGTATCGAACAGAATATGCCGCTCCTGATTACCATGTCGACAGTATTGACCTCCGCTTTGAACTTGGTGACGACAGTACCATCGTCACCGCCCGTCTTGTTCTCAGGGTTGCGTACGACACGTCTCTCGGTAAACGCCCGCTTGTCCTGAATGGAAAACATCTTGTCCTGTCGTATCTGAAGCTTAACAGGGTAACGCTCGATCCGGGCCGTTACTGTGTTACAAGTGAACTGCTGACCATCCATGAGGTCCCCGAAGAATTCACACTTGAGGTGCAGACTATTCTCCGGCCGCAGGACAATACCTCTCTGGAAGGTCTCTACCGTTCGTCCGGTATGTTCTGTACCCAATGTGAAGCTGAGGGGTTTCGTGCCATCACCTATTATCCTGACCGTCCGGATGTGCTGACGCTCTTCACCACCACCATCATTGCCGACCGCCAGCGCTATCCGGTTCTGCTCTCCAACGGCAACCTGAAGGCCTCAGGTGATCTTGCTGGCGGCCGACACTTTGCGGTATGGCATGACCCGTTTAAAAAGCCGAGCTACCTGTTCGCCCTGGTGGCGGGAGATCTGGTCTGCATCGAAGACAGTTTCACTACCTGTTCCGGAAGAAACGTAACGCTGCAGATCTATGTGGAGAAACAGAACAGTGACAAGTGCGACCATGCGATGCGCTCTCTCAAAAAGGCGATGCGCTGGGATGAAGAGGTTTTCGGCCGGGAGTATGATCTTGACCGCTATATGATCGTGGCGGTTGATGATTTCAATATGGGGGCGATGGAAAACAAGGGGCTCAATGTCTTCAACTCCTGCTATGTCCTCGCCAGTCCGGCTTCCGCCACTGACAACGACTATCGCGCCATCGAAGAGGTGATCGGCCACGAATATTTTCATAACTGGAGCGGAAACCGGGTGACCTGTCGTGACTGGTTCCAGCTCTCCCTGAAAGAAGGACTGACTGTTTTTCGCGATCAGGAATTTTCCTCCGACATGCAGTCACGAGGGGTAAAGCGGATCGAAGATGTGCGGGCTCTTCGGACATCCCAGTTTGCCGAAGATGGCGGCCCGATGGCCCATCCGGTGCGCCCGGATTCGTACATCGAAATCAATAATTTCTACACATCGACTGTTTACAATAAAGGAGCCGAGCTTGTCCGGATGCAGCATACGATGCTCGGAGCGGAGCGGTTCCGGCGCGGGATGGATCTCTATTTTAAACGTTTCGACGGACAGGCGGTGACGGTCGATGACTTCGTAGAGACCATGGCCGAGGCGGGAGCAATCGATCTCGGCCAATTCTCCCGCTGGTACAGCCAGGCCGGAACTCCGCACCTTGCGGTACGCGGCCTCTATAATGCCGTCGACAAAACATTCACCCTGCATATCAGACAGAGCTGTCCTGCCACTCCCGGTCAGCCGGACAAGAAGCTGCTCCATATCCCGCTGAGTCTTGGTCTGCTCGATCGGCACGGGCAGCAGCTCCCGCTCAGCCTGGTCGATGATGTCCCCGTAACCGCTACCTCGCGGGTTCTCCATCTCCGTTCTGAGGATGAGTCATTCTGTTTCACCGGCCTTGACGAAGAGCCGACACCGTCACTGCTGCGGAGTTTCTCCGCGCCGGTCAAGATTGAGTACCCCTACCGGCATGATCAGCTGGCACTGTTGTCAGCTCATGAACCTGACCCCTACTGCCGCTGGGAGGCGGGACAGTTGATGGCAGTAAAGGTTATTCTCGGTCTGACTGCCGACTGGCAGCAGGGCAGGGAGCTGGCACTTGATCCGGCTTTTGCCTCATCTTTTAAGACTACTCTGACCGGCGGACATTCTGATCGCGCCTTTCTGGCCGAGACGCTGACTCTGCCGTCGGAGAAATATCTTGCCGAACTGGTCTCTGTTGTTGATCCTGCGGCACTACACGCCGCCCGGCAGTTCGTGATCCGTTCGCTTGCAGCATGTTTCAGGGATGAATTTCTGGCGCTGCGGGAACTCTGCCTGAACGAATCCCCGTATGCGCCGGATGACGGCCGTTCCGGTGCCCGGCGTCTGGGCAGCCTCTGTCTCGCCTACCTGATGAGCAATGCCGGACAGGGTGAGATCGATCTCTGTCTGCAGCAGTACCGCCGGGCAGACAATATGACCGACAGCATCGGTGCGCTGGCGCCGCTTGTTTCCTGCCATTGCCCGGAACGGAAGGATGTTCTGGAGGATTTCTACCGTCGCTGGAAGGGGGATCGTCTTGTGGTAGACAAATGGTTTTCACTCCAGGCCGGCTCAATCCTTCCCGGGGTGTTGGACGAGATCCAGGAACTGTTGGTTCATCCGGCTTTTGAGCTGACCAACCCCAATCGTTTCCGCTCCCTGGTCGGAGCATTCAGCCAGGGTAATCAGGTTCGTTTCCACGAACCGGGCGGTGCCGGGTACCGTTTTCTGGCCGATCAGCTGCTGCGGTTGATTCCTGTCAATCCGCAGGTATCGGCCCGTCTGCTGGGCCCGTTGACGGTCTGGCGACGCTTTGAGAGCGGGCGGAGTGTTCTGATGCAGCAGGAGTTGCGACGGATACTGGCTGTTCCCGATCTGCCGCGGGATGTCTATGAAGTCGTGACCAAAAGTCTGAAAGGGTGATGTGCCATGAAGTCGTATCGGAAGGAGTTATGGTTTGAAACCGGTCGCCGGCGTGAAATGATCAATATAACGCCGCATATTTCGGAATGTTTGAGTGAAAGCGGCATTACGGACGGGATTCTGCTCTGCAACGCCATGCATATCACGGCCAGTGTGTTCATAAACGATGATGAATCCGGCCTGCATCAGGATTTTGAAGCATGGCTCGAAGAGCTGGCCCCGGAGAAACCGTATTCCCGTTACCATCACAACGGTTATGAGGACAATGCTGATGCCCACCTCAAAAGAACAATTATGGGACGGGAGGTTGTGGTGGCGGTAACCGCCGGTAAACTCGACCTGGGTCCGTGGGAGCAGATCTTCTACGGTGAGTTCGACGGCAGGCGTCGCAAGCGGGTGCTGGTGAAGATTATCGGAGGGTAGGGGGATGAGGGTATAGGTTGGAATTGCCACATGCAAAGCCTCGCATGGAGGGAATTGATCCTGACGGGTAAACACTGCCGGGATCCGGGATGACGACCTGCGGGCTGGAAATGCTCCTTGCCTGTTTTCATATAATACTGTAAAAATCGAGCACTAAGCCAGGAGTGTGGATCGCCGGTGTGCTGCACCGGAGTGCGCTCCACGCAGTCGCACGTTCTACGGAATCACACTGAAAAGGTACGGTTTAACGGATGTCCTCTTATCGCACACAACTCATTGCCTGCCATCACTGCGACCTGCTCCAGCAGGAAATTTTCCTCAAACCGGGATGTGCTGCCAGCTGCAGTCGATGCGGTTCGGTCCTGTATCGAAACGCCACCGACAGTGTCAACCGCACGCTCACCTATACCCTGGCCGCCGCCGTGCTGTTTGTGATTGCCAATGTCTTTCCCCTCTTCGCAATCGAGGTTCAGGGATCCCTCAGGTCAATCAACCTTGCAGGCGCCGTGAATTCACTCTGGGATCAGCAGATGCAGCTTATTTCGATATTTGTTTTTCTTACCACAATCATCATACCGTCACTGGAACTTATCACGATGATCTATCTGCTGCTGCCGCTCAAATTTCAACGCGTTCCCGCCGGATATGCGGTTATTTTGCGCATGATGCGGGCAGTCGAACCGTGGGGCATGGTCGAAGTGCTCATGCTCGCCGTGCTGGTTTCGCTGGTGAAGCTCACCGGCTCGTTCAAAGTTATTCCGGGTGTTGCTCTCTGGTCTTTCGGATGCTTGACTATTATGTTGTCCGCCGCCGCCGCATCGTTCAGCGCCCGCGACGTCTGGGCCCGCCTGGAGAGGAAACCGGCCGCGGGTCCGGCTGCATTATGAAGCCGACGGTGAGCGCCGCCGCGCAGGGTCTCTGCTCCTGTCATGTCTGCAACCTCGTTTCCAGGCTGGGGCCTGAGGCGGTCGCGGCACACTGCCCCCGATGCGGCGCCTCCCTGCATTTCAGAAAGCCCGGCAGCGTGCCGCGCTGCTGGGCACTGCTGATTGCCGCTTATCTCCTGTATATACCCGCGAACCTTCTGACGATCATGGAGACCGGGTCGCTGTTCAGTTACCGTAAGGACACCATTATAAGCGGCGTGGTTGAACTCTGGAGAACAGGCTTCTGGGTGATCGCCATCATCGTATTCATTGCCAGTATCACGATTCCGTTGCTAAAGCTCATTTCACTCACCCTGCTGCTCATTTCGGTGCAGCGCCGTTCCAGATGGCATCCGAAACAGCGTACGCGGCTCTACCGTCTTGTGGAACTGGTCGGTCGCTGGTCAATGTTGGATATCTACGTGGTGACGCTCCTGGCCGCACTGGTGCAGTTCGGTCCCGTGGCGACGGTAAAAGCCGGGCCGGCGGCTATAGCATTTGGCGCTGTTGTAGTGCTGACAATGTTCGCGTCCATGCAATTTGATCCACGCCTGATCTGGGACCCCCTTCAGAAAGAGAGCATATCATGACCGATACCCCCGTAAATCCCGAACATTCAGATATTCCCGACGCAGTCAGCGAACCGAGGAGGCGATTCTCAATTCAGCTTGTCTGGATAATACCCATCGTCGCAGCAATCATCGGCCTTTCGCTTGCGGTCAAAGCGATCATGGATCGTGGTGAGACCATCACGATCACCTTCAAATCCGGCGACGGAATGGAGGCGGGCAAGACCAAGATCAAGTACAAAGACGTACAGATCGGCGTGGTCAAGGGGCTTGCCATCGCCAAGGACCGGTCTCACGTTGTTGTGACCGCTGAACTGTCGAATGATGTCAAGGGGCTCCTGGTGAAGGACACCCGGTTCTGGGTGGTTCGCGCCCGGATTTCGGGCGGCAATGTTTCCGGCCTCAGCACACTGATCGGGGGATCCTACATCGGCGTCGACGCCGGCACATCGGTTGAAAGTCAGGACAAATTCATCGGTCTCGAGACGCAGCCAGCTGTTTCTCTGGAAGTGCCGGGCCGCCAGTTTGTTCTGCATGCCGCCGACGGCGGCTCGCTCGACACCTCATCTCCTATCTTCTACCGCCGCATGCAGGTGGGGCAGGTTATCGCAACCGAACTGGACCGGGACGGCAAAGGAGTCACCATAAGAGCATTCATCCGGGCCCCGTTTGATACGTATGTCAAGACCAACTCCATCTTCTGGCATGCGAGCGGCGTCGACCTCAGTTTCAACGCCAGCGGCGTGAAGATCAATACGGAATCGATTGTCTCGATTCTTCTTGGGGGGATATCCTTCCAAACTCCGCAGGACCATCTTGATGAACAGCCCGCCGGACCGGACAGCGTCTTCCCCTTGTTCTCGACCAAGAACGAGGCGTTGAACCACGCGGGAACGGTTGAGGCATTCACCATCGTGTTCAAGGAATCGGTACGCGGCCTTACTGTCGGTGCACCGGTGGATTTACGGGGGGTGATCGTGGGTGAAGTGACAAAGATCGATGTGGCCCTGAACGCCGGAAAATCTGACTTTTCCATCCCGGTTGAGATACAGATCTATCCGGAACGGTTACGCGAGCAGCGGCGCAATACATTGAAGCCGGGCAAGCAGCCCGGTTCCCGGATACTGCTTGATTCGCTTGTCGCACACGGTTTCAGGGCGGAGCTCAAAAGCGGTAATCTGTTGACCGGGCAGCTGTTTGTCGCGCTTGATTTCTTTCCCGCGGCACCGGCGACGAAAATCGACTGGAACATACTCCCCCCCGTGTTTCCTGCTGTCCCCGGTTCCATGGACCAGTTGCAGAAAAAACTGATGCAGATCGTCACCAAGATTGAAAAAATGCCGCTTGAAGAGATGGCAGGTGATGCAAGAAAAACGATACGGACCCTTGACGCCACACTGAAAAGTGCCGATAAACTCCTGAAGAACGTGGACGGGGTAATTGTCCCTGAAGCACGCACGGTATTACAGGAGACGCGGCAGTCACTTGAGGATGTGAGGAAGACACTGGACGAGGCGCGCAAGACTCTGAACGGTGCGAATCAGGTCCTTGCAGGCGACGCGCCGGTTCAGCTCGACCTGCGCGAAACGTTACGGGAAGTGTCACGGGCTGCCCAGTCGCTGCGAGTACTCAGCGATTTTCTGGAGCAGCACCCGGAATCCTTGATCCGCGGTAAAAGGGAGGACAGGCAATGATGCACAGTGTTGATGTCGGTACGCGTAATGTGAGCGGACGTATGTCGTTTATAAGAGCCGGGATACTGTCACTCTTTTTGGTTGCAGCTGTATCCGGATGCAGCAGGTCCCCGCGGATAGCCTTCTACACGCTTGAACCGGGCGCGGTGGTGGATACCCCGTCCGCTACAACTGTCCTGCCGGCGGTTGCCGTTGGACCGGTAACGCTCCCCGAATTGGTGGACCGTCCGCAGTTCGTGGTGCGTGTTGCCGCTAATCGGGTAGAAATCCTCGAAACGCACCGATGGGCCGAGCCGCTTAAGAGCGAGATTCCCCGTTTGATCGCGGAGAACCTGAACCGCCTGCTCGGGTCAAGCCGGGTATCTTCCTATCTTCAACTTGCAGGTTCCGATGCGGATTACCGGATTCTGGTGGACTTCAAGCGTTTCGAGTCGTCACCCGGCGATGCGGTTACCGTAGAGGCCGTCTGGTCGCTGCGCCGTGTTGCGGGAGGTGCTCAGAAAACCGGACGCACCCTTGTGCGCGAGTCTGTAAGAGCCGAAGGGTACGATCCTCTGGTCGCGGCATACGGCCGGGCACTCCTCGTCGTGAGCGCTGATCTGGCGCAGGCGCTCCGTGCCGAAACTGCAGCGGGGCATTAACTCTGGTGCGCCTTACAACGGCAGACATGCAGACAGCCGCGTGGGGTATACCCCCTCGCGGCTGTCTGTTTTGGTGACGTCATTTCTGCTGATCGGCCCGGAATCAGGGTGGCGCATTATTCTGAAGGTGTATGTGTTTCCGTCCGGAACCGGCGCTTTCTCCCCTGGCGGCCCCAAAATTCGGCTTTGCCTTGCGGTGAAGCGGTTAAAAACTATCTCCCGATAGGTCTGCATCTCATGATAGGCGGGGACGGGAGTAATAGATGATCCTGCAACGCAGGGTGCCGCTGTTAGTGACGATCACCACGAGAATCTCCGTTTCGATCTCCACGGTTGTCTCTGCTGCGGTCTCCGTGATCTCGTTCGTGGGAACCCCCGCGACGATACCCGTCATCATCTACCGCCAGAATACAGCCGGTCAGCGTAGAGAATGCCAGAAACAGAATTGCCAGTTTTGCTGCAAGTGATTTTTTCATTTGTTATGTCTCCCTTCAATTTGATGGTGCCGGAGAACTTCCGCACTGCTTGTGTTACACGCTCCTGACATCCGTTGTTACTTTGACATTCTGTGGTGATCAGGATTACAACTGTGGTTTTCAACTCGTCAGATTTCAATCGAATTTGCTGGTATATGATTCTCTGCTACACATACATAGTTTCATTGCAGGCGTTAAATACTCCGATGCTGAATATCGAGTCTATTAAGTATGTTGTGCATTTTCAACAATACGCCGCATCAAACTTCTATCCTGAACTCTGCTCCGTTCCCGGTATTGCGAACAGTCAACTTTCCTCCCATGTTCTTCTCGATAATTGTGTTCGACATGAAAAGGCCTATTCCCGTTCCTTTGTCCGGTCCCTTGGTTGTAAAGTACGGATCAAAGAGCCTGCCAATGATCTCATCGGCGATACCGCCGGCGTTATCGGTAATGGTTACGACAGAGGTACCTCCTTTTGTAAGCGTGTTGATTGAAATCAGGGAGTTTGCTCTATTCTGCTCGACAAGTGCATCGCGGGCATTCATCAGGATGTTCAGGATGACCTGTGCGTATTCGTTTGGATAGCCGCTGACAATCAAGTCACCTTCGCAGAAGAGTGAAATACTGATCTGTTGATTTTCAAAGCTTTTGTCGACGAGTTTGACCGTTTGCCTGATAACCTTATTGACACAAAAAGAGATTCTTTCCTTGTCGGTTCTGAAGAAATTCCTGAAGTCATTGATGGTATGCGACATGTGAGTGATCAACTCCATACTTTTTCCGGTGTTGTTTTCCAAAAATACCCTGTCGAACTCAGGTGAGTCATAAAAGATCGGCAATTGCTGAATGATGAGCCCCAACGAGTTCAGCGGCTGGCGCCACTGATGGGCGATATTGTTGATCATCTCCCCCATAACGGCCTGGCGGTCCTGCAAAATCAGCATCTGGTCCTTCAAACGCATATCTTCCAGACCCTGGACAACGCGAGCCTCCAGAGAACTGTTGAGATCCAGCAACTCCTGACGTTTTTCTCCGAGCGCATCTTCAACGCTCCTGCGCGCGCTGATATCTATAAGCGCAAGACGAAACTCCTGACCCGAAACGGTGGCCATGGCTTCTATCTGCACGATGACCGGTTGTTTCCCTTTGCTCAGGAGAGCAACTTCACATGACTCCTTGACCCTGCAGGCAAGGACACTGCCCATGAAGTCGGTAAATGTGAGGCGATCTGCAGCGGCGACTAACAACCCGAAACGTCGCCCGATTAATTGGGAGCGTACGCCGCCTATAAGGCTTGCGCCGGCAAGGTTCACGGCAGTGATAGCTCCGTTTCTGTCGAGTGTTATGTAGCCAACCGGAGCGAAATCGTAGAGACCGGTATACTTTTCCAGCAATATTTCTACCTCGTCCCTTGCCTGGCGGAGCTCAGTATTCTGCATTTCCAGTTCGATCTGGTGGACTTCGAGTTCGTGGATGAGTTTCTGCTTTGTTTCCCCGGCCTGCGGCGGCTGTTCTACAGGGGCCTGACCATTCAGCTGCTCTTCCGCCCGACGACGACGTTCGATTGCTGTTGACGCACGTTCGCCTGAATTAATCTTCATGTCGATTCCTTATTTGCCTCGCTGGTGTTGATATCGCCGATAATGGCAATGTTACCATCGACTATCAGAATCTTACGGTTGTCCCGGTGTAAACAGGGTGTGCAGTTCAGGAATGGCTTTCTGCATGACCGACTTCAGGGCGTCTTTCAGAACGGTTCCGGCAAGCATGTCACGATCCGTGACACCGGACTTGGAGGATGTTGATTCATACTGAATCCGTTTGACCTGCTGACCGTCTTTGAACACGTCCATCCCGACCAGCAACCGGCATGTGGCTTTAAGGCCCGCATAATCAGAAATTTGTTCCAGGTCGATCTCCGATTTTGTGAGATCGATCACCCGCATTCCGTCAGCAGGACGCTGCGTAACCGGAATAACAGTATAGCCGGCTTTCTTAAACTCCTGACCAAGCGTCATTTGGACGATTTCCGCCGGGGAACGGGGACTGAAAAGTTCATCAATAACATTCTTATCGAAATCTTTAACTGTGCCAAGTACCCATTTGATATCGGAAGAACGCGACAGCCGGTTTTCCGGAATGACAATATATACTTCTCCCGTGCCGCCACGAACAGTCGCAGACGGTTCATAGAGCGTTGTTACCGTGTGAGCGTACCGGGCGCATCCGCCTGCAAACAGAAGGAAGGAACATGCGATAAGCATGACAATCGGCGCCAATGTAACCTTCTTGATTCGAGGTCCCATGTTTTCACTCCTTTAAAGCATTTCCGTCGCTGAACATCAGTGAATCAATCCCGGTGTTATATAATTCTTAAAACCAGGATTACTACAATCACTACAATCAAAATTGTAATAAGAAATCCCATGACAACCTCCTTTTGCGGTCGATACCTGCTGCTCCATACCAACTGCAGTAATTATTTTCTTACTCATCGAACACTCTGACTATCGACACCTTGCTGGACATCAGATAGCTCATCGTTTCATCGGTGCCGGTTCACATCAGCCATCGTTTTTTCATCAGGAAATACGAAAAGTAAAAAGCTGCTGTTCCGACCATAAGCAAATATATCAAATCAAATGACAGCCCCGATATTCTGCCTCCGTCAAGAAGGATGGATTTAATCGGTTCATATAACTGGTAGGAAGGGAGAAAAGGAGCAACGGCAGTCAGTTTTTGTGAAAAATCAGATAACGCAGAAGGAAGCAGATGGGGGAGATAGAATATAACGCCCAATGTTCTCGCGCTGGCCTGATTGCGGCATAAAAATCCCAGAAATATTCCGTACGAGCTGAAACAGAAACTGCCGGCTATGATAAAAACACCGTAACTCAGTGCATGCCCCGGCTCAAATTTTCCGATAAGATGAAGGAGCAGGACTGCGGCAACTATTAACACCATACCTGATAACACTTTGGCAATTAGCCACTCTATTTCGCGCATGGGAGTTTGCAAAAGAGCAAGAAGTTGTTTTTTTTCTTTTTCTTCGGCTACTTGCGCAGGCGTTATAATGAAGCCGACCAGTAACACGACCATGAGAATCCAGGTGGGCAGCGTTTGTTTTTGAATCCCCCCTTCCTGAAGCGGTTTGATGGCGGAAATCCAGTTGCTGCTTTTCCCCTCGACCGCTTTTTGTAATGCTGAAAAGGTCTCCACTATTGAAAGGGCCTGGAGAGATTCTTTCTTCAAAACGACAAGCACCACGCTCTCTGGTTCCTTTTCGGAGCGCAAGAGCAATCCGTCGATCTTTTTCTCTTTTATCCACCGGGTTCCTTCCACCTCATCAGGCACCGTAACAACGGAAAAAATTTTATCGGCCGATGTAATGGTCTGCACAATGGCAGGAGAATAACTTTCTGTTTGAATAAGGCCGAGATTGATTTTTTTAGCGTCGGTTGCGGACATATCCACTAACTTCAAAGAGAAAAAAACAAAAAGCGGAATGAATACTATTAGAAAAACAGTCTTATTCTTGAATGCAATGGCCAGGTCATTCAGCGTTAATGTAATAATATTACGTATCATCATTGGTAGAGTTTCTCATGTACTTCTGATTGGAAATATTTTTCGGGCGAACCATCGAAAACCACAATTCCCCGGTGCAGCATAATAATGCGTGTGGCAAGGGTTTTAAGCTCTTCAGGGCGATGGGACGTAAATAAAATTGTTTTTCCTGATGTATGAAAATCTTTGATCATTCGATAAATTTCACTCGTCATTTCAAAGTCCAATCCCGAGGTCGGTTCATCAAAAAGAAGTAAAGGCGGATCAGCCAGAAGGGTTCGACCAATGCTCACCCTCTGCCGCAACCCTTTTGACAGAACCTGTACCTTGGTCTTACGATATGGTACCAGGCTGAATTCCTCCAGAATCTCCTCTGTCCGCACAAAAGGGACTTGAAACAGTCGGGCAAACAGTTCGAGATTGTAGTCCACGGAGAAGGACTCAAAAAGATTGGGATTCTCCGGGACAAAACCGATTTTTTTCACAAGAGCCAATCTGTTTTCCAATGTGACACCATCAATTGAAACGTCTCCGCTGTCGGGAAGATGCCAGCCAGCCAATGTTTTTAACAACGTGGATTTCCCGGCCCCATTGTGACCGATGACGGCAATCAGTTCCCCTTTTTCCACATCAAGGCTTATGGGGAGCAGACCTCTTTGCTCATTGTATACTTTTGTAAGATTACGAATCCTGATGTGCATTAAAAAGTGTCCTGTCATCCTCGTAGAGTAACGAATTATTTGAGCGGGACAGAGTCCCGCTCAAATAAGAGAGTGGCATGCGGCAACACACATAAAACTTATGTTAACCTCATGATTACAATTACTAAAATTACTACAACCAATACTGCGATTAGAAATCCCATTGTGTCCTCCTTGTGATTACGTGAAATAACCTGCGATGCATCTAAATTACTTTTAAAACTACCAGCACAATGACTACTACCAATACTACAATCAATAATTCCATTGTTCTCTCCTGACAGTGCCCATTGTTCGGGCACACGTGAATTTAGATGCGTGATACTGCGAGATACCGGTGCGCAAACGGGCGCTTATTTCCCAAAAACTTTTTTAATTTGACCGAGCTTTTCCTGGGTCTTACCGGATGCTTTTTCAGCGGCACCTTCTGCTTTCAATTTTGGATTGTCGCACAGTTTTCCTGCGAACTCTTTGACCGCTCCTTTTACTTCATGAAGCGTTCCTTCTGCTTTGTCCCGGGCACTTGATTTCATGGTATCCTCCTTTAGGATAACTACTTGAATGTCGCAATAATCACGAAATAACTCATGATCTGCTCACAGGGTATAAGGCAACTACTGTGCCAGAGATGAAGAACTGTTGCTGAAGCCGTAACAGTCTGATTATGCTGGTTTAAATCCGGATAGATCGTGGTGGGTAACGGCAATGTCACATCCTCGACCCGTCATTCCTGACGTTACTGTCAAATATGACGGGTTTGCCCTGTGCAGGTGTTCTCGTCAGAGGATTGGCAAACCGGCCCGTCGACGAAGAGCATGCAGCACTACCGCATCGGTCGCGGTAAGGGCAGCCTCAGGTATATCTTTTTGCCTGTGTGTGTTCATCTTTCCGCGTCCTCATTCCAGATCGGGTTTTTTCTGTCGTCAGGATGCAGTTTAAGCAATTCCGCCGGATCTACATGCCAAAAAGAGTTGTCAATGGCACCTGCCGAATACTCCTTTTTTTTGTCATGAGCGAACGGACACCACCAATTTTCCACGATCATAACAAGATACGCTGCGTACTTGAAGAGAGCGACACTCAGCGGACAATAATGTGTACAGTTGAGTATCCAGAATATTTTGTAGTGTGCCGGATGAAACCAAGGGATATTGATGACGGGCTGATCGATGTACGTATATCGATGGGAAATCCGGGTGGGGACAAAATCCCAATATGATTTGATATCCATGCCGCCGACATATTTCAGGTGGGTCTTCACAAGAAAAATTCCTGCAATCACGAACGGCACGGTTGCAAGTATGGGGAGATATACCAGCGGTACACCGATGATAATTTTCCATAACGGCCGGTTCACATAATTACAGCCAATTTTTACTCTGTCCATTCTGTCGTCCTTTTTATAGGTATTGAAGTTTTATTCATTGAGTCATCCATTATGTTGAAAACCCCGAAACGGCATCATCTGACGATCCGTCCGGCGTGCCCTCGAGCTCCGCAATAACCTGGGCCCCAAGCAGCAGAATGATCGTAACAACTTCAATACTGAGAAGTGCTACCACGGTAATTGCGATGGAGCCGTAAATGACATTCACCATTGATATGGCGGCGTAATACCAGATCAGTACCCGGCGGGTGATCTCCCATAATACCGCCGCAACCAGTCCCCCGATGAGGGCGTAACGAAACCTGACCCGTACCGTGGGCATCACCAGATATATGGAGGAGAACATCAGCACTTCACCAACGATACCTGACAGGTAGAGCGCCACACCTGTTGTTCCGCCAAGGTTCACACTCGAACCGAAAACGGTTACGTAACTGCTTTCCAGTGTTTCGATTGCTCCGACAATAAAAGAAACAAAGACAATGCCGGTACCCATGGCGAAGATGTACAGATAGGGAATAATTGCGGAAAGGAGGAAGTTGCGACGTTGGACTCTGACATGCTGATAAAAGATCACCGACATGGCGTTTTCAAGCATGGAAAATGCCAGGGAGCTGAAAAACAGCATTCCAAGAAAGCCGATGATTCCGACCGTCTTTCGGTGTTCAAGGAATGCCAGCACCTGTTCGGTTAATGTAGCCGCATAACCGGGGATGACCATTTCCAGATATATAGTCAGCGTATGAATCAACTGCTGCTCTTCTATTAGATGGGTCAGCACAATGAGAGCAATAATGGACAACGGGACGATTGACAACAGCGTGTAGTAGGCGACCGCGCCTGATAAAAGAAACCCCTGGTTACGCAAAAACCCGCGTGCCACCCTGAGTAGGAAGCCGAAGGTGCGAACTGTTAGAGGTAATTGGATCTGATTCTTGATCGTCATGAATGAGCCCGCTGATGCGTCGTTGTATCGATATCCGGTTCTGTCAGTCAAAAATACAGGCAATACATTTGTTCTGCTCGTTAAAACAGGGAGCATTGTCGTGCGCCCTGTTTTAACGAAGCTGGTTACTGGATGGACATCCGGTTATTGACTCTCTTTACGCCGTTGATATCGGCGACAAGTTTGGTTACCAGGTCCTTTTCAGCCGTATTCTTAGCTTTGCCCCCCACCGTAACCACGCCGCGTTTTGTTTTGACCGTGGTATTGAGGACACTCGTGGAGCGATGGTTCAACAGTGACATGTTGACCTGGGCGGTGATGGATGCGTCATCGACCTTTTGACCTATTGTTCGGGATCCCTTTTTCGAGGTTTGGGCCACGGTCATCTCATTTTTTACGTCTTTGATACCTTCGACATCCCTGGCGTACTCGGTTGTCAGTTCCTTTTGTGACTGGCTGGCAGCTTCGCCTTTCAGGGTTACGATGCCATCTGTGACATCAACCTCGGTTTTAGCGGCGCTCACGCTGCGATGAAACAGGAGCGCGACCATCACTTTGTCTCGAAGCCACGCATTTGAGTTCGCGGTGGGGGGAGCCCCTTTGACCTCGAGCCTGTTGTCCACGCTCTTAACGCCGGGGAGGCCTGTTACGGTCTCCAGTGCCAATGACTTGTGAAAGTTTTCGGAGACTATCCCCGTCAGGGTAACGGCGCCGTTCTTGGACTGGATTTTGATGTCATCACCCTGAAGGTAGGTTTTGAATACATACGACTGCCTGGCGGACGATTCGATGCGGCTGTCCATGCTCGTTGCAGCAAAAGCAGATACGCTGATCCCCATCAGGGAAACTGCTGCCGCCAGTATGAATATGGAATATAGTGCTTTCATAAAATGCTCTCCCGTTATCAATGCTAATCTATTTTTTAAGCATCTTCATTGCCGGTTTTTTCTCACCCTTCATGGTCATCATCTTTTTCATGTTCTTAAACTGTTCATCCGTCAGCATAGACCGCATTTCTTTCATCTGCTTCAGCATTTCCAGATGATGGGCCGTTTTTATATCGGCAATTTTCTTAACCGAAGCGTTTGCCTTTTCCAGATCAAAATCTTTCACTTCCATGATTCCCATGAGATCGATCTCGGCAATCTTCACGTCTGCTTTGAATTGGGCCTGTTTTTTCTGCATTTCGCGATGTGCGGGCTTCATTTTTGCGACCTGCTCTTCGCTCAGTCCCATTTTGTCAGCATGTTCAATACACATGCCCATCATGTCGCCCATCATACCCATATTGCCCATTTCGGCCGTTTCGGCCATCTGGCCGGCTCTCTGTTGATGCCCCTTCATGGAGGTATCCTTCATCTGTGAAAATGAGGTAACGGGTGCAGTGAGCGCCAGCAGAGCGACCGCTGCCGCCGTAATGGTTGCGGAATGTAAAGTTTTCATGTCACGTTCTCCTTTATTTAGTTGCTGATGTAGTGAGCTCTGTAACTCAGGCCCCCGTAACTTCGGAACCCGGCTGAGGTGAATCGTACGCCCGCAGCTGGGCCCGAAAACAGACATGCCTCCCGCTACTTCCCCAGAACCGTCTTGATCTGGCCGACCTTTTTCTGAACTTTACCGGCTATTTTTTCATCTGCACCTTCAGCTTCCAACTCCGGATCCTCATTCAGTATTCCGGAGATCTCCTTGGCCGTACCCTTTAGTTCGTGAAACGCTCCCTCTGCCTTGTCTCTGATACTTGATTTCATGGTATCCTCCTTTAGGATAACAACGTGGTTGGTGCAGATAGCACAAAGTGCCGTACTCTGCTGAGATGCTATATGGCAACTAGCGTGCCATAGAAAACAGTCGCCAAATGATGCTTCAATGCTTTGATAATAAAGGTAAAAGTGAAGCACGACGTGAGATGTTACGGAGTGCAGTGTTATTGATACCCGTCACGTGCGGCATAACCGTTACATATGATGGGTTGCCGTGACGGTTTTCCTTTCTCCTCAGAAACTGTTGTTCCATTTTCATGCGTACTATTAGATTGTTGCATGTTCATACCCCGCCTGTCTCCTCTGGCACTCTCGTTGCTTTGTGTTTGTCTGACTACAGTGCTCTGGCTTTTCCCGCTGCAATCGCCTTCGAGATTTCCACTGATCGACATAAGGAAGAAAACAGTCTACCATTAGCGAACATTGCCGGTGGAAAAGCAGAGAAAGAGCAGGCTGCGCTATCTTGAACAATAAGGAGAGGCTGACCGATATGAAAACAGATAAAAATCAGCATAAACCCTTCGCCATGATCCGGGAATTCCAGCTTGCCGACTGGTTTACACTGGCAAATGCAGTCTGCGGTACGGGGGCACTGTTTTCCATGCTGACGTACCTGCAGACAAACGACGTCAGACATGTCTACTTTGCCTGCGGGCTGATTCTTGCCGCGTTAGTATTCGATGTGCTTGATGGACGGATTGCCCGATGGCGGCAGAAACACTCTATAATGGGACGTGAGCTCGACTCTCTTGCGGATGTCATCTCTTTTGGAGTGGCCCCGGCGGTGATTGCCTACGGATGCGGCATGCAGGGCTTGTATGACCGGATTATCCTGACCTGTTTTGTCGCCTGTGGCGTATCCCGACTGGCGCGTTATAATGTTACGGCCGATGACCTGTCCGAAGGGGGGAGCAAGGTCAAGTACTTCGAAGGAACTCCCATCCCATCGTCACTGCTTCTTGTTATGGTTATGTTTGTTGCCGCCTCGCAGGGTGCACTGCAGGAGTCTCTCTGGTTCGGTCATGTCATGATTGCCGGGTTTACTCTCCATCCATTAGTGCTGATGTTTGCGGTTTCCGGCTCATTGATGATCAGCCGCATACGCTTCCCGAAGCTCTGAAGAAAGATAGACGGCTCAAATTCCTGCATATAAGAAGAGGGGGTGTCAGGGATTTTCCCCGGCACCCCCTCTTTAGTATACTTTTTGATCAGTGCGATGTATCGGCTGCATCATTAGTTACTCTTCGTTCCAGAGAAACGCTGCGTGCCGTTGATTATTTCGAATCTTTGTCTTTGTCATGCTCTTTCTCAAGGTTACAGCTATTGCCGTGTTCTTTGTCTTTGTCTTTGTCTTTGTTATGATCGTAGTTGTGGTTGTGGTTATTATCGCAATTGTGGTCCTTCGGGGGATCTACCGGCGGAATTACCGGTCCGGTACTATTGCAGGCAGAGACGGCAGCGCCGGTTAATGTAGCGCCCGCTTTCGACAGGTCCCGTCCCATCAGGCTGCCGCCGGTAAATGTGCTGCCTGCTCCCGACAGAAGTGTTCCCTGGAAGTTTGAAGTTGTCATTGTTGCGGCCTCGGCAGACCACCAATATACGTTGCACGGATTTGCTCCACCGGACATGACCACCGAGAAATTTGTGCCGGTCAGGGCACCGGTTCCAAGTGTTCCGACCTTGAAGATCCACTCCCCGTTTGCCGGGCCGTCAAGCGTCAGCTGACCCGTCAATGTAGCGGCCGCATCAAAACAGTACACATTCGGTGTTAGTATCTGATTAGCAAGATCACCGGTCAGGGTCACGTTGCACGGTTCCTGCGCGAACAGATCGTAGCCAGTGAGAAAATCACTATATGCAGTAATAGCACTTGGGTCAGCCTGATGGATCGTCCCGGTGACCGGACTGGTTGTAGCGGTCACGGTGCTGAACGGCAGGCCGGAGCCCACATCTCCCGTGACGGTCGCATCGGTGAGAGTTACCGCTGTTCCGCCTAGTACGGCGTAGGAGGCGGAAGTTCCCAAAGCCGGAGCAGCTTCAGCAATTCCCGTGTAGAACGGTGCTGCGGAAAGAAACAGTGAGGACAATGCAATTGCACCGAGTTTTACTGAGAGTTTGCGAAAAATATCCACCTTGATTTGTTGTTTCATTTTTTATTCCTCCATTAATCTTGATAATAATCACTGAACATCCTATCTCCCCTTTTTCCTGTCCTACGGTCAGGCTGGCATTGTATCAATCAATAACGGCATTACGATTGGTTGCTGCCTGACAACATTATATATCCATGACGAATCTCCTTTTTTCGTTAGTGCAAACCATTATTGTTTGTACCAGTGGAGTCATCATCTATCGTGCCAAGAAAGATGCTCTGTCGATATGATGTAACTATCCGTTTTTGTTGTTAATAAAAAAGCATATACAATCAGTCAATAATTAAGCCGTCAAATACGACCGGTTGACACGGGAATCCGTCATATATAACTGCTCGATGTCGGCGTTTATTAAACTGCTGCAGTATGTACGTGCAGGGTATGGTGGAGTGCCTGTGCGGTATCATGGTCTGGATGGGGTCCTGCCAGTATTGAAGGAGCATCAGGACAACGTGGAAGCGCTTGCTGCGCGATAGTATGGCTGACCGACCAGGTCTCTTTCCCGGGTATTACCGAAAAAAACAATCGTGATTGCTGGAGGTAAGCCGGACACTATTTTCAATGGCGACCTGAGGAGGACCCACCGAAGGAGGTTTTGCCTCTCGGTTGTGTCTGCTCGGTGATGTCGGTGACGTTGTAGCGGGTGGGGGATGTGCGGATAATGCTGCATGATAGCCTATTCATGATAACCGGCAGGACCTCTTCGCAGAAAAGCGGCAGAATCCCGAGAAGTCCGTCGGCACCGAGGAACAGTTTTTGTCTGGACATGAGAATCCCGGAGGAACGGCAGCGGGGGAGGGCTCAGAGCGGACAATGACCCCGTATGAATGGCCCTGCGAAATGAAGTATATACTTCAATGTTCCCATCGGTGACAGCTTGTTTTTGCTGAGCCGGCCGTTACGGGAACCGGTTCCGGCAGGGGCTTCCTGGCGTGGGCAGGTACTTTGCCGTGCTCCACTTCCGCATCATGCCCCTTGTGATTGCCGGTGCCCGGATACTTTTCCCTCTGTTTCCTGTTGTCGTGGCTCATGTTTCTGACCTCCATGTATAAATAATGGCACTCACGATTATCTGCTGATACTGGTGCAGTTCCGCGCTACATTGCGGTGCCGCCGGCTTTTGGAAGTTCGAGACTGGCGGCGAAATATTCAAATGCATCGCGCATGATACGTGAAACGTTTTTGTGGCTTTTCTGAACAAGCTTTTCAAGAACTCTCCGCTCTGCTTCGCTGATTCGCATGGAGATGACATTGTATCTGGGATTTCCCTTTATAATAGACATGGGACTGATCCTCCAAATGCAGAAAATATATTGGTGCAGCACTCATCTGCTGTATCATGTAGATGTCTGAATGAAAAAAAGGCCAGGGGCCCATGGGAGGTGAAGCAGCCCCTGGCGAAGTGAAGCATCTTCATACTATCAACTAACATGCCAAATACATTAAATTACTTTTTTCGATGTAACCGACTGATTGTACTGCGTAAAAAAGTATAAGATCGAACCGGTCAGGCGTAAAAACCGTTATTATCTTCCGTCAAGGTTGACGAAACCGTCATATGTGGCGGCGCAGCCTTCGCAGGTCGACTGAAGAATAAACCTGTAAACGGCAGTTAGCCGCCGAAAAAAACGGATACACGCCGATAAAACCAGAACTTACTTCAAAAAATAGATGCACCTTTTGGGTTAAACCATTTTTTCTCCAAGCCTTTGATTTATCGGCGTGTATCTGCGTTCATCGGCGGTTAACCGTTTTTTTATGAATAAATTCCGGCATTGTAAAGAACCGGCAGGATTGGTGTATAATCGATAAAACAGCCTGACCGCCGTTCGTGGCACTTTTTATGCTAGGCACTACAATCATTACTATTTCCACTGAGGTGACATCATGACTGAACCAGCACCGGCAGGCAAAGAGACGCTCCGCATCCGGCAGATGACCATAGATGATTTTTCCATGGTCTTTCATATCGGCGAAGAGGTCTTCACCGCCGAATCATTTCAAAGTCTGTACCGTACCTGGGACGAATATGAGATCACCACCCTCTATAATTCTGACAGTGAACTCTGTCTGGTGGCAGAGGCGGGGGGAGCTATTCTCGGATTTGCCCTCGGGACAACGGTCACGAAACACAACTCCCCCTGGAAATACGGCTATCTCGTCTGGGTGGGAGTCCGGAGTGATATTCAACAGGGCGGGGTGGGCAGCGGTCTGTTCAAGGAGATCAAACATCGCATGAAAGAGCAGGGGGTCAGGATGATGATCATTGACACCTCCGCAGACAACCATCCGGCGGTCCGCTTTTTTGAAAAACAGGGATTCGGCGATGTCCAGGAACATGTCTACATGTCGCTCAACCTGACGCGCAAGAATAGAAAAAAAACCGGGAAAAAATCATGAGCGCCCGCCTGGAGAAGGTCTGGCGGGCCATCAATCCGGATCGTCTCAAAAGTACATTCCGTGATCTTCTTGATATATATTCGCCCTCCGGCAAGGAGGAGGATATTCAGCTGCATCTGGAAGAACTCCTCATCCGGGCAGGGTGCCATGTTGAACGGCAGGAGGTGGACGAGGAGCGTTATAACCTGCGCGTCACCATGGGTCCCGGAGAGCCGCAGTTCTATCTGGTGGGACATGTTGATACCGTTCCCGCCTGGGATCTGGATGATTCCGGACCTCGGCAGGAAGACGGCATGATCTGCGGCCTGGGGAGTGCCGATATGAAAGGCGGGTGTGCTGCCATGGTCGAGGCCTGGCTGGCACTGGCCGAGGCGCTGGAACCTGCGGAGCGGCCATCAATCGGGCTGCTGCTGGTTGTGGGGGAGGAAGAAAACGGCGACGGCAGCGCGGTCTTTCTCCAGTCCTGCCGACCACCCTGGGTGGTCATCGGCGAACCGACCGGTCTGGCGGCCGGATTTGCCCATTACGGCTACCTGGAAGCCGGTTTCGTCACACGCGGGCTGCAAAGCCATTCCTCGCTCCCCGAACTGGGGCATAATGCAGTTGAGTCGATGCTGCGTGTGCTGCTGCATCTGGGTAACGACCCTCTGTTCGACCGGGCCAGATCGGAGATTGTCTATTCCATCAGGGAAATGAAATCGTCGCAGGCAGGTTTCGTCGTTCCCGACCGTTGTGAGGCCTGGATAGATCTGCATCTGCCCCCCGATCGTGACCCGGTCGTCCTTCAGGATGCGATCCGCACGATCGTGGCGAATCTTGACCGGCAGATTCCCGGACTGGATCTGGAAGTATCCTTCGATTTTGCCTCCTCCGGCTACACTCTTGGCACCGATAACCATCTGGCGCATACCTTACAGGAGGTCTATCCGCGGCTTGACCTGCCGTTACAGATGAATGCCTTCCGCTCCCATTCCGACGGCAACCTGTTTTTTGCGGCAGGGGTCAGGCCGCTGATCCTCGGCCCCGGCTCCCTGGAAACTGCCCATACACCGGATGAACGGGTGGACTTTGCGGAAGTGTCGGCCGCCGCCAGAATCTATGCGGCCCTCTGTCTGGCAAGTTCGCGGGATCAATTTTGAAAACTGGAAATAATAACAGGCCGATCAAACATGGAGTCATCTCATGAAACCTACAAAGTCTTCATCCTGGTTTACCCTTTTTGCCAAAGCAATATCTCGTGCGACAGGTCGCCCTTTAGCGTTTGCGCTTGCAGGTACGATCATTTTGGTGTGGATAGTGACCGGCCCGCTATTCCGTTTCAGTGATACCTGGCAGCTCGTTATCAACACTGGAACCACGATAGTCACGTTCTTGATGGTGTTCCTTATTCAGAATACGCAGAACCGCGATTCTGAGGCGCTGCAAGTCAAGCTGGACGAAATTATCCGCTCCATAGACGGGGCACATAATGCTCTGTTGGACCTGGAGGATTTGGAGGATACTGATCTCGATCTCATTCGAGTTGATTACTTGAATCTTGCCAAGCAAGCCCGAGCGGAACTCCGACAAGGGGTGGGTGATACGGGACATCCCGAATTAGGCAAGGGGGATTTATACTTGAAAACCGAATAAACGAAAGCTCCTCATTCATAGTATTTTTTTCTGGCACTCTCGTTGCTCTGAACAATGCTTTGAAAGGGATGCAATTTCACTAACTGAAAGCCTCTCGGTTAACAGATAACATTTGGAGTTATTGGTGATGGATAAATCCGGCATCGCTTTCTGGTTGACATTGGCTGGTTCCATTTGGTGGGTTGCCTGTTTTTGGCGGATGCATCGGATTTCAGCCAAACAGAATACCTTGTTAACTCTACTGCACTCGGGAGGCAAACGCATCGAAAAGCTCTCAAAGTTCGAACATGACCTCATCAAGGAAGTGCATCCGCAGGTCAGCGGGATTAAGGACGGGATTGACACGGTGGTTGCCGCTGTGAAGGAAAATACGGTAAACAATTCTCAAAAACCAGCAGCATGGCTTGAATTCATGCATCCATGGTAACCGGCATGCTCTCCCGTCACATATAACAGTTATGTTCAATTTGAAAGTATACGATTGACGGTTTTTTCCTCTCCCCGCACGTCGTCGATATCTAAATCCCGCATAATCAGTAGCTTGCAAGTCATGCTACCCTCAGATTCCCACTGGCACACAAGTTGCCTAAACCTACTCTGACGCACAACACTAAGATGTACGAACATCAAAGATCAGGTCCTCAAGTAGTGCAGGTTGAAAAGGTTTTTGAGAAGTAGCGGAGCGAAAAAGGTAATAAACCGGTATCAAATCAAGGATATAAAAGGGGGATGCTATGCTGTGGACAATTTGCGTAATACTGATAGTGCTTTGGCTGTTAGGAATGGTTTCTTCATATACCATGGGTGGTCTGATCCATATTCTGCTCGTAATAGCTATTATAATGGTGCTGGTAAACGTTATTCAAGGGCGGCGATCCGTTTAGAATTCGTGGAGTGTGCAGTCTGACAGAGTACGCCGCACCCATGCTCCAAAAGGCAACGAGCAACCGCAAAAAATGATGAGGCAGGGGCCATGTAATGTCGCGGCTTTTAAACACAACCGTCACCATGGACGCGAAGATGGTGGCATAACCCGGGGAGGATATTATGAAAAGTCACTTGAAAGAGCTTCAGAAACTCAAAGGCATAGGAGCAGTCCTATCTCAGCGCCTGGTAGAATCCAGCTATGACACAATTGCCAAGGTTGCCGCTGCTGAAGAAAAAGGGTTATCAAGAATTGCGGGAATGAACCCGCAAAAGCTGCGCTCTATCGTAACCCAATCCAGAACGATGACGGGGGAAGCCGAAAAAAGTCAGCACACCTGGACCAAGAGCAGCTGCGACAAATAGAAATCTATCAATGCTACAGGTTTGGGATAAGGGCCGTTACGTAGTGTTTCATCCATGATTCCATTCAATATCCGGCTGAGTAAGGGACTGCATCGTGAACATTTCATCATGAGTACGTTTGGACATGCCAGGCGTTTGATGAAAATAGTGGCAGACTTTACAGCCTTGATTATCGTGGTGGTCATGATTGTGTTGCCGGGGCCTGCGGTGGTTGTAATCCATACGTGCTCAATCACCAAGTCTCTACCGTTAATATGGAGTAGCAATGACCGCTTTGCAAGCCACTGATAAGACATTCCTGGAAGGACTTTTCGGGACCCGTGTCTCCTTCGACCGCCGGGAACGTACGCTCTACGGACACGATACAGCAGAGATCCCCAGTCTGGTCAAACCGCTGGTCGGCTCGACCGTCCCTGACGCTGTCGTCCAGCCGGCCACAGAAGTTGAACTGGTGACGCTCGTGCGCTGGGCGCAGGAAAAACGCATACCTCTGACCCCCCGTGGTCGGGCCACATCGGGCTACGGCGGGGTCCTGCCGGTGAAGGGTGGCCTGGTCGTGGATTTCTTCCACCTGGGCAAGCTCCTGGAGATAAACGCGCAGACCCTCACAGTCAGGGTTCAGCCCGGAATCTGCTGGGAGAAGCTCGACCTGGAGCTGGCCAAACAGGGGCTGACGCTGCGGCTCTATCCTTCCAGCTATCCCGCTTCCACCGTCGGAGGCTGGTTGGCCCAGGGCGGGGCGGGGTTCGGTTCGTATGAGTCGGGCTGGTTCCGGGACAACGTTGTTCATGCCCGGGGGGTGCTGGCCGACGGCTCGGTACAGGAATTTTCGGGATCGGACCTGGATCTCATGTCCGAGGCCGAAGGCACCACCGGGCTGATCAGTGAGGTGACGGTCAAGGTCATGCCTCTGGAAGAGCTGGGCGTGATATCGATCGGCTGTGCCGATGCCTATGACCTGCAGCATTTGCTGGAGTTGATAGTCAAGGCGGAACTGCCGATCTGGTCCATAAGTTTTATCAGCCCGCGCATGGCGGAGATGAAAAATCTCGCCCCTCTGCGGGAGCATGCCGGGCACGCCGTACGAGAACGGGTGCTGCTGCCGGCCTCCTATGTCATGACGCTTGCCTTCCGGGAGAAGGAGCGCCGGCGTATCGATGAACTCCTCCCCGGTTTGATCAAGGGGTGTCAGGCGGAGCTCCTGTCGGACACAATCGCCCATCATGAGTGGGCCGACCGTTTCAAGATCATGGTTGTCAAACGCCTTGGCCCGAGCCTCGTCCCGGCCGAAGTTGTCATTCCGCTTGCGTCTCTCGGGGCGATGCTGGCCGAAGTGGAACGCAAGGTCAGCCAACCGGTCGTCAAAGAGGGGCTGGTCATCCGACAGGGCGCCGGCGGCATGCCGGAAGTGGCCATACTGGGTTTCATCCCCAGCGACCAGCGCAAGTTTTCGTATAATTTCATTTTTATCCTGTCGCTGACCATCATGAAGATCGCGGAGAAGAACGGCGGCAGACCCTATGCCACCGGGCTGTACTTCGCCGGCAAGGCCGGCCTGATCCTGGGAAAGGATCGGCTGAGGCGCATGACAACATTCAAATCCGGTATGGATCCGGACAATATTCTCAATCCGGGCAAGGTGATGCAGGGGGGGCTCATGGCGAGCGCCCTCACCCTGGCAGCGGCCATTGAACCGCTCATCCGCCCCCTGGGGAACCATGCCAGCAGCAGGATCGGTGACCAGCCGACAGAACCGGTGCGGACAATCCCGGCTGATGTGGCCTGGTATGCCTACACCTGTTCCCAGTGCGGTTACTGCGTTGAGGAGTGCGACCAGTTCTACGGCCGCGGCTGGGAGAGCCAGAGTCCGCGGGGCAAGTGGTACTGGCTGCGGGAGTACATGGCCGGACGTGAGCAGTGGGACCAGCAGATGGTGGATACCTTCCTGGTCTGCACCACCTGCGAGATGTGCAATACCCGCTGCTCCACCAATCTGCCCATCGAGCCCTCGTGGATGAAGCTGCGCGGCCTGCTGATCAACGAGCAGCAGCGCATGACCTTCCCCCCCTTCGAGATGATGGCCGCGGCGCTCAAGTCCCAGGGGAACATCTGGGCCGGCTACCGTAAGGACCGCCTGGACTGGTATCCGGAAGATCTGAAGAGCGCGCACCCGCTCGGCGGCAAGGGCAAAAACGTCTACTTCGCCGGCTGCACAGCGAGCTACGTGGAGCATGACATCGGGCAGGCCACGGTGCGTCTGCTGGACAAGGCCGGTGTGGATTTCGTCCATCTCGGCGAAGAGGAAAACTGCTGCGGCACACCGATGCTCGTCGCCGGGCTCTGGGACGATTTTGCCCGGATCATGCGGAGCAACATCGAGCTGGTGAAGAAGGCCGGCGCGGATACGGTCATCACCTCCTGCCCGGCCTGCGACCTGATGTGGCGCCAGTACTACCCCGAGTGGTGCGCGAAAGCTGGGTATCGACTACCAGATCAAGACCCGTCATTACAGTGAAATCCTGGCCGAGCAGATCAAGGCCGGGGAGTTCCTATTTCCCGAGGGTGGCAAGCCGGTTACTGTCACCTGGCACGACTCCTGCCATATCGGCCGCGCCTCCGGGATTTTCGAGCCGCCGCGCGATCTGATCCAGGCCATCCCCAACGTCAAACTCGTGGAGATGGACCACAACCGCGAGCGGGCCTACTGCTGCGCCAGCGTCCTTACCCTGCTCAAGGAGCCGGCAGTGGCTGCCGACATCGGCAAGGTGAAGCTCGATGAGGCCCTGGCGGTCGGGGCCGAGAAGATCCTGTCGCTTTGCCCCTGCTGCCAGGTGCAGCTGAGGGTGACGGCGGACAAGAAAGGGCTGCCGATTGAGGTCCAGGACCTGGCACACTTTGCCGCTGCCAGCTTCGGCTATACCTTCCCCGACCCGAACCCTGAGGTCATGAAGCAGTGGGCGGTCTTCGACGCCTTCATCAAGCTGTTGACCCCGCAGGGGTTTGCCGACCTGATGAGTACGATGTGGCCGGAGTTGATCGATGCCATGCCCTATGGCACGGGGCCGATGATGCGCATGCTGGGCAAAGTTCCCGGGGCGCTGGGTCTGATGCGGCCGATCTACCCGCTGCTCTTCCCGCGCCTGCTGCCGCTGATGCTGCCCAAGGTTCTGGCGATCATGCTCGCCAGGGTCGAAGAGCAGATCGAGATGCCGGCATACATGCGCGAGCAGATGCCGGATCTCATGCCCGTGATCATGGACCGGCTCATGCCGCACATGGTCGCTGACCTGGTGCCGCTCATTACCCGGCCGATGATAGATTATCTGCAGGAAAACGCGCAAGATTCTGCTTCTTAGGGGGGAGGAGATGATGCGGATACGGAACAAGGTACCGGCAGGCGATTTTGACGGGACCATGACCGATCGCGATTTCTTCCGGTGCCCTTTGATCGAATACCGGCAGGGGGCTGATGCCGTGTATCTACTGGTCTTGCGAAAAGATCAGCACGCTGTAGGGGCCTATAGACAGTGGAGCGTGGAAGGGTAGGGCGTCATACTCGCCCGGTTCGGCAGTGATGTCGCTGCTTGGATGACTCTGAAAGTCGTCACTGTAGCCCTGCCAGTCACTGTTGAAACGGAGCTTCCATGCCCCGGCGGTCGGAAAACCGATTACGTAGCCCTCCTGCGGCCGGTGGAGGAAATTGGCAACGACCACAACGTCGTCCGCCGGATCCGCCGGTGTCCCAACGGTGGAAAGCGATGACCTTGCGTGCCTCGTTCACGTGATACACCTGGGTAAACTGTCCGCTCAGCCCGCGTGTGACACGGCCCTGATTTCGTCGTAGCCGGATCAGATCGCGATACAGGCGGACGATGCCATGGAATTCGTCGTTATTGTCCCAATCAACAGGGACCGTGTCGCGGAACCAGCCACCTTCAAGAAACTCCTGACCCTGAAACAGCATGGGGATACCCGGTGACGTGAAAACCATGGCGGCGGCCAGTGTCGAACGTTTCCGTGCATACCACCCCGTGGGGTCGTCGGGGCTGATCTCCTGCGGTACACGTTCTTTGCCGTTGGCCACCTCATCGTGTGATTCACTGTAGATGACCCGGTCAAAGGCGTCATCGTTGTAGCGATAACAGATGGCGTCACGAACGGCCGCGATTGAGCGGTCCTCGTCCCGTGAAGTGGTCACCGCCAGGCGGATGGGGTGGACGAACATGGCGTCCCACTGACTGCTGAACCCGGCTCCCCCGGCACCTGCGTCCCTGGTCAGCCACCGGTTGTGTTGCAGATCCTCAGCGATGGTGATCCGACCCGGGTATTTCTGTGCGACCTGGCTGTTGATCCACTGCAGCAGACTCCACCCATCAGGAATATCCGGTGTGCCGGATCCGTTGATAGTGCGAATGAACTGGGTGCAGTCAAAGCGGATGCCGTCAATGTGGTATTCCTCCAGCCACATCATGACATTATCGAGGAGGATACTGACGGACCTCGCCGCGGCCGTAATCGGGCCGGGTCTCTCCCCACGGCGTGACGGCCCGTTCGTCGTTGTAGAAGTAGATGCCGCCGCGATTGTTTTCGCTCCAGCCGTCAAACTGCCACAGGTCGAGGTCGCTCGGCCCCAGGTGATTATACACAACGTCCAGAATCACCGCGATCCCCTCCTGATGGGCCCGTTTGACGAAAGTTTTAAATGCCAGCGGGCCTCCATACGCGAGTTCGACCGAGAAGATATGGGCAGGGTTGTATCCCCATGACCGGTCGCCGGCAAACTCACCGACCGGCATGATCTGGATCGCATTGACGCCGAGCTTCTTCAGATGCCCCAGACGCGCCGACACCGAGGGGAACGTGCCCGGATGGTTGAGGTCATCCTGATCGTTGAACGTGCCGACGTGCAGTTCGTAGATGACGAGTTCGTTCCATGGTGCGAGAGTGAAGTCGTCACCACCCCAGTCGAAGAACGGGTCGTGCACGATGGCGTTGCCGACCGAACTGGTGACCTCGCGGGCATACGGGTCGATGCGCTTGAACTCGCCGTATGTTGTCGTCAATTGAAATTTGTACTGATCGCCGACACAGGCCTCTGCGACATCGGCGTACCAGTAGCCGTTTTCCTCGGATTGCAGGGGATGCTTGCTGCTGTCCCAGCCGTTGAATGATCCGATGACCGATACCCGTTCTGCATGGGGTGCCCAGACGCGGAATGCGACTCCGCCCGCATGCAGGACCGCCCCCATCCCCTCGATTTTTACTGTATCGCTCATGGTGACTCCTCCGCGTTTCAACCCGCAGACCCCGGCATGATCCTGCGCCATATCGGTCAGCATGGTACGGCACATTTTTTCCTGATGAATTGTTATGGTATGTGCCAGTAACATGCCAAGGACGGTCTGCGGCCGGTAATGGGGCTCAGGTGGCGGGGCGCAAGGGGTGATACGGCGGAGGAGGGGTGGCGCTGTCGGAAAAGCCACCGGCATAGCTGTCATATTTGACAGATGTGCCGTAATTAACGGATTGCGCTGGCAGATATTCAATCAGTCTGCACGCCATCGACTGTTTGCCATTAAAAATCAGTCAGTTGTGCTGCGAGTGTGCATCAATTCTTCTCTGGCACACTAGTTGCCATAACCAGCTATACCGCATGTGCACCGCCAGGTGACTTATGCGGCCCGAATTACCAACTCAACAAGGGAGACAGCAATGAGCAAGAAGATGAAGACGGTTTTTGCATTAGGAGAGGATTTTAAGGTGATGATTTCATTGGTACCAAAACTGGAGGCTTTTATCAAAGGGCACCGGGAGATTGCGGCAAGTTATCAGAAATACCGAAAAAATGGTGGTGCGGCAATTCCGGGTGTCGAGAAGTATCTGGGTGTGAAGGAAATTAAAGACGTTCCTGCTGCAGCGACAAAGGATTCAGCAAAAGTAGTTAAAATTAAAACGCCGGATGAACCGGCGCCGGAGAAAAAGATCAAAAAAACTACGTCGGTAGTAACATCCAAACAAAAAACAAAGAAATAAAGCCACTGTCTGAACGGCTTCACATGGAGCGGTGGCGCAGTTATACCGATTTGGATTGGAATTAATTACGGATAATGCCGTATTTCCTCATCCGGGCGCGAAGGGTGCTGGCGTTGAGGCCAAGGAGCCCCGCAGCGCCGTTTTTTCCTTCAATGCGCCAGCCGGTTTTCTTGAGCACCTGGAGAATGTGGTCGTGTTCCAGTTCAACGAGGGCCTTGATATCAGACTCTCCGGGTTCCCCTGCCTTCCGGAATGTTTCGAAGCGATCCAATACCTGCAGCGAAGTCCCCTGGGTGATGATAACCGCACGTTCAATGACACTTTCCAGTTCCCGGACGTTGCCCGGCCAGTGGTATTCCTGCAGGACATTCAGTGAAGCTTTTGAGACAGTTTCGATCTTTCTGCCGATTTTACTGTTGAATTTGGCAACAAAATGATTGACGAGCAGCGGGATGTCATCCGTGCGCAGCCGGAGCGGCGGCATGGTGACGGGGAACACATTGAGCCGGTAGAACAGGTCTTCCCGGAACGTTCCTTTTTGGACCTCCTCCTTCAGATTCCGGTTTGAGGCCGCGATGATCCGTACGTCAACCTTTATGGTACGGGGACTCCCCAGTCGCTCGAACTCACCGTCCTGAATAACCCGGAGCAGCTTTGACTGAAGTTCCAGCGGCATTTCACCGATTTCGTCCAGGAATATGGTGCCGCCGTCCGCCAGTTCAAAGCGCCCGATCTGCCGGGCGTCGGACCCGGTGAAGGCACCCCGTTCCCGGCCGAACAGTTCACTTTCCACCAGGGTTGCCGGCAGAGTCGTACAATTGACGGTTATCAGGGGGCGCCCCTTGCGACTGCTGCGACTGTGGATGGCACGCGCGACCACACCCTTTCCGGTGCCGGTTTCGCCAAGGAGAAGAACGGTTGCATTCATGGGCGCTACCTGCTCGATCTGCAGGAATATCCGGGAAAGTGCAGTACTTTGACCGATAATTTCACCAAAGTTATAGCGGCTGGCAACCTCCTGCTGCAGGTACATGTTTTCCTCCTGCAGCAGGTTTTTTAACACCTTGATTTCTGCATAGGTACCCAGAAGAAGCTCTTCCGCTTTTTTATGTTCTTCTATCTCCTGCGAGAGCAGCAGGTTGGTTTTAAGCAGATCCTCTGTCCGGTCATGTACGATTCTCTCCAGATTGTCGTGCGCTTTCCGCAGTTTATCCTCAAATTGTCTCCGCACCGAGTTGTCAACAATTGACGTAAGTATACAGCCGTCAGTATCGCCACTGGTTATCGCCACACTTTGAAGTTGCGCGTCGATGATCGTCCCGTCCTGACTTTTGAGTTTCAATGCGCATTTCAGCATGACTTTTCGCTTCAGGACAAGCGCGAGATGATTGGTGAAGATCTCCTTCTCTGCGGTATCGGCAAGTAACTCGGTAAACGCTACCTTCTCCGTTTCGGCAATCGCCAGCAGCTGCATACCGGCATTATTCATATTCTGTATCATTCCGCGGGCATCAAAGGTGAAATAGGCTACAGGCGCATAGTCATACAGCTCAGCGTACATATCCCGGGATATCTCGAGCATATCCTTGGTTTTACACAGTTCTTCGTTCTGCATCTCCAGTTCGATCTGATGAACCTGCAATTCATGGAATTGGCGGTGTGTCTCGGTATCCGTCCGGGCCGGTGCTGCTTTCAGCTTCTGATCCTTCAGCTGATTTTCGGCACTGGACCGGAGTGCCGTTGCGGCCGAACGTTTGTTTTCCCTGTCGATTGTCATGGCCACTTCCTTCAGAACCTGCTGTAGCGAGTACCGGACGACAGTGCTGTTATACCACACCTTTTCTCCGCGAGGCTTGAAAAATAAGTTAAAAACAGAAAGTACGCTGCAGTGCATCCGCCATATATGGCAGTTATGTCATCAGTGGCGGATTCGATTAACGTTGGTACCAATAGCGGATTCCCGGGCCGGAACTCTACCTGCAGGCAACCACGGCCTGACTTGCTGGTATCATCGCGACAAAGTTCGCCACCGCTTTTGCCTGTCGCTCTTCGAATATTTCTATTTTCACCCTGAGATTCTTTTCCAAGCGGCTGGTGCTTGCAGGGGTTTTCAGTGAGCTGATGCTGATTCCATTAGCAGTATCTACGAAAACGAAAGTATTTCATCTGACAGACCTGAATCCCATTGTTATCTATCATATATGACAGGTATTCCGTACATGACGGTTTTTTTTGACGGCATGTCTGGAATCTCTGCCGGTTTTATCCGGATAAGTTATGTAAGTACAAACACTTACAAGATATATGCGCTCCGGTTTTTTCCGGCATGTTAGTTGCGTTGAATGTAACCATTCGGAATGTTTTGAACTTCGTATTTCCGAAAAAACAATTCCTTCAGCATCTCACGCAGAGGCATCATATGAAAAAATACATACCAATCATCATCGTACTGCTGATCTTGTCGGTAATCTCACCGTTTAACAGCCGGGCTGCCACTGCAGAGGGTGAGCGGGATGCCGACCAGCTTGGAGATATAGGCCGGGAGCTGTCGTATCGTCCCCAGGATCTTCGTGATCTTGTGCCGGTGAAGCATAACCGGAAGGCGCGAATTCATGACCGGGAACGCTTGCATGCCAGACTGCAGCAGAGTGATCTGCTGCAGGAACTGCTCACTTCTGAAGCAGAGCAACATGAACCACAGCAGATGACCAATGAAGGCATAATACTGTCCGAATAATTCATAAATATAACGTACATTCGGCCGGCATCATACTGCAAACGACTTCGAGGGAGCACCGTGGATGATCGATCAGAATACGTTGAGAAATTATCGGCAGAGATTGTTGAACGGGATACTCAGATCGATCGTCTTAAGGATGGTGTGGAACATGCGATGGAAGGGGCAGCGAATGGCTCTGCAACTTTAATCAATGAGTTGCAGCATAAGCGGGATGAAGCAGCGCGAAAACTGCAGGGTATTTCAATCGCCGGGGATCATGAGTGGGAAGAGCTCAAAGCAGGTACGGAACTTGTCTGGAGTGAGGTACGGACGCTCGTGCATGACGCTATCGTGAACATAACATAATTCCAATTCCCGAACAAAGCGCTCTCGTTGTAGCCCTGTAAGACGGAATGTGCTCATGACTTTCGGTTTTTAACATAGATTCTTAAAAAGGTTGATGAAGCATGTTCCTCATTTCCGGGACGATTCCGCGCCTTCCAAAACGCTCTTGAGCACGTTACTCAGCTCGACGGGAGTATACGGTTTGCTGATTAACCCGGCTATATCACCATGGTCAATTCTGGATGTGACATCCGCATCACCAAAACCACTGGAAATAATAATAGGCAATGTGGGTTTAAGCTGTTTCAACGCATTGAATAACGCATACCCATCCATGATTGGCATACCAATGTCTGTCAGCACCAGGGAAATGTCTGAAGCATTCTTTTGATACAAATCAAGTGCTTCCTTTCCATTTGCCGCTTCCACAACAGTAAAACCAAACTCTTCAAGATATGTTTTTGCTATATTCCGTATCTGGTCTTCATCTTCTGCAAGTAATATCGTGCCATGCCCCCGCCATTGAGATTCAGCCGCCTGCTGTACTGGTCTTTCCTGTGCAGAGTCCATTTTCTGAACAGGAAGATAGACTTTGAAGGTTGAACCCTGACCAAGCCGGCTTTGAAGTTGCAACGCACCTTTATGTGAGTTAATGATGCCAAGAACAGCAGACATGCCCAAACCACGACCCGTAAATTTTGTGGTATAAAACGGCTCGAAGATGCGCCATTTGGTTTCCTCATCCATACCGCACCCGTTGTCTGATACTTCCAGGCAGACATAACTGCCGGCTGGAATAGCTTTCCCGTTGTAGTCCTTCTCTGAGTGCCCGTCATGCATCGTCGTTTCGGAAAGCGATACCCTGATCTCCCCCTGTACTTTGCCGATAGCTTCAGAAGCGTTTATAATCAGGTTCATGACAACCTGGTTGAGTTGGCTGGAATCTCCATGAATCGGCGAGATATCGGGAGTGCAGTCAAATTTGATCCCCGCATTTTGAGGTGTGGTCTTTTCCAGCATGTCGACCATCTCACCGACCAACGATCGGAAGTCCACACGTGCCTGGACAAACTGGGCTTTCCCGGCGTAAGCCAGCATTTGACGGCAAAGTTCTGCGGCACGTTCAGCAGCCTTTTCAATTTTAGGTATGAATTCCCCGGCATTCTCTTTATCTCTCTTTGCCAAGGAACAATTGCCCATGATGATTGCCAGGATGTTATTGAAGTCGTGAGCAATACCACCCGACAGGACGCCAAGGCTCTCCAGTTTTTGAGTATGCTGCAATTGGGACTCCATTATAGAATGCTCTTCTTCTGCCTTGATACGGTCTGTGATATCTATGAGTGCACCCGTCCAAAGTACATCGCCATTTTCGAGGGGTCGGGGCAAAGACTGAAAATGGGCCCACCGGATCACGCCGTCAATGACGAGGCGACCTTCCCACATGAATTCTTCTAGATTTGCCGCTGCTCCCTCGTTTTTTTTGGCAAACCCTTCCCTGTCGTCAGGGTGGATCAGATCAATAACCAAGCCGGGGTTGTTCTCTAAAGCTTCCTTTGTGGTGCCCAGAATATTGCAAAAAGGCTCGGATGCTAATTCAACGACATGTGGGGAGTTCTTGAAACTGAGCCACGCATCTTTTTCCCACGTATCCCGCGCAAATACACGGATTCTGTAAATGCCGGCGGGCTGAGCGTTGAGGATATCCATGGAGAGATTACGCTCATATTGGAGGGTTTGTTCCGCCTGCTTACGCTCAGAGATATCCCGCAGGAAACCAACAAAAAGTCCATCATATGCAGGCACGCACTTGGCACTGACTTCTACGTCAAAAGTAGTTCCATTTTTACGGCGATGCTTGCTTACAAAACGATCCTCACCCTTGATCTTGATCTTTTGGTTATGGGCAGCTACGTCGTCGACTGACTCGTTGACCTCAAAGTCGGCAATATTCATTGAAAGAAGTTCCTGCTCACTATAGCCACTCATGTGACAGTAAGCTTCGTTTACTTGCAGGAGTCGCCCCTGCTCGTTTACCAGCCAAAATCCATCCATAGCAGTATTAAAGATAGTTCGATACCTTGTTTCCGAAGCGGCTAATTGTTTTGCGAAGCGGTTGATTAATGTGTACAGAAGAGCTGATGTGCACAAAATGAAGAGAGAACCTTTGATGACAGCAATTTCCACCATCGTTGCGGGATCATGAACAAGCCACCCCAGTATCGTATCAGATCCGTAAATCCAGGCTAAGCCGAACAGTGCATAGATCGCAACGATCCGTAAGGCCCCTGTCCTATGCTTTTGATGAGTGTGATAATTCATTGTATAATCCTCATGTTGAAAGCATCACGATATCAGTTTTCATATCACGGGTATACATTTAAATGATCTTGTCATTAAAGCCGGTGAAGCGTGTTTTACCTTTGGGAAGGATGACCGGTTCAAGCGTTGAAATGCGGTCACGGGGTGCAGTGATATCGAGGTTGCCAAAATCGCCGGTGATGGTTGTATTGCAGGTTATATGGACCGCTTTTTAAACACTTGGTGCCTTGACGGTATCTTTGATTTGAAATTGGTATATTGTGCTGATCTGACAATCATATCGTTCCCATGCAATCCCTGAACGGAATGGTAAAGCAGAATTTGCTCCCCGCTCCACCGTCGCTTTCCACCCAGATACTACCGCCGAGACGTTCCACCATCTGCCCGGTCAAAATCAGGTTCATCCCTTTATTTCGCTGTACTGCGTCTGGTTCCGGCCTGCTTTCCGGCTTAAAGAGTGCCGGAATCTTTTCCGTTCTGATCCCCGGGCGGCTGTCCCGGTATATTAATCAGGACGAGGTGGCACTCTTTCCCCGACCTGTCGAGCGCGGCCGTGATCTTCACCGTGAGCGGAAGATCCACATTGTTCAGAACGACCGTTTCGAACGTTGCATCGGACCGACCGGCAAAAACCGATTTCAGGAAGAGGGTAAAGGCGGGGCGGGATTTTTCGCTGAGCAACTGCTCAAAACTACGCCCGATCACGAGTGATCGCTCGATTCTGATAAGGTCCGCAGCGGTGAGGTTCAGAGAGCTGATTACCCCGTTTTGGTCAAGAGTAAAATAACCGGCCGGAGCAAATTCGTAGAGGTCGGTGTATTTTTTCAGAGCAGTTTCCACTTCATATCTGGCCTGTCGCAGTTCTTCATTCTGCATGACAAGCTCGATCTGATGAACTTCAAGTTCATGAACGATCCGCCGGGTCGCCTCCCGGCTCTGCGGCAGATACCGCTCGGGAGCTTTGGCACCCATCTGTTCTTCCGCCCGAAGCCGTAAGACGGCCGGAGATGACAGCAGGCTCTTTACATTGTCGGTTTCCATAGGTAACTCTCACTTGTGGTGCGCCATGATGGGAACGCATTATTGCTTCTCCAGCAGGGAGAAGGTGGCCCGCAGGGGTGGATGAAGGTTGATTCTGAGCGTGCGAAAACTAACTGGATGACACTCTCTTGAAAAGGCACATATTTGAAAAAGGACATGCCGGAGGAATTCCAACATGTCCTTCCCGTTCATCCGATGCGTAATGATTCTTTTGCCGGCGGAGCATCGGACTCTTTCAACGTTTTGGTTTCAGCATCTGATTTTTATTTTGCTGCTTTGGCCCAATCTTTAACTGCTTTTGCTTCAGTTTTCGATTTTGCCTTGGCAGCATCCGAATTGATTGCTCTCACGGAAATACTCAGTATCTGAATCCGAGAACGGCTGTTGAAATGAACCCGTTCAGCTTTAGATGCTGGCCGCCGAATGAAGGCTCTGCCCAGAGATATTTCCCTTCAACGCCGACGAACATGTTTTCCTGAAAATTGATATTAACGCCCAGACCTGCATGTAATCCATAGGTAACTTCCGTGGAATCCTTCATAGCACCGAAATTGTTAGACACATCCATAGCAGTTATGTACGCTCCGATACCGAACAGGCCGTACGGTTCGATCGGTCCGATCGGGAGAAGCACCTTTCCGGTTGCGATCAGTGGAACGACTTTCAGCTTCAAATCACCAGGCTGTGCAAGTGGTGAACCTTTACTTTCGAAGTATCCGGCGCCCAGTTCCAGGGCCAGCATGGGATTAAAGTAATGGCCGAATGCAACTTCTCCTGCGAATCCGGTCTTACTGTCCAGTTCGGTCCTGTTACCGGCATTGAATGTATCCAGGTTGTGCGATGTGCTGGGTGAGTAGACCCCGGCCTTCAATGCAACATAGTCCGGAGGTGTATTCGCTGCAGATGCCAGTGAGGCGATGCTCAGTGCTGCTGCGGCAAGAAATGCTACAAAAGTCGTTTCAATTCGATTTTTTTTCATGATTTCTCCTTAGTAGTATGAATTATTTTTGCTGTATTGTTTCAACGCTCGAAATTACGGCTACATTTCCATAATTCACCTCCTGCACGTATCAAGGCAGATTGTGCTCTGATACACACTGATTCAGTTAAAGCAATGTCCAAGCCCCAGGCCCTGCATCGACTGCTGCAGACCGTCGGACAGATTGACCAGTTCCGGCTCTACCCCCCTGAACCTGGCGCAGTGCATCCATACATAGAGGAGCTGAAGGCCTTTTATGTCTGCCGAGTGTATTTTTCCGCAATCGATGCGAATATTCTTCTCACCGGCGGCTTCTGTCATCTGCAGAGAGACAGCCAGTGATTTTATTATATTGTTGGTGACTCCGGTGTGGGTCAAGTTTCCGTACAGATACGCAACCCCTTTTGAAAATCGTTTCATGCGAGCCTCCCGGCAATGGTAATCAAATAAATGTGTCAGAAATAGCGATACGGCTCAAGTTCTAACGAAAAGGTATATGGCAACTAACGTGCCAGAGAAAAACTGCGGATTCAGACGATACAACTGTCTGATTATGTAGGGGAATGAAAAGAGAGGTGTGTCCGGTACCTGAAAAGCCGTCACAAAAATCCGTCACGAGTGACAATACTGCCATATATGGCGGATCAACATGGTATGGAATGCAGAGGGAATCCGGTTCCCTGAAGGTCATAAAAATGAGACAGGCCGAATTGAGCCTGTCCCCTTTTTATTCAGTCACTCACCTTCACCAACACCGGTAGATACCGGGAAAATGCCGGCGAGATGTTTCTTATGGTGCAGGCACGGTAACTCGGGTGTTAACCATGGTAACCGAAGCGTGCAGAGAAAGTACTCTGCCATCAAGAGTTGTTAATGCGGTATTGCCGGCCGTAGAGAACGAGGCTCCTGAAAACGCAATTATTGTTCCCACCATGGTACCGCCACCTGCAGCGTTGATGGTGGCGGCGCTGCCTACCTGCCAGAATACGTTTTTAGCCTGAGCGCCGTTGATCAGGTGAACGCTCTGAGGAAACGCTGCACCGGGGCCGCCCACGGTGAGTGTGCTTGCCATCTGAAAGACCCAGACAGCATTCGGATCACCACGGCCATCAAGAGTGAGATCGCCGGCTTGAATGGCATATGAGCCGGGTGCGGATTTGTAGACTCCGGGGGCGAGGTAGCGTCCACCGAGTTCACCGGCACCGCCACCCAATGACGAAACATCAATTCCGCCGGGAAGTGCTGCGGGAGAGAGATTGTCAAATGCGGTTTGTGCTGCGAGTGCAGCTGCAGCAGCGATTACGCCCGGAGCAGAACCACGCGGGGCGGTAGCCGAATATATAATCCCGTTCACTTTCCCTTTATTTAACGTAGTTTCCGTATACACCGCTTTACTGTCGTGGAAACCGGTAATCAAAGTTGAGGCCGCTGTCGTGCCGATGTCTCCGTTAACGACCGTATAAATTCCACTGTTGGTCATTCCTGCGCCGCCGCCAAAAACACCGAATGATGCGGCTGCGCCAAGATTCCCGGTTGTCGTGACGACCGGAGGTTTTGTGGGTGGTGGATTATGGCCATCACCACCGTCGTGGTGTTTTGATCCTGCGTAGACCAGCGAACTGCTGAAAAAAACAGTCATCATCAACATAAACATTACGTACGCTTTTCGTGCCATAAAACTTTTCATAACATCTCCTTTGGGATCTATTACAGCGTGAAGCTGTAACGATGATTTTCTGCTGTGCCTTTGATGCTGTCTTCTCATCTACCGTTAGAAAACAATCACTCGTAACCCGACAGAAATCAGTTCCCCGGAAATGGACGCAAAAAAACCGGGTTGCCGAAATCTTCTGATATTTCGGCAACCCGGCTGTCTGCGTGAGACCCTATAGGCTTTCCGTCCCATCCTCGCGAATGGTTTAGTATTATCGTGTACCACCTGGATATACACCGGAATACGGCATGGGAAGCCGGCCGGCATACATTTTTAGACGTCCAGGCATTACGCCCGGATAACTTCTACTCACCTCCTTACGAAGTATTCCGGACAGAAACTGCATGTTCGGTTGCGTAGGTAGTCAGCAACTAACGTGCCGCACAGGAAACTGAACCTGATATCGGCGTAACAGCCCGATTGCAGGGAAAAAGTTTCAAAAACTCCGGATGGAACATGTGGAGATCCGTCAACAGAATCCGTCAGTTGTGACGTAACTGTCGTATGTGGTGGACAGATTCAGGAGAAATACGTGAGTCCGGCTTCTGTGTGACCAGTGAGTTGTGGCAGAAATTCCATAAATGCTTATCTACAAAACACACGTTGATGTCCTCAACAAGTACCCCCTCCCTTGACGGGAGGGGGTTAGGGGGTGGGTGAAGCTGCAACATGCTGATATCATGGCAACCTTCCCCCCACCCTCACCCTCCCCCGCCAGGGGGGAGGGAATGTTTCCAAAGTTAAATATCTAACTTGAGCAATGTGCATAACCGCCTTTCATATTTCTCCTGCTGGGCGCGATAAGTGCAGAGTGAAAAATCCGGGTGTACAGGTGACGGGATGCGTATAGCACCCCGGAAGGATGGTACGTATGTTTGACTGGCTCCGTGACGGACGTCGCGAAGGTGTGCGCAACCGGCCGTTTCCCCCTGCGTGGGAAACATTCGTCTGCGCTAACGTTGCCCACTACTCGATGCTTGATGATATTGAGCGCTACGAATTGCGCGCCATGATGCAGGTTTTTCTGGAGGAGAAAGAGTGGGAGGGGTGCGGCGGACTCGAACTCACCGACGAGATTCGCGTCACCATTGCGGCCGAAGCGTGCCTGCTGCAACTGGGACTGTCGCATGACTATTACCGCAATGTCGAATCAATTCTGGTCTACCCGTCAGCGGTCATGTTGCCGGAACACCGCCCCGGCGTTTTCGAGCGGATTGACGGTGCGCTGGACGGATCTATCCCGATCATCGGTCAGGCGTGTGCGCAGGGGCCGGTAATCCTCGTCTGGGATGCCGTTCTTCACGGCGCGCGTCACCCTGAACAGGGGCATAATGTCGTCTACCACGAGTTTGCCCATAAGCTTGATATGCTCGACGGAGCTGCCGACGGCACCCCGCCGCTTGCCGACAGCGACCAGTTCGCTGCATGGGTGGCCGTCTGCACCCGCGAGTTTGCCCGTTTGCGACTCCTGGCCGGGCAGGGGCATAAGACCTTTCTGGATGCCTATGGCGCAAAAAACGAAGCCGAGTTTTTCGCCGTGGCCACCGAGGAATTTTTTGATCGCCCGCTCCTTCTTCAGCAGCATTCACCGGATCTGTACCATGTTCTCAGTGCCTACTACTGCCAGGATCCGGCAGGGCGAGTACAGCGAGCCGGCAGGAATGAAAAAACAGACAAGGAGGGAACAGATGGCAACCACGACTGATACAAAAAACTTTCCGGTGGTCTGCGTGGGTGGTTCGGCCGGCGGCCTTGACGCCTATACCCGGCTGCTCAGGCATCTGCCGGCGGATATGGGAGCAGCCATCGTTATCGTGAATCACCTGAGAACCGTAGCGACCATGCTCCACGAGATTCTCCCGAACTTTACATCGATGCCGGTAGAGTTGATCACGGAACGTCTGGATATTCAACCGAACCATGTCTTTATTATTCCGGAAAAACGCGATCTGCACGTTCTTGACGGTGAGTTCCGTCTGAAGCCGATATCAAAACCCCATGGCTGGCCGGACGTAATTACGGTGTTCATGCGTTCCATGACGGAGCACTGGGACGGCAGACTGATTGCGGTCATTGTCTCCGGCTATGACGGCGACGGAGCCGCAGCCTTGTGCGGCATAAAGGAAGCGGGTGGCGTCACCATTGCGCAGAAACCGGAAACCGCCGCACAGCCGGATATGCCGGAAAGCGCAATAGAGAGCGGCTGTATTGATTTTATTCTCTCTCCGGAAGATATTGCCAAAAAAATTATTCAGATTGCGAAAGAAGAAAAACCGGTGAAATAGAGGACTCATGTCAGTGAGAAGATCTGCTGGAAACCTCGGCACAACCGCTTACTGCCCGATCATCCGTTGAAGTTTTATCTGGTTGGTATGCTCTTTCGATTTTGACGCCAGATAGTCAATTTTTTCCAGATCGGAGAACTGCTTCGGGAAGCGTGTTGTAAGATCGAACCACTGGTTGATTCTCATGCTGAACATGCTGTTTTCGGGATATCGCACGGTATTCATGAAGGACTGGATGGCTAAATAGTAGCGAACTGCATTGCGCTCAATCGCTCCTCGTGGTCCACCGATATAGAGCGACTGATCCTTATCATCTGTCCCTGTTATCGTAAATCCGACCTTGCTCCGGCCGAAAGTCGAAAAATAGGCTTTTCCCGCAAGACGGAGCGTTGTGCTGTCGCTGTATTCATAACTCACATGGACAAAGGTCCTGCCGCCATCAAGCGGAATAGCTTCGAATCTCATGATGTGGTTCTTTGTGCCGAACGGACCTTCGTCGGCGCTGAGAATAATGTCCTGATATTTCTTCTGTTGACTGACAATCTGATACCGGAATTTTACCTGACGTGCCTCTTCCGGTGGTTGATACGTTTTCTTTCCGACGTAGAAGTTCAGCACTCCTGAACCTGACTGCTCTCCCCAGGTGCAGGCCTTGACATTGGGATGGATGGCCACGATATCGCACCAGTTTGCCGGTATCCTTAGTTTGCCGGCAATGCTACTGAAGGGGTGCGGGAAGATTCCGTAGACATCCACATGTACTCGTTCGTCCCGCTCATAAGAGTCCAGAAAGAGTGGAAGACCGAAGCTGCTTGTTTCCAGTTTGGCTTTGTTCTGCAGATAGGTTTGGAGGAGTATATCTTTACTTTGCCGGGGTTTTGCAGCGGAAGAAGCAAAATCTGCGGAAAACAGAATGACAGAGGCAATAGTGAGGAGAAATAAGCATACACGATTTCCTGCTGTTCCCATCAGAATCACTAATCCGCTTCAAGAATCCAGCGCAGAGCCGATTCATAGTCCGTATAGGCATTTACTGAGAATCCACGGTTGTGCGAGCAGGTTTCAAAAAAGTTGGCCTGATCGGAATTGAATCCCGGAGTAACAACCAACGCAACTTTTCTGCGAAACGCTGTGCCATGCTTGCAAAGCTCCGCAGCAAGTTCATACACATTCATAACTGACAGTTGGGATTGTGTGTCCCGGAAATCGACGAGCAGTTCATAGTCAGCAAGATTATGCTCAGCGTTCGCAATATCAGAGATGAGTTGTCTGCTCGTAGCCATAGTGACAATTCCGTCGGTTGTTACCTCAAGAAAATCCCGTGCCGTTATAATCTTGATAGTTGTTGCCATGAAGTGACTCCGTTACTGAGTGCCTGACTCTGTCATGCTCTGCCACTTAGCCCGATTTCAGGCAGCCTTCAATGCAGCAATGGTTTTGCCCTTTCCGTTGTGGTCCTGACCGTCGTGACTCTGCGTGAGCGGTATTGCACCCAAAACCGCAGTCCGGTAAAGCGTTTCAAGCTCATTGCGAGTGCTGGAGATGATTTTTCCCGGAATTCCGGGCAGATAGCTTCCCGTGTAGAGTTCGTTGGCTCGTACCAGTGTTTCGAGTGCTGCGGGATAGTGGGAAAGTGAAAACAATCGGAGTCCTTCCAGAACAGTCCGGTAAAAATCAACGGCATCCAAATGTATCCGTTGCTGGTCTATGCGTATTCCTTCCGGTCCGGCCAGGAGCGGGTTAAAACCCAGTTCCCGTACCAGAAAACTCCCAAGTGGCTGGATAATCATTTTTTCCAGGCGACGCCTGCTGGTTTGTGTCGCCGGGATATCCCACATGGATCGGCAGATCCGGTCCCGGGTGAAGTAGAGGTCGAGCGGCGAAAGGAGAGAACAGAAAAACACTTGTAACGTTTCGTCCGGCCAGTCGATTGCGGCCGTTTTACCATCGACAGAAATGTTGAAGCGTCCCAGAGTCTGGATTTTCACCATGGTGTCAGGTTTATCCATCAGAATCTCCCTGAATGTAGTTGAATGAGCATGTCTGTATGAAAAACAGATGAAAGCAGGATGCTTCCGCTGTTCTACAGGCAGAATAGAACGCAACTAGCGTGCCAGAGAGGTGCTGCAGATACAACTGTCTGTTTTTAAAGGGATAAATAGGAGAGTAATAAAAGATGTGAGGTGGAAACTGTTAACGGAATCCGTCATGTGTGACATTACTGTCATATGTGGAGGTGATGGTTTTGGATTTATAATCCTAGAAAAATCATTTGAAACACAGAGCAACAGAGCAACTGAGTAAAACAAAGAAGAATTCAGGTGAAAACCAGAAAAAATACTCTCCTTTTGGTTATGCCTGTTATTTATGTAACTTTTTGCCTTCTCAGTTGCTCAGTTGCTCTGTGGTTCATGAACTGCCGATTTACACCCGAACGATGCCGTACTTCCTCATCCGGGCACGAAGGGTGCTGGCGTTGAGGCCAAGAATAACCGCCGCACCGTTTTTTCCTTCGATGCGCCAGCCGGTTTTCTTGAGCACCTGGAGAATGTGGTCGTGTTCCAGTTCAACGAGGGCCTTGATATCAGACTCTCCGGGTTCCCCTGCCTTCCGGAATGTTTCGAAGCGATCCAATACCTGCAGCGAAGTCCCCTGGGTGATGATAACCGCACGTTCAATGACACTTTCCAGTTCCCGCACGTTGCCGGGCCAGTGATATTCCTGAAGTGAGTTCAGAGTATCTTTCGAGACGGTCTCAATCTTTTTGCCGATCTTTTTGTTGAATTTGGCAACAAAGTGGTTGACGAGCAGCGGAATATCATCTTTGCGCTGGCGGAGCGGCGGCATCGTAATGGGGAACACATTCAGCCGGTAGAACAGATCCTCGCGGAAGGTACCGTTTTTGACTTCATCTCCCAGATTGCGGTTGGTGGCAGCGATGATTCTGACGTCTACTTTTATGGTGCGTGGACTGCCTAATCGCTCGAACTCGCCGTCCTGAATGACCCGAAGCAGTTTGCCTTGAAGCTCAAGCGGCATCTCGCCGATTTCGTCGAGGAAGATGGTGCCGCCGTCAGCCAGTTCAAAGCGTCCGATCTGGCGGGCATCAGACCCGGTGAACGCACCCCGCTCACGACCGAAGAGTTCGCTTTCCACCAGCGTCGATGGCAGTGTTGTACAGTTAACCGTAATCAACGGACGTCCCTTGCGTGCACTGCTGCTGTGGATAGCGCGTGCTACCACCCCCTTGCCGGTGCCGGTTTCGCCGAGGAGAAGTACGGTCGCATTCATCGGTGCTACCTGCTCGACCTGCAGGAATACCCGTGACAGGACAGAACTTTGTCCTATGATCTCACCGAAATTGTATTCCCTGGCAACCTCCTGCTGCAGGTAGATGTTTTCCTCCTGGAGACGGTCTTTCAGTGTTTTAATTTCCGCATACGTTCCCTGTAACGACCCTTCTGCTTTTTTCCGTTCCGCGACTTCCTGAGTAAGCTGTGCATTCGTCCTGATCAGTTCACCGGTGCGTTCCCCGATAGTCTGTTCCAGCTCCCTGTTGTAATTTGCAAGTTTTTTGTACAACAGCCGAACTTCCAGATTGTTGCGGATACGCATCTTCACTTCGATCAGGTCAAACGGTTTGCTCACGAAATCGCGCGCGCCGGAATGCAGTGAGCGAAGTTTGTGTTCCGGTTGAGCCGTGATCACCAGAACCGGAAGATAATGGTCTGTTTCGTTTGCCTTAAGCGCTTCCATTACCTGAAATCCATCCATGCCGGGCATCTGCAGGTCAAGCAGGATAAGATCGTAGTTGTTTGTACGATGCAGCTCACAGACCTCTTCCGGATTCATTGTCGATGAAATAGAAGTGTGACCGGCTTCTCGCAGCAGTTGATCAAGCAGCATGACATTGGTTTCCTGATCGTCAACGATCAGGATGGTGGCGTCAAGAATATCGGACTCGGTAATCATCATATCTGTTCCTTTGTTGAGTTTGAATTTATGATGTAGGGGCGCAATGCTTGCGCCCCTGCTGCAATATCCGCAGTGGTCACCAGGGCGTATGCAATACGCCCCTACGGGTGTTTCTTTGCGAATTCAAGTGCCACATCCAGCGTTTCCATAAACTCGTTGACCCTGATCGGTTTGGTCAGGTAACGGAAGAATCCGGCCTCCAGACCTGTCTCAATATCCCGGGGTATGGCGTTGGCACTCAGTGCCACAATCGGGATGTGCGCCGTTATCGGGTTCTTTTTCAGTATTTTCAGGGCATCAATACCGCTGATGCCGGGCAGGTTGATGTCCATCAGGATAACATCCGGCAGGGAGTCACACGCAATATCGATACCCCGTACTGCGTCCCGCGCACTTAAAAAACGGATATCGGGCCGACGCGCAATGAGATCCTCAACCAGCATCATATTGGCCGGGTTATCTTCTATGTAGAGCAGTGAGTAACAATGCCCTGTGCCTTGAACAGGCAGAGTGGTGAGCAGCGTCAAATTGGTGTCCTGGGCGACTGCATGTGTTTCAGCGGTCTGTTTCAGTTCGACCCAGAACACACTCCCTTCCCCGATCGTACTTTCCATGCCTATGGACCCCTGCATTAATTCAATCAACCGCTTGCACACGACCAGGCCTATACCTGTGCCCTGTTTGGAATGCGCTTCCTGTCCGAGACGATTGAACGGCTGGAACAGCTGTCCAAGCTGTTTCTGAGTCAGTCCGTCTCCGGTGTCCCGGACAATGATACGAACCGAATCCGGGGAGGTCTGGGTACAGGTCACGGTAACCTTTCCACCGGTCTTGTTGTACTTGATTGCGTTGGATAGAAGGTTAATGACAATCTGTTTAACCCGTGTCCGGTCGGCGTTGACAGAGTAGGGCATTTCGAAAGGGGTAAAGGTCACGCTGACGCCATGCTTTTTAGCCTGGGGTTCAACCATGGTCTCGCATTCTTGCATGACTTCGAACAGTGATACCGGTTCCAGTGACAGGGAAAGCTTCCCGGACTCGATCAGCGCCAGGTCGAGGATTTCGTTAATCAGCTCCAGCAGATACCATCCGGCCTTGAGAATCTGGTCGATGCTGCGCCTCTGGATGGCCGTCGGTTCCGGGACTCCGGATTCCAGAAGCTGGGCGAAGCCGAGGATCGCACCGAGCGGCGTACGCAGCTCATGGCTCATACTGGAAAGGAAATCCGATTTTGCCTGGTTGGCTTTCTCAGCTGTTGATTTGGCGCCCTCCAACTCTGTGTTCTTGTCATGCAGTACCTGGTCGAGCCTGGCCCGCTCGGCTTCTACGAGCATACGTGCCGTGTTGTCTGTGCCGATCAGCAGATAGCCGATGATGATATTCCGAATATCGCGCAGGGCCGTGACGGACACAACCGCAGGGAAGCGGCTGCTGTCCTTGCGGATATAGGTCAGTTCGTAGATATCCTCTATCCCGCGCCGGGCCTTAAACACCAAGGCATCAAAACCGGGCGTAATCGGGGTTTCGAGCTCGATGCTGAGCGCCTTGGCGCGTGCGATCACCTCCTGCGGGTCGGAGATGTCAGCCGGCGTGATCTGGTTCATGACTTCGGCAGCCGTGTAACCCAGCATGCGTTCCGCACCGACGTTGAAAATCTGGATGACCCCCTTGGCGTCGGTGGCGATGCTTGAGAAGTTGGCGCTGTTGAAAATCGCACTCTGCAGCGCCCCCGCCTGGAGCAGGGCTTCTTCGGCCTGTTTGCGGGCGGTGTTGTCGGTGCCGATCAACAGGTACCCGATGATGGCGTCCTGTGCGTCGCGCAGTGCCGTAACGGACACAACCGCCGGGAAGCGGCTGCCGTCCTTGCGGATGTAGGTCAGTTCGTAGATGTCTTCGATGCCGCGCGATGCTTTAAAAACCAGCGCCTCGAAACCGGGCGTAATCGGGGTTTCGAGCTCGATGCTGAGCGCCTTGGCGCGCGCGATCACTTCCTGCGGGTCGGAGATATCAGCCGGCGTGATCTGGTTCATGACTTCGGCAGCCGTGTAGCCCAGCATCCGTTCCGCGCCGACGTTGAAAATCTGGATGACCCCTTTTGCGTCGGTGGCGATGCTGGAGAAGTTGGCGCTGTTGAAAATCGCACTCTGCAGCGCCCCCGCCTGGAGCAGGGCTTCTTCGGCCTGTTTGCGGGCGGTGTTGTCGGTGCCGATCAACAGGTACCCGATGATGGCGTCCTGTGCGTCGCGCAGTGCCGTAACGGACACAACCGCCGGGAAGCGGCTGCCGTCCTTGCGGATGTAGGTCAGTTCGTAGATGTCTTCGATGCCGCGCGATGCTTTAAAAACCAGCGCCTCGAAACCGGGCGTAATCGGGGTTTCGAGCTCAATGCTGAGCGCCTCGGCGCGCGCGATCACTTCCTGCGGGTCGGAGATATCAGCCGGCGTGATCTGGTTCATGACTTCGGCAGCCGTGTAGCCCAACATCCGTTCCGCGCCGACGTTGAAAATCTGGATGACCCCTTTTGCGTCGGTGGCGATGCTGGAGAAGTTGGCGCTGTTGAAAATCGCACTCTGTAGCGCCCCTGCCTGGAGTTGCGAGTCTTCGAACAGTCTACGGCCGGTGATATCTTCCATGGCCAGGAGGATAATGTGTGAACCGATTTTTTTCCGGAAAATCTGACGGGCGTTGAGCAGCAGGATCTTGCGGCCGACTCCGGGAAATTCATGATCTACTTCAAAAGCATTGAAGACGGTATCATTGGGGAGGATGTCTTCAAAGAGCTCCCGCAACCGGGGAATGTCCCACTGCCGGTTACCGAGGTCGTAGATGAAGTTTCCGATGGTTTCCTCGGGGGTTACCTTGAAGGTGTCGTAAAAGCTGTCATTGGCGGTGAGGATCTTCAGGTCATAACTCAGCACCACAAGCGGCTTGTGTACGGTTTCTACAATGTTTTCGGCATATTCCCGGGCATCCTGGATTTCCGTTTCCAGCTTTTTGCTCGCCGTGCCATCAATAATTGAGGAAAGGATATAACCATAATTGTTATCGATAGTTTCAACAATGGAACTTTGAAACTGGGCAAAAATTGTCGTACCGTCAGGTGCGGCGAGTTTTATTTCACATCGTTTAATTCCCTGTCCTTCCAAAGCAGTTTTCAGGTGTTCAGTAAAAATCTCCGTCCCGTCGTCTCCCGTGATAAATCGGGTAAAGGGCGTGTCTGTCAGCAGTTGCCTTTCTGTTCCGAGCATGCTCGCGCCGGTAAGATTTACACCCCGTATCATTCCGCCCGAATCAAACGTGAAATAGCCAACGGGTGCAAAATCATAGAGCTCGGAATATTTATTGCGTGAGACCTCAAGTTCCTCACGTGCCTTACGAAGTTCATCGTTTTGCAGCTCCAGTTCGATCTGTTGGCGCTCAAGTGCCTCCTGGGCCCGGCGCAGTTCATCGTTTTGCAGCTCCAGTTCGATCTGCTGGTTCTCAAGCGCATCCTGGGCCTGGCGCAGTTCTGCATTTTGAACCTCAAGCTCGATCTGGTAAACCTTGAGCTCATGGTCAAGTTTCTGTTGTGCCGGCTTGGTCCGAGGTGGCTGGGCGGTACTTTTTTTTCCCGGCAACGGTTCTTCTGCCTGGCAGCTCAGTTTTGAGGCGGCTGCTGACGGGCTCTTGTCCTTGTTAGTTCCCAATAGGATACTCTCGCTTGTCTCGGATTTTAAAGCAATGTGGCATTGAATAACTTTGGGTAAGTACCCCCCGCTTGCGGCGATTCGAGCATCAACTAAGGTTACAGATACCCCGCTGCTTGCCCTTGTCCCGCCCCGGGAGGGGGCTAGGGGGTGGGGGAGGTAACTTGCAAACATTGTTGCCTGATAACCTCTAGTACGCCCTCAGTATTTTCTATTACTTCGTTATTCCAGAATCTTAATACAACAAAACCGTTCGCTCGCAGACAGGCATCTCTTTGTTTGTCATATTCTTTGTTTTCCGAATGCTGTCCGCCGTCAAGCTCTATGATTATCCTTTTATCGAAGGAAATGAAGTCAACAATATACGTTTCAATTGGTTGCTGCCTGCGGAACTTGACACCTTCAAGCTGACTGTTTCTCAAATAACGCCACAAGAGGCGTTCAGTATCGGTGCAATTGTTACGCAATTCTCTGGCAAATGAATGTAGGGAATTTTGTAGTTTCATGGCAGTCCCCCCCACCCCCTAACCCCCTCCCTCCAGGAGAGGGGGACAATTGATCAAATTTACTTTTTATTTTCCAGTAACCCCTTCAATCGCGCATTCTCCGCGCGCAGTTCCGCTTCCAAAACCTTGGCCGCTGTGATGTTCGAAAAAGTGATTACTACCCCGGAAATCACATCCTCGGTAGTGCGGTAGGGCATGATGCGCACCGAAAACCAGCGTCCATCATTGGTGGTAACCTGTTTCTCCGAAAAGATCAGCGTTCGCAGTACATCCCGCGCTTCTTCGGCCAACCCGGGATAAACCAGGTCGGTTACGATATCGGAAAGCGGTCGCCCCACATCGCCAGCTCTCAGCTTGAAGAGTTTATCCGCCCCGGTGGTGAAACGCCGGACCTGAAGTTTGTTGTCAAGGAATACGGTGACTATTTCTGTGCTGTTAAGCAGGTTCCGCATGTCGTCGCTTACCCGGGAAAACTCTTCCATTTTGGATTGCTGTTCGGCGTTTACCGTTTGCAGCTCTTCGTTTAAGGATTGCATCTCTTCACGGGAGGTGGTCAGCTCCTCGTTGGTGGACTGGAGTTCCTCATTGGTGGATTGAAGTTCCTCGTTGGCAGAAGTGAGCTCTTCCTGTGAGGATTGCATCTCCTCACGGGTGGTTTTAAGCTCTTCGCGAGTCTGTAGGAGTTCCTGATCCAATCCGTGAACGGAGGGGCTGTCGGTCGGGGCAGATTTGGAACGACCCGCTGCTTTCTTTTGCGGGGGAGTTGTTACATCGGTAAAAACGATCATCATCATTCCGCGTAGCGCCTCCGGCTTGTCAATCTCCTGGACCGAAATGTCAACGGACTGCATATCACCGCCCGTTTTGCCTTTGATACTCTTGACGGTGATCACCCCTTTTTGCCGGAGCGCCTTCTGGAAGGCACTTCCCAGTTCAAACCGGAGCCCCTCCCGGGCCATGGCGAAAATATTCCAGTTGGCCTTCCCGGCTGCAGGTTCGAGATAGTCGCCGGTACGCCCGCTGATGTAGACGATGTCCCCCCTGTTGTTGGTCAACACAGCCGGCGGGGAATAGTGTTGCAGCAGCAGCTGGTCTGCCAGCGCCTGAAGATTGACAGCAGGTATTACCATCGGTGACTCCTTGGGAACTCCCGGTCGTTGTGGAACTGACGTCGCCGGAAACGCTATTGGTTCGGACAGTGCTGATTCCCGGCGCCGGAAGAGTCGCGACTTGATTTTAAACGGCGCGAAGATGTCGGAAAAGGTGCTGACGGACTCTGCGCTTCCCAAAAACAGCACCCCGCCGGGATTCAGGCTGTAATGAAAGAGCGGCATGAGCTTTTTCTGCAGTTCCGGCGTCAGATAGATCAGAAGGTTGCGGCAGACCAGAATATCCAGCTTGGTAAAGGGGGCGTCCATTATGACATTCTGCGTGGCGAAGGTAACCATCTCACGAATCTCCTTGCAGATCCGGTAACCGTCGCCGTCTTTGATAAAGAACCGCTGCAGTCGTTCAGGGGTCATCTCTGACGCGATCTTGGCCGGATAGACCGCCCGGCGGGCGCTGTCAATCCCGTCCTGGTCCAGATCGGTGGCAAAGATCTGTATCGTGAAATGACTGCCGGGTTTGACCTGTTCCAATGCCTCCTTGAAAACAATCGCCAGCGAATAGGCCTCTTCACCGGTTGAACATCCGGTCGACCAGGCTCGCAGGCAGCCTCCGGTCGGGTAACCTGCCAGAAGTAGCGGGATCGCTTCATCCCGAACCTGTTCCCAGACTTCCGGATCACGGAAAAAGCCGGTCACGCCGATCAGAAGCTCTTTGAAGAGCAGATCCACCTCCTGGGGATTCTCCTGCAGATAGCGGACATACGCGGCGATCCGGTCAATCTGATGGACGCCCATGCGGCGCTCGATACGGCGGTAGATAGTGTTTTTTTTGTACAGCGAAAAGTCGTTGCCGGTCTTGGAGCGCAGCAGAATCAGGATTTTCTCCAGGGCGCTCTGATCTTTTTCCTCCGGTGGGGGGGCCGTCTTGATGAAGGTGAGTGGATGCCGTAGATAATTGATGAGCTTTTCGGGCAGATTCTCTGCCGGGGCGATCAGGTCGGCCAGTCCCGCATTAATGGCGCTTCTGGGCATGCTGTCGAACTTGGCTGATGTGGGCTCCTGCACCAGAGTCAGACCGCCGCTTTCCTTGATTGCACGGAGTCCCAGCGTGCCGTCCGAGCCCATGCCGGAGAGGATGATTCCGATACTGTTCTGCGTGCGGTCTTCGGCCAGGGAACGGAGGAAAATATCGATCGGGAGACGCAGGCCGCGAGTCGCTGTAGGATCAAACAGATGCAGTACACCATGTAGAATGGACATTTCCTTGTTGGGGGGGATCACATAGACACAGTTTGGCTTGACCCGCATCCGGTCCTTGACCTGGAAAACCTCCATTTTCGTGGTGCGCTGGAGCAGTTCGGGCATGATTCCCTTATGGGTCGGGTCGAGGTGCTGGACGATGACAAAGGCGATGCCGCAATTTTCCGTCACATGTCGCAGGAACTGCTCCAGGGCCTCCAGGCCACCGGCAGAGGCACCGATACCAACGATGGGGAAAGGAAGGCCATTCGGATGCTTCCCGGAACCATTCGGAGCAGGTTTTTCTCGATAATTTCCTGCATTTCCCGGAATTGATTGCACTTTCATGTGGATAGAATACCAGTAATTCATGCAATGCCCTAATTTATTGTGATGGGTACCGCTAACGCCACGGTTACGGTGGGCTCACCTCCCTCCATAATTTCCTCAATATGCTGAGGTTCCGCCATATATTGCGGCCTGACGAGCCGTTTCATACCGCCTGATGTTTCCTGCAGTAATGCCAACCACCCGTTATTACATGAATAATCCCGTGTACTGATATTTATTTGGCTCTTGGCCGACTATTTGCCTTACCACAATCATGATCCTGGTCATCTCACTCTGAATTCACGTTTATGGAGTCTTTGTGAGGGATCCCTGTGAACCAAAGAACGCTTGATGTAATCACATTGATACTAAAGGAATAAAGTACATGCGAAGCGGAAGTGTAGAAAATATGCAATCCAAGGATTGCCACTCGAATGATCAGAACAGAAATGAACGTACCAAAGTCCCAAAGGAGGGGACACATATGAAGATAAACAATGGATATTCAAAAATGCGGTATCTGGCATTACTACTCGTCGCATTCGTAGCAGGGTGCGCAAGCAACAGCCCTGAATTCGTAGACACTATCGCACCGACTGTCAGTGTCACCGCCCCTATTAACGGTCAAACAGCTGTACCCATCAACCGGATTATCCACGTAGGGTTCAGTGAGGCGATGGACCCTGTGTCGATCAATTCGACAACGTTTACACTCACCGGCCCCGGCGGTACCTCCGTACCGGGAACAGTCGCCGCGGCCGGGACATCGGCTACCTTCACACCGGTCAGCACTCTTACAATCAATACCCTCTATACCGCCACGATTAAAACCGGCGCGAGAGATCTGGCAGGCAATGCTCTGGCAAGTAATTATGTCTTTACCTTTACGACAGGTACTGCCGCAGACATCACCAGGCCGACCGTGAGAGTAACCTCTCCAACCAATAACGCCGGTGCGGTGCCGATTAACCGCAAAGTCACCGTCGGCTTCAGTGAGGCGATGGCTTCTTCTTCAATCACCACGGCATCATTTACCCTGACCGGTCCCGGCGTTACTCCCGTAACAGGGACAGTTGTCCCGGGCGGTACATCGGCAATCTTTACGCCGACCGGAAATCTTGCCAACAACACCCTGTATACCGGTACGATTACAACTGCCGCTGCAGACCTCGCCGGCAATACCCTGGCAAGAAATTATGTTTTTTCCTTTACCACCGGTGCGCTTGCCGATGCTTCTCCGCCGACGGTGACACTGGTTAATCCTGCCGATCTTGCCATAAATGTGGCTACAAACAGTGACGTCCATGCAACGTTCAGCAAGGATATGGATAATGCAACCATCAGCACCGCAACTTTTACACTGCAGACCTCCGGTCCGCCATTGGGTCTTCCGGTACTTTCAGGAACGGTTACGTATAATCCGCTATCGAGAATGGCGACCTTTAAACCGGCGGCAAATCTTGCCATCAACACGACCTATACTGCAACCGTTACCACCGGAGCCAAAGATCTGTCCGGTAATGCCCTGGCACTTGACTATGTCTGGAGCTTTACGACAGACAATAATATTGCTCCTCCATCCGCTTCACCGATAAACCTCGCTTCAGCCGGTTCTTTCGGCATTATGGCCACTTCCGCAATCACCAGTACCGGATTCTCTGTCATCAACGGGGATGTCTCCCTGGATCCGGGTACTTCAATGACCGGTTTCCCTGCAGGAATAGTGAACGGTGCGATACATATTAATGACAGCGTATCTGCACAGGCCCGTCTTGACCTGCTGGCTGCGTATAACACAGCCAAAGCCCTGCCGTCAGGAACAATTATCAGTGCCGGTGCAGATCTGGGAGCATTATATCCTGCCGGCATTCCTCCCGGAACCTACACATCCGGCAGTACTATGCTGGTCTCTACCCCCCTCACACTCGATGCAGGCGGCAACGCCAATGCTACGTGGGTCTTCCAGATCGGTTCTTCACTGACAACGCAGGCAAGTGTTCTGCTTACCGGCGGAGCCCAGGAAAAGAACGTATTTTGGGTTCCTACCGAAGACGCGACTGTAGGAGTTGGTACGATCTTTTACGGAACCATCGTGTCCGGCAGAGATGTCACCGCGGTGACCGGCTCAACGATAAACGGCCGCATTCTGGCCGGTGCAATCAATGCCGGTACCATCGCTTTGCAGGGCACTACGGTAAACGTACCAGCACCGTAAGGTGTGCATAATTGCCGGATCTTCCCGCAGTGTGAACTGCGGGAAGATCCCCCGAACTAAACTTTACTGATTCAACAACTATTGAGGAGAACTGCAATGAAAAAACTATTGAAGGGAACATTGACAGGCTTACTGCTTGTTACCCTCGCAACCCCCGGATTTGCCGAAAACCGGCAAGGGGCGGTTACTGTATCCCCGTTTGTCGGCGGATATCTACTGGATAAGGATCAGCGCGAAGAGAGCCGCCCGATATTCGGCCTGCGCGCCGGCTACAACTTCACCAAACACCTGGGGGCCGAGGCTATGTTCGGGTACAGTCTGACCGAAACGAGGAGAGGGTACGGATCTCGGGAGACCGACCTGTATCGTTATGGAGTCGACGTTCTGTACCATTTCATGCCTGACAAAGCCTTCGTGCCGTTTGTTGCAGTCGGCGGTGGCGGTACCAACTTCAAAACACCCCAGACTCCCCGTCTGAAGGACCACAGTGCCGGTCTGGTCGATTACGGTGCCGGTGTCAAATACTTCGTTTCTCCCGATATAGCGTTGCGGGGTGACGTACGGCACGTACTGCTTATAGACGACACCGGGCACAATAATCTGGAATACTCGGTCGGCCTGACCTTTCAGTTCGGCGGGGTAAGGAAAGCGACTGCAGTTATCGCAGAAGAGGTGGATAACACCCCACCGACTGTGACTTTTACGTCACCAGCCAGAGGCGATGCAGCTGTGCCCGTCAACCAGAAAGTCAGTGTAGCCTTCAGTGAGGAGATGGACGCAACTACATTCACCGGATCCACCTGTACCTTGAAACAGGGAACAGAAAGTGTTTCGGGAAAATTGACAATCACCGAATCAACCGTAACTTTTACTCCTGCAAGCAACCTGCAAAAGGGGAAACTGTATACAGCCACGGTTACAAACGGGGTCACAGACCTTGCAGGCAATGAAATGGCAAAAGACTACCAGTGGGAGTTCACTACAGGTATGGTTGAAGATACCACCGCGCCGACAGTCTCTTTTACGTCACCACCAAATGGCGCGCCGGCAGCTCCAACCAATAGTAAAGTCAATGCTGCTTTCAGTGAACCGATGGATCCGGCTACGATTACCTCAGCAACATTCACTGTAAAACAGGGTGAGACTCCTCTCGCCGGGATTGTGAACAGTACAGCTTCAAATGCAACCTTTACTCCGTCTAAGAGATTGGAAAAGGGGAAAGTTTATACTGCCACTGTTACCACAGGCGTCAGAGATCTGGCAGCTAATCCGATGGCACATAACTATGTGTGGAACTTTACAGCGTTTGCAGAACCTACAATCATCGGATGTCTGGCTACGCTTGACAAGTCGCATTTCGAATTTGATAGCGCCGAAATCAGCGAGAACGGCAAAACAATATTGAATAATAATGCGGCGACTTTGAAAGCCAATCCTGAAATGAAAATCCGCGTTGCAGGATATACCTCTGCAGCAGGTACGGTAGAGTATAACCAGAAGTTGAGCGAACGACGCGCGGTAGCTGTCAAAAACTACCTGGTAAAATCAGGTGGAATTGATGGCAGCCGTATAAGTACGGTCGGATACGGTAAGTCCAACCCTGCAAAGTATGAATCTATGCCTTCAAATATATACTCAGATGCAGCGTATGCCAACATGAGGGTGGTTATTGATATCATCGAATAGTAGTAAACATGGGCCACAGGTCCGTGAATAACAAAAATGGAGCCCGCAACCGGATATTGGTTGCGGGCTTCCTGCATTCTGTACGTATTTTGCCGCCATATGTGACGGCATTGTTACATGCGACGGGCAGTCTTTACCTGATATCCGTTTTTACAACAGCTCTGTTCTATAAATATCGTTTAAAAACAGATATTTATTGTTTATACATCCGCTTCAATTCCTTGGCACGCATGTTGTAACCTCGTATCAGTAACAAGCCATTCGGATGGCTACTATTTTAGAAGAGGAGATGACAACATGCGTAAAAGTTTAAACATCAATGTGAGGTCTCTGGCATGTGTTCTGTCAGCGCTGTTTTTGTCAGTTGTTATGGCCGGATGCGGTGGAGGAAGTTCGAGTTCGCAAGGAAGTGCCACAGTATTAGACGCAGCAACAAGGGGAGCAGTGAGTGTGGAAACGGCAGCCGTACCGCTTGGAACGGCCGGTAATTATGCGATTCTGGCAACGACCGGTGTCGCGTCCGTGCCAAGTTCGGTAGTGACCGGGTATATTGGTTTGAGCCCGGCGGCCAGAGGGTATCTGACCGGATGGTCGCTCATAACCGAACCTACTGACACCTATTTTACTTCTGCACAGGTTGCAGCACCCGGGAAATTATTCTCATCCGATAATGTCGGGGGGAGTACTGCTGCAAACCTGACCACAGCTGTAGCCAACATGGGAACCGCATACACCGCAGCCGCCGGCAGAACAGCCACCTCTGCAGCAACCACAAACGTGGGGGCCGGAACACTTACTTCGTTAACCCTCACCCCGGGTGTCTACCAGTGGGGGAGTGCCATTACCATTCCAACTGACCTTACTCTCAATGGCAGTGCAACAGATGTCTGGATTTTCAAAGTAGCGGGGACACTCACCATGGCCGCTGCCAAGAACGTTATCCTGACCGGTGGTGCACTCTCCAAAAACGTCTTCTGGCAGGTTGCAGGAGCGGTGAATATCGGTGCGAATACGCACTTTGAGGGAATTATTCTGGGGCAGACCTCGATTACAATGGGGAACCTTGCTTCGATCAAAGGCAGATTGCTGGCACAGTCCGCAGTTAATATTGACGCAGCGACGGTTACCGTTCCGTAACGCGGGTTCAGTCAGTTCATCATGCAGGAAGCGGCAGACAATTGTGTCAGTCGTTACAGGGGTATCTCAGAATAACAAAAGTCTCCAGGGAGGGGACAGATATGAACAAATACAAAGGATTTTCAAAGATGTGGATTCTGGCAGTTCTCCTCGTCGTTTTTGCGGCCGGCTGTGGAAATAATAATCCCGGGCTCCCGAGCTCAACCAAGGCTATTACCGCGTATTCACTTACCGGGGCGACAGGGACCATAAATGAAACTGCCAAGACAATCGCAGTAACCATGCCGTACGGGACAAACATTACGGCCCTGAAGGCCACATTCACGACCACAGGGGCAGACACGAAGGTTGGTACGGTGCTGCAGACAAGTGGCACAACGGCGAATAACTTCACCGCCCCCGTTGCATACATCGTTACCGCTGCCGACAGTACCACTGCGACATATACGGTGAACGTAACCGTCGCTGCGGTCACTGCCAAGGCCATCAGCAGTTATACGCTTGCAGGGGTCGCCGGTTCGGTAAATGAAGCGGCAAAGACGATTGCAGTAACGGTGCCGAACGGTACAAACCGTTCAGCCCTCATTGCGACATTTACGACGACCGGGAAAAGCGTGAAAGTAGGAGCAGTGGTTCAGACCAGCGGAACAACTGTAAACAACTTCACTGTCGTCCCACTGATATACACGGTAACAGCCGGCGATAACTCATCAGAGACATATACGGTAACGGTAACGGTGGCAGTGGCCTCTGCCAAGGCTATTACTGCGTATTCAGTTGCCGGAGCTCCGGGAACCATAAATGAAGGGGCAAAGACGATCGCAGTAACGCTGCCAAGCGGGACAAACGTATCGGCTTTGATTGCGACATTTACCACGACAGGAAGCGGTGTCAAGGTCGGCACTGTGGCTCAGATAAGCGGTACCACAACGAATAACTTCACAAATACAGTGACCTACAGGGTAACCGCTGCAGACAACTCATTTGTAGATTATCTCGTAACGGTATCCGTGGCTGCTGTCTCTGACAAGGTTATGACCGCATTCTCCTTTGCCGGGACCACGGGAATCATAAATGAAGGTGCAAAGACGATCGCAGTAACGCTGCCAAGCGGGACAGACGTATCGGCTTTGATTGCAACATTTACCACGACAGGAACCGGCGTCAAGGTCGGTGCCGTAACTCAGATAAACGGTACCACAACGAATAACTTCACAAATCCAGTGACCTACAGGGTTTCCGCTGCAGACAACTCATTTGTGGATTATCTCGTAACTGTATCCGTTTCAACAGCGATAGCAAACCCTACTGCACCAACCCTTGGCGAGACAGCCAGATTCGTGATTCTTGCCAGCAAGGCAATCACGACAACCGGTACTACCGCAATCAGCAACGGAGATATTGGTATACTCGATTGGGCTCGTACGTTTTTTGCAGGGTTTACGACAGGTGTAGGCCCGGGACAATATGATCAGCTCACAAATGGTTTGTCATATGCTTATGACGATATGCCTCCATTCTTGATCCCTTCACCGTATGCATCTACAACCGCGTTTATAAACCAGGTCAGAACCGACTTGGGAAATGCAAATACCTTCCTTGCTGCCGACCCGAATCCGGGTGCGCCGACTCAGGTCTGCCCAATCGAGCTGGGTACACTTGTGCTTAACCGGGGTGTTTTTAAAACCTCTGCCAATGTCGGCATAACAACAGGCCCACTCACCCTTGACGCACAGGGCGATCCAACCGCGGTATTTATTTTTTCAATAGACGGCACCCTTACCACCGGAGCCAGCGGCAGCATCATCCTCAAAAATGGAGCATTGGCAAAGAACGTTTATTTCAGGTCGGCAGGAATCACGACAATTGCAGGCGGCACAACCTTTTACGGGAACGTATTTGCAGCGACACAGGTAAATGTGCTCGCTGGCGCCAACGTAACAGGCAGATTGTTTGCGTTAACAGATCGGGTTACCCTGATTGCCGATGCCGTTACAAAAGCACCATAAACGTAATAACTAATCGGTTTGCAAGCTGAACATGCGGGATCTTCCGGAATTGAAAAATACGTGAAGATCCCGCTGATTTGTAATAACGCCTGATCACAGTGACCAAAAAAGGAGAATCAAACAATGAGAAAACTCATTGTATTAGCATGTTTCGCAACAACTGTTTCTTTGACCGCAGGCACGGCCATGGCCGACAGCATCAAAGGAAGACTCGGAGTTACCGGTAACATAGGTTTTATAAGCCCGGCCGATAATAACTCGGATTTTTACCACAACAGGACCGATGAAGGCTTTATTGCCGGTGGTGGTATCATCTACGGCTTCGATGATCACATAGCCATAGAGATGAATGTTACCCGGACGGATTTCGGCTCTGAAACAGGAGATTTCGGCGTTACCAACCTTTCACTCGGCGCTCAGTACCGTTTTGCACTTTCCCGGCGGCAGCTGGTCCCCTACGCGGGGTTCGGAATTGACCTCCTTGCCAGTGACTATGACCCCTATGACGGGACAGGTCGCGACGTCGACACGACGGCAGGGGGCCACGTCAGCGGCGGAATTGATTATTTCCTTCAAAAAAATCTGGTGCTGACGGCAGAAGCAAAACTGGTAGCCGCACCCGAAGTCAGGATAACCGATCGATGGAACGGTGCCCACTCAGGATATTTCGATCCCTCCAGCTTTTCTACAACTGTCGGACTCCGCTATTTTTTCAACTGATCGTGTAACAACTCTCAGGTACAAAGCCTGACGCTGCAGCCAGGCACAAGGGGGTAACCGAATATGGTTACCCCCTTGTCTTGCTCATATGTACCGTGGAGAGAAGCAGGATCGCATCACAGCCCGCCGTATATGACGGTTTTTGCGGGATGTGACGGTTCTTTTTGCGGAATTTCCAACATCTCTAAAATTTTGGTATAAATATAATTAATAAAATCGGCACATTATGCCCAATGATTTGAAGACAGCTCTTGGCACTAAAGTTGTAATAGTATGTCTGAGCCAAGTCATCAGGTGTGTAACAAAAATACTACAGGTGAACAGGGAGATGAAATGAGAACAAAATCAATTCTTTCAATGCTGGCACTGTCAGCGGTCGTCATGACCTTCGGCATACATGAAGCCGGGGCCGCCGTTTCCGTGCAGGTGGGAGCACCCAATCTGAATTTCAGCTTCAGTGACTATCAGCCGGCACCGGCGAACGTATACGTTCAGAGCGACAGAGGCCGTCCGTACTATGTGGAAAGGGATCGCCGGGTGTATATGGAAAAGAAACACCATGGCAAAAAATATAAAAAAGAGAAGCATAACAAGGGCCGTGGTCATGATGATGAGGGCCGTGGCCATGATGAAGGCCGGCGCGGTCACTAATTTTACGGCGTCTGAATTTCGAGTCTGTTATCTGAATGGAGAATTAACATGCGAAAAATAGGTTTTGGATTAATTGTATTCTGGATGTTGGTGAGCCTGGCTAATTCTGCCTCAGCCGGTATAAGCATCGGTATCGGGCTCCCTAATCTGAGCATCGGGATCAATCTGCCGGTATATCCGGTACTGGCTCCGGTGCCGGGCTATCCGGTCTATTATGCCCCGCAGGTGGATGGCAACTATTTCTTTTACGATGGCATGTACTGGGTCTATCAGGATGATAACTGGTATGCGAGTACCTGGTACAATGGACCCTGGGCGCTTGTGGAACCATATGCTGTCCCGCTGTACGTCCTGCGCATACCCGTCCGCTACTACCAACAGCCTCCTGAATACTTTCGTGGCTGGCGGTCGAATGCACCGCCGCGCTGGGGTCAGCATTGGGGGCGTGAATGGGAACAGCGTCGAGGTGGGTGGAATCAATGGAACCGCGCTTCAGTTCCGGCGCGTGCGCCGCGTCCTTCCTATCAGCGTAACTATACAGGGGACAGGTATCCCCAGCGGGTAGAGCAGCAGCATACACTCCGCAACCAGAGTTACCGCTACCAGCCGCGTGACGAGGTAGTCCGCCAGCACATCCGGCAGCAGGCAGCGCCGGCACCCGCACAGCGGGGAAGGCAGGAAGCTCGTCCTGCGGGCAATCAAAGGCAGATAGAACCACAACGTTCAGCTCCGCATCAGCAGGGCGCTCCGGCTGATCCACGGATGCAGCCGCCTCAGCAGCACGCTCCGGCAGTTCAGGGGCAAAGGCAGCAGCCGGGGGCAGAACAGCGAGGCCAGCAGGCACCCCGACCGAATGTTCACGAACAGAGACCGCAGGGGAGGGGAGAACCTCAGGATTCGAACCGGGGCCGCGGGCAGGATAGAGAAGAAGAACGAGGTCAGGGGCGGGGACGCGATTAGTCAGCTCCGGCATGTTCATTACGTCCTGAAACTCTTCGTTCCTGCAGACGCGGGCATGAAGAGTATCAGGATTTTATCCCGCTTTATTTCATAGAACGGAGGCTGTCGTCATGAATGGAAGAACCGAGTACGTCGAAAAACTCTCCGCACAGATGGTTGACTGGGATAACCAGATCGATCGGCTCAAGGACAGGGTGGAGAGCAGCACTCCCGAGATTCCGGTTGATTATTCGAATGCCATAGCGGCCTTGAAGCTCAAGCGGAATGAAGCTGCGGAGAAACTGCAGGGTATATCGATCGCCGGCGATGATGAGTGGGAAGAGCTCAAAGCAGGTACCGAGAGTATCTGGGGTGAAGTCAGGAGTATCCTGCATGACACGATCGTGAAGATTACATGAGCTCGTCGGCCCGGAGTGTGAAAGTGGGGACCCTATGCAGACTTTGATTGACCTTTTCACTACGTTCGAAGCGCTGGGCGACAAAACTGCATGTGTAAACCGCACCGGCGTACGACGGCACGTGGTTTCATATAAGCAATTCCACGATCTTGCTCTGAAAATGGCCAATCTGCTGGATCAAAACGGCGTGGGGCCGGGCGACAGGGTTCTTGTCTGGGGCCCCAACTCTTCATGGTGGGCGATCGCCTATTGGGGCATCATCATCCGTGGCGCGGTAGCAGTACCGGTGGACTTCATGTCCGATCTGGCCCGTGCGGATGGAATCCGCACACTCACGAAAGCCAAAATTGTCCTGCAGAGCCGCTTCAAATCTGAACTGATCTCCGAAGGCATCCTGCTGTTTCTGGAAGACCTTCAATACCTGCTTGAAGACATTCCGCCAATCGGCGAGCTTGTATCGGCAGTTCCGGATGATACCGCACAACTCATCTATACGTCAGGCACCACCGGCAACCCCAAAGGGGTCATCCTTACCCACAGGAATCTGGTTGCCAATATGACCCAGATAAACCGGGCCGTACCGATTATCACCTCCGACTTCAACTTCCTCTCACTGTTGCCTCTTTCCCACATGTTTGAACAGATGGGGGGTTTTTTTACCCCGTTCTATCGCGGCGCATCCATCGTCTATCTGCGAACCCTGAAACCTTCCGCAATCATGGAAGCGCTGGGCGAGGAGGACATTTATATCATCATGTCCGTTCCCCGTCTCATGCAGCTGCTTAAAACAACCATCGAAAGGGAACTTGAGGAAAAACACCTCTCCGGTCTGTTCCGTAGTATGGCTGCGCTGGCGGCAACACTTCCGAAAAGGGTGAGGCGGATACTTTTTTTCCCGGTACAGCGCACATTCGGTCACAACTTTACCGCTTTTGTATCAGGCGGCGCTCCTCTTGATCCGGAGGTTTTCAATTTCTGGAGCAGTATGGGATTTACGGTTCTGGAAGGTTATGGTCTCACCGAAACCTCGCCGGTGCTCTGCGTCAACACAATGGAGCGTCAGGTGGCAGGTTCGGTCGGCCCTCCTCTGCCCGGGGTTCAGCTCAAGATTGCAGAGAAGGAGGTTCTGGTGCGCGGGGACAACGTTTTTCCCGGATATTACGAGAACGAGCAGGCAACTTGCGAGGCTTTTAGCGAAGACGGCTGGTTCCGGACCGGCGATCTTGGAGAGATCGACCAGGATGGCTGGCTGGTAATCAAGGGAAGGGAAAAGGAGCTGATCGTCACCGGCTCTGGAGTCAACGTGTATCCAGACGAATTGGAAGCGGTCCTGAACAGGATCGCCGGGGTCAAAGAATCATGCGTCATCGGCGTCGAGAAGGGTGGAGGGGAAGAGGTGCACGCAGTGCTGCTGCTGGATGGAAGCGGCAAAGCTCCGGAAGAAATCATCGCTCAGGCGAACAAGAGTCTTGATTCGCTGCACCAGATTACCAGTCACTCCCTCTGGAGCGAGCCCGAATTCCCCAAAACCACGACACTCAAAATAAAAAAGTTCGCGGTCAAGGAGGAGGTTAAGAAAGGACCGGAAAAAGGCGCTGCAACCGTAAGCCGGGACAACCTGATCAATCTTATCGCCAAGGTAACTGGAACCGGCGCTGCAGAGATCCGCGAAGAATCGCTGCTGGTGGCCGACCTGGGGCTTACCTCCATCGACCGGGTCGAACTGGTAAATTACCTTGAGCAGGAATTCCGGATGGATATTGAGGACTCGCAGATCGGACCGCAGACGAAAGTTGCGGATCTTCGCCAGATCATCGCAAAACGGGAAAATCAGGTTCATCATGACCATTTCCGCTTCTGGACCAACGCAAGCTTCTTCAAGTGGGTGCGAACAGTCGGGGATACATTGCTTCATGGGCCGCTCTTCAGACACTTCGTTTCTCTTGAAATTCAGGGAGAAGACAACCTGAATAATCTCTCCGGCCCGGTATTTTTTGTGGCTAATCATCTCTCCTACCTGGACCAGCCTGCCGTCATGTTCGCACTCCCGCACAAAATTCGCGCTGTTACCGCTACTGCAGCCTGGGAAGAGTTCTTCTTCGGTGATTACCATGGGGTCGATAAAATTTTGAGGCGCCTAAGCTTCGAGTACGGCAGCGTGCTGTTCAACCTTTTCCCCCTGCCCCAGTCACAGGGATTCAGCGGTTCGCTCACATACATGGGAAAGCTCGCCGATGCAGGCATTAACATCCTGATCTTCCCGGAAGGGGAGCATTCTCTGGACGGCAACATGCTGCCCTTCCAGATGGGACTCGGTCTGATGGTCAAAGAGTTGGGGATTCCGGTCGTACCGATCAGAGTCCGCGGCACTGATCAGGTACTTCCTCACGAAGCTCATTTTCCCAAAAGGGGCACGGTGACGGTAACTTTCGGAGAACCACTGATCTTTCGTTACGAGGAACCGGCAGAGATCGTGGAGAAGACACGCCAGGCTGTCGAAAAACTCTGAACATATCCATCCTGAGAAAGGCAGCCGCAATAAAAGATACTCCATGGAAAACAACAGACATAGCTTCATCATCAGCAGCTTGACCTTCAAATCATCGGCTCACGGATGGGGGGCTTTCACCAGAACGTCGTGAAGAAGTTACGTGCTGCATAAAGGTACGGTGTGGCTGGCGAAACAAAGACAGGATGCTCGCGTACATCGCGGGATCGGGACATGCGTCGTTTCAACGCACTAAATTCAAAGGAGATTCAACATGACGAAAATCGGCAGGAATGTAATTGCAGCACTGGTGTTGGCCATCCTGATAGCCGGTATCTCCGGCTGCAAAAAAGAAGGGCCTATGGAGCGGGCCGGCAAGGAGATAGACAAATCAGCAGAAAAGGCCGGTAGCCAGTTTGATAAAGCGATCAAAAAAACCGGCGAAGGTATCGAAAAAACCGGAGAAAATATCAAGAATTCGGTAAAATGAGTGTGTAACCGCTGCAACGGAACCTGATCCGTCACATATGACAGTATTGCCAGGTGCGACGGATCAGCCTGGCGGGCTTCCGTTCAGCCTTAACAATTATACCCATTAATATTAGAATGTTACATGCAGCATGTCCGCATTTTTTCTCTGGCACATTAGTTGCGAAGTATTTTCCATAGCAGAAGATGACGGGGTCTGTCTTCTGCAGGAGGGAGAGTCGCTATGGCGGATGTTTCAGTAGTAAAGTCCAGAGTTAAAAAAATGCTCGGCTCCAGAGCGTTCCGTTGGGGTTTTGGTATCCCGGTCGCCGTTGCCGTTGTTCTCTTTGTCGCCTCTTTTTTTCTTGATGAACATCTGCGCAGAATAACCGAGGAGAAGTTGAATCGTGACCTGAAGGGGTATACGGTTCGACTGCCGGCGCTGCATGTCCAGTTGCTGAACCTATCCGTCTCCCTGAAAGAAATGACCGTCATTCAGCAGGCCCATCCCGACCCTCCAGTCGCCTCTTTTCCCCTTCTCAAAGCCAGTATCCACTGGAGCGGGCTCCTCGCGGGCAAGCTCGTCGGCGAATTCAGGCTGGACAAGCCGAAAATCAACATCGACCTGCTGCAGCTGCGCAGTGAAGTGGACAGCACCGTCTCGCTCAAGGAGCGCGGCTGGCAACAGGCGGTTGAGGATATCTATCCGCTCAAAATAAACTCTTTGAAAATCAACAACGCCAACATCACCTATATCGGCCAGGACCAGAAGAGGCCTCTCATACTGAATCACTTTAACCTCCAGGCTAAAAACATCCGCAACATCAAGCTGCCGAACAAGGTCTATCCCTCCTCGTTCCATCTTGATACGGCAATTTTCGGCACCGGACAGGGCAGTATAGACGGCGCTGCGAATTTCCTCGCCAAGCCGTTTCCCGGTATCAAGGGGCGAATTACGCTGGAAAAGGTACCGGTCGATTATTTCAATACGGCTGTCCCGGACTCAAGCTTCTCCATTCATGGGGGACTGCTCCGTGCCTCCGGCGACGCCGAGTTTGCACCAACGGTGAAAATCGCTCATCTGGAGAACCTGGATATTCAGGGGATGACCATCGACTACACTCATTCGCAGCGCACTGCCGGCGTTGAAAAGAAACGCGCAAGAGTGGCTGTAAAGAAAGCCAGAGAGCTGACTAACCAGCCCGGTATTCTGTTAACCGCCGATCAGGTGAACTTAACGGGGTGCACCATCGGGATGGTGAATAAGGCTGCGCGCAAGCCGTACCGCATATTCCTTTCCGATACCGACCTCCATGCACAAAATTTTTCCAATCAATCAGACCGGGGAACTGCGCAGGTAAAACTTACGGGGAAATTCATGGGAAGCGGGATAACAACGGCGACTGCCGGTTTCAGGCCGGAGAAGGCGGGCTCTGATCTGGACCTTTACGTAAAAATCGATGAAAGCAAGTTGACGGCGATGAACGACGTCCTGCTCTCCTACGGGGATTTTGATGTTTCCGCCGGGGTCTTTTCCCTCGTCACAGAGTTACATATTAAAAATGGCGCCATATCCGGCTATGTCAAGCCGTTCTTCAAGGATATGAAAGTGTATGACGGACGAAAAGATGCGGGTAGGGGCGTCTCCCATCGAATGTACGAGATGTTGATCGGCGGGGTCGCCACGATTCTTGAAAACAGGTCGCACCAGGAGGTTGCCACAAAGGTGGATATCAAGGGGTCGGTAGGAAATCCGGAAACAAGCACCCTGCAGATAGTAGTTGAACTCATCAAGAACGCATTTTTCAAGGCGATTATACC